>NZ_CP015521.1:0-510000 GCF_001638925.1 Sphingomonas sp. NIC1
GATGCGACGACCGACACCGATCACGTGCTGGCCGCCGACCTGTCGCGCCAGATCGGGCGGCCGGATCTCGGCGTGATGGTCGGGCGGAGCGCGATGCAGAACGGCTTGAGCGATTACTCCGCAACCGGATTCCCGACGGTGAGCGTACCTGCGGGCTATGAGGACAATTGGACGCTGATCCACGCCATCTCCCGCCAGGAAAGCCAGTTTGATCGCGCCGCGGTGAGCCATGCCGGTGCGCGCGGCCTGATGCAGTTGATGCCGGCGACCGCGCGCGAGCAATCGGGGAAGATCGGCCTCGCCTACAATCAGGCCTCGCTGACCACCGACCCCAATATGTCGATCATGCTGGGATCGAGCTATTTCCAGCGCGTCTTCGCCAATTACGGCAGCTATCCGCTCGCCATCGCCGCTTATAACGCGGGCGGCGGCAACGTGAACAAATGGCTGCGCGCCAATGGCGACCCCCGCTCTGGCGCGGTCGACATGGTCGATTGGATCGAGGCGATCCCGTATCAGGAAACCCGCAATTACGTGCAGCGCGTGCTGGAAAATGCCGTCGTCTACGATCTTATGAGCCCGGCGCATGCCAAGTCCAGGGGACCTGCCAACCTCAGCTGGTATCTGGGCAAGGGACGGCCGGGCTGAGCGGCATGGAACAGCGCCCCAATTACATCACGCCCGCGGGCTATGCGGCCCTGCGCGGCGAGTATGACCGACTGTTCGCGACCGAGCGGCCGGCGCTGGTCGAGACGATCGCCTGGGCGGCGGGCAACGGCGATCGCTCGGAGAACGGCGACTATATCTATGGCCGCAAGCGGCTGCGCGAGATCGACCGGCGGCTGGGCTGGCTGGCCAAACGCATGAAGGCGGCCAAGGTGATCGATCCGGCCCGCGCCGAAGATCTCAGCCGTGTGTGGTTCGGCGCGACCGTGACGATCGCCGACGAGGACGACAATCAGCGTGTATTGACCCTGGTCGGCGACGACGAGGCGGAGGCGGGTGCCGGTCGCGTCGGCTGGAACGCGCCCATCGCACGGGCGCTACGCGGGGCGATGGTGGGCGACTTGCGTCGCGTGCTACTGCCCGCGGGCGAAAAGGAATATGAGGTGATGGCCGTCACTTACCCGACAGAGTGAGGAACGCAGGCCGCTGCTCTCCCGTTGACACCATCACAGGAGAGCAGACATGGCAGACAATCCCCGGACCGACACCGCACGCGACACCGACGATCGCGACCTGATCGAGGGCATGATCCCGGCGGGCGGGGCCGACGCCGGATCGGCGGGCGGCGCGCTGGCGCAAGACGTCGGCAGCCAGGACGACCTGACGCGCGCGATCGACGATCCCGAAGGCCATGACCGCGTGACCAAGCAGGACGACATCGACCACGGTCAGGCGCGGCCCGCCGATCGCGGGCCGAACCGCTAGGCGGCGATCGACACGCCTCGAACATCCCGCACCCCGGCGACGGTTAGGCCCAGCCCGTGGAAGCGCGTACCCTTCGACGGGCTACGCGCCATCGGGCGAAGGTCGTTTCCCGCAGGCTACCCGCAATAGCGGTTGACCCCGCCGCCTCGCCCCGCAAGGCTCGCGCGCATGGAAGAGCCGACCCGTAACATCGCCCTGCTGATCGACGCCGACAATGCCTCGTGGCACGCGATCGACCCCGTGCTGACCGTACTCGCCGAGCTCGGCACGGTGAATATCCGCCGTGTCTACGGCAATTGGTCGAAGCCCGCGCTGAAGGGCTGGCGCGACATGACGGTGAAGCACGGCATCGAGCCGCAGCAGCAGTTCGACCTGACCAAGGGCAAGAACGCCACCGATATGAAGATGACGATCGACGCCATGGACCTGCTGTTCCGCGGCCGGATCGGCGGCTTCGGCATCATGTCGTCGGACAGCGACTTCATGCCGCTCGCCATGCGCATCCGGCAGGACGGCATTCCCGTCTACGGCTTCGGCAATGCCAAGACGCCCGAGGCGTTCAAACAGGCCTGTACCCGCTTCATCGACGTTGGCGCGCTGGTAAGCGATGCCAAGGCGGAAGCCACCGCTGGCACCACCGCAACGACGCCCAAGCCGACGAACGTCGACGTCCCGATCGGCGATTCGCTGCCCCCATCGATCGCCGGCACGCCGCGCGTGAAGAAGCCAATCGATCCCGAATTGATCGCGCTGCTGATCGACGCCTATCAATCGGTAAAGCGGGACGAAAAGGGCTATGTCAGCCTGTCCGCCATGGGGCAGCTCGCCGGTAACCGGTCCAGCTTCGACACCCGCAATTACGGCTATCAGCGCCTGTCCGACCTGATCCAGGCGGTGCCCAACTTCCAGTCGGAACGCCGCCCCGACGGAGTTTTCGTCAAGCGGGTGCGGTGATTATTGGCGCTGCGCGTCTCGCCATGGTATGAGGAACGTGTGAATATCCACTCGCCCGTATAGCCGGCGTCCGCCGCCGTGCCGATCCACCAGCCCTGCCCGGGCAGACCGTCCGATTGTCGGACGACCAGCACCGCCAATCCCGGTTCACCGACCAACGCTCCATCCGCATCGATCCGGTCGAGCGTGGCACACAGGGCACGCATCTTCGGCCGGGTGAAGCGGTGGCTCAGCGCGCCCAGGATTTCGCTGTAGGTCATCGCCCGGCCCTCACGCGCCGCCGCCACCAGCAGCGCGCGAACCCGCGCCACGTCGGCGATGCCGCCCGGCCCGTCCGGTGCTTCGAGACCGTTCGCCAACAGCCAGCCGCCAAGGGTATCCCCCGGCGACTGGCGGCTCGGCATCAGCGTGTCAGCTTCTTATAGGCGAGGCGCGTCGGACGATCGGCGGCGTCGCCCATGCGGCGGCGCTTGTCCTCTTCGTACGATTCGTAATTGCCCTCGAACCATTCGACATGGCTATCGCCCTCGAACGCAAGGATGTGCGTGCAGAGGCGGTCGAGGAAGAAGCGATCGTGGCTGATGACCACGGCGCAGCCGGCAAACGTCTCCAACGCCTCTTCCAGCGCGCGCAGCGTCTCGACGTCGAGGTCGTTGGTCGGTTCGTCGAGCAGCAGGACGTTGCCGCCCTCCTTCAGCATCTTGGCCATGTGGACGCGGTTGCGCTCACCGCCCGACAGCTGGCCGACCTTCTTCTGCTGGTCCGGCCCGCGGAAGTTGAACGCGCCGACATAGGCGCGCGTGCCCAGCTCCTGCTTGCCGAAACGGAAGACCTCCAGCTCGTCGGAGATTTCCTGCCAGACGTTCTTGTTGGGATCGAGGTCGTCGCGGCTCTGGTCGACATAGCCGAGCTTCACCGTCGATCCGACGCTGATCTCGCCCGCATCGGGCTGTTCCTGGCCGGTGATCAGCTTGAACAGCGTCGACTTGCCCGCGCCGTTCGGGCCGATCACGCCGACGATGCCGCCCGGCGGCAGCGTGAAGTCGAGGTTCTCGAACAGCAGCTTGTCGCCGTACGACTTGGTCAGGCCCTTGGCCTCGATCACCTTGCCGCCCAGACGCTCGGGCAGCTGGATGAGGATCTGCGCCTTGCCGGCGACGCGATTCTCCTGCTTTTCCATCAGCTCCTCGAACGCGCGGATACGCGCCTTCGACTTGGTCTGGCGGGCCTTGGGCGTCTGGCGCATCCAGGCGAGCTCGTCGGCGATCGCCTTCTGCTTGCCGGCCTCCTCGCGCTCTTCCTGCTCAAGGCGCTTGGCCTTCTTTTCCAGATAGCCCGAATAGTTCGATTCGTAGGTGTAGTAACGGCCGCGATCGAGCTCGAGCACCCAGTTGACGACATTGTCGAGGAAGTAACGGTCGTGCGTCACCAGGATGACGTTGCCGGTATATTCCTTGAGGTAGTTTTCCAACCACGACACGCTTTCGGCATCGAGGTGGTTGGTCGGTTCGTCGAGCAGCAGAATGTCGGGCTTTTCGAGCAGGAGCTTGCACAGCGCGACGCGGCGCTTTTCACCGCCCGACAGCTTGGTGACGTCGGCATCGCCCGGCGGGCAGCGCAGCGCCTCCATGGCGACTTCGAGCTGGTTGTCGAGCGTCCAGCCGTCGACCGCGTCGATCTTGCCCTGCAGCTCGCCCATCTCTTCCATCAGCGCGTCGAAGTCGGTGTCGTCCTTCGGATCGCCCATTTCGGCCGAGATGGCATTGAAACGATCGACCAGGTCCGCGACCGGACGCACGCCGTCCTTGACGTTGCCCATGACGTCCTTGGTCGGATCGAGCTGCGGCTCCTGCGCCAGATAGCCGACGCGCACGCCCTCGGCCGCCCAGGCCTCACCCGTGAAGTCGGTGTCCATGCCGGCCATGACCTTCATCAGGGTCGACTTGCCGGCGCCGTTCGGGCCGATGATCGCGATCTTCGCGCCCGGAATGAACTGCAGGTGGATGTTGTTAAGCACGGGCTTGTTGGCGCCCGGGAAGGTCTTGGTCAGACCCTTCATGACGTAGGTATACTGGACGGCCATGTGCCGACGGCTCCTGAAGGCTGGAAAGGGTTGGGAGATTTGCTCCGCCATGTAGCGATTGGCCGGCGCGCGTGCAAATGCCAGCCGCCAGGGTCGTGTCGCGCTGCGTCTATGCTGACCCGCTTGTGTGCCGGCGTCGCTTCAGGCACGCGTGGGCCAGACGATAAAAACGACAAGGGGAGTTACCGAATATGACGCGCGTCGCCCTCGCCCTGCTCTCCCTCGCCGCGACCACCGCCCTACCCGGCCTCGCGTTCGCGCAGCGGACCGCCCCGCCCGTCCCGGCCCCCGTCGATCCCAAGGTCGCCGCGCTGCGCGATGCGGCGCTGACCGACACGCTGGCCTATGACATCGTCGAGGGGCTGACGACCGAGGTCGGACAGCGCTTGGCGGCAACCGATGCGGAGGCGCGGGCGCGAATTTGGGCGGTCGCGAAGCTCAAGTCGCTCGGCTTCAAGAACGTGCATGTCGAAGAATATCAGATGCCCGTGTGGCTGCGCGGAGTCGAAACGGCGGAGGTCCTTGCCCCCTTCCCGCAGCAGCTGAAGCTGGTGGCGCTCGGCAATTCGGGCGCGACGCCGACGAGCGGCCTCACCGCGCCGCTCGTCGTGTTCAAGAGCTATGGCGAGCTCGCCAATGCCGCGCCCGAGAGCGTCCGCGGCAAGATCGTCTATGTCGGCAATGCGATGGACCCGACGCAGGACGGGTCGAGCTATGGCGCCTATGGTCCGGCGCGCTTCGTCGGGCCGGCCTTGGCGGCGAAAATGGGCGCCGCGGCGATCGTGATCAAATCGATCGGCACCGATCCCCATCGCAACCCGCACACCGGCGGCACCAACTTCCCGGCCGGCACCGCCCCCATCCCCGCTGCGGCGCTGTCCGTTTCCGATGGCGACCAGATCGAGCGGATCGCCGCCCGCGGCAAGCCGATCACGCTGAAGCTGACGCTCACCCCGCGCTTCGCGGGCACCGGCACCTCGGGCAACGTCATCGCCGAAGTACCGGGCAGCGATCCCAAGGCCGGCGTCGTGTTGGTCGGCGGGCACCTCGACAGCTGGGATCTCGGCACTGGCGCCATCGACGATGCCAGCGGTGTCGCGATCACCACCGCCGCAGCCAAGCGCCTGCTCGACGGTCCGCGGCCGCGCCGCACGATCCGCGTCGTCTGGTTCGGTGCCGAAGAGCCGGGCGGCTATGGCGGCAAGGACTATGCCCGGGTCCACGGCCAGGAACGCCATGCCATCGCCAGCGAGAGCGATTTCGGCGCCGACCGCGTCTGGCGGTTCGAGGTCAACCTGCCCGACAGTGCAAAGCCGGTGGCCGATCGCCTGCAAAGCGCGCTCGCGCCGCTCGGCATCGCGCGTGGCTCTGGTGTGGGCGGCGACGGCACCGATGTCGGCCCGACGCTGGCGCTGGGCGTCGCGGCGGTCGATCTCAACCAGGACGGCACGCGCTATTTCGATACGCACCACACGCCCGACGATACGCTCGAGCGGGTCGACCCCGTGCAGCTGCGTCAGAACGTCGCCGCCTGGACGACAATGCTGGGCGTCGTCGCCAACGCGCCGGAGGAGATCGGGGCTGTCACGCCACGTCGTTGAACCGCCGTTGCGGCCCGTCCTAACCCGCGGAGAAGGCCCATTTGCTTTCATTTCGATGAATTTCATGATTGACCGCGGGGAGTCGTGCGGTATTTGGGCTGCCTCGCGACGGCGATCGGGCCGGCCGCGATTTTTGCTTTGCTTGGGAGCATTCGAATGAAGAAGATCGCTTTCGTTCTCGCTGCCGCCGGCCTGATGTCCGTCGCTGCCTGCTCGAAGTCGCCTGAAGCCGCCGCCGTTGAGAACAACGCGGACATGCTGGCGGACAACATGGAAATGCAGGCCGACAACCTGGACGCCATGGCCGACAACACCTCGAACGCGACTGCCGAAGCGGTTCTCGAGAACAAGGCCGACAACATCAACGCCGCTGCGGACAACGTCCGTGACGCCGCTGAAGCCAAGGCGGACAACATGTAATCGCGCTGCGTCGGGCATTCGCTCGACGCGCCGATCTGCTGTTGCACGATCGAAAGGGGCGTTTCCCATACGGGAAGCGCCCCTTTTCTATTGCCGTTTCTGTTGGGATCGCGCGGTTCCCATCTTTCGCTTCCTGCCAAGCTGGGCTAGCGCACGGCCAGCATCATGGTGGGGCCTGTAGCTCAATGGTTAGAGCTGGCCGCTCATAACGGCTAGGTTGCGGGTTCGAGTCCTGCCGGGCCCACCAAATGCTTGCGTCCACGGCCTCCACCGCCTAGGCGCATTCCACGTCGGGGAGTGGCGCAGTCCGGTAGCGCGCCTGCTTTGGGAGCAGGATGTCGCAGGTTCGAATCCTGTCTCCCCGACCATTAAATCAAGCACTTAGCGGTCGCCCGCCGCAGTCGGTTTACAGCCGGTTTCCACTTTCCTGTGATTCGCCGGCTTTCCATGCATCATACGCCTGCCTCGCGCGCGCCTGCTGGCAGTTCACTTTTTGCGTCACCAACCGCAGGTTTTCGCGCTGGTTGTTGAGCCCGTTCCCATCAATATGATCGACAACGCCCATCTTCGGCATCCCCATAATGAGGCGATGCATATAGACGTGGCGTCGGCCGATGGTTGTCCGAGCGTAGGTGGTCAAAGACCCTTTCACGTTCAGGCCGTACCAGCGGTAGCAAGAGAGAGCTTCGTACTGGTCTTCATCGACCAATACTGACTTATCCGACAAACCGCTCAATTTGATTGTCTTCATCGTCATATCTTAGCAGCCGCGATTCGCTTGCCAAGCTCAATCACGACGCGGGTTTGATCGACGTATTTCACGCGGATCGCCGCCACCTCCACCGTCTTCCATCCGAGAATATCGGCAATCTCCTGGTCGTTCAGGCCGGCCAGCATGCAGCGGGTCGCGAACGTGCCCCTCAGGTCGTGGAAGTTGCGCTCGACCTTGCTCGCCGTCTTCGCGTCGTTGAACCGGCTGCCGAACCCTGAGGGCGTCCACGGCTGCCAGTGGCTGTTCGATAGAATCGTATCGGGCAACGGCTTGCGACGGTCGGGGCGTTTGGCCCCCATTGCCGCAGCATGCCGGTCACGGATGCGTTGAAGCAGCGCCTTCGTCTCTTCCATCATCGGGACGCGGGCTGTCGCCTTGCCCTTGCTCTTGCCGGTCTTCCACAGGATCGCATGCTCGCCAACGGCCGACCACGGCAGGCGGATAAGATCGCCCCGTCGCAACCCGGTCAGGCTGGCTAGTTCGACTGCCTCCTGCATCTCGACGGAAGCGTGAGGCATGAACGCCGCAAAGTCCGGCGCCTGCCAGATCACATCCGATCGATCCGCTTCGTACAGCCGGTCGATCCCGGTCAGCACGCTAGGGGGCAGCTTGCCGCGATCGTGCGCCCACGATAGCAGACGGGTAAAGCAGGTGATCGCCGCATCTGCGCTGCGCGGCTGGTGCGCCCACTGGTCGCGCCATTCCAGCACGTCTTGCCGAACCCGCCGATCGGTGAACACGCCCAGAGGCGTCTTGCCGAACCGCATCGAGATCCGATCAAGCCATGTCCCGTAATTGACCTTCGTTGCCTTCGACACACGGCCCCATTCGGCGCTACGGCGAAACTGCTCGATCAGGCTGTCGATCGTCTCGACAGTGACGGCGGGTAGCTCACGCCGTTTTTCCGCCGCGGCATCAGTCAGCGCAGCCGTGATCTTTGGCCGCTGGCCCTCGGCACGCAGGATGCAGGGACCGCCACGCCAAGCATACACATACCAGACGGCGGGCTGGCCGCGTCGCAGCTTGCGGACGATGTGAAGCCCGGCAACCATCAGTTGACCTGTTGCGCCTTCCATGCGTCGTAGGGGCTGAGCGCGACGTTTGCCGTCTCCGCCGGGAGGGTGAGGATCGATCCGTCTGGGCCGATCTTGACGCTGCCAACCTTCACGCCGGCATCCCGCACTGCTTTGATGGCCCGCTTGATCGCGACTGCGCTCGGGTATTGTGCCTCAGCCATGCCCCTTCACCTTATCCAGCTGTTCCAGCAACCGTCGCTCCCATTCGGGATGATCGCGGGGCACGTCGCGCGGCTTCATGGCATCCGGCACCCGTGGCGCGTCATACTGCGGCATCATGGCTGCTGCTCCTTCAGGTAGGCGCGGACGGCGAGGCCAAGTTCAGTCATCAGGCACGGCGCCCAATTGAATTGGATCAATCCCCGCCGGTGTAGCGCTTCGGCGCTGCGTCCATACTGGAAGCCCAGCACGACCGTATCGAAGCCGGATGGCCCCATGCTTGGAATGACGGAACCATCGCTGGCCATCGCCTCCCGCTGCGCCTTCGTGAGGGAAGCGCAGATCGCGGGCACGTCGGGGGTCATGGGCGTCATGCGGCGAGCCTTTCGAGATGCTCGGCGTAGGCGCGCACCCCAGACCACTCGTCAGGAGTGCCGGCAAACAGCCGAAGCCGATAGCGGTGGTGGTTCTGCGCCAGGCTGGTGCTGTCACAGCTCACGAACGGATAGTCGCCGCCCACGGCCACGCCCCGCAGCATGTGCAGCGGATGCCAGCGGTTGCCCATGAGGGCCGCGACTTCATCCATGCGGGCGCAATAGGCATCGCAGCCCACCGGCTCCCGTTTCGGGTCGCCAATCCATCCGAGACAGACGCGGTCGTACCGATCGCATAGACGGGCGAGGCGGTCGAGCGGCCCATCCATGTGCCAGACTGGCGCACCTCGCGAGCGACCGTAAGGCCACTCATTCAGCAGGCCGTCGTTGAGCTGGGATGGCGCAGCCGGCTTGTCCGGGATCACTGCCCAGCGGCCGGGCACGAACAACCGATCCGCCAACCACTCGTAATAGCTCGACCAGTCAAGACGACCCGCATCCATAGGATCGGCGCCAGCGCGGACGGCCTGCATCCAGTATGAAAAGGCCCCGTTGTCGTACATCACAAACGGCGCCTGACCCTCGACAGCATCCACGCTATCCGGCCGGAAATAGCTAACGCAGAATGCACGCGCCCCGGCAGCGGTCAGGGCCTCACGCGGGGTCAACGGCGTGCCATGATAGACCAGCGCCATCACAGCCCCACCCCCTTCTCATTGTCCATTGGGCGTGTCCCGGATGGAGGGGTCATGCGGCGAGCCTTTCGGCAGCGCGTGACGTGAGTTTGCAGGTGCGCAGTGGTTGGGAAAGCGGCGATGAGGAGCCGAACACGATCTGGCGCGGCGTCTCGAATAGGATCAGGTCGGCGCTGACGGCGGCAAGCCGGTAGCCTAGCCGGTCCAGCGCCCGCAGTTCGCGCCGATTAAACCAGCGATTCATCTGCTCCCGTGACCGGAAAGCGCAGCCGAAATGGTATGGCCCGGTCATGGAAGCATGGCCGTCTTCCATCGCAATCCCAATCTCGATCCACCATGGAGGGCAATCGAAACCGTTTGGATCGGACCAGAGCTTCGGGATGCCGGGCCGATACGGACCACGGCCATACTCATCCTGTACGCGAATGACGACGAGGCCCATCACTTCCCCCCGTCCTGCTGGCCGATGGTGGCGACGAAGTCTGGCCGCTGCTCATCATTGGGACCGCCTGGATAGTCGTCCTCATCGCGATCGGCGTCGAAGTCGTCGCAGTCGGGCGAGGGATAGCCGCATGCGTCGCAGCTTACCGGCCACATCTCATCGATGCGCTCCTGACAATTCGGACACCACAGGCCGTACTCGTTGCGGATGAACGTCACGCCCGCTCTCCCACGATGGTGGCGGATTCGGGCAGGCGCATCGCATCCAACCGTTCGATGCTGTCGTTGACCCACGTTGCTCCGTCAGGATCGCTCTGCTGCGCCTTCCACATGGGATGGCACGGGGCGACAGGACGGATCACGTCGGGCGAATGGCCCTCGTTGAACTCGTCAATATCGATCAGGACGCCGTTAACGCATTCCACGTCTTGCCCAAACTCGGCATGAGGGAACCAGCCGTTCCGGCAATGCTTGCACCCGCTCACGCCCGCTCTCCCCCGATGGTGGCGGCAGTACCGCTGTCCTGGAGGGAGGCGAGGGCTTCCTTGCGTCCGGCGTCCTTGCCCGCTTGATAGACGAGGTTGCGGCTGGCCGTGATCTGCACGGAGATGTCGTTGACCGACCGGTCTATGCCCTCGATTTCGGGGATGCCCCCGCCCGTTGCGTGGCATGCAATCATCCACAGCTTGTGGCGAAGCTGCTCGTACGCCTCGTCCTCCCGCACGCTCGCGGTCGCGGTGGCCTTGGGGGAGGCGGCGAGGGCCGTAAGTGCTGCGTCAACAGCGTCTGCGCTCACATGCCAGCCATGATGCCTAAGCCAAGGCGAAAGCATCGTTAGGGCCATCTGGTTTTCAGCGCTTACCCCCTCCCCGCTCGTCAGCCCCTCCACCGGTGGGGCGGCCTTTCGTTGCGGACAGGCATTCGGCGCGATGACAGCGTTTTCGCGGTTGGTGGCGAGGCAATGAATGCACTGCGCTTCGCCATGCCCGACGCGCGATGGACCATACTCATGACCCAGTACCTCCCCCGCACCGGCCATGTCGGTAGACGCGAGGGCGGATTTCAGGCGAGCGTGTGCAGGATCGACGTGACCCATGAAGTCGCGCAACGTGCTTTCCAGATCCCCGTCCATCCATTCCAGATCGTCCAGCCGATCGGAAAGGAATTGCGCGGTGGCCCGCAGTTCATCTCCCCCGCGTGCCGGGGTGGTGGAGCGTGACAGACCGGCATCCCAACCGTCGATCGCTTCTGCGGCGCTGTAGGCCAATGGGCTTTCGTGCCCGCAGAGCTTGCAACGAACCCATTGGATTTCGCCGTCGCTCGACGTGCGCAGTTCTCCGACGTCATCGCATTTGGGACACGGCTTCAGCGCCCTCGTGACCTCTGGCGTGCTTTGGTTAGCGGGCATGGGGATGGCTCCACTTGGCCTCTACCGCCGCGATGATCTTGCAGCAGGAGGCGCAGTCGGTTGGGTTTTGGGTGGTGCGTGCGTCGCAGATGTGGCGGGGCATCAGCGGTCTTCCCGCAGGCTGTTCAGCAGATCGTCCGTGATGCGCTCGCCGCGGTCCTCGTCGGCCGGGCCTTCTGCGGCAGTCGGGTTGTCATCCGACAGCGTGCCATCGTTTGCCTGAGGTTCGGCGTGGCCCAGCAGGGCGGCGGCAGAGAGGGGCTGTGCCTGCACCGTAGGCATGCCGCTCATCGGCTGGTAGTCGCGTGCCTCTTCCGCAATATGGAGGCCCTTCAGCACGTCGCTGAAGCCGTCGCGCAATGCGAAGGCACGGGCACGCATCTGGCGCATGCGGGCTGGGTACTGCGACCACGGGCCGCTCTTGCCGGCGAGGCCCGCCTTCTTTGCGTCCTCCATGCTGAAGCTGCGCACGATCGGCGTAGAACGGCCGACGCGGTTGAGACGGCACGTCGCGGTGTTTCCGTCGTCGGTTTCCTCCATGTCCTCCAAGAAGCCGGACGCCTGAACCAGTGCCAGCGCGCCATCGCCCCACAGCGAGGGATTGTTGCCGATGACGGCGATTGACTGAAGCGCGGCGAATGGGGTCAGGCCGACCTCGGCGCCGGCCATGATGCCGACCATGATCTTGTTCTGATCCTGCCCGTAGGCCTTGGGCGTCATGCCCGATGCGGCGAGCGCGCCTGAGAGCTTCCACGCCTCCTCCAGCGTCGTCGGCACGAAGGCGGCGAGCTTCTGACCCGATGCGACGACGATCTTGCGGGGGGCGGGCTGTTCTGCGGCGGTGATTGCGGTGGCCATGTTCTGGTATCCTTAAAAAGGGATTTGATCGTTGCGACTGCGGCGAGCCTGCTCATCTTCGCGTCGGTATTCCGCCAAAGCGGCTTCGATGGTCTGCTTGGCGCTGGCGATTTCGCGGGGCTCTGGGACGCGAGCAGCGT
Source organism: Sphingomonas sp. NIC1 (assembly GCF_001638925.1). Taxonomy (NCBI): domain Bacteria; kingdom Pseudomonadati; phylum Pseudomonadota; class Alphaproteobacteria; order Sphingomonadales; family Sphingomonadaceae; genus Sphingomonas; species Sphingomonas sp. NIC1. The sequence continues at coordinate 12,413 of NZ_CP015521.1, forward strand.
CAACCAATCTCTCAAACTCAGCAAATGTCAGGACAATGGCCGTCTCTTCGCCTAGTCTGCGGAGCCGCCCGTTCTGAACGTCCCCGAGATACGAATGGACATCTGATAGCTTTGCGGCGAGATCACGCTCAGTGTCGCGCCCTTCGGCTGCTGCGGCAAATCCTCGCATCCACCAGAGCGCATCAGCGAGCTTATCGCGCGCATCTTGCATGTCGATCATGCTGCTTCCTTCTCAATGAGTTGATCGATTTCACGGCGCGCCCAGCCGCTGACGCCGCACACGGCGGGTTCGTCAGCGTAGCCGGGCCAGCGATCGGCGCTGAGGCAGTCGGCAAAGGTGCGGATTGCGCGGCGATTGAGCGCACGCCCGTATTCCAGATCCTCGTCGCTGAGCGTCCAAAGCGCGACGGGAAGGTAATCGCCCGGCTGCCAGCCCTTGCCGGGCTTCTCAATCACCGGGTGAACGTAGAGCGGTGGGCGCCTGCCCAGCACTGCTTCGATGCCGTCTAATTCCAACGCGGCCGACATGAAATAGCGGTACTTGGTCACGTCGGCCTGAAAGCCCGCCTGCGACGCATCGGCCGCTGTCTTGACGTTGATCCCGCACGACAGGTTGTCGCGCAACCAGTCCGGTCGGCAGCGCAGCCACACGCCAGTTTCCGCGTCCTGCCATGCCAGCGTCACCTCGGGTCGCCCGTCCGATAGCAGCGCATCGCACGTCGGGTGATCGCGCATGGCTTTGACCATGGCGTCGATCTGGTCGCGCTCTTCGGCGCTGACGATCGTACAGCCGGCCGCTTCCGCTGCATCCGCATCGGCAATCTCGCCGGCCATCGCCTTGCTCTTCGCGCGGCTGAACCCTTCCGGCGTAACGTGATAGCAATTCCGGTCCTGCCATCGCTCGGGCAGAAGCAACGCGTCATGGAAAGCCGAACCCAGCCGCAGCGCGTCGGTCTGCTCCTGCGGCTTGCGGTTCGGGTTGAGCGGCGAGCCCTCCCAATAGTGCCGCGGGGTGCAGCCCTTGGCCTGGAAGGCGCCGCCCACCAGTTTCTTTAGTCCGGTCGAGCTGATCGACGGCGATGGGCAGATTTCGCGGCCGTGATAGTCCTCGTTGCTGATGTCGGGGTACGCGCCCGGTGCGGTTATAAGGGGCGCGTTCACGACAGCACCGCCCACACCGCGAACGGCAGGAACAGGGCGCAGGCGCACAGGAGCGCCTCACACGCCAGCCGCAGCGCAGTCCACGGCTGCCCATGCTCGTCCACCATCGGCTGCAACCGCCCCCGCGCACGCTCGCGCTGCCATGCGGTCCCGGCATGGCGATAGGCTTGATCGCCCTCGCTCGTGTAGATGCGCGGCTGCATCACGACACCCGCTTCAGCGGCAGGAACCGGCCACCTTCCCCACGCTCGCGGGGTGCGGTGTAGCGGGCGAGTTTGGCTTCGAGGCGGCGAATTTCGTTGGCTCGGCCAGCGGCGAGAAGCCGCGACTTTGCCAGCTCGGTTCCTACCTCGTTCCATAGGTCGCTGAACGTGTGCACGCGCTTCATCAGGCGCGCAATCTCCGCATCCTTGGCGGCAATCGCGGCGTCGTGCTTGGATTTCAGGATGAACATCATGCCCTCCACGCGTCGGAATTGAGAGACACCGGCATCACACCGACGGTCCGCAGCTCGGGCATCGACCACAGGCTGTGCGCCTGCTGCTCTTCGCAGCGCAGGTCGTCCTCGATCAGGTCCAGGCCCTGGTCGATCCGATCGGCGCCGTAGGACCACGTGAGGTCGGCATTCAGCGCGCGCATGATTTCCACGCGGCGGGCGGTGGGCAGCTCGGCGGCAAGGCCAAGGATCGTCTGTACGATGTCGGGGATCGACAGCTTGGCAGCGTCAGCCGCCCTTATCGCGTCATGCTTCATGGGATTGCTCCATCAGGAGGTCGTCGCGGCGGGATTGAGCACGCCATTCGCGCGCCTCTTCCTGCATCTCGATCCAGTCGGTGTGGCACTCGCCCAGCAAGCGGTCGTCGGTGTAGAGTGCTAGCGGGATCTCCACCTCGCTACCGACCGGCGCGATTGAGATGATCTCAATCTCGTCCGGTGATCCGGGCTCTTCCCATGTGTCGGGATAGCCCTTGGTTGCGCTGTAGATGACACGGAGGCGAGCCTCGACGTCATCGCCGTTGCGATCCTCCCACACGAAGGTCGTTGTCAGGCGTCCACGCTGGCTCACTTCCCCTCCCCCTGCTGACGGGCGGCTGTGGCGGCTGAGCGGAGGGCGGCGACGACTTCGGCTTGGGTGCGCTCGGAAGCATCATTCCAAGGCGCAACACCGAGGTAATCCCGAACGCCAATCACCGGAACGAGCGCATCCGCAAACTCGTACATCCTGTCTTCACCCACAACGTGAGCGAGCGCGCCTAGAACGCAGTGGCATTCAGACGAGGATGACAGCGCATAGATGGATACGGTTGGCTCTCCATCGTCGTCCTGACCGTATGCGCCTTGTATCCACGCGCCTTCTGGCTCGATCAAATCCGCCGCACGCTCCAGCACGTCCGCCACCTCTTCCCCGGTCATGGGGGTGCGGGGGGTCATGCGGACACCTGCGGAGTGTGCATTTCGGCCATCGCCTTCTGGCACAGCGCGGCGATCTTGGCGTTCGATGCGGCGCGATGGGCCTCAACGATTGGAACGGCCAGCTCCCAGGCCACATTGTACATGCGCCGGCTGCTGTCGCCGCTTGGCACGCCCAGCTGTAGGCCGTCCTGCTGACGACCGAACGCGTCGCGAATGTCAGGCGCCTTGTAGCGCGTCTTGGCCTCTGCCAGCTCTGCCAGCAGCTTATCGGCAGTCTCGACCTCGCGATACGCGTAGGCCAAGTCGCGAGCTGTCTCGAACGAGATCATGCTGCCTGCTCCAGCGCGGGCACGGCGCACGGCAAGTATGCGATCGGCGTGCGGTTCTCGGCAGCTTTCTCGATGGCCCGTGCAAGCGCCTCGCGGACGCTGGTGTCGCTGCTTCCCGACGAGCAACCGATGCCGTCTCGGGCGTGGCCTGCATAGTGAACGGTCGCGGTACGGAGGATGCGGTCGCCAACCGGCATGCGGCCGAGCGCGATGCTGGTCAGATCGTTATCTGCTGCAACCTTGTCGAGGTATTCCTCAAAACTGGCCTGTGCCATGTCGTCGCTCCAAGCCGCGTCGTTGCGGCGTTGAAAGCAACATGCGACCATCGCAACAAAAGCGCAAGGGAAAAAGATGCGACAGTCGCAACTTTCTGCACGCCCCTTGATAGGGGTCTTGTTTTGTTCCAACCTGTAACAGGGAGGAGCGAGTCGTGCCGGACATGATGATGCAGCGATGGTATCGCGCCACGTGCTTCGGAAAGCCGACCGGCCCATGGCGAGACCGACTGCGCGAGGTGCAGGAAGACCTAGAGGCCGACAGCCTTGGCTCCCGCGACGAGTACGGGCAATTCTATATCACGGTGCCCGGCGGCATAGAGCGCCGTAGCGCTTGGGTCGAGTTCGAGGAGGCGTACAGGCCCCCTCGGCACATCACATGCGAGCTGCGCGCCAGATCACGCGCCCGACGATGGTGAATGCCTGGTCGCCGCCTAGCACAATGTCTTTGTGCGCCGGGTTGTGGGAGCATGGCTCCAGCCGAGCCGGTGTCTCCTGATACCGCTTGTACGTCGTCTCGCCGTCCTCATTGATGACGACGTAGAAACGCCCTGGAAACAGCGCCTTATCCTCGGGATCGACAAGGACGGTTGCACCTTCCTCGGCATACTTGTCCATGGAATCGCCAACAACCTGTAGACCGAAAACCTTGCGCGACATGAACGGCTCGGGCGACGGCATAATGCCGATCGGCCGCTGCATCGCCTCAGTCCACTGCCCGGCCTGCACCTGCCCGATGATGGGGATCGGGTGATAATCCGAAGGCTCGGGCACATCGCCTTCCTGACGCAGCACCTGCCGAACGATGGCCATTTCCTCAGGCGTAAACTCGCGCGTGCCTTTGCTGTCGAGCGACTTCGACACTTTGTCCGGGTCGATGCCTAGGGCATTCGCCAGAGCCACTTGCCGCATGCCCTTGGCCTTCAGCCGCGCTTTGATTTCCTGACGATCCATCAGCGCGTCATGCGACAGCTTGCGATGTACGCAAATGCGATCATCGCGATTTCTCGCTTGCAAAATACTTGCGATCATCGCATGTTCTGCACATGGAAACGCCCGCATCGAAACTCATCGACGCCTTCGGCGGCACTAGCGCCACTGCGAAGCTGGCCGGCCTGCCGATCTCCACAGTCCATAGCTGGAGGAAGAACGGCATCCCGCAATCGCGCCTGTCTCATCTGCGCCTCGTGGCCAAGATCGAGAAGCCCGCCGTGGCGTTCGACGCGCTGGCAGTCGGGGTTACTCCTGACGCAATGCCGCGCGCCTCCACCGAGGGGGTTCGGGCGTCGTGAGCGGCCCATGGCAGCGCCGTGAGGTCATCGGCAAGGCGACCCTGTATCTGGGGGATTGCGAAGCAATTCTTCCCAGCCTGCAAGATTGCGCTGACATCGCCTTCACCAGCCCACCCTACAATATGGGCTTGGTGCCGGGCGGCAATGGACGCGGCATGTACGCGCCGGGTGCAAACAACAAGGGGGGTCGGTTTCGCGATGGCTATGGTGCCTTTAAGGACGCGCTGCCACAGGACGAATATGACGCGTGGCAACGACGCATCCTCTGGATGCTTTACGATACTGCTCGTCACGCGGTTTTCTACAACCATCGTCCACGCGTTGAGCATGGTCTGCTTCGTACGCCGCTGTCCGGTGAATATGGTTTGCCTTTGCGGCAGATCATCATTTGGGATCGTGGCACTGGCATTGACGTAAATCTGCGCAACTTCTGCACTCGTCAGGAGTGGGTGCTGCTTTTCGCCAAGGCTCCTTGTTCGGGGAGCAGGCAGCATGATCGCCGTCACCATCGCCGCTTGGGTCGCCGTCAGCTTCCCCACCGGCCTGCTTCTCGCAGCCGCCATCCCGCCCACGACCGACGACCGCCAGCACGGCGAGGGGGAGCGGGTCCGGGGTGACGTTCAATCTCATGGGAGTGTCGAATAATGGCCACCCGCGCAAACATCTTGGGACAAAAACCTGTTCTGCCGAAAGGTCGCGTTGCGGCCCTACTGTCGGCAGGCTGGGCACGCATCATCGCCACGCACGGTAAGGGTGTGCTGGCCGATGCGCTTGACGTGTCTGAAAACACCATCGGCAATGCTTTGGCGCAGCGCACGACGCCGGAACTGCATACCGCCCTGAACAGCCTGTCTGTCGACCCGACCGCGCTAGACGAGTTACTGGCAGGCTACGGCTTCCGGCTATGTCCGCTGCACAGCAAGGCCGCGAATGATCTGGCTACCGCGGCCGGCGTCATCGGTGCCATGGGGGAGCTGGTCGAAGCGCTGTCTGACGGCGTGCGCGATCACAACGAGACGTTGGCCATCGCAACCCTGTTGCGCCCGCATCTGCCGGCGGTTCAGGCGATCGTCCACGAGGCTGACATGCTGCGGGGTGCAGCATGAGCCCTATCCGCCGCACCCTTGGCCTGTTCCGCATTCCGGAACCCATGAAGGCTGATCCTTACGGCATCAATGCAGCGCTGGCAGAGCGGAAGGCCGCTCGCCCGGCCCGTCAGGCTGCCGCCAAGCGCGGTCGGGAGAGCCGGGCATGAGCAAGGAGATGGTCTACGGTCGCCGCAACACGCGCCGCACGCATCTGCTTCCTCCGATGCAAACACTGGAATTTGATGAGCGCTGGGAAGCTCGCATGGGGAGCGAACGTCTGCTCGCCGCGCAGATCCGCGCCAATCAGGTGATGCCGGTGGCGATGGCCCGCTGGCAGGCAAAGCACGGGGTGTCGGCATGATCGAGCTACCCTACCCGCACAAGGCGCTCTGGCCGAACGGCCGTCCGCATTTCCTGACAAAAAGCCGTGAGACGAGGAAGCATCGGCAGTGGGCACGAGCCGCTGCGCTTGCTGATCGCACCCGTCCTGAGGCCTTCCGCCAGCTGGTCATTACCGTGTACCCGAAGCCGCGCGGCCCTCTCCCCGACAAGGACAATGCCAGCGCGGCAGCTAAGGCGTACCAAGACGGTATTGCCGACGCCTATGGCATCAACGATCGCGACCTTGCCGAGCCGCGCATCCAGTTCGGCGAGCGCTGCCAGCATGGCAAGTTTGTCATCGGTTTCGCCGATGACGCCCGTCCCATTGGCGAGATCATCAAGCCCATTATGGCGCGCATCGCCGAGCAGGTGGAGCGGTGAGCGCGATCGAGGCGGAATACGCCCTGATCGGCGGCTTGGTCTATGACAACCGGCGCATTGACGCGGTTGCCGACATCCTCGTGCCTGAGGACTTTGCCGACCCATTCCTCGCCCACACCTACGGCCTGATCGTTTCCGAGCATAGCCAAGGCAGAGCTGCCAATCCGGTGACGCTGCGTCCGCTGCTCAACGGTCATAGCGGGTACTCCACCATCGGAGGGGACCGCTTCCTTGCCGGTCTGATCGTTTCCGAAAGCGCCGCGACGCCGACGCTCGAAACAGCTCGCCTTATCGCGCGACTGGCGAAGCGTCGTCGTCTGGTGGGCGGCCTCACCGCCAGCGCCGACATGGCGAAGGACGGCGAGGCGACCGTTGAACAGATCATTGACGCTGCCGACAGTGCGATTGTCGAAGCCACCTACGACGCACAGAGCGCTGTTGAGCTGACTGGCGCGGCGTGCGTCGGCAAGCTCATGGACAGCTTCGGACAGCCGAAGAAGGGTGTAAAGTCCGGTACGATCCCGTCGATCGACAGCCTGCTTGGCCCGATCCGCAAAAAGCAGCTTGTCATCATGGCTGGGCGCCCCGGCATGGGCAAGACTGCCGCAGCCCTGTCCTATGCCCTTGGCGCGGCGCAGGGCGGGCACGGCGTGCTGTTCGTTAGCCTCGAAATGAGCGGCGAAGAGTTGGCAGGCCGCATGGCTGGCGACCTTTGCTTTGACGGCCGGGGCGGCGTGCCGCTGGACGACATCCTTGCCGATGAGCCGACGCAGGCCACAATCCGCGCTGTCGGGGCTGCCATGGGTATGCTGGAAGACATGCCGCTGCGCGTGATCGACACCGGCAAGCTGACGATTGGCCGGCTCGGCATGATGGTGCGCCGCCACGCCCGCAGAATGGCCGCTCAGGGCCATGAGCTTGAATTGGTGGTGGTGGATTACCTCCAGCTGCTTTCGCCCGACACCAAGGGCCGCAGCGCGTATGAGGCCGTCAGCGAGATCAGTCGGGGCCTCAAGGCCATCGCGAAGGACGTCGGCGTTGGCATCGTCGCCCTCGCCCAGCTGTCTCGTGAGGTGGAAAAGCGCGCCGATCGCCGTCCGCAGCTCAGCGACCTTCGCGACAGTGGCCAGATCGAACAGGACGCCGATGCGGTCCTCTTCCTCGTCCGTGAGGAATACTACCTGCGCCAGAACCAACCCGAGGAAGGCACAGCCGAGCGGGCCGATTGGGAAATGGCTCTGGCAGCCGTTGAAAACCAGATCGAGTTCATCTGCGCCAAGCGCCGTAACGGGCGCACAGGCAGCGGCAAGGGACAGTTTTTCACGCGCTTTCAGGCGGTGCGGGGATGAGCGGCTGGCTGGCCCTCCACCGCGGCTGGCGCGACTGTGAGGCTTTTGAGCCTCGCCGGGATTCCATGGCCGATGAGGACGCATGGTTGTGGATGCTGGAGCACACCGCATGGAAGCCCATGCGTCGGACCGGCGGACAGGGCCAAGTCGTCAGCCTCGAACGCGGTCAGCTGCATGTGTCTGATCGAGGCCTTTCGACGGCTTTCCAGTGGGACAAGAAGCGGGTGCGTCGGTTCCTAGAGCGGCTTGAGGCGCACAGCATGATCCGTGTGCATCGGGACCAGTCTGGGACCATCCTAAGCATCTGTAATTACGACAAATACCAGCAAAATCAGGAGGCATCGGGACCAGCAAAGGACCAGCAAAGGACCACACAAGAACAAGGGAAACAAGATTCTGCTTCTAACGAAGCAGGCGTTCCGCCCGTCGACACCGTGAAAGCCATCTGGGAACTTGGCGTCACGCTCTTGACCGCTTCGGGACAGACCGATCGCGCTGCCCGCTCCATCGTGGGCCGCTGGCGCAAGGATCACACCGACGCCCGTGTTCTTGAAGCTCTGCTCGACTGCCAGGCCCGGCGGATCAGCAATCCAGTCGAGTGGATGCCTCGTCGCCTAGCCGCGAGCGCATCCCGTCAGTCTGAGGCCGGCGCCGGGGACCTCGTGGCGCACATTTTGAAGCGGAAGGCGGCATGACGTGCCTCGCAACACCGGCAAGCCACCGCGCGTCGAGCTGTGCGACGTTCGGTTTCGCAACGGCACTGTCGCACGCGGCATCAAGCCATCGTCATACCGCTGGACGCTGGACGACCCGGCATACCCGCCTGGTTACGACTTCGACATCATCGACTGGCAGCCAGCCAAGCCGTGACGCGCGAGGGATGCACGCCCGGCAGGGGCGAGACGCGCAGCGGCTCGACGGCGCAGCCGCGGCAGCCCGGTCCGTCAGGACGCGCCCAAGCCCAGTCGGGTTCATCCATTTGCATATCGGGAGGAAGTGAAGATGGACGGTCAGAAGAAGCTTTCGAGACGGGCGATGGAGCTAGCGCGCGGCAATCTCTGGCATGCCCGCCCGCATGACCATCTTGCCCCCAAGACATGGGATCACATTCCCCAGGCCGTGACGCCGCCTAACACCGGGAGGAAGTGATGGGAGAGAAGCATACGGGGTGCGAGTGGATCGTCCCGCGCAGCCTAGCCGACATGCCCGCCAAACCGGGCGTCGAAAGCTACGAATACGTCGACTGCCTCATCCTGTACCGCGGAGAACTGTTGATGCGCCCGTGGAACTGCGAGCATCACGTCTTTGACGATGAGGAGCATGACGACTTCTTTTGCGATTGGCCGGCAGTGCAAGCGTATCGGTCGCTTTCTGGTGAGGAGGCGGCAGCGCGCGCTGCCATCGCCGCCGCCACCCCCACCGATACGAAGCCCGCGGGAGAGGGGGAAGGCGCATGAGGAAGAACGCTTACGTCCGCGTCCGCCGGCTGGATCAACGGCCTGAGCGGGTCTGGGCTTTCGCTGAGGACAGGGGCGAAACCGGCATCGACTTTTACCAGATCACCAATCCGTTCTTCGGCCGGGATGCGCGCATGCAGTCATGGAGGCGCCCCCTATGACCAGCCACGCACATCATGGAGACGCAGCATGACGACCCAACAGACGAAGGTGGATGCGCTCCGGTGCGAGATCGAGCGCCAGTGCAGCATTGGTGCCGGCAATTTCTACGTAGATGCGGGATTCGGGCAGAGCGGCTTGTGGCAGATCACGGCTGACCTCGACCCGGCCGGCCTCGCTGCCGCGCTTGACACACCCTCCCCCGAACTGACCGCGCGGATGGTGGCTTTCGTTCGAGTAGTTGCGAACTGTACCCCTACCGAGGGAAGCGAGGTTGATCGGCTGATAGTCGAGAATGCACGCGCGTTCATGGCTGAGCTTGATCCGGTGGATGGGGACCGCAACGAAGCCGAGCGCATCGCCTACGACATGGAAGGCGCCCTGCCGCGTGATCTGGTCGAGGCTGGGATCAAAGCCGGCCGAAAGATGGAAGCTGACGAGCGCAATGCCGCCCTCAAGCGCAAGTGGGATGATGCTCACGGTAGCAGCGCTATCGCCGGCCGCGCTCTTGCGGAGGCGGGGAAGTGAGGATGATCGCAGGAAGGGCGGTCAACGACCCGGAAAAGGCGGTGCTGCCGGCGATCATCTGGACCGCGAAACACGGCGCGGCGGCATCGGTCTACGCGCTGACGCTAGGATGGTGGGACTGGCACGTGACGCTGCTCTGGTCCGCCCGCCCCACCCACACCAACGAGAGGGGAGAGTCACTGTGACCCGTAAGAACAAACTTCGTGTCGGCCAGCCGCTCGGCAACCGCTCGGCATCGGGGCGCAAGCGTGACCGGGCTCCTATCCGCGTGGAGCCCTGCGAAGGGGTGCTACGGCGCCGACAGGCCTATCAGCTGGTCGCCAATGACACGGACACCTGCGACGCGCTTGGGCGGGCCTATTCCGCCGGCCTGCTGGGCACGGGTGAACACGCCAAGTCGCTGATGATCGCCGGCCGCAAAATCGCAGGGCAGTATTGGCGGGTGCTGGGCTTCCCAACCCCGGACAGTCTGGCACGCTTCCAGCCGCGTGCGCCGTCGACGCCGATGGACCCCGAGCGCGAGAAGATCATGGAGGCGGCGTTGAACGACGGCCTCGCCATGGTCCGCGCACTGTCCCGCGATCACCGCCGCGCGTTCGATATGCTGGTGATCGATCCGAACCCGGATTGTGGCCCCGCGTGGTTGGATCGGATTGTCTATGCCCACCGGCGCGGTGAGGCGCCACGGGAAGCCGACTTGGCTTTCCTGCGGCTGGCTAAGGAAGGGCTGGAGGTGCTGGCTTGAACTTCGCCCGCATTTCTGGCACTGCGTCACAGTGCGCTCATAGCGCTTCCAACCGGCCCGCCATTGTGTGGGCCTTTTTCGTTTCAGGAGCAAAGCATGGCTGGTGCTGATACACCGGCGGAAACACCGCGCAATCCAAACCTTCGCCCACCTTGGCAGCCTGGGCAGTCGGGCAACCCAAACGGGAGGCCGAAGGGAGCGCGCACCAAGCTTGCGGAAGACTTCTGCCAAGCGCTGCTTGATGATTTTGCAGAGGGCGGGATCGATGCCATCCGCATCATGCGAGCAGAAAAGCCGAATGAATATGTTCGCGCCATCGCCAGTGTGATCCCGAAGGAAATCGACGGCACCATTAATGGCGACCTCTCAGATGAGTTGAAAGCGTGGCTGGGTCTGACTTCCTAACCCTCGCCGCGCGCCGCTGGCCTGATAAGCGAGCAAGGCTTGCGGATGGATTTTACCGCATCAAAGACAAGGAAGGTAACACCGTCCCCTTTTGTATGAATGGGGACCAAGCCGAATTTATTGATAATCGTCACGGCATGGACATCGTTCTGAAGGCAAGGCAAAAGGGGTTCACTACTGTCATTCAGCTCGACATGCTTGACGACTGCCTGTTTATTCCAAACACCGGCGCTGGGGTTATTGCGCATAACCTAAATGACGCAAAGGCATTTTTTGCCGATAAAATCAAGTTTGCTTATGACAAGCTGCCGCAGGAATTTCGAGATATCGTCAGCGCCCAGCAGGATGCCGCAGACAGCATGAAGTTCAGCAATGGGTCGAGCATCCGCGTCGGCACGTCGCTTCGCTCAGGGACGCTTCAGCGCTTGCACGTGTCGGAATATGGCAAGCTGTGCGCCAAATATCCTGAGAAGGCCAAGGAGGTGAAGTCCGGCGCCTTCAACACCGTTCAGGCGGGTCAGCGTATTGTTGTTGAAAGCACGGCCGAGGGGCAGGCCGGCCACTTCTACCAGCTCACGCAAGAGGCGCAGAAAAAGCAGGACGCCGGCACGCCGCTGACGGCGCTCGATTTCAAGTTCCACTTCGCGCCATGGTGGACCGCAGCGGAATACGTTCTGTACGAGCCTGTCACGATTACGAGCGAATTTCAGGAGTATTTCGACAAACTTGAAGCCGAAGACGGCATTCACCTGCGGCCAGAGCAGAAGGCTTGGTACGTCAAGAAGGCCGAGCAGCAGGGCGGCGAGATGAAGAGGGAATATCCCTCGACGCCTAAAGAGGCTTTCGAAGCCAGCATTGAGGGGGCTTACTTCGCCAGTGAGATGCGCCGGGTTCGCAAGGAAGGGCGCATTTGCCGCATCCCGATCATGGATGCCCCGGTCTATACGACCTGGGATCTTGGTCTCAACGACAGCATGACGATTACGTTCTGGCAGGACCATGGTCTAGAGCGCCGCGCAATCGACTATTACGAGAACAGCGGCGAGGGTTTCGGCCATTACGCTGCCGTCCTAAACCGCAAGGGATACAACTACAGCCGGCACTACATGCCGCACGACGCCGATCAACGCTCGCTGACTGATGTTGCAGAGCCGCGCCGGGTGCATGCCGAGCGTGCCGGCATCAGGCCGATCGACGTGCTGAAGCGGATTGAGACTGAACAGGCTGGAATCGATGCTAGTCGGGCTTTCCTGTCGTCGGTCTGGTTCGACGAGGTGAGATGCGCCCGTTTGATCGCCTGCATGGATAACTACCGGAAGGCTTGGGACGACAAGCAAGGCGTCTTCAAGAGCTACGCGCTGCATGACGAGTTCAGCCACGGATACAAGAGCTTCGAAAGCGCCGCTGTGATGGAGCGCGCCAAGCCATCTCGCAAGATCGAATACCGCAGCCGCAACCTAGCGCCGGCATAGGAGACGCCATGCTACCCGTTGTCCCCGACGACTTCCGCAACTTCTTGCGGGGGGAGGCAGAACGCGCCCGCGACACAACGCTGGAGTCTGCCCGCGCTGTGGCGATCCGCGCCTATCAGGGCGAGCCTTACGGCGACGAGGAAGAGGGCCGATCGCAGGCTGTAACGCGTGATGTTGCCGAGGTGACGGACATCATGCTCGTCGGCATCCTTGGAACTGTGTTGGCGGGTGGCAAGGCGGTGGAGTTCGACACGGAGCCGGAGGACGTACCGGCGCCGACCGAGGAAGACCCGGAGGCGACGCGACAGATCGACTATGGCGCCGAAGCCACTGCCGCAGTCCACTACCAGTTTATGCGCAAGCAGCCGGGCTATCGCATCATCCACGATGCGGCGAAGGCTGGCATGCTCGAAAAGACGGGTATCACCAAGACCTACGCTTACCCACAGCGGCCGGTGCCCACCGTTGTAGAGGCCCCAGGTGGCGCAATAGAGGTGGACGGCGATACGCTGACGCTGGAGGGGTATTCGGTCGTTGACTTCGAACCGGTCGACGCGGCTGAGGCTGAAATAAACCCGGTGGAGGCCACGCACCGTGTCACGGTGCTGGTCGAACAGCCGCCGGTCATCCGCGATCTGAACGTCCCCAACGAATGGTTCCTGATCGCGGCGGATGCGGTAGAGTTGGATGAAGCCGTCTACGTTGGCGACAAGCGGCCTGTCAGCGTGTCGGACCTAATCGCCATCGGGTTCGAACGCGAGGACGTAGAGCCGCTGTGGGCATCGGCCGAAGACAATAGCGTCGTGCAGTCGGCTCGCGATGCCGAGCGCGGCCAGACGAGCCACAGCGTCGGTCAGCGGGTTGGCGTGCAGAAGCAGCTATGGCTGCACCACGAGTTTCCCCTGTACGACCTCAACGGTGACGGGATCGCCGAACGTCTCGACGTCATGCGGATCGGCTACCACGTTCTGAGTGTGAAGGAAGCGGACGAGCAGCCCTATAGCGGGTGGACGCCGATCCCGATGGCGCACCGCTTCACCGGCCAGTCCATGGCGGATAAGACCATGGACATCCAGCGCATCCGCTCTGTGCTGCTGCGGCAGGGGCTGGATAGCATCTACCTGTCGAATGCGCCGCGGACGTTGCTGCCGCAGGAAGGAACGACGGACGATACGATTGATGATCTGCTGACCGTCCGGGCCGGCGCAATCATCCGCTACAAGGGGGCCGTCGCTCCCACGCCCTTCGCGCAGAACGACACGTCACCCACGTCCTTCGCCGCCATGGACGCGATCCGCGGCGAGCGCGACGCCCGCACTGGCGTAACAGCGCAATCGCAGGGCATGAACCCGGACACGCTCAACAAGACTGCGTCCGGCATGGCGATGCTCCAGCAGAACGCGGATCAGATCGAGCTGTACGTCACGCGCAACTTGGTCGAGCAGCTGATGCTGCCGATGTTCGGAAAGCGCTACCGACTGATGCGGCGCCACCTCGCTCCGTTCCGCATGAAGATCGACGGGCAGTACCGCATGGTCGATCCGTCGAAGTGGCCGGAGGATCCGGACATGCAGATCAACGTCGGCCTCGGCACTGGCAGCAAGGATCAGCGCATCGCCTATCGCATGCAGCTGGCAGGCATGCAGGCCCAGCTTGCTGCGTCGGGATCGCGGCTGGTGGGCGAGCGCGAGGCGTTCAACAGCATTCGGGCCTTCGTGGACGATACGTCGCTCGGCGTCGCCACGGACTTCATCAAAGACCCCAGCACCTTGCCGCCCGAGCCGGAGGGACAGCCGGACGCCGCGACAATCGAGGCGCAGGGGAAAGCTCAGAATGAGGCCGCAAAGATCGCAGGCGAGCAGCAGCTGAAGTTCTACCATGCGGATACCGATCGGCAGGTTCGCCTTGCGGGTGTGGATGCTGATGCGCAGATCAAGCGCGAGGCGACCGATGCCGAATTGCAGCTGAAGCGCGAGCGCGCCGATGCGGAGGCTGCATTGGCAGTGCGCAGGCAGAACTTCGACATGGACTTGGCGGAACGGCGCTTTGCGTTCGAGCAGACGATGGCCCGGTCGAAGGCAGTGGCGAACGACGATGGCGGCGGCCTGCCTGCCTACCGCCCTGGTGGGGAGTTGGATCAATGAGCGAAGCCCTGACCCGCATCGCGGAGGCCGAAGCGGCCAAGCTGGCATGGGATCGCTTCGTCGCCCCTGCCCTCGCGACCCTGCGCGCCGACTACATGGCAAAGCTGACGGACGAGGCCGTGAAGCCCATGGAAGGCCGCGCCCTTACCGCCGTGCAGAACCTGTCGATCGCGCTGCGGGTGACTCGCGAGGTCGAGAACCAGATCCATTCGATCATGATGGACGGTAAGGCTGCGCAGGCTGAGCTGACGCGCGCTGGCGATATCGCTCGCCTAGAACCTGAAGCGCGTCGCTATGCAAGGTACTGACTACGTCCTTCCCGACGCATACCGCCGCCTGATCGAAGCGCAGCGCTACGTAAGCGAGGCAGATCGGTTGCAGATCGAGGAAGACGACAAGCGGGAATCGCTGGCCCACAAAATCAGGCGCCGCTTGCCGAAGGTATATTGACGTCGCTAACCATTTCTGGCAGCCGTTGAACATCGCGTAACGCGCGAACCACAAGCCGTCCCATACCGGGGCGGTTTTTTGCATTTCAGGACATAGCGAAAATGAGCCCACTCGATGCAGACGCATCGGGAGCCGTTGACGCGCGTTCGCCCGATCAGGTCGAGAACGCCGCCACGACTACCGATGGCGCGACCCCTGATCCGACGAACAACGAGATTCCCGAAGGCGATATGCCAGAGGGTGGTGCTGATGAAGGGCTAGAACCGGCTGAGCCGGCCATTGACGCCCCCGTCAGTTTGAACGCCGAAGAGAAGGCCCAATTTGCGCAGTTTCCCCCGGAAGCCCAGCGTATGTTGAGCGGCATCCTCTCACGTCGTGAGGGAGAGCTTCAGGCGGGTCAGACGAAGGCCGCAAATGCCCAGCGGGAGGCGGAAGCCACCGCAGCACGCGCAGGGGCCGAAGCGCAGGCCCGGTTTGCACAGCAGTTGCAAGCCTTCGCCTCGCATTATGCGCCGCAGCGGCCGAACCCCGGCCACTACGACGACATGCAGCAGTTTGCTCGCGACAACGCGCAGTATGAGCATGATCTAGCCCAGCATCAGCAACTGATGCAGCAGATCAGCGGCATCGGCGCGGAGGCAGGACAGCAGCTCGACGCCCAGCAGCAGCAATGGGCGCAGGCCGAAGCACAGCAGCTTCGGCAGGCGTACCCTGAGTGGTTCGATGAGGCGAAGGCTGCCGGCGAACAGTCCCGGCTCACCGCCATTGGTGCGGAGCTGGGCTATACGCCCGAACTCATGGCCCAGGCGGGTGCCAACGACATTCTCGCGCTTCGCAAGGCCGCGGACTGGAAAGCTAAGGCCGAAAAGTACGACGGTCTGATGAAGGGTCGGATGCAGGGCGTCCGTGCAGCGAAGCAGACCCCTCCCAATGCTCGGGGGCAAGCGCCGAACGCCCAGGCCGCACCGGTCAGCGTCGCCGCGCAGCTCTACCCGAACGACGTTCGAAACTGACGCGCGACCAGCGCACCACCCATCATAGGAGGCCAGATTGGCTACCATCGGCAACAGCTTCCTCGGGCTGGCGGACGTTTACCGCCGGTCCGATGGCAATCGTAACATCGTGCCTGTCATCGAAGCGCTGAACATCATCAACCCGCTCATGGAAGATGCGGTGATGATCGAGGCGAACCAGGGCACCAAGCATCTTTCCACCATCCGCACCGGCCTACCGTCGGTGACGTGGGGTCGCCTCTATCAGGGCATCCCGCAGGGCAAGTCGACCACCACGCAGGTCGAGGACACCACGGGCTTCTTCGAAGGTCTTTCGACCGTCGATGAGCGCCTGCTGGAGATCAGCAAGAACCCCGCCGCGGTCCGCATGTCGGAGGCGCAGCCGTTTCTGGAAGCGATGTCGCAGGAAGCGACGACGAACTTCTTCTATTCGGACACGGCGACGACCCCGGAACGCTTCAAAGGCGTTTCTGCTCGCTACAATGCGATCGGCGGTCAGGGCGCTGGCAACCAGATCGTTGATGCGGGGGGCACGGGCAACGACAACAATAGCATCTGGTTCATCACTTGGGGTGAAAACCAGACCTCGCTGATTTATCCGGAGGGCACCACCGCGGGTGTCAGCCGCCAGGATATGGGCCGCCAGCGCGTGCTGGATGACCAGAACAACCCGTACTTCGCCAAGGAAGAGCTGTTCCGTCAGCACCTCGGCTGCCGTGTCGGTGACTGGCGCTTCAATGCCCGCGTCGCCAACATTTCGACCGCGGCGCTTCAGGCCGGCTCCGTCGATCTGATGAAGTTCATGCGCCAGGCATATTACAGGCTTCAGAGCCGCCGGAACATGAAGATCGGCAACGGCGGGATGGTCAGCGGCGGCAAGACGGTGATCTACGCGAACCGCATGATCCTCGAATATCTGGATTCGCTCCAGACCAACAGCGGCGCGTCGGACAACAAGATCCGTCTGACGCCCGACGAACTCGCCGGCAAGGAGGTGCTGACCTATCGCACCATGCCGATCCGCGAAACCGACAGCCTCATCAGCGCGGAAGCCCGCGTCGTTGCTGCTGCGTAACGGGAGACAGGAACCATGATCTTCGATCGCACGGAGCTTTTCTCCGACCGCCAGCCGGTGACGGCTACTACCGCCTCCACCAACGTCTGGGACACCGGCGCGACCGGCACCGTCTATGGTGCCGCCTCGCCGCTGCGTCGCGACATGGGCAAGGGCGAGGAAGCGCCGCTGGCCATCCGCGTCGTGGAGTCGTTCAACAACCTGACCAGCCTCACCGTGGGCTATCAGGTCGCCGACGACGCCGCGTTCACGCAGAACGCCACGACCGTCCTGACCGGTGGGCCCTACACGCTCGCGCAGCTCCAGTCGGGCGCGGCGCACATCCTGCCCGATGAAATCCCGGTTGGCGCCGATCGCCGCTATCACCGCCTGTTCTACACGGTGACCGGCACGGCCCCGACGCTGGGGCGCATCACCGCGGGCATCACGGCCGGCAATCAGACCAACCAGGTCCTGTAAGGAGCGGATGACATGGGCAAGAACCCCAAGGCGTACACGTCGCCGGAAGACGTGCAGACTGCCGGCGCCTACCACAAGGCCGGTGACGTGTTCGTGACGGATGCCGAGCCGAACGACAACTGGACGGAAGTGAAGCCCAAGGACGCGCATGCGATCCAGGCCTCGACCGAGAAGGTATCACCGGACGTACCGCTCGAAAACCAGCCGATCGAGGCTCTGCGCGCTCTTGCGCTGACCAAGAACGTCGATGGCTCGGGCATGAGCAAGAAGGACCTGATCGCGGCCATTAAGGCGGCGAACGAACCGGCTCTGTAACGACTGAGGGGGTGGCGATGCTGCCCCCTCCACCTTTCGAATAAGGGCGGACGATGGCCTACAACCAACAGCAATTCGCTGACGGCAGCGTCCGCGAAAACGTCACCGTTGCCTCCAATGTCGGCGCGACGGGCACGCAGAATGCTACGACCGTCTACGGCGGAACCTACGTATTCAGCGCCATGGCCAATAACTGGAATGGCGCGTCGGTGCAGCTTCAAGCGCTTGGGCCGGATGGCACCACCTACCAAAACCTCGGTAGTCCTAAGACGGCAAACGATGCAACTGGCGGGACCAGCGTAACGCTCGGGTCGAATTCCGTTGTTCGCGTCAACGTGACGGCCGCGAACCCCACCGGGCTTTTCGCCACGCTGAGCCGTGTGCCGTGACGGGCTTCGTGTCGGCACCTGCGGCGTCGCAGGCCGATATTGATGCTGCCATTGCAGCCCAACAACGCACGTTCAGCGAATATGGCGGCGGCTTCATCGACTACACCGACAACGGCTACACGCAGGGCCTGACGACCGCGCTCGCGGCTGGTGTGCCGTATCAGGTTGATCGTGATCTGACTGCCTCTGCGGCCAACACCGTGAGCGTCGGGCTGCTGGTACCGGCGCTCGGCATCGGCGCAGTCGTGGCTGTCCCCCTCGCGATATACAAGGTGGCGTAATGGCAGTCGCCCTAGACCTCGGCTCCTATAGCGACATCAGCGATTATTCGTCATTGGTCGACAAAGCCAAGCTGTGGCTGGATCGCGGCTCCGAGTTGGACACGCTGATCCCCACCTTTATCGCCAATACAGAAGGCCATTTGAACCGCGTGCTGCGGACGCCTGAAATGGAAGCCTTCGCGCCGATGATGGCCGTCGCGGGGTCGTTCACGCTTCCGGCCGATTGCATTCAGGTCCGCAACCTGACTGTCGCGGGGCAGCCGCTCGCCGCGTCTTCACCGGTCGACCTCGCCACGCGCTATTACGGGCATGACAACGCCTACGTCACCGGCGTGCCGTCTGCTTACGCAATCACGGGTCGCCAAGTGCAGGTGGCGCCTGTCAATGACGGGCAGATCGCACTGTCCTACTGGCAGCGCATCCCCGCCCTGACGGTCAACCAGCCGACGAACTGGCTACTCGACAACCATGCCGACATTTACCTGTTCGGGACACTCTTCCACGCGAACACGTACATCGTGGACACCGATGCCGCGGGCGGATGGTCAACGCTGTTCGATGCCGCGGTCGGCACGCTCCAGGATGCAGGCCAGCGGGCACGCTATGGCGGTCCGATCGTCGCACGTAGCGGCGTCCGGTCTATTTACGGTGTGCGATGCTGAAGCGGGTCACGTTCGGCGCCTATGCACCGGATCTGCCGCCAGCTGACCAGCTCATTGTCGCGAAGAACGTGTACCCGGCATCCACGGGGTATCTCCCGGTCGGGTCGTTCAACGCCATCACGCCCGCCCTTCCTGGTATCACTGGCGGTAGCGCTTTCGTCTCGTCAAAGGGCGAGGCGTCGTTCCTTGGCGGTGACCGCAACAGCCTGAACCGCTTCTCGGGTGGCGCGTGGGCACCGTTGCAGGTGGCGCTGACGGCAAACCGCTGGCGGTTCGCGCAGTTCGGGGACAACGTCATCAGCGTCTATGGTGGGGCTCCGATCAGCTATGATCTTGTCGCGGGCACCTCGGCTTTCCTTGCTGGCAGTCCTCCCCCCGCTGACATGGTGGCCACGGTGCGTGACTTCGTCGTTCTGGCGGGCGATCCCAACCATATCCTGACCGTCACCTGGTCCGGCATCAACAATTCGGCGTTCTGGCCTGCGACGGACCCCACTAACCCCGATCAACAGCAATCCGATAGTCAGGACATGCTGGATGGCGGCGAGGTCATGGGGCTTGCCGGCGGTGAATACGGCATCGTCCTTCAGCGCAATGCGGTGAAGCGCATGAGCTACGAGGGTGGCGACCTCATCTTCCGCTTTGACGAGATTGCTTCGAACGTCGGCTGCATGGCCAAAGGCAGCGTCGCGCAGGCCGGGCGCCTCGTGTTCTTCCTGTCCGAACGTGGCTTTATGCTGTGCGATGGCAATGACGTCTCGCCGATTGGGGAAGAGCTGGTCAATGCCACGTTTTTCCGCGCCTACAGCCGCCAGGACATCATCGCGGGCATCTACGCCGCGGTTGACCCCGCCCGGCACCTTGTCATGTGGTCGATGCCCGGCACGCCCGGCCAGCTATGGCTTTACAACTGGGTGCTGAAGCGCTGGGCGACGATCGAGACGAACGTTCGGCTGATCTTTTCGGGCTTCACCGCCAATATCTCACTAGACGCGATCGACGCGCGGTACAGCAACCTCGACGCCGTCCCGGTATCGCTTGACGATCCGCTCTTTTCGGGCGGGAACCCGCTATTCCTGATTGCCCGCACGGATGGCGTCGTGGGCACGCTGTCCGGCACGCCACTGACGGCCACCCTGACGACGGCGCGCATGGAATTGACCTCGGGCCGAACCCGCATCCGGACTGTCCGCCCGCTAACGGATGCGAACGTCGTGTCAGTGACGATCCAGGGTCGCCCACGTGCCGGGTCAGTGCCGCTGGTGGAGCAAGCGAACGATATGCGCCGCAATGGGGAGGTCCCCATGCGCGTCAATGCGCAGCAGATCGTCGTCAGTGTGCAGATCGCGGACCTGTGGACCTATGCCCAAGGGTTTGACCTCGAATACGAAAACGGCGGACTGCGATGACTTGCATTTCGGCCCTATTTCTGGCAACCAAATAACACCGGAGCTACGCAATGCCGCGGCCGGGAAACCTCGAACCAACAGCAAATGGCCCGACGCAGGATGCGCGATGGAAGCGTTCTGCTGCCGAACGCATCAACTATTTGCTGCAACTGACCGACACCATGTCGGCGCAGATCAAGACGCTTACCGAACGCGCGGATACCGCCAAGACGCAGGCCGATACGGATCGGGCTAGGATAGGGGCTGTAGAAGACCGCGCTACGGCTCTTGAAACGAAGGCCGCGGCGTTCCGCACGGAGCTTGATGATCACGAAGAGCGCATCACAGCACTGGAGAACCCGACGCCATGACCACGATGGACGATTGGGCAGACTACACGCGCTTTCGCGATGCCTTTTCGTCCGTCATGGATCGCCGGTTTTACTCCCCTGAGTGGCTAGACGGTGAGGTTTGGTCAGGTCGGGCCCGCATCTGGTGCACCGAACAGTCCGCGATCATCGCCACGCTAAAAATCTATCCAACGGGCGCGCGCGAGGTTCATGGCCTCGTCGCAGTGGGTGGGCTTGATGACATCGTCATGCTGATCGCCGCGGCTGAACAGTGGGGCAGATCGCTGGGCTGCATCGTCGCCGGCATCGACAGTCGCGAGGGGTGGGCGAAGCAACTCCGGGGCTGCGGGTACGAGGTCTACCAGACCTGCATTAGGAAGGAACTGGCCTGATGGGGCTGTCATCGAGCAAAACGAAGCAGACGAACGAGCCTAGCGCCTTTGCCAAGCCGTACATTTCGGCTGGCGCCAATGCTCTCCAGTCGGCTTACGGGCAATCGCAAGGCGTGGCGCAGGGGATCAGTGACACACTCGCCGCGCAGCTTCCGGGACTCGCTCAGCTGGCGTTCAATCCCAGCCAGGGGCTGACTGCGGCGACCAATTACAACAACGACGTGCTGAGCGGGAAATTCCTCGGCGCTGGCAACCCCTATCTTCAGGCGCAGATCGATAGCACGAATGCCGACGTGACCGGCCGCGTGCAGTCGCAATTCTCGTCGGCAGGTCGGACGGGGTCGGGCGCCAACACGAATGCGCTCGGCCGCGCGCTGGCGCTCAACGAAAGCAATCTGCGCTATGCCGATTATGGTGCGGAGAGACAAGCAATGGCGCAAGCGGCGTCACTTGCACCGAATCTTGATGCTGCCCGGTTCAACGGCCTTGGCGCGTACCTTCAGGCCGCGAATGGTGCGGTCGGCATTCCGATGTCGGCAGCTGGCCAGTATGCCGGGGGGCTGGGGTCGCTGCTTGGTCAATATAACACGCAGACCGGCACGACGAGCCAAGGCCTGGGTAGCATTCTGGGATCTGTAGCAGGTGCCGGCCTTGCTGGCTGGGCGTCAGGCGGGTTCAAGGGGTTCTGATATGGGCATGGCATTCCGGGGCAGCCCGTTTTCCGATGCATCGCTGCCGAATATGACGATGCAGCCAATGGTGCCTCAGCCGATGGCCACTCCACAAATTTCCGCGCCAAAGCCGGGCTTTTTTGACCAAGGTGGGATCGGCCGCGGAATTGTCGGCACGATTGGCGATGCGCTGCTGACGATGACTGGCGGGCGCCCTGTATTTGCACCGGCAATGCAGGCACAGCGCGAGCGTCGCCAGCAAATTGAGGACTATCAGCGCCAGAAGCTGGACCAGTACGGTCTGTGGCAGGCGCAACAGCAATACAAGGCAGCGCACCCGGAGCCGACTGACCTTAGCCAGCGAATTGCCGAACTCAACGCCTACAAGCCCGGTCTCGGTCACACCTATGCCGAGAATTACGCCAACAATGGCGGTGGGATGCCGCAAGTTATGAATGTGCCCGGCGTCGGATTGGTCAGCGTCCCGCGGCAGCAGACGCCAGCGGGACCTAACACAGCCCCGGCGATCCCAGATGCTGCTGTGTCGTACCTTCGCCAGAACCCCAGCATGGCAGCGCAGTTCGACCAGAAATACGGTGCAGGCGCGTCGGCGCGGTACTTGGGAGGCGCGGCATCGCAAGCCCCCTCCCCTTTCCCGATCCGCTGAAGGCCCCCGGCACGATGACCAGCGGGCGTAGAACGATTGAAGGTAACCGGCTGGTGGGAGGCGTGCCGACGAGCCACCATCTCACAGGCGATGGTGTCGACTATTCTGGCACCAGTGTTGCCGCGTTGCGGGGCTATTTCGGACCGAATGCCCGCTACCTGGATGAGGGCAACCACATCCACGTCACACTGCCCGGTTACGGACGCGTTCCCTACTATGGCCGTCGCGGCACGACAGGACTTCGCTAATGGCGCAGCAGAACAACCCCTTTGACCAGTTTGACGCTCCGGCGAATGGTCTTCCGCCGGGCGCTCAGGTTCTGATGCCGATCGCACCGCAGGTGCAGGCCAAGGACGCGACTGATCTGGCAAACGCTCGGCTGTCGGGACAGCGGACGGCGATCCAAAACCAGCAGGACACGGCCCTTTTCGAAGCGCAGCGCCGGAAGGCCTATGCGGAAGCGGCGAACGCTGAAGGCCAGAACCGTACCCGCAGTGGGAACATGGCGTTCGACCGAGCCGGAAAGCTGCGCAACGACTATCTGTCTCTGCCGTCTGTCAAAAGCTATACTCAGGCCCTTCCTGTGTACGCAGCGGGGCTTCGCTCTAAACCAGACGCTGCCGGCGACCTCAATCTGATCTATGCCTATGCGAAGGTCATGGACCCGAACAGCGTTGTCCGCGAGGGTGAGCAGGCGTCAGTCGCCAACGGCGATACCTTCATCAATCAGAAGACCGCCGAACTCCAGAAGCAGCTAGGCAACGGCGGTACGTTCAAGCCTGAATTCCGCAAGCGACTGCGCGAGGAAATGGCCGGTCGCATGACTGAGCTGGACCGCCAGTTCATCGCAGATCGCGTCAATTTCAAGCAGAATGCGCAGCGCAATGGGGTCAACCCGCTCGACGTGGTTGGCGAGCATCCAGGTGTGCGGTTCCAGCCACTTGAGGAACAGGTCTTGGGTCGTAAGGCTCCCGTTCTCGACTTCGCCGGGAACGTCGTAGCCACGGGCGCCACGCGAACGGAACGCGACCCGAAAGCGTCGAAGTTGGTCGACAGCCTTATCCGGTCCGGCGGGTCGGTTGACCAAGCAAACGCCGCGCTTAGCGCGATGGGGCTTGCTCCGGTCAACGCACAGCAGTTTACCGCGGCGCAGGCCCATTACAGGGCGAACCCCACCTACAAGGGCAGCTACGGCGATATTACGCGCGAGGTGCAGCAGTCGGCGCTCAACCAGGCGTCTGCTTCTCCCGTCGCTGCCGCCGTGACTGGCGCGTTTAACGGCTTAACCGGGGGGTATAGCGATGAGCTTTATGGGGCTGCGAATAGCCTTTTGACCGGAAAGCCGCTGACTCAAGCGATTAGGGAGGCGGACGCTTCCAAACAGGCGATTGCCTCCAACAGCCCCAAGTCGTCATTCGTCGGGAACCTCGTCGGATCATATGGCAGCGCGCTCGCTGGGGGCGCTGGGGCCGCTAGGCTTGGCCTCACCAGCTTGCTTGGGAAGACGGCTCCTTACGTCGGGAGCGCCGCATATGGCGCAGTCTCCGGGGCAGGCGAGAATAACGATAACAGACTGCTTGGCGCTGGGATTGGCGGTATCGCCGGGGCGGCGGGTTACAGCCTTGGTGAACTGGCGAGCATCCCAGTCGGCGCGGCAGTGCGTAGCCGTCCTGTGCAGGCTGCTATTGGCCAAACGCGACGCATGTTCGGCGGATCAATGCCCACCCCCCCGAGCGCGCTCACTCCAGCTGAGGCTGCCTATGCTAATGCGGCAGCAAAGGCTGATCCTGCTGCAATCACTCAGCGCTTGAGCGATGCCGCTGAACTCGGCGTACCGATGTCGCCCGCGGACGCCCATCCTGAATTGCGCGAGCTTGCGGGGGCTGCGGTGCGACGCTCTCCCACCGCATCGGCTTATGCCGAGAATACGCTAATTCCGCGCAGTCGCGGCCAAATCGACCGTTTCGGCCAAGCCGTAAACCGTGACCTCGGCCCTGCGGTGAACATTCCGCGGATGAGCGACGACCTCACGCGTCAGGCGCGTGCTGCGGCTACACCACTTTATGACAGGGCCTATCAGCAGCCGATCCCGTCAACACCCGAACTAGAATCGCTGCTGAACACGCCTTTTGGACGCGAAGGCATTGCCAAGGCCCGCACGATCGCTGCCAACGAGCGTCGATCGCCTACCGAGCTTGGATTTGCGCAGGACGCGAACGGCAATGTTGTGCTGAACCCGCAGCCGAATGACGCCGTTGCCCAGCATCTTTTTGCGCGTCAGGAACTCGACGCAGCCCAGGAGGCGTACCGAGCGGCAAAAAGCCAGCCGGGCAGCATGGACGCGGCGCGCACTCGCTTGGAGCAAGCCCGCCAGGGTGTCCGTCAGGCCGAAGCGCTATTGGCTCGCGCTCCTGACCCATCCGTCGCGGCCAGCGTGCCGACCTACACGACGCAGACGCTCGACTACGCCAAGCGCGGTATGGACGATGTGCTGGAGCAGTACCGCAACCCGATCACCAACCGTCTCGACCTTTCCGAAGCCGGCCGCGCTCAGAACGGGGTCAAGAACCAGCTTTTGGGCGAAATGGATCGGCTCAATCCGGTGTATGGTCAGGCCCGGCAGACGTACCAAGGCCCAGTCGCCTCGCGGGATGCGCTCATGCGCGGTCAGGATGCCTACAATCTCGCCCCTGACGTGTTAGAGCAGCAAATTGCCGGACAGACCCCGGAGCATCTGGCACAAATGCAGCTCGGCTATCGAGATAGCCTTATGGGTGCCGCCAACAAGGTCCGGTATTCGTCCAATCCGTTTGAAGCGACGCTGGGAACGCCGGTCGCAGAACAGCGCCTTGGCCTGCTGCATCCCGGCAACGAAAACATTCCGCGTCTGCTGCGCACTCGCGATATGGAGCGCGATCTAGCGCAATCGACCAGCGCCATTTTGGGAAACTCCAAGACGGCACAGCGGCAGATCGCAGACAAGGCATTCGACGGCGAGGGCCTAGGGCAGCTTGTCGATGTTGGCGTGAACCTCGCTACCGGGCAGGTGCCTACTGGCGTGCTGATTAAGGGCCTGACGGGGCAGAGCGTGAAGGACGCCTACAAGTTCGGCGTAGGAAAGCGCGCTATCGCCAAAGCCGATGATCTGGCGCCTATGCTGCTGAACCCCGATCCTGCGGCAGGCCAAATCGCGCTGAATGACCTGCTGACGCGCGCCAACCAGTATCAGGAATACGTTGCGGCTACCCGACCCACTCGTTCGCTTGGGATGTTTGGGCGTGGCTTAGCGACGGCAGGCGCGGCTCAGTACGGGCGCTGACCCGAGGCATCCATGATGATGAAGTAACCCCAGACGGCGCTTACCAAAACGAACACGACCCAAGACGCTATGAACGCCCGTTTCATGCGAATGAAGTGGAGGTCAGGTACATACTCACCGCGCCAGTTGCGATAGGCGGGAATCTCGGTGCGCTTGGCCTTCCAAGCGCGAAAGCGCGCCAAGTACTGGAACGTCAGGTTCGCGGCTGCGACAGCCAATGCGATGCTGAGGGCGTGCTGCCAGGTCACATCGCGTCATTAGCACTTATCGCTTTTACTCTGAAACGATTTCTGGCAGTAAGAGATAACGGGCTGACCCGGTGTTGGAACCACCTAGCCAGCCCTTACCAAAGCGAATGGAGGTTCGCATGGCTGACGCAGCCACTACCACCTCTTGCGAGGAATGGCGAGACGTTCCCGGCTGGGAAGGAATCTATAGGATCAGCTCACTCGGGCGAGTCGAGCGCTTGCCGAGATACGTCAAAACCAAGAATGGATCATATCGACTGCACCGCGGGGGAATATCCTTCGGCGGAAAACAGTCTGGCGGTTACAAAACCTTGCAGATGGCGGCGGAGGGTAGGTTCGAGCGCCGCAGCGTCCACGAACTGGTCTGCACCTTGTTCAATGGTCCTCGCCCGAACAGTTTTTCTCAGGTCCGCCACCTTGATGGCAGCAAGGATAACAACAAGGCCTCCAACCTAGCTTGGGGGACGGCCAAGGATAATGCTGAGGATCGCGAGCAGCATGGCACCGATCCTAAAGGGGAGCGCGCTGGCAACCACCGATTGTCAGAGGCGGATGTGCTAGCAATTAGAGCCGCATACGTTCCAAAATACGGAAGCCTAACCGCCCTAGCTCGGCAATACGGAGTCACGCCCACCCAAATCCTGCACATCGTCAAGCGGAGGCAGTGGGCGCATATATAAGGACTGCTGATGGCGATCATAACCTCAGGCGTCGAAACATGGTCCACTGACCCGGATCTGAACGGCACAATTGGCGGCATTAACATTGCGGAGAATTGTCCTGCCGCAAATATAAACAACAGCCTGAGGTATGTAGCTGCTGCGGTCCGCGTCTTCTACAACGGCGTGCCCAACGGTGATGCTTACGTAACGAAGAATGGCGGGGTGTTCCTGACGCAGCCCACGTTCTCGGGGCGCGGCGCCTTCCTGCACCACAACGATCCGCTCAACGCGTCTGGTCGTGTCTTCATCCAGGCAGCGGGCGGGTCGGTTCCTGCCGGCATGCAGAATGGGGACTTCCTGCTAGAATACTGATGGCCATCACGGTTTTGACCGCGGGAACGCGGCGGACAGCATCGAAGCTCTCGGTGCTGAGCGGTTCGCTGCGCCCGGCGAAGGCCCTGAAGGTCATGAGTGGCGGGCAGCTCCGGGTGGTTGCTACCTTCGGCCCGGTCGTAGGCCCGTTCAGCGTCTCGGCGCAGCCAGACTATGCCTACGGAGAGGCGAACAGCAACAAGCCGACACGGGTAACGTCTGCGGCCACGACGGCCACGGTATCCGGCGGGGTTGGGCCTTACACCTACGGCTGGTCAGCCGACGACGGTGGATTTTCCGTCGACTACCCGCGGCTCGCTACCACCACGTTCAGCGCGCTCATGACCCCAGGCAGGCGTTGCGGGACCGCAACCTGCATCGCCACTGACAGCTACGGCGCGACGGCAGCTTGCACCGTCACGGTCGACCTCAACAATGACGGGGGGTTCTAACCCATGTTTCACGCCTTCGATGTCGTAACCAACACGAAGGGCGACAGCCTTGTCGGCTATCAGGTTCTCGTTCGCGATCCGACGACTGGCGCGGTCATCCCGATTTTTGCGGACGATAACGGCACCCCCATTGGGACCGTCTCCAACCTCATCAACATCGCGCTGACCGACAACGCCGGAAACTACAGTTTCTTTGTGCCGTTCGGGACGTACAACCTCGAATTTCGCACTCCTGACGGCGTTTCGGTCCGCACGATCAACAGCGTCCCGTTCAACAGCGGCTCACAGGGCGCGCCTGGTCGCGACGGCCTCGACGGCAACACCGGCCCCGCCAACAGCACCTACACCAGCCTCGCAGCGCTGAAAGCAGCCCCAGTCACGAACGCCAGCTACATCTTCGCGCCCCCTGGTGGCACGGAAGGCAGCACGACGGCCGGCACGTTCCTGTACCAGACCGCCGGTGCCCCTTACACTGCCGATGGCGTCAACATCATCAAGCTCGACGCCGTACCGCTGACGACGGGTGCGTTGGTTCGGCAGTCCGCAACAGGAGTGAATTTCGACGGCCGTGACGCGGGTTCGAAGTTGCTTGAAAGTCCGAGCATCACTGATGCCCGGTTCTCGGGAGGAGCTAAGGGCAGCGCTAATGATACACCTGCCATACTTACCGCCCTGTCGGGGACCGTGGCCGGTAGCGATGTAAAGCTGCCGCCCAATACGTACCGGGTAAATCGAACCCTCCGATTGAACGAAGCGAAAGCATTGAGCGGCGGTGCGCGTGAAAGCGTGACGATCATCTTCGCTGCGGACGGCGTGTATGATGACTTGGGCGACGGGACGAAAGCGGCGTTTATGGTGCCGCATATCACGAATCCTGGGGGCGGAGATGGCCGGCGCACAGTTCTCAACGGCTTTACAATCAAGCTGGAGGCTGGCGCCCCAACCGGCATCAGGGGATTCGTTTTCAATGCGCCAACCTATGCCTATGAACTGGCTGCGGAAAGTTTCACTTCGGATGGGTTCTCTGTCTACGCCGGTGCGGATCAAACCGTAAAAGGTAACGCCAACGGCTCTAGTTTAGTCAACTGTTCCGCACGCCTGAACACCGGATCGGGGTTTTCCTTCATCGGCAACGATGCAAACGCATGCATTGTCATGGGATGCCGATCGTCCGACAACCGCGGCTACGGCTTTTTCGGTAACGACCTTCTCGGCAACGGCGGGTTCGGCAATGAAGCCGACAATAACACGCTTGGCGGGTTTTGGACGTCCGACGACAAGCCCAACCGCACGGCGCTGTACTCGCCCTATACGGAAACCGCGCCCCATATGATTTTGGGTCGACTGTCGCTGGTTATTCAGCCGCAGGGCCTTGGCGCACCGGAGCGCGCTTGGGGCGGTCACGTCATCGCCTCCACGCCGTCACGCGATCTGTATCATTCGGTGGGACTGCGTTTCGCGCCCGACATTCAGACGGCCCAAGACATGGGTCCCGGCACGGCGCTTCGGCTGAATGATGACGGTCTCGAATGGCGACCGCACGCAGGAGGCGGCCTTTTCCGCATCGCCGCTGACTACAACCCAAATTACGTTGACATCGTCTACGAAGGCAACTTCCTGTTCCGGCTCGCAAAGCAGGCGATCACCGGCAATTTCAATGCAAAGACTCCGTACCTTCCCGGTGGATTTGTAACAGGTGACAACGTTCGGTCCGGGATCGTTGGTGCTTCGATGTCAGCGCCTAACACTGGCATGTACGATCGTGGTGCAATCTGGCTGAACGAAAGTCCATCGCCGGGAGGTAACGTAGGTTGGGTATGCACGGTCGCAGGCGATCTTGCGACGGTTGGTGTGGTAAAACCTTTTGGCACGATTGGAGCGTAACATGGGTGTCCTCGTTGATCTGCCGATTGATACCGGCGAAACCCGGCGCATCTACGTTCGACTGAATAACTTTGACCAGGTTGCAAATCATGGAGTGCCGGCGACTGCCCGCTTCCGTGGCTTCATCTGTCGTGACGCCTACGAAAGTGGGGGCCGGTTCGTTTTCGAACGGGTGGTGGAGTTCGACGCCGACGTGTCCCAGCCGCTTTGGGCGCAGGCATACGCCGCACTAAGACGAGAGCCGGACTTTGCCGAAGCCACTGATGAGATGGCGTCATAGCTGCGCCCACCCCAACCCCTTCAACCAAGGAGAAGACCATGAGTGACGATCCCCACACGCCGATCGTGATCCCGCCCGAGGGTGATGAGCCGACGCCGGACGGTTTCGGCGATGAAGGTGGTTTGGGCGGCGATAGCGGTCCGACGTCCCCTCCCCCTCCTCCGCCCGACTTCGGAGGCAAGTAAGCCATGATGCTGCCGTTCTTCGCCGCACTGCTGGCGCTGCTGATCGTCGCGATGGTCCGCAGTGAGGGGCGCATGGCAGGGACGGCAGCTATCCTGCTTGCCAATTGGGTAATCGAGGTGGCGGTGATCCAGCTTACCGGGGAGCAATTCCCGTGGATGCTGTTCCTGACCGTCGACTATCTGAGCGCCCTTGGCATTCTGGCAATGTCGTACACCCGTTGGCAGCTGGCGGTCATCGCAATCTATGCGCTCCAGGTGATCTGCCACGCGGGCTACGGGCTGTCAGATCAGGGTGCTTGGGCATCATATCACTATTGGTGGGCACTGACATACACCGGCTGGGGGCAGCTGGTCGCGATGGGGGGATGGATCGCTTATGCGCTGGTTGGTGGCCCTGATGGCGCTGGCAGCCGCCTACCATCTTATTTCCGTCGTCATCTCACGCGCGGGGAGACGCGTCCATGATCGAAACACTGCGCCTGATTAACGCGGTCGTGTGGGTCGCACTGCTCGTCTCTCTGTTCGCGCCCATGAAGAAGGCGGTTTGGAGTGGGGGCGCAACGCCTGTCGAACGAGTTCTAGCCGTCGTCTGGTGGCTAGCATTCAACCGCATGTGCTTCGTCAGCGTGTCGCAGTACACGCCCGACGCCGAAGCCCTGCTCGCTTTCTGCTACCTGTTCGCGACGGCCGGCGGTGTCGCCATGCTGATCGTCGCTCGGAGTGCGCGGCGTGCCTGACGGCCCCATCCCCGTCGAAGTCGTGAAGGCTTGGACCCCCGGCGCCTATGCCGGGTGGGCTGCCGTCATCGTACAGTGCTTCATCGCGCTTGGGCTCGTGATCAAGAAGGGGCCTGAATGGCTTGACCGGTGGATCAGCAAGCGCCGGCAGGACGCCGACATCGACCTTGCCGAGCGCACGGCCAAGGCGGCGGAAAAGGCCGCTGAAAAGGCTGAGGAAGCGGCTGAAGCGGCGCAGGTGGCAAAGCGCGTGGATGCGCTTGAGGACCGGGTGACGCGCATGGGGCAGGCCGTTTCGTTCCTTATGAACGCCGCAATCACCGCCACCAATGCCCTACCCGAGGGGCATCCGGCAATCGCGCAGAGTCGCGATCTGATCGCGCTCGCCGCGTCCGCAATCGGCGGTGACGATCCATTCAGCAAGGCGCTTACGAAGCTCGCCAATGTGAAGGGGAATGGGGAATGACCGACGCAATCACCGAAATGGCTACAGCGCACCTGCGCGCTGAGGAAGGCGTTCGCAAGGCAGCCTATCAGGACCACCTTGGATGGTGGACGATCGGCGTTGGGCGGCTGATCGATGCGCGAAAGGGCGGCGGGCTGTCGGACGACGAGATTGACTATCTGCTCGCCAACGACATCGCCAAGGTGCAGCGGCAGATGGCGGGATGGCCCGCATGGGAGAAGGTTAAGGCCGATCCCGTCCGCGCTACCGCGCTTATCAGTATGTGCTTCCAGCTGGGGTCGCAGGGGCTGGCAGGGTTCAAGAACACGCTGGCGATGATCGCGGCCGGGCGCTGGGCCGACGCAGCCAAGAACATGCTTCAGTCGAAGTGGGCGCAGCAGACGCCGGCTCGCGCGCGACGGATCGCAGCCATGATCGAGACGGGGAAGGCGTCGTGATCGAACGCCACAACCTGATCGCCTTCTCTGTGCTGATCGCCGCCATCTGCTACCTAGCCACAATCGCAGCCATCCTGGCCTTCTACGGCAAGTATGCGGAAGCGCTGGGGTTCGGGGGCCTGACGACGGGGCTTGTCGGCGTGCTGGGCACCTTTCGCCCCAAGAGCGCCGTAGCCAACGTCGAGAAGGCAGAGACGGTCAATCAGGGGCCGACGGCATGATCCCCTTCCTCCTCCCCTACATCGCCCGAATTGGCGTGCCACAGCGCCTTCAGCGCACCGCAGCATGGGTGGTGACCCTCATCATCGTCGCAGCCATTGCAGCCCTCTGCGTTTGGGCGTTCTGGCGCTGGGTCGGGCATCGCGAGCAACAGGCCGTGCAAGCCGATCGCGTGGACGTGACCATGGAGGCAGCGAACCGCGTGATCGCAGCCACGGAAGCGGCGGACGTGAACCAGGCGGCGCGGGATGAGGTTACCGCCACCAACGACAAGGAACTTAGCCATGAAGCCTCGAAAGGCGATGCGACTGCTGTTGGCCCTGGCACCGCTGCCGTTCTTGCCCGCATGCGCGAGCAGCAAGCCGCGGGTCGTCGTTGAGGCACCCCCTGCCTATCGCCTGACGTGCAAGGGCGAGCCGCGCGTGCCGGATACGCTGACGGATGAAACCACGGCTGCATTCATCGCGGCGCTTGCCGATGCTGGGGCGGACTGCCGATCGCGGCTGGCATGGGTGCGGGACTGGTCCGCGAAGGTAAAATCCGGTAACAAGTAGACGTCCCTGCTCTGCGCTATGGATTGGGCTTACCCGGTCGACGCATCAGGCTTGGGGTGGCGGTTCCGGTAGCCGCCACCTCACCCCCTCATCGGCATCACCGACAGATCGCCGGCCAGAAACCGCCGCGCCCGATCGCGGAAGAAGTCCCGATACTGCGCTGTGCCGGTGAACCACGTCGTTCCAAACGGCACGTCGAACGGTATTTCGCTGACCGGGGTGTAGGCTGCTAGTTCCTTTGCGCACGCATCCGTTATGGGGTTCACCATGTCGTCGGCGTGTTTGCAGCGCGGGTCCATGGCGGAACGTTAGTGGAACATGCAACGGATGTATAATCCGGGGTGGCCGCTTTCTACGATTGGGGCTTTCCGTTTAATCCCCTCACCTCATCAAGCGCGACGATCGCGGCGCGAATTGGCGGCGTCTCGATTGCCTCACCAAGCTCCTTTTCGGCGATCCTTTCGTTCCACCACTCGTTCAGCAGCTTTTCGCGATTGGCGGCAATATCGCGATGCCACATCAGCCAGA
This sequence comes from Sphingomonas sp. NIC1, assembly GCF_001638925.1. Classification (NCBI taxonomy): domain Bacteria; kingdom Pseudomonadati; phylum Pseudomonadota; class Alphaproteobacteria; order Sphingomonadales; family Sphingomonadaceae; genus Sphingomonas; species Sphingomonas sp. NIC1. The sequence goes on from NZ_CP015521.1 coordinate 45,447, forward strand.
CGATCGTATCGGCTGCTTCCAGATCACCGGCCGCAACCAAACGGTCGACAACGGCTTTCAGGTGGACGTTGTTCGGCGCTTGGTGCTTGCCGACGACGGTGGGCTTGTAGCCCTCGTATACCTCGCGAGCTTCCATCACTCCCCCCGCGTATCAATGCTGCGGATGGCGGCACGGGCGGCGACAACCGTATTCATATCTCGCTCAATCTTATGCCGCATCCCAGGATGCCCCCATACCCTTTCGAAACGCGCCTCCACCTCGGCAGCTAGTTCGTCAGCACAATCGGAAAGCAATTTCTCCAACATACTGATCCGCTCCCGCATCGCCTCCTCGGCTTGGTGGCGGTCCGATAGCAGCCATTCGATCGCATCGGCCGCAGCGATGGCGTCTGGGTGTGCATGCTCGCGCACCTCGCCGGCAGACATCTCGACGGGCAGGCCGTTGATCGCGGATATCATCATCCGTGATTGCTGCACCAACCTGCCCTTACGCAGGCGATCGGCAAGCTCGCGTAGCTCCTCAACGCTCATTGGTGGCTCCTGTGGTGGCGGGCGGAAGCTCAGGGAACGGCATCCAATGCGTCGGGGCATCGCCGACCGTCTCAGCCCATTGCGTACGCTCGCTTGTGCCCGAATAGTACCAGCGGCCTAGCTCGCCGTAATAGCGACCGAAGCGCGTCCACCGCTTCTCAGCGTGGCAGCAAAGAACATGCTTTGACTTCTGCCACACCTCCTTCGGCGCCGTCTCAATCGGTTGCCACTTATCCACGACCCGCCTCCATCGCTCGGGCGCGGAAAGCGATCGCGTTCTCCAGTTCGCCTTCCCGCACGTCGCGCCAACGCTTGCCCTTCGTGTAGAATTGCAGCGTACACGGCCCGTCTTGGCTATAGACCATCAGGTAGTGCGCCGCCTCGTTCATGGCGCGCACCGATGGCCCTTCGCAGCCCGCTACCGGCATGCCATCTTGGATCAGGCGGAAACGCATCGTGTCCTCCACCAGCCCTTCGCGCGTGAGGTCGGTCATGCGACTAGCTCCCCGTTGCGGTCCTTGGTCAGCTTCTCGCCGTCAGCGTAGACGGCGTACCGATCGCCAGCATGGTACGCCCCATACCAAGCCATGATCGGCTCCATGCTCGCGGTGTCGCAGCGGATCGCCATCACCTTCGGCCGCGCATCGCTATTCACGAATTTGAGTTCGACCATCTCACTCTCCTTTGCGGGCGGGGTCTGCGGCGCGAGCGCGGCGGGCGCTGTCGTATTCCTTGCCGACTAGCCCCATGCGCTTCACATCCTCGGGCCAGATACCAGCGCGGCAGTGCGGACACGCCGGCACCATGTTCCGCTTGCGCCACTTCTGGTCGATTTCCTTGGCGGCGATCGACCGAAGCTGAAACGACTGCGCCTCGTTGGCCTCTTCCAGCATGCGGCGGGCCTTCTTCTGCGCACCGTCAAAATGCTCGACCAGCAGCTTGAACGCGTCGAATGGCTCAACGTCCGTCTCGCAATCCGAGCACCAGATGCGACGCTCTCGATCGTCATAGCGTAGGCCGTGATGCCGACACGTCCGCACTGGCCGGCGCGTCATGCCGCGAGCAACACGCAGATCGCCAAAGTCGATGACAGTCACCCCGCCAAGGTACGACTGAGGCTCGATAGGCGGCGTTCGCGGACCTTCCTCGTTCATTCTGCGCTCCTGGGTTTGGTGGTGGGGGTGCGACGGGCTGAGGGGTGCGTGCCAGCTGCGATCTGGGCCATCACGTCTAGGCTCGGCATTGCTGTCCACACATCCAAAGCGTGGAAGCCGCCGATTTTGCCTGCCAACGCAGCGGCACGGTACATATCCAGTTGGAAGCCGCTATCCCGGCAGACGCGGATGTATAGGTCTTGCCGGAGCTTGCGCTCTACCTCGCCCATCTATCCCTCTCCCTTGTCGAGGTGGCGGGGGATGTCGGAGGCTTCCCATAATCTGTTCACCGTTCGCAGAGCCACCGCGCCGAACGCGCTAAAATCCGTATACTGACACCTGAGGATGATAAGATCGCGGACCTGCTGCACTTCTTGTTCGGTCACGACGTGAGTGAAGTGGCGGGTCATGCTGCGATGTCCGCGAACATGCCGGCGTCGCCCGCAATCCGTTGTTGCGCAATCTCGGCATAGGCCGGGTTCAACTCGATCCCAATGCAATCGCGCTGATAACGATCGGCCACTAGACCGGTCGTTCCGGCGCCGAAGAATGGATCCAGCACAGTGCCGCCGTGAGGGCAGCCGGCCTTGATGCAAATTTCCGCCAATTCCTCAGGCATGGTGGCGAAGTGGGCACCTGCGAAGTTTGGGGGAGCGAGGTGCCAGACGCTCTTAAGATTTGCACCGTTAGCCATCTGCTCGGCTTTGGTCATTGCGTCCCAGCGATCATTGAAGCCGGCATGACGGCGTGTATGGCCACGCTGTTTGTCGCCGCCCACTGCCTTCATCGCACCGTTCGACTTGGCGCCGCCATTTGCGCGCACGGATCCGGCCTGTTCAGCAACGTTTTGTGCCAGTCGGCCTACCGAACTTTCAGCCAGAGGCGTACGAACGGCATCGCGATCGTAATGATAGGTTGCCGACTTCGCGAACTGAAACACGAACTCATGAGCGCAGGTAGATCGATCCTGCACACTCTCGGGCATCGGGCGTTTCTTGAACCACACGTTGTCCTGGCGCAGGATCCAGCCATCGTCCTGTAGCGCCAGCGCGAGCCGTGCGGGCATCAGCAGCTTATTCTTGCCGGGGCCAAAGCTGTCGCCGATGTTGAGCCACAGCGTGCCGTCGTCCCGCAGCACGCGTCGCACCTCGCGGAACACCTCGACCATGCCGACAATGAACGCCTCTGGTGTGGCTTCAAGCCCCATCTGTCCGTCATGCCCATAGTCGCGCAACCCGAAGTAGGGCGGCGACGTGACGCAGCAGTGGACGCTTGCGTCTGGCAACTTGGCCAAAATTTCGCGGCAATCGCCTACTTTGATCGTGACAGCCATAAGGTCAGTCTTGCCTCTTTAACCACTAGCGGATAAGACCATACCCACTAGCGGATTGCAAGGGATAAAGCACTAGTGGAAACGATTGATTCGACTAGCGGTTACGCGAACGCTACAGCGCGCCGGATGACGCGGCCCAAAGAGTTCACCGAGCAACTCGCCTTCCTCGTAAAGGAGGGGACGAAGGAGCGGATTGAGTCCGCGCGCGGTAACGTAAAGACGGCCGACTTCCTCCGCCAAGCCATAGACGACGCGATCGCCAAGGCTCGTCGCTCCAGTCGGAACAAGCCGTGAATCAGGCTCCGGGAATAATTCGCTAGGCGCACGCTTCGGCCTGCTTGCCGTAATGTGCCTCTTCGGTGGCGATCAGCGCCTGCCGAAGCTCTTCCATCGACATCTGCGGACCATGGCGCGATTCCCGCGTCATCTTCTTGTACCAGTCGTTCGGATCGACTTCGGTTGAACCACGCTCGGCAACTCCCCGCGGCAGCTCGACTTTGGGAAGCCGATCGATTGCGCTCAAAAGGTCGTGAGCCGGCCGGAACCACTCGCCGCCAATCCTAAGGCGAGCGAACAGACGATGCCACTCGGACTCGTCATTGCGTGTACCCGGAACCATACCGATGAACCGGAGCGCGCGTGGGTTGCCGCATTGGATGTTGTAGATGCGGGCCTGGGGGTTGGCCGCGTACCCGATTTTGATCGGCCCCTTGCGCCCTTCCCGGATGAAATAGACCCAGCCTGTGCTATGTATCTCGTCAACCACGTGACCCTCCTTCGGTCGCTTGGTGGCCTCGTTCGGACGGCACATCCGGGCGGGGCCAATTGGTTTACGAAGGATCGCTAAGCTATTGATTCATATAGGCCGTTTTTGCTGACGGTTTACACACGGGCGGCAGAAAACCGCCAAACGCATCAGCTTTGGGAGCAGGATGTCGCAGGTTCGAATCCTGTCTCCCCGACCATTTTTGGCGCGGTCTCACCGGACGATCACAGGCTGCGGCATGTGACAAACGCTTTGCCGCTCCAGCATTCAGGCTAAACGGTTCGCAGGGCGCTGCGACCAGGCATTGAGATCGGCCGACCGGCGACGTCCGGCCTACCGTCCCAGCGCCAGCGTATCTTCTCCCGACGGCACGGCTATGGCCATAGCCCCTCCACGCCGTCGCTCCCATCGCAATACTTGACTCCGTCAACCATTCCGAGCCAGCATGGCGGACATGGAAGATGCAGACGTCACCGCGATCCGCCGGTTCAACCGCTTTTATACCCAAACGATCGGCGCACTTGATGCACGGTTTCTCGGAACCGAGGCGACCCTGCCCGAGGCGCGGTTGCTGTTCGAGATCGCGACGCGCGAACCCGTCACCGCGACCGTGTTGCAGGATGCGCTCGACATGGACGCGGGCTATCTGAGCCGCCTGGTCGCGCGCTTCGAAAAGCGCGGCTGGATCGCGCGCGTACGGCGGGACGACGATGCCCGCGCGCGCGATCTGCGGCTGACCGAGGCGGGGCGTGCGGCGTTCGCGGTCGTCGACCAGCGCCAGCGCGACGCCGTCAGCGATCTGCTCGGCGCGATGGACGGACTGGCGCGGCGCGATCTGGTCGAGGCCTTGACGCGCGCGCGGTTGCTGCTCGATCCGGCATCGGGTGGCGCGTTCGTCATCCGCCCCTTCCGTACCGGCGAGCCCGCCATGATCGCCGCGCGCCAGTCGTTGCTCTATGCCGAGAGCCATGGTTGGGGTCGCGACCTCGAAACGCTCGAGAGCGAGGTGACCGCGGCGTTCCTGCGCGACTTCAATCCGGCGCGCGAGCAATGCTGGGTCGCTGACATCGACGGGGTCATGGCGGGCGCCGTGTTCGTCACCGACGAAGGCGATGGCGTTGCCCGGCTGCGCCTGTTGCATGTCGAGCCCTTTGCCCGGCGCCGTGGCATCGGCGATGCGCTGGTCGCCCGCTGTGTCGGCTTCGCGCGGGATACAGGCTACCATACGCTCATGCTGTGGACGCACACGGTGTTGGAATCGGCGCGCCGTATCTATGCCGCGCAGGGGTTCGTGTGTGTCGAAACCGCGATGCACGACGCGTTCGGCGTCCCGCTGCAAGGGGAAACGTGGCGACTGGAGCTGGCCGCATGAGCGCCGCGCTGACCATCCGCATTGCCACCGAAGCCGATGTAGGAGCGCTGCGCGACCTGATGGCGCTGTCGATCGATCGGGGTCAGGCCGCGGTGCTCACCCCGGCGCAGATCGTTGCCAGCCGGGCGGTGATGGGGCTCGACACGCAATTGGTGCGCGACGGCAGCTATTTCGTCGTCGAGGACCATAATGTGCCGGTCGGCTGCGGGGGTTGGAGCCGGCGCGCGATGCTCTATGGCGGCGACCATAGCACCGATTTGCGCGATCCGGCGTTGCTCGATCCGGCAAAGGACGCCGCCCGGATCCGTGCGATGTATACCCACCCGGATCATGTCCGGCGCGGGGTCGGCCGGATGATCCTCGCCGCTTGCGAACAGGCGGCGCGGACGGCGGGGTTCGCCGCCGTCGAACTGATGGGCACGGCGGGCGGCGTGCCGCTCTATGCCGCGAGCGGCTATGCGCCGATTGAGCGGGCCGATACGCACGTCGAGGGCGTCGTCGTGCCATTGACCCGGATGCGCAAGCGGCTGTGACTCGAGGCTAACGGGGCCGCGCGTCAGGCCGGACACACCTCGGCGCGCGGCTGACGCCGGAACGCCAGCAGCATCGCCAGTGCCACCGCCGCCATCGCCGCACCCGCGAGCGACACCGCGGGCAGCCCCAGCCCGGACCCGATCACGCCCCCGCCCAGCGCCGCGCCGATGGCGTTGCCGAGATTGAACGCACCGATATTCATCGCGGAAGCGAGGTTCGGCGCGTCCGAAGCCGCATCCATCACCCGCATCTGGAGCGGCGGCACGATCGCGAAGCTGGCGATACCCCAGACCAGGACCGCGATCGCGGCGGTCACCGGCCATTGCATCAGCACCGTGAAGGCGAGCAGCGTCAGCGCCATGATCGTCAGCATGGTCATCAGCGTCCGCTCGACCGACCGGTCCGCCAGCCGACCACCCAAACCATTGCCGATCGTCGCGCCGACCCCGAACAGCATCAGCATCGCGGTGACATAGCCGGTCGAGCCGTGCGTCACATCGCGCAGGATCGGTACGATATAAGTGAACACGGTGAACACGCCGCCAAAGCCGATCGTGGTCAAAGCCAGCGCCATGACCACCGGCCCGCGCGTCAGCACGCGCAGTTCGGCGCGCATGTCGCCGCCCTCGGATGCGGGCAGCGGCGGCAGCGCGAGCCGCAGAGACAGCATCGCGATGGCGCCGACGCCCGCGATCCCGGCGAAGGCGGTGCGCCAGCCGATCGCCTCGCTGACCCAGGTCGCCGCGGGCACGCCGCCGATCGTGGCAACGGTCAGCCCGGTGAACATCGCCGCCACCGCGCCCGCGCGCTTGTCCGGCGGCACGAGGCTGGCGGCCACCACCGATCCAACGCCGAAGAATGCGCCATGGTTGAACGAGGTGACGAACCGCGCCGCCATCAGCATCCAATAGCCGTCCGCCATCGCCGACAGCGCATTGCCGAGCGTGAAGATGCCCATCAGTGCGATCAGCAGCGTCCGCCGATCGATCCGCCCCGTGGTGAGCGTCAACAGCGGCGCGCCGATCAGCACGCCCATCGCATAGGCGCTGACCAGCAGCCCGGCGGCAGGGATCGACACATGCAGGTCGCTTGCGATCACCGGCAACAGGCCCATCGGCGCGAACTCGGTCACGCCGATGCCGAAGGCGCCGACCGCCAGCGCGATCAGCCCAGAGTTGAATTTCATGATTTGGGTTCCTCAAACCATCGGCGGCGCGAGGCGGGCGAAGCCCTCCTGCTGCCGATAAGGGGTGTGCGGATAAGGCGGCAGCACGTCGCTCGCGGCGTCGAGCATCGCCACCTGCTCGGGCGACAACGCCCAGCCGACCGCGCCCAGATTGTCGCGCAGCTGCGCCTCGTCGCGCGCACCGATGATGACCGACGATACGGTCGGCCGCCGCAGCAGCCAGTTGATCGCGACCTGTGGCACCGTTTTGCCCGTCTCTGCCGCCACCGCCTCCAGCGCATCGACGACCCGGTAGAGATGCTCATCCTCGACCGGCGGCGCGAACTGCGCAGTGTCGTGCAACCGGCTGCCCGCCGGGATCGGCCGGCCGCGCCCGATCTTGCCGGTCAGCCGTCCCCAGCCCAGCGGGCTCCAGACCAGCGCACCGATGCCCTGATCCGCCGCCAGCGGCATCAGGTCCCATTCATAGGCACGGCCGATCAACGAGTAATAGACCTGGTGCGCGACAAGGCGCGGCCAGCCATGGCGATCTGCCAGCGCTTGCGCTTTGATGATCTGCCAGCCGGGATAGTTGGAGACGCCGGCATAACGCACCTTGCCGTCGGCGATCAGCCGGTCGAGCGTACCCATCACCTCCTCGGTCGGCGTTGACGCGTCGAAGGCGTGAAGCTGGAGCAGGTCGATCCGGTCGGTGTCGAGCCGCCGCAGTGCCGCTTCAACCGCGCCGATCAGACGCGCCCGCGACGCGCCCCAGTCCTGCGGGCCGTCACCCATGGGCAAGCCGGTCTTGGTCGAGATCAGGACGGCATCGCGCCGCCCCTTGATTGCCTCGCCCAGCACCTGTTCCGACGCGCCGTCCGAATAGACGTCGGCGGTGTCGAACAGCGTCACGCCCGCGTCGAGGCAGATGTCGACCAGCCGCCGTGCCTCGGCAGCGTCGCTGGTGCCCCAGGCACTGAACAGCGGCCCCTTGCCGCCGAAGGTCCCCGCGCCGAACGACAGGGCCGGAACGCGCAGGCCGGACGATCCCAATTGCCGATATTCCATGACACCTCCTTTGCGAATTTCATTGTCAGGCGCATAGATGGACGGTGAAGCGGGGCCGCGTAACCGCCCGCCGGTGCAAAGGATCTATGCCTTGGACACAAAGGTAGCTGGCAATGACGATCGCGCCCGGTCGCTTGCCCTGTTCGCGAGCGTCGTGGAGGAAGGCAGCTTCTCCGCCGCCGGTCGCACGCTCGGGCTGACGCCCTCGGCGGTGGCGCGCGCGATCGACCGGATCGAGGCGCGGCTGGGCGTGCGATTGTTGCTGCGGTCGACCCGTGCGCTGACGCTGACCGCCGAGGGGCAGGCCTATCTGCTCGCTGCGCGGCGCATCCTGGCCGATCTCGACGATGCCGAACAGCAGATCGCCGATCAGGGCGCGCCGCGCGGACGGTTGCGGATCAGTGCGGCGCTGGCGCATGGGCGACTGTGCGTCGTGCCACTGCTCGGCGACTTCGCCCGCGCTTATCCGCACATCCTCATCGATATCGCGCTGACCGACACGCTGGTTGATGTCGCAGCAGGACAGGCCGATGTCGCGATCCGCTTCGGCCCGCTCGCCGATAGCGGCCTCACCGCCCGCAAATTGTCCGAGGCGCGGCGGGTGATCGTCGCGTCGCCCGACTATCTGGCGCGGGCGGGCACACCGCAGGTGCCCGAAGACCTGCACGCCCACAATTGCCTCAACTTCAATTTCCGCCGCGCCGAACCCATCTGGCCGTTCCGCCGCGACGGCCGGGATTTCGCGTTGTCCGTCGAGGGCGGCATCGTCGCCAACAATGGCGAGACTTTGGGTCATCTCGCCGCCGCGGGAGTCGGCATCACCCGGGTCGGCCGCTTCAGCGTCGCAGCCGAGATCGCGGACGGACGGCTCGTGCCGCTGCTGGAGGACTATAATCCGGGCGACGTAGAGCTGATCCACGCCGTCTTCGTCGGCGGCTCGACGACGCCCGCCCGCGTGCGGGTCTTCGTCGACTTCCTGGTCGAACGGCTTGCCAGCCGCTTCGAGTAAGCGAGCGCGACGCAAACGCAATCGGACGGCCCGCGGCAAACAGCCGGCCGTTGACGCGACGCGCATAGGCGGGTTCAAGCGGGCCATGATCGACACATTTCCGTTCCGCCCATCCCGTCGTGCCGTCGTCGGCGGCGCGCTTGCGATCGGGTTGCTGCCACGCACCGGCATCGCGGCCCCCACTTCCCGGCTGTTCGCTGGCACCTATGCGCAAGAAGGCGGCGCCGGGTTGGTGTCGTTGGCCGCGGACCAGGGCGGCTGGACCGCCGGCGCCGCTCATGCCGCGATCCGCAACGCCTCCTTCGGCGTCGTGTCACGGCGTCACCGGCTGCGCTATCTGCTGGACGAGCAGCAAAAGGGCATGATGGGCGTCTATGACGCATCGCTGCGACAGGTCGCTATGTCGTCCACCATGGGCGCAGACCCCTGCCACATCACCCTGTCGCAGGACGGCACGCTGCTGGCGGCGGCGAATTATTCGAGCGGGAGCGTCGCGCTATGGGCGCTCAATCCGGCGACGGGGCTTCCGACGGGCCGCCCTGCGGTGGCCCAGCACCAGGGCAGCGGCCCAGATGCCAAGCGACAGGCCGGCCCGCATGCGCACTGGGTGGGCTTCGACCGCAGCGGCGACATCCTCCACTCGGTCGACCTCGGTGCCGACGCCATTTTCTTGCACCATATCGATCGCGCGGCGGGCAGGATTGCGAAGACCAGCATCGCCTATCGTGCCGTCGCAGGATCGGGGCCACGGCATCTGGTGCGTCACCCTCGCCTGCCGGTCGCCTATCTCGTCGCCGAGCTGGCCAACACGGTCACCGTATTGCGTGCCGAAACGGACGGCAGCTTTGGCCGGCGCGCCGAGGTATCGACCCTGCCCGCCGGCTTCAGCGGCACGTCCTTCGCGGCCCATATCGCGGTAAACGCGGCCGGAACGCGCCTTTACGTCTCCAATCGCGGGCACGACAGCATCGCGGTCTTCGCCATCGGCGCCAACGGTGATCTCAGCCTGCTGCAGCATGTCGGATGCGGGGGTCACTGGCCGCGCTTCTTCCTGCTGACGGAAGACCGGAACGCCATGCTGGTCGCTAATGAGCGATCGGGCGGCATCGCCCGCCTGCCGCTGGAGCGGGACGGTCGCTCGCGGCCCGCGGTCGGCACCACCCCGGTGCCGGGCGTCGTATTTCTGACCGAATAAGGTCGCCGGCTTTTACGTGGATACCTTCGATGCCGACCGCGCGTTGAGGCGGCATGGCGCGCAAACTAAAGGTCTTCCGCACCCCGATCGGGTTTCACGACGCCTATGTCGCCGCGCCGAGCCAAAAGGCGGCATTGCAGGCCTGGGGTACGGAGACCGATCTGTTCGCCCGCGGCGTCGCGGAGCAGGTGACGGACGCTGCGCTGATGGAAGAGCCCTTGGCGCACCCGGGCGACGTCATCCGGAAGACGCGCGGCAGCGTGGACGACCATCTGGCCGCCTTGCCGGCCACACACAAGCGCAAGCCGCCAAACGCGACGGATGCGCCCCCGGCCAAGACCAGACGCACGAAGCCCAAGCCCCGCCCCTCTCGCTCCAAGCTCGATCAGGCCGAACAGGCGATCGAGGAGGCGGAGCAGCGATACGATGCGGCGCGACGTGATCTCGCCGGGCGCGAGGCAGCGCTGCGCAAGGAACGCCAGGCACTGGACAACGACCGGGATCGCGAGAGCGAACGGCTGGAAACCGCGCGCGCGAACCAAGAGCGACACTATCGCGAGGCCATGGAAGCGTGGCGTGATGGCGAGGCCGACTGATCGCCGCAGGGCAGCTCAAATGACGTTGAGGTCCGTCACGAACTCATAGCGATCGCCGCGATAGACCGATCGGGTGAATTCGACGATGCGGCCATCGGGAATCCGCGTACGCCGCTCGATCCGCAAGACCTCGGAATGCTGGCGGACGCTCAGGATCCCCGCTTCGGTTTCGGTCGCCAGCGACGCGCGGATCCGCTGCGTGCCCGATGTCGGCCGAAAGCCATGGACGTCGAGCGCCTGATAGAGCGAGTCGCCCAGCGCATCGAGATCGGGCATGAACATTGCCGGGATCACCGCATGTTCGATCGCCAGCGGCTCGTCGCCCGCCAGCCGTACGCGGCCCAAGCGCGCGACGCGGACATCCGGCGACACCTCCAGCACCGCGGCTTCCTCCTCGGTCGCCAGGGCATAGGATTTGTAGATCCAGACCACTCCCGGATCCTGTCCGCGCGAGCGCGTATCGTCGCTGAAGCTGTTGAGCTTCGCGCCCGCCGTCTCGATCCGCCGCGCGACGAACGTGCCCGACCCATGTTTGCTGATCACCACGCCTTCGTCGATCAGCTGCTTGATGCCCTTACGCACCGTAACGCGCGACAGGCCCGCCATTTCGCTGAGCTCGCGTTCGGAGGGGAGCGCGCTGCCGGGATCGATGCCGCCGCCGTCGATATGCTCGCGCAGGCGCTGGGCGAGCTGCATGTACAAGGGCGTCGCTTCGTCGCTGCGCGTCCAGGCGATCTCGCGCACCGTTACGCCTCCCGCTTGCCGATGGCGTGCAGGACGTCGCGCAGGCTGCCGCGATGTGCGTCGAGCAGCTGCGCCGCCGTCTCGACCGGGACCCCCATGGCGACGACGATCCCCAGCCGAATGTCGTTATCCGCCAGCTCGAGCGAGCGTGCGGCGACCTCGGCATCGACGCCGGCGAGGTCCTGCACCATGCGACGTGCCCGTACCAAGAGCTTCGCATTGGAGACGCGCATCGCCACCATGCGCCCGCGATAGACGAGGCCGAGCCGCAGCATCACCGCGGTCGACAGCAGGTTCAACACCGCCTTTTGTGCGGTGCCCGCCTTCATCCGCGTCGATCCGGCCAGAACTTCGCTACCGGTGTCCGCGACGATCACGTGCTCAGCCTGCTCGCTCAGCGGCATATCGGGATTGTTGGTGATGCCGATCGTCAACGCGCCAAGCGCCCGCGCGCGTTCGATCACGGCGACGGTATAGGGCGTCCGCCCGCTGGCGGCGACGCCGATGACGACGTCGGACGCGGTGAGGCCGCAGGCATCAATGTCGCGGTGCGCGGCCTCGACATCGTCCTCCGCCCCTTCGCGCGCTTCCGTCAGCGCGCCCATGCCGCCCGCCATCAGGAAGACGAGGCGATCCATCGGCCAGCCGAAGGTCGGGTGAAGCTCGGTCCCGTCCTGAACCGCCAGCCGGCCGGATGTGCCCGCTCCAACGAAGATCAGCCGCCCGTCGTGCTCCAGCCGCGCCGCGGCCGCTTCCGCCGCCTCCGCGATCGCGGCGACCTGCGACTGGAGCGCCGCGATCGCCGCCATCTGCCCCTCCAGCATCGCCTCGACAGCCGACTGGGTCGGCCACAGGTCGAGTTCCAGGAACCGGGGATCGAGCGCTTCGGTGTTCATCATATCAACGACCTCGATGCGATGCCGGGCCGGCTGGCGCGGCGCAGACCAGGAAGGCGACGGCCGTTCCCAGACACAGCTGAAACGGAAAGGACAGGCCGGTGAGGACCAGCGGCAGACCGATCACCTTGGCGATAGCGGGTTGCAGCAACACGATCGTGACAAAGCCGATCAGCAGCGCGGCGATCGCCGATCCGGTAGTGCCGCGGGTGGTGAAGACCGCGGTGAAATAGACGCCCAGCAGCCCTGCATAGCTGAACACCATCACCTGCAACGCAAATTCCAGCAGGCCCATCGAACTGTGGCGCTGCCAATAATAAGACGCGACCGCCATCAGGAACATCGCAAAGCCGATCACCCCCATGCCCGCGCGCCCGGCCTGGACGAAGTGATGCTCCTCCACCGGCCCGCGCCGGTCGCGCCAGGGGCGATAGAAGTCCTGCACCAGCACCGACGACATCGCGTTGAGCGCGGAGTTGGTCGTCGCGACCGCGGCGGCGCAGATGCCGATCGTCACCAGACCGCGCAGGCCGCCGGGCAATTCGGTGAGGATGTAATGCATGAAGATGCTGATCTTCTCGCCGCCGAACTGGCTGGCCGCGACGGCACCGGTGCCGCCCATCAGGTCTGGGCGGTTGTAGAAGATATAGAGCAGCAGGCCGATCACGATGAACATGCCGACCGTCGGCACTGTCGCCAGAACGGACAGGTACAGGCTGCGCGCGCCCGTCTTGGCATCCTTGCACGACAGCAGGCGCTGCGTGGTGTCCTGATCCATGCCTGCATTCGCGATGTAGAGCAGCGCGATGCCGGTCACGATCGCCAGCATCGAGAACGGCCGCGACAGATCGAACGAGAAATCGAACAGCCGCAGCTTGTCGACGCCTTCGGGCGTGTGCGCCAGCGCGTGCAGGATCTGGGCGTTGGACGCGGGAATCGACAGGCGCAGGAACACGACCACCGCCACCGCCGACCCGACGTAGACGATGAACTGGATCAGGTCGTTCCACAGCACCGATTTCAGGCCACCGACGAAGGTGAAGGCGACGCTCGCCACGATCAGCGCGGCCGCCGCGATCATGATCCCCTGCGCCCCGACGCTGCCCGTGACGACCATCGCCAGCGCGATCGCGGCAAGATATACGCGCGCGCCCCCGGCAAAGACCCGCCCGATCAGGAACATACCGCCCGCCCAGCGCGTCGCGCGTTCGCTGAAGCGCAGCGTCAGCAATTCATAGGCGGTGGTCGCGCGGATGGCGTAGAAGCGCGGGATCAGCACATGGGCGACGAAGATCGCACCGATCAGCCCGCCGATATTGCCGGTAAGATAGGTCAGGTCGCCGCGATAGCCGTAATCCGGCCCGCCCAGGAACGTCGCGGCCGACTGGGTTGCCGACAGGACCGACAGTGCCGCAAGCCACGCGGGAACGTTGCCGCCGGCCAGGAAATAGTCGTGGGCGGACTCGGTCTTGCGCGGGGTGAACACCCATCCGCCCGCGACCAGCAACAGCAGATAGGCCGCGATGACGAGCCAGTCGGCAACAGAAAAGGGCAACATCATCGAGCCATGCTCCGCTTATGTTGGACCGGGTGTCCGCAGCCAATGGACGGCCCGCCCGCCCCGTCGATCGGGCGGGTGCGATCGCGACGCCGGCCGATCACAGATGCGCGGTCAGCGAAACGCCGATCGTCCGCCCCAGAATGTCGTACGTGTCGGGGAAGGTGTTGAAGACACCGCCGGACGACACGCGCGGCGGATTGCGGTCGAACAGATTGTAGACGCCCGCGCTCATCGTCACCCGGTCGGTGAAATCGTAGGAGGCCGACAGGTCGAACGTGTCCTGCGCCTTGATCACCTCCGTCGATCCGACCGTGCTCGACCGCACCTTGCCAATGCGCTGCCAGTCGAACTGGATCACGCCCTTGTCGAGCAGCACGCCGATCCCGGCGGTGTGGCGGTAGGCGGGCTGGACCAGCGTGGTCCCGTCGCTCGAGCAGGTGGCACCGAACGTGCCCTTGCACTGCACCGCCGATACGGTGGGGTTCGCCTGGATCAGATACGACGTGACGATATTGCCCTGATAGGTGGCGCGCAGCCCCCTGCCCGGCAGCCAGTCCCCCCGCAGCGTATAGGCCGCCGAAATGTCGAAGCCGCGTTGCAGCAGCCGCCCGAGATTCTGGTTGTTGACGAAGGCGTCGGCGAAGCTGCCGTTCGGGTTGCGCGTGACCAGCCCGCACAGCGGATTACCCGCGGTCGGATTGGTGATATAGCAGCTGGTGATCGCCGCGATCGGCTGGATCACGCCCACCGCGCCGCGCAGGTCGAGATTGTAATAATCGACCGTGACGTTCAACCCGGGGATAAATGTCGGCGTGAACACCGCGCCCGCGGTCGTCGTATAGCCCGTCTCTGGCTGGATCGCGGGGTTGCCGCCATAATAATAATTGCCCGTCAGGTAGCTGGCGGCATTCGAATTGGTCGAGCCCACCGCCGGCGCGCCGAACCGCTTGCACTGCGCGGCATCGCCCGTGCCGATCACGCACGGATCGCCGCCGTAGCGCGGCTTCAGCCGATCGACGGTGACGAGGCTGCTGAACGGCAGCGACGAGGTGGTGGCGGCGAATTCGCCGAAATTGGGGGTGCGCAGCACGCGCTGATAGGTGCCGCGCAGCCGCAGGTTGCGATCCACCTCCCAATTGCCTTCGACCTTCCACGTCCCGTGCGTGCCGAACAGATTATAGTCCGACAGGCGATACGCGCCGCCCACGGACAGCTTGCGGATCAGCGGCGTGTCGTGGATCAGCGGCACCAGCACCTCGCCGTACAGTTCGCGCACGTCGAACGCGCCGCTGTATGCCGCCTGCACGCCCTGGCGATAGGTGTTGCCGGTCAGCAGCGCGCTGTCCTGCGTGATACTCGCGGTCTCGCGGCGATATTCGACGCCGACGGCAAAGCCGATCGGCCCGGCGGGCAGCGCGAACAGGTCGGCGAGGCTGCCGCTGATCGTCGCCGCGGTGACGAACTGGTCACGCTTGCGATCGAAGCCGTTGATCGGACTGCCGAGCGCTGCGGCGAGCCCCGGCTGGCGCGGGCCCAAGATGTTCACGGTGTTGACGATCGCGGCGAAGTTGTTCGCACCGGCCGCATTGGTGACCAGCCCGTCGCCCGAGATCAGCGACGATTCGGTTGAGCGGCCATATTGGGCATAGACGTTCCACCGGATCGCATCGGTCAGCGGCCCGCGCAGCCCCGACTGGAACTGCAAGGTGTTGCGTTCGGTCGCATAGGTGATGAGGCCCAGCTCGGCGAGCGAGCGCGACACGTTCACCTGCGCGACGCCGTTGACGAAGGTCAGCTGGTTGCGGATCGCGTCGGTCAGGAAAGGATTGGTCGCGCTGATCCCGACCGTGCGGCTGACCGAAGCGGGCGCCGCGCCGGGCGTGCCGGTCTCCTCGGTCCGCGCACTGGTGAACATCGCCCGGCCGTACAGTTCGATCTGCGGCGTGATCGCATATTTGTAGAGCGCGGCGACGTTGATGCGGCGGAGCGGCGAGATCAGCGGATAGCTCGCCGAGATGTTCGAGGTGGCGGACGGGCTGGTCGTGAACGTGCCATCGTCGGTAAAGCCGAAGCGCCGGCCGCTGGCGACATCGGTGAAAACGCCGCCGATGCTAGGGATCGTCTGATTGGGCGTTGTCGCCCAGTCGCGCTGCCCGGCCCGCACGCCATCGCGCTGCGTATAGTCCGCCGCGATCACCAGATTGCCGGCATCGCCGATGCCGGTGCCCATCATCAGCGAGGCGCCATATTGCGCGCCGCCATGGACCGACAGGCGGCTCGTCGCCGTTCCGCGCAGACCCTTGTAATCGTCGTTCAGGATGAAGTTGACGACGCCCGCGACCGCATCCGCGCCATAGACCGCGGCGGCACCGCCAGTGAGCACGTCGACGCGCTTGATGAGCGAGGCGGGGATGGCGTTGACGTCGACCGAGTTGCGGAAGCTGAAGGGCGCCGCCCGCGTCCCATCGATCAGCACCAGCGACCGGCTCTGGCCGAAGTTGCGCAGCTCCAGCACCTGCGCCCCGAACGCATCACTCCCCTGCGAACCCTGGCGCACGCCACCCGACAGCTGCGGGATCTTGGTCGAGAAATCCTCGATCGTCAGCGCGGACTGCAGCTTGATCTGCTCCTCGCCCGTCGACGCGACGGGGCTGCTGCTGGTCAGGCCGGGGATCGCGATCCGCGTCCCCGTCACCACGATGTCGTCGCCTGTCACGGGCACGCTGGGGTCCGCCGCTACGGGAGCGGTCTGCGCGTGCGCCGAACCGGACACCTGCGCAAGGGCGATGGCCAGAGCCGCGACGGCTACGGTATGTCGATACGACGTCACCATGATGGAGTCCCTCCCTTGAACCCGAACCCGGCGTTGCCGCCCGGTCATCATGGGACCCGGCGAGACGCTGGCAAGGCAGGGATAATGCATACCTGTCTTATGCCTGTAAAGATGTGGTATTGCATATTGGTATTATGGCAGGGATCGGCGTCGGGTTTCGGCGTCAGCTCGGAACGTCCCAGCTGCAAACGATCAGACTGGCGTCGTCGTGCCGCTTGACCCGGGTGTGACGGTGCAGGGAGTCCGGCTCGCGTTCGATGTCACGCAGCCGAGCCAGCCACGCCTGCGCGTCTGCCGGCGTGGCGATCACCAGCAGATCGGCGGGCGTCGCGATGCCGAACAGTTCGACCAGACGCAGGAACCCGTCACTGGCGATCGCAAAGCGCTGCCCGGGCTGCAAGGGAAGCCTCGCCTGCCAGACATGGTCCGCCGCCGCAGCCTCTGGCCCGAAGACCCAATAGCCGCCCTCGCAATTCTTCAGGCAGCGATTGGCGCGCAATCCGGGCAACAGTCGCAATTTCAGCGCATCGGGATCGATCGTCGGCTCCGCGTCGTAGATCGCCTTCACCGCCGCCAATGTCCGCGCCTCGACGATATCCAAATCGGAAGCGCCGTACAGCCGTGCCTTGCCCGCCTCATCGACCGCCGCCACGCGGCAATCGGCAAGGCTGGTGATCTCGACCGCGTCGTCGATGACGCGAACCATGGCGAAGGCGGCCGAGGGAAGATCGCAGGGATCGACATCTGCGCGCAATTGCACCCGCGCGAGCGCTTCGGCGCATTGCGTCATGACGGTGCGCAGCAGCGCGATCGTCGAGCAGTCCGGATCGTCTGCAAGCGCTTCGGCGAGCAGCCGGTTGGCGGTCTGCGCCAGCCATGCCGCGTCGCTCGGCGCGTCCAGTATCGACGGGCCGATGCCGGTAGCGCCATCGATCACCCAGGCGGCATTCCCATGATGGCCGATCGCGTCCTCGTTGACAGGGCCCTGGCCGTCGGACAGCGCCACGTCGATCCTCAACATGACATGCTCCAATCCGTGTGCGCAGGAGGCTACCAACTCCGCATCCGACGCGCAAACCAATATGATGCCACTTGCATGCTCTACCGGACTGGTATCTACTTGCAGGATGGCATTGTGCGCTGACATCCGTCCCATACATCGGGCGCGTGGATGGAAGGGATGCGATGACCGACCAGGAGATGCAGACGCAATGACCTCGGCGGCACGGCCATGACCGACACCGCGGCGCTACGGGCGACGCTGCGCGCCATCGTGGGCAGGCGTCACCTGCTCACCAGTCCGCGCGCCACGGCGCGGTTCCGCAAGGGATACAGGACCGGCGACGGACCGGCGATCGCGGTGGTGCAGCCGGCCACGTTGGTCGAGCTGTGGCGCGTCGCGCAGGCCTGCGTCGCCGCCGATGTCTCGATCATCATGCAGGCATCGAATACCGGGCTGACCGGTGGCTCGACACCCGACGGCGACGATTATCCGGGCGGCCTGGTCATCATCAGCACCACCCGGCTGTCACGGCTACGCGTGATCCGGGGCGGCGAGCAGGTGGTGTGCCTGCCGGGCGCGACGCTGAACGAGCTCGAACAGACGCTGCGACCCTATGGGCGGGAACCGCATTCGGTGATCGGATCGTCCTGCTTCGGCGCCTCGGTGGTCGGCGGCGTCTGCAACAATTCGGGGGGATCGCTGATCCGGCGCGGCCCCGCCTATACGCAGCTCGCCCTGTTCGCCGCCGTGCAACCGGATGGCAGCCTGACCCTGTTCAATCATTTGGGCATCGCCCTCGGCGACGATCCCGACACGATCCTGTCGCGGCTCGATAGCGGCGATTTCACCGAGGCGGACGTGGCGGCCACCCCCGATCGCTGGGCGCACGATCACAGCTATGCCGAGCATGTCCGGGCGATCGACAGCGACATACCCGCCCGTTTCAACGCCGACCCGCGGTGCCTGTTCGAAGCATCAGGCAGCGCGGGGAAGCTGATCGTCTTCGCGGTGCGCCTCGACACCTTCGCGCGCGAAGAGGATAGCGCGACCTTCTATATCGGCACCAACGATCCCGATCGGCTGACTGACCTGCGCAGAACGATGCTGCGCGATTTCGACCGACTGCCGATCGCGGGCGAATATATCCACCGGACCGCCTTCGACGTCGCGGATCATTATGGTCGCGACACGTTCCTCGCCATCGAGCGGCTCGGCACGCATCGGCTCCCTGCCCTCCTCGCCGCCAAAGCCCGGTTCGATGCGGTCGCGGATCGCGTGTCGAAGGGGTTGGGCGACCGCCTGATGCAATGGTCGTCCCGGTTCATGCCCGATCACCTGCCCGGCTGGATGCGCGCCTATCGCGATCTTTTTGCGCATCACCTGATCCTGAAGGTGTCGGGCGATCAGCGCGCCGACACCCGCGCGCTGCTGGCGCGGCTGTTTCCGGGCGATACCGTGGGCGACCACCGGGAATGCAGCGCATCGGACAGCGCCAAGGCTTTTCTCCACCGGTTCGTGGTGGCGGGTGCCGCCGTCCGATATCGGGCGGTCCATGGCGGCGAGGTCGCCGACATCGTCGCACTCGACGTCGCGCTGCCGCGCAATGCGCAGGCTTGGGTCGAGGACCTGCCGCCAGCGCTGGCCGATCAGGTGATCCACACGCTCTATTACGGCCATTTCTTCTGCCACGTCTTCCATCAGGACTATATCGTCCGACGCGGCAACGATCCCCTCGTCTTCGAACACGCGCTCTGGGCACTGCTCGACGCGCGCGGCGCGCAATATCCCGCCGAACATAATGTCGGCCACCTCTACGTCGCGCCAACTCAACTGGCGGAATTCTATCGCGATATAGATCCCCGGAATCAGCTGAATCCGGGGATCGGCCACACCCCCCGCGCGCGTCACTGGGCCGACAGCGACGGCGGTGATCACAAACGCGCCAAGCTTTAGGATCGATTTGGACAGGTCATGACAACCCGTCGCTTTTCTGGCACCGCTCCTTATGGTCCGGTGGACCATAAGCACGTGTTCGGAATGGGCGAGGGGTTTCGAGAATGAGCGACAGGTTCGACATTGTGATCGTCGGGGCGGGCCATGCCGGCGCACAGGCCGCCATCGCGCTGCGCCAGCGTGGCTTTGCGGGGACGGTCGCGATCATCGGTGACGAGCCTGAACTGCCCTACGAACGCCCCCCGCTCAGCAAGGATTATCTGGCGCGCGACAAATCGTTTGATCGCCTGCTGCTGCGCCCCGAAAGCTTCTGGCGCGAACGCGAGGTGACGATGCTGCTGGGCCAGCGCGTGACGGCGATCGATCCGGTTGGTCACGCGATCACACGCGAGGATGGCGACAGCATCGGCTATGGCACGCTGATCTGGGCGACCGGCGGCGCGCCCCGCCGGCTGACCTGCCCAGGCCACGACCTCGCCCGCGTCCATGCCGTGCGCACCCGCGCCGACGTCGATCGCATGATGGCGGAGCTGGACGACACCACCCGCGTCGTCGTGATCGGCGGCGGCTATATCGGCCTGGAGGCTGCCGCGGTGCTGTCGAAGCTCGGCAAGTCCGTCACCCTGATCGAAGCGCTCGACCGGGTGCTGGCGCGCGTCGCGGGCGAAGCGGTGTCGCGGTTCTTCGAAGCGGAGCATCGCGCGCATGGCGTCGATATCCGCCTGGGCTGTGCCGTGGAGTGTATCGAGGGCACGGACGGCGCCGCCTCCGGCGTGCGACTGGCGGACGGGGAAGTGGTGCCGTGCGACATGGTGATCGTCGGCATCGGCATCATCCCGGCGATCGCACCGCTCCAGGCAGCCGGCGCGGCGTGCGGCAACGGCGTGATCGTCGATGCCATGTGCCGCACCACCCTGCCCGACGTCTATGCGATCGGCGACTGTGCCGCCCACCCCAATCCCTATGCGGACGGCGCCGTCATTCGACTGGAATCGGTGCAGAACGCCAATGATCAGGCCAGCACCGTCGCCCGCGCGATCCACGACGCGGCCGAACCTTATGACGCCGTCCCCTGGTTCTGGTCGAACCAGTATGACCTGAAGTTGCAGACCGTCGGCCTGTCGACCGGGCACGATCAGGTGGTGGTGCGCGGCGATCCCGCCTCCCGCAGCTTCAGCGCCATCTATCTGAAGGACGGGCAGGTGATCGCGATCGACGCGATCAACAGCGTGAAGGATTACGTGCAAGGCCGCGCGCTGGTGGTCGCCCGCACCGCCGCCGACGCCGCCACTCTGGCGCAAACCGACATTCCGCTGAAGACGCTGACGGTCTAAGACGCTTCCGAAGCGAACACGCTGCCGAGTAACGCGCCGGCGGGACCGACATCCCGAAACGCAAAACCCTCCCCCGGCTATACCGGGGGAGGGCTAACACATCACACCAACCGGCTCTGCTTCACTGCGGCGGCGATGAAGCTGGCGAACAGCGGGTGCGGGTCGAAGGGCTTGCTCTTCAGCTCCGGGTGGAACTGCACGCCGACGAACCAGGGGTGATCGGGGCGCTCGACGATCTCGGGCAGCGTGCCGTCGGGCGACATGCCGCTGAACACCAGGCCGCCCTTTTCCAGCGCGTCCTTGTAGTGCGTGTTCACCTCGTAGCGGTGGCGATGACGCTCCTGAATGGTCGTGCCGCCGTAGATCGACGCGACGACACTGTTGCCGTCGAGCGCGGCTTCATAGGCGCCGAGCCGCATCGTGCCGCCCATGTCGCCCGATGCCTCGCGCTGTTCCAGCCCGTCGCGCCCCATCCATTCGGTGATCAGGCCAACCACCGGCTCGCTCGTCGGACCGAATTCGGTCGACGACGCATTGGCGATGCCCGCGGTATCGCGCGCGCCTTCGACGCAGGCCATCTGCATGCCGAAGCAGATGCCGAAATAGGGGATTTCGCGCTCGCGGGCGAACTTGACCGACTTGATCTTCCCCTCCGCGCCGCGCTCACCGAACGCGCCGGGGACGAGGATCGCATCGCACGGTTCGAGCTGGCTCACGATCTCGCTGTCGTCATTCTCGAACAGTTCGGCGTCGATCCAGCGGACGTTGACCTTCACGCGGTTGGCAATGCCGCCGTGTACCAGCGCTTCGTTGAGCGACTTATATGCGTCCTGCAGGCCGACATATTTGCCGACGACGCCGACCGTCACCTCGCCCTCCGGGTTGGTCAGGCGATCCATGATGTCGCTCCAGCGCGACAGATCAGGGGCCGACGACGGCGTGATGCCGAAGGCGCGCAGCACCTCCGCATCCAGACCCTCGCCGTGATACTGCATCGGCACCGCATAGATGCTCTTGGCGTCGAGCGCGGGAATGACCGCGGTTTCCGGGACGTTGCAGAACAGCGCGATCTTGGCGCGCTCCGACGGCGGCAGCGGCTGTTCGCAGCGGCAGACTAGGACGTCGGGCTGCACGCCGAGGGCAGCCAGTTCGCGCACCGAATGCTGCGTCGGCTTGGTCTTCAGCTCGCCCGCGGCGGCGATGTACGGCACCAGCGTCACGTGGATGCTGATCGCGTTGTTGCGCCCCTCTTCGTTGCGCAGCTGGCGGATCGCCTCGATGAACGGCAGCGATTCGATATCGCCGACCGTGCCGCCGATCTCGCAGAGCACGAAGTCGAGGTCGTCCGTCTCCGCGCGCGCGAACGCCTTGATCGCGTCGGTGACGTGCGGGATGACCTGCACCGTCGCGCCGAGATAGTCGCCGCGACGCTCGCGCTCGATGATCGTCTTGTAGATCCGGCCGGAGGTGACGTTGTCCGACTGGCGGCTCGCGACGCCGGTGAAGCGTTCATAGTGGCCGAGGTCGAGATCCGTCTCCGCGCCGTCATCGGTCACATAGACCTCTCCGTGCTGATACGGGCTCATCGTGCCCGGATCGACGTTGAGATAGGGATCGAACTTCCGGATCCGGACGCGATAGCCGCGTGCCTGAAGCAGAGCTGCGAGAGAGGCCGCCATGAGGCCTTTGCCGAGCGACGAAACCACGCCGCCGGTGATGAAGATGTACCGCGCCATGGGAGGAATCGCCTAGCTTGGATGGGGGGCAAACGACAAGAGCGCGCGGGGGTCTCCCGCGCGCGATTTACGACGAAACGTTGTGCGGCTTAACGCTGCAGCGGCACCGCGCCATTATCGGCAGGCGCATTCGGCACCGCATCCTGCGCCGGTGCGAGCGGCTGGGCCGCCGGAGCCGGCGCCGCGGGAAGCGGACGGGCGAGAGAGGTGTCGATCGTCTGGGTCTGGCGGTGCGCCGCGATGAAGGCGAGCGCGATCGACATGCAGACGAACACCGTCGCGAGGATCGAGGTCATGCGGGTCAGGAAGTCCGCCGCGCCGCGCGCCGACATCAGGCCCGACGGGCTGCCGCCCATGCCGAGGCCGCCGCCTTCCGACTTCTGCATCAGGATCACCGTCACGAGCGCGGCGGCGATGATGGCATGAACGACGAGGAGGAAGGTGAACATCGACGACCTTGGGAAAAACGGATGAAGGCGCGCACATAGGCGAGGCGCGCCGAACGATCAACCGGCGTGGGGATGGGGGTGCGAAGGCCTCGCCTGCCAGCCTGGTGCCGCCCTTCTTCGTCATCCCCGCGCAGGCGGGAATCCAGACGCGCTACCGTTTCGGCTCCATAAATACCGGTAGCGGTTATGGATTCCCGCCTCCGCGGCAATGACGGCCGAGTTGGCATAAGCACAGACACCCTGCCCCCCACCCCGTTTATTCCGCCCACCGTTCATTTCCCGGAAACCACCACCGCACCGCGGCGTTATGACCCCGAAACAAAGCCCGAAAATGGCGCAGAAACGGATATTTGCACGTGGGAACAGCCGCGCAATCACTCGCGACGTGGATGAGCGCCCTGGTGGATTACGTGCGGTCGGGCGAGCCCGATCTCACCAACCGGCAGATGGCACTGCTCCTTCTCGTTTACCTCAATCCCGGCCCGCATACGGTGCGCGGCCTAGCCCGGGCGCTCAACGTGTCGAAGCCCGTCGTCACGCGCGCCTTGAATCGGCTGGGCGCCCTCGGCTATCTGCGCCGTCAGCGTGACGACAGCGACAAGCGCAATATCTTCGTCGCACGTACATCCGAAGGGGCAGAGTTTCTTGAAGAGTTCGGGCAATTCCTCGGCGACGGCGAATCACACGCACGCCAACCGGCCCTCGCGTAAAGCCTTTGCGCTGACCGGTCCCTCGGTCGATCTCGATCCGCGCACCCACGCCGTTCGCGGCGATCTGGCCGACGTCCGCCTCGCCGAACAGGTCTTCGCGCCCCATTATGCCGCGCCGATGGTCACCGTCGTGTCGCGCGCTGTCGGACTGTTCGGTGACCGCAACCTCAGCGAGCAGGTCGCCGATCTCAGCGTCGGCGACACGTTCGACGTGCTGGAGCTTGCCGGCAATCATGCCTGGGGTCGGGCCACGGCGCAGAACCTCGTCGGCTACGTCGACCGCACCGCCTTGGATATCGCCGTGCCGCAGGATGACGCGGCATGAGCGTGTCGGTCTTCATCGACGGTGCGGTCGGCACCACCGGCATCGACATCCGCGAACGGCTGAGCGGGCGCAGCGACCTCACGATCGTCACGCTCGATGAGGCACGCCGCAAGGACGCCGCCGCGCGGGCCGAGGCGCTGAACGACTCCGATTTCGCGATCCTCTGCCTGCCCGACGAGGCTGCGAAGGAAGCCGCGGCGCTGGTCCGCGACGGTGGCGCGCGGATCATCGACGCCTCGTCCGCGCATCGGGTCGCGACGGGCTGGACCTATGGCTTCCCCGAACTCGACGCAGGCCAGGCGGACCGGATTGCGCATGCACCCCGCGTCTCCAACCCCGGCTGCTACCCCACCGCGTTCCTCGCGCTCGTCGCCCCGCTTATCCGCGCCGGCCTTGTCCCGGCCGACTGGCCGCTGACCTATAATGCCACCTCGGGCTATTCGGGCGGCGGCAAGGCGATGATCGCCGAGTTCGAAGAGGGCGGCACCGACACCGTCTTCCGCGTCTATGCCCTCACCCTCGCGCACAAGCATCTCCCCGAGATGAAGACGCACGCCGGCCTCGCCCACCCGCCGATCTTCGCGCCGTCGGTCACGCGGCTCAACCGCGGCATGCTGTCCGAAGTGCCGCTGCCGCTCGCGCAATTGCCCGGCAGCCCCAGCATCGCGCAAATCGAGGACACGCTGGCCGCGGCCTATGCCGACAGCGCGCTGATTTCGGTCGCGCCGGGCGACGTCACCGCAATCGCCATCGAGGAGAATGCGGGCACCGACCGGATGACGCTGCGCGTCTGCGGCAACCCCGGCACCGGCCACGTCCGGCTGATCGCGACGCTCGACAACCTCGGCAAGGGCGCGGGCGGCGCGGCGGTGCAGAACCTCAACATCATGGCCGGGCTCGATCCGCTCGCCGGCCTCATCCTGTAACGTAAAGGATCGTCATGCAGCGCAATCCCGTCGGCAAGCTGCTCCTGTTCGGAGCCACCGGTGACCTCGCCAAGCGCATGTTGCTGCCCTCGCTGTATGGCCTGCACGCCGACGGCCTGCTGCCCAAGGATCTGACGATCACCGGCTCGGCGCGCGGCGACATGGACGACGATGGCTATCGCGACGTCGTGAAGAAGGCGCTCGACGAATTCCTCCCCGCCGACCGCAAGGACGAAAGCGCGCTCGGCACCTTCATGCAGCGCATCCAGTTCCAGCCTGCCGATCTGTCCGACCCCAACAGCTTCCAGCCGCTCGCCGACAAGATCGGCGACGTGTCGGGCGGCCTCGCCATCTATCTCTCGACCGCGCCCTCGCTGTTCGAATCGGCGGTGCAGGGTCTCGAGAAGGTCGGGCTGACCGGGCCGACCGTGCGCATCGCGCTCGAAAAGCCGCTGGGCTACGACCTCGCCTCGTCGAAGGAGATCAACGACACCGTCGCCAGCGCCTTCCCCGAGGAGCGGACGTTCCGCATCGACCATTATCTGGGCAAGGAAACCGTCCAGAACATCCTGGCGCTGCGCTTCGGCAATTCGATGTTCGAGCCGATCTGGAACGCGCAGGGGATCGACAACGTCCAGATCACCATCGCCGAAACGGTGGGTCTGGAGGATCGCGCCGGCTATTACGAGGGCGCGGGCGCGCTGCGTGACATGGTCGCCAACCACATGCTCCAGCTCGTCGCGTTGATCGCGATGGAGCCGCCCGCGCTGTACGACGGCACCGCGATCCGCGACGAAAAGGCCAAGGTCTTCCGCAGCATGCGCAAGATCACGCCCGAGCAGGTGCCGCAATGCACCGTCACCGGCCAATATGAAGAGGGCGCGGTCGGCGGCAAGGTCGTCAAGGGCTATGACGACGAACTGGGCTATGACAGCAATGTCGAGACGTTCGTCGCGATCAAGGCGCATATCGACAATTGGCGCTGGCAGGGCGTGCCCTTCTACCTGCGGACCGGCAAGCGCATGGCCAAGCGCCGCAGCGAGATCGCGATCCAGTTCAAGCCCGTGCCGCATTCGATGTTTTCCGGCCGCGGCGGCGTGCTGCAGCCCAACACGCTGGTCATCCGCCTGCAGCCCGAGGAATATATCCAGCTGCTGGTGATGACCAAGGAACCGGGCCTCGACCGCGACGGCCTGCGCCTGCGCGAGGTGCCGCTGAACCTCAGCCTCGACGCCGAATTCGCGGGCACCCGCCGCCGCATCGCCTATGAGCGCCTGTTGCTCGACCTGATCGAAGGCGACCAGACGCTGTTCGTCCGCCGCGACGAGGTGGAGGCGCAATGGACCTGGATCGACGCGATCCGCGCAGGCTGGGATGCGAACCAGACCAAGCCCAAGCATTATGCCGCCGGCACCTGGGGCCCCGCGGGCGCGATCGCACTGACCGAACGCGATGGGGTGACCTGGCAGGACGATTGAGGTCGAGGCCCAAGCCCCCCTTTCGTCATTCCCGCGAAGGCGGGAATCCAGACTGGCTGACGGTGCGGCTCTGCCGCAAGCACATGGGTTATGGATCCCCGCCTCCGCGGGGATGACGAAGCTGGTGTGGTGAGTCGACCGCATCGAACGCACATTTCTGTCCCCCATACGTACGCGGGGGCACTTACCTTGCGTGGGCCACTCCGCTAAGCGAGCCCCGCGCGCCGACATGAGAAGGCTGTACCCATGACCGAGATCGAATGGTGGGAGTATGACGACGCGGGCGAACTCGCGGACGCGATCGCCGGTGACATCCAGTTCGTCATCGAAAGTGCGATCGACGCGCGCGGCTCCGCGGTCATCGCACTCGCCGGCGGCAAGACCCCCTTCCCGGCCTATGAAAAGCTCGCGAGCACCAAGCTCGATTGGAAGCGCGTGACGATCGTACCGGGCGACGAGCGCATCGTGCCGCTCGGCGACCCGCTGTCGAACGTGACGCAGCTCGGCAAGCTGTTCATCCCCAAGGGCGCGCGCGTCATCCCGATCGTGCCCAAGCAGACCGAGGATTATAAGTCCGCCGGCCGCTCCGCCGATGCGCTGATGCAGGATCTGCACTGGCCGCTCGACCTGTGCCTGCTCGGCATGGGTGGCGACGGGCATACCGCCTCGATCTTCCCGGGCCCCGATTTCGACGAGGCACTGAACGGCCCGAAGGAACGCCGCATGCTGGGCGTGATGCCCGATCCGCTGCCGCCCGAGGCGCCGGTCGCCCGCGTCACGCTCAGCCGCCAGGGCATCGTGACGGCGCGCGCGCTGATGATTGCCCTCACTGGCAAGGACAAGCGCAAGGTTCTGGAACAGGCGATCGAGCAGGGCCCGTCGTCGCCCTATCCGATCGGCCGCGTCCTCGCCGATGCCGAACTGCCCGTCGACATTCACTGGGCGCCGTAAACTCCCTCCTACCGTTCGTGCTGAGCCTGTCGAAGCACGGTGAGACCCACCGCCCTTCGACAAGCTCAGGGCGAACGGTATAGAGGGATCACCCGCGCCCCACCCCTCCCCAGGAACCCGCGCCATGAACCCCGAAGTTTCCGCCGTCACCGACCGCATCATCGCCCGGTCGAAGGACAGCCGCGCCGCCTATCTGTCGCTGATCGAGCGCGAGCGGGACAATGGCGCGCGTCGCCCGCAGCTCGGCTGTGCCAACCTCGCCCACGCCTATGCCGGGACGGAGGAGGACCGCGACACGATGCGCGCCGGCCAGGCGATGAACATCGGGATCGTCACCGCGTACAACGACATGCTGTCCGCGCACGCGGTCTACTACCGCTATCCCGAACTCATGAAGGTCTGGGCGCGGGAGGTCGGTGCGACGGCACAGGTCGCCGGCGGCGTACCGGCGATGTGCGACGGCGTGACGCAGGGCTATCCGGGCATGGAACTGTCGCTGTTCAGCCGCGACACCATCGCGCTGTCGACCGCGATCGCGCTCAGCCACGGCACGTTCGAAGGCGCGGCGCTGCTCGGCATCTGCGACAAGATCGTGCCCGGCCTGCTGATGGGCGCATTGCGCTTCGGTCACCTGCCGATGATGCTGATCCCCGGCGGCCCGATGCCCTCGGGCCTGCCCAACAAGGCGAAGGCCGCGGTGCGCGAAGCCTATGCGGAGGGCAAGGCCGGTCGCGAAGAACTGCTCGACGCCGAAATTTCGGCCTATCATTCGAAGGGCACCTGCACTTTCTACGGCACGGCCAACACCAACCAGATGATGATGGAGGTGATGGGCCTGCACATGCCCGGCGCCGCCTTCGTCAATCCGGGCACGAAGCTGCGCCAAGAACTCACACGCGCCGCGGTGCATCGCCTTGCCGGCATGGGCTGGCGCGGCGACGACTATCGCCCGCTGGGCCATTGCGTCGATGAACGCGCGATCGTGAACGCTGCGGTCGGCCTGCTCGCGACCGGTGGATCGACCAACCACCTGCTCCACGTCCCCGCCATCGCGCGTGCCGCAGGCATCGTCATCGACTGGGAGGATTTCGACCGCCTCAGCCAAGCCGTGCCGTTGATCGCGCGCGTCTATCCCAACGGTTCGGCCGACGTGAACGCGTTCGAGGCGGCGGGCGGCATGCCCTTCGTCATCCGCGAACTGCTCTCGGCCGGTCTGCTGCACGGCGACATCACAACGGTGAGCGGCGACAGCCTCGCCGCTTATGCGCAGAAGCCCGTCATCGCCGACGACCAGCTGGCGTGGGAGCCGGTCGGCGACAGCGGCGACACCAGCATCCTGCGCCCAGTCGCCGAAGCCTTCTCGCCCGATGGCGGCATGCGCATCCTCGCCGGCAACATCGGCCGCGCCTGCATCAAGGTGTCGGCGGTCGATCGCGAGCGTTGGGTGATCGAGGCGCCCGCACGCGTCTTCCACGACCAGCTCGACGTGCTCGAAGCGTTCAAGCGCGGCGAGCTGGAGCAGGACGTCGTCGTCGTCGTCCGCTTCCAGGGCCCGCGCGCCAACGGCATGCCCGAACTGCACAAGCTCACCCCGCCGCTCGGCGTGCTCCAGAACCGCGGCTTCAAGGTGGCGCTGGTCACCGACGGCCGTATGTCGGGCGCGAGCGGCAAGGTGCCGTGCGCGATCCACTGTTCGCCCGAAGCCCTGGGCAACGGCGCGATCGGCAAGATCCGCGATGGCGACATCATCCGCGTCGACGCGGTGAACGGCACGCTCGATGCGCTGGTCGACCCAGCCGAATGGCTGGAGCGCCCGCTCTGCGACGCGCCGGGCGCGGCGACGGGCATGGGCCGCGAGCTGTTCGGCATGTTCCGCGGCCTCGCCGACGAAGCCGAAAAGGGCGCGTCGGGGATGCTCGCGGCGGCTGGGTTGTAAGAGACCACCCTCACCCTTCCGGCGCTGCGCGACTCCCTCCCTCTCCCATCGGGAGAGGGAAGAGACGGCGAAGCCGGCGACAGGGTGAGGGCGGGTCGGAACGATAAGAGAGGAAACGCAATGCAATTGGTCAGCGTAGACATCGGCGGCACCCACGCCCGCTTCGCCATCGCGGAGGTGGAGAACGGCCGCGTCGTATCGCTCGGCGAGCCGGTGACGCTGAAGACCGCCGAACACGCCAGCCTGCAGACCGCATGGCAGCATTTCGCCTCGATCCACGGCACACCGCTGCCCAAGGCGGCGGCGCTGTCGGTCGCCTCGCCGATCACCGGCGACATCATCCGCCTGACTAACAATCCCTGGGTGATCCGTCCTTCGCTGATCCCCGAACGGCTCGGCGCCGACATCTACACCGTCATCAACGATTTCGGCGCGGTCGGCCACGCGGTGGCCCAGTTGCCCGCGGAAGACTTCGAACATCTCTGCGGCCCAGATTTGGCCCTGCCCGAACAGGGCGTGACCACCGTCTGCGGCCCGGGCACGGGCCTCGGCGTCGCGCAGGTGTTCAAGACCAGCGATCGCTACCACGTCCTCGCCACCGAAGGCGGCCACGTCGATTATGCCCCGCTCGACGGGATCGAGGACGCCTTCGTCAAGCGGCTGCGTCGCCAGTTCACCCGCGTGTCGACCGAGCGCATCTGCTCCGGCCCCGGCATCGTCGCGATCTACGAAACGCTTGCCGCGCTGGAAGGCCGCGCGGTGCCGAACCTCGACGACAAGGCGATCTGGACCGAGGCGCTGGACGGCACCGATTCGATCGCGCTCGCCGCGCTCGATCGCTTCTGCCTGTCGCTGGGCGCCGTGGCAGGCGACCTCGCGCTCGCCCATGGTGCAAAGGCCGTGGTCATCGCCGGCGGCCTGGGCCTGCGCATCAAGGACAAATTGATCCGCTCCGGTTTCGACCAGCGCTTCGTCGCCAAGGGGCGGTTCCAGACGCTGATGGCCGGCATCCCCGTCAAGCTCATCACACATCCGCAGCCCGGCCTGTTCGGCGCGGCGGCCGCCTTCGCCCAAGAACACGCATAAAAAGGTAGCATCCAGCATGACCGATATCGCCACCATCATGCAGACCAGCGCCGTCATCCCGGTGCTGGTGATCGACGACGCCGCCACCGCCAAGCCACTGGCCGAAGCGCTCGTCGCCGGGGGCCTGCGCGTTCTTGAAGTCACGCTGCGCACCCCCGCCGCGATGGAGGCTATCGCCGAGATGAAGACCGTGCCCGGCGCGATCGTCGGCGCAGGCACCGTCGTCAACGAAGCGCAGGCCAAGGCGGTGATCGACGCCGGCGTCGAATTCGTCGTCTCGCCCGGCCTCACCGAACGGCTCGCGCGCCCGATCCTGGACGCTGGCGTCGCTTATCTGCCCGGCACCGCCACGGCGGGCGACATCATGCGCGGGCTCGATCTCGGCCTCACGCACTTCAAATTCTTCCCCGCCGAAACCAGCGGCGGGCTGAAGGCGCTGAAGGCCCTCGCCGCGCCCTTCTACCAGTGCCGCTTCTGCCCGACCGGCGGCATCACCGAAGCGTCTGCGCCCGACTGGCTGGCGTTCGACCCCGTCCTGTGCGTCGGCGGCAGCTGGGTCACGGGCGGCAGCATGGCGGATGTCGAAGCCAAGGCCCGCGCGGCGAGCGCATTGCGGCGCTAAGGCCCGATCGCAAACACCACCAGCGATGCCGGGCCCGTCCCGGCATCGCTGTGCGTAACGGCCGCCCCGGTCCCTGTCCGTCACGATGATATCGCACGCCACAGCCGCCCCTTCGCCGGGGCCATTTCGACGGAACGATCGGCATTACGAAGATCGAATCACGCCGCTAGTTTAACCGATCCTCCATTCGATCGGTGCAGGGTGAAGGCCATGTACACCTTCGCCTTCGACGAACAGGCCCGCATCTTCACGATACGCCTCCAAGGCTTCTGGACACCGCCGGTTCTGGCGGCCTTCGTCGACGAGGTGACCGCGCGCAGCGTCGGACAAGCCCGGCGCTACGGCCGCTATGGCGTCTTCGTCGATTGCCGCGACTATCAGGTACAGACCGGCGCGCTGGCCGAGGGATTCGCAAACGTCATCGGCCGGGCGAGCAGTCAGGAGCGGCCGGTTTGCCTGCTGTTCTCTGCCATGCTCGTCAAATTACAGGCGGAACGCTCGCTCGGTACGACCGCGGCGGCGATCTTCCTCGACGAGACGGCGGCGCGTGACTGGCTGGCGGCGCAGCTCGCCACCACCCCGCAAGAGCTTACCCCCGCCTGATCACATCTCCCCGCGCTGGCGGCGGATCGCGTACCATTTCTGCACATTGGCATTGTGTTGGGCCAGCGTGTCGGCGAACACATGGCCGCCGGTGCCGTCCGCGACGAAGTACAGTGCGTTCGACTGCGCCGGATCGAGCACCGCATCGATCGACGCCCGGCCCGGATTGGCGATCGGCCCGGCCGGCAGCCCCACCTCGGCATAGGTGTTGTAGCCGTTCTTCGCCTGCAATTCGCTGCGCAGAATCCGCCGGCCCAGCGGCCGCCCCTTGGTGATCGGATAGATGACGGTCGGGTCCGCCTGCAACGGCATGCCGCGCTTCAGCCGGTTGCCATAGACCGCGGCGACCATCCGCCGTTCGGACGGCTTGCCGGTTTCCTTCTCGACGATCGAGGCGAGGATGATCGCCTGTTCGGGCGTCGTCACCGCAATACCGGGCTTCCGCTTCGCCCAGGCTTGAGCCAGATACGCCTTCATCGCCGTCTGCATGCGGGCGACGACCGACGCGCGGGTGTCGCCGCGCTGGAAGGCGTAGCTGTCGGGCAGCACCGATCCTTCGGCGGGCACCGGCACGCTGCCGGTCAGGCCATCCGCCTTGGCGAGCGCATCATGCACCAGCACCGACGGATAGCCTTCGGGCACGACGACCAAGCGCTGGAGCACCTTGCCGCCCTGCAGCATCTTCAGGATATCGGCCTGGCTGGTGTGCGGCGGGATGCGATATTCGCCCGCCTTGATCGAGCCATCCGCCCCGAACACGCGGGCGAACAGGCGGAAGCGGCCGGCGGAGGGGATCGCCCCGGCCCGTTCCAATTCCCGCGCGGCGGCGGCGAGGCTGCTGCCCTCCGCCACCTGCACCGTCACCGTCCGCTGCGCCGGGCCGCTGCCGCCCCAGCTGCGCACGACGACGACCGCCGCGATGATCGCGACGAGCCCGAGCAGCAGACCGAGGCAGCCGACCTTGCGCATCGTCTGTGGCTCAGATCGCCTTCATCACCAGCGACGCATTGGTGCCGCCGAAGCCGAACGAATTGTTCAGCACCGCCTTCACCTCCCGCTTCTTCGCCGTCAGCGGCACCAGGTCGACGCCCTCGGTGCCCTCGTCGGGATTATGCAGGTTCAGCGTCGGCGGCACGATCTGGTCGCGCAGCGCCAGGATGCAGAAGATGCTCTCCACCGCACCGGCCCCGCCGAGCAGATGCCCGATCGCCGATTTGGTGCTCGACATCGACGCGCCCGACAGATCGTCGCCGAACACGCGCTTCGCCGCGGCGAGCTCGATCGTATCGGCCATGGTCGAGGTGCCATGCGCGTTGATGTAATCGATGTCCGACGGCTCCATGCCCGCCTTGCGCAGCGCCATGCGCATCGCATTCTCCGCGCCCTTGCCCTCGGGGTGCGGCGCGGTGACGTGATAGGCGTCGCCCGACAGGCCATAGCCGACGACCTCGGCATAGATCTTCGCGCCGCGCGCCTTGGCGTGCTCATATTCCTCGAGCACCACCACGCCCGCGCCCTCGCCCATCACGAAGCCGTCGCGGTCCTTGTCATAGGGGCGGCTCGCTTCGGTCGGGCGATCGTTCATGCTCATGTTGAGCGCGCGCGCCTGGGCGAAGCCGGCGACGCCCAGCGGGTTGATCGTGCTTTCCGCACCGCCCGCCAGCATGATGTCGGCGTCGTCGTCGCGGATCATCCGCGCGGCGTCGCCAATCGAATGCGCGCCGGTCGAGCAGGCGGTCACGACCGCATGGTTCGGACCCATCAGGCCGTATTTGATCGAGACCTGACCGCTGATCAGGTTGATCAGGCGCCCGTGGACGAAGTGCGGGCTGACCCGGCCGGGACCGCGCTCGTGCAGGTTAACCGATTCGATCTCGATACCCGGCAGACCGCCGATGCCCGAGCCGATCGACACGCCCGCGCGCAGCTTGGTCGCCTCGTCCATCTCGGTGAGGCCTGCGTCTTCCAGCGCCTGGCCGGCGGCGTCGATGCCATAGATGATGAACGGATCGACCTGACGCTGGACCTTGTGGTCGACGCGCTTATCCGGGTCGAAACCATATTCGTGATCCTTGGGCTTCACCTCGCACGCGATCGTGCATTTCTGGCCCGTGGTATCGAAGCGGGTGATCGTCCCCGCGCCGGACTTGCCGGCGATCAGATTGGCCCAGGCCGTCTCGACGTCCGCGCCGAGCGGCGTCACGAGGCCCAATCCGGTTACGACAACGCGCCGCATACCCTTACTCCATCCAGTCCATGTACGTCCCCGGCCGCGGGTTCCGCGCCCGGCTGTTACGAAAAACGGCCCCCCGCCCTCTCACAACGGGGACGGGGAGCCGCTTCAATCATGCCCTTGCGGGCGCGAGGCGAGGCGAAAGGCCCGGCCTCAGGCGATTACGCCTTATGCTCGTCGATGTAGGTGATCGCGTCCTTGACGGTCGTGATCTTCTCGGCGGCATCGTCGGGGATCTCGACCCCGAACTCTTCCTCGAACGCCATGACGAGCTCGACGATGTCGAGGCTGTCGGCGCCCAGGTCGTCGATGAAGCTCGCGTCCTCGGTCACCTTGTCGGCTTCGACGCCGAGATGCTCGACGACGATCTTCTTCACGCGGTCGGCGGTCTCGCTCATGTGTATTCCCTCTTCACGTTGGGGGGTTTTCAGTAATTCCCGACAGCCCGTAGAACGGGGCCGTCCGGCTGGCAAGCGTCTGTTAAGGGTTGGCGTCGGCCAACCGCCTTAACAAGGGGTTAGATCATCGCCATGCCGCCGTTGACGTGCAACGTCTGGCCGGTGACGTACCCCGCCTCCTTCGACGCCAGATAGACGACCGCCGCGGCGATATCCTCGCCCGTGCCCAGGTCGCCCGCCGGGATGCGGCCGAGCAGCGCACTCTTCTGGGCGTCCGGCAGTACGTCGGTCATCGCCGAACGAATGAAACCGGGCGCGACGCAATTGACCGTGATGTTGCGGCTGGCCAGTTCCTGCGCCAGCGCCTTCGACATGCCGACAAGGCCCGCCTTCGACGCGGCATAATTCGCCTGTCCCGGATTGCCGGTCTGCCCGACGACCGAGGTAATCGACACGACACGGCCGAAGCGCTGCTTCATCATCGGCTTGGCGGCGGCGCGGATCAGCCGGAACGCGGCCTCCAGGTTGACGCGGATCACCTGATCCCATTCGTCGTCCTTCATCCGCATCGCCAGGTTGTCGCGCGTGACGCCCGCGTTGTTGACCAGGATGTCGATCCGCCCACCCAGCGCCTCGACCGCCTGCGGCACCAGCGCGTCGACCGCGGCGGCGTCCGACAGGTTGCACGGCACCGCAACGTGATCCCCGCCAAGGCCCGCACGAAACGCCTCCAGCTTGTCGGCATTCGAACCCGACACCGCCAACCGCGCCCCCTGCGCCGCCAACCCCTTGGCAATAGCGGACCCGATACCCCCCGAAGCCCCCGTAACGAGCGCAGTCATGCCGCTAAGATCGAACATTCTTCGCAATCCTTATTGATTCACGCGAAGACGCGAAGACGCGAAGGTGTCGTGGCCGTTGACGATACGTCGCAGCCCCTCCTTGAGCGTCGCGCCTCCGAAATTGATAAGCAGCCCAAGCGGCTGATCGGTTAGTCGAAGGTAGGTCAGCAATTGTTTGGCATGAGCGGCGTTGAGCCGCTCGACCGACTTGATCTCGACGAGCAAACGCCCGGCGACGACAAGATCGATCCTGAAGGCCGCATCGAAGGACAGGCCTTCGAACGTGAACGAGACCGGCATCTGCCGCCGGACCTCATAGCCCAGCCGGGTCAGCTTAGCAGCCAGTACCGTCTCATAGACGCTTTCCAGCAAGCCCGGGCCCAGGTCGCGATGGAGCCGAAAGGCAACGTTAATGGTGGCCGAGGCGATTGCCTCGAGATCCACCATCTTCGCGTCTTCGCGGCTTCGCGTGCCCATCACACCTTCTTAAGCAAATCCTCGATGTCGTCCATCGTCACCACGCTGATCGCATCCGCGTCGGGGGCGATGCGCTTCACCATGGGGGTGAGGACCTTACCGCCGAATTCGACGAACTGGGTGACGCCCGCCTCGACCATCGCCAGCACCGATTCGCGCCAGCGGACCATGCCCGTCACCTGCGCGACAAGCGACGCGCGGATCGCGCCCGGATCGGCGATCGCCGCGGCATCGACGTTGGCGAACACCGGCACCAGCGGCGCCCCGATGCGCGCGTCGGCCAGCGCGGCGTCCATCGCGTCCGCCGCGGGCTGCATCAGCGGGCAGTGGAACGGCGCCGACACCGGCAGCAACACCGCACGCTTGGCACCCAGGTCCTTGGCGAGCGCGACCGCGCGTTCGATCGCGGCACGGTGGCCGGAAATCACGACCTGCGAGGGGTCGTTGTCGTTCGCGACGGTGCAGACGAGCTGCTCGCCGCCCTCCGCCAGAATGGCGTCGACCGCAGCGCCGGCGATCACCTCCGCCTTGTCGCGATCGGCACCGAGCAATGCCGCCATCGCGCCCTCGCCCACCGGCACCGCCGCCTGCATCGCCTGCCCACGCAGCTTCAGCAGACGCGCGGTGGTGGACAGGTCGAACGCCTGCGCCGCGCACAAAGCGCTATATTCGCCAAGGCTGTGGCCCGCGACGTAATCGGCCTTGTCGGCGAGCGACACGCCGCCTTCCCGCTCCAGCACGCGCAGCGTCGCAATCGCGTTGGCCATGATCGCGGGCTGGGCATTTTCGGTCAGCGTCAGATCGTCCGCAGGTCCTTCGACCATAAGGCGGAACAGATGCTGGCCCAGCGCCTCGTCGACTTCGCCGAACACCTCGCGCGCCACGGGACTCGCGTCGGCCAGCGCCTTGCCCATGCCGACCGCCTGGCTGCCCTGGCCGGGGAAGATGAATGCCCGCATCTGGACTCTCCTTAATTCGCAGGAGGGCGCCACTAGGGCCGCGGCGGGCCTCACGCAACCTGAACGAAGATCGCGGAGTTGCGACACCTTGCGACCGTTTTGACGGATCGGTGGGAGAGGCGTGCGACAGGTGGCGCCCATATCTCCTTCCGACGCCACGAAAAACGGCGCCAGTATCCAATGCATGTTCAACGGGAGTATGAACGATGAAGAAGCTGATCCTGAGCGCGATCGCCGCCACGCTGGTCGCCAGCCCGATGGTTGCCAGCGTCGCCGAAGCCGCGCCGCAGCAGCGCACGGTCACTACCGTCAAGGAACGCGCCAACGGCCGCACCGTGGTGACGACGCGCACCACCGAAACCCGCGGCTGGCGCGCCGGTCAGCGCTTCGATCGCCGTCGCGCGGCCAACTATCGCATCGTGCGCGACTACCGCACCTATCGCCTCGCCCCGCCGCCGCGCGGTGCCTATTGGGCGCGCTCGGGTCGCGATGCGGTGCTGGTCCGCAACAACGGCACGGTCATCCGCGTGATCCAGCGCTCGTTCCGCTGAGCCTGACCGTTCATCAGGCGGGCCGTTAAGCCTTGCCTTTTGGCGCGAACCCGTTAGGGGACGCCACATCCGGGGTGGAGAGCCAGTCTCTCCGCCCCGGTTCGTATTGCGATTTGAGTGAGAGCGATACGGGGACGACAGCCGGAGGGGCGCCGCATGGGGCGGCGTCAGCGATCGGCCAACGAAGGACAAGGCATGGCTCTGTACGAGCACACGTTCCTTGCGCGCCAGGATCTGGCACAGGCGCAGGTGGACGCGCTGGCGGAAACCGCCACGAAGATCATCGAAGACAATGGCGGCAAGGTCGTCAAGACCGAGACCTGGGGCCTGCGCAGCCTCGCCTATCGCATCGCGAAGAACCGCAAGGCGCATTACGTGATGCTCGAGATCGACGCCCCCGGCAACGTGGTGGCCGAGCTGGAGCGCCAGACCCAGATCAACGAGGACGTGATCCGCTACATGACCGTCAAGGTCGACGAGCTGGAGCAGGGTCCGACCGTCATGATGC
Source organism: Sphingomonas sp. NIC1 (assembly GCF_001638925.1). Taxonomy (NCBI): domain Bacteria; kingdom Pseudomonadati; phylum Pseudomonadota; class Alphaproteobacteria; order Sphingomonadales; family Sphingomonadaceae; genus Sphingomonas; species Sphingomonas sp. NIC1. The sequence goes on from NZ_CP015521.1 coordinate 83,284, forward strand.
GCAAGCAGGAGCGCGACCGCGAGCGTCGCAGCGACCGTGAAGGCGGCCGTGACGGCGCCCCCCGTGGCGACCGCGGCCCGCGTCGTGACCGTGAAGAGGAGGCCGCATAATGGCTCGCCCGTTTTTCCGCCGCCGCAAGTCGTGCCCGTTCAGCGCCAAGGATGCGCCCCGGATCGACTATAAGGACGTCCGTCTGCTCCAGGGCTTCGTGTCCGAGCGTGGCAAGATCGTTCCGTCGCGCATCACCTCGGTGAGCGCCAAGAAGCAGCGCGAACTCGCCCAGGCGATCAAGCGCGCCCGTCATCTGGGCCTGCTGCCCTACGTCGTTAAGTAAGGAGTCCGATCCATGGACGTCATTCTGCTTGAGCGCGTCGAGAAGCTCGGCGCCATCGGCGACGTAGTGAAGGTGAAGGACGGTTTCGCCCGTAACTTCCTGCTGCCGAACAAGAAGGCGCTGCGCGCCAACGAAGCCAACCGCAAGGTGTTCGAGGCGAACCGCGCCCGCATCGAATCGGAAAACGCGAACCGTCGCGGCGAAGCCGAGAAGGAAGCGGTCAACTTCAAGGACGTGTCGGTCACGCTGATCCGTCAGGCGTCGAACACCGGCCAGCTGTACGGCTCGGTCGCGGTGCGCGACCTGGTCGAGGCGCTGGTCGCCGACGGCCACAAGGTGACCAAGAGCCAGATCGTGCTCGACAAGCCGATCAAGTCGATCGGCCTGTACGACGTGCGCGTCGCGCTGCACCCGGAAGTCGCCGTGACCGTCAAGGTCAACGTCGCCCGCTCGCCTGAAGAGGCCGAGATGCAGGCGTCGGGCGTCGATGTCATGGCATCGATGTTCGAGCGTGACGAAGCCGGCTTCACCGAGGATTACGATCCCAACGCCGAGCCGGGCGCCACTGCCGAAGTGCAGAGCGACGATCGCGCCGAAACGGAGCAGGCGCAGGGCTAATCCCCCGCGTCGGCTATCGCCGATCCAAGAAAAAGGGCCGTCCGGTACGTACCGGGCGGCCCTTTTTCGTGCGTCCGACGTACCGTCGGCAGGTCTGGCGATCGAAAGCTCAGGGGCAGGTCACGCAGGCGCTCACGACCGCCGCCAGCGGGATCAGGGCCAGAACGACGGGAAAAATCTGCTTCATCATCAGGTCCTTGCGATTCCCAATGCCCAATGCGCACCCGATGCAAAGGTTGCGTGTTCGTGAACGGCCGCCGCCCCGGTGTCACAGGCGAGTCATGTTCCTTTAACCCGGGGCATTAACGTCCATGAAAGTCCGCACCGATATGGACACATTCATGGGTCTGCATTCTCCTGCTCGATTTCGCGTGGAACCGGATACCGCCCGGGGTGTCACCTACATCACTTTGGCGGGATTCTTCCTGTTACCCGACGTCGCCGCCTTCGATCGCGAATGGGCGCAGGCGCATGCCCTTCTGCGCTGCGCGCCCAATGCGCATCTGACGCTCTGCGATATTTCGGACATGAGCATCCAGTCGCAGGATGTCGTCAACGCCTTCACCACCATCGTGCGCGATCCGGTGCGCCAAGGCCGCCGGCTCGCCATGGTCGTCGGCATGTCGCTGTCCCGCCATCAAGCCAAACGCCTCAACCCGCCCGATCGCGAGGGCGTCGCCCATTTCTTCAGCCGTGCGGAAGCGGAAGCCTGGCTGTTCAGCGACGACCGAACAGACGCTCAATATCGCCATGCGCCAGCTTCACCCATGTCGGCCGACCATGGTTACATTGGCCCGAGTGCGGCGTAGCCTCCATCTCGCGCAACAGCGCATTCATCTCGGCGACGCCGAGCACCCTGCCCGCCCGCACCGACCCATGGCAGGCCATCGTACCGGCCACCGCATCCAGCCGCTCGCGTAGCGACAGCGCCTCGTCAAACGCGGCGAGCTCGTCCGCCAGATCGGTGATGAGTCCGGACGGATCGGCCTGACCCAGCAAGGCCGGCGTCGCGCGCACCAGCATCGCCGTCGGCCCGAACCGCTCCAGTTCCAGCCCCAGTTCGGCGAGTTCGCCGATCCGCGATTCGAGGCGGTCGCAGGCAGGCTCGTCCAGCTCGACCACTTCGGGGATCAGCAGCGCCTGTGCCGCCACCCGTCCACCGGCCAGTCCCGCACGCATGCGTTCGAGCACCAGCCGCTCATGCGCGGCATGCTGGTCGACGAGCACCAGCCCATCCTCCGCTTCCGCGACGATATAGGTCCGCGCCACCTGACCGCGCGCGACGCCCAGCGGGTGGGCGACGGTCGACGGCGGCAGCGCATAGGCCGGCTCGGCGCGTGCGGCGGGGGGCGGCGTGACGAACGTGGGGCGGGCATCGTTGACGTAGCGCTGCGCGAACAGCCCCGCGCCGTCCGCCGCTCCGTACGCGCCACCCTCCATCGCCGGCGCGGCCCACGCCTCGCCCGCAACATCGCGCGTGGGATGGGGCACGACCGGCTCCGGCCGCCACATCGCCAGCGCATCCTCCGCCGGCCGCTGCACGCTGCGGTGCCCGGCCGCATCCAGCGCCCGCCGCAGCCCCGACACGATCATGCCGCGCACCATCGCGGGATCGCGAAAGCGCACCTCGGTCTTCGCGGGATGGACGTTCACGTCCACCTCCGCCGGCGGTACGTCGAGGAACAGCGCCACCACGGCATGCCGATCACGCGGCAGCATCTCGGCATAGGCACCGCGGATCGCGCCCATCAGCAGGCGATCGCGCACGGGGCGACCATTGACGAACAGATATTGGTGGTCGGCGACACCGCGATTGTAGGTCGGGATGCTCGCCACCCCGCCCAGCACGATCGGCCCCGAATCGGTCGGCCGCTCCAGATCGATCGTCACCGCATTGTCGGCGAGCGCCCGGTCGGTCAGCCCGGCGACGCGCGCCGGCCGGTCCTCGGCCAGCATCGCGGCGAGCGCGCGGCGGCCGTCATGCTCCAGCGTGAAGGCGATATCGGGCCGCGCCATCGCCAGCCGGCGTACCGTATCGAGACAGGCGGCATATTCGGCGCGGGGCGAGCGCAGGAACTTGCGCCGCGCCGGCACGCGCCCGAACAGATCCTCGACGATCACGCGCGTCCCCGGCGGCAAGGCGGCGGGGCCTTCGCGCGCGACGACGCCATTGTCGACCGTCCGCGCCCAGCCCTCCGCGCCGCGGACGCGGCTTTCGATCGTCAGCCGCGCGACACTGGCGATCGAGGGCAAGGCCTCGCCGCGAAAGCCCATGGTCGTCACATTTTCAATGGCTTCGTCGGGCAGCTTCGACGTCGCATGCCGTTCGAGCGCCAGCGCCATGTCGGCCGGGGCCATGCCACAGCCGTCGTCGACCACCTCGATCCGCGCGAGCCCGCCGTTCGCCAGCATCACCGCGATGCGATTCGCACCGGCGTCGATGGCGTTTTCGACCAGCTCCTTCAACGCGCTGGCGGGCCTTTCCACCACTTCACCGGCGGCGATGCGGTTGACGAGATGTTCGGGCAGACGGCGTATTGACACTGCGCAAGCTCTATACCAAGCGGACGCATCCCGCGAGCCCTACGCAAGACGTGACGAACCTCCTGGCCGACACGGCCTGCGACGGATGAAGCGGTACTTTTTGTGCGTCCCGAACACGGAACCCTGCGCTCCATGGCTCTCCCCCGCTTCTTCAAATTCATGTCCCACGACATGGCGATCGATCTCGGCACCGCGAATACGCTGGTGTACGTCCGCGGGCGCGGCATCGTGCTCAACGAGCCGTCGGTCGTCGCGGTCGAGACGATCAACGGCGTCAAGCGGGTGAAGGCGGTCGGTGACGACGCCAAGCTGATGATGGGCAAGACCCCCGGGTCGATCGAGGCGATCCGCCCGCTGCGCGATGGCGTCATCGCCGACATCGACGTCGCCGAAGAGATGATCAAGCACTTCATCCGCAAGGTCCACGGCCCCCGCAAGTTCGCGCGTTGGCCGGAAATCGTGATCTGCGTGCCGTCGGGCTCGACCAAGGTCGAACGCCGCGCGATCCGCGACGCCGCGTCGAACGCCGGCGCCAGCCAGGTCTATCTGATCGAAGAGCCGATGGCGGCCGCGATCGGCGCCGACATGCCCGTCACCGAACCGATCGGCAGCATGGTCGTCGACATCGGCGGCGGCACCACCGAAGTCGCCGTGCTCAGCTTGCGCGGTCTCGCCTACACCACCTCGGTGCGCGTCGGCGGCGACAAGATGGACGAAGCGATCGTCAGTTACGTCCGCCGCAACCACAACCTGCTGATCGGCGAAGCCACCGCCGAACGCATCAAGCAGGAAGTCGGCATCGCCCGCCCGCCGGTCGACGGCATCGGCAAGATCATCCACATCAAGGGCCGCGACCTCGTCAACGGCGTGCCCAAGGAGATCCAGATCAACCAGGGCCAGATCGCCGAAGCCCTGAGCGAGCCGGTCGCAACGATCGTCGAGGGCGTGCGCGTCGCGCTGGAAAACACCGCGCCGGAACTGGCGGCGGACATCGTCGACCAGGGCATCGTGCTGACCGGCGGCGGCGCGCTGCTCGAAGGGCTCGACGAGGTGCTGCGCGACGAGACCGGCCTGCCGGTGACCGTCGCCGAGGACCCGCTGACCTGCGTCGCGCTCGGCACCGGCCGCGCGCTGGAGGATCCGATGTTCCGCGGCGTGCTGCAAACCGGCTGAGCGCCCGCAACGACGTAACGGCTGACCCACACTTACAGGACGGGGGACCCGGCGCATGGCGCCTGCCCGCGACCGTCGCACCGGTTTTTCGCGGCGACGGCAATATTCGACGTTCATCGGCTACGTGCTCGCGGTGGCGGGCGCGGTGGTGGGGGCCGTGTTGCTCGTCGTGTCAACGGTCCACCCGCCGGCGTTCGGCACGGCGCGCATGGCGGTGGCGAGCGTCACCGCACCGATCGCCGGCGTACTCGACGCGGGGGTGGATGCCGTCGCCTCCGTGCCGCGCGCGATCGGCACGTGGATCGGCGTGCATGGCGAGAATGCGCAGCTTCGCGCCGAAGTCGCGCGCAGCCGCGCACTGCTCACCCGCGCGCGGATCATCGCCTATGACAACCGCCGCCTGCGCGCGCTGCTGCGCGTCCGCGACCGCACGCCGGAAGTCGTCATAGCCGCGCGCCTCGTCGGATCGACCGCCAGCAGCGGGCGACGCTTCGCGCTGCTCAACGCCGGGCGCTTGCAGGGCGTGCAGCCCGGCATGCCGGTGCGCGGGCCGGATGGCCTCGTCGGCCGCGTCCTCGAATCCGGGCCGATCGCCGCGCGCGTGCTGCTGATCACCGATCCGGAAAGCCTCGTCCCCGTCCGCCGCACCCGCGACGGCGTCGCCGCGATCGCGGCGGGCCGCGGCGACGGGCGCGTCGATATCCGCTCGGTCGACGCGACCAACGTGCGCTTCAACCGTGGCGACATGTTCGTGACCTCGGGCACGGGCGGCCTGTACGCGCCCGGCGTTCCGGTGGCGCAGGTCGATCGCAACGGCATGGACAGCGTTGTCGCAACGCCGTTCATGGCGCCCGATGCGCTGGATTTCGCGGTGGTCGAGCGCCCCTACGTCCCGATGCCGCCGCCCCCGCCGGCCCGCCCGGCGGTGCCGTGATCCGGTGACGACGCGCAATTCGATCGACTATCGGCCCTTCCAGGCGCCGCTGCCCCCCGGGCGGGCCCGCGCGCTCCCCTGGGTCAGCGTATTGGCGGCATCGACGCTGACCGCCATCGTGCCGGTGGTCGCCAGCCTGCCGCTGATGCCGCCGCTGGGGCTGATCCTGCTGCTCAGCTGGCGCCTGCTCGCGCGCTTCGCACTGCGCCCCTGGGCCGCGGCGCCGCTCGGCCTGTTCGACGATCTGGTGAGCGGTCAGCCACTGGGGTCGGCAATGCTGTTGTGGTCGCTCTGCTTTATCGCGATCGAATTGATCGAGCAGCGCCTCGTCACCCGCGATTTCTGGCAGGACTGGCTGATCGCCAGCGGCGCGATCGTTTTTTGCACCGCAATCGGCCGCTGGATCGCGGTTCCCATCGGCGCGCACGTCGATACTGTGCTATTGGCACAGACCATGATCTCCGTGATGCTGTTCCCCCTGTCGGCCCGTCTGGTCGCCTGGATCGATCGCAAGCGAGGGCCGACCGCGTGAAGCGTTCCTCCCGGATCGTCACCGAAGCGATGCAGGCATACAGCTTCTCGCGCCGGGCGTGGCTGCTCGGCACCGCGCAGGGCGCGGTCGGCGTCATGCTCGCCGGCCGCATGGGCTATCTCGCGATCGCCCAGAACGAGAAGTACAACCTTCTGGCCGAAAGCAACCGCGTCAACCTGACGATGATCCCCCCGCGGCGCGGCTGGATCGTCGATCGTCATGGCGCCGCCATCGCCGACAATCGCACCGATTTCCGTGTCGATATCATCCCCGATCGGCTGGAGGGCGGCGATGCGGGTCGCGACCGCGTGCTCGCCCGGCTCGCCACGCTGCTCGACCTGCCGCCCGACGAGGTCGAGCGGATTCGCATCGACTTGAAGGGGGCGGCGGGCTTCCAGCCGGTGCAGGTGGCGGAAAACATCAGCTGGGATCGCTTCGCCGCGATCAGCCTGCGCCAGCCCGAACTGCCCGGCGTCGCGCCGACGCGCGGCTTTGCGCGCAACTATCCCGCCGGCGCTGCGGTCGCGCACCTGACCGGCTATGTCGGCGCGGCGAACGCCGAACAGTATAAGAAGACGCACGACCCCCTGCTCGTCACACCGGGTTTCAAGCTCGGCAAGGATGGCCTTGAAAAGCAGCTGGAAAGTGAACTCCGCGGCACGCCGGGCGCGAAGCGTGTCGAAGTCACCGCACGTGGCAAGGTCGTCGCCGAACTGCCCACCCGTGCCGACGTCCCCGGCAAGACGCAGAAGCTGACGATCGACGCCGGGCTGCAGGAATATGCCGCGCGCCGGCTCGGCACCAATTCGGGCTCGGCGGTGGTGATCGACTGTCGCACGGGTGAAATGCTGGCGATGGTGTCGATGCCCGCCTACGATCCGAACAGCTTCTCGGACGGCATCAGCCATCTCGAATGGAAGATGCTGTCGGACAACGATCACGTCCCCTTGATGAACAAGGTGACGCAGGGGCTGTATCCGCCGGGATCGACGGTGAAGCCGATGAACGGTCTCGCGCTGCTCGCCGCGGGCGTCGGCGCGCATGACCGCGTCGTCTGCTCGGGCGCGATGCGCGTCGGCACCGGCGTCTTCCACTGCCACAAGCGCGGGGGCCACGGTCCGCTCGACCTGAAGGGCGCGATCGAGCAGAGCTGCGACATCTATTTCTACGAAATGATCCGCCGTGTCGGCTACGACAAGATCGCCCCGATCGCGCGGATGATGGGGCTGGGGCAGAAGTTCGATCTGCCGCTGGCGACGCAGCGTTACGGCACGGTGCCAGATTCCGAATGGAAGCTGCGGAAATACAAGACGAAATGGACCGTCGCCGACGGTTTGAACGCGTCGATCGGCCAGGGCTATGTGCTCGCCAACCCGTTGCAGCTTGCCGTCATGGCCGCGCGGCTCGCGTCGGGGCGCGCGTTGCAGCCGAGCCTGCTCTCGCATCACGTCCACCTCGACGCACCGGCGCTGCCGCTCGCTTCGGAGCATCTCGCGATCGTGCGCGACGCGATGTACGGCGTGGTGAACCAGGGCGGCACCGGCGGCGCGGCGCGGCTGCTGATCCCCGGCGTCGCCATCGCGGCGAAGACGGGCACCGCCCAGGTCCGCCGCATCACCATGGCGGAACGGCGCGCGGGCGTGCTCAAGAACGGGCAATTGCCCTTCAAGCTGCGCGACCACGCTTTGTTCGTCTGCTTCGCCCCCGCCGACAATCCCCGCTACGCCGCCGCGGTCGTGCTCGAACACAATGGCCACACCGTCCGCAATCTCGACACGCCGATGATCGGCCGCGACATCATGACGTGGCTGTTCGATCGCGACCGCGCGATGAAGAGCCTCGCCGACGTCGAACCCACTTGGGGCGGCGACATCAAGACGCGCATGGCCGCCGAAGCCGCCGCCTATCGCGCCGCCCAGGCGCCGCAGCCCGCCGCCAACGCCACCAAAACCGATTCCACCGTCCCCAGCGATTCGGACGCGGTGGAGGCGGCGACCGATCTCGCCAATGCGACGCAGGCGGCGATGGGCCCCGCCGTCGCCAACGGCGACGTGCCGAGCGATACCGACTCCCCCGACGACGCTGCGGGCAACACGCAGTGAGCCGTGGCCATCTGATCCCCGATCCGATCGCGCGGCTGCCCTGGCGGGTCATTTTGCTGATTATTGCGATCGGCACCTTCGGCCAGATCGTACTCTATTCCGCCGCAGGCGGCTCCCTACAACCTTGGGCGCTGTCGCAGGGCATTCGCTTCTTCATCCTCCTCGGCATGGCGCTGGCGGTCTCCTACGTGCCCGAACGCGTCTGGCGATCGGCGGCGTTGCCCGCTTATGTGGTGATCGTCATCGCGCTGGTGCTCGTGGAATTGGTCGGCGCGGTGCGCGGCGGTAGCCAGCGCTGGCTCGACGTCGGCATCAAGTTGCAACCGTCCGAATTCATGAAGCCCGCCATCGTGCTGGCCTGCGCGCGCTTCTACGACATGCTGCCGCCGGGCGAGACGCGGCGCTTCGGCGCGATCTGGCCCGCCTGCCTGTTGATCGGCATTCCCGCCGCGCTCATCGCCAAACAGCCCGATCTCGGCACCGCACTGATGGTTACCGGCGGCGGCATCGCGGTGATGTTCCTGGCGGGTGTTCCGATGCGCCTGTTCGTCGGTGGCGCGCTCGGAATCGCGGTCGCAGGCCCCCTCGCCTTCCAATATGCGCTGCACGACTATCAGCGAAATCGCATCCTCATCTTCCTCGATCCCGAAAGCGACCCCCTCGGCACCGGCTATCACATCAGCCAGTCCAAGATCGCGATCGGTTCGGGCGGGCTGTGGGGCAAGGGCTTCCTCAACGGCACGCAGAGCCACCTCGACTATCTGCCCGAAGGCCACACCGACTTCGTCTTCGCAACGATGGCCGAGGAATGGGGCCTCGTCGGCGGCTGCCTGCTGATCCTCGCCTTCCTGCTCGTGATCCGCTGGGGCGTGAACGTCGGCCAGCAGGCGAACACGCGCTTCGCCCGCCTCACCGCCGCAGGCCTCGCCACGACGATCTTCTTCTACGTCGCGATCAACCTGTCGATGGTGATGGGCCTGGCACCGGTCGTCGGCATTCCCTTGCCCCTGGTCAGTTTCGGCAGTTCTGCCCAGCTTACCGTGCTGTTTTGCCTGGGCATTCTGATGTCGATCGACCGCGAAAATCGCCGCCGCGTTCGCTGGTAAGCGAAAAAATCCGCCGCAACGCAAAAAAGGGTTTGCACGATCCGAAACGCCTGCTAATTGGCCGCCTCCCGACGGGGCCGGCGCCTCTCCAAAGCGCCACCAAACAGGCCAGGTCATGGACGCATAGCTCAGTTGGTAGAGCAGCTGACTCTTAATCAGCGGGTCCTTGGTTCGAGCCCAAGTGCGTCCACCACCCTCCACCGCAGAGAACAGCCGTTTTCCACAGCGGCGGAGCCATGTCTAATCGACATGTTCCGATCGGTCTTCCGACAAATCCTCTCCCAATTTGATGACGTGAGCGCGCCGCGCGGCAGCGATTTCTCGCGCCTTGTCAGCTGTCGCCTTGTTGTAGATTCGGGTGACGTCGAGCGTCGCGTGGCCTGAGATTGGCCGCACGTCGGCGCTGACCGAGCCAACCTCGGTGATGCCGCCATGGCGGAAGCCAGTGAACGTCATGTCCTTCGGCAGCCCGGCATTGTCGCAGATCGCGCGGTGGACCGACGACATGCGCCGCTCCTTGTATTTCTTGCCGCTGCGCTCCTCGACGACGATCGTGTCGCCGACGATCGGCGTGCGCGCCAGCTCCGCCTCGAGGTCGGGGTACAGGTGGACGCCCTCGCCCGCGACGTCGATCATGAGCGGCAACACCACAGCATTGCCGGTCTTCGACTGCACGAGCGAAATCTGATCGCCAGGCGAATAGCCCGACCACGCGATGCCGCGGTGCTCCACGCCCTCGGCATCCTCGAACCCGAACACGTCCCAGACGCGCTGGCAGCATTCGAACGCGAGCGCGGCGGCGGTCGCCATCGATTGATAGCCCATCTCGCGCGCAGTGGCCCGGTAGAGGTCGTATTCCGGCCTCGTGGTGGCGCGGTTGCCCTTGGCGGCGGTGCTCTTCAGTCCCATGCCCGCGAACGGGTTCTCCTTCACGCCAGTGACGCGGTGATGTCGCGCCGCCCAGGTCCACACCAGCCTGCACACCTGCATGGCATAGGTCGCTTGTCGCTCGCCGCGCTCGCGCAGCTTTTTGTAGAGCTTATCGGCGACGCCGGCGTCGACCCGGTTCGCCATGCGCTGCCCCAGCGGCGCTGAGCCGGCCTTCGGCTCGAACGCCGCCAGCATGTCCATCAGCTTCCGGTAATCGGCGCGCGTCTTCGCCGCGTTCTTCTTGAACCGGTCCTGCTCACGATACCACGCGAACAGCCAGCCGACGGTGCCCTTCGCCAGCGTCGCCCCGCCCTCGCCCGTGCGCCAGGTCGCAAGGACTTGGTTCAGCGCTTCGCCCTTGGTGATCGCCGCGGCGAGATCGGAGCCGAGCGGCTGGCTGGTGATCGACAGGCGGCGACCATCGCGAACCGCGGGGGTCGTGGTGCCGTCGGCGTTGCGCGTCGGGCGCGCCCATGGCGGCAGTTCGAAATAATACGCCTTCGCGCCGCCAGCGGCCTTCACCGGTCTGACGTATGCCGGCAACCGGACCCAGCCCGGCGGACGCTTTGTAGCGGACGGACGGGCCATCAGTCGTCGAACTCGATTGGATCGCTAACGCCACCCGCGCCGAACAGAAGTTCGAGCGCCGCGTCGAGATCAGTGCGCGGCACGATCGATGCGCCCCGCGGACCCCGTGGGGCGAACCGCACCAATCCGCGGCTTTCCCATTCGCGCATCTGCGAATCGGCCACGCCGGTATAGGCCAGCGCCAGGTCGCGGCTCATCGCCGCGGGCCAATGCGGCAGCTTCTCCAGCGCCATGCCCATCAGCGGCACTCCCCCATTCCATATTCGCGCCAGTACCGATCCCAGCGGACGGCGGCGCCGGCGGCGATCGCCGCGCAGCTGAGCGAGCGGCCGTCGGGCAGCGTGCAGCGTGCCACGATGCGGCTGTAGCTGCGGCCGGTCGGCTGGCAGATCAGACGGCGGCCGAGCGTCAGACGCGACACGATCTGCTGCGATCTGCGGGCCGCGACGTCATTGCAGGTATATGCCGTGCGGCGCGCAGCCGGGCGGCGGCACGGGGCGGCATCTTCGAAGTCTGGCGCCTGGATGCCCGCAACGCGGACCTTCTCGCCCGATCTACACCACAGCGGCCCGTCCCCGTCATGGACGCGCACGACCTCACACTCGAACGGCGGAAGCTGCGGCATCATGGCTGCTGCTCCTTCAGGAGGGCTGGGCCGTTCGCCAATTCGAGCAGCACGTCAGCATGGCACGGTGCATCCAAGGCGCACCAGCAGGCGAGGTTCTTGCCACGCAGCTTGCCGATCGCAGACCGATATAGCGCCCGGTGCAGACTCCCCTCCGGCTGGTTCAGACCCTCCAACATATCCGCGCGGAATTTGGCGACGCACTCGGCTGCGGTGCCGTCAATGCCGACGATATTCTGATTCCCGTATCGGGTCGGCCGCGCGACCGACACCGTATTCGCCGGCATCCGCCAGCCCTTCTTTCGCGATAGCTGCACGCGGCGGGGTGCGCAGATCGCGGGCACGTCGGGGGTCATGGGCGTCATGCGAACATGTCCTGTATGCCGAGTGCCTCTCGGGCACGCTGTTGGATACCGGCGCGGCGCATGGGCGCATCGTACCGGTTATGGCACTGTTGGCAGGCGTGAAACATGCGATCGATGCTGGTTTCTTCCAGCGGAACGCCATGCTCATGCGCAAGCGTAAGCACGACCTTGGATCCGGTCGACGGGTGCGGCTGCCCGTTGATTGCCGAGCAACGACCTCCTTCGTGATCTAAGCCACACCGCCCGTCGCATTCGCAACGGCCGCCGCTACGCTCACCAGCCGCGGCAACCATCGCCTTCCACGTCTTCGGATACCGGCTGCGGTTTTCAGGACGGATCGGCATTGCCCACCCCCTTCTCATTGTCCATTGGGCGTGTCCCGGATGGAGGGGTCATGCGGCATCTGCGGAACGATGCGGACGGCAAGCTGCGTCAGGTGCGCACCGTCCGGTAGGCTCGGTATATCCTCGATGCGCCGCTCAGCCCAATCGATACGGCTTTCGGCCACGACACCACGCGCGCCGCCCATGCCCTGCATGCAACTCAGGCCCTGTCCGCGGTGGACGATGATATGCTGTCAATCGGCGTCCAAAAAGGACCCCCTATCGGCGTGCAAAAGGGACCCCCTTCGTCGAGCAGCGTAACGGGTATGACGGGCGCACTGTTCGTGCTGGTTGCGGCGTAGGGCGGGCGTAGCCCGACCGGAGGCGCAACCAGCACGAAGCGTTCTCTGCCGGTGCCCCAGGCTTCAGCTTCGATGTTTGAAGCGCCAGCTGTCGTTGCCGGTTTCGACGATGTCGCAATGGTGGGTAATGCGGTCGAGCAGCGCGGTGGTCATCTTGGGGTCGCCAAAGACGGTCGGCCACTCACCAAAGGCCAGGTTGGTGGTGACGATGACCGAGGTCTTCTCGTAGAGCTTGCTGACGAGGTGGAAGAGCAGTTGACCGCCCGAGCGTGCAAACGGCAGGTAGCCAAGCTCGTCGAGCACCACGAGATCGAGGCGCGAAAGCTGGGCCGCCAGCGTGCCGGCCTTGCCGAGGCGCGTTTCCTCCTCGAGCCGGTTCACCAGGTCCACTGTGTTGAAGTAGCGTCCGCGGGCGCCGGCTCGTACCACATTGGCAGTGATGGCGGTGGCGAGATGCGTCTTGCCGGTACCCGTTCCACCGACCAGCACGACGTTGCGTTGGCCCGGAAGAAACGAGCCGCTGTACAGCGAGCGCACCAGTCCCTCGTTGATGGGAGTGTCGCCGAAGACGAAGGCGTCGAGGTCCTTCACCGCGGGTAACCTGGCGGCCGACATCCGGTAACGGACCGAGGCTGCATGGCGGTGCGTCGCCTCGGCACGCAGCAGGTCGGTCAGGACCTCCATGGTCGTGCGCTTGCGCTGGAGACCGGTAGTGACCGCCTCGTCGAAGGCGCCAGCCATGCCCTTCAGCCCCAACTCGGCCATGGCCGTCATCATCTCATGCCGCTGCATGGAGACCTCGCAGGCTGTCATAGCGGTTGCAGTCGGCACGGGGCGGATGGCGCAGCGCCAGATCTTCTGGCGTGACAATAGTCAGCGGTCGCGGCGGTTCGCGCCGGCGGGCCAGGATGTTGACGATGACGTCGTCGCTGGCGACGCCGGCCAGCAATGCTTCGCGCACGGCCACTTCTACCGCCTCCAGCCCGTCGTCGAGCACCGCTGCCAGCACCCGCACGAACCGCCGGTCGGCATCGTCGCCGGTGCCAAGCTTGCGCCGCAGTCGTGCCAGCGCAGGCGGCAACTCCCAGCCCTGGAACGGTGCGCCGTTGCGCAGGGCACCCGGCTTGGTCACCAGCACCGGCAGATAGTGCCACGGGTCGTAGATGGTCCGGTCGCGGCCGAAGAACCGGGGATGGTCGGCGACGACTTCACCGTCGCAGCGCACGACGATGCGGTCGGCATAGGCGCGGACCTGGACGGCACGTCGCACCACCCTGGCAGAAACGGAATAGCGGTTGCGGTCGAAGCTGATGAGGCATGTGCCGCTTACCGCATGCTCGCTCTCGTGGAAGCCGTCGAAGGGTGCGACAACAGGCTGGAGCACCGCCCGTTCTGCTGCCCATGCCTGGGCGACTGTCAGCTCCTTCTGCTCGGGATGCTGGTGCAACTCTGCCCAGCGCCGACACTCCGCCTCCAGCCAGCCGTTCAACTCCTCGAGGCCGGTAAATCGCAGGCGCGGCTGGAAGAAGCGACCGCGTGCGGTCTGCACCTGGTTCTCGACCTGACCTTTCTCCCAGCCCGACGCCGGCGAGCAGGCGGTCGGCTCGACCATGTAATGGTTGGCCATGACCAGGAAGCGACGGTTGAAGACCCGCTCCTTGCCGGTGAACACGCTCGTCACCGCCGTCTTCATGTTGTCGTAGATGCCGCGCGTCGGCACGCCTCCGAAGAAAGCAAACGCCCGTGCATGCGCGTCGAACAGCATCTCCTGTGTCTCGCGGGGATAGGCCCGCACATACATTGCCCGCGACGCGCACAGCCGGACATGCGCGACCTTCACGCGCATCGGCTTGCCCGAGATCTCGACGTCCTCGTGGCTCCAGTCGAACTGGTAAGCCTCGCCCGGCCGGAACAGCAGCGGGATGAACGCCGGCGCATTCATCACGTCGCGACGCTGCGCCTGCCGCCAGCGCGCCGCATAACGGCGAACCGCGTCGTACGAGCCATCGAACCCCTCGCGTAGCAGCAGGTCGTGGATGCGCGTGAGGCGCAGCTTCTCGCGCCGCGGCCGTGCCTCATCTTCCTCCAGCAACGCATCCAGTCGCGCCTGAAACGGCCCCAGCTTCGGCAGCGGCTGCACCTCTCGCCGATAACCCATGTCCGCTTCCGGCGCCCGGATCGCCTTGCGCACCACCTTGCGCGACAGGTGCAGGTCCCGCGCTATCGCCTTGATGGCCTTGCCCGACGCGTGCTCGCGCCGGATCCTCAACACCGTCTCCAATACCAGCATCCCGATCTCGCCGCCTGACACACCGCCAAGCGAACAGCCTAGAACACCAGGATGAGGGGTCCCTTTTCGACGCCGATCACCCCGCTAACGGGGTCCCTTTTCCACGCCGATCCACACGTTCTCGATCTCGGAGCCCTTCCCGCGCGGCCGTCATGTAGAGGGCGTGCCCTCGGGCGACTGTCATCTCCGCCCGTGCCGCCGCATCGCAGGCGGCTGACTCACGACAACCGGCGCAAACTTTATGCTGCCGGGTTACCTATTGCATCTACCATGATCACCGGACACCAAGCGGCGCGCTACGACGGGGTTGACCCAATTGCGGTCATTCGTGGCCTCGTTTCGGTTCCCCAACTTCCGCCATTCATTCACGTTGGCGGCGGAGCAGCCGCTGACCCTCCCCGCTTCCGTTCGGCATTCCCAAAAACGACCGAGAAATGGGAAGAAAAACCGTTCTCGAAACTCACCCGCGATGCACGAGATGAATCTTGTTACCGTCGGGATCGCGCAGGTAGGCACCGAAATAGTCGGGGCCATAGTGCGGGCGCGGACCCGGCGGCCCTTCGTTCACGCCGCCCTGTCGCAGCCCGCCGGCATAGGCATCTTCGACGGCTTCGGGCGAAGGAGCCAGGAACGCCACCATACCGCCGTTGGCGGCGGAGCAGGGACGGCCGTCGAACGGCCGATAGGTATAGAAGCGAGGCAAGTTCACGCCCGGTATATGCCAGCATCGTGACGGTGGTCCTCCATCCGGCACTACGTCTCGCTGAACCAGTCCCAACGGTGCCAGCACCGCATCGTAGAAGACTGCGGCGCGATCGAGGTCGCTTACCCCGACCGTGACATGGCTGAACATCGACACCTCCTTCAGATCGTTTCTACGATCGACGCAATCGAGGCGAGCTTCTCATCATCGTGTCGGTGGAAGGTCCTTTGCCGGATGCGCTTGGCAGTCACGAGGCCGCTCGCCTGTAGCACCGGCAGATGTTCGCCTCGCGTCGGGGCGTTCACACCCAGCTTGTCGGCGATGAACTGACCGCACACGCCATCCTCCACCAGATCGCCGATGCGCTGCGGCAGGAATTGTGCGACCGGGTCTCGCGACCAACGGAGGTTTTGCAGGCGGCGTTCGTTGCCGAGGGCCCGGAAAAGATCGGTGTCGCTCATTGATCGTCGGTTTGCCAATCAACGAATGGCTGTCAATCATGTGGCGAATCGTAGCAGGATCGCCATGCCTACCTTGCCCTTCTTCACCGCCGACGTGTTCACGACGATGCGCTTCGGCGGCAACCCGCTGGCGGTGGTCTTGGGCGGCGAGACGCTGGATACGCTGACGATGCAGACGGTCGCGGCCGAGTTTAATCTGAGCGAGACCACCTTCGTCCTGCCACCCTCCGATCCGGCGTACACGGCGCACGTCCGTATCTTCAACCGGACAGCCGAGATGACGTTCGCCGGGCATCCGATGGTCGGCACGGCCTTCATTCTCGCCCGCCGCGACCCCACCCTAGACGAGGCGACGTTCGAGATCGCGGCCGGACTCGTTCGCATACGGATTGCGCGGGACGAAGCCGGCACCGCAATCGGCGCGGCCATCACGACGCCGCAGCCGCTGACGACGGGGGAGACGTTGCCGCCCGAGCTGATCGCCGGCGTCCTGCGGCTCAATCCCGGCGATGTGGTGACGACGACCCACCCGCCGATCGCCGCCTCGAACGGCAACACCTACGTCATCGCCGAACTGACTGCCGACGCCTTGGCCCGTTGCTCGCCGGACATCGACGCCTTTCGGGCGGCACTGTCAGCGCATCCGCAGCAAGGCAATCGCTTCTCCGTCCACGTCTATAGCCGTGAAGGCGATACGCTGCGCGCCCGCATGTTCGCGCCGCTGGTTGGTACATGGGAAGATCCGGCGACCGGCAGCGCCAACGCCCCGCTCGCGTGCCTGCTGCTGTCCATCGACGCGGCGAGGGAAGCAGCGACCTTCACCATCCATCAGGGGGTGGAGATGGGACGACCAAGCCTTCTTCGGGTCGATGCACGGCGCACGCCGGCCGGGATCATGGCGACGCTACACGGCCACTGCGTGCCCGTTATGGCGGGGGAGATTAGCCTATAACGGCAACGTATCGGATCGAGCCCATATCACCTTCTGGCGACAGAACGATCCCCCCCTATTCCGACGCCGTGAGGATCGGCGACCTGCTGACGCTGTCGGGCAGATTCGTGCCCGGCATGCGCCCACACCGTGACGGGGGGTCGCCGTCCGGCACTACCTCCCGCCGAGCCAGTCCCAACGGTGCTAGCACTAAATCGTAGAAGGCTGCGGCACGATCGAGGTCGCTCACTCCGATCAGGACATGGCCGAACTGCGCCTCAGCCCATGATCTTATCAGGATCATGACCGCGCCGAAGCGCAGCCGCATAGCGTGGCATCACATCGGGCATGATCGTCTGCCCTTCAGGAGGACGCTCCACACCAAATACAAATCGTGGAAAGTCGAGTTGCTTCTGTACGGCCCAAATTTCGTCATGAGCTTCGGGAGGCAATATACGGGCTGGGTCACCTACCGCGATCCAGCCAAGGGGCACGGTCGCGTTGGCTGGAAGAACCGTTCGGAGATGGACTATGCCGTTGATCCTCACTTCGGCACCGCGACCGATTACCGCGCCATTGAACACGGTGCTGCCGGTCGCAAGGAAAGCCTCATCGTCAATCGAACACCCGGTGAGGTAAGCCCGCGGCCCGACCAACACATTGTCGCCGAGTGTGAGCGGGCTTCCTTTGACCCCCCGCAGGACGGCGGTGTCCATGATGATACAATTCGAGCCGATGCGGATGGGGCCACTCTCGGCGGTCAACACCGCGCCGAAGCCTATGGAACAGTTTGGACCGATAGCCACATCGCCGCAGATAACGGCAGTCGGCGCGACCCGCGCAGTTTGATGGACCCGTGGCTGTACGCCGGCATGTTCGATCTGCATTACCACCCCGTTGATACCGTCCTCGACTACGAACCTCTATTAGGTACGCCAAAGCGTGTCTTTCCGAACGTCCCCGATCAAGCGCTATCAGGCCCTTGTTGCCGAATATCTAAGGAGGCGGCGCTTTCCCACGAGGATCGCGTTTCGGAAAGTTACCCTCGCCCCTTGGGGAAATGCTGCACATCAGCGGGCACAGTAACCCAGCGATGCATCGTCTGCTCCCATACCGACCGAACGGGTGGCGGAAAATCAGGATCAGCGACCGTGCCGACCGCAACGCCAATCACGGTCGGGTGCTTGCCCGCCCGTGCATAGACAGTTGATCCGCATGTCGGGCAGAAGAACGTCTCGAAGGTGTTACCCTCATCAGTAGGCCGCTCATAGCCTTGAGCTTCTCCGACGATGGTCAGTTGATCGGCGGGATAATAGGCCAACAAGCCGAAGGGCGATCCGGTGCGCCGCTGGCAGGCGGTGCAATGGCACGCGACGACGGCGGGCGTGGGGCCAGGAAGCTCGACCATTAGTCGGCTGCACTGACACTCTGCTTTCATGAATGGCTCCTTTGGCAACAACGATAAGCCCGTCCTGCCTTCCCGCAAACGATGGTAAACCGGGAATGTCGTCGGCTTCCCAAAAGCTCGTTGTGATGCGGTTATGGGAAAGGAAGACACCTGATTTCCATCACCGCACCTTGCAAGCAGGAGCGGAACCTGTCCCATTTGCCGCAATTCGGATCGCGGAGATCGGGTCGGCGATCAAGGCCAATTCAGGCGCTTCCACGCGCAAATGCTCCACGCCGCTGCGCCACTGCCGACGCCACCATTTGCTTCCGGAACGCGCGTCCGTTTGCGGCATCATCGCGCGCGCATAGCGCAGCAGTTCATCGGGTGGGATCAGGTTGCGGCTATCGGCAAGTGCGTGGGAGAGGTCTTTCGCCACGTCGAGGTTCGACGCCCTTGGCACTTCTGCTGCGCGAAGCACCAAATCCGACAGCAGGTTCTGTTTGGCCGTGGCCCATTCGCTCGCGGTGAAGCCGGATGCGGCGAGATCGCACGTCGTATCCTTCAAACCTGCGATTGCCCCCCGCCATGCGCCGTCGGTGAAGTTATCCCACAGCATGATCTGGCGTTGACCCTGTTCACCGTTCTCGATGAACATGCCGACCTTGCCACCTGGACTGTCAGGCTGAAGCGCGCGGAGCCGATTGTTCACGGCACGCGTGACGAGGAGGTCCATCACTTCGGCCCGTGCCTGGCTGTTTCGCGACGAAGGAGGCGCCGGGGTCGGCATGACGACGGTCACCAGCGCGGTTCGGCGTCCTTGCGGAAGCGCTGAGATGCTGACGGGACGAATGCGATCACGCCGAAAAGTCGGAAACGCTGCCTGGCGTGGTTCAGGTGCCATCGGCTTCCAATCGCCGAAACGCTTCTCGATCAACGCCCTCGCTTCATCGGCCGTCACGTTGCCGACCACCACGATCATCATCTTCTGGGGACGATATAGCCGCCGATACAAGCCGCGAATGGTATCGATGCTAGCGGTCGGCACGTCGTCCGAGTTCTGCGCGTCGATCACGTCGTTCGGCGAGCAGGGCGCTATCGCCGCGATATAGCTCGCATAGATGTCGTTACCGAGCTTCTTGTCCGCCATTTCTCGCATGACCTCGCCACGCGACGCATCGACGGCATCGGCACGAAAGGTCATCTCCGTGGCTGCATCCTTGAACAGGGCCAGCAAGGTGTCCAGATCACCGGGGGCCGTGGTTCTGGTCGAGAGATAATAGTTCGTTTCCCGCCATGATGTGGAACCTGCATTCGGTGCCGGTAAAGTCAGTGGAACGCCGATCCGCCTCAGGTGATCGAATTCGTCTGGCGCACCGGCCACGGGGCTATGAAAGACGATGTGTTCGATCAGATGCGCCAATCCCCGCTCGCCGGGGCGATGCTCGGCGATGAAGCCGCCTTCGTTGCGCATCAGCAGCGCGACACCCGGCTCGCTGCCCCGTCGAGGAAGAATCGCAAAGCGGACGCCGTTGCTGAGTCGGCCGATGACGGGGGTTCCCCAATCGGATAGCTGGTTGGCAGGGGCCGAAACGCGACGGTCCGAAGCTGGCGCCTGGTCAGCAGGTATCCCCAAGAGCAATAGAGTAGATAGGGGAATAGCGATCGAGCGAGTCCACTCTTGGCTGTACCAGCGCATTTGCAATGCCTACTCCGCTGCCGTTGCGTTGCTTGCGTCAGTTCGCTGATCGATCCGACCGGAACATTTGCTGCGATGCATTTGCGGCAGCATGGTGACGAGCAGCTACGAACGGAGCGTGGAACGTTCCTAAAACGAAGGTGCGCCAGGACGGCAAAGGCAGGATCAATCTTTAAAGCGTGTCAGCGGAGCCGTTTTTCAAAGGCAGTTTCCTGAAATAGCCGTCAGGCGCGGAGAAACGGGACTGCTGCGCGTTGGTGGCTGCCGGTGTTTAAAATAACGTGCGGATTCACACAGCGGCCGAAATGGGGGTTCGACGGTCGCCAACAGCTGTCAGGCTGCGATAAGCCAAGTTTGCGCCGCTCGCGAATAAGCCGGTACGTTGAATTGACAGCGCCCGCCGAGGAGGAATCGATGACATCACTGCTGACGCTCCACCACGGCCAGCGCGACGCGGGCGCCGAAGATGATAACGCCCCGCCCGCACGTCCGCGCCGCAGCGGTGGCGCGATGAGCGCCGCGCTGCTCGCCGCCGCGGCTCTGCTCGCCGCCACCCCCGCCGCCGCGCAGGACGAGGCCGCGCGCGTGGCGCGCGTGCTCAAGGCGACGCCGCTGATCGACGGCCACAACGACTGGGCCGAGGCGCTGCGCGAGCGCGAGGGCGAGAAACGCTGGACGATAGACCTGCGCGATCTCGACGCGAAGGACCCCGCCTACAACACCGACATCGCGCGGCTGCGGCGCGGGTTGGTCGGCGGGCAGTTCTGGTCGGTGTGGGTCTCGCCCGACCTACCCGGCAAGGAGCAGGTGGAGCAGACGCTCGAGCAGATCGATCTCGTCCGCTCGCTCACCGACCGCTACCCCGATACCTTCGCGCTCGCGCGCACCGCCGCCGACGTGCGCCGCGCGCATGCGGCGGGACGGATCGCCTGCCTGATCGGGGTGGAGGGCGGCGGACAGATCGACGGCAGCCTTTCCGTGCTGCGCGCCTATGCCGCGCTGGGTGCTGGCTATCTCACGCTTACCCACTCGCGCACGATCGACTGGGCAGATTCCGCCACCGACGATCCGCGCCACGGCGGGCTCACCGACTTCGGACGCAAGGTGGTGCTTGAGCTCAACCGGCTCGGCATGCTGGTGGACCTGTCGCATGTCAGCGAGCGGGTAATGCGCGACGCGCTGGCAGTGACACGCGCGCCGGTGATCTTCTCGCACTCGGGCGCGCGCGCGCTCAACGACCACCCGCGCAACGTCTCGGACGACGTGCTGCGGCTGGTGGCGCGCAACGGCGGCGTGGTGATGGTCGACTATGCGCCCGGCTATGTCGCCGACGCCTACCGCCGCTGGTCTGCCGACTCGCTTGCGGAGAAGGCGCGGCTCAACTCGCCGCCGTACAACGGGCTCGACATCGGCCAGCCGGAGAAAGCAGCCGTCGATTACGCCGCCTGGCTCCGTGCGCATCCCGCCCCCACCGTGACGCTGGCGCAGGTGGCGGACCATATCGTCCATGTCGCCAAGGTTGCCGGCGTCGACCATGTCGGGCTCGGCTCCGACTTCGACGGCGTCGGCGCGACGCTGCCCAAGGGGCTGGGCGACGTCTCGACCTACCCCGCGCTCCTGGCCGAGCTGATGCGCCGTGGCTGGTCCGATGCGGACGTCTCCAAGCTGGCGGGCGGCAACGTGTTGCGCGTGATGGAGGCCGCCGAGCGGGTCAAGGCGCAGCTTGCCCTCAAGTCGACAGCTGTGTCGAAAAGGGTTGGTCGCGAACAAAATTGATGACCCTGAATCGGCCATTCAGGGCCGGCGACGTCGTTCCCAACATCCGCCATTCGTTCATCAGGGAAGCGGCATGGTGTAGGGATCGGCCGAGGTGATTGAAGAGCACGGAATGGGGGATTGTATTGAAAAAGGCTGCCGTATGCGCGCGACTAGCTGACACGGCTTCGGCGGCCAGCGATCCCGAGCCCGCGCGTGCCAGCGTGCGGCATCTCAAACGCTACGTCGTCCTGCTTTGTAAGGGAGAGAAAGATGAACCGTGAACTCAGTGTCGAACGACATATCGAGGCACCCGTCGCCCACGTCTGGAAGACGATGATCGACCGCTTTGAAGAGTGGTTCTGTCCGCTCCCTTGGCGTGCCGAGGCGCGCGAAATCGCCTGGCGTCCGGGTGGTCGCAGCCTGGTGGTGATGCACGGGCCGAACGGAGAAGAGATTCCGAACGAGGGCATCATTCTTGATTTTCAGCCGGAACGGCGCTTCGTGTTCTCGGACGCCTTCATTGGGGATTGGCAGCCGAGTGGCCCATATATGGTGGGGCTTTTCGAGATCGCGGCGGACGGCACTGGCACCCGCTTTACCGCCACCGCCCGACACTGGACAGACGAGGCGGTGGAGCAGCATCGTGCGATGGGCTTCGACGGCGGCTGGGGCGCGATGGCCGACCAGCTCAAAACGCTGTCTGAAGGGCGTTCGCTGTGAGCGCCACTGCCCAACGCCCTTGGCCCGACGCGGGATCATCGCCGGTCGCGTGATTAGCGGATTTGTTGTCCTCACGCTCGCTGGCGATGCGGGCGGTAGACCCATTCGCTATCCGTCACGTCGCGTGAAGCGCTGCCCGGCCGATGGCAGGATCGTCTGTAAAGAAGCCGTCGATCCCGGCTTTGAGATAGGCGCGGATTTCGGTGATGGACGCCGCTGGCACTCGCCGGTTCGGATCGGTGCCTTCCCGCAGCGCTGGCGGCAGGAACTGGTTCTCCGGCCGGAAGGTCCAGGGCATGACCATCAGGCCGGCGCGGTGGGCGTCCGCGATGATCGGCGTCGGCTTGCCCAGTCGCCCCGCCGGATCGACCGGGATCAGCGCGCGGGTGTCCGGTGCCAGGATGTCGGCATAGGTGGCGATGTCTGCCAGCCCCGCTGGTGTCATCATCTCAGGATAGGTCACCCGGCCGCCCTTCGCCGCGACATCGGCGGGCGAGAGCGGAAAGCCGATCGTCAACTGCATCAGCTGGAGATTGCCCGGTCGGCCGAGCGCCCTGCGCAAGTAACGGAGATTGGCGATCTCGAACGACTGGACGATCAAGGGCCCCCGCCGCAGCTGGCCGTGCGCGGCGATGCTGGCGAGGAAGCGATCCTCCAGCGGCAGGCCGATACCGCGGAAATAGGTCGAGTGCTTCAATTCGGGCACCAGCCCGATCGGACGGTTTTGGGTGCTCGATTCCGCTGCGACGAAATCGACGATCTCCGCCCAGGTCGGGATGTCGAACCGACCATCATAAGCGGCATTGGCGGGTCGCACCGTCGGCATCCGCTCGCGGGCGCGCAGGGTCTTCAACTCGGCAAGGGTGAAGTCCTCGGTGAACCAGCCGACCTGTTTCTGGCCGTCGATCGTCTTTTCAGTGCGGCGCCCGGCGAACTCAGGATGGGCGGCCACATCGGTCGTCTCGGCAATGTTGTTCTCGTGCCGCGCGACCAGCATGCCGTCACGTGTCGGCACGAGATCGGGTTCGACATAGTCGGCGCCATCGACGATCGCCTTCGCATAGGACGCCAGCGTATGTTCGGGTCGCAGGGCGCAGGCCCCGCGATGCCCGATCACGGCGGGGTTGCGGCGGGCCTCCTGCGCCTGGACCGGCCAGGCAGCGGACGCCAGGCCGGCACCGCCCAGCGCCAGCAGCGTGCGCCGATCGAGGGCCGCCGCGTGCATCAGAAACGGACTCCAGCGGTGACGAACACCTGACGCGGCGCCAGCGGGAATTGCAGCTGGACGAACGACGCGAGCACCGGGATCAGCGTCGCCACGCCCTTCTTGTTGGTCAGGTTGGTGACGTTGAGGTTGAGATCGAGCGTCTTACCGCGCAACTGGTCGGTCAGCGGGAAATGCCCGCCGAGCCGCGCCGACAACGTGTAATAGCCATCCGCCCATAGGTCGTTGGTGTAGGTGCCGTACCGCTTGCCCAGATAGTCGCCGATCAGCTGTGCGTCGAAGTCCCCGGCCTCCAGCGTCAGCATCGTCTTGTTCATCCAGCGCGGGCTGCCCGGCACGTCGTTGCCCGCCGTGGCGATGGTCATCCCACCATCGAGATAGTCGTTCTGGAACTGCGACACGTTGTAGGACAGCGCGTTGTAGAGCGAGACATGGAGACCGAAGCGGAGCGTGCCCGCCACGTCGACACCGTCCGTCTTCACGCTGCCGACATTCTGGATGATCGCGCTGGTCTGCACCAATGCCGCGACGGTCGACAGCGACGGCGAGATGGCGAGCAGGCGGTTCTGGAAGTCGACATGATAGACGTTCAGCTGACCATCGAACCCGGTCACGGGGCCGAGGTGTAGCGGGCGATGGACGCGCAGGCCTGCCTCATAGGTCCAGCTCGTTTCGGGCTTGGTTCCGTTCTTGAACAGATCGAAGGCGGCCTGGCTGCCCAGGCCGAAGGGCGAGATGCTCGAGGTCGGCGTGATCTGGAACTGACGGATATTCTGCTGAACGTTCGCGAACAGCTCTTCATGATCGGTAGCCTGCCACAACACACCGAATTGCGGCAGAAAGGCGCGCGCGGTGTTCACCCGCCCGACCGGCAGCGCCAGCGTACCCGCGACCGAATTGGGGATCGGCTGCACCGGCACCGACTGACGTGCATTCTGGAACGCGCTCTTGAACCCGGCCTGCACCGTCAGGCGCGACGTGACATGCCAGCTATCCTGCAGATGCGCCTGCATGACGTCGGAGGTGACATGGCCCTGATATTGGGTAATGAGCGGCGGTGCGACGTCGATTGGCACCTCATAGGGCGTGGTCGGGGCGTTGACGTCCAGCCCGTACCAGCGGCGCGTGGCATCATGGCCCAGCCGCTCGTACCAGCCGCCAAACTCGATCCGGTGGTCGCCCAGATCGGCGTTCAGCGTCAGGATCGCGCCGCCCCGATTGATCCGATATTCGGTGGTCCGCGTCGCCAGCCCCGATCCGCCGGCGATTCCGTTGAGCCGGGCGAGCGTCTGTGCCGCAGTCTCGGTCGTGGTCGCGGAATAATAATAGGAGAACAGGCGCGGCAGCCCGGCGACGGTGATCGGTCCCGCGACGATGCCCACCCCGTCATTGTGATGGAAATAGGGCTGCACCGTCAGGCGGACATGGTCGTCGACCTGCCATTGATATTTGGCATAGGCCAGATAGTCGGTGCGATGCGCGGCGGAATAGTAATTGCGGGTATTGGCCCCGTCCGCCGCATAGGCGGGCGAGTTGATATAGTTCATCATCCCTTTGAAATCGGGATAGAAGGACGGATTGGTGTAGCGCGGTTCGGCCGTGTCGAAGAGCGTCCTGACGACCAGATCCTCGTTCGGCTCCTTCTTCGTCGAATAGGCGCCGTACAGCGTCAGCTTCGTCGTCGCGCCCTCATGCACGAACTTGCCATTGGCCTGCCATCCGCTCAGGATACCGTCGAAGTCCCAGGCGCGGGCACGCTGGCGGACGCCCGAAACATAGAGCCGGTTGTTATCGCCGAACGTGCCGCTGTCGAGCCGCGCATAGCTGCGCGACGTGCCATAGCTGCCCAGCGTCTGCTGGACCATGCCGCCTGCCGTCTTCGCTGGATCGGCTGAGAAGACGTCGATCGTGCCGCCCAGATTGCTGGTCGAGGCGGTGCCCAGATCGCCCGCACCGGTCGCCAGCGTCACGCGACCGACATTCTCCGAGATGATCGCGCGCTGCGGCGACAGGCCGTTGAAGCTGCCATATTGTTGATCGCCGAGCGGCACGCCGTCGAGCGTATAACCGAGTTGTTGCCCGTTGAAGCCGTGGATGAAAAGGACGGTGTTCTGCTCGTTATTGCCCCAGGGATCGGCGCTGGTGAAGGTGACGCCGGGCAGCGTTTGAAGCGCGCGGAGCGGGCTGACGCCGGGCAGGATCTTCTGGATTTCGTCCCGCTTCATTTCTGTCACGGAGCGGGTACGGTTGCCACTCACGACAATGTCGGCGCTAGTTGTATCAGGCGATGCCTCGGCGGCCACCGCCGGACGGGTCTGCGCCGATGCCACTCGGCGTGGGCGCGGACGTGGTGCGGGATCGTCGGTCAGGCTGACGATCGTGCCCGTCCAGCGCTTGACCCGCAGGCCGGTCCCATCAAGCAGCCGGGCCAGCGCGACCTCGGGCGACATCACGCCGGTTACGGCATGCACGGTCTTGCCCCTCAACCGCGCGGCCGGGGCAACGATCTGCAACCCCGCCTGCATGCCGAATTGCGCGACGCCGCTCGCCGCAGGCTGGGCGGGGATATCGAAATGGCGCGTTTGCGCGAAGGCCGGTGTCGCAAGGACAAGCGTGATCGGCGCGGCAAGCGCCGCGTGACGGATATACAAGGTCATTATTCCCACCCCAGGAAGATCGTTGTTGGTCTTCATCGGTTAGGATGCGGCGGCGGGGTTCTTCCTCCACGCCGCGCAAATTATTTTGCGATGACGATCCTGCCAGCGTCCCGAAAGGTGCGCGCCTCCAGGCTGTCCGCGATGGCCGCGGCAAATCCCGCAGGATCGTTGTTGCGGAACACGCCCGCGATCGGCGCCATGGCGAGGGACGCATCGGGCACCACGATCGGTACGCCGCCATAGCGGTTCATCTGCGCGACGGCCTGCCCCAGGGTCATGCCGGTAAAAGCGAGCATTCCGCTGCGCCATTGCATCGCCTCGCGCATGGCAGCGGCGGATACGTGCCGGATCGTCGCGGCGGCCAGCCCTGCGCCATCGGGCAGCGACAGGCTCATGCCTGCGTCCAGCCCGATCGATCGGGCCGAAGACCCGACCAGTACCCGACCGCGCTCGACCATCACGCCGAGTGGTTGGCTCGCCAGCGCTGCGATCGCGAACAGCCTGGTGCCACGCATCGGTATCCCCCGCGCCGTCACGGTCACGGGACGGCCGTCCTGCCGGGCGAGGTCGAGCAGGACGCGCCCTTCGATCAAGCGGAGATGATGGCGGTCGGCATCCATGCTGGTGGCTACCTGCGTCACAGTATCGAGAACCAGCGCCGTCCCGTCGGCCAGCGCCAGTTGCCCGATCTGGCCGGCGCCGGTCGTGAAGATCTGCTCGGATGGCGGCGCGGCGCGGGGCAGCAGCATCGCCCCCGTGATCGACGCGGCTATCGCACCACCTCCGACGAGCGCCGCCCGGCGTGTCCATAGCGAGCGCGAGGCCCGACGATCGGCGAGAACGAAAACAGCGTCTTCATCGGCGGGCTGGGCTGTTTCAGGAGCGGGCATCGCGCCCAACGAAGCAGCCCGTTCGGCATGAAGCCATGCAGCCTCGGCGCGCGCCACTGCGCCTTCACGGCGGATATCGCCGGCCAGCCACGCCGCGAGCGCGGCTTCCTCCTCCGCCGTCAGCCCACGATCGATCCGGGCCGACCAGTGCGCCGCAGCCTCGTCAATGTCTGCCGCGGTCTCGCGCAAGGTCATCGGTGGAACGGCTTTCGATACTGAGGGCGTCGGAAGGAGATGCACGGGACGCATCGCTTCCTCCACGCGAAAAGCGTGCGGCCAGCATTTTTATGCCGCGAGAGATGCGCTTTTCGATCGTACTCTCCGGCACGCTGAGCCGCGCCGCGATATCGCGTTGCGGCAACCCCTCGACGCGCCGCATCCAGAAGGCTTGCCGGATGTCCTCCGGCATCTCCTCGATCGCGACCGCGACACGGGCCAGTTCGTGCCGCCCGAACAGATGATCCTCCGGCGTCGGCGCATCCGCGGGGGCGTCCAGAGCGTCCAGATCCGCAACGGCGTCGATCGACACGATTCGTGCCCGCCGAATATGCTGCAGCAGGACCGACCGCGCGACCTGGACCGCATAGCGATGCGGCACCGCGATCCCCTCGACCGACGGCAGCCGGGCGAGGATCGCATAGCTTTCCTGTATCACGTCATCGACCTCGACGCCGCACGACGCCGCCTGTCGAGCGATCGCACGGCGAATCCACACTTCCTGCGGCAGGATATGCACGGCGAGCCAGGCATTGCGTTCGCGACGGCAGGGCATGGATCCCCGCTAGACGCGGCATGTGACGCACTGAAGACGTTGCCACGCGAGGGCAGGAAGCGCGTTTGATGGTCGTCTGATCATGGCTTCTGGGTCGGAAACGTGAATAGGACCGGCTGGTGACTGTATACGCCGTCATCCATGACAGGCTTAGTCTTCAAGAAACCTGTTCCCAATTGTGTTTTCGCGAAATGTGTTGTCGAAATAGAGAAACGGAGTGCCCGCATGCTCCAAGCGGCCTGTTTTGGGAGCGTGAGTGATCAATTGGGCGGTAAAGTCTGCGACGCTTTTTGTTGGACGGCTTCAGTAAAATTCGGATGTTCGGGCCGATGCATGTGAATTTCTCGATGTGTTCAACACCCGCCATCAGTATGGCGAAGCGCAACGACCCATAGCCGTCATTCGAAGCTGCCAGATCGCTTTCCGCTTTCTGCCATTCGTTCATCACGCGAGACCGAGGCAGTGACCCAAATGCTGGGCAGACTGTGTGTCGCCTATGGGGGAAAGCGGATGCTAACGCCCGCTCCGACTACTCCAGAATAGCAGCGCAAAACTGACCAGTGCGACGATTAGAGCGACATACGCTGCGCCGAAGAACGGCCCCATGCCAGCTTATGCGTCGGTGTGAAGCTCTGAAATTTCTTGCCGCCACCACGCGAGGCGGAACACGATCTGGTATGCCGCGACCGATGCTGCTCCCGCTCCAAGCAGTGAAATCACTAGCCGTTTGATCAGGGTCAGCATCGGCGAAGAGTGATACATTCGAGAGCGGGCGGCAACGTGGCGTCAATGTCAGCAACTCGGTATGGGCGAGAGCGGACGCGAGCCGGTAGCATGTTGTGCCCAGCGCGCGCTCAGTTTGGCAGCCAGATGGCTGCGAGAAGCCCCCCCCACGCCCGCAATGCGAACGGCACCCGCTGGAACGAGCCCCGTCAGCGATCCTCGACCTGAACGGGCCATGCGGGTCGTGTCATGGCTGATTTGTCGCGCCGATATGAAAAGGGTCGCCCCAAAGAAGCCGAAAAGCAGTCCGATCAACGTCTTCATGTTTGCGGGTTATTCGATCCCCGGAATGTCCGCAAATGGGCGGGAGCGGCAGCCCTACCCTTCCGTCACGAAGACCCAAAGTCGGCCATTCGGACCGCCCTTCCCGCTCCACCAAAGTGCATCTACACCGGTCAGGCGGATATGACGCGCCTTAGAACACTCTATCTACACGAGAGCCCCGGCTCGATGAATATCGCAGCTCCGGCCGACCGGCGAGGTGGGCCCCATCAAACGATGCTTCTGATAGTCGCCAGGCTCCAAGCAGAAGGATTTGTGCGACAGCAGCCCTCGCCGACTGGGTCATAAGCATCGCACTCAACGCACACCATAGCGCCGAACGCATCGTCCCGTCTCCTCGTCAGATGGTCATCCTCCCGCGGCAGCCTTTTCGGACCGCTCGTGTCATGTCGTCAGCCAGCCGTGCGGGCCGAGCCAGCCGAGCAGCGCCTCCGCCCAGCCAGAGCTGGTCGTGCCCGGCTTGCCGTCGAAACCGAAGCCGTGGCCGCCATGTTCGTAGACGTGGAGCTCGACCGGCCGCCCGGCGCGGCGCCAGCTGTCGGGCAGACCGTAGCCCTGCTTGGCGAACAGCTCGTCATCACTCGCCACGGCGACGAACAGCGGCGGCGCGGCGGGCGTCGCCGCCATCGACGGATAGATGGCGGCGAACAGGTCCGGCATCGTGCCCGGTGCCGCAGTCTTACCAGATCGACGCCCATGATCGCACCTGGCGAAAAGCCCACATAGACGACGCGTTTGGGGTCGCCCCCCCATCGCGCGGCACAGGCGCGCACCGGCCGCATCGCCGCCTTTGCATCGGCGAGCACCGGCAGAGGCGCAGGAATGTCCGCCCCCTCCTCTCGCTTTGGCACCGCGGCGGCGGCGAAGCGCGCCAGCGCCGCCTGCTTGAACGCGTCCATCGGCGCGGGCGTCGGATCGAGGTGGTATTCAGGACGAAGGCGGCGATGCCGTAATCGGCAAACCAGCGCGCGGGCTTCATCGCCTCCGCCTCCATTGATTCCATTACGAAGCCGTCGCCGGGCGAACACGGTGATTTGGAAAAGTTCAGCCTGACGCAATCTGCAACATCGTCTATGATGCCCCGGTGGTTCGTGCCTGCGCATCAGTCACGATACCCGCGAACCACGTCAGCCAGTCGTCGATGCGGTTGTCCTGGCTCGCCCGATGAAGCGCGGCGTAATGGTCCTTGAGATGCCGGTGGATCGTCTCCGCGAGAGCCGTGAGCGTTGGAGCCTTCAGGCTTTGCACCAAAGCCTTCTCCGCGATCGCCCGTCCCAAACGGCCGTTGCCGTCCTCGAACGGGTGGATCGTTTCGAACCACAGATGCGCGATACCGGCGCGCGTGATTCCCGGCAGGGGCGCTGCTCCGTCAGGAGCGGTCTCGTTGAGCCAACCAATGAACTGCGCCATCTCGGCCGGTACGCTGGCAGACGGCGGCGCTTCGAAATGCACGCGAGGCGCATGCAGCGGCCCGGACACGATCTACATCGGGTCCGCGTGGGTTCGGTAGCGGCCGATATCCGTCAGATTCGGCCGCGCCGGCCTCGGCTGCGTTGGCCTTACGGCGATCGGTCGCGAGGCCGAGCTGCTTGGCGAGCGACGACTGCACGCTCGCCCGATCCAATATCTCGCCCTCGATCGCCGAGCTATCGACGACCTCTTGAGACATCAGTTCGATCGCGAGAGCCTGACGCTCCTCGGCATCGACATGATGGAGAATGCCGACGATGACCCCGCTGCCGTGCAGAAAGACGTCTTCCGCCTGCCGGAGCGCCGCCGCATCCAACACGAAATTGGGCCAATCGTCTTGCTGCCAATTCCAACGCATGATCGATATCCCCCCTTCTATCGCTCATCATGTCGCACTTGACTGATTGATAAAACCTGTCTCCATCGATCCTGGCGCCTGGATGGGAAATGCCCTGACGAGGTTTCCCACGCCGCGTTCTCAGACACTTCGCCAAACCCTTAATCAGCCGGTCCTTGGTTCGAGCCCAAGTGTTTCCATCCCCCTGCGCGGGTTTCTATATATTGCTGAAAATCACAGGAGTTAGGCGTCCGGGGTATCTACGCGGCACCGCCGGCCGTGGGAGCGCACGTCCGGCATATGGTGGACGCCCGTGTCGTGCGATCACGCCACGGTTCCCAATGCACACTACCGACGCCGCCTTCGCCCGGCCCCGACCTTGCCCCGAAATCTCGTCGCGAAGCCCCCACCGCACGCAACCGATCCCGAAATCACTGGCCGGCGCGATGGCCTCGTGGCACATGAACGAACCGTCACATAAGGGGTTACGAATGCGCGCTGGTGCCTGCCTGATCGCTCTGCTGCTCGCCACCACGGTCCATGCCCAGCCGGCCGGCACCACCTATCACCGCGCACCGGATGCCATCGCCAAGGCGCTGGAGGCGTCCCCCACTCCCGCGGTGGCCGTCAGCCCCGATCACAACACGCTCGCCATCTTCGGGCGCGAGAACCTGCCGTCGATCGCCAATCTCTCCAAGCCGATCCTGCGGCTGGGCGGCTATCGGATCGACCCCGCGACCAACGGTCAGGCCGAGGTTCGCGTGCAGTGGCTGAACGCGCTGAGCTTCAAGGATATCGCGAGCCGCCGAACCGTGGCCGCACGCCTGCCGGCAGGGCTGCGGTTCGCCGCGCCGGACTGGTCGCCCGATGGCCGCCACGTCGCCTTCTACGCGCAGGAGCCCGACGGCCTGTCGCTTTGGATCGCGGATCGCGACGGTAGCGCACGCGTCGTCGCCAAGGGTTTGAACGGCAGCTTCGGCACGCCGTTCGTCTGGACGCCCGACAGCAAAGCCCTCATCGCCTATACCGTCCCCGCCGGGCGCGGGCCCGCACCGGTCGCGTCGACTACGCCCACCGGCCCGGTGGTGCAGGAAAGCAACGGCCGCACCTCGGCCGCGCGCACCTATGAGGATCTGCTCGGCGACGCGCATGACGAGGCGCTGTTCGACCATTATTTCACCGGCCAGCTGACCCGCGTCGCGCTGGACGGAACCGCACAGCCGATCGGAACCCCGGGGCTGATCACCGATTTCAGCGTGTCGCCCGACGGCCGCTACCTGCTGACCGAGCGGCTGAAGCGGCCCTATTCCTATCTGCTGCCCGCGCGCTTCTTCCCCACCGAGATTGCGGTGTCGACGATCGACGGCAAGCCGGTGAAGACGCTCGTCGACCGCCCGCTGGCCGACGATTTGCCCGTCGACTTCGACGCAACCGTCAAAGGCCCGCGCGACGCGGAATGGCGCGCCGATGCGCCCGCGACGCTGGTCTGGGCCGAAGCGCTCGATGGCGGCAACCCGCGCGTGAAGATCGCCTTCCACGACAAGGTAATGATGCAGGCCGCGCCCTTCGACGCCGCGCCGGTCGAGCTGGCCAAGACGCCCGCGCGCTACGCGACGACGTTATGGGGCGACGACGGCTTTGCGATGGTGATCGACCGCGAATGGCGGTCGCGCACCGAACATCGTCAGGCCGTCGCTCCATCGCGTCCCGGTGAGAGCCGGATGCTGCTCACCCGCAATTATCAGGATCAATATGGCGACCCCGGCGATCCGATCCTGGAGGACAATGCCGCGGGCAAGCGCGTGATGCGCTTCACCCCCCGCCAAGACGCCGTCTATGTGCGCGGTGACGGCGCGACCAAGGCAGGCGCCTTCCCCTTCCTCGCGACCATGCCCCTCGCCGGCGGCGAACAGACGCGGCTGTGGACGGCCAAGGCGCCCTATTACGAAAGCGTCGTGGCGCTGCTCGACGATAGCGGACAGCGGATCCTGACCCGAAGGGAGAGCGCCAAGCTCGCACCCAATTACATGATCCGCAGCGTCAAGGGCGGTCAGGCAAAGGCCGTCACCGCCTTCGCCGATCCGGCACCGGTGTTCGCGGGCGTCACCCAGAAGACGATCACCTATGCCCGTGCCGATGGCGTGCCGCTGTCGGGGACGCTGTATCTGCCGGCCGGCTATGACGCCAAGCGCGACGGGCCGCTGCCGACGTTGCTCTGGGCCTATCCGGCCGAATATACCGACGCCAAGGTCGCCGGGCAGACGGTCGACCAAGGCAATCGCTTCGTGCGCCCGCGCGGCATCAGCCATCTGTTCCTGCTGACGCAAGGCTATGCGATCCTCGACAATCCCGCGATGCCGATCATCGGCGAAGGCGGCGCAGAGGCGAACGACACCTATGTCAAACAGCTGCGCGAGGATGCCGAGGCCGCCGTCGATGCAGTGGTGAAGCTTGGCGTTAGCGACCGTAACCGCATGGCGGTGGGCGGCCACAGCTATGGCGCGTTCATGACCGCCAACCTGCTTGCGCACACCGATCTGTTCCGCGCCGGCATCGCCCGATCGGGTGCGTACAACCGCACGCTGACCCCGTTCGGCTTCCAGGCGGAACAGCGCACCTATTGGCAGGCGACGCCCACCTATACCGAGATGAGCCCGTTCACCTATGCGAACCGGATCAAGGCGCCGATCCTGCTGATCCACGGCGGCGCGGACGACAATAGCGGCACCTTCCCGATCCAGTCGGAGCGGATGTATGCCGCGCTGAAGGGCAATGGCGCGACCGTCCGCTATGTCGTCCTGCCGAACGAGCCGCACGGCTATCGCGCGTTGGAATCGACCGAAGAGACGCTGTGGCAGATGACCGACTGGCTCGATCGCTACGTCAAGCCGAAGCAGGCCGCCCGGCCCGCCCCGGCAGGAACCGCCGCCGACTGAGCGGGCCGGGATTGCGACCGTCGGCGCTCCGGCGACGGTCGCGGATCGCCCGTCAGGGCGCGACCGCGCGGCCGATCCGATAGGGACCGCTGCGTTTGGCGAGCGTCTTCCCCTTCCAGCTGAGCTGAACGCGACGCTCTTCGACCAGCGTGTCGACGGCGGCATGGACCGACGGCATCGCCGCGCGCCAGCCCTCCGGTGCGATCGCGCGCGCCACCTCGCTCGGGCAGACGGTCGCGTCCGCCGCACGGGATGCGAGCAGCATGAGCGCGGTTTCACGCGGGCTTGCGGTCACCTTGCCTCTCCAGTCCACGCGCTATGGCGTCGATGCCACGCGACGGGGATAACGTCTCGGACGCGCATCCGCCCCAGAGGCTGAGCCTCAGCACACGCAGGCTGCATCCTCCCAATAACGGAGTATTTCCGACAATTCCTCGATCGCGGACCAATGACGCAAGCGATAGCAAGCATCCGTCCTCAAAATGCCAATTGCGAGCGACGTTATACCATCGCATACGTTGTGTCAGATATGGGACGAAGAACGAATGCCCCCTCTCCTGCACCTGCTGCCGGTTGGACGGCCGACGGACACGCGCGATCGACAATGGCTCGATGGCAACGGTCTGCGGCGCATGCCGATGCCCCAGCACGGCCGATGACGTCGTGCCATGATAGGCTAAGCCCCCTACCCCGCCTCAGGGGTCACGCATCCCCGTCGATCCGCATCACGGAAGCGGATCGACCCGCAACGTTGTGACGGACCGCAATCGGCCGCGTCGTACGCACAATCGAAGACACAGCCTCACGGCGCTGAAGCGCGGCAGGACGGGCGCCCCACGACCGCCCCGCTGACAGGACCGAACGGGAGCAGCAGCATCATGCACCGGGACCTTCTTCTTGGTCTTCTCACCGCAATATTGGTCGTCGTCGCGATGGCCGCAGCCGCACCGGTTTTTCGCACGACCCCGTCGTCGCGCAGGTCCGCCGTCGCCGCCACCGCGGATGCGCTGGCCGCCGGCATCTTCTTGGGTGCGGGCCTGATCCACATGCTGCCCGATTCCGCGCAGGGCTATTGGACCTATGGCGCCAGCTATCCCTGGCCGTTCGTCATTTGCGGCGCGACGATCATGGGCCTCGCCCTGCTCGAACGTCTGGCATGGGGAAGCGGCCGGTCCGCTGCCCCCGCACTCGCCGCGGCCATCGCCCTCGCCGCCCACAGTTTCCTGGCAGGCGCGGCGCTAGGTGCCACCTCGCGTCAGGCCGCCATTCTCGTGCTGTTTCTCGCGCTCATTGCGCACAAGGGCGCGGCGTCCTTCTCCTTGGCGCAGATCCTGACCGACAGCTCGCTGTCCCGCCGCAAGGCGATGATCGTGCAGAGCGCGTTCGTCGTCGCCCTGCCGCTCGGCGTCGTGCTGGGCGCGGTGGCGACGCGGCAGGAGCAGGCTTGGCCGCTCGCCAAACCGACGATCCTCGCGCTGGGCGCCGGCACGTTCCTGCACTTCGGCATGCAGCGCCATCGCACGACGGCACAGGCGCTGGGCATCGCGCGACAGCTGGCGCCCTGGTGCGGCTTTGCACTGATGGCGCTGATCGCGATCGTCGACTGAACGGGCCCGCGCCGCTCAGGCGCCAGCCCTCATCGCCATCAGCCGAGCGATAGGGTCATGCGGGGCGCGACGCCCCCCTCAGGCGTCGACGTGCAGATCGTGATGCGGGTGGGAGCAGCAGGCTAGGATATATCCTTCCTCGATCTCGTCATCCAGAATGCCGCCATTGTGCGCGATTTCGACGCTGCCGTGCTGCTTCAGGATCTTGCACGTCCCGCACAGACCGGATTCGCACGCCGCGGGAATACGGACGCCGGCCTGACGCGCGACCTCGAGCACCGTCTGCCCCGGCTGGCACGGCGCGGTGATGCCCGATGCGGTGAAGGTGATCGACACCGCCTCGCCCGTTGCACAGGGCGCGGGCACCACCTGCTCGCTCGGCGCCGGTGCCGACGCCTCGCCGAAACTCTCCTGGTGATACCGGGCCATGTCGAGCCCGGCGTTGCGCACGATGTCACCGGCGAGCGCCATGAAGGCATCCGGGCCGCAGCAGAACACCTCGCGCGCGAGGAGGTCGGGCACCAGCATCGCCAGCCGCGCCGCATCCAGCCGGCCGCGATGCCCGCTCCACGTCTCGCCCGGCGGCGTGTCGCGCACCAGCATCGCAAGCGACAGGTTCGGCATCTGCCGGTCGAGCAATTCCAGCTCGCGGCGGAAGATGATATCCTCCGGCCGCCGCGCGACCGTGACGAACGCGACGTCGCTGTCGGGCGCGCAATCGGCCATCCAGCGTAGCATCGACATCATCGGGGTGACGCCCGATCCCGCCGACAGGAACAGATAGCGCGCGGCGGGATGCGCGACATGCGTGAACTGCCCCGCCGGACCATAAGCGCGGATGCGCGCGCCGATCCGCAGATGCTGGAACATCCAGCGCGTGCCGACGCTATCCGCCTGCGCCTTCACCGTCACCGCGATCGAGAAGGGGCGCGAGGGCGAGGACGACAGCGTATAGGTGCGCAACAGCGGGCCACCGTCCGCGGGCAGTTCCAGCGTCACGAACTGGCCGGGACGATACCGGAACCAGCGGTCGGGATCGGAACGGAAGGTGAAGGTCTTCACCCCCGGCGCCTCGTCGGCGATGCCGATGACTTCCAGATGATGCAGCCGGTCGTTCCACGGCGACATCTCGTCGAGGTGCAGATACCGCCCAGCCGTCATCGCCCGCTCCGGCGGCGTGCGATCACGCGACCCGCCGCACGCGGTCCTGACCCGTGTCGCCCAACCGCGCCTCGATCGCGCGCGTATACCAGTCGACGAACTGGATCACCCCGCCTTCGTGCAACGGCGAATAAGGGCCGGGCTCATAGGCTGGCGATCGGATGCCGACCGCATTTTCCTCGACGATGCGGCGATCCTGATCGTTGGTCTGCGTCCAGACGTGCGTCAGCGTATCGAGGTCATAATCGACACCCTCGACCGCGTCCTTGTGCACCAGCCACTTGGTCGTCACCGCCGTCTCGTTGGGGCCGATCGGCATCACGCGGAAGGTGACGGCATGATCGACGAGCACGTGGTTCCACGTCGTCGGATAGTTGAACAGCATCAGCGCACCGATACGGTCGGCCGTGACGCTCTCCGACAGGCCGCGCGCGACCGCCCGCTTGCCGGTCATCGTATAGCTTTCCGCTTCCCGCAGCAGCGGCGCGCGGATCGCGCGGAATTGCCCGCTGTCGTGCATACGGAACTGCGCGGGCAGCCCGGCGGCCTCGCACCGCGCCCAATGCTCCGCCATTTCCGGGTCTTCCTCGCCGCCGGCCACGCCGGTGACGTTGGGCGATTCCGAATAGGTCTTGCACAATTCGGGATGGCTGCCCGCGCAATGATAGCATTCGCGGTTGTTTTCCCAGACGAGCTTCCAATTGCCCTTTTCGACGATCGTCGACTGGAACGCGATCTTGGCGTCGGCCAGATTATGGGGCGCGAAATAGGGGCGCATCAGGTCGCCGAAGGGCGCAAAGGCGGGCGGCCGATCGGCGAGGCAGATGAAGATATACCCCGCAACGCTCTCGCAGGCGACGGGCTTCAGGCCATGCTGCGTGCGGTCGAACCCCTCCCCCATCTGGCGGGCGAAGGCGAGCGAGCCGTCGAGATTGTAGGTCCATTGGTGGTACGGGCACACCAGCTTGGGCGCGACCCCGCGTTCGGCCTTGCACACCCGGCTGCCGCGATGCCGGCAGCTGTTGTGAAAGGCGCGCAGCGTGCCGTCGCGATCGCGCACCACGACGATCGGATAGGCGCCGACCTGCAGCGTGAAATAGCTGCCGGGCTTGGTCAGCTCGCAATCATGGCCGGCGAACAGCCAGTCCCGATACCAGATCAGGTCCAGGTCCAGATCGAAGAACTGCTGGTCGACGTAAAAGGGCTGGGGCAGCGAGTAGCCCTGCTTCCGGTGGCGGATCAGATCCAGCATCTCGCTACGGGCGTCCATCATGCCATCCTTCCCCACGCAGTCCCCGACCCCGCCGCACGTCGGCGCAGCGGGACCCATGCCATTCTTGCGCCGCCAGCCTTATGAGCAACGCGATAATTCCTAATGGTCGCCACGATACTCAGACGCGGTCTGCCGAAAATAGGACAGGTGCGTCGCCCGCGCCCTGCGATCGCGACACCGTGGCATCGGCAGTCGTGATCGTGTCCGCGGGTGGCCACGCGACCTCCACCTCGACATGGTCCAGGATGCCATCGATCGGCACGCACGGCTTGCGCAGCCGGATAACCGCGCCCGCGACGGCGGGAAAGCGATCGCATAGCCCCCGCGCAATCTCCAGCGCGAGCGATTCGATCAGCAGGTGCCGTCGCCCGCGCACCAGCCGCTCGATCTCGGCGAAGAGCGCGCCGTAATCGACTGTGCCGACGATGCCGCAGCCATCATCGCCGAGTGCGGCATCGACCTGTACCTGCGCATCGACATAGAAGCGCTGACCCAGCCGCTCCTCCTCGTCGAACACGCCGTGCCGGGCGAAGAAGGCGCAATTTTCCAGACGGATGACGTATCGCACGCTGGCCACCGACGCCGGACGATCAGCTCTTCGGCTTGCGATTGTCGGGGTCGTACAGCGGGCGATAGCCCACCGACGCGACCTCGACCGGATAGCGCTCGCCGAAATACTCGACTTCCAGCATGCGCCCTTCCTGACAGAGCGCCCAGGGCAGATAGGCCAGCGCGATATTCTTGCCGATCGAGGGGCCATAGGCGATGGAGGTGGTGTAGGACCGCCGCCCCAGTTCGTCGACCGGCACCTCGCCCGTT
Organism: Sphingomonas sp. NIC1; assembly: GCF_001638925.1. NCBI lineage: Bacteria > Pseudomonadati > Pseudomonadota > Alphaproteobacteria > Sphingomonadales > Sphingomonadaceae > Sphingomonas > Sphingomonas sp. NIC1. The sequence continues at coordinate 121,981 of NZ_CP015521.1, forward strand.
TCGGGATCGATGACCGGCAGGATGCCGACCGGATAGCGCTTCATGCCCTTGGCGTCGGTGTTGTCGGTCATCACCAGCGTGCACAGCTTGGCCGGCTGATGCTCGCGGGCGCGGTGTTCCAGATGTTTGGCCTTGCCCCGGAAATCGGCCTCCTTGGCCTTGGGACGGGCCAGATCGGCCTCCAGCAAATTATAGTGCGTCAGCAGGTCGGCATTCTGGAGACGCAGGCTCTTCTCCATGCGACGCGAGTTCGCATAGGTCTCGATTCCCACCGCGATGACGCCGGTGGAGCGCAGCGCGTCCCACACCGCCAGCCCGTCCTCATAGGCCATGTGCAGTTCCCAGCCCTGCTCCCCGACATAGGAAATGCGGAAGGCCATCACGTCCTTGCCGGCGATACGGACGGTGCGGATCGCGGCGAAAGGGAAATTCTCCAGCGACAGCGCGTCGGGGTCCTCGACGACCTTCTGCAAATTGACGCGCGCGTTCGGGCCCCAGATGCCGACGGTCACGTACTTCTCGGTCACGTCGGTGACGGTGACGTCGAGCCCGCGATCCTGCGCCACGCGGCGCATGTAATGGACGTCGCGCGGCCCCGCATCGGCGCCGTTCACCAACCGGCAGCGGTCGGGCAGGCGGAAGACGGTGAAGTCCGCGCGTACATTGCCCTCGTCATCCAGGAAATGGGTGTAGACGCCCTTCCCCACCGTCGCATCGCCGCCGACCTTGGCCGCGCACAGCCATTCCATCAGCGCGACATGATCCGGCCCTTCGATATCGGTGATATGGAAGTGCGACAGGTTGATGAGCCCGCAGTCGGCGCTCAGCTCCAGCTGTTCGGCGTTCGACACGCGCCAGAAGTGGCGATTGTCCCACTCATTCTCGCGCACCGGCACCTGATCGGCGTATTTCTCCAGCAGATGCTCGTTCGCGGCATAGCCATGCGCGCGTTCCCACCCGCCGAGTTCCATGAAATAGCCGCCGAGTTCCTTCTCGCGCTCCCAGAAAGGCGAGCGGCGGATGCCGCGACCGCCCGCGAACGGCTCGCGCGGGTGGACCGGCGGGTTGTAGATTTTGGCCGCCGTCTCCAGACAGCGTTCCTCGATGAACGTCGGCTCGAGCTGGAACGGGTTGAAGCGCGCATAATCGATGCTGGCATGGTCGATCGCGGTGCGCCCGTCGGTCATCCAGTCGGCGACCAGCTTGCCCATGCCGGGGCCGTCCTTCACCCAGATGCCGACCGCATACCACAGGCCGCGCACCTTCTGGCTCTCGCCGATCGACGGCCCGCCGTCGGTGGTCGTCTGCAGCAACCCGTTGAACGAATGGCTTTCGTTATAGCCCAGCTCGCCCAGGATCGGCGTCAGTTCCATCGCGCGCTCCAGCGGCGCGATGATCTGCTCCATCTCCAGGTCGCGCTGCGACGGCGACAGGCGGGCGAATTCCTTTTCCAGCAGATCGCGCGGGTGGACGAGGCGCGGGGCATGCTCCTCGTAATAGCCCCATTCGATCTGGCCGCCCTCGGTCGTCTTGGGGTCGCCGGTGTCGCGCATATAGGCCGAATTGCCCTGATCGCGCAGCAGCGGATAGCCGATGTCCTTCCCCGTCCCCTCGAACTCGGTATAGGGCCCGAAGAAGGTCAACGGATGGTCGACCGGGAAGACCGGCAGGTCCTCGCCCGCCATCTCCGCGATCAGCCGCCCCCACAGGCCCGTGCACACCACCACGTAATCCGCCATGATCGTGCCGCGCGTCGTGACGACGCCCTTGATCCGCCCATCCTCGATGATCAGCGATTCCGCCTGATTGTTGGCGAAGACGGTCAGCGCGCCGGCATCGACCGCCTGGTCGATCAGCTTGCCCGCCACCGTCTGCGACCGCGGCACGACCAGCCCTGCATCCGGATCCCACAGCCCGCCCTGGATCAGGCTTTCCTCGATCAGCGGAAACTTCGCCTTGATCGTCGCGGCGTCGACCAATTCCGCGCGCGTACCGAACGCCTTGCCCGAGGCGACCTTGCGGCGGATCTCGTCCATCCGCTGATCGTCGCCGACGCGCGCAACCTCCAGCCCGCCGATCCGCGAATAATGCCCCATCTTCTCAAAGAAGTTCATCGAGTAGAGCGTCGTCCACGTCGTCAGATAATCGTGGCTGGTCGCGTAGCAAAAGTCGGAGGCATGCGCGGTCGAGCCGATGTCGGTGGGCACGCCCGACTTGTCGATGCCGACGATATCGGTCCAGCCCCGCTCGACCAGATGGTGGACGACCGATGCGCCGACAATGCCGCCGACGCCGACGATCACGACACGGGCCTTTTCGGGGAGCGCAGCCATTCTCTATTCCTCTCGGTACGGGATCGCGCCGACGCAGCGCGGTGATGGGGGCGTGACCATGGTCGACGCGGCGCTCAGGGCGTGAACACCACCGTCCGGTGGCTGTTGAGCATCACCCGCCCTTCGAGGTGGTATTTGACCGCACGGGCCAGCACGCGCGATTCGATGTCGCGCCCGGCGGCGACGAAATCCTCGCTCGTCATCATATGGCTGACGCGCTCGGTTTCCTGTTCGATGATCGGCCCTTCGTCCAGGTCGGGCGTGACGTAATGCGCGGTCGCGCCGATCAGCTTCACGCCGCGCTCGTGCGCCTGATGATAGGGCTTGGCGCCCTTGAAGCTCGGCAGGAACGAATGGTGGATGTTGATCACCCGGCCGTACAGGCGTTCGGACAGGTCGTTCGACAGCACCTGCATGTAGCGGGCGAGCACCACCAGCTCCGCGCCGGTTTCCTCGACCAGCGCGAGCAGCTTCTGCTCCTGTTCGGCCTTGTTGTCCTTGGTGACCGGCCAGTGATGGAACGGCACGCCCTCGATCTGCGCCGCGGCGCGCGCCCCGTCGTGGTTGGAGACGATCGCGACGACCTCGGCGTTCAGCCAGCGCACTTTGATCTGGTAGAGCAGGTGGTGCATCGCATGGTCGAACTTCGAGACCATGACGATGATCTTCGGGCGTTCGGCGACGTCGACGACCGTCAGGTCGAGCGCGAAGCGGGCGGTGGCGGGGCGCAGCGCCTCCTCGATCGCATCGCGCGTTACCCAGGCGGGGACGGTGATCGCGATCCGCAGGAAGAAATGGTCCGCCTGCCGATCCCAGAACTGGTTCGATTCCAGGATGTTGCCGCCCATATGCGCCAGGACGGTGGTCACGGTGGCGACGATACCGGGCTGGTCCTTGCAGCCCAGCCGTACGACATAGGTTTTCTCGGTCATGGACGGCCTTTCGATGGCTCAGAGCTGGCGTTCGAGTTCGGGCAGGACGTCGAACAGGTCGCCGACCAGGCCGTAATCGGCGACCTGGAAGATCGGCGCGTCCGCATCCTTGTTGATCGCGACGATCACACTGGCGTCCTTCATCCCGGCGAGATGCTGGATCGCGCCGGATATCCCGCAGGCGATGTAGAGTTCGGGGGCGACGACCTTGCCCGTCTGGCCGACCTGCCAGTCGTTGGGCGCATAGCCGGCGTCGACCGCGGCGCGCGATGCGCCGACCGCCGCGCCCAGTTTGTCGGCGAGCGGCAGGATCGTCGCCTGGAACTGCGCCGCCGAACCGAGCGCCCGGCCGCCCGACACGACGATCCGCGCCGCGCCCAGATCGGGCCGGTCGCTCGCCGCGAACCGGTCCTCGACGAAGCGGGACAGGTTGGGATCGCCGGCATCGCCGCCATCACCGGTTGTGACGACGTCGGCGGTGCCATCGCCCGACGCGGTCGGTGCGAAGGCCGCCGTGCGGACGGTGACCACCTTGACGGCGTCACGCGATCGCACCGTCTGGATCGCATTGCCGGCGTAGATCGGGCGCTTGAACGTGTCGGGCGCGACCACCTCGGTCACTTCGGACAGCTGCATCACGTCGAGCAGCGCCGCGACGCGCGGCAGCACGTTCTTGCCGGTGCTGGTCGCCGGTGCGACGATCGCGCCATAGTCCTTGGCCAGCGCCACGATCAGCGCGGCGGTCGGCTCGGCCAGCCGATGCTCGAAGGCGAGAGCGTCGGCCAGCAGGACCCGGCGCACACCGGACAACCGCGCCGCCGCTGCCGCGACGCCATCCGCACCCCGCCCCGCGACGAGGATATCGACCGCCTCGCCCATCTGCGACGCGGCGGTCAGCGCCCGCGCGGTCAATTCGGACAGCGTGACATTGTCATGTTCGGCAAGCAGCAGGACGGTCATTTCCGGGCTCTCCCGATCGCGATCACAGGACACAGGCCTGGGCCTTCAGCGTGTCGGCCAGCTCGGCGACCGAGGCGACGCGGACACCCGGTCCGCGCATGGCCGGCTCTTCGGTCGACAGGATCGCAAGGCGCGGCGCGACATCGATCCCGAAGTCCGCCAGCGCGCGCTCCTCGAGCGGCTTCTTCTTGGCTTTCATGATGTTGGGCAGCGTCGCATAGCGTGGCTCGTTGAGGCGGAGATCGACCGAGACGACCGCGGGCAGCGCGACGTCGATCAGCTGAAGCCCGCCATCGACCTCGCGCGTCACCGTCGCCCGGCCCTCCGCGATCGCGACGTGCGATGCGAACGTCGCCTGCGACCAGCCGAGCAGCGCCGACAGCATCTGTCCGGTCTGGTTGGCATCGTCATCGATCGCCTGCTTGCCGAGCAGGACCAGGCCGGGCTGTTCGTCGTCCACCACCGCCTTCAGCACCTTCGCCACCCCGAGCGGTTCGGGCATCGCGTCCGCGCGGATCAGGATCGCGCGGTCCGCGCCCACCGCCAAGGCCGTGCGCAAGACGTCCTGCGCCGGGGCCGGGCCGATCGACACGACCAGGATCTCGCTCGCGACCCCCGCCTCTTTCAGGCGAACCGCTTCTTCTAGCGCGATTTCGTCGAACGGATTGATCGACATCTTCACATTGGCGAGGTCGACGCCCGATCCGTCGCCTTTGACGCGAATCTTGACGTTATGGTCGACCACCCGTTTGACCGGCACCAAGACTTTCATATTGCCACCCCCCGCCGCGCCGATCCGCGCGGATATGCAAGATTAGCCTTGAACCTCAGTAGGTTTGCGACAAGCTCTGCGGGGCGGGAAAGGATAATTGCGTCAGACCACCACAAACTCTACGACATGGGGTGCAAGATCTCTCGAACTGGGGGCGGGTTGGAGCATGGCGCAATCGGTATTGGACGCGTCCTTGCGCCGTCGGGCGGCGGGCCTGCGTTTGTCGGTGGGCTTCATCCTCGCCCGGCGCTTCACGCTCTGCGCCTTCGCCAATTTCGTCGACGTCCTGCGCCTTGCCGCCGATGAAGGCGATCGCAGCCGACACATCGCCTGCGATTGGAAGGTGATATCCGACAGCTCGTCGCCGATCCCGTCCAGCTCCGGCATCGCCATTCAGCCCGATGAACATCTCGGCGACCCCGCCCGCTTCGACTATATCGTCGTCGTCGGCGGGCTGATCGACGAAATCGATGGGTTCGGCAGCGAATATACCGCCTATCTGCGCCGGGCGGCGGCGCTGGGGATACCGCTGGTTGGCGTCTGTACCGGTGCCTTCCTGCTCCACAGCGCGGGCCTGCTCGACGGGTATAAATGCTGCGTCAGCTGGTTCCATCATCGCGACTTTCTGGAACAGTTCGACGGGCTCGATCCGGTGTCCGACCGCATCTTCATCGTCGATCGCGATCGGCTGACCTGTTCGGGCGGCGCCAGTTCCGCGCATCTCGCCGCCTATCTGGTCGACCGCCACGTCGGCCGCGCGCAGGCGAGCAAAAGCCTGCACATCATGATCATCGACGAGGCGCTGGGCGGCGAAAAGGCGCAGCCGGGTGCGATGCTCAACTATCGCACCGACGATCCGATCGTCCTGCGCGCGTTGCTGATCACACAGCAGAGCATCGACATGCCCTTGTCGGTCGCGGGCATCGCCGAACGGATGGGCAAGAGCAAACGGCAGCTCGAACGCCGGTTCAAGACCGCGCTCGGCGTCTCGCCGCAGGTCGCGTTCATGGACGTGCGGCTGTCGCTGGCGCAGCACATGCTGGAAACCACCGACAAGTCGATCACGGCGATCGCGGTCGAATGCGGCTTCTGCGATTCCTCGCACATGAGCCGCATGTTCCGGCGCCGCTTCGGCCGTTCGCCGCTGGAAGCGCGGGCGTCGCTGGCGGGCGCGCGGCAGACGGCCGCGGCCGCGACGACCGCGGCGCTGCCCCGGGCCGCCGCCGGCTAGGCTATTCGCCCCAGCTCACGCAATCGGCGATCCAGGGCTCTTTGTCGATCAACTGCGCCAGCTTGCCGGCTTGCAGCAGCGCGGTCGACCGCGTCGCGATCTCCTGCGGCAGGCCGCCGAACTCGCCCCTGCGCGCGACCAATTGAATGCGGCGGCGAAAGCTCGCCCGCGGCATCGGCGCCACGCGTAGTCCCGGCAACAGCTCCAGCTGACTCGCCAGGCATAACGGCGTGGTAATGCTCCATCCGACGCCCGCAGCGACGCTGGACACCTGCTGAAACGTCGAATCCACCTCGATCACGTTGGGCATTTGCATCCGCATCCGCGACAACTGCCTCTCAATCCGCTGCCCCATCGCCGACAGCAGCGAATAGCGCACGAGCGGGAGATCCGTCAGTGTCTCGATCGGCTCCAGCGGGCCCACATACGCAGCCGGGGCGATGATGACGAACGCCTCGTCCATGATCGGAAAGTGTTCGACCTCCTCCAGATTTTCGAGCTGGCTCGACCCGGTAATGAGCAGATCGATACTTCGCGACAGGAACTCGCGCTGCTGCATGAGTGAGATACCCGATCGCATCTGCCAGCGCAGCGCGCGCGGACCGACCGCCTTCAGCAGCGGCGCGGTCAGGTGATTGGCGAGGCTTTCGGCCATTGCGATCGTGATGCAATCGGCCGGCCGGGCGGTTTCGTCGCGCACCTCACGCGCCAGCAGCTTCGCCGCGGCGATCAGCTCACCGCCATCCCGGCGCAGCAGCTTGCCCGCCGGCGTCAGCGCCACCGGGCGCATCGTACGATCGAACAGGCGGGCACCAAGCGCCTGCTCCAGCTTCGAAATCGTCTGGGACACGGCGGACTGCGTCATGCCCAGATGCCGCGCGCTTTGCGTCATCCCCCCGAGTTCGGCGGTGAGGATGAAGACCTCCACCGAATTGAGGTCGAAGCCGGGCGACAGCTTGGTGGACATGATCAGCCCTTTCAGCGTCCCCTATCCGCGATGCGGACGTTCATCGTGATCCGCGCAATTCGGCGCCAATGTCGACGATCGCACCGTGCTCGACCGATCAAGGGAGCGCTACGGTGCGCACAGCGTGTCCGCGCGCTTCGAGCCACGTCACGAGCGCGGCGAAGGGCATCGCGACGGTGGCGGTGTTCCGCAACGGATGCACGGCGATCCGGTCGGACCCGGCGAATGCGGCGTCGAACACCAGCGAAACCTCACCAGGCGTCGTATTCGCGATCGCCAGCGGCGTCACCGAACCGGGCGAGACGCCGAGCACCTGCTCCATCTCGTCCGCCTTGCCGAACGAGAATTTGCCCGCCCCGAGCAGCTCCGCAAAGGCCTTCAAATCGGCACGCCGATCGCTCGGCAGGACGATAAGCCACAGCTGCTTGTGTTTGTCCTTGAGGAACAGGTTCTTCGTATGCGCCGCCGGCAGCGCGTCATGAATCGCGGTGCTTTGGTCGACGGTGTAGACTGGGGGATGTTCAATCGTCTCGGTGGCGATGCCGGCTTTGGCGAATTCGGCGTATAATTCGTCTTCGGTCATGATCCACCATTCAGCATTCGGGGAAATTCACGGCAAGGCCGCCCTGCGACGTTTCCTTGTATTTGGCGTGCATGTCGGTGCCGGTGCGCATCATCGTTTCGATGACCTGATCGAGCGAGACGATATGCTTGCCGTCGCCGCGCAGCGCGAGCGAGGCGGCGTTGATCGCCTTCACGGCGCCGAAGGCGTTGCGTTCGATACAGGGCACCTGAACCAGCCCCGCGATCGGATCGCAGGTCATGCCGAGATGATGCTCCATCGCGATCTCGGCGGCATTTTCCACCTGCAGATCGGTCGCGCCCATCACCGCAGCGAGCCCCGCGGCGGCCATCGCGCTCGCCGTCCCCACCTCGCCCTGGCAGCCGACCTCTGCGCCCGAGATCGAGGCGTTGAGCTTGGTCAGCACGCCGATCGCGCTGGCGGTAAGGAGCATGTCGTGCATCCCGGCACGGTCGGCACCGGGCCAGAAATCGCGATAATAGCGCAGCACCGCCGGCACGACGCCGGCCGCGCCGTTCGTCGGGGCGGTGACGATGCGGCCCCCCGCCGCATTCTCCTCGTTCACCGCGATCGCGAACAGGCTGACATGGTCCATGATACTGTGCGGCGCCTGGCGGTTGCGGAAGCGATCGCCGTCCAGCTTCTGCCGCAGCGGGCGGGCGCGGCGCGGCACCTTCAGCCGGCCGGGCAGGATGCCATCGGTCTGCATTCCCCTGTCGATACAGGTCATCATCACGTCGATGATGCGATCGAGATAGGCGTCGAGCTCCGCCGCCGAGGTGCGCGACAATTCGTTCGCGCGCATCACCTCTGCAATGCTGAGACCATGGCAGCGGCAGATGGCGAGGAGTTCTTCGGCGCGCCGGAACGGGAATGGCGGCGGCGCCTCGTCCTCTTCCAGCGTCGCGTCGCCGACCCGGTCTTCGGGAACGATGAAGCCACCCCCGATCGAACACCAGCGTTCGCTGACCACCACCGCCCCATCGGCATCGAACGCGGAGAAGCGCAGCGTGTTGGGATGGACGGGCGTCTCGCTGTCGCGGTCGAACACGATGTCGGTATCGGGATCGAAGGCGATGGCGCGCCCCGCGACGATCAGGCTGCGATCGTTACGCGCCTGCTCCACCACCCGGTCGATCTGCTCCGGCTCGATCGTGTCGGGCAGGAAGCCCGCCAGGCCCAATACGACCGCCGTGTCGGTCGCATGGCCCGTCCCCGTCCAGGCGAGCGAGCCCAGCAGGTCGCAGCGGATGCGGGCGAAGGTCGAGGCCCGCAAGGTGCTGGCGAACGCGTGGGCGGCCCGCATCGGCCCGACGGTGTGCGACGACGACGGCCCGATGCCGATCCGAAACAGGTCCCGTACGCCGAGCATCGCTTACGCCTCGGCCTCGGCGATCCGCAGCAGCCCTTCGACATAGCGGGCGAACGACCGCCACACCTCGATATGGAAGCGGTCGGGCGCGCGGCGCCACAGGACGATTTCCGCCTTGTCGTACATCGTGCGCGTACACATGCCGACGGGGAAGCCGCGCAGCGACAGGTCCAGCGCGCAGCCGCTCGCCAGCAGCGTCTTCGCATCGACGGCGCCGTCTTTCACCTCCAGCGCGACCTGGCGGTGGCTGACGTCGACGAGCGAACACAGGGCATCGCCCAGCCGCGCCTGCAACGAGGCCACCCAATCGTCCGATGCGTCCGGCGCCAGCAGCAACCATTCGTCCGGCCCGAGCCACAGCGCCGACAGCCCGGCAGCCTCGGCGGACCGACAGGCCTCGATCGGCAGCGCGACGCCCAGACGCTCTGCGACCGTGTCGATCATCGTCGCCGGGCAGCGCAAGACGGCGCGGCCAGCATGTCCCAGCGGGCGAATCGACGCGGTGCTGCCTGAGAAAGGCGTGGCGGGAGACAGGTCAGACATCGATGCGGGTGCCTTCCGGATCGTAGAAGATGGGCGAGACGACCTGCACCGCGATCGGCCCTGCCGGCATCGGGATGTGCAGCGTTTCGCCGAGCCGCGCGCGACCGCCGCGCACCAGCGCCAGCGCGATCGGCGCGTTCACCGCCGCGCTGTAATAGGCCGAAGTGACATGGCCGATCGGCGTCGTGGCGGCGGCCGGCGTGACGATCTGTGCGCCTTCCTCCAGCACCGTTCTGCCATCGACGGTCTTGAGGCCGACCAGCTGCTTGCGATCGGGCGCGGACATTGCGGGGCGCGCCAGCGAACGCTTTCCGACGAAATCGGGCTTGGCCTTGCCGATCGCCCAGGAGAGGCCAACGTCGTCGGGGGTGACCGTGCCATCGGTTTCCTGGCCGACGATGATATAGCCCTTTTCGGCGCGCAGGACGTGCATCGTCTCGGTGCCATAGGGGACCATGTCGAACGCCTTGCCCCGCGCCCAGATCGCCTCCCACACCATGCGGCCGTAACCGCTCGGCACGTTCACCTCGAAACCCAATTCGCCCGTGAAGCTGACCCGCATCAGCCGCATCGGCACGCCGCAGATGCGGGCGTCGGCGATGCTCATGTGCGGGAAGGCCTCGGCCGAGACGTCCAGCCCCTCGATCAGCGGCGCGATCACCTCACGCGCGCGTGGGCCCTGCACGGCGATGACCGACCATTGTTCGGTGGTGGAGGTCAGCCAGACGTTGAGGTCAGGCCATTCGGTCTGGAGATAATCCTCCATCATGTTCAGCACGCGCGCCGCGCCGCCCGTCGTGGTGGTGACGTGGAAGCGATCCGCCGCCAGCCGTCCGACCACGCCGTCGTCCATCACGAAGCCGTCCTCGCGCAGCAGCACGCCGTAACGGCATTTGCCGACGCCCAGCTTGGTCCAGGCGTTGACGAAGAAGCGGTTCATGAACTCGGCCGCGTCCGGGCCGACCACTTCGATCTTGCCCAGCGTCGAGGCGTCGAAGATGCCGACGCCCTGCCGGACGGCTACGCATTCGCGCTTCACCGCCGCGTGCATGTCCTCAGCCCTGCGCGGGAAGTAATGCGCGCGGCGCCAGTTGCCGACATCCTCGAACGCGGCGCCATGTTCCCGCGCCCAATCGTTGATCGCGGTGATCCGCGCCGGATCGAACAGATCGCCGCGCGCATGGCCCGCCAGCGTGCCGAACGTCACCGGCGTATAGGGCGAGCGGAAGGTCGTCAGCCCGATCTCCGGGATCGACCGTCCCGTCGCTTCCGACACGATGCCCAGCGCGTTGATGTTGGACAGCTTGCCCTGGTCGGTCGCCATGCCGGTCGTCGTGTAGCGTTTGACATGCTCGATCGACAGGAACCCCTCGCGCGTGGCGAGCATGATGTCCTTGGCGGTCACGTCATTCTGCCAGTCGACGAACGCCTTGGCCTTGGTCAGGTCGCTCGTCGTCGGTGCGGCGCCCATATAGCCGCCCACGCCCTGGGCGTGGCGGACGGACACGGCGGGCACCGCAGCTGATGCGGACGGGGCAAAGCCCGAGGCCGACGCTGCGTCGCGTCCAGCATCGATCCCGTCGGCGATCGCCTCCGCCAGCGCGAAGCGGCCGCGACACGCGCCCGCCGATCGCTCCGCCTCGGCGGAGATGGACGGGAGATAGGCCTGGAGCGCCTCATCCCAGGCGAGCTTGCCGCGCGACTGCGAGAAGAGGTGGACGCTGGGGGTGAAGCCGCCCGCCATCAGCACCGCATCGCAGGGGTAACGGCGCGTCGCCCCATCAGCGGTAATGGTGATCGACGCGACGCGCAGCCCGCCGGTCGTCCCATCGATCTTCGCATTGGTGACGACCGGCAGGCCCGCCTGCCGCGCCGCCTCCGACACGGCGGAGCGGGGACGGATATCCGCGACCGCCGCGACCGTGACGCCTGCCGCCTCCATCTCCTGCGCGACGCGATAGGCATTGTCATGGGCGCCGACGATCGCGATCGTCCGCCCCACCGCAACGCCATATTGCTGCAGATAGGTGCGCGCCGCATCCGCCAACATGATGCCCGGCCGGTCGTTGTCGGGGAACACCAGCGGGCGCTCGATAGCGCCGGTCGCGAGCACCACCTGCGCCGCGCGCACCTGCCACAACCGCTCGCGCGGGCGGCCGGGCGCTGGCGACGCGAGGTGATCGGTCAGCTTCTCGGTCAAACCGATCCAATTGTGCGGATAATAGCCGAAGGCGATCGTGCGGGGCAGCAAGGTGACGTTGGGCAGCGCGGCGAGCGCCGCAAGCGTATCGTCCAGCCAGTCGGCCGCGGGCTGCCCGGCGATGTCGGTATCGACCGCCGCCAGCAGCGATCCGCCGAGCCGCGCGCGATCGTCGCACAGGATCACCCGCGCGCCTGTCTCCGCCGCCTCGCGCGCCGCGACGATGCCGGCGGGGCCGCCGCCGATCACCAGGACGTCGCAATGGGCGTAGCGTTGCGTATAGTGATCGGGGTCGGGATCCGACGGTGCGACGCCCAGCCCGGCCGCCTCGCGGATGCGGGGTTCGTACAGCCGGTCCCACGCCTTTTTCGGCCACATGAACGTCTTGTAGTAGAAGCCGGCCGGAATGAAGCGGCTGAGCAGCTTGTCGTTGACCGCCATGCGGTCGTTTTCCAGGCTGGGGTGCCGGTTCTGGCTGACCGCATCGAGCCCGTCATACAGCTCCACCTGCGTCGCCAGCAGGTTGGGCGCGTAGCGCGCACGGTCGCGCCGAATGCCGACCAGCGCGTTGGGCTCGTCCGCACCTGCGCCCAGAACGCCGCGCGGACGGTGGTATTTGAACGATCGGCCGACCAGATGCACGCCGTTCGCGAGCAACGCGGAGGCGAGCGTATCCCCCTCCCGCCCCGCATAGCGCTTACCGTCGAAGGTGAAGTGGATCGTCGTGTCGCGGATCACGGTGCCGCGCGCGATCCGGTGATCGGCGGTCTTCATGCGTAATCCACCTCCGGGGCCTGTTCGCCGACCTTGTACGTCGCCAGGAAAACGTCGCTGCGCGTGTCGCGGATGGCGTTGAAGAAGCGCCCGCACCCGTGCAGGTGCCGCCACCGTTCGGCGTGCGCGCCCTTCGGATTGGAGCGCGTATAAAGATACGTCGTCCAATCCTCGTCATTCAGATCGGCCGGGCGCACGGGGCGGTCGATATGCGCCTCGCCGGCGTAGCTGAACTCCAGCTCGGGCCGCTGGCCGCAATAGGGACAGGTGATGAGCAGCATCGGTGCGCCTCTCAGTGGGCGACGGCGGCGGCCGCCGCCTCGTCGATCATATAGCCGTCGCGGAAGCGCTCGATCGTATAGGGCGCGTTGATCGCATGCGGCGCGTCGTTCGCGATCGTATGGGCGAGCAGATGCGCCGCGCCCGGCGTCGCCTTGAACCCGCCGGTGCCCCAGCCGCAGTTGACGTACAGGCCCTGCACCGGCGTCTTGGCGATGATCGGCGAGCGATCGGGCGTCACGTCGACGATCCCGCCCCAGCTGCGCAGCATCCGCATCCGGCGGAATTGCGGGAACAGCTCGCAGATCGCCTCCAGCGTATGGGTCGCGATGTGCAGGCCGCCGCGCTGGGTATAGCTTGTATAGGCGTCGGTGCCCGCACCGATCACCAGCTCACCTTTGTCTGACTGGCTCATATAGGCGTGGATGGTGTTCGACATGACGACGCAGGGGAAGATCGGCTTCACCGGCTCCGACACCAAAGCCTGGAGCGGATAGCTTTCCAGCGGCAGGCGGACGCCCGCCATGCCCAGCACGACGCTGGTATGGCCCGCCGCCGAGACCCCGACTCGTTTCGAGGCGATGAAGCCGCGATTGGTCTCGACGCCCGATACCGCACCGGACGCATCGCGGCGGATACCCGTCACCTCGCAATTCTCGATGATATCGACGCCCAGCGCGTCGGCGGCGCGGGCATAGCCCCAGGCGACCGCATCGTGCCGCGCCGTGCCGCCACGCCGCTGGAGCGCCGCGCCCAGCACCGGATAGCGCATGTTGCGCTCGATATTGAGCGGCGGACAGAAGGCCTTGGCCTCTTCGGGTGTCAGCCATTCATTGTCGACGCCGTTGATCCGGTTGGCGTGGACATGCCGCTTGAACACCTGAACGTCATGGATGTTGTGCGCCAGCATCATCACGCCGCGCTGCGAGAACATGACGTTGTAGTTGAGTTCCTGGCTCAACCCCTCCCACATCTTCAGCGCATGGTCATAGAGCGCGGCGCTCTCGTCGAAGAGATAGTTGGAGCGGATGATCGTCGTGTTGCGGCCGGTATTACCGCCGCCGATCCAGCCCTTCTCCAGCACCGCGATGTTGCGCATCCCGAAGGTCTTGGCGAGATAATAGGCCGCCCCCAGCCCGTGCCCGCCGCCGCCAACGATGATCGCGTCATAGGAGGGCTTGGGCGGGGCATTGCGCCACTGGGGCTTCCACCCCTTGTGCCCGCCAAGTCCCTGCCGGAACAGCGAGAATGCGGAGAAGCGCTGCATCAGCCGCGCGCCGTGTCGTAGATCGGATAGCGATCGCACAGGGCGATCACGTCGCCCCGCACCGCGTCGATCAGTGCCTGCGGCACCTCCCCCTCCGACGCGGCGTCGAGGATGCGGTTGATCAGGCGCCCCACCTGCTGGATGGCGGCGACGTCGAACCCGCGGCTGGTCAGGGCGCCGCTCCCCAGGCGAATGCCGGATGTCACGGCGGGTTTCTCCGGATCGAACGGGATGCCGTTCTTGTTGCAGGTGATGCCGGCCTCATCGAGGACCTGTTCGGCGCGCTTGCCGGTCAGCCCCTTGGGGCGCAGGTCGACGAGGACGATGTGCGTGTCGGTGCCGCCCGAGACGATCGAATAGCCGTTGGCAGACAGCACCGCGGCCAGCGCCTGGGCATTCTCGACCACGCGGCGGGCATAGACCTTGAACGACGGACGCAGCGCCTCGCCGAACGCCACCGCCTTGGCGGCGATGACATGCTCCAGCGGCCCGCCCTGGATGCCGGGGAAGATGGCCGAGTTGAACTTCTTGGCCAGCGCCTCGTCATTGGTCAGGATCATGCCGCCGCGCGGCCCCCGCAGCGTCTTGTGCGTCGTGGTGGTGACGACGTGCGCATGGTCGAGCGGATTGGGATGCACGCCACCCGCGACCAGCCCGGCGAAATGCGCCATGTCGACCATCAGCAGCGCGTCGACCGAATCCGCAATCTCGCGGAACCGCGCAAAATCGATCTGGCGGGGATAGGCCGATCCGCCCGCGATGATCAGCTTCGGGTGATAGTCGCGGGCCAGCTCGGCGACCGCGTCATAGTCGATCCGCTGATCCTCCTCGCGCACGCCATAGGGGATGGCGTTCAGCCACTTGCCCGAAAAGGTCGGCGCCGCGCCGTGGGTCAGGTGGCCGCCATGCGCGAGGCTCATGCCCATCAGCGTCTCGCCGGGCTTCAGCAGCGCGAACTGTACCGCCATATTGGCCTGTGCGCCCGAGTGCGGCTGAACGTTGGCGAACTTGGCGCCGAACAGCCGGCACGCGCGATCGATCGCGAGCTGCTCGGTGACGTCGACATGCTCGCACCCGCCGTAATAGCGGCGGCCCGGATAGCCTTCCGCATATTTGTTGGTCAGGACGGAGCCCTGTGCCTGCAACACGGCGGTGGAGACGATATTTTCCGACGCGATCAGTTCCAGCTTGTCGCGCTGCCGGCCGAGTTCAGCGATGATGGCGGCATCGACCTCGGGGTCCGCCTCGCGCAACGCGCCGCCGAAAAACGCCGCTGTCGCGAAGGCCGGATCGGCGTCACCGCTGCGCATGCTCATCTCCGCCATGATGGCTCCCCCGTCATCGTCGAGCGCAGGATGAGGGCTCGCCGTCCGCACCGCCGGGACAAGCGCGTCGCGCACCACGCAGATTTGCGACACCGTCCATCGGGGGGGCCAAGTGACGAGGGACACGCGCAAAACATCAGGCGCAGACCTGCGCCTGCGCCTGATGTGTGGTGTTGTCGGTGACGCTGTTGCGGCGAGCGCGCCCGCGGGGAATATGGATCAGCGATCCCGTACGATCCCGACGCGCGGTTGCGATGGGGCCTGTGTCACGCGATGTGGCTTATGCCTAGCGCTGCCGCGCTTCCCATCCCTTGGAGCGGTAATATTCCGCATTCGAGGCGGACAGCGCCGGACGCCCCAGAATGTGATCGGCCGCCTTCTCGCCGATCATGATCGTCGGCGCGTTGAGGTTGCCGGTCGTGATCGACGGCATCACCGAGGAATCGACCACGCGCAGGCCCTCGATGCCATGCACCCGCAGCATGGGATCGACCACCGCCATCGGGTTCGACGCCTCGCCCATCGCGCAGGAGCAGGACGGATGATAGGCACTTTCGACGTGCGTGCGGACGAAGGCGTCGATCGCCGCGTCGTCGGTGACGTCCGCACCAGGCTGGATCTCACGCCCCGCATACGGAGCCATCGCCGGCTGGGCGAAGATCTCGCGCGTCAGGCGCACGCATGCGCGCATCTCGGTCCAATCGTCCGGATGGCTCATATAGTTGAAGCGGATCGACGGCTTGTCCGCCGGATCGGCGCTGCGCAGGCGGACATGGCCGCGGCTCTTGGATCGCATCGGCCCGACATGCGCCTGGAACCCGTGGCCGGTCGCGAGCGACGATCCGTCGTAGCTGACCGCCAGCGGCAGGAAGTGATATTGGATGTCCGGATAGGCGACGCCGGCACGGCTGCGGATGAAGCCGCAGCTTTCGAAATGATTGGTCGCACCCAATCCGCTTTTCCCGAACAGCCAGCGCGCGCCGATCAGCGCCTTCCGCAGCGGATGCATCGCCGGATAGAGGGTGATCGGTTGATTGGATTCGATCTGAAAATAGAATTCCAGATGGTCCTGCAAATTCTCGCCAACGCCCGGAAGATGATGGACCGGCGTAATCCCATGCGCGCGCAATTCGTCGGCCGGGCCAATCCCCGAAAGCTTCAGCAATTGCGGCGAATTGATCGGCCCGCCTGCCAAGATCACTTCGCGCCGGGCGTGGACGACCGTCTCCACGCCATTGCGGCGATAGACGATCCCCGTCGCCCGTCGCCCTTCGAGGACGATGCGGCTGGCCAGCGCATGGGTCACCACCGTCAGGTTCGGGCGGCGCATCGCCGGTTTGAGATAGGCGCTGGCGGCGCTCCAGCGGCGTCCGCGATGGACGGTCATGTCCATCCGGCCGAAGCCTTCCTGCTGGTAACCGTTGATGTCCGCCGTTTCGGGATAGCCCGCTTCGCGCGCGGCATCGATGAAGGCGCGATACAGCGGATTGGCCAATTGGCCATATTGCGTGTGGAGCGGCCCGGCGTCGCCGCGCCAGGCGTCCCCGCCTTCCTGCCGCGTTTCCGCGCGCCGGAAATAGGGCAGCACATGGCGATAGCCCCAGCCGGTCGCCCCTTCCCCTTCCCACCGATCGAAATCGGCGGGATTGCCGCGCACATAGACCATGCCATTGATCGAAGACGAACCGCCGATCACCTTGCCGCGCGGCGTGTGCAGCCGTCGACCGCCCAGATGCGGCTCCGGCTCCGTCTCATATTGCCAATTGTAGCGCGCCATGTTCATCGGGATCGACAGCGCGCTGGGCATCTGGATGAAGACCGATCGATCGGACCCGCCCTGTTCGAGCACCAGCACGCTATGCCGTCCATCCTCGGTCAACCGCGCGGCGAGCACGCACCCCGCCGATCCGGCGCCGACGATGATGTAATCGAAGCTGTCGGTCATCAGCGCTACCTCAATAGGGGCAGTCGATGTCGGCCATCGCGACATAGACGCTTTTCAGACGGGTATAATGTTCGATGGCGGCCAGCCCGTTCTCACGCCCGAGGCCAGAGGCCTTGTAGCCGCCGAACGGCAGCTCGATCGGGGTGACGTTGTACTGGTTGATCCAGCACGTCCCGGCCTCCAGCCGCGCGATCACGCGATGCGCCCGCGTGATGTCGGCGGTGAAGACGCCCGCGGCGAGCCCGAATTCGGTCGCATTGGCACGGGCGACGACCTCGTCCTCGTCGTCGAACGGCAGCACCGTCATCACCGGGCCGAACACCTCGTCGCGCACGATCGAGGCGCGGTCGTCCTGCGCGACGAAGATCGTCGGCGCGACGAACCAGCCGCGCGCCAGATCGCCATCGGTCAGCCGCTTGCCGCCCGCCAGCAGCCGCACGCCCTCGCGCCGCGCTCGCTCGATATGGCCGAGCACGATGTTCATCTGCGTCTCGGACACCAGGGGCCCGATCTGCGTCGCGGGATCGAGCGGATCGCCGACGACCAGGCGCGCGGTGCGCGCCGCCAGCCGCTCCAGAAAGGCGTCCAGCACCGATCGGTGGACGAAGACGCGGGTGCCGTTCGAACAGACCTGCCCGGTGGAATAGAAGTTGGCGAGCATCGCACCGGACACCGCATTGTCGAGCGCGGCATCCTCGAACACGATCAGCGGCGACTTGCCGCCCAGCTCCAGCGTCACCGCCTTCAGCCCCGGCGCGGCCGCCGCCATCACCGCCCGCCCCGTCGGCACCGATCCGGTCAGCGAAACCTTGGCGATGTCCTTATGGGTGACGAGCGCGCGGCCGAGCGGACCATAGCCCTGCACGACCTGGAATATGCCATCCGGCAGCCCGGCGTCGCGGAACACCGACTCCAGCGCCGCAGCGGTCAACGGGGTCTGCTCGGCGGGCTTGAAGATCATCGCATTGCCGCACGCCAGCGCGGGCGCCGCCTTCCAGCAGGCGATCTGCAACGGATAGTTCCACGCGCCGATGCCGGCGACGACGCCCAGCGGCTCGCGCCGGGTATAGCCGAACGCTTCCGCGCCCAGATCCAGATGCTGCCCCGCCACCGTGGCGGCGACGCCGGCATAATATTCCAGGCAATCGGCACCCGACAGGACGTCGACCGCCTCGGTCTCCTGCACGGGTTTGCCCGTGTTGAGCGTTTCGATCCGCGCCAGCTCGACGTTGCGCTCGCGCAGGATGTCGGCGGCGCGGCGCAGGATGCGGCCGCGGTCGCGCGGCGCCAGTGCCGCCCATCCCGGTTGCGCGGCGCGGGCGCGGGCGACGGCAGCCTCCAGCGCAGGCGTGTCCGTCACCGCGATGCGCGCCAGCGCCTCTCCCGTCGCGGGATTGCAGGGCACGATCTCGCGGCGCGGCGGCGCGGCAGCCGGCATGGCGGCGAGGCGGCTGTCGACGAACGATCCCAGCAAATGGCGCGCGCTGTCGCCGTCGATCTCGCTCCACCCGGACAGCGCGCCGCGCAGCCATACGCCATCGATCATCGCCGCGATCGTCGCCGCGAGCGCGGGCGCCTCCTCGGCCGGCACCAGTGCGCGGAGCGGATGGCGCAGGTTGGACAGCATGCGGCGCTGATAGACGTGCTGGATGCGGAACAGGCGCGGCTGGTGCCGGACGTGTCCCCAAAAGGCCAGCCAGACCTTGCTGGTCGTGCCGTCGAGCTCCTCGGGCGCGAGGTTCGTGTCGATCACCGCCTGCAGACGCTCGCGCGGCCCCTCCGCCTGCGCAAGACGCAGGCGGAGCCGTGCGCCGAGGCGCGACAGGAGCAGGCGGAACGCCGCCTCCAGCAGCCCTTCCTTGTCGCCGAAATAATGCGCCACCAGCCCCGGCGACACGCCCGCGCGCCCCGCGATCTGGATCAGCGTCGTGCCGACGAACCCCACTTCGGACAGGCTGTCGATCGTCATTTCGACGAGCTGTCTGGCGCGGCCATCGTCAGCGATCGGCGAGGAACGGGGCATAAGCAACAGGTCCTGATCAGGCGTTCAATGTTGGAGCGGCGCAGCCACAAGCGTGCTGTGATTCGAAGAAGACGCCGCCATCGACAGTGTGAGCCTGCGTTGAACGGCCAGTCAATGCCTGTATCGTGACGTGGCATCTATCTGGGCGCTGACGCAGCTGCATGGGACAGTCATGTCACCCCGGCAGCACGGACAGGTGGTGCGACACCCCGATCACCACCGCGGCAAGCGCCAGCGCGGCGAAGGGCAGGATGCCGGCGCGCGGCGGATCAGGCAGCCGCGCCTCCTCGGGTTGCGCGGCGGCGGGGAACCGGCCGCCGTCCTGGATGTAATGGCGGAAGACGAAGACCGGCAGGATCAGGGCCGCGGCGATGAGGCCGTTGCGCAAGGTGCCGGGGCCCCACACCTCCGCCCCCGCGCCGAGCAGCACCAGATTGACGAAGCCCAACGCGGCCCCCACGCCGAGCAGCCACGTCGGCGCACGGAACGGGCGCGGCCAGTGCGGCCGGTCGATGCGGTGGATCCAGCCGGCCTGCAGATTGAGGAAGATGAAGATCATGTAGCAGACGTTGGACAGCATCAGGACCATGAAATAGTCCGACATCATCAGCAGGATCAGGTTGAAGGCCAGATCGGTCCACATCGCCGCGGTCGGCGCGCCGTGGCGATTGACCCACGACAGATACCGCGGCAGCCAGCCGTCGACCGAAGCCTGATACAGCGTGCGCGACGATCCCATCATCGACGACATGACGATCAGCAGCAGCGCCAGAATGAACATCGCAATGAACAGGTTGGTGACGATCACGCCGCCCTTGACGATGCTCGCCAGCGCCAGCGCCACGCCCGTCCCGTCATAGATGGCGGGGTTCGTCATGCCGCTCAATCCCAGCGAGGCCTGGAATGCCAAAGGAACGAGCGTGAAGACCGCCAGGCACAGCAACCCCGCCGAGATGATCGCCTTATAGGTGTCGCGGGCGGGGTCCTTGAATTCGCGCACGTAGCAGACTGCGCCTTCGAAGCCGTAGGTCGACCAGCCGGCGCCGAACAGGCCCGCCGCCAGCAACGTCAGCCCGGCGGCATTCCAGCTGCCGAAGCCGATATGGCCCGCCGCATCGCGCACGATCGGCAGCAGCGGAAACAGATGGTCGGACGGCAGATCGCCCGTCACGATCGGCACCAGTCCGACCAGCAGCAGCGGGCAGAGGCAGACGAGCGCCAGCACCTTTTGCGTGCCGGCCGCGCGGGCCGCGCCCTGATGCTGCAACAGGAAGGTCATGAGCAGGAACCCGGCGGCGATGATCGCGACCGCGTTGATGCGCAGCGTCAGCCCGGGTTTGACGGCGCTGAGATCAAGCAGCGTGAGGTGCCACGTATTGATCGCCGCATCCGCCGGGAACAGGCTGGTCAGGACGTAACCGGCGGCCAGCCCCGTGCCCAGCGCCAGGACCGGAGACCAGGCGAGCCAATTGCACCAGACGGACACGGGCGCGACGAACTTGCTATATTTGATCCAGGCCGCCGCGCCATACACCGAGGCGCCGCCGGACTTGTCGGGATACAGGCCGGCGATTTCGGCATAGACGAAGCATTGCAGGAAGCCGATCAGCACCGAGACGATCCACACGGCCCAGGACGCCTGCCCGACCACCGTGGACACGCCGCCCATCGTCAGCAGCACGCCGGCCGGAACGCCGCTGATCGCCCAGAACGCCCCCCGCCAATCCAGCGCACGCAGCAGCGTCGGGCGCGACGAACCGCCTGTGGCGTGCCGGGCAGCGACCCCGCCGTCATACGGTTCCGCGATCATCACCTCGTCCGCCATTCCGCCGCCCCCTTTTGATTTTGTACGGACCAGAGTCATGCGACCGACGCGTCACGCGCCGCCAGCACCCTCTGCCACCCGAAAGACATCATCCGTCACCGCCCATGTGTCCGAGATTGCCGGTCCACGACCGGACGCGGGGGCGCCGGCGGACCGAGCCGCGATGGCTCCGCCCGTCGATCGTCCGCGACGTCTCGGTGTCCGGCGCAGGGCCGGCTATGGACTGATGACTGGTCTGCCCGCATCGTCGCAGGCGGCACGCAACGGCATTTCGCATTCCGCACCTGCTCCCATGAAGGTCCAGTACGGCCGGATTCGGCGTTCAAATCTTCGCCGGTGACGAAATTATTGCAAGATGCCTTGTTCGGTTGAACGATCAATCAGCAGCATGCATGATGAGTATAAGAGAGCGTTATACAGCCTCGAGCAGCTATGGATCGGCATGCCTCGCGCCGACTGGCTGCCAATAGCTAAGCGTCCACTTTTCGATATTAATTGATCGATTATTCAACGACTAAAGGCTGAGGCGCCCCGACGGCGCGGTATATGCCGCGACGCCAACCAGCGGAGCGTTAGCAATCGCCCCTGTCACTGCCCGTGCTCAGCGACCTAAGCCCGCGAGGACACAGCAATTTATTGCGATTGTGAGGGGCCAAGGGAGGCCATCGACCGCCCCAGGACCCCATCATGACGGCAGAAACCGCACGACGGCGCGACGCCACAAACGAACGTCAGAGGAGCCGCTACGCATATGCCCGACCTTCATCGAAAGGCAGCAAAAGTCCGGAATTATCAAATACAAACCGCTTAACTTCTCAGAAAACACCAGCACATCCAGAGATCGATTTGCTGCTCTACAGAGCAATTTTGATATGCTCCATCCTTACTTCAGTAACATTCCCCCTATATCAGCATCGCGGCGATGATCCGCCGCGCGACCCCCGCCAGCGATGTCGCATCTATACTGTGTTACTGTCGAATCCATTCAATCCGTTCCATCGCATCGTCGCAGGATAGTCGTCGATAAAGATCGGGGAGAGGCGGACTATCGACGTGCCGGTGTCACGATTGACCTTTCCCCAGTCGGGATGCCCGCCACACCAAAAGGGGGTCATTCCATGCATCGCGAACACCGTTCGGGCGATCTTCGCCGCCTGTTGCTGTCTACGGTTACGACATGTGCCGTCTTGGCATGGTCCCCGATCGCTGCCGCGCAGGACAAGGAACACTCCGAGGAACATTCCAAGGATCAGGCCAAAGACTCGGACGACATCGTCGTCACGGCCCAACGGCGTGAACAAAAACTACAGGATGTCGGTATCGCCGTATCGGTAATGACGGCGGATTCGCTGCGCGACATGAACGTGCAGACTGCGACGGATCTGACGCGCGCCGTGCCGGAATTGAAGATGAACGCCTATTCCAGCTCGCAGGTGGTGTTCAACATTCGCGGCGTGTCGCAGAACGATTATGGCGACCAGCAGGAGCCGCCCGTCGCCGTCTATCAGGACGACAGCTATTCCAGCTCGATCAACCTCGCCAGCTTCCCGACCTTCGACCTCGCACGGGTCGAGGTGCTGCGTGGGCCGCAGGGAACGCTGTTCGGCCGCAACGCGACTGGCGGCGCGGTGCAGTTCATTTCCAACCAGCCGACCCGCGAGCTGGACGGCTACGGCTCCGTCACGGTCGGAAGCTATGGGCAGATCATCACCGAAGGCGCCGTGTCGGGGCCGCTGACCGACAATCTCCAGGTCCGCGTCGCTGGCACCCGCAACCGGGACAAGGGGTACATCCGCAATATCAACCCAGGCGAGCCTGCCCGCGGCGCCAACAATCACTGGGCCTTGCGCGGCATCGTAGCATGGCAGCCCAATGCCGATATCGAATCGACGCTGACGCTGCGCTACATGCGCGCCGACAAGGAACGGCAGGCCGGTCTGTATTCACTGGTCGCGAGCTGTCCCAATGCCCGGCTGCAAGGCGAGGTGCTGGCCCCCGATCGCAGCTGCGCCTATTGGGGGACCGGCCCGGGCGAAACGGGCGCGGGCTATCGCAACGACGCGATCAATCCCGCGCGGGGTGGCGATCCGTACAAGACGGCGGCGACCGATCCCAGCTATGTCGATCGCAAGGTGTTCGGCGCAGACCTGAAGATCCAGGCACGCGTCTCGGATGCGGTGACGCTGGTCACGATCACCGATTACCAGCACGGCGACAAATTCTACACCGAAGACGGCGATTCCTCGCCCGCCAGCGGCGTGTATTTCACGCAAGGATCGCGGATCGACCAATGGTCGCAGGAAGTCCGTCTGCAGGCCGATCTGGGCGCCAATCAGCTGACGGCCGGCGCCTTTGCCATGTCGATCGACGGCGATTATACCGGCAAATACGCCTCGCTGTTCTACGGCTACGACCCCACCGTCGCCTTTTCGCAGAACACGCGGTCCTACGCCTTCTTCGTGCAGAACGAGTGGAAGGTTGCCGATCGCGTGACGCTGGTCGGTGGCCTGCGCTATTGGAACGATCGCAAGACCGGGCGGTATTTCGGGTCGGAGCCCAGCACCGGCGTGTCGATCATCTTCAACCCGCGCCAGGTCGCCTATGGCTCGTTCGGCGTGATCCAGCCGCGGACCGGCATCACCGCGACGCCGGCCGATGCCACCCCTGTGTTCGACGGGGTCACCGCGCGTGCGCTGATCAACTACAAGCCGACCGACCAAGTGCTGCTGTATGCGAGCTATAACCGTGGGTCGAAGAGCGGCGGCTTCACCTTCTCGACGGGCACGCCCTTCCCCGGATCGGAGGCGGCGGCGCTGAACGGCATCAATTATCGGCCCGAAACGCTCAACGCCTGGGAAGTCGGCGCCAAGACGCGGCTTGCGCCGGGCACGACGCTGAACCTGTCGGCCTTCTACTACGATTATCAGAATTATCAGGCCTTCGCCCAATATTCGACGGTGCAGACGGTCGTGAACCTGCCCGCAAAATCCGCGGGGCTGGAGGTCGAGTTCGCGACGCGCCCGATCCGGGGCCTGACGCTACAGGCCAATGCGTCGTTCCTCGACACGAAGGTCCGCAACGTCGAACTGCCCGATCTGGTGACCGTGGAAGACCACCGCCTGCCGCAGGCGCCAAGCTTTTCGGGCAACCTGCTGGCGCGATACGAGTTCGCGGTCGCGGGCGGCACCGCCTCGCTACAGGCGGATGCGCAGCATTCGAGCAGCTTCTGCTTTACGGTGCTGTGCGCGCCAGTCGAGCGGGAGCGGGCGTACACGGTTGCCAATGCGCGCATCGGCTTTGCCGGCCCGGCGGACCGCTGGGACATCGCTCTGTTCGTCAACAACCTGTTTTCCGAGCGTTATCGCGTCTACGGTTATGACAATACGCTGTTCGACGGGACGGTTTCCGGCGTCTACGCCAAGCCCCGCACGTGGGGGCTGACCGGGACGGTGCATTTCGGCGGCTGATGACCGGCGGCGCCGCGCGGGACGCGATGGGATCGCATCCGCGCGGCGCTGCCCGTTCAGAAACCCAGCCGCATGCCGAACTGCGCCGAGCGCGGCGCGCCGGGTGCCTGAAACGACGCGTGCAGCAACGGCCGTTCGCCGTCGATCACCGGCGCGGCAAACGGCCGTGCGACGAACCGGCCGGACGCATCGAAGGCGGTCGCGCCGAGCTGCGCCGCGGTCGTGTAGCGCTTGTCGAACACGTTGCTCACCTGGACGTAGAGCGTGATGCCCCTGCCCGGTCGCACCTCTGCCGCGGCATTGGCCACCGCATAGGGGCGGGTGCGCCCGTCCCCCAGATAATAGACGCCGTCGGCCCGATGCGCGCCATTTTCATTGCCGCGCGCGATCACACCCGCGCTGGCGACGACGTCCGCGGAGAGCGTCAGCCAGCGTGTGGCATCGACCGTCACGGCACCTTTGAGCAGGTGACGCGGGATCAACGGGATTCGGTCGCCGCGCGCGATGGCGATCGTGCCGTCGAAGCCCGGTGCGGGACCGTCGTTGCTGCTGTTGCCGGCGCCGCCAACCGTCTCGGCGCTGCGATAGGTCGCGTCGAGCAAGGTGTAATGCGCCGACAGCCCGATCGCACCCCGTCGTGCCGACAGATCGAGGTCCGCACCCTGCCGCCGGGTACGGCCGAAGTTGCGGAAATAGCCGAAGCCGGTCTGGTCGCTGGCGACGAACAGGATGTCGTCGCGGCTGACGGTGCGGAACGCGCCCGCCCTCAGCCGGACAGTGCCGTGCGTCAGCGTTACCCCGCCCTCCACCGTCTGCGCGACGACCTGCGCGAGTGGCGGATCGCCGGCGAGCGCATTCGGCAGGCGGCACGGGCTGCGAGGGTCGGCACAGCCCAGCTCGATCGCCGACGGCGCGCGGCTGGTCCGGGCGACCGCCAGATCGATTGCCACCGGTTCCAGCGGGGTCCAGCGCAGCGCGACTGCGGGATTGAAGCGCTGGAAGCGGTGATCGCCATCCAGCGATCCCGTGCCACCGCCCG
This sequence comes from Sphingomonas sp. NIC1, assembly GCF_001638925.1. Lineage (NCBI taxonomy): Bacteria > Pseudomonadati > Pseudomonadota > Alphaproteobacteria > Sphingomonadales > Sphingomonadaceae > Sphingomonas > Sphingomonas sp. NIC1. Next base: position 147,818 of record NZ_CP015521.1, read on the forward strand.
GTGTGATCCGGTCGCGGTTGCGCACGATCGTCCGGTCGAACCGACCCGACAGATCGACATGGAGCGTCGGCGTGACGTCGAGCCCGTCGAGCGCGTAGAGACTGACGACGCGGGTGCCTGCGGACAGATCGACGCGCGCATCGAACGCATTTTCCGACGCCTGCGACCCGTCGGCGAAGGCCCCTGGCCCCGCCACCGCGACCACGCCACGATCGGGGGTCAGATAGCCGAATTGCGACAATTGGGTGAAGTCGGCATGCCCATCGACATAGGCCGCGCCCAGCGTCAGTCGGTTCGCACCGGCGGTCCACGTCAGCTCCGCCGTCGCGCCCCATTCGCGCTGCCGGGTCGCGGTGCGGTTGACCAAGCCGTTGCATTTCTCGTTCGGCTCGCTGTTCAGCAGCACGTTGGCGATGCAGCGCCAGCGTGGGAACGGCGTGTTCGCCTGCGTTTCGCCGGATGTGGGGACGTCCGAATAGCCCGCCGTCGCCAGAGCGGCGCGCTCTGCGGCATTGGGTTGGTACAGGTTTTCGCCCAACGCGCCTTCGTTGACGTCGCCGTTGACCGTGCGGGTGCGGATGCCGCGGTAGAAGGCGTTGGCGGACAGCATCAGCCGGTCCGACAGCTGCTGCGACAGCGTCGCATTGCCGCACCAGCCGCGATTCCGCGTCGTGTCGGGATGCGTATAGACGCTCGCCGGCTCCTGCGCGAGCAGCCGCATCTCCTGCAGGCCGTTACCGTTGAGGTCGCTGTCGGCGAAACCGCCCGACAGCGCGATATCGGTGCCGCCATCGGCCCAGCCGACCTTGCCGAACAGCTGGCCGGCGCGCGACGGCGAAAAATCGCGCCAGCCCCTTTCGCGAAAATAATCGGCAGAGGCGAACCAATGCCAGCTCTTGTGCGTCCCGCCGACGGTTGCGCGCGTGGCCGAGCGGCCGAAACTGCCATAGCCGATGTCGGCGGTCATGCCCGGATCGGATCGGCCGTCCTTAGTGCGGATTGCCAAAGCGCCGCCCAGCGAATTGCGCCCGAACAGCGGGTTCGCGCCCGGCACCAGCGTCGTCGATCGGATCGCGGAGGTTGGGATCAGATCCCAGCTGACCACGTCGCCGAACGGCTGGTTCATGCGGATGCCGTCGAAGTAGACGGACAGGCCCTGCGGCGTGCCGAGCAGCGGCGAGGCGGTGAAGCCGCGATAATTGATGTCGGGTTGCAGCGGATTGCCCTGCACCTCGTTGACGAACACACCCCCGGCCAGTCTGCGCAGATAGTCGGACAGGTCCAGCGCATGGCTGCGCGCGATCTGTTCGTCAGATACGTGCTGCGCGGGATAGCCGACGATATCCTCGCCCGGATCGACCAGCGGCGTGCCGACGATCACCAGCGGCTCGCCCCCGTCCTGCGCTGCGGGGTCGAGCGTCTGCGCCGCGGCCGGTGTCGCGATCAGCGCGGTCGCAGCGAGAAGACCATAGCGCATCGGACGCACCCCCGTCATCGCGCATCGACCCGCGGTAGCAGCGTGCGCTCCAGCGTCGGATAGAAATGCGCGACCGAGCGCTGCAATTCGTATCGCGCCGCAGCCAGCGTCGCGAACCGGGGCGGGATCGGCAGATCGCCCGCCTCCACCATGTCGAGCCCGTCTGTCACCGCCCGGCGCAGCGCGGCGTCGAGCCAGTCGATCCAGTCGCGGGTCTGGTCGATGGCGGTGGTGGGCGTCGGGTCGAACGGGCCATGGCCGGGGATCAGCGTGCGATGCCCCAGCCCCTTCAGCGTATCGAGCGAGCGCCGCCACGTCGGCAGATCGGCATGCGGCGTCGAGGGCGCGCGATCGTGGAAGACGAGATCGCCGGCCACCAGCGTCCCCGTCGCCTCGTCGAGGATGGCGAGATCGTCGGCGCTATGCCCCGTCAGCGGCAGCATGCGGAACGTCCGCCCACCCACGACCTCCTGCGGGCTCGACACGACGTGACGCGGGATGCGCAGCTCGGTGCCGCGCATCCAGTCACCCAGCAGGCGGTACATGCCATCGGAAAAGCCCGGCCCGTCGCGCGTCAGCGTCGCGATCAGTCCCGGCGTTGCTGCGACGATCGCCGGCGCGAACGCCGCGTCGCCATAGCTGTGGTCGGGATGGAGGTGCGTCAGGTAGACGCGCGCCACGGGCTTGCCCGTCAGCGTCTTCGCCAGCGCCTGCAACGCCTCGCCATAGCGTAGCGACGGTCCCGCATCGATCAGCACCGGACCGGCATCGGTGGCGATCAGCGTGATGTTGGCGATCGCGCCGCCATTGTCGCGCGCGATCGGCGCATCGGCCCCGCGGATCAGCCAGAGGCCGTCCCCAACCGTGTGCGGGGTCAGGCGATAGGCCAGCGCCTGTCCCAGCACCGGCGCGGCGAGGGCGGCGCCCGCCGCGGCGATCAGTGTCCGCCGATCGATCATGCGGCGGGACCGCCGCGATCCGCCAGCGTGCCGCGATAGTCGATGCCGTTGGTGTCGCGCGCGTGGAAGCGCACCATCTCGCCCGTTCGCGCGTGCGGCAAGAGCGTCAGCACTGGGTCCTCGGCCACCGCGGCCTGCATCGCGACTATGCCGAGCGACCGGCCATCCGCGCCGGTCAACGTCAGCTGATCGATATAATAGCTCGCGATGTTGGCGACGAAGCCGGTGTCCATCGGGTGGCGGAAGGCGATCTGCGCGCGTGGACCCGTCGCGGTCCGCCACAGGCCACCGCGCACCTCGCCCAGATGCTGCGCCCAGTCGCCGCTGACCCGGCTGGCCGGCGGCGCCGAACAGCCGCCGCCCGCCGCATCGATCCAGCCGCCCGACACCAGCCACGATCCGTCGGCGAGCTGCACCGCCCCGCGTACCGGCGTGCGTTGATCGAGCTTGATCCGCGTCGCGATGAACGGCTCGGCATCGTCCAGCCGATAGTCGATCGGCAGCTGGATCGGGTTGAGATCGACAAGAATGATGATCCGCTTGACGTCGGCGATGCCCCGCGCGTCGACCTCGACCGGGAAGACGCGCTGGTTTTCGGCGATGTCCGGGAAGCGCACCTTGACGCGCGGATCGAAGGCGACGCGGGCGCCGGCGCCAAACGCCTGATCGGCGACGAAATCCCACATCGGCGATGCCAGCGGATCGGCCGGCAACGTGGCGGAAGCCGGGGCGGAGACGGCGACAAGCAGTGCCGTGACGAGAGAGCGTGATGCGATCCTCATCCCTAAGTCTGGTAGGCAGGTCGCCCGTCCGCGACCATGACACCTTGGTACGATGCGCCGCCACCTGCCCCTCTGCCTTACGGCCCTGATCGCCCTCGCCGCGGCGGCGCCCGATGCGCGCTTCGATGCGAGGAGCGGCTATCGCATCGCCGACTATCGCGGCGTCGTGCCGGCGCCGCCGCCCGGAGTCGCGCGCATCGATGCCGCCACGGTCGCCGCACTGGTCGATGCCGGCCGCGCGACGCTAATCGACGTCGTGCCCGCCGAGGGGGCGGTACGGACGGCCGACGGGCACTGGCGGCTCGCCCGCGAACAGCGCGGTATCGCAGGCGCGGCCTGGTTTCCCGAAGCGGGGCGCGGGGCGATCGATCCCGCCGTCGAACGCTGGTTCCTTCACGGCGTCGCCCGTCTGCATGCCGCCGCGCCGCGCACCACGCTGATCGTCTTCTGCCTGGCGGATTGCTGGATGAGCTGGAATGCGGCGTGGCGTTTGCGCCGGGCGGGCTATAGGCGGGTGCGCTGGTTCGCCGAAGGCGCCGATGGCTGGCGCGACCTGGGCCGCCCGTTGGTGCCGATCACCCCCTATCCGGAGCCGTTATGATCGTTCGAGCCATCGCCCTGTTGCTGTGCGGCGCCTCCGCCCTTCCCGCCGCCGCGCAGGACCGCGCCGCCGCCGACCCTCCTGCGACTCAGGACATCGTCGTCATCGGTCGCGGCCTGCCCGCCCGACCGGGCGATCGCACGGCGGACGTCGTCGCGATCGACGCGGCGCGCATCCGCGAAAGCGCCAGCGGCCGGCTGGAAACGGTGCTCGCCGATGTCGCGGGGCTGCAGCAGTTCCGCCGGAGCGATTCGCGCTCGGCCAATCCGACCAGCCAGGGGCTGTCGCTGCGCGGGATCGGCGGCAATGCGTCCAGCCGCGCGCTCCTGATCCTGGATGGCGTGCCGCAGGCGGACCCGTTCGGCGGCTGGGTGCCCTTCCCCGCTTATGCCACCGATCGCATCGGCCTGATCCGCGTGACGCGCGGCGGTGGCAGCGGCTATTTCGGGCCCGGCGCGCTCGCCGGCACGATCGAAATCGACAGCGCCGATCCCGCCGACCAACCCACGCTTGCCGCAGACCTCGCCTATGGCAGCCGCCGGTCGCTATCCGCTGCCGCATCGGGTCTGCTGCGCCGTGACGGCGGCTTCGCCACGCTGTCGGCGGCGTACGATCGTGGCGACGGCTTCGTGCCGACCGTCGCCGAAAGCCGCGGCCCCGCCGATCGCGCGGCCCCGTTCGAGCAATTCTCCGCCGCGGCGCGCAGCGTGGTCGCGCTCGGCGGACAGACCGAATTGCAGACCAACCTGTCGGGCTTCACCGACACGCGCGACCGCGGCACGGCCTTCACCCGCAACCGCAGCCAGGGCGCCGACGCCAGCGTCCGCCTGATCGGGCGCGGCGACTGGGGCTGGTCCGCGCTCGCCTATCTCCAGACGCGCGCCTTCGCGTCGCAATTCGCCAGCGTCGATGCCGCCCGGAGCACCGCAACGCAGACGCTCGACCAATATAACACGCCCGCCACCGGCACCGGCGGCCGCATCGAAGTGAAGCCGCCGGTCGGCGAAGGCCGCGATCTGCGGCTCGGCGCCGACGTGCGACGCGTCTCCGGGCAGACGCAGGAGCTATACACCTACGTCAACGCCCTGCCCACGCGGCGGCGCGTGGCGGGCGGCACCGCGCTGACCTATGGCCTGTTCACGGACGCGAGCCTGACCGCCGGCCCTGCGACACTGACACTCGGCGGGCGGGTGGATCGCTGGCGGCTGACGGACGGCGCCCTGCGCGAGGCGGTGATTGCCACCGGCGCGCCGCTGACCAACGCCATCTTTCCGGAGCGGCGGGGGACGGAATGGACCGGGCGGGCCGGTATTTCCGTCACGCCGGTTGCGCCGGTGACGCTGCGCGCGTCCGCCTATCGCGGCTGGCGCCTGCCGACGCTCAACGAGCTGTACCGGCCGTTCCGGGTCGGCGCCGATGCGGTCGCCGCCAATGCCGCGCTGGAGCCTGAACGGCTAAGCGGGATCGACGGCGGCGTCACGCTGGCGCCGGGTGCCGGCGTCTCATTCGCCGCGACCGTGTTCTGGAACCGGCTGGACGGCGCGATCGCCAACGTTACGGCGGGGCGCGGGCCCGGCACCTTCCCCGGCGTCGGCTTCGTCGCCGCGAACGGCATCTACCGCGTTCGCCGCAATCTGGATGCGATCCGCTCGACCGGCCTGGAGCTGGACGCCCGCTGGCAGAGCGGGCCGGCGTTCGCCCAGGCGTCCTGGTCGCATGTCGATCCCCGCGTCGTCGCCAGCGGTGCTGCGGCGGCGCTCGACGGGTTGCGGCCCGCGCAGACGCCGCGCGACCTGACGTCCGCAACGCTCGGCTGGCGCAAGGGCGGCGCGGCGATCTCGACGACGCTGCGGCACGCCGCCCGCCAATTCGAGGACGACCAGAACAGCCGCTCGCTCGCGCCGGCGACGACGCTGGACGGCTATGCCGCCTTGCCGCTCACGCGCACGCTGGGGGTCGAGCTGCGCGCGGAGAACGTCTTCGATGCGCGAGTCGAAACGGGGATCAGCGGCAATGCGATCGTCGAGCGGGCGACGCCGCGGACCGTGTGGGTGGGGCTGACGCTGCGGACCGGGTAACCCCGGCCCGCCCCCGACGTCAGGCGACCGTCATCGGCATCGGGATCGGCGTCGCGGTCGTGAAATTGGCGATGTCGGCGAACACCGGCGCCGCCTCGGGCGACGCCAGCGCCGCGTCACGCGACGCGGCATCGGTGAAGGTCAGGATGGCGACCGCAAGCATGTCGCCCACGTGATCGGGGAAATAGCCCGCAACACCGGTCAGCCCGTGCGGCGTCAGCGCGTGCCGGACGAGCGGCAGATGCGTCGCGACATAATATTCGCGATCGAAGGCGGCGCCCCCGTCGGCGGGATAGGCGACCATCAGCGCGGCAGACATCGGCGTTTCCTCCCGCGCGCTCACTTGGCCTGCGCCAGCATCGGAGTCATCCGCTTGGCGGCGAACGGCGGCAGCTTCACGGCCCGCGCGGCGGCGAGATTGGGGGACGGGCCGTTGCCCACCTGCACCAGCGCGACCATGCCCATCGAAAAATGCGGCATGCACTTGATGCCGTACAGGCCCGGCGCGGTGACCGGCAGCACGAATTCCTTGTTCATCTGACCCTTGGACGGCGCGACGCCGGCGGGCAGCATCGTCGGGATCGTCTCTGCATTGTGGCTGGGGTCGGTCGGCTTGAAGTGGATGGTGTCGCCCGGCTGCGCCTTGATGAAGGCCGGTTCGAACACCATCGATCCGCCCGTACCGACGTTCTTCATCTGCACGACGATGTCGCGCGCGGCGGCCGGGGCGGCAGCGGCGAGGGTGGCGACGGCGGCGGCGCCGACGATGGCGAGCTTCAACATGGTGACATTCCTCTCCCGTACGCGCCGTCAGGGACCGACGCCGAATGCGGCCGGGGTGCCCGCATCGCGCCGCCAGCGGCAATTGCCCTTTGGTGCAATGGCGCGGGGCGCCCGGCAGGCAGACAGTGGGGCATCGCAACGAGCCCGAACCGGCAGAACCGCCGGTGCGCGACCCCTAGGAGACGACCCATGCTGCAACAGGCGCTTGACGAGCTGAAAGGGCAGATCGCGATCCGCCCGCGCTACGACAATTTCATCGGCGGCGACTGGGTGGCGCCGGTGCGGGGCCAGTATTTCGACAACCCCTCGCCCGTCACCGGCAAGACCGTCTGCTCGGTCGCGCGCGGCACCGCCGAGGACATCGAACTGGCGCTCGACGCCGCGCACAAGGCGAAGGACGCCTGGGGCCGGATGAGCGCGACCGAGCGGTCGCGCATCCTGCTCAAGATCGCCGACCGGATGGAAGAACGGCTGTCGCTGCTCGCGCTGGTCGAGACGATCGACAACGGCAAGCCGATCCGCGAAACCACCGCCGCCGACCTGCCGCTCGCGATCGATCATTTCCGCTATTTCGCCGGCTGCCTGCGCGCGCAGGAAGGGTCGATCGCCGAGATCGATCACGACACCGTCGCCTATCACTTCCACGAGCCGCTGGGCGTCGTCGGCCAGATCATCCCGTGGAATTTCCCACTGCTGATGGCGGTGTGGAAGCTCGCGCCGGCGCTCGCCGCGGGCAATTGCGTGGTGCTGAAACCGGCCGAACAGACGCCGATGTCGATCATGGTGCTGATGGACGTGATCGGCGACCTGCTGCCGCCGGGCGTGCTCAATGTCGTCAACGGCTTTGGCGTCGAGGCGGGCAAGCCGCTGGCGCAGAACAAGCGGATCGCCAAGATCGCCTTCACCGGCGAAACGACGACCGGCCGCCTGATCATGCAATATGCGACCGAAAACCTGATCCCCGTCACGCTGGAGCTGGGCGGCAAGAGCCCCAACATCTTCTTCGCCGACGTGATGGCCGCGGACGATGATTATCTGGACAAGGCGCTGGAAGGCTTCGCCTTGTTCGCGCTCAACCAGGGTGAGGTGTGCACCTGCCCCAGCCGCGCGCTGATCCACGAATCGATCTACGACCGCTTCATGGAAAAGGCGATCGCACGGGTACAGGCGATCAAGCAGGGCAGCCCGCTGGACGCATCGACGATGATCGGCGCGCAGGCCTCGAACGACCAGCTCGAAAAGATCCTGTCGTACATCGACATCGGCAAGGCGGAGGGGGCGAAGGTGCTGACCGGCGGCACCCGCGCGCAGCTCGGCGGCGAATTGGACGCGGGCTATTACGTCACGCCGACGATCCTGGAAGGGCACAACAAGATGCGCGTCTTCCAGGAGGAAATCTTCGGCCCCGTCGTCGCGGTGACCACGTTCAAGGACTTCGACGATGCGATGGCGATCGCCAACGACACGCTCTACGGCCTGGGCGCCGGGGTATGGTCGCGCGACGGGACGACCGCCTATCGCGCCGGCCGCACGATCCAGGCGGGACGCGTGTGGACCAATTGCTACCATGCCTATCCCGCCCATGCCGCGTTCGGCGGCTACAAACAGTCGGGCATCGGCCGCGAAACGCACAAGATGATGCTGGACCATTATCAGCAGACCAAGAACCTGCTGGTCAGCTACAGCCCCAAGGCGCTGGGTTTCTTCTGATCCTTGCCACCGCGGGGGACTGTCTGCCCACTCTTCCACCCACCCCCGCATCCTCCAGCGGCGGCCCTCTTCGCGAGGGTCGCCGTCCTTGTCTGCGAAGGCCCCGCCGATGACCGTTCCGCCGCGCGTCCTGTCCACCGCCGCCGCCGATGCGGTCATGGCGGATCTGACCCGCCGGCACGGGGCGTTGATGTTCCACCAGTCGGGCGGCTGCTGCGATGGCTCCGCGCCGATGTGCTATCCGGCGGGCGAGTTCCGCGTCGGGGGGCAGGACATCCTGCTCGGCACCGTCGGGCCGGACGCCGCCATCCCCGTGTGGATCGGCGCCGCGCAATTCGACTATTGGCGTCACACCCAGATCACGATCGACGTCGTCCCCGGTCGCGGTGCCGGCTTTTCGCTGGAAGGCCCCGACGGCCTGCGCTTCATCGTGCGCAGCCGCGTGTTCACCGACGCCGAGGTCGATGCGCTCGACGCCGCCGGCCCACCGCCACGCGGAGATGATGCGTGACGGCCGCCCGCTCCGCTGCCATCATCGCCGCCGTGCCCACCTCGTCCCACCTTCGCGTCGCCGCGACGCGCGAACACGATCCCGAACTGGCGATCCGCGCGCTGTTCCGGCAGCTCGACGTGCCGGAACTGTCGGGCATCCTGCTATTCTGTTCGAGCCGGTATCCGCTGGACGCGCTGGCGCAGTCGATCGCCAGCCGCAGCGAGGGGCTGACGATCGTCGGCTGTACGTCGTCGGGCGAACTGACCCCCGACGGCATGGGCGAAGGAACACTGACCGCGATCGGTTTCCCCGCCAGCGACTTTCGCCTGACCGCGACCTGCTTCACCGACCTCGACCATTTCGACGGCGGCGATGCGCAGCGGCGCGTCCGGTCGATGGTGGCCCAGGCGACCGAGGAGACGCGGCATTTCGGCGGACGCGTCAACCATGCGGCGATCTTCCTGGTCGACGGTCTGTCGCACCGCGAAGAGATGCTGACGCTGACGTTGCAGGATGCGCTGGGCGACGTGCCGCTGATCGGTGGCTCGTCGGGCGACGGCCTCGATTTCCGCGAGACCTTCGTCCTGTACGACGGCGCGTTTCGCCGCGACGCCGCGGTGATCGCGATCCTGTCGACCGCGCGGCCGATGACGGTGTTCCGCGCGCAACATTATCGGCCGGGCGAGGTGAAGATGGTGATCACCGCCGCGGACACGACACGGCGCATCGTCCATGAAATCAACGCCGAGCCTGCCGCGGAGGAATATGCCCGGCTGGTCGGAACGCAGGTCGATCAGCTTGGGCTGCCGGTATTCGCGGCGCACCCGCTGATGGTGCGGGCGGGCGGCGAATATTACGTCCGCTCGATCCAGTCCGCCAATCCGGACGGCAGCCTCACCTTCTATTGCGCGATCGACGAGGGGATCGTGCTGACGCTGGGCGAGGCGGACGATATCGTCGGCCGGCTGGAGGCGTTGTTCGACCGGCTCGACAGCGACATCGGCGGCATCGATCGCATCCTCGGCTTCGACTGCGTGCTCAACTCGGTCGAGATCGCGCAGCGTCAGCTGCGCGCGCCGGTGTCCGACCTCTACGCACGACGCGGCGTCATCGGCTTCAACACCTATGGCGAGCAATTCCGCGCGCTGCACGTCAACCAGACCTTCGCCGGTCTGGCGATCGGGCGGCCATGACCGGCCAGCGAGACGACGCCGCGCACGTTGCCGCGCTGGAGGCGCGGATCGCCAAGCTGGAGCGAATCAACCGATCGCTGATGGACCGGGTCGAACGCTCGACCGACCTGCAGGGCAACGCCTTTTCGGTGTTCGAAACCGCGATCGCGCTGGAGAGCAAGGTCCGCGAACGCACCGCCGATCTGGAACGCGCACTCGACGACCTGGCGGCGAGCAATGCCGCGCTCGCCCATGCCCGCGATGCCGCCGATGCCGCGCGGCGACGCCTGGGCGATGCGATCGAGGCGCTCGACGAGGGCTTCGCCATCTTCGACACCGACGATCGGCTGGTGCTGTGCAACCGCACCTATCTGTCGCTGTGGCCGACGATCGCCGATCGCATCCAGCCGGGCGTCGCCTTCGACGAGATCGCCGGCGCGATCTGCGAGGTGGGATCGACGCTCGGCCCGCTCGTGTCGCCGGCGCGCTGGGTGTCCGAGCGCGTGGGCCGCCATCAGGTCGCCGATGGCGGGCAGGTCATCCTGCTCGCCGACGGCCGCTGGATCCAGGTCAACGAACAGCGCACCAGCGAAGGCGGGATCGTCGGCGTCTACACCGACATCACCGACATCAAGGCGGAGGATGCACGGCAACGGGCGCGCGAGCTGGCCGAACGCGCGGTGGTGTTGCAGGGAACGCTGGACGCCATGCCGCAGGGCGTGTGCCTGTTCGCCCCCGATCGCTCGCTGCTCGCCTGGAACGATCCGCTGCTGACCCTGCTCGATCTGGCGCCGCAACGGATGCGGCAGCGCATCTCCGATCACGCTGCGCTCGTCAAATGGTGCAAGACGAAGCTGCCGCGCGCCGATGCCGCCGACACATTGGGCTGGGTCGATACGCAGGGCAGCGATCCCGCCGAGGCGACGCAGGAGATCGTCGCCGTGCGGCGCCTGGCGGATGGCCGATCGATCGAAATCCGACGCCAGCCGATGGCCGACGGCGGCATGGTGATGAGCTTCGACGACGTCACCGAACGGCTGAAAACCGCCGACGCCCTCGAACAGCGGGTCGCTGCGCGGACGCGCGAGCTGGAACAGGAGGTACGCGAACGGCAGGCGGCCGAGCTGGCGATGCGCGCGGCCAAGATGGCGGCGGAACAGGCCAATCTGTCGAAGACGCGATTCCTCGCCGCTGCAAGCCACGATCTGCTGCAACCGCTGAACGCCGCGCGCCTGTTCGTCTCCGCACTGGCCGGCCGTCGCCTTGCCGAGGGCAATCGCAAGATCGTCGATCAGGCGGCATCGGCGCTCGATTCGATCGAGGGCCTGCTGGAGGCCTTGCTCGAAATCTCCAAGCTCGATGCCGGCGCGATCACCCCGGACCTCGGCGACGTCCCGCTCGACGAAATGTTCACCGCGTTGCGCGCCGAATTCGCCGTCGTCGCGGCCGAGCGGGGGCTGACGCTGAACGTCGTGCCGACGCGGCTATGGGTGCATTCCGACCGGCGGCTGCTGCGGCGCGTGTTGCAGAACTTCCTGTCCAACGCCGTGCGCTATACCGAGCGGGGCAGCATCACCATGACTGCGCGGGCCGAGGGACGATCGGTGGCGATCACCGTCGCCGATACCGGCCCCGGCATCGATCCGTCGCATCATGCCGAGATCTTCGACGAATTCCGCCGGCTCAACACGGGCGCGTCGCAGGGCATCGGATTGGGCCTTGCGATCGTGCAGCGCGCCAGCCGCATGCTCGGCCACCCGGTGCGTGTGGATAGCGCGCTCGGCGCAGGCGCGACCTTCTCGATCGAAGCCCCCCTCGCCGCGACGGGGGTGGCGGGCGCGACGGCGAGTGCCGCACCGGCACGCGGGCTGGGCGTGTCGACCGTGCTCGTGCTCGACAATGAGGAGTCGATCCTCGCCGGCATGCAGGCGATGCTCGGTGGCTGGGGTGTGCGGGTGCGCACCGCGGCGACGCTGGAGGATGCGCGCGCGATCGTCCGCCGGTCGCGGCTGCGGCCGGACGTCATCCTCGCGGACTATCATCTGGGGTCGGACACGCTGGGCGATGCCGCGGTCGCGACGCTGCGCGAGGATATTGGCGCGAAGGTGCCCGCCGCGATCATCACGGCGGACCGTATGCCCGACCTGCGCGAACAGCTGCTCGCCGCCGGGCTCCACGTCCTGCAGAAACCGGTGAAGCCCGCGCAACTGCGGGCGCTGCTCGCCAGCGTTCGCTAGCGCCCCAGCCCGACCTTGTTCGCCAGGATCACTGCCTGCGTGCGGCTGTAGACGTTCAATTTGGACAGGATGGCGGAGACATGCGCCTTCACCGTCGTCATCGACACGTCGAGCTCATAGGCGATCTGCTTGTTCAGCTTACCTGCGACGACCAGCCCCAGCACCACGCGCTGCTGCGGCGTCAGCGTGCCGATGCGGCGGCGGATGCCCTCGATCTCTGCCTCGGCATCCGACGGGGCGGCGAAATCGTCGGGGATATAGACGTTGCCCGACAAAATCGACTGGATCGCCGCGACGATCTGGCTGCGCTTCAGCGATTTGGGGATGAACCCGGCGGCACCGTTGGCGATCGCGCCGTTGACGACCTGGCTATCCGCCGCGGCGGACACGAGCACGATGGGCAGCGACGGAAACCGGTCGCGCAGCATCGTCAGCCCGGAAAAGCCGCGCGCATCGGGCATGTTGAGATCGAGCAGGACGAGGTCGAAATCGCCCTCGCGATCGACGATCTCGACCGCTTCGGCGACCGATGATGCCTCGAACAGGTCGGCCTGGTCGAAGGCGACCGAAATGACGGTACGCAAGCCGTCACGCACCAGCGGATGATCGTCCGCGATCAGGACTCGTTCCACGCCCCCTCTCCCCGCAGACGATTGTAATATAAGTGCGATCGGAAGCGAAGAGGGCGCCGCGACCGGCGACGCCCCCTGCGACCCGATCATGCCTTGGGCAGCTTGAAGACCCAGAGCGCGCCGCCCTGGTTGATATGCTGCACAGCCTTCGCGACCTCGCCGCCCCACAGCGGCACCGCGCCGCCCCAGCCGCTCATCACCGCGACATATTGCTCGCCATCCTGCTCCCACGTCACCGGGCTGCCGACGACGCCCGATCCGGTGTTAAACTTCCAGAGCTCCTGGCCCGTCTTGGCATCGAACGCCTTCAGATAGCCCTCGGGCGTGCCGGTGAAGACGAGATTGCCCGCGGTGGTCAGCACGCCGCCCCACAACGGCGCCTTATTCTTATATTCCCACGCGATCTTGCCAGTCTTGGGGTCCATCGCGCGCAGCACGCCGATATAGTCGGGGTTCAGCGGCTTGATCGTGAAGCCGGCACCCAGATAGGCCGCGCCCTTCTTGTAGGCGATCGGCTCGTTCCAGATGTCCATGCCCCATTCGTTGGACGGGATGTAGAACATGCCGGTCTGCTGGCTGTACGCCATCGGCATCCAGTTCTTGCCGCCGAGGAAGCTGGGCGCGGCGAACACACTCGCGCCCTTTTCCGCGCTGGGCGCGGGCGGGCGCTTGGCGGGATCGTAGATCGGCTTGCCGTCCTTGGTGAAGCCGGTCGCCCAGTCGGTGCGCGAGACGAAGCGGTTGGCGGAAACGAACTTGCCGTTCGTCCGGTCGAGCACGAAGAAATAGCCGTTGCGATCGGCCTTCGCCCCGAGCTTGCGCCCATCCATGTCGAACGGGATGAATTCGTTGACGCCGTCGAAGTCCCAGCCGTCATGCGGGGTCGTCTGGTAATGCCATTTGATCTCGCCCGTGTCGGGATCGATCGCCAGCGTCGACGAGGTGTAGAGATTGTTGCCGGGGCGCAAATGGCTGTTCCACGGCGCCGGGTTGCCGGTGCCCATGTAGATCAGGTTGGTATCGGGATCGTAGGTGCCGCCCAGCCAGGTCGCGCCGCCGCCATTCTTCCACTGATCGCCCTGCCAGCTCGCATTGAGCTTGCCGGTCATGGTCGAATCCTTGCCGTTGAGCTGGCCCATATGGCCCTCGATCGTCGGGCGCGACCAGATCAGCTCACCGGTATTGACGTCGCGCGCCTCCACCTTGCCGACGATGCCGAATTCGCCGCCGGAATTGCCGTAGATCACCTTGCCCTTCACGATCATCGGCGCGGCGGTGAAGCTGTAGCCCGCGTCATAGGGGGCCAAAGTCTTGTTCCAGATGACCTTGCCCGTCTTGCGGTTCAGCGCGACCATATGCGCATCGAGCGTGCCGAAGATGATCTTGTCGCCATAGATTGCGGCACCGCGATTGACGACGTCGCAGCACGGCATGATCCCGTCGGGCAGGCGCGCATCGTACTGCCACAATTCCTCGCCCGAACGCGCGTCGAAGGCGAACAGGCGGCTGTAGCTGCCGGTGACGTAGATCACGCCGTCATAGACGATCGGCTGCGCTTCCTGCCCGCGCTGCTTTTCACCGCCCAGGCTGGCGGAGAAGGCGGGGACCAGGCGGGCGACATTGGCGGCGTTGACCTGCGTCAGCGTGCTGAACCGCTGCGCACGCGGTCCCATGCCATAGGTCAGGACGTCGCCGGGGGTCGCCGCATCGTTCATCAGATCCGCATCGGTCGGCCCTGCACCCGCAGCAGCGGCAGCAGCGGCAGCCGGGGCAGCGGCGGGCGGGGTCGTGGCGGCCGCCGTGATGGCTGCGCGCGGTTCGGTCGCAGTCACCGCCGTCGCCAGCATCGTGCCGGCCAGCAGCATCGCGCACCGGGTCGCCATGGTCTTCATCGCTCTCGTCTCCCCTCCGTTCGGCCGTCCCTGCGACCTTGGTTGATGACGCCGAGCCTAATCCGGGATCCGCGTCGGTGGCATTGGACCTTGGATTAAGTCGCCAGCGGCGCGCGGTCGCTCACACCGTGGCGCGCGAGGATCGCCGCGACGGTGCCGTCGGCACGCAGGCTTGCGACGACCCGGTCGAGCCGGTCGGCGAGGTCGCGGCTGTCGTCCTTCACCGCCAGGCCCACGTCCCAGCCTGCGCTGGGGAGCGCCGGCAGCGGCCCCTTGCGCGTCTTCACCCACGGCGCGCCGGCCGCGAGCGCATGTTCGATCTGCGCGCGCGTCGCGAGCACGACATCCGCCTCGCCCGTCTTGACCGCATCGACCGCGGCCGCGCCGCTCATCAGGTGGCGCGTATCGGTGCGCAACACGCCGCCGAAGCTGCCCGAAAAGTAGAAGTCGGGCACGCTGTCCAACTCGGCCACAAGCCGCTTGCCCTTGAAGGCGGCGGGGGCGACCTCGCAATCGGTCTCGACGCCGCAGGCCATCAGGAAGCCCTCGCGATAATAAGGCGCGCCGATCACCGCGCGGTCGTTGGCGCGTGCCAGCTGCCGGTCCACCGGCACGTGCATCATGATGTCGCACGTCTGTCCGCCGACCAAAGAGCCCCGCCACACCATGTTGCGCAGATCGTCGCCGACATCCTCGTCGGCCAGAAAGTCGACGATCTCCGCGCGCACCCCCAAGGCCTTGGCGATCGCACGGCCGAGGTCGACGTCGATGCCCATGACGGTGCCGTCGGCGCCCTTCCACGACCAGGGTTCGAAATCGCGATAGACCGCAACGCGCACGACACCCGCCGCGGTGATCGTGTCGAGCCCCCGCGCCATTGCTCCGACGGGGGCAAAAGTCGCGGCGAGTGCGCCCGCGATTATCGCGCGGCGGGTGGGTGCGCGTGAGGATGCCCCGCTCATTCCTCGTGCTTCGTGTCGAGCCAGGAGCGGATCGCCCAGCCGGCCTTCTGCCCCAGCGCATCGCCCATCGGCGGCATATAGACCTTGCCGTCGCGCGACGAGCCGTGCTGGAAGCGCTGGATGAACCATTCGTCGCCGGCCTCGCCCTTATCGAGGTAGCGCAGATCGGGGGCGATGCCGCCCGAGATCGCATCGAGCCCGTGGCAGCGCGCGCAATTGCCGCCATAGGCGCTCTCGCCGATCTTCTTGGCCATCGCATAGACCTGGGGGTCGTCGCGATAGGGGTTCTTCGTCACCCATGTAGAGTTGTCGGGCTTGATGTCGGGCAGCTTGCTGGTGTCGACCGCCTGCGGCGTGACGTTGCCATGCGCGAACACGTTATAGCCGATCGACGACGCCGCGATCAGCGCCGAACAGACGAATGCGATACGCGAACCCTTCACCGGCATCATCCTCTCCCGCCGCCCTGACGGCGGCTCGGCAGAGACCCTAACCGCGGCGAAGCATCGGGACTTATTGGACTTTGGTACGAAGGGGCGGCGCGCCGGGATGGGCTAGGATGCGGTCATGCGATCCCTGCTCCTCATCGCGGCCCTCGCCGCCCCCCTCGCCCCCGCGACCGCCGAGACGATCTATGTCTCGAACGAGCGCGCCAACACGATCAGCGTCATCGACGCCGCCACGCTGAAAGTCACCGCGACCTGGCCCGTCGGCCGACGCCCGCGCGGCATCGTCCTGTCGCGCGACGGCAGGTACTTGTACGTCTGCGCCAGCGACGAAAACGCGGTGCAGGTGGTCGATCTTGCATCGGGCCAGGTCGTCGCCAACCTGCCGTCGGGGGAGGATCCCGAAACTTTCGCGCTGTCGCCGGACGGCACCTTGCTGTTCGCCTCGAACGAGCGCGATGCGACGGTGACCGCGATCGACGTGCCGGGGCGCAAGGTCGCGTTCCAGGTCGTCGTCGGCGTCGAGCCCGAGGGGATGGCGGTCAGCCCCGACGGCCGGTTCGCGGTCTCCACCTCCGAAACGGACAATGCGGTTCACTGGATCGACATCGCGCGGCGCGAGGTGGTGGCGACCACGCCGACGGGTGACCGGCCGCGCCACGCCGAATTCACTGCGGACGGGAAGCAGCTATGGGTGTCGGCGGAGCTCGGCAACAGCGTGGCGGTGATCGACGTCGCCAGCCGCAAAGTGATCGACTCGTTGCACTTCACCGTGCCGGGCATCGCCCCCGAGAAGGTCATGCCGGTGCAGATTCGCTTCACGCCGGACGCCCGACAGGCGGTGATCGCTCTGGGTCGCGGCAATGCGATCGCGATCGTCGACACCGCGACGCGCAAGACGCGCGCCATCGTTCCCGTCGGCCCGCGCGTGTGGGGCGTTGCGATCACGCCGGATGGACGCCGCGCCATCTCCAGCGACGGCCTGTCCGACACGGTCACCGTCGTCGATCTCGCCAGCGCCAAGGCCGTCGCCACGGTCCCGGTCGGCCGCGCGCCCTGGGGTGTCGTCGTCCGGTAGGGGGCGTGCGGCAGGGAATGCGGGGCCATCGCCGCCATCCCACTTTGGTCCGGGATCGAAAGTCCAATACCGCGCCGCGCCCGTCTCCATCAGCCTTGCCGACACGAGCCCGAGACCACGGGCCGAACAGGGGAGGATTTGCATGAAAGCCGTTGCCCGCCTGCTGGGCGCCGTCGCCCTCGCATCCATCGCCATCGCCACGCCCGCCGCGGCGCAGGATGCGACCGACGGGCTGCTGCTGAAGCTGAAGGAAAAGGGGATCCTGACCGAGGACGAATATCAGGCGCTGCTGGCCCGCAAGACGGCCCAACCCAGCCCCGTCCCGGCCGCCAACACCGCAGAAGCGCCGCAGCAGGCCGCCGCCGAACGGCTCGACGACAAGAAGCTGGTGCGCATGGCGGACAGCGGCGTCGGGCTGATGATCGGCGATGTCGCGCTGAAGTTCTCCGGCTCCGTCAACGGCTTCTACGTCCACGACAGCGCCGATGCAGCGACGCCGGCGAACACCGTCGCGGGCGGGCTCGCGAGCGTCGGCAACGACACGTCGGCGATCCGCAACGGACTGCTGCCCGGCTTCCTGAAGGTCGATGTCTCGACGACCCAGGGCGGCTGGGACGTGGGCGCGCATTTCGGCATGTACCCCGGCATCAACTCCAGCCTGGGCAATTCCGGCGCGAATGGCGCGGGCGCCCCCCAGGCGCTGCAGACCTCCGGTATCGATTTCCGCCAGACCTATCTGACGTTCGGTCGCAGCGGCTTCGGCGAGATCAAGATCGGCCGCGATATCGGCCTGTTCGGGTCGGATGCGATCCTGAACGACATCACATTGCTGTCAGTCGGCACCGCCGCGGGCAATGCCGCGCCGTCCAATACGTCGCTCGGCCGGATCGGGCTGGGGTATATCTACACCGACTTCCAGCCGCAGATCACCTATGCCTCGCCCAAGTTCGGCGGCTTCCAGTTCGCGGCAGGCATCTTCCAGCCGCTGACCACGATCGGCCGCACCGAGACGAACGAGACGATCGGCTTCCAGGCCAAGGCGACCTACGACCTTGTGCCGACCGACGGGGGCCTCGGCGCGCATCTGTGGGTCAGCGGGCTGATCCAGGGTCATGACGCGATCGGCGGCTTGCCGGCCTATACCGGCCGCGCGATCGATGCCGGCGCTAAACTGTCCTACGGTCCGGCCAGCCTGACTGGCTATTATTACACCGGCACCGGCGTCGGCACGATCGGCCTGTTCCTGCTGTCGACCGATGCGCTCGGCCGTAAGCGCGACAGCAACGGCTACTATGTCCAGGGCACCTACGGCATCGGCAAGCTGACGCTGGGGGCGAGCTATGGCGCGAGCTACCTGTCGCGCGCCCAGGGTGAGGCGATCTCCGCCCTCGTCCGCCGCAACGCGAGCTGGGTCGGCCAGACGCGCTACGGCCTGAACAGCTGGGTGACGCTGATCGGCGAATACACCCACACCATGTCGCGCGCGCACAGCGGCAACGACGCGAGCTCCGACGCACTGGCGCTCGGCGCGATCCTGTTCTTCTGATCCCACCGCATCGACGGGCTGCGCATCTCGATCGGATGCGCAGCCCGCGTCACGAAAGGCCGCCTCATGCTCGATATCGTTCCAGCGACCCCTGCGCGTTCCGGCGGGATCGGCCCTGCCGAATATGAGCATCAGTGCCGCGCCGCGATCGAGACGCCCGATGCCTATTGGCGTGATCAGGCCGCACAGCTCGACTGGATGCGGCCGTTCGATACGGTGAAGGACGTGTCCTTCGCGGCGGACGATTTCCGCATCCGCTGGTTCGATGGTGGCCAGATCAATGTGTCCGCCAATTGCCTCGACCGGCATCTGGCGACGCGGGGCGACCAGGTCGCGATCCTGTGGGAAGGCGACGAACCCGGCGAGGGCGCGCGCATCACCTATCGCGCCTTGCACGATCGCGTCTGCCGGATGGCGAACGTGCTGACGTCGCTCGGCGTCGGGCGCGGCGACCGCGTGACGCTCTACCTGCCGATGATGCCCGATGCGGCGGCGGCGATGCTCGCCTGTACGCGGATCGGCGCGATCCATTCGATCGTGTTCGGCGGCTTTTCCCCCGATGCGCTCGCCGACCGCATCCGCGACTGCGGATCGAAACTGGTCATCACCGCCGACGAAGGCTGCCGCGGCGGCCGTCGCATTCCACTGAAGGCCAATGTCGATGCCGCGCTAAGCGCCTGCCCCTCGGTCGAGCACGTGCTGGTCCTGCGCCGCACCGGTGGCGATATCGCGATGACGCCCGGCCGCGACCTGTGGCTGGACGCGGCGATCGCCGATGCCTCGCCCGATTGCCCGCCCGTGGCGATGGAGGCCGAGGACCCGTTGTTCATCCTCTACACCAGCGGATCGACGGGCAAGCCCAAGGGCGTGCTCCACACGACCGCCGGCTATCTGCTGTGGGTCGCCAAGACGTTCCGCGACGTCTTCGACCACCGCGACGGCGACGTCTTCTGGTGTACCGCCGACATCGGCTGGGTCACCGGGCACAGCTATGTCGTCTATGGTCCGCTCGCCAACGGTGCGACGACGGTGATGTTCGACGGCGTGCCCAATTATCCCGACCACGGGCGGCTTTGGGAGACGGTCGACCGGCTGGGGGTAAGTGTGCTCTACACCGCGCCGACCGCGATCCGGGCGCTGATGCGCGAAGGCGACGATCACGTCACCCGCCACCGCCGCACCAGCCTGCGCCTGCTCGGCAGCGTCGGCGAACCGATCAACCCGGAAGCCTGGGCCTGGTATCACCGCGTCGTCGGCGACGGCCGCTGCCCGATCGTCGACACCTGGTGGCAGACCGAGACGGGCGGCGTGCTGATCTGTCCCCTGCCCCACACGCCCGATCCCAAGCCCGGTGCCGCGACCAGGCCGCTGCCCGGCGTCCAGGTGGAGCTGGTCGATGCCGAGGGCGGCGTCCTCCACGGTGCGGCAGAGGGCAATCTGGTCCTCACCGATAGCTGGCCCGGCCAGATGCGATCGGTGTGGGGCGATCACGACCGCTTCATCCAGACCTATTTCACCACCTATCCCGGCAAATATTTCACCGGCGACGGCTGCCGCCGCGATGGGGACGGCGATTATTGGATCACCGGCCGCGTCGACGACGTCATCAACGTCAGCGGCCACCGCCTCGGCACGGCGGAAATCGAGAGCGCGCTGGTCGCCCATCCCAGCGTCGCGGAAGCCGCGGTCGTCGGCATGCCGCACGACGTGAAGGGGCAGGGCATCTACGCCTTCGTCACGCTCCACGCGGACGCAACGGAGGACGAGGCGTTGCGCGGCACCTTGCGTGCCTGGGTCCGCCGACAGATCGGCCCAGTCGCGACGCCCGACGCGATCCAGTTCGCCCCCGCTTTGCCCAAGACCCGCTCCGGCAAGATCATGCGCCGTATCCTGCGCAAGATCGCGGAAGGCGCGGTCGATACGATCGGCGACACCTCGACGCTCGCCGATCCATCGGTGGTCGCGACGCTGATCCGCGACCGGCAGGCATGAGGTGAGCGTGCGCGGCGTTCGAGCCCAGCGCTCGACATAAGTCGGACGGACGTCCACACGCGCCCCTGCCCGCCCGCCGCCGGACCGACCGGCAGGGGCCGAAGCCGCTGGACCGCCCCATGACCGCACGCCCACGTTCGATCCGGCTGACGCCGCGAGACATTCCATCGCCCAGCTCGATCAGCCCCGAGGCGCAGGCGGCGCTGGAGCGGCTGATCGACGCGGACGGCGTGCCGGTCAACGCGCGCTTCGCCATGCCGGACCATGACGACGTGGCGGGGTGGCAAGCGGTCAAGGCATCGGTCGATGCCCACTATGTGCGCATGCTGGCCGCGGCCTCGGACGCGCCCACCGCCGCAGTCGAGACGATCCGGTGCGACGATGCGGTCGTCCATGTCGCCACGCCCGCTGCGCCGATCGCCGAGGACGCTGTGTATATCGACCTGCACGGCGGTGCGCTGGTCTTCGGTGGTGGCGAGGCGTGTCGGCATGGTGCGCGAACGCTGGCCGATCAATTGGGCTTACGCGTCTGGAGCATCGACTATCGCCTGCCGCCCGAACACCCCTTCCCGGCGGGCCTCGACGATGGCGTGGCGGCCTATCGTGCTGCGCTTCGACTGCACCCGGCCGAACGGATCGTCGTTGGCGGACGCTCCGCCGGCGGCAATCTCGCCGCCGCGATGCTGCTGCGCGCGAAGGCGGAGGGCCTGCCGATGCCGGCCGGGCTGGTCCTGCTGTCGCCGCAGGTCGATCTGACGGAAAGCGGCGACAGTTTCGTGGTCAACGCCGGCGTGGACGGGATGCTGCCCACGTCGCTGATGTCGAGCAATCGGCTCTATGCGGGCGGAGCCGATCTCAGCGACCCTCTCGTGTCACCGTTGTTCGCTGATGTCGCCAACTTCCCCCCGACCTTCCTTAGGACGGGCACGCGCGACCTGTTCCTGTCCAACACCGTGCGCATGCACCGCTTGCTCGTGTCGGCCGGTGTCCCTGCGGACCTCCATGTCTTCGAAGCCATGCCCCATGGCGGCTTCGGCGGAACGCCCGAGGATCGGGAGGCGGCGCACTGTCTGACGCGCTTCGTCCGAGACCGTCTGTCGGCGCGCTGACCGGGCGTGTCGCTTGCCATTCTGCCGCGGTTTTGGCCCGACCATGGATAGTACCGAAGGACGATTGCCACCATAAGACAATAATGGATCAATAGTCGCGCACTGCCCCCGATCGTGATGAGGCAAGAACCGGATTGATCTACGTCTATACGAAAAACAGAGAGTGCGGCGGAACCAATAAGTCGTTGCGCTAAATACTATTTCTCGTGTTTCCCACTGGATACAAATCGACCAAACTGTCGTTGAGCCCCGATAAAGCGAAAAGGGGCGCTCGTGATCATCGTACATCTGGCGCTCGGCGGTTGTCTGAAGGCGCCGCCCGTCAATTTCGGCGTGACGGCAGATACCGGTGGCCATATCGCCTATGTCCTCGATGCGGCATGCCATCAGGCGTTGCGCTCCGATGTCGATGCGGTGACGATCGTCACACGATTGTTCTCCGACGAACGGCTCGATCCCGTCCACGCCCAGGTTGAGGAGGTCGTCGCGCCCAAGGTGACGATCCGCCGGATCGCGACCGCAGACCATCGCTACCTCGAGAAGGAGGCGCTGGGTGCCGACCTCGCCGCCTTCACCGAGGCGTTCTGCGCGATGATCGAACGGGAAGAACGACGCCCCGACGTCATCCATGCACATTTCGCCGATGCCGCCGCCGTCGCCATGGCGGCACAGCGCCGGTTCGGCATCCCCTTCGTCTACACGCCGCATGCGCTCGGCATCGACAAGCGAATGCAGCGCCTGGAATGCCCCGGCCTCGACGCCCGGATCGCCGCCGAACGCGTTGCGATCGAAGGGGCCTCAGCGATCGTGGTCTCGACCGAGGAAGAGGCGGCGCGTCAGGTCGGCGGTTATGGCGTCGCGCTCGGCGACCGGGTGACGGTCGTCGCGCCCGGCGTGCCGCGCCGCGATTGCGTGCCGGGGCCGGATACGCTGGCCGACCGGCTGGGCGACTGGTTCGAGTGCCCGGACCTGCCGATCATTCTCGCCATCGCGCGGCCCGTCGCGAAGAAGAACCTCGCAGCGCTCGCCCGCGCCTATGCAGGCGATCCCGCGCTACAGGCACAGGCGAACCTCGTCATTCTGGCCGGGCAGCATGCCTATGCCTCGGCCGACGAGCGGGCATCGCTGGCTGAGTTGCAGGCGATCGCCGATCGGCCGGGCATGCGCGGCCGCATCGCCTTGCCGCCGCAGCACGATGCCGATGACGTGGCGGCGCTGTATGCGCGGGCGGCGCGCGGCGGCGTCTTCGTCAACCCGGCGCTGCATGAGCCCTTCGGCCTGACGCTGGTCGAGGCGGCGGCGGCTGGCGTGCCGGTGGTCGCGACGTGCAATGGCGGTCCCGCCGATATTGTCGCCACGATCGGCCATGGCGTGCTGATCGATCCTGAGGATACGGCCGCGATCGGTGCGGCGATCGGCGCGATCGTCGGCGATCCCACCCGGCATCTCGCCTTCGCCACCGCAGCCCGCACCCGTGCCGATCTGTATTGCTGGCATCGCTATGCGGCCGCGACCTGCGCGCTGTACGGCGACCTGGCGTCGCCCCGCCTGCTCGCCTGCGACATCGACAATACGCTGACCGGCTGCGTCGAGGGCGCGCGCGCCTTTGCGGCGTGGCGGGCGGCGAGCCCCCTGCCCTTCATCATCGCCACCGGCCGCGGCTTCGACGCCGCGCGAATGATCCTGAAGCGCTGGCGCCTGCCGCAGCCCGATGCGTTTATCGTCGATGTCGGCACCCGGCTGATGCTGCCCGATGGAACCGGCGGCTGGCGCGCCTGCGCGGAGTATGCGCGCACGCTGGACGCAGGATGGGATCGCGACGCCGTCGCTGCAACGCTCGCGCCGCTGGGCGTGACGGCGCAACCGGCCGCGACGGCGGGGCCGCACAAGATCAGCTTCTACGGCGACGCAGCGGACGCCGGCCGCATCCGCGCCGCACTCTCGGCAGCGGGGCTGGCGGCACGCGTCATCTTCTCGCACGGGCGCCTGATCGACGTGCTTGCGCCCATCGGCGGCAAGGCGCAGGCGATCGCGGCTTATGCCGCCCGGCGCGGCCTGACGCTGGCGGATTGTATCGCGGCGGGGGACAGCGGCAACGACGCCGACATGCTGGCGGCGTGCGGCCATGCCATCGTCGTCGGCAATGCCGGGGGCGAGCTGGCCCATCTGTCGCCACGCTCCGGCCTGCTGCGCGTGCGGCGCCATCATGCCGGCGGCGTGCTGGAGGGGCTGGCGACCTTGGGGCTGGCGGATGCGTCCCCGGCCGACCTGCCAGTATCGGTGGCGGCATGATGCGCCCCTTCGGCTATTTCGTCCATCATCAGGGTCGCGGCCATGCCGAACGCTGCGCCGCAATCGCCAACGCGCTGCCGCCGACGCGGCCGATGACGATCTTCTGTGCGCGCGACGACATCTTTCCCGCGCTGCCCCCGCAGGTCGACATCGTCCGCCTGCCCTCGCTGTTCGAAGCCACGGGTGACGAGGCGACGACGATGGACTGGGTGCCGACGCCGCAGACGTTGCACTGCGCGCCTCTGGGCTGGCCCGGCATCCGCCGCGCGATGGCGATGCTGGCGGGGTGGTTCGACAGCGCCGACCCCGCGCTGATGATCTGCGACGTCTCGGCCGAGATCGCGCAGCTGTCGCGCATCTGTTCGGTGCCGCACGTCAAGGTGCTGCAACACGGCGACCGCGGTGATGCCGGCCACCGCGCCGCCTATGACGGCGCGGCGGGGCTGCTGGCGCCCTTCCATGCCGACCTAGCGCAGCCCGACTGGGACGCAGCGTTGCGCGCGCGGACCTGTTTCGCCGGCGGCCTCGGCGTCGATGTCCGCGTGCCCGAGCGCGAGGTCGCGCGGCAGCGGATCGGCATCGGCGCGGACGAAGAGATGATCCTCGTCCTGTCGGGGGGCGGCGGCGAGGGCTTCGCGCAGGCGCCGATCGGCGTCGGTGCGCGCGCGCGCCCGGCGGCACGCTGGATCACGATCGGCAAGGTCCAGCGCGACTGGCACGCGACCGAGCCCGCCAATGTCGATCATCGCGGCTGGGTGGATGATGCCGCCGACCATATCGCCGCGGCGGACCTCGTCATCGCCTCGACCGGCAACACCACCTGCCAGCAGATCCTCGCGTCGGGCCGGCCATGGCTGGCGGTGCCGGAATGGCGCTATTTCGACGAACAGCATCGCAAGGCCGATGCCCTCGCCGCCGCCGGCGTCGCGACCGTCAGGCCGCACCTGCCTTCGTCAGCGCATGGCTGGATCGCGGCACTGGCCGACACGCTGCGCGACCACCGCCCCGATCGCCAGCGCGCGATGATCGACGACACGCCGGCCGACCGCGCCGCCCTCTGGCTCGAAGCGCTCGCCGACCGGTTGTGGACGCCGCTCGCCGCCACCCCTTCCCTCTCCCTGGAGCCCCGCATCCTATGACCTCCGTCTCCGTCGTGACCCTGGCGAAGGGCCGCCCCGATCACCTCGTCAACGTCGTGCGCGGGCTATCGCAGCAGACGATGCGGCCGGTTGAGCTGATCGTCGCGGTGATGCAGGACACCCTCTACGATCTGCCCGACGCGCCCTTTCCCATCCGCCAGATCCGGATCGACGCCGATGCGCTGCCGCTCGCGATGGCACGCAACGTCGCGGCGGGCGCGGCGCAGGGCGAGGTGCTCGTCTTCCTCGACATGGACTGTATCCCGACGCCGGAGCTGGTCGCCGATTATGCCGGTTTCGCCGCCACGTTCGACGGCCTGCTGATGGGCGAGGTGATGTATTTGCCGGGCGGCGCGACGGCGGGCGACTGGTCCTATCCCGGCTTCGCCGCGGTCGCCGAGCGGCACTCGGACCGCCGCGGGCCGCCTGCGGAGGGGCTGGAAGTGTGTGCCGATTATCGCTGCTTCTGGTCGCTCAATTTCGCGATGCGCCGCGAGACGTTCCTGCGTGTCGGCGGCTTCGACGAACGCTATGTCGGCTACGGCGGCGAGGATACCGATTTCGGCAAGACGCTGGATCAGGCGAACGTCACGATCGCCTGGATCAAGGGCGGGCTCGCCTATCACCAATATCACCCGCACCACATGCCGCCCGTCCACCATATCGACAGCGTGGTCCGCAACGCGCAGCTGTTCGAGGCGAAATGGGGCTATCGGACGATGGGCCATTGGCTGCACGCGTTCCGCCTGATGGGGCTGATCGACGACACGCCCGGCCGGCCGATCCGCATCCTGCGCGAAGCCCATGACGGCGACCGCGCGCTGACCGGCCAGCAGAGCCATCAGCCCTATGCCAATACCGCGCGCGTGCTGCGCGAACTGGAAGCCGCCGCCGCCCGCGCGCCGGAGGCGGTCGCCGCGTGAGGATCGCCATCCTCGCGCATGTCCGCCAGCGTATCGCACAGCCGTTCGCAGGCGGCATGGAGGCGCATTGCTGGCACCTCGCCGCCGGGCTGCAGGGTCGCGGGCATGACGTCGTCCTGTTCGCCTCGGGCGACAGCGATCCGCGCTTCGCGATCGATCCCGTACTCGACGAACATTATGAGCGCACCTTTCCCTGGGCCGAGCATCGCGGCTCGGCGCCGCTGATCGCGCACCTCGACGCCGGCTATGCCGCGGCGTGCGACCGGATCGCGGCGGGCGGCTTCGATGTCGTCCACAACAACAGCCTGCACCGCTTCCCCCTGGAGCGACGCCGGACGGAGGCGGTGCCGACCGTCACCTCGCTGCACGTACCCCCCTATGACGCGCTGCACTGGTTCGTGCAGCAGAGCCCGTCGCCGCGCCATCATCTGACCGTCACCTCGGCACGGCAGCGCGAGGCCTGGTGGCCGAACGGCGCACCGGCGGAGGTATCGGTGCTGCACAATGGCATCGATATCGATCGCTGGCCCTATCGCCCGCACGGCAACGGCGAGGCGGTCTGGTGCGGGCGCATCACGCCCAACAAGGGACCGCATCTCGCCGCCCAGGCCGCACGCGCCGCCGGCATCCGCCTGACGCTGTTCGGGGGGATCGAGGATCCCGATTATTACAGCGCAGAGGTCGCGCCGCTGCTCGGCGACGGCGTCGTCTATGCCGGGCACCGCAACGCCGAGGATCTGGCGGTGGAGCTCGGCCGCGCCTCGCTGTTCGTCTTCACCCCCTGTTGGGACGAGCCGTTCGGACTGGTCGCGGCAGAGGCGATGGCGTGCGGCCTGCCCGTCGCCGCATTCGACATGGGCGCGGCGCGCGAGGTCGTCGGCGACGCCGGCCGCTTCGCGCCCCCGGGCGATGTCGCCGCGCTGGCCACGGCGATGCGCGAGGCGATGGCGATCCCCCCCGACGTCCCGCGTGACCGCGTGCAGCGGCTGTTCACGCACGATCGCTGGCTCGACCGCTGCGAGGCGCTGTACCGCACCGTGATCGCTGGCGACGTCAGGCTGGCGGCATGACCGACGTCGTCGCGGCGCAGCGGGCCGCGCTCGATACCC
The DNA here is from genome assembly GCF_001638925.1 of Sphingomonas sp. NIC1. NCBI lineage: Bacteria > Pseudomonadati > Pseudomonadota > Alphaproteobacteria > Sphingomonadales > Sphingomonadaceae > Sphingomonas > Sphingomonas sp. NIC1. The sequence goes on from NZ_CP015521.1 coordinate 175,230, forward strand.
TCTATCGTCGGCACCTGACGCTGGGCAGCCGCTATGCACTGCTGGACTTTCCCGATCACACCAATGTCGGCGACAGCACGATCTGGCTGGGCGAACTGGTCATGCTGCGCGGCATCACCGGGCGCGATCCGGACTATGTCTGCACGTGGCACGATTTCGACGAGCACGCGCTGCGCGCCGCCTGCCCGGACGGTATCGTCTTCCTGCACGGGGGCGGGAATCTGGGCGATATCTGGCCGCACCACCAGCAATTGCGCGAAACCGTGCTCGAGCGGCTGCGCGACCGCATCGTGGTGCAACTACCGCAGTCGATCCACTTTCGCGACGCGTCGGCAGCGGCGCGGTTCACCGGGATCGCGGCACGGCACCCGCAGCTGACGCTCTACGCGCGCGACACCGCCAGCCTCGCCATCGCACAACAGATGGTCGGGACGGTCGCTTCGCTCGCCCCGGATTCCGCCTTCGCGCTCGGGTGGCAGGCGCGCCGGGAGCCGGACGTGCCGGTGCTGGCGCTCATGCGCACCGACAAGGAGCGAGTCGACACCGCGTCGCCGCTGCCGGCGGACGCGATCGTCTGCGACTGGCTGGAAGACGACGACGACCTGTCCGGCGACCACGCCGCCCTCGCCACAGCGCGCGTCGCGCGCGGCCTGCGCCTGCTGTCGCGCGGACAGACGATCGCCACCGATCGCCTGCACGGCCACATCCTCGCGCTGCTACTCGACATCCCCCACGTCGTTTTCGACAATGATTACGGCAAGATCGGCCGCTACGTCGCGACATGGACCCGCGACAGCCCGCGCCTGCTCCACACACTGCCGTCGCCGCCGCGATCCGTCGCGGCATGACCGCCATCCCGGCGATCAGCCTGCTCGTCTGTACGCGTAACCGCGCCGCCGCTTTGCCGCGCCTGCTCGCCTCGATCACCCACGCCGCCGCGCAGGAGGGCGCGCCTGCGATCGAGGTCGTCATCGTCGACAATGGCTCGACCGACGCCACGGCCGATCGGCTGGCAACGTGGCAGGCGCAACAGCCCTTCCCCGTCCACCTGCTCCACAGCGACCGGCCCGGCCTGGCGCGCGCGCGGAACGTCGGTCTCGCCGCCGTGCGCGGCGCGATCGTCGCGATGACCGACGACGACTGCCGCCTCCACCCCGATTATTTCATCGCGCTCGCCCGCTGTTTCGCAGCGCTCGACGGATCGGCGATCGTCGGCGGCCGCATCCTGCCCGGCGATCCCGACGACTTGCCGATTACGATCAAGCTGGAAGACCATCCGATGATCGCGACGCCCGATCGGTTCCCGGGCGGGTTCGTGATGGGCGCCAATCTGGCGATGACGCGCGACGTGCTGCATCGGGTCGGCGACTTCGACGAGCGGTTCGGCGCAGGCGCGCCGTTCCGCGCCGCCGAGGACACCGACTATCTGCTGCGTGCGCAGGCGGCAGGGATCGCGCTGCGTTACGAGCCCCATTTCGTCGTCGACCATCACCACGGACGCCGCCTCGCCGCCGAGGAACGCGCCCTGCTGGCGGGGTACAGCGTCGGCGACGGCGCGCTCTACGCCAAATTCCTGTTCAAGGACCGACGGGTGCTGCGCTACCTCATGCAGGACGTCGGATCGCTGCGTCTCGACCTGCTGCGCCCGGTCCGCGCACATAAGAGCATTCGGGCATTCTACACGTTCTGCCTGCGCCACAAGCTGATCGGCATGGCCGCCTTCCTGGCGGCAAGCGTCAGACCCGGCCGGCGCCCTGCCGATAACTACGGCCGGGCATAAGCGTCAGGGCCGGTCGACGCGACCGCCCGGCAGTGGATGCGGCACGCCGGTCGTGCCGGGGAAGCTGATCGGCAGCCCCTTCAGCGTCCGCACCGCCATATAGGCGAAGCCCTCCGCCTCCATCGCGTCGCCATCCCAGCCAAGCGTATCGCTGGCTTCCGGTGCGATGCCGGTGCGCTCGCCGATCATGCGCAGCAGCGTCGGATTGTGACGGCCCCCGCCCGCGACGATCAGGCGCTTCGGCCGCGCGGGCAGCTGGTCCAGCGCCTCGGCCACGGTCGCCGCGGTAAAGGCGGTCAGCGTCGCTGCGCCGTCCGCCGCCGACAGGCCGCGCGCCGGTTGAATGGTGAAGTCGTTGCGGTCGAGGCTCTTGGGCGACGGCGCGGAGAAATAGGGGTGGTCGAGCATCGCGGTCAGCACCGTTTCGTCCACATGCCCCGACGCGGCAAGCGCACCATCGGCGTCGTAACGCGCGCCGGTTTCCGCCTCGACCCAGCTGTCGATCAGGCCGTTCGCCGGCCCCGTGTCGAAGGCGACCAGCGCGCCATCCGCGCCGACGAAGGTCACATTGCCGACGCCGCCGAGATTAAGCACCGCCACAGGCCGCTCCAGCCCGGCCGTCAGCGCGGCGTGATAGATCGGGAGCAGCGGCGCCCCCTGCCCGCCTGCCGCAACGTCCGCGCTGCGCAGGTCGCTGACCACCGCGATGCCGGTGGCGCGCGCCAGCACTGCGCCATCGCCGATCTGCCAGGTCCAGCCGCGGTCGGGCCGGTGCGCGACGGTCTGCCCGTGATAACCGATCACCGCCACGTCCGCCGCCGCCACGCCCGCATCGCGTAGCAGCTTGTGGACGGCAAAGGCATGCGTCCGATCGATCAGCTCACCTGCCGCGACGAGATCGGGCGAAGCGCGCGGCCGATCGAAGGTCAGCGCCAGCGCGGTCGCCGCGGCCAGCTGCTCGCGGGCCGCGTCCGAATAGGGCTCGCCGCGAAAGGCCAGCGGCCGCACCTCTCCTTCGCCGTCCGTCTCGATCAGCGCCGCGTCGATCCCGTCGAGCGACGTCCCGGACATCAATCCTATTGCCAGCATGCACGATCACTCCCGTCGGTTCGATGTGGCGGCTGCGCGGCAGGCTGTCGAGCGGCATCGCCCCCGGATGCGACGAATGGCCGCCCGTGCCGCGCCATCTGGCGAAAGCGCGCGAAATCGACTATGTCGCGCGCTCTCATGGCAACTCGTCTTCCTTCTCCGCCGCGCGTCGGCATGGTGTCGCTCGGCTGTCCCAAGAATCTGGTCGACAGCGAACGCATCCTCACCCAGCTGCGTGCCGACGGCTATCAGATGTCCGCCGATTATGCCGGCGCCGACGTCGTGCTGGTCAACACCTGCGGCTTCCTCGATTCCGCCAAGGAAGAAAGCCTTGAGGCGATCGGCGAAGCGATCGCGGAAAACGGCCGCGTGATCGTGACGGGCTGCATGGGGAAAGAGGCGGAGGTCATTCGCGCCCGCTTCCCGCAGGTGCTCGCCGTCACCGGCGCGCATCAATACGAACAGGTGGTCGAGGCGGTGCATGAGGCGGCGCCTGCGAACCTGTCGCCCTATATCGACCTCATCCCCGACGCCGGGCTGAAGCTGACGCCGCGCCACTACAGCTATCTGAAGATTTCGGAAGGTTGCAACCACCGCTGCTCCTTCTGCATCATTCCATCCCTGCGCGGCGACCTCGTCAGCCGCCGCCCCGACGCCATCCTGCGCGAGGCGGAGAAACTGGTCGCCGCCGGCACGCGAGAATTGCTCGTCATCAGCCAGGACACCAGCGCCTACGGCATCGACATCCGCAAGGAACCGCGGATGTGGAAGGGGCGCGAGGTCGTGCCGCACATGACCGATCTCGCCCGCGAACTCGGCCAGATCGCGCCTTGGGTGCGGCTGCACTACGTCTACCCTTATCCGCATGTCGATCAGGTCATTCCGCTGATGGCGGAAGGGCTCGTGCTCCCCTATCTCGACATCCCGTTCCAGCATGCCGCGCCGTCGGTGCTGAAAGCGATGAAGCGCCCGGGCAACGACGCCAAGGTGTTGCAGCGTATCCACCAGTGGCGGGACATCTGCCCGGACATCGCGATCCGATCGACCTTCGTCGTCGGCTTCCCCGGCGAGACCGAAGCCGACTTCCAGTATCTGCTCGACTGGCTGGATGAGGCACAGCTCGATCGCGTCGGCGCGTTCCGCTTCGAGCCGGTGGAGGGCGCCGCCGCCAATGCGCTGCCCGATCCGGTGCCGGAGGAGGTCAAGGAAGAGCGCTATCAGCGGATCATGGAAAAGACCGCCGCGATCAGCGCCGCAAAGCTCGCCGCCAAGGTCGGTCGCACCCTGCCCGTCATCATCGACGAGGTCGGCGAGGAAGGCGCGACGGGCCGCAGCCAGGCCGATGCGCCCGAAATCGACGGTCAGGTCTTCCTGCGCGACGCCGCCCATCTGTCGGTCGGCGATATCGTACCGGTCACGATCGAGGACGCCGACGAACACGACCTGTACGGCGTGCCGGCGTAAGCACTTAGCGGTCCACGCTGGACGCCGCAGCGCTCCCCTGCAAAGGTCATCGGTCTGCGGCGGGAGACGATGGCGATGATGACGCGGCTGGCGATCGGCGGCTATCGTTCGATCCGCGACCTTACGCTGGAGCTGTCGCCGCTAACGATCGTCACCGGACCGAATGGTTCGGGTAAATCCAGCCTGTATCGCGCGTTGCGTCTGCTGGCCGACGTAGCGCAGGGCCGGCTCATCTCCTCGCTCGCCCAGGACGGCGGACTGGCGTCGGTGTTATGGGCTGGTCCTGAGACGATCAGCCGCGACATGCGCGCCGGGCGCGTGCCTGTGCAGGGAACGGTGCGGACCGGACCGGTCAGCCTCAGGCTCGGTTTCTCCGGTCCCGACTTCGGTTATGCGATCGATATCGGGCCGCCGATCCCCGGCACCGGCTTCGCGGGCGATCCTGAGATCAAGGTAGAGGCGATGTGGACGGGCGAAAGGCTCGGCCGCGCCAATGCCTTCGCCGAGCGTCGAGGACGCGTCGTCAACCTGCGCACGGCCGACACCGGCGAATGGCGACGAAGCCCCATCGACCTGTCGGGCTTCGAATCGATGGTGACGCACGCGGCCGATCCCGTCGATGGCCTGGAGTTGCTGCTGATGCGGGAGCGCATGCGCAACTGGCGCTTCTATGACAGCCTGCGCACGGATATGGACGCGCCGGTTAGACGGCCGCAGATCGTCACCTATACGCCCGTCATGGCGGGCGATGGATCGGACCTCGTTGCCGCGATCGCGACCATCCAATTCTTTGGCGATGGGGAGGCATTGGCAGCGGCGATTGACGACGCCTTTCCCGGGTCGACGATCACGCTTATCGGTGGCGAGGGCGCTCGTCCGTCGTTCGGCCTGCGCCAACCCGGTATGCTTCGGGCGCTCGACGCACGCGAATTATCCGACGGCACCCTGCGGTACGTCCTGCTGGTCGCAGCGTTACTGTCGCCTCGTCCGCCCGAACTGATGGTGCTGAACGAGCCTGAGGCGAACCTCCACCCGTCTTTGCTGCTGCCGCTCGCCCGACTCCTCACCGCCACCGCCCGCTCCTGCCAGATCATCGTTGTCTCCCACAGCAGCGCCTTGCTCGATGCGTTGCGCGCCAGCGGCGACGTCGGCGACATCGCGCTGGAAAAGGAATTGGGCGAAACGCGCACGCAGGATCGCTTCGGCCCGCAATGGGCGTGGCCGAAACGCTGACGTCGATTTCACTTTCGCCCATCGCGGCCGATGTGGCAGCTAGGCGCGATGAAGCTCCCGACATTTGCCGCAGCCTGTGTGCTCGCCATCGCTCCCGCATCGGTGCAGGCGCAGGCGCTGTCCCCCACCGAACTCGCTGCGGTCGACAAGGTCGTTGCCGATGGCCTCGCCGCCACGGCCACGCCGTCTGCGCAGGTCGCGATCGTGCGCGGTGGCAAGATCGTGCTGGTCAAGGCCTATGGCGAGCAGGCGAAGGGCGTGCCCGCCCGCACCGACGCGCCCTATCAGATCGCGTCGATCTCGAAACAGTTCACCGCCGCGGCGCTGCTGCTGCTCGCCGACGACGGCAAATTATCGATGGACGATACGGTGGCCAAATGGCTGCCCGGCATCAGCGGCGGCGATAAAATCACGATCCGCCAGTTGCTCAGCCACACCTCGGGCCTGCAGGATTACTGGCCGCAGGACTATAGCTTCGCCGCGATGGAAAAGCCGACGACGCCGCAGGCGATCGTCGATCGCTGGGCGAAGAAGCCGCTCGATTTCGCGCCGGGCACGCAGTGGCAATATTCGAACACCGGCTATGTCGTCGCCGGTATGATCGCGGAAAAGGCCGCGGGCGAGCCACTGATGACCTTCCTGCAACGGCGCATCTTCGCGCCTTTGGGGATCAAGGCGATCGACCAGGACAAGGCGGTCGGCAACGGTTTCCCCGTCGGCTATCACCGCAACGCTTTGGGCCCCGTCCGCGTCGCGCCGCCGCCCGCGGAGGGCTGGCTGTTCGCCGCCGGCGAGCTGTCGATGAGCGCCGCCGATCTCGCGAAATGGGACGTCGCGCGTATGGATCGCAGCCTGCTGCCCGCCGCCGACTGGGCCGCGCAGGAAAAGCCGGTGCTGCTCAACGACGGCAGCACGACCAATTACGGCCTGGGCGTCAGCCTCGGCAAACGCGCCGGCGTGCCCTATGTGGAGCATAGCGGCGAGGCGGTCGGCTTCCTGTCCGAAAACATCGTCTTCCCCGAACAGAAAGCGGCGGTGGTCGTGCTGACCAACGCCGATTTCGGCGACGCCTTCGTCACCATCGCCAATGGCATTGCGAAGGTCGTGCTGCCGGCGACGGCGGATGCGGCCGAAGTCCAGAAGACCGCGCAGGCGCGCGCGCTGTTCGATTCGCTGCGGTCCGGCACGCTCGACCGGTCGAAGCTGACGCCCAATGCGTCCTATTATTTCACGCCGCAGGTGCTCGCCGACTATAAGAGCAGCCTCGCCCCGTTAGGCGCGCCGACCAGCTTCGAACTCGCCGGCCCCAAGCGGCTGCGCGGTGGCTTCGTCCAGCGCCGCTACGTCGTGACCTATCCCGACCGGAAGCTGTCGATCGCGACCTTCGCGGAACCGGATGGCGCGCAGCGCTACGAACAATTCCTCGTGTTCCCGGCCAACTGACATGCCCGATACCCTGCTCCAGCCCGACCGTGGCCAGGCCGCCCGCACGATCGACCTGATCGCCCCCGATGCCTATGACGCTTGGCTGGGTGGCCAGCCGCAACGGGTGCGGACCGCGCTCGCCGCGCAGCGCTTTACCGGCAAGGCGGGCAGCGCGGCGGTATTCGTCGACGAGGACGTCCACGGCATCGCCATCGCCGGTCCCGCCGACCCGTGGTCGCTCGCCAAGCTTGCCGAGACGCTGCCGGCGGGCACCTATCGCGTCGCGGGCGAGATCGGCCCGGCGGCGCTCGGCTGGGTGCTAGGCCAATATCGCTTCGACCGCTATCGCCGCCCCGACGATACCGGGCCTCGTATCCTGCTGACCCGCGATGCGGCGGGGATCGAGGAGGTGCTGCGCGTCGCCGCCGCGACCGCGCTGGTCCGCGACCTCGTCAACACCGGCGCCGGCGACCTCGGGCCGGCCGAGCTGGAAATGGCTGCCGAGAAGCTGGCGCGCGAGCATCATGCGGCGCTCACCGTCACGCGCGGCGACACGCTCGCCGCCGACTATCCGATGATCCACGCGGTCGGGCAGGCCGCGGTGAAGGAACGCCATCCGCGCCTGATCGAGCTGGAATGGGGCGACCCCGCGCATCCGCGCATCGCCCTCGTCGGCAAGGGTGTCGTGTTCGACACCGGCGGTCTCGATATCAAGCCGTCCGCCGGCATGCGGCTGATGAAGAAGGATATGGGCGGCGCCGCACATGCGCTGGCGCTGGCGAGCCTCGTGATGGCGGCACGGCTGCCGGTGCGGCTCCACCTGCTGATCCCGGCGGTGGAAAATGCGATTGCCGGCAACGCCTTCCGCCCCGGCGACGTGCTGCGCAGCCGCGCGGGGCTGACGGTCGAAAACACCAATACCGACGCAGAGGGGCGCCTGATCCTGGGCGATGCGCTGACCAAGGCGGGCGAAGGAAAGCCCGAACTCATCCTCGACTTCGCAACGCTGACCGGCGCGGCTCGCGTCGCTCTCGGTCCCGACCTGCCGCCGCTGTTCACCGACGACGAGGATCTGGCGCGCGATATCCTGGCCGCCGGTGACGCGCTCAGCGATCCGCTGTGGCGCATGCCGCTGTGGGGCGCCTACGACGACATGCTGAAGTCGGACATCGCCGACATGGTCAACGCGCCCGACGGCGGCTTCGCCGGTGCCGTTACCGCCGCGCTGTTCCTCCGCCGCTTCGTGCCGCAGGACGTCGCCTGGGCGCATATGGACGTCTTCGCCTGGCGCCCGACCGCCAAGCCCGGCCGGCCAAAGGGCGGCGAGGCCTATGCGCTGCGGGCATGTTATGCGGTGCTGAAGGCGCGCTATCCGCGCGGCTGAGGTCGCGCGCCGACATCGATGCGGTTCCCGTCGGGGTCCGCGAAGACGAAGGCGCGCTGGCCATAGTCCTTGTCGGCCAGCCGCTTGATGATCCGCGTGCCCGCGGCCTCCAGCCGGCGATAGAGCGCATCGGCATCGTCGACGAACAGGTGCATGACGTTGGCCGTGGAGGCGACGTGATCGGCCTTGCGGGTCAGATGCACCTCGGCCGCATCCTTCTTCAGCACCGCAAAGCCCAGCGGATCGCCGTTTTCGAAGACGGTCGCGAACCCCAGCATGCCGCCATAAAAGCGCAAGGCCGCTTGCATATCGCGCACGCAGATCGTCGGCGCCGCACGCCCGAACGTGACCGGCTCATCCATCGGAATTCATCCTGTCGGGCAGCGGCGGCGGTGCGCATGCCGGGTGATGGAGCGGTGTCCGTCGCCTAGCTGCGCCGCGCGCCCCAAACTGTCAACGCATCACCGATCGGTCGCGGGCGGGTCGATATCCCATTGCTGGTCGCGCAGCACGGTCGACGCCACGGGCTTGCCCGCCGCATCGCGCCACGGATCGTAGCGGAAGCGCTTTTCGATCGCCCGGCACGTCGCCTGATCCATCAGCGCATTGCCGCTCGATTGCGCGATCCGGCAATTGGTGACGTGGCCATTGGTCTCGACCCGGTAGCGGACGCTCACCACGCCGCGAAACCCGGTGTCGAGGATCGAATCGGGAATGTCCGATCCCTTGATCCGCCCGTTGATCAGCCGCGGCACGCGTTCCCAGCCGCTGCCGTCACCATCGCCGTCGCCGCCCGCGCCATTGCCGTTGCCGATCCCGCCGGCACCCGTGCCCGGCCCCGGCTTGTCCGACGCACCGGAGGTCGCCTGCACGCCGATATTGGGCAGCGGCGCGACGATCACCGGCGGCGGCGGCGCGACCTGGATGATCGGCACCGGCGCGGTCACCTCGGTCGCCTTGGACCGCAGGTTGGGCGGCGAGGCCTTGCCGCTCGGCCGGTTGATCTTCTTGGGCGGCGGCACCACGCGTTCGGGCGGCGGTGGATCGGGCATCACGGTAAAGGTCGCCAACGCCTGCTGCACCGCCTGCGGCGCGCCGTGAAAGGCCAGCCCCATCACCAAGGCATAGCCCAGCGTCGCCACGACGCCCCCGGTCAGGAGCGCCGCACCGATCCGCTCGCGTCGCGAAGCGCCGTATTGCGAAGGGCCATAGGTCGTCACCATGCGACAGATGATGTCGCATGGCGCCTTTCGCAACGCTGACTGGCAGTGTGGATCGAGCGTTACAGCGTCGCCGCCGCCTCGATGATCGGCACGAATTTCGCCGCGGTCAGGCTCGCGCCGCCGACCAGGGCACCGTCGACATTCTCGCAGGCGAGGATCGTCGCCGCGTTATCGCCCGTCACCGATCCGCCGTACAGGATGCGGATCCCGTCCGCCGCGTCGCCGACCAGCTGGCGCAGCTTGGCGCGGGCGATCGAATGGATCGCGGCGATCTGGTCCAGCGTCGGCGTGCGGCCGGTGCCGATCGCCCAACGCGGTTCGTAGGCGAGCGTGAACCAGCTGCCGTCGGCATTGTCGGGCACCGATTTCTCGATCTGCGCCTGCACCACGCGCTCCGCGCGGTCGGCGTCGCGCTCGGCCTCGGTCTCGCCGCAGCAGGAGATGACGTGCAGCCCCGCGCGCCGCGCCGCCGCCGCTTTCGCCCAAGCGTCATGGCTGGTTTCGCCCTGGTCCGCGCGGCGCTCGCTATGGCCCACGATGGTGAAGCGCGCGCCCGCCTCCGCGACCATGCCCGCCGAGACGCAACCGGTATGCGCGCCGCTGTCCGCCTCATGCACGTCCTCGGCACCGATCGACAGGTTGGGCACGCGGTCCGCCGCGCCCGCGATCAGCGTGAAGGGCACGGCGACCGCCACGTCCACCCCCGGTGCTGCCTCTGCCGCGGCGGCGATCGCGTCCAGTTCGGCAAGCGCCGCGCGCGATCCGTTCATTTTCCAGTTTCCCGCCACGAACTTGCGCCGAGTCATCCGACCTCCCGTCCTGCCTTATCAGTCGTTTTACACGTTAAACGCGTCATGCCTGCCCGCGCGCTTGATGGCAAGGCACTGCCCCCCTAAAGCGTGGACCAAATCTTTCAGGGACGATCGGCCACTCCATGCTCAGCTTCTTCCGCCGGATCATCAATTCCAAGGCCGGCGTCGTCGTCACCTTCATCGTGCTGGGCGTCATCGCGCTCGCCTTCGCCGCAGGCGACATCACCGGCCTCGCGGGCAACGGCCCCAGCCTGTCGGGCGGCAGCGTCGCCACCGTCGGCGGCACGAAGATCTCCCCCGCCGAGCTGCGCCAGCGCGTCCAGACCGAGCTGGCCGGCGCCCGCCAGCGCATCCCGACGCTGACCATGGAACAGCTGCTCGAACAGGGCGGCCTGCAATCCACGCTGGACCGCGCGGTCAACGGCGTCGCGCTGGAACGCTTCGGCCAGGACCAGGGCATGGTCGTCAGCAAGCGGTCGATCGACGGCGTCATCGCCGGCATCCCCGGCCTGCGCGGTCCCAACGGCCAGTTCGATCCCGTCCGCTACCAGCAGCTGCTCGCCGACCAGAAGCTGACCGACGCGCAGGTCCGCACCGACATCGCGCGCGACATAATCGCGCAGCAGCTGATGCTGCCGACGCAGGGGGCGACGCAGGTGCCGCAGAAGGTCGCGCTGCCCTATGCCTCGCTGATGCTCGAAAAGCGGTCCGGCCAGATCGCGTTCGTCCCCGCCTCCGCGCTCGCCGGCGGCCCTGCGCCGACCGACGCCGAACTGCAGGCTTTCTATCGCCGCAACGTCGCGCGCTTCACCGTGCCGGAACGCCGCGTGATCCGCTACGCCCGCGTCACGCCCGAGATGGTGAAGGCCGCCGCCACGCCGACCGATGCTGAGATCGCCGCCGCCTACAAGAGCCAGGCGCCGCGCTTCGCCGCTGCCGAAAAGCGCACGATCGCTCAGGTCGTGGTCGCCGATCAGGCCGGCGCCAACGCCATCGCCGCCAAGGTGAAGGGCGGCACGTCGCTGACCGACGCCGCCCGCGCCGCCGGCCTGGAAGCCGCGACGCAGACCGCCGTCACCAAGTCGGCCTACGCCGGCACGACCAGCACCGCGATCGCCGACGCCGCCTTCGCCGCGCCGCGCGGTGGTATGATCGGTCCGGTGCGCGGGCCGCTCGGCTGGGTCGTCGCCAAGGTCGAATCGATCGAACAATCGCCCGGCAAGACGCTGGAGCAGGCGAAGCCGGAACTGGTCGCGGCGCTGTCGAAGGACAAGCTCGCCCGCGCCCTGTCGGACCTGCATGACAAGCTGGACGATGCGCTCGGCAAGAGCGCGACGTTCGACGAGGTGACCGCCGACCAGAAGCTCAGCGCCACCACCACGCCCGCGCTGCTCGCCAACGGCACCAACCCCGATTCGCCCGGCACCGCCGCCGATCCGGCGATCGCCCCGATCGTCGGCGCAGCCTTCCAAATGGCGGAGGGCGACCCCGCACAGCTGGTGCCGACGGGCCAGGACGGCAGCTTTGCCGTGGTCGCGCTCGGCCGTGTCGTCCCCGCCGCGCCGCGCCCGCTGGATCAGGTGCGCGCACAGGTCGCCGCGGACTATGCCGCCGATCGTGCCCGTGCCGCCGCGCGCAAGCTCGCCACCGACATCCTTGCCAAGGTGAACAAGGGCACGCCGCTGGCGCAGGCGATGGCGACCGCGGGCCGTCCGCTGCCGCCGGTCCAGCCCGCCGTGGCGACGCGCGCGCAGCTCGCGTCCGCGCAGGGTCAGGTGCAGGCGCCGCTCGCGCTGATGTTCGCGATGGCCAAGGGCAATGCGAAGCTGCTCGAAGCGCCGAACAACGCCGGCTGGCTGATCGTCAAGCTCGACCAGATCGTGCCCGGCGATGCCAAGGGCGTGCCGCAGGCGGTGGCCGGTGCCCGCGCCAGCATCGCGCAGCTCGTCGGCCGCGAATATGCCGAACAGTTCGCCCGCGCCGTCCGCAACGCCGTCGGCGTGAAGACCGATGCGGCCGCGCTCGCCAAGGTGCGCGCCGATCTGACCGGCGCCGGCAACTGAGATGAGCGCCAGCGCCGCGGCGATCGCGACCCTCGCCGCCGGGCGCCCGGCGTTCGTCTGGCGGCGGCAGGTCGCCGACACCGAAACGCCGGTCGCCGCCGCGCTCAAGCTAATCGAGCCGGGCCGGGGCGACTTCCTGCTCGAATCGGTCGAAGGCGGCGCGACGCGCGGGCGGCACAGCCTGATCGGCCTCGCGCCCGATCTCGTCTTCCGTGCGTATGGCGACACCGCCGAGATCAACCGCCACTGGGCTACGGATCGCGCCGCATTCCAGCCGACCGGGACGCCGACGCTCGCCGCGCTGCGCGCGCTGGTCGCGGAATGCCAGGGTGAGGTCCCTGCGGACTTGCCGCGCGCGCTCGCCTGCCTCGTCGGCTATTTCGGCTATGAGACGATCGGCCTCGTCGAGCGGCTCGACGCCCCGGCCGCCGATCCGCTCGGTCTGCCCGACATGCTGTTCGTCCGGCCGACGGTGATCTGCGTGTTCGATCGCCTCGCCGATGCGCTCTATCTGGTCGCCCCGGTATGGCCCGATGCCACGCGCACGCCGGAGAAGTTGGTCGCCGCGGCGGAAGATCGGCTGGACGACGTCGCTGCCCGCCTTGCGCATACCCCGCTGCCGGCGCCCGTCACCGCGGACCCCGAAGAGCCCGCCTATACGCCCGCCATCGCGCCGCAGGACTATGCGACGATGGTCACCCGCGCGCAGGACTATATCGCCGCGGGCGACATCTTTCAGGTGGTGCTGGCGCAGCGCTTCTCCGCGCCCTTCGCGCTGCCGCCGTTCGAACTGTACCGCAGCCTGCGTCGCATCAACCCCTCGCCCTTCCTCTATCACCTCGATCTGCCCGGCTTTGCGCTGATCGGGTCGAGCCCCGAAATCCTCGTCCGGGTGCGCGACGGTCAGGTGACGATCCGCCCGATCGCCGGCACCCGCCCGCGCGGCAAGACCGCGGCGGAGGACGAAGCGAATCGCGAAAGCCTACTCGCCGATCCGAAGGAACGCGCCGAGCATCTGATGCTGCTCGATCTCGGCCGCAACGATGTCGGCCGAGCGGCGGCGCCCGGCACGGTGCGCGTCACGTCGAGCTACGGCATCGAATTGTACAGCCACGTCATGCACATCGTCTCGAATGTGGTGGGCGACCTGTCCCCCGCCGCCGACGCGATCGACGCCCTTTTCGCCGGCTTCCCCGCCGGCACGGTCAGCGGCGCCCCGAAAGTGCGCGCCTGCCAGATCATCGCCGAACTCGAGCCCGAACGGCGCGGCGCCTATGCCGGCGGCGTCGGCTATTTCTCGCCGGACGGATCGATGGATTCGTGCATCGTCCTCCGCACCGCGATCGTGAAGGACGGCACGATCCACGCACAGGCCGGCGCCGGCATCGTCGCCGACAGCGTGCCCGCGTACGAACAGCGCGAGTGCGAAGCGAAGGCTGGAGCGATCCTCGCGGCCGCCCGCGACGCCGTGGCGCGCGCGGCGGCTGGGCGGTTCGGGCAGTAGGCCCTAGGCTCTGCGCTCCGACGAAACTTCAGCCAATCCGTCATCCCAGCGAAGGCCGGGATTCCTCGGTTGGCGTGCGCGCATCAAGAGCCGCAAGAGACCCCAGCCTCCGCTGGGGTGACGAACGAAACTAGGAACGCAGTCCCAGCCTCAAGGAATCTGCGCCTGCGCATCACGCTGCGCGCGCCGCTCGGCCGCCCACTGCCGGTTCTGCATCAGCGCACAGCCGCTCTGCCCACCGGTGCCGACGGGCGAACACGTGTCCGGCAACCCGGCCGCGGCGCGACCGATCTGGTCTTGCACCGCCACCTTGTTCGACCATGCCTGGTTCTGCGCGGGGATCGGCCCGCTGTCGCGGAACTGCTTCGGGATGCGATAGGGCTGGTCGAGCGTCGAACACACGACGATCTCGGTCGAGGTGCTCTGCGGGCACTTCTGTCCCACGCCCAGCGTCACGCTGCGCACCCGCTGCGGCGGCGATCCCGCCTCCGCCGTCCCGTCCGTCCCGGTGGCGGGGGTGGTCTGCGCGGAGGCAACCGCCGGCAGGGCAATGAGGGCGGCGAGCAGCAACGGGCGGATCATGACGGGCACTCCTTCAGGTCGTTCAACGTGCAGCCGCCGCCATGGCTCCCGCCGGCGTGGCATGGTTTCTCGGGTCTAACCGAACCGACATTGCTACAGGATTGCCGCGACGCAAGAGGGTGCGACAGGTTGCACGCCCGCGCTCTTCGGCTATGGCGGCGCGATGATCCTCGTCGTCGACAATTACGACAGCTTCACCTGGAACCTCGTCCACTACCTCATGGAGCTGGGCAGCGAGGTCGAGGTGGTGCGCAACGACGCCATTTCGGCGGGGCAGGCGCTGTCATCGGGCGCCAGCGCCTTCCTCATCTCGCCCGGCCCCTGCACCCCGACGGAAGCGGGCGTCAGCCTCGATCTCGTCGCCGCGGCCGCGGATGCGGGGCGACCGCTGCTCGGCGTGTGCCTGGGCCATCAGGCGATCGGCCAGCATTTCGGTGGCAAGGTCGAACGCGGCGGGCTGATGCACGGCAAGACCTCCCCGGTCGACCATGACGGCACCGGCCTGTTCGAAGGGCTGCCCTCGCCCTTCATGGCGACGCGCTATCACAGTCTGATCGTCAACGACGTGGCGTCGCCCCTGGTCGTCAACGCGCGCACCCGGGATGGCATCGTCATGGGCTTCCGCCACGAACGCCTGCCGATCCACGGCGTGCAGTTCCACCCCGAAAGCATCGCGACCGAACACGGCCATGCCATGCTCGCCAACTTCCTGACGATCGCCGGCATTCCGGTGCGCGAGCGCCCGTGACCAGCGTCGTCCTGCTTCCCGATCCATCGTCGCCGCTGTCGCGCGAAAGCGCGGCGCAGGCGTTTGCCGATATCCTCGACGCGCGCGTCTCGGCAGAGGCGATCGGCGACTTTCTGCTGGCTCTGTCCGATCGCGGCGAAACCAGCATCGAAATCGCCGAGGCCGCGCGCGCGCTGCGTGCCCGCCTGATCCCGATCGCCGCCCCCGATGGCGCGATCGACGTCTGCGGTACGGGCGGTGACGGGCATCATACGCTCAACGTCTCGACCGCCGTCGCGCTCGTCGTCGCGGCCTGCGGCGTACCGGTCGCCAAGCACGGCAACCGCGCCGCCTCCTCGAAAGCCGGCGCCGCCGATACGCTGGAGGCGCTCGGCCTCGACATGGAGATCGCCGGCGCGACCGCGGAGGCGAGCCTCGCCGATATCGGCATCGCCTTCCTGTTCGCCGCCAACCATCACCCGGCGATGGCGCGGATCACGCCGATCCGCCGCCGCATCGGCAAGCGTACGATCTTCAACCTGATGGGTCCCCTCGCCAATCCGGCGCGCGTGTCGCACCAGCTGATCGGCATCGCCCGCCCCGATTACGCCGGCCTCTATGCCGAGGCGCTGGAACAGCTCGGCACCGCGCGCGCCGCGGTGATTTCGGGCGAAGAGGGCCTGGACGAACTCTCCACCGCCGGCCCCAGCCTCGCGGTGAATGTCGGTAGCGCGGCGCTGCCATCGCGCATCACGCCGGAAGACGCCGGCCTGCCCCGCCACCCGCTCGCCGCCATCCGCGGCGGCGATCCGGCCTATAATGCCGCCGCGCTGCGCCGCCTGCTCGATGGAGAGGCGGGCGCGTATCGCGACGCCGTGCTGCTCAACGCGGCGGCGGCGCTTGTCGTCGCCGACCACGCACCCAATCTCACTGCGGGCGCACAGGCCGCCGCCGAAGCGCTCGACGCCGGCCGCGCTGCCGCGCTCCTCGACCGCTGGATCGCCTACCGATGACCATTTTGTCCCGCATTATCGAAACCAAGCGTGCAGAGGTTGCCGCGCGCAAGGCGACGATCAGCCTCGCCGATCTGGACGCGCGCATCGCCGCGGTGACGAAGCCGCGCGGCTTCCGCGCCGCGCTCGACGCCAGATCCGGCCATGCGCTCATTGCCGAAATCAAAAAGGCCAGCCCGTCCAAGGGGCTGATCCGTGCCGATTTCGATCCGCCCGCCCATGCGCGCGCCTATCAGGCGGGTGGCGCGGCCTGCCTGTCGGTGCTCACCGATGAACAATGGTTCCAGGGCAGCGACGACTATCTGATCGCCGCGCGCGCCGCCTGCGACCTGCCCGTGATCCGCAAGGATTTCATGGTCGATCCCTGGCAGGCGACCGAAAGCCGCTCGATCGGCGCCGATGCCATCCTCATCATCGTTGCCGCGCTGGACGACAAACAGATGGCGGAGATCGAGGCCTCGGCGCTCGATTGCGGCATGGACGTGCTGGTCGAGGTACATGACGAATCCGAACTGGACCGCGCGCTCCGCCTCAAGTCGCGGCTGATCGGCGTCAACAACCGCAATCTGCACGACTTCTCCGTCGACTTCGCCCGCACCTACGAGCTGGTCGGCAAGGCGCCCAAGGGCTGCACCTTCGTTGCGGAAAGCGGCCTCGAAACCCGCGCCGACCTCGATGCGATGGCGGCGCATGGCGTGCGCTGCTTCCTGATCGGCGAAGCGCTGATGCGTGCCGACGACGTCGAGGCCGCGACGCGGGCATTGGTCGGGTGAGCCGCCTCACCCATCTCGACGCCGACGGCGCCGCGCATATGGTCGATGTGGGCGACAAGGCGGTGACGCAGCGCCGCGCAGTCGCCACCGGTCGCATCGCGATCGCCCCCGACGCCCTGGCCGCGATCCGCGATGGCGCCGCGAAGAAGGGGGACGTGCTCGCCGTTGCCCGCGTCGCCGGGATCATGGCGGCGAAGAAGACCGCGGACCTCATCCCGCTCTGCCACCCCTTGCCCCTCACCCGCGTCACGCTCGACCTGACGCTGGACGATGCCGGCATCACCGCGACTGCGCTCACCGCCACCGACGGCAAGACCGGCGTCGAGATGGAGGCGCTGACCGCCGTGTCGGTCGCGCTGCTCACCATCTACGACATGGCGAAGGCGATGGACCGCGCGATGACGATCTCGGACATCCGCCTGCTCGAAAAGGCCGGCGGCGCGTCGGGCGACTGGCGCGCCTGACGCCATGGCGCTGCTCCCGATCGACGAAGCCCAGGCGCGGCTGTTCGCGCACGCCCCGCCAGTCGGGACCGAAACCGTGCCGCTCGCCGCCGCCGCCGGCCGCTGGGCGGCGGACGACATCGCCGCCCGCCGCACCCAGCCCGCCGCCGACCTGTCGGCGATGGACGGCTATGCGATCCGCTTCGCCGATCTGCCCGGACCCTGGACGCTGATCGGCGAAAGCGCCGCCGGTCGCCCCTTTACCGGCACCGTCGGGCCGGGCGAAACGGTACGCATCTTCACCGGCGCGGCCATGCCCGCCGGCGCCGACACGGTGATGGTGCAGGAAGAGGTGGGCGCGGACGGCACCACGATCCACCTGACTGGCGAAGGCCCGGCAACGCTCGGCCGCAACACCCGCCGCCGCGGCCTCGACTTTCACGCTTGGGATCGCCTGATCGCGCGGGGCGAGCGGCTGACGCCCGCGCGCATCGCCGTCGCCGCGACCGGCGGCATCGGCACGATCGCGGTCCACCGCCGAGTGCGCGTCGCCATCTGCGCGACGGGCGACGAACTGGTCGATCCGGGCACCGGCGGCGACCCTAGCGCGCTGCCCGAATCGAACCGCGCAATGCTGGCGGCGATGCTCGCCGACCTGCCGATCGAGCTGATCGACCTCGGCATCCTGCCCGATGACCTCGATCGCCTGCGCGACGCGTTCGGACGCGTCGACGCCGATCTGCTCGTCACCACCGGCGGCGCGTCCGTCGGCGACCACGATCTCGTGCGGCCGGCACTGGAGGCGGCGGGCGGCGTCATCGATTTCTGGCGGATCGCACTGCGGCCGGGCAAGCCGATGATGGCGGGACGGCGTGGCGCGATGCAGGTGCTGGGCCTGCCGGGCAACCCGGTATCCGCCTTCGTTACCGCCCTACTCTTCGTCAAACCATTGATCGCGCACCTGTCCGGCGCTGCGAACCCGCTGCCGCGCAGCACGATGGCGATCCTGGGCGAAGATTTGCCGGCCAACGGCCCGCGCACCGATTATTTGCGCGCCGAACTGCGCGACGGCCGCGCCTTTGCCTCGACCATTCAGGACAGTTCGATGCTGCTAACGCTGGCGCGCTCGCATTGCCTGATCGTGCGGCCGGTCGGTGCCCCCGTCGCGCGCGCGGGCGACTCGGCGGAAATCCTCGTCATCGCTTGACGCCCCACGAATTGTTCCCTAGAAGTTCCGCGTCTGTTCTGACGGGGAAGGACCGCTTATGCTCACGCGCAAGCAGCACGAGCTTGTATGCTTCATCAACGACCGGCTCGAGGAGACGGGCATCTCGCCGTCGTTCGAGGAGATGAAGGACGCGCTCGACCTAAAGTCCAAGTCCGGCGTCCACCGCCTGATCAGCGCGCTCGAGGAACGCAACTTCATCCGCCGCCTGCCCAACCGCGCGCGTGCGCTGGAAGTGCTGCGCATGCCGGAACGCTCCGAACGCAAGGCGCCGGAAACGCCCGCTCCCGCTGCGCCGCCGAGCCCGCCGGCTACGGGCAACGTGCGTCCCGCCCCCCCGCCCGCGAACGACGTCGTCGAAATCCCGCTGCACGGCCGGATCGCAGCCGGCGTGCCGATCGAGGCGTTCGAAGGCAGTTCGATGCTCGCCGTCCCCGCGGCCTTGCTCGGCACCGGCGAACATTATGCGCTGGAAGTGTCCGGCGATTCGATGGTCGAAGCCGGCATTCTCGACGGCGACTATGCGCTGATCCGCCGCACCGACATCGCCCGCGATGGCGAGATCGTCGTTGCGTTGATCGAGGATAGCGAGGCGACGCTCAAATATTTCCGTCGCGAAGGCGCGATGATCCGTCTCGATCCCGCCAACCGCGCCTATGAGCCGCAGCGCTACGTTCCCTCGCACGTCCGCGTGCAGGGCAAGTTGTCGGGTATCCTGCGCCGCTACGACTGACACGATCCCGGCGTGGTGGCGCGCCGCAACATACGATCGTCCGTGAGACTTTTGTGACTTTCCAAACGGCGCCTTCAGCCTTCCGTCGAGGGTAGGGCATCTCGGCTTCCCGCTCATTGGGTGGCTGAAAGTCCTTTAATATCAGATGTTCAGACAGGGGCATCATTGCGAGCGTAGCGAAGCAATGAAGGATCGACCCGAACTCCATGCCGCTACGGGAAGCAGCGCCCCGTCGCAAAGGCTCAGACCGAGACCAGCGCGCAGACTGGGGTCATCGCGGAGGCATGGCCGTCGGGATATCGTCCGGCCGAGGCGGGGCGACCTTGGCTCCCACCAGCCACGGATGCCGATCCCCTGGCTGCGTCACGGTCCGCACACACCCGCTCGCCAGGGTCAGCATGACGCCGCCGGTCCGCCGCAGCACGGGCGCGTCTAGCCGCAGCCAGCGCGGCCGGCACGCCCGCGGCAGCCGCCGGTCGCTCACCACGACGTCCGCCCTCCCGCAGGCCGCGACCACATCCCGCCATGCCAATTGGTAGCCGCTGCGGGTGGCCAGGACGCGGAACGACTGCCCTCCCCCGTCCCGCAGGACCGCCACGCACGCATCGCGGCTGCACCGCGCCTCCGGCAGATCGTCGAGCAGCCAAGGCTCGCCATCGGTCCCGCCATTTTCGGCAAGCATCGCCCGCGTATAGTCCCCGGCGCGATCGCGCAGCAGCGCCAGCCGACCGCCCACCCGAATCGCCATATGCCGCCCGTCCCCCGTCACCAGCAGATCGGGCGGCGGGGTCGACGCCGCCCAGACGGCACCGGCGACGATCGGCAGCACGCCGACCAAGCGTACGGGCGTACTCCACAGCGCCAGCCACAGCCCACCGGCGATCATCGACAGAAACGCCCCCAGCGGCATCGACGGCACCGCCAGCGACGCGCCCGGCGCATCCGCCACCACATGCGCCAGCCACAGCAGCCCGCGCAGCGCCCCATCGGTCAACCACCACACAGGCCCGCCCAGCCCGACCGTGTCCAGCACCAACGCGCCCGCCTCCAGCGGCATGACGACGAACGTCGTCAGCGGGATGGCGACGATATTGGCGGCAGCCCCGTACAGGCCCGCCTTGTGAAAGTGATAGACCGCGATCGGCATCAGCGCCGCCTCCACCACCACGCCCGTCAGCAACAGCGACCCGAGCCCGCGTACCAGACGGCGTGCGCGCGCTTCCTCCCGCGGCTCGAACCACCCGCGCACCCTTGGATGCTCGTGCAGCGCAACGATCGCCACGATCGCGGCGAACGACAGCTGGAAGCTCGGCCCGACCAGCGCTTCTGGCCGCACCGCCAGCACGACCATCGCGCCCGCCGCAACCAGCCGCAGCGTCATCGCCTCCCGCCCCATCGCCAGCGCCGCCAGCACCAGCAGCGCGGCGACGCACGATCGGATCGTGGGAACCTGGGATCCGGTGAGCAACGTATAGCCGATGGCGGCCAACGCCCCCATCCCAGCAGCGACCAACGGCAACCGGACGCGAATGGCGAGCCACGGCCACAGCGCGAGTAGTCGCAACGTCACGAACATCGTCGCCGCCACCGCCGCGGTGATGTGCAGCCCGCTGACCGACAGCAGATGCGCCAGCCCCGCCCGCCGCATCGCCTCCGCATCGGGCTCGCTGATCGCCCCCTCGTCTCCGGTCGCCAGCGCCGCCGCGATGCCGCCCCGGCTCCCCTCCAGCCGATCGGTGATATGTGCCGTCAGGCGTCGCCGCAGGCTGCCCTCCGGCATGCCGGGCGACACCAGCTCCACCGGCGCGAACCCTCGACCGGTCGCGCCGATCCCGGCGAACCACGCGGCCCGCGCAAAGTCATATGCGCCCGGCACCGAAGCCGCCGCCGGCGGCATCAACCGCGCGCGCAGCCGGATCCGCGCGCCCTCGCCCAGCCCCTTCGGCACATCGTCGGTCGCCAGGTTGACCCGCACCCGCGGTGGCAATCCCAACCCCGGATCGCTCTCGATCGTCAGCCGCACCAGATCGCGCGCGACGAGGGCCTCCATTCCGACCACTCGGCCGGTCACGACGGCGACGACCGGCCGCGCCAGCACCGGGGCCGCGACCTGCTCCGCGCGCCACCACGCTGTCGCCACGCCCGCCGCCATCAGAACAGCGCCGACAGCGACGCTATGCGCCGCCCGCCCGCCCCGGCCGATCGCCGCGGCAGCGCAGGCGATGGCGAGTGCCGCCAGCATCGCCGCGATCCACTGGTTGGGGTCGAGCAACAGGAACCAGCCGCCGGCGCCCGCCCCGAACGCCACCGGCACCCATAAAGCAATCCGATCGCGCTCCGCGTGCAACCACGCTTCCACACGATCGCGCAACCGATGCCACCCCTGGGGCATTTGAAGGCGCACGGAGCGCGTGCTAGAGGCCGCGGCGGCTGGACTGGCCATCAGGTTTCAAACTTTGGGAGCAAGCGCGGTTGGGCGCAACAGTTGAAAATCGTTCGGGCGACGGCGCGGGAATAGTCACGCGATTCGCCCCCTCGCCCACCGGCTATCTGCACCTCGGCGGCGCGCGCACCGCGCTGTTCAATTGGCTGTACGCCCGTCACCATGGCGGCACGTTCCTGCTGCGGATCGAGGATACCGATCGTGCCCGCTCGACGCAGCCGGCGATCGATGCGATCCTCGCCGGGCTGCAATGGCTGGGCATCGACTGGGACGGCGACGCCGTCTTCCAGTTCGCGCGCGCCGATCGCCATGCCGAGGTCGCGCATCAGATGGTGGCGAACGGCCATGCCTATCGCTGCTACATGACGCAGGACGAGATCGCCGCGCAGCGCGAAGCGGCGCAGGCGGCAAAGCAGCCGCTGCGCATCCGCTCGCCCTGGCGCGACGCCGATCCCGCGACCGCGCCGGACGGCCAGCCCTTCGTCGTGCGCCTCAAGGCGCCGCGTGACGGCGCGACGACGATCGACGACCAGGTGCAGGGGTCGGTGACGGTTCAGAACAGCGAGCTCGACGACCTCATCCTCCTGCGCTCGGACGGCACGCCGACCTATATGCTCGCGGTGGTGGTCGACGATCACGACATGGGCGTGACGCATGTGATCCGCGGCGACGATCACCTCAACAACGCCTTCCGCCAGCTACCGATCTACAAGGCGAATGGCTGGCCGGAGCCGGTCTATGCGCATATCCCGCTGATCCACGGCACCGACGGCGCCAAACTGTCGAAGCGCCACGGCGCAGTGGGGATCGAGGCGTATCGCGACGAGCTCGGCATCCTGCCCGAAGCCTTCGACAACTACCTGCTCCGCCTCGGCTGGGGCCATGGCGACGACGAGATTATCAGCCGCGAACAGGCGACCGAATGGTTCGACCTCGATGCGGTCGGCAAGAGCCCGTCGCGCTTCGATCTGAAGAAGCTCGAAAACCTCAACGGCCATTATATCCGTGCCGCCGACGATGCGCGGCTGGCAGGGTTGGTCGCGGGGATCGGCGGCTATACCGACGTCGATCTGCTCACGCGCGCGATGCCGGTGCTGAAGGCGCGCGCCGCCAATCTCAACGAACTGAGCGACGGCGCCGCTTTCCTGTTTGCGGTCCGGCCACTCGCGATGGATCAGGCAGCTTCGGACCTGCTGACCGCCGACGCCCGTGCGCTCCTCGCTGCGCTGCACGCCGCGCTTGACGCGGTGCAGCAGTGGGATCAGGAGACAATCGAAGCAGCGGTACGGCAGGTGGCGGACAGCACGGGCGTGAAGCTCGGACAGGTCGCCCAGCCGCTCCGCGCCGCTCTCACCGGGCGCAAGACCTCGCCCGGCATTTTCGACGTGCTCGCGTTGCTCGGCAAAGAGGAAAGCCTCGGCCGCATCGCGGACCAGATGCAAGTCTGATAGGAAGGACAACCAGATGACCGAAGCCGCAAAGGTATCCGTGAACGGCAAGGATTTCGACTACCCGGTCATGTCCGGCACTGTCGGACCGGACGTCGTCGACATCCGCAAGTTCTACGCGCAGACCGGGGACTTCACCTACGATCCGGGGTTCACCTCGACGGCGTCGTGCCAGTCGAAGCTGACCTATATCGACGGCGACGAAGGCGTCTTGCTGCATCGCGGCTATCCGATCGGCGAACTCGCCGAACAGTCGAGCTTCATGGAAGTCGCCTATCTGCTGCTGAACGGCGAGCTGCCCTCGGCGGATGAGCTGACGGGCTTCACCAACACGATCACGCGCCACACCATGGTGCATGAGCAGCTGGCCGCGTTCTTCCGTGGCTTCCGCCGCGATGCGCACCCGATGGCGATCATGTGCGGCGTCGTCGGTGCGTTGTCGGCCTTCTACCACGATTCGACCGACATCCACGATCCGGTGCAGCGCACCATCGCCTCGCACCGCCTGATCGCCAAGATCCCGACGATCGCGGCGATGGCGTACAAGTACAGCGTGGGCCAGCCCTTCCTGTACCCGGACAATTCGCTGTCCTACACCGGCAACTTCCTACGCATGACCTTCGGCGTTCCGGCCGAGCCGTATGAAGTGAACCCGGCCGTCGAAAAGGCGATGGACCGCATCTTCATCCTGCACGCCGATCACGAGCAGAACGCCTCGACCTCGACCGTTCGTCTGGCGGGTTCGTCGGGCGCAAACCCGTTCGCGTGCATCGCGGCGGGCATCGCCTGCCTCTGGGGTCCGGCGCATGGCGGCGCGAACGAAGCTGCGCTCAACATGCTGCGCGAGATCGGCACGCCCGAGCGTATCCCCGAATTCATCGCGCGCGCCAAGGACAAGAACGATCCGTTCCGCCTGATGGGCTTCGGTCACCGGGTCTATAAGAACTACGATCCGCGCGCGACGGTGATGCAGAAGACCGTGCGTGAGGTCTTCGACGCACTGAAGGTCAACGATCCGCTGTTCGACACCGCGCTGCGGCTGGAAGAGCTCGCGCTGTCGGACGATTACTTCATCGAGAAGAAGCTGTTCCCGAACGTCGACTTCTATTCGGGCGTCATCCTGTCGGCGATCGGCTTCCCGACCGAGATGTTCACCGTGCTGTTCGCGCTCGCCCGCACCGTCGGCTGGGTCGCGCAGTGGAACGAGATGATCACCGATCCCGACCAGAAGATCGGCCGTCCGCGTCAGCTGTACACCGGCCCGACGCAGCGGTCGTACGTTCCGGTCGAGCAGCGCTGATGCGCCGCGCCCGGCCGGTCCTCATCTCGATCGGCGTCATGCTGACGCTGGTCGGGTTACTGTGGGTCGGCCAGGGCCTCGGCTACGTCCATTGGCCGCAGGAGAGCTTCATGCTCGACCAGCGGCCATGGGCGGACCGTGGTGCCGCGCTCGCAGTCGGCGGATTGCTCTTGATCCTGGTCGCACGCCGCATCCGACGCTGACGCCCTGCAGAACGCTTAGGGGCCCCGCTCAGACCGGGAGGCTGAGCGTGAACCGCGCGCCCTCACCGGGCGCACTTTCTACCGTGAGATCGCCGCCCATCGCCCGCGCCAGACGCCGTGCGATATAGAGGCCCAGGCCATTGCCGCCCGCCTCGGTCGGATCGACGCGTTCGAACTTCTCGAAAATGCGCGCCTGATCCTCAATCGCGATGCCCTTGCCCTGATCGGCGACCACCGCCTCTGCCATGCTACCGGTGCGCAGCGCGGTGACGCTCACTACGCCACCCTCCGGCGAGTAGCGCACGGCATTGCCGACGAGATTGACCATGATCTGCAACGCACGGCGAAAATCGCCCTGCGCCGGCATACGCAGTTCGGGCAGCGGCCGCGCGATCGCGACGCCCGCGTTGCTGGCGCGGACGGAGAGCAGCCCCGCCGCGCGGCGCGCGACGTCGGCGAGATCGATCGAATCGGTTTCCAGCGCAAAATCGGGCCGCTCGATCGCCTGCAGATCCACCAGATCGTCGACCAGTCCGAGCAGATGCCGCCCGGCATTGGCGATGTCCGACGCATAATCGGCATAGTCGCGCTGCACCGGCCCCTCGGCCTCGGCATGGATCGTGTCGGCGTGCGCGATGATCCGGGCAAGCGGCGTGCGCAGCGCCTTGTCGAGCCCTTCGGTAAAGGCCGGCGCGATCGGCGACGGGGCGGCAGGTGCTGGCGCCTCTTCCTCAGCCCGCGCGATGCCGGACAGACCGGCAAATTGCCCCGAGGGGTCACGGCGCACCTGCGCGGTCAGCAGGACGCGGACGTCGCCGCCGCGCACACGCGCACGCTGGCGCTCGAGCGGCCGCTGACGCGCCACCGCCTCGAGGATCGGGAGCGCACCGTCGCCATCGGAGTCGAGCGTGAACAACGCGGTCAGCGGCTGCCCGAGCAGCGACAGGGCGTCGAACCCCAGCCGCCGCGCCGCATCGATCGGCACGAACGTCAGCCGAAGCCCGCCATCCGTATCCCAAGCGAGATCGTCCGATTCGACCAATCGGGCCGAGGGTGCTGCGACGACCGGCCGCGCCCGTATCTCACGCCAGCCACTAACGGCCATGCGTACCCCATCGCCATCCGGTTGGGCACGTACCCACAGGTCGAGGTCGGTATCACCATCGGCGACCACGACGCCGCGCGACACGAGAATGCCGAGCCGCCGCGCGAGACGCGCCACCGTCGCCAGTTGTGGCACTGCGAGTGCGGCACCCATCGTGCCGCCGGCTGCTTCGTTGAGCGCAAGCAGAGCCGGGTCGGCCGCGACTAGCCGTCCGTCGCCATCGATCATCGCATGGCTGACGGGAACGTCGGGAATACCGTCCAGCCTCATCGTCCAGCCTCTCGCGCCAAAGCATCGATCGCGAGACGCAAGTCATGGTGCAGCGTCAGCGGAGCCAGCGCCGATCGCGCAGCCTCGACTGGAACGGCGGCAATGGCGTCGAGTTCCTCGGCAAAGATATCGATGTCGCGCCGTGGATCGGCGTCGGCGAGTGCCAGCGCGATCCGCGCGATAGTCGGGCGATCGAGCGCCGCCGCCCGCAGCGCCAGCCAAAGCCGGTCGCCCTCAGGCTCCAGCACGATTGCGCGCGCGCCGGTGAAGTCGAGATCGACGGCGCGGCCGAGGATTGCGATAAACAGGATCAGGCGGCGATCACCAAGGGCTTCGACCAGCAGGTCGCCGAGTTCGTGCGCCCGCGCATCGATCGCACTCGCCAAGCGGACCGCCAATGCTTCGACCCGCTGGCCCTCGTCATGCGCGGCAAGGCTGCGCTGCGCTGCCTCGACGATCGCACGATCGACGGCGGCATCCTCGCCCGATACCGCGATGCGACCTTCGCGAATCGAGGCCGCGACCCACCAAACCAGCTGATGATGCCGCTCAGCGGGCAGCAGGCCGGCCATCGCGCCGCCCTGCTCCACCGCGGCGCGGCGGCGAGCCTCCGCGGTCATCGACGCCCTTGCCGCGGCGGCGACGACGCCGTCGTCGACCTCCGCCAGGCGGACGAGCAGGCTCGGCTGATCGGGCGCACCCGCCTGCGACGGCAGAGCGGCAGCGATTCGGTCGCATCGCACCTGCGCGATCAGTTCGTCCATCAGACCGCGATCGCGCAGCAGGCCCGCACGCGACAGGCGTCGCACCACGTCCTCATGCCCTTTCAGCAGCTGTTCGGCCTGCGTATCGGCGCCCTGCCCTGCGAGCACGCGGGCCGCGTGACGGCGGATGTCCGTCTCGACGCCCTGCACCACCGCGGCAAGCATACGCCCCAGCGCCACGCGCGTCCGCTCATCCAGCCGCGAATCCTCGGCCACGAAGAAATCGTCGATCGCACCGGTCAGGCGTGCGTCGGCGCGCGCCGCGAGACGGGTCGCAGCGCCGATGCGCGTGGCGAGCGCATCCCGCTCCGCCTGATCCGTTCCGACCGCCATGATGTGGTTGCCTACGCTTCCATCATTAAGACAGCGTTATGCAAGGGTCCGCAATCGCTCGATTCCAGCGGCCAATGTTGCGGCGGCGTAGGTCGCTGCAAACCCCAGTCCCAGAATGGGCGACGACAGGAGCGCCCCGATCCAGACAAGCAGCAGATACGCCGGTGGACTGCCCCACCACATGGCGCGCGGCGCCGGCCCCAGCGCACGCTCGCCAAGGCCCGCAAGCACGACACCGGCGATCGCCAGCATCTGCTCGCTGCCATCGACGGATAATTGGGTCGCATCATGGCCATAGGCCAACACCGCCAGGGCCGGCAGGATCGCGGCGGCCCGAGCCAGCCATGTCGCGCTGCCCGATTCGTCTCGCAGATCGGCGAGGATCGCACCGAGCGACAGGCCCAGCGTGCCTACCAAGGCCAACAGCAACCCCGACACATCGTGCCCGAACGCGGTCAGCGTCGTACCGAGCAGCCCCAAAACGCCGCCGGCGGCTGCCACGGCGGCGACGGGCACCGTCCGCGGCACCAGCAACGGAATGACCGACCGGGCGAGCGGGGCAGTCACATAGCGTTCGAACCACCCACTACGCGACGACACCATCGCCGCCATCGCGCGCCGGCTTCGCGCGTCGAGCGCCTGCGCGGAATGACCGACGCCATGGCTTGCGCGGACCGCCTCTTGCGGCAGCAGGATATGTGTTGCCCGGGCCTGCGACGCGAGGCGGACAAGGGTCGAAGGCACGTCATAGTCGCGTGGCATCGCCGCCAGCTCGGCTAGGCGACGCGATTCCAGCCGGGCAACCCCGGCCCAGACCATGCCACCGCCCAGCCGCTCATAGCCCGGCCCCACCTGATCCTCCGGCACGACAAGCAGCGCATCGCCGCCTTCCCGTGCCAGTACGGCGAGCGTATCGCCGGTCGTGGTCAGCCCATCGGCCAGCATCAGCACGCGGGCCAGCGGGTGCAAGGTCTCTGCCGCCTCGGCGGCGGTCCGCACCGTGTCGACCGCGATGCCACGTTTACCTATCCGATTGATCGCACCCAGCAATTCAGGCGTCAGCCGGGCAACGACGATGATGATCTGCGATGCGCCAGCGGCGATCAGCAGCCGCGCCTGATATTCGATCAGCGTCACGCCACCGAATGGCAGCGTCGCGGTCAGCATATTGGGCCGATCGTCCGCGTCGTGCATGGCGAAGAGAAGGCCGGCGAGCATCTGGCGCTGTTAAGGGGTCATCTTCCCCCTGCCTAGGGCGGATTGCGGCTAAAGGCGCATCACCGATCGACGTAGCTTGCCGAGGATAGCCGTATCGCGCGCACCGTCGGCCGCCTGTGCGGCGAGGGCCATCAGCCGGACTGCCCCGAAGCTCGCCGCCAGCCCCTTCAATCGCGAGGCCGCGTCACGCCATTGGTCGCGGGTCGTCGCCGCGTCCATCGCCGCCAGCGCCCGTTCGGCGCTTTCGGTAAAGGCCAGCCGCAATTCGGCGATCAACCCGGGTTCGTCACCCACTGCGGCGGCCAGCGCCGCGTCGATCGCTCCGGGATCATACGCCATGAGAGGCCGCTTAGCGCACCACCACTTAATCAAGTGTTGCAGTTTCGCTTTATGACGGTGCCGAACATGGTTAAGCCCGGCGGACACGAACGGGGGTTCCATGATTATCGACATGCGGGCGGAAGCCGCAGCCACCGACGATGCCCTGGGCCGGTACGAGCTGGAACCGCCTACGCCCGAATCGATGGGTGGCCACGGCGACTATCACGGCGGCGAACCGCTCGCCTGGACCGAGGCGGTCGAGGTCGAGGTCGAGCCGCGCCGCGCGACGTGGCTGGCGCCGACGCTGGCGATCACCGCCTCCGTCGCCTGGATCGGCGGCATGCTCTGGCTCGCCCGTGACCAGCTTCCGTTCCTGCTGCCCGTCCCCCTCGCCCAATATATCGCCGCGCTGGCGGTGATCCCCGCCCTCATCGGCATCGTCTATCTGCTCGCCATGCGCACCAGCCGGCGCGAGGCGACCCGATTCCGCAGCACCGCCCAGGCGATGCGTGCCGAGGCCGCCAGTCTGGAACGGACGGTCGCGGCCGTCTCCCGATCGCTCGACGCCAACCGCCGCCAGCTCGCCGACCAGGTCACCACGCTGATGGCGATGGGCGATGGCGCCAACGAACGGCTGGCGGCCGTCGGACGCGGCATGGCGCTGGAGATCGGCCAGGCCGATGCGCACGCCCGCGCGCTGTCCGAAGCCGTAGCCGAGGCGCAGACGCACCTCGGCGTCCTCCTCGCCTCGCTGCCGCGTGCGCAGGCCGAGGTGGCGGAGGCCGGCCGGCTGCTCGACGACACCGGCCTGGCCGCCGGCGAACATGCCGCGGCGTTGGAGGCGAAGCTCGCCGCGCTGGCTGATCGGGGCCGGGAGGCGGACCTCGTTGCCGGCGGCGCCGCGCAGAAGCTCGCCGCGCATATTGCCCGTATGGAGGCGACCAGCGAAACCGCGGGCGCGCGGCTCGAATCGGTCACGGGCGACATGTCCGACGCGGTCGACGCGCTGCTCGGCCGCACGGCCGATGCCGTGGACGAGGCGCGCAAGGGCATCGCCGCGCAGGGCGAGGCGATGCTGGCGATGCTGCGCGCCAACCAGGCTGCGCTCGACACCGCCGCGCGCCAGAGCGCAGACGCTCTGGGCGAACGGATCGCTGCCGTCGAAGACGTCATCGACCGCGTGACGCTGCGCCTGCACGACCAGCGCGGGGCCAGCGAATCGCTGCTCGCCGGGCTCGACGCCGGGATCGAGCGGGTCGAGGCGCGGCTGGATACGTTGCACGCACAGGGAGTCGACCGCTCGCAGTTGCTCGCGGCGTCGATCAGCGCGCTGGGTGGCTCGGCGGATGCGATGACCGAAGCGTTGCGCACCGGCGAAGCGATGGCGACGCGAACCATCGGCACCACCGAATCGCTGCTCATCGCGCTCGACGCCGCGGCGCGCGAGATCGACGAGACGCTGCCCGAAGCGCTCGCGCGACTCGATTCGCGCATCGCCTCCAGCAAGCAGGTCGTCGTCGCCGCGAAGCCGGAGCTGCTCGCGCTCGTGACCGCTGCTGAAAGCACGCATGATGCGATCGAGGCGATCGCGGGCGTCATCGCCGAACAGACGACGACGCTCGATCGCCTGTCGGGCACCCTGCTCCAGACGCTCAACGACGGCCGCGCCAAGGCCGACGCGCTCGGCATGATGGTCGACGAAACGATCGATCGCACGCATCGCTTCGCCGAAGAGGCAGCCCCGCGGCTCGTCGACGCGCTGCTCCGCGTCCGCGACACCGCGTCCGTCGCGGCGGACAAGGCGCGCGAGACGCTGGCGAGCGTCATTCCCGATGCGGCCAGCCAGATGGAGGAAGCGAGCGCCGAGGCGATGCGCCGCGCCACCGGCGACACGGTCGAACGGCAGGTGCGGGCGATCGCCGATGCGACGGGGCATGCCGTCGACGCCGCCACCCGCGCGACCGAACGGCTATCCGCGCAGGTTCAGCAGATCCTCGATCAGACGGCGCTGGTCGAGACGCGGCTCGAGGATGCCCGCACCGAGCGCGAAGAGGCGGAGCGCGATACATTCGCTCGCCGCGCCTCGCTGCTGATCGAATCGCTCAATTCGGCAGCGATCGACATCACGAAGGCATTTGCGCCCGAAGTGTCCGACAGCGCCTGGGCCGCCTATCTGAAGGGCGATCGCGGGGTCTTCACCCGCCGTGCGGTGCGCGTGCTGGAACCGGGTGACGCCCGCGATATCGCACGGCTGTACGACGACGACGCCCGGTTCCGGGAGTCGGTCAATCGCTACATCCACGATTTCGAGGGGATGCTCCGGACGATCCTTGCACAGCGGGACGGCTCGCCGCTCAGCGTGACCTTGCTGTCGTCGGACATGGGCAAACTGTACGTCGCACTCGCGCAGGCGATCGAACGGCTGCGCTAGGGCGTCAGTTCGGGTGTTGCTCGCGGACCTTCGGGTCGCGTAGCAGATCGTCGATCGCGGCGGCGATGCGCGCTGCGACCAGCGGCCGCCCTTCTTCATCCATCAGGTGGAGCGCGCGTTCGAGCAAATCGAGCGCTTGGCCGTGCCTGTCGTACACCGATCGGGCCTTTCGTCAGTCACCACCCTCTGTGGCGGCGGCAAAAGCCTATCAGGCAACGACTTGCGCGAACCTGACACGAACATGACAATCAAGTCAGGCCGATCGCGCCTAGCTGCGATTGTAGACGGCCTCGCGATCGAACAGGTCGAGCATCTGCGGCGTGACCCAGCCGAATTCGTAATTGGCAATGAACAGGCCGAACAGGATCGTCGCCACGATGGTTACGCGGACCGCGAGACGGCCGAGGCGAAATTCGTGCGGCGCACTTTCCGCCTGACCCGCGACGTGCTCACCCCCCACTTCATGGGTCGTGCGCACGCCCCAGGGCAATACGAGGAACACCGAGAACGCCCAGAACAGGACGTAGATCGCAAGCATCGACGTCCAGCGCATGGGATCAGGCCTCGATGATCAGCACATCGACGATCGGCTTCTTGCCCGTCCAGCGGGTCGCGATGCGCCGCACCGCGAGCCGGACGTCCTCGCGGCGTCGATCGAGTTCGCGCCGCTGGCCCTTCAACGCTTCGGCAGCGGCCTCGGCGGCATCTTCGATAAAAGCCGCGCGATCCTCTTCGACCGGCACGCCCTGAACGCGCACCTGCGGCCGGCCGAGCAGCCGCCCATCCTTGCCGATCGCGACCGCAACCGAAATCTGGCCGTTGATCGCCAGCTTGCGGCGTTCGTTGATCGTCGATCCATCCGCGGGCAGGATCACGTCACCGTCGAGCACCAGGCGGCCGACACCGGCATTGCCAATCTTCTCGGGCTTGCCGGGCAGCAGCCGAATGACGTCGCCATCGCTCTGCACGATCGACTGCGGCACGCCCTCGCTCAGCGCGAAGCGGGCATGCTCCATCATGTGACGCATCTCGCCATGGACCGGCACCAACGTCTGCGGACGAATCCACTTGTACATCTGTGCCAGTTCCGGCCGACCGGGGTGGCCCGAGACGTGGACGTGCGCCTGGCGCTCGGTGATCATCACCACGCCTTTGGACGCCAGCGTGTTCTGGATCTTGCCGATCGCGACTTCGTTGCCGGGAATCTGCTTCGACGAGAAGATCACCGTGTCGCCCAGGTCGAGCTTAATCGTGTGCGAGCCATCGGCGACCCGTGCCAGCGCCGCGCGAGGCTCACCCTGGCCGCCCGTGGCGACGATCAGCACCTTGTTCTTCGGCAGCCGCATCGCGGTGTCGGGATCCACCGTCTCAGGGAAATCGGTCAGATAGCCCGTCGCCTGCGCGACCTTCAGTATCCGGTCGAGCGAGCGGCCAGTGACGCACAGCTTACGCCCCGTCTCCCGCGCGACCTGCCCCAAAGTGTGGAGGCGTGCCGCATTGGACGCGAAGGTGGTGACAAGCACCCGCCCCTTCGCGCGCGCGATCTGCTCCGCCAGGCCGCGACGCACCGATGCTTCGGAACCGGATGCTTCCGCGTTGAAGACGTTGGTCGAATCACAGACCAGCACGTCGACGCCGGCATCGCCGATCTGGGTCAGCCGTTCGGGGCTGGTCGGCTTTCCGATCACCGGCGTGGGATCGAGCTTCCAATCGCCGGTGTGGAACACGCGGCCCGCCTTGGTTTCGATCACCAGCGCGTTGGGTTCGGGGATCGAGTGCGACAGCTCGATGAAGCTGACGCCGAAGGGGCCGATCTGCGCGCCCGCGACGCCGCTCTTGCCCGGCTGGATCACGCGCAGCTTGACGCGATGGGCGTTGCCCTCTTCCTCCAGCTTGCCGCGGATCAGGCCGGCCGTGAACGGCGTCGCATACAGCGGCACACCCAAGTCTTCTGCGAGATAGGGCAGTGCGCCGATGTGGTCTTCATGCCCGTGCGTCAGGACGATACCGACGAGATCGTTCAGGCGATCCTCGATGAAGGACAGGTCGGGCAGGACGATATCGATGCCGGGATATGCGGCATCGGCGAAGGTCACGCCCAGGTCGACCATCAGCCACTTGCCGGCGTGGCCATAGAGATTGACGTTCATGCCGATCTCGCCCGAGCCGCCCAGGGCGCAGAAGAGAAGTTCGTTGGTTTTGGGAGTCATTGATGTCTTTCGTGAATTGCGTAGCGCCCGCAGGCCGGTGAATGGCGCGAGCGCGTCTCAGCCGATATGGGCGTTTTGGTACATGATCGCCAGCCCCTGGATGGTCAGGTCCGGCTCGATGACGTCGAAGACGTCGGTATGTTGTTCGAACAAGGTTGCGAGACCGCCGGTGGCGATCACCTTGGCGGGGCGGCCGATCTCCGCCTTCATGCGTGCGACCAGTCCCTCGATCATTGCGATATACCCGAAATACACGCCGATCGTCATCTGATCGACGGTATTGCGGCCGATGACGCTGCCGTTCGCCGGCGCTTCGATCGCGATGCGCGGCAGTTTGGCCGCGGCGCTGACCAGCGCATCCAGCGACAGGTTGATACCCGGCGCGATGATGCCGCCCTTATAGGCGCCGCTATAGTCGCTGACGTCGAAGGTCGTCGCGGTGCCGAAATCGATGACGATCAGGTCACCTGGATGCAGCGCATGTGCCGCGATGGTGTTGACCGCGCGGTCCGCGCCCAAATTCTGCGGCTCGTCGACATCCAGCGCGATCCCCCATTCCACCGGCGCCCGGCCGGCGATCAGCGCTTCCGACCCGAAATACTTGCTGCTGAGTACCTGCAAATTGTGGAGGGCGCGGGGTACGACGGTCGCGATGATGACGCCGTCGATCTGCGACCGGTCATAGCCTTCCAGCGCAAGCAGCTGGCTCAGCCATACGGCATATTCGTCCGCGGTCCGCCGCGGATCGGTGGCGATGCGCCAGCGCGCCTTGATCGTGCGGCCACCGGCCTCGCTCATGTCCACCAGCGCAAACACGACATTGGTGTTGCCGGCATCGACGGCGAGCAGCATCCTCACTCCTTCACAGCAGAAAAACGTCGCCGGCATGAATGACATGCCGGGCACCCGACGCCAAGCGCAGGATCAGCGCGCCGTCGGCATCCAAGCCGTCGAACAGGCCGTCGACCGCGCTTCCA
This sequence comes from Sphingomonas sp. NIC1, assembly GCF_001638925.1. Classification (NCBI taxonomy): domain Bacteria; kingdom Pseudomonadati; phylum Pseudomonadota; class Alphaproteobacteria; order Sphingomonadales; family Sphingomonadaceae; genus Sphingomonas; species Sphingomonas sp. NIC1. The sequence continues at coordinate 209,726 of NZ_CP015521.1, forward strand.
TCGGGCAGACGGGCGGTGAGCGGCGTGCCGAGCGGATGCGCCGCCGCAAGCCATGCCGAGCGAATGGCTGCGATCCCCTCGCCACGCCAGCGCGCAAGCCATCGCGCGAACGCTTCGGAGAGCACTTCGGCAAAGGTCGCCGGATCGACGCTGACGCCATGCGCGGCAAGGCTCGTCGTCGGGCGATCGGAGAGGTCGGGATGATGCGCCAGATTGACGCCGATGCCGATGACCACCGCATCGCCGCTCCGCTCCAGCAGAATGCCTGATAGCTTCGCACCAGCGATGACGACGTCGTTCGGCCATTTGAGCCAAGCCGTTCCGGATGGCGTAAGAAAAACGCCCAAGGCATCGTGGAGAGCAACGGCAGCCGTCAGCGCCAGCGTCGCGGGCGGTGGATCGCTGGCCCGGAGACGGACCAGCGTCGATCCCGAGAAATTACCCGGCGGAGCGCTCCATGCCCGTCCCAGCCGGCCGCGCCCCGCCGTCTGCCGCTCTGCGCGGAGCCACAGCCCCTCCTCCGCCCCCTGCGCGGCGAGGAGGAGCATATCGGCGTTGGTTGATCCCGTTTCTGATATGAAGCGGATGGTCAAACGCCGGGGAACAATGCGCGAGCTGCGGCCATCGTCCAGCCACCGAGCAGCGGGATCGCGAGATAGCCGAGCGGCGACACGAAGGCAGCCGTCAGCACGATCAGGCCGCCCTCGACGGGGCTGTTGCCCTTAACGAACGCCGGTGCCGGTTCGTCGAAGTACATCGTCTTCACGACGCGGAGGTAATAATAGGCGCCGATCGTCGACGCCGCGATACCGATCACCGCGAGCGGGAACAGTCCGGCCTTCACCGCCGCGTCGAACACCGCGAACTTGGCATAGAAGCCGAACAGCGGCGGAATGCCGGCGAGGCTGAACATGAAGATCGCAAGCGCCGCGGCGAGGCCCGGACGGGTCCGCGACATCCCCGACAGCGAGGTGATGCTCTCCACCGGATGCCCCGCATCGTCACGCATCTGCAGGACGATGAGGAACGAGCCCAGCGTCATGGCGATGTAGATCGTCATGTAGGTCAGCACGCCCGCCACGCCCTCCGGCGTACCCGCCGCAAGGCCGACCAGCGCGAACCCGACGTTGTTGATCGATGAATAGGCGAGCAGGCGCTTGATGTTGCTCTGGCCGATCGCGGCGACCGCGCCGAGGATGATCGAGGCGAGCGCGGCAAAGATGACGATCTGACGCCACTGGTCGGTCGCCGGCCCCATCGCCTCGACAGCGACGCGGACGGCGAGGCCCATCGCCGCGACCTTCGGCGCCGAAGCGAAGAAGGCGGTCACCGGCGTCGGCGCGCCTTCGTACACGTCCGGCGTCCACATGTGGAACGGCACGGCGGAAATTTTGAAGGCGATGCCGGCAAAGACGAACACCAGCCCGAACAGCAGGCCCAGCGACTTCGTGCCGGCATAGGCCGCGGCAATCCCGCCGAACAGCGTCGTGCCCGAGAAGCCATAGACCAGGCTGATGCCGTAGAGCAGGATGCCGCTCGCCAGCGCGCCGAGGATGAAATATTTGAGGCCCGCTTCCGCCGAACGCGTGTCGCGGCGCATGAAGCTCGCCAGCACATAGGCCGACAGGCTCTGCAATTCGAGGCCGACATACAGCGTCAGCAGGTCGCTCGCCGATACCATCATGCCCATGCCGGCCGCAGACAGCAGGATGAGCACGGGATATTCGGGACGCAGATCGTCGCCGCTGGTGCGCTGGAAAAAGTCAGGCGCCATCAGGATACCAACGGCGGCGGCGACGAAGATCAGCACCTTGGCGAACGCGGCGAAGGCGTCGGCGCGGTACAGCCCGTCGAACGCACTACCGCCCGAGCCCGCAGGCCCCATCAGCGCGACGCACGCACCGGCCAGGATCGCAACGGCAGCCCAGGACACCGCGCGGGTCGACGACGGCCCACCCCAGGCGGCGACCAGCATCAGGACGATGGCGCCGACGCCGAGGATCACCTCGGGCAGCGTCATGGCGAGATTGGCGGCGTAATCCATCAGTGCGTGGTTCCGTGGGCAGCGGCGGCGTGCGCCGCGGCAGGAGTGGTCGCGGCGGGCTTGCCGGCGGCCGGCTTGGAATCGGACGGCGGCGCTGCCCGATCGACGCGGGTCAGCAGGACGGCAACGTCCTTCCGCATCGGCGCCATGAAGCTTTCCGGATAGACGCCCATCCACAGCGCCACCGCGGCGATCGGGGCCAGCAGCCAAAGCTCACGATGCGACAGGTCTTCCATCGCGCGAACCTCGTCCGACTTGATCTCGCCAAAGGCGATACGACGGTAGAGATAGAGCATGTACGCGGCGCCGAGGATGATGCTGGTCGTGCAGAGCAGCGCGATCCACGTCGACACCTGATACGTGCCCATCAGCGACAGGAATTCGGCGACGAAGCCGCTCGTCCCCGGCAGACCGATCGACGCCATGGTGAAGAACAGGAAGAACAGGGCGTAGCGCGGCATGTTGATCGCCAGACCGCCGTAGCGGCTGATCTCACGCGTGTGCAGGCGATCGTAGATGACGCCGACGCACAGGAACAGCGCGCCCGACACCAAGCCGTGGCTGAGCATCATGATCATCGCGCCTTCGATGCCCTGCCGGTTGAAGGCGAACAGGCCGATGGTCACGATCGCCATGTGCGCGACCGACGAATAGGCGATCAGCTTCTTCATGTCGGACTGCACCAGCGCGACGAGGCTGGTGTAGATCACCGCGACCGCCGACAGGCCGAAGATCAGCCAGGTGAGCTGGCCCGACGCCTCGGGGAACATCGGCAGGCTGAAGCGCAGGAAGCCGTATCCGCCGAGCTTCAGCAGCACGCCCGCCAGGATCACCGACCCCGCGGTCGGCGCCTGCACGTGCGCGTCGGGCAGCCAGGTGTGGACCGGCCACATCGGCATCTTCACCGCGAACGAGGCGAAGAAGGCGAGCCACAGCCACGTCTGCACATGCGCCGGGAAGTCGAAGGTCTGCAGCGCCGGGATGCTGGACGTACCCGCGGTCTGCACCATGTACAGCATCGCGATCAGCATCAGCAGCGAGCCGAGCAGCGTATAGAGGAAGAACTTATACGACGCGTAGATGCGGTTCACGCCGCCCCAGATGCCGATGATCAGATACATCGGGATCAGGCCGGCTTCGAAGAACAGGTAGAACAGGAACAGGTCCTGCGCCGCGAACGTGCCGATCATCAGCGTTTCGGTGAGCAGGAACGCGGCCATATATTCCGGCACGCGGTTCGTCACCGACCGCCAGCTCGCCCCGATGCAGATCGGCATCAGGAAGACGCTGAGCATGATCAGCATCAGCGCGAAGCCATCGATGCCGAGGTCCCAGGCGAAGAAGCCGAGGCGCGGGCCGTGCTCGACGAACTGCCACTGCGCTCCGCCGATGTCGAAGTTCGCCCAGAGCAAGATGCCCAGCGCAAAGTCGGCAAAAGTCGCGCCCAGTGCGACCATCCGCGCGGTTGCGGCGGGGACGAACAGGCAGGCGATCGCCGCGAGCGCGGGGATCAACAGCATGATCGTCAGGATGGGGAAGCCGCTCATTGTGCGATCGCCCAGGTGACGACGGCGGTCAGACCGATCAGCATGACGAAGGCATAGGTATAGACATATCCGTTCTGGAGCCGGCCGGCGATGCGGCTGGACCGCTCGACGATCCACGCCGAGCCGTTCGGCCCGAAGCGATCGATCGTCTTTTCGTCACCGCGATGCCACAGGAAGCGGCCGATCGCGAAGGCGGGGCGGACGAAGAGCAGGTTATACAGCTCGTCGAAATAATATTTGTGGGTGAGGAAGCGGTACAGGACGCGGAACTGCTCCGCCACCGCGGCGGGGAAGGTCGGCGCCTTGATATAGGCGTACCATGCGGTGAACAGCCCGGTCAGCATCGCCACCGTCGCCGACAGCTTCACCCAGGTCGGCACCTCGTGCATCGCGTGCATCAGATGTTCGCGGAACGCGATGTCGCCCTTCCAGAAGCTTTCCCCCGCACTCGGCTCGATGAAATAGCCGTGGAAGACGAAGCCAGCCGCGATCGCACCGATCGACAGGACGATCAGCGGGATCAGCATCGGCAGCGGGCTTTCGTGCGGGTGATAGCCACCCGTCCCCGCCGGCAGATCGTGCTGCGCCGGCCCGTGCGTCGAGGGATGGTCGCCCGCGTCCTCGGCCTGCGCCGGGTTGCCGTGCGCCTCATCGGTGTGATGCGTGTCATGCGCATGGGCGTCATGACCGTGGGCGTGATCGTCATGGCCGTGGCCGTGCGCGTCGTGGAGCGCGTGCTGGATATGCTCCGATGCGGCCCAACGCGGCTTGCCCCAGAAGGTAAGGAACATCAGGCGCCACGAATAGAAGCTGGTGATCAGCGCGACGAGCACACCGACGAACCAAACACCCGGCTCGCCGGCCGCCCAGCTTGCCTCGATGATCGCATCCTTCGAATGGAAGCCTGCGAAACCGATCCCGAGCGGATTGCCGAACACCGCGGGCAGGCCGACGCCGGTGATCGCCAGCGTGCCCATCATCATGCCCCAGAAGGTCAGCGGGATGCTTTTCCGCAGGCCGCCGTAATAGCGCATGTCCTGCTCGTGGTGCATCGCGTGGATGACCGACCCGGCCCCCAGGAACAGCAGCGCCTTGAAGAAGGCGTGGGTGAACAGGTGGAACATCGCCGCACCATAAGCGCCGACGCCCGCGGCGAAGAACATGTAGCCGAGCTGCGAACAGGTCGAATAGGCGATGACGCGCTTGATGTCGGTCTGCACCATGCCGACGGTCGCGGCGAACAGGCAGGTCGCGGCACCGATGAAGGTGACGAAATGCAGCGCGGTCGGCGACATTTCGAACATCGGCGACAGGCGGCACACCATGAAGACTCCCGCGGTGACCATCGTCGCGGCGTGGATCAGCGCCGACACCGGGGTCGGGCCCTCCATCGCGTCCGGCAACCAGGTGTGCAGGCCGAGCTGCGCCGACTTACCCATCGCGCCGACGAACAGCAGCAGGCAGAGCACGGTCATCGTGTCGGCACGGAACCACAGGAAGCCGATCGTCGAGCCCGCCATGTTCGGTGCCGCGGCGAGGATCGCCGGGATCGAGACGGTGCCGAACACCAGGAAGGTGCCGAAGATGCCGAGCATGAAGCCCAGATCGCCGACGCGGTTGACGACGAACGCCTTGATCGCGGCCGCATTGGCCGACGGCTTGCGGAACCAGAAGCCGATCAGGAGGTATGAGGCGAGGCCCACGCCTTCCCACCCGAAGAACATCTGGACCAGCGTGTCCGCGGTCACCAGCATCAGCATCGCGAAGGTAAACAGCGACAGATAGGCGAAGAAGCGCGGCTGGTCCGGATCCTCGCTCATATAGCCCCAGCTATAGAGGTGAACGAGCGCCGACACGCTGGTGATGACCACCAGCATGATCGCGGTCAGCTGGTCGACGCGCAGCGACCAATCGACCGCCATGTCGCCGCTGACGATCCAGGTGAGCACCGGCACGACCTGCGCCGTGCTGGTCCCCGCGAGGAAGCCGAGGAAGATCGGCCACGACAGCAGGCACGATACGAACAGCGCGCCGGTCGTGATGACCTTAGCCGGCACGAAGCCGATCGCCTTGTTACCCAGCCCCGCGACCGCGGCCGCGAGCAGCGGCAGGAATACGATGAATAAGATGGCGTGCACCGAAATCAGCCCTTCATCCGGTTGACGTCATCGACCGCGATCGTGCCGCGGCCACGGAAATAGATCACCAGGATCGCCAGCCCGATCGCAGCCTCACCCGCCGCGACGGTCAGCACGAACATCGCAAAGATCTGGCCGACCAGATCGTGGAGGAAGGCCGAGAAGGCGACGAGGTTGATGTTCACGGCGAGCAGGATCAGCTCGATCGCCATCAGGATGACGATCAGATTCTTGCGGTTCATGAAGATGCCGAGCACCCCCATGGTGAACAGGATCGCCGCGACGACCAGATAATGCGTCAGACCAATCACAGCTGGACCCCCTGGCCGACCGTCGGCTGCGTGTTGCGCGTCGCATCCTGGGGACGGCGCGCATTCTGGCGGGCGATATTCTGCCCGCGCACGCCGCCACGCTGGCGATGCGTCAGCACGATCGCACCGATCATCGCGACCAGCAGGACGAAGCCCGCCGCCTCGAACACGAACAGATAGCGCGTGTAGAGCAGCTGCCCCATCGCCTGGATGTTCGGCACGGTGCCGTCGATCGGCGCGATGCGCTGGCTGATCTTCAGGCCGCCGGCGCTCCACGCGCCGAGGCCGATCAGGATCTCGGCGGCGAGCGCCACCGCCAGCGCCAGGCCCAGCGCCGCATAGCGCGCGAACCCGGCGCGCAGCTGTGCGACCTCGATGTCGAGCATCATGACGACGAACAGGAACAGCACCGCGACCGCACCGACATAGACGATGACGAGCAGCATCGCGATGAATTCAGCGCCGACGAGCACCATCAGCCCCGCCGCGTTGAAGAAGGCGAGGATCAGCCACATGACCGAATGCACCGGGTTGCGCGACGAGATCGTCATCGCACCCGACCCGATCACGACGATCGCGAAGAGATAAAAGGCTATGGCCTGGATCACGAGTTGGTCGGCCCCCTCAGCCCGGAATCAAGTGCGGCGCGCATTAACGGTACGGCGCATCGGCGGCAAGGTTCGCCGCGATCGCCCGCTCCCAGCGGTCACCGTTGTCGAGGAGCTTGGCCTTGTCGTAGATCAGCTCTTCGCGCGTTTCGGTCGAAAATTCGTAGTTCGGCCCTTCGACAATCGCGTCTACCGGGCAGGCTTCCTGACACAGGCCGCAATAGATGCACTTGGTCATGTCGATGTCGTAGCGGGTCGTGCGGCGGCTGCCGTCGTCGCGCGGTTCGGCCTCGATCGTGATCGCCTGCGCCGGGCACACCGCCTCGCACAGCTTGCACGCGATGCAGCGTTCCTCGCCGTTGGGATAACGGCGCAGCGCATGCTCACCGCGGAACCGCGGCGAGATCGGGTTGCGCTCGTAGGGATAGTTGATCGTCGCCTTGGGCTTGAAGAAATACTTCAGCGTGAGGGCGTGCGCCTTCACGAACTCCCAGAGCGTGAACGATTTGACGAGTTGACCTACGGTCACGATCCGAACCCCATAACCCGGTCGATGGCGACGACCGTCAATCCGATAATCACGCCGCCAAGAGCACGGCGCCACAGGTTGCTGGTGAAGACGCTACTCACAGCGGCACCCGCATCCACATCAGCACGCCCGACACCAGGAACACCCAGAGCAGCGACAGCGGCAGGAACACCTTCCACCCCAGACGCATCAGCTGGTCGTAGCGGTAGCGCGGGACCGTCGCCTTCACCCAGCTGAAGATGAAGAAGAAGATCAGCATCTTGATGAAGAGGTTGATGATCCCCGGCACCCAGGTGAACGGCGCGAAGTTGAAGAACGGCAGCCAGCCACCCCAGAACAGCGTCGCGTTGAGCGCGCACATCAGCAGCACGTTGGCATATTCGCCGAGCCAGAAGAGCGCGAAGCTCATCGAGCTGTATTCGGTCTGATACCCGGCGACGAGCTCGCTCTCCGCCTCGGTCAGGTCGAACGGCGCGCGCTGCGTTTCCGCCATCGACGAGATGAGGAACACCACTGACATCGGGAACAGCAGCGGGTTCAGCACGAAGCCGTTGATCGGCAGACCGTACAGATTCTGCTGCGCCAGCACGATCGCCGACAGGTTGAAGCTGCCCGCCCACAGCACGACGGTGACGAGGACGAAGCCGATCGCGACTTCGTAGCTGACCATCTGTGCCGCCGCACGCAGCGCCGAATAGAAGGGATATTTCGAGTTGGACGCCCAGCCCGACAGGATGATGCCGTAGACGCCGAGCGACGAGGCCGCGAGCACGTAGAGCAGGCCGACGTTGATGTCGGAGAGCACGACGCCTGCGCCGAACGGCACCACCGCCCATACGATCAACGCCACCGTGAAGGTGATAATCGGCGCTAGCAGGAACAGAGTGCGATTGGCCGCGGCCGGCACGATCGTTTCCTGCAGGAAGACCTTCAGGCCGTCGGCGAACGACTGCAGCAGGCCGAGCGGGCCGACGACGTTCGGACCGCGGCGCAGCGCCATCGCCGCCCAGATCTTGCGATCGGCGTAAATGATCATCGCGACCGCGAGCATCAGCGGCAGCGCGATGACCAGGATGCCGATGATGGTCGAGACGAACCACGCCCAGCCATAGGGCAGCCCGACCGTGGTGTTGAAGAAATCGGTCACTCCGCCGCCTCCGCGAACGTCTCGCCATGGACCAGTTCGGCCGAGCAGCGCTGCATCGTCGGGGACGCGCGGCAGATGGCGTTGGTCAGATAAAAGTCCTTGATCGGATAGCCGGAAAGGGTTCCCTGCCCCGCGCCATCCAGCGCCGGCGGGTTCCATTCGTAGCCGGCCAGCTGGCCGACATGGCGCAGCGCAGGCACCTCGGTCGCCATCGCTTCGCGCAAACCGGCGAGCGTGTCGAACGGCAGCGTGTGGCCGAGCACTTCCGACAAGGCACGGAAGATCGTCCAGTCTTCGCGCGCGTCGCCCGGTGCGAACACCGCGCGCTCGCCACGCTGGACACGGCCTTCGGTGTTGACCCAGGTGCCCGACTTTTCGGCATAGGTCGCACCCGGCAGGATCACGTCGGCATGATGCGCGCCCTGATCGCCGTGATGGCCGACATAGACCTTGAAGCCGCCGAACGCGGTGAAATCGACCTCGTCCGCGCCCAGGAAGAAGGTGACGCCCGCGTCGCGCAGATCGGCGATGCCGCCCATCTGCGCATAGCCGAGCATCAGTCCGCCCATGCGGCTCGCCGCCATGTGAACGACGTTGAAGCCGTTCCAGCCGTCACGCACCAGGTTGAACTGCTTGGCGAAGGCCAGCGCGGCACCATGGCCACCCTTCAGCGCACCACCACCGACGATCACCATCGGCGCCTTGGCGTCGGTGAAGATCTTGGCGGCAGCCTCCGGCAGATTGCCGAGCAGCGACAGATCGGCGCCGAGCCATTCGACCTTGTAGGTCAGCTCCGTCTCCGGCCCGATCGCGAAAACCTTCGCGCCCTTTTTGATCGCCTTGCGGATGCGTGTGTTGATCAGCGGCGCTTCCCAGCGCAGGTTGGTACCGACCAGCAGGATCGCGTCCGCCTGTTCGACGCCCGCGATCGTGGTGTTGAAGTTCACCGCGGCGAGGCTGGACGTATCATAGTCCATGCCGGTCTGACGGCCTTCGAGCTTGGTCGAACCGAGCATCGCGAGCAACGCCTTGGCGGCATACATCGTTTCGCAATCGACGAGATCGCCCGCAACCGCGGCGACATTCGACCCGGCGGCGGCGACGCGATCCTTGATGACGCCGAACGCCTCATCCCAGCTGACCGCCACGAGCTTGCCGTCACGACGCACATAGGGACGATCGAGGCGACGACGCACCAGGCCATCGACATGGTGGCGCGTCTTGTCGTGCGCCCATTCCTCGTTGACGTCTTCGTTGATGCGCGGAACGCAGCGCAGCACCTGACGGCCGCGGCTGTCGAGGCGGATGTTGGTGCCGACCGCGTCCTGGACGTCGATCGTCAGCGTCTTCTTGAGCTCCCACGGCCGCGCTTCATAGGCGTAGGGCTTCGACGTCAGCGCACCGACCGGGCACAGATCGACGACGTTGCCGCTCAGCTCGCTGGTCACCGCCTGTTCGAGGTAGCTGGTGATCTGCATGTCCTCGCCGCGATAGATCGCGCCGATTTCCTCCACGCCCGCAACCTCTTCCGCGAAGCGGACGCAGCGGGTGCACTGGATGCAGCGGGTCATGATCGTCTTGACGATCGGACCCATATACTTCTCGGTCACGGCCCGCTTGTTCTCGGTGTAGCGGCTGTGGCCCTTGCCGTAGGCGACGGACTGGTCCTGCAGGTCGCACTCGCCGCCCTGATCGCAGATCGGGCAGTCGAGCGGATGGTTGATCAACAGGAATTCCATCACGCCTTCGCGCGCGTTCTTCACCATCGGCGTGGTGGTGAACACTTCCTGATTGTCCGCGGCAGGCAGCGCGCACGACGCCTGGGGCTTGGGGGGCCCCGGCTTCACCTCGACGAGGCACATGCGGCAATTGCCGGCGATCGACAGCCGTTCATGGTAGCAGAAGCGCGGGATTTCCTTGCCCGCCGCCTCGCACGCCTGGAGCACGGTGGCTCCCAGCGGCACCTCGACCTCGATCCCGTCTACTTTAAGCTTCGGCATTATTCGGCAGCTTCCTGCATCGGGGCGAGATCGCCGCCGTTGCGCGAGTTGATGCGACGTTCCAGTTCCGGGCGGAAGTGGCGGATGAGGCCCTGAATCGGCCACGCCGCGGCATCGCCCAGCGCACAGATCGTGTGGCCTTCCACCTGCTTGGTCACCTGCTGCAGCGTGTCGATCTCGGCGATGTCGGCATCACCCGTGCGCAGCCGCTCCATCACGCGCCACATCCAGCCGGTGCCTTCGCGGCACGGCGTACACTGGCCGCAGCTCTCGTGCTTGTAGAAGTAGCTGATCCGGCTGATCGCGCGGACGATGTCGGTCGACTTGTCCATGACGATCACCGCCGCGGTGCCGAGACCCGAGCCGACCGCCTTCAGACCATCGAAGTCCATCGGCGCATCGATGATGTCCTTGGCGGGCACCAACGGCACCGACGAGCCGCCGGGAATAACTGCCAGCAGATTGTCCCATCCGCCGCGGATACCGCCGCAATGCGTTTCGATCAGTTCGCGGAAGGTGAGGCCCATGGCATCTTCGACGACGCAGGGCTTGTTGACGTGACCGCTGATCTGGAAGAGCTTGGTGCCCTTGTTGTTCTCACGGCCGAAGCTGGAGAACCATTCGGCGCCGCGCCGCAGGATCGTCGGGCCGACCGCGATCGATTCGACGTTGTTGACCGTCGTCGGGCAGCCATACAGGCCAGCGCCCGCCGGGAACGGCGGCTTGAGGCGCGGCTGCCCCTTCTTGCCTTCGAGGCTTTCGAGCATCGCGGTCTCTTCGCCGCAGATGTAAGCGCCCGCGCCGCGGTGGACGAAGACGTCGAAGTCGTAACCCGAACCGCAAGCGTTCTTGCCGATCAGCCCGGCGTCATACGCCTCGGCGACGGCCGCGAACAGCGTCTCCGCCTCGCGGATATATTCGCCGCGGATGTAGATGTAGGCCGCGCGCGCGCGCATCGCGAAGCCGGCGATCAGCGCGCCCTCGATCAGCTTGTGCGGATCGTGACGGATGATCTCGCGGTCCTTGCACGAACCGGGTTCGGATTCGTCGGCGTTGATGACGAGGAAGTTCGGCCGATCGGGCTTCGGCTCCTTCGGCATGAACGACCATTTGGTGCCCGTGGGGAAGCCAGCGCCGCCACGACCGCGAAGACCCGACGCCTTGATGACGTCGATGATCGCGTCCTGGCCGAGCGCCATCAGCGCCTTGGTATTGTCCCAGTCGCCACGCTTCAACGCCGCCTGCAGGTTCCACGGCTGGAACCCGTAGACGTTGGTGAAGATGCGATCCTTGTCGGCAAGCATCAGGCCCACTCGCTCCGGTAATCGTGGTTCTCTTGCGTCATCGCGGTCAGCGTCGTCGGGCCGCCTTCGGGGCAGCTCGTCTGGCGGCCGATGGTGGAGCCGGTCTTCGGCTGTTCGCCCTTGGCCAGCGCCTCCAGCACCGCGATGGTGCGGTCGTAGTCGAGATCCTCGTAATTGTCGTCGTTGATCTGGACCATCGGCGCGTTGGCGCAGGTGCCGAGGCACTCGACCTCGGTCAGCGTGAACAGGCCGTCGGGCGTCGTCTTGCCCTTGATCAGCCCCTTGTTCTTGCACGCCGCCAGCACGTCGTCCGACCCGCGCAGCATGCACGGCGTCGTGCCGCAAACCTGCACGTGATAGCGGCCGACCGGGGCAAGGTTGAACATCGTGTAGAAGGTCGCAACCTCGAACACACGCATGTACGGCACGCCGATCTGGCGTGCGACGAACTCGATCACCGGAACCGGCAGCCAGCCTTGCGTCTGCGTTTCCGCACCGACCTGACGTTGCGCCAGGTCGAGGAACGGGATCGAGGCCGACTGTTCGCGGCCGGCGGGATAGCGCGCGAGGATCTCGTTCGCTTTCTTCTGGTTCTCTTCGGTCCACGCGAAACCGCCCCAACGTGCGCGGGTTTCGGCTTCGTCGGGGATCTGGGCTGCTTCAGCCATCAGCGGATGAACTCCACGCGCGACACCTTGTCGCCTTCAAACGAATAGACGGACATGACCTCGAACGTCTCGCCACCGGGCGCACGCTCGACCGCCTCATGCAGGACGACCGTCTCCCCCAGCTCGAACGTCGCGAGAATGTCCGCACGATTTTGCGGATATTGGGCGAACATCGCCTTGAGGCCCGACCGCACACCTTCCCGACCCTCGCGCAGCACGGCGCCGCGATAGCCCGCCTCGCAGGCATCGTCGGTCATGAACGCGACATAGGCGTCGGCGTACTGCGCATTGTAGCGCGCGATCATGGCGTGCGCGATGCCGGGGCGGTCGATGCTCACCGGTCGCACTCGCCGAACACGATGTCCATCGCGCCCAGGATCGCGGTCGTATCCGCCAGCATGTGGCCCTTCGACATGAAGTCCATCGCCTGCAGGTGGCTGAACGCGGTCGGACGGATCTTGCAGCGATAGGGCTTGTTCGATCCGTCGGCGACGAGGAACACGCCGAACTCGCCCTTGGGGCTTTCGGTCGCGACATACACTTCGCCGGCCGGGACGTGATAGCCCTCGGTATAGAGCTTGAAGTGATGGATCAGCGCTTCCATCGAGCTCTTCATCTCGGCGCGCTTCGGCGGCACGACCTTGCGGTCGGTTGAGGCGATCGGCCCTTCCGGCATTTCGGCGAGGCACTGCTTCATGATCCGCGCGGACTGGCGAACCTCTTCGACGCGCACCATGAAGCGGTCGTAGCAATCGCCACGCGTGCCGACCGGAATGTCGAAGTCCATGCGCGCATAGGCGTCATAGGGCTGCGACTTGCGAAGGTCCCACGGAATGCCCGCGGCGCGGATCATCGGGCCGGAGAAGCCCCAGGCGATCGCGTCTTCGCGGCTGACCGTCGCGATATCAACGTTGCGCTGCTTGAAAATGCGATTGTCGGCGACCAGCGAAATCGCGTCCTCGAACAGGCGCGGCAGGCGCGTGTCCAGCCAGTCGGCGATATCGGTCAGCAGCTTGAGCGGCACGTCCTGATGGACGCCGCCGGGGCGCATGTAATTGTGGTGCATGCGCGCGCCCGAGGCACGCTCGAAGAAGTTGAGGCAGTCTTCGCGGATCTCGAACAGCCACAGGTTCGGCGTCATCGCGCCAACGTCCATGACGTGGCTGCCGAGGTTGAGCATGTGGTTCGAGATGCGGGTCAGTTCGGCGAAGAAGACGCGCAGATACTGGGCGCGCAGCGGCACCTCGATATCGAGCAGCTTCTCGACCGCGAGCACGAAGCTGTGCTCCATGCACATCGGCGAACAGTAATCGAGCCGGTCGAAATACGGCAGCGCCTGCGCGTAGGTCTTGTACTCGATCAGCTTCTCGGTGCCGCGATGCAGCAGGCCGACATGCGGATCCACACGCTCGATGATTTCTCCGTCGAGCTCCATGACGAGGCGCAACACGCCGTGTGCCGCGGGATGCTGCGGGCCGAAATTGATCGTGTAGTTCTGAATCGTCACGTCGCCGGTCGTCGGATCGGCGGCATCGGTGACGTGCATCAGTTCGTCGACATAGTCGCTCACTGGTTCTGTCCTTGGCCCTTGGTCGGGATCACGTCGGACGCGGCCGGCTTGTCGCCGCCCTTGTTGCCCGCATGCGGTTCGCCCGCGCCGGTCTGCGACGGCGCCTCCGTGGTCTTCGGTTCGTTCGTCACCGGCGCCGCCTTCGGCTGCGTCGGCGCATCGGCCTTAACGATCGTATCCGCCTTTAGCGGCGTCGGCGCGCCCTTGGCTTCGGGGACCATGCCCTTCTCGTCGCCCGGCAGCACATATTGCGCGCCTTCCCACGGGCTCTGGAAATCGAAGTTGCGGAAGTCCTGCGCCAGCTGCACCGGCTGATAGACGACGCGCTTCGCCTCTTCCGAATAGCGCATTTCAACGAACCCGGAGAGCGGGAAGTCCTTGCGCTGCGGATGACCGCGGAAGCCATAGTCGGTCAGGATACGGCGCAGGTCGGCGTTACCGGCGAACAGCACACCGTACATGTCGTACACCTCGCGCTCCAGCCAGCCGGCGACCGGCCAGATGCCCGTGACCGAGGGAACCGGCTTGTCCTCGTCGGTCGCGACATGGACGTGCAGGCGGTGGTTCCGGGTCAGGGACAGCAGGCAATAGACGACCTCGAACCGCTCCGCGCGATCGGGATAGTCCACGCCGGCGATTTCCATCAGCTGCTGGTATTCGAGACCGGGCGTATCGCGCAGCTTGGTCAGCGCGTCGGCGATCGCTTCACGCTCGACGTAGAGCGCGACCTCGCCGACCTGGTCGACCGCGTCGATCAGCGCCGCGCCGAGCGTCGCGCGGACCGCTTCGATCGTTTCCCCGTTGAGGTTCGCCGCAAAGGCGGGAGCGGGCGCCCTCACCGTTCGATGCTCCCGCTGCGGCGGATTTTCCGCTGCAACTGCATGATGCCATAGAGCAGCGCTTCCGCGGTCGGCGGGCAGCCGGGGACATAGATGTCCACGGGCACCACGCGATCGCAACCGCGCACGACGCTGTAGCTGTAATGATAATAGCCGCCACCGTTGGCGCAGCTGCCCATCGAGATGACGTACTTCGGTTCCGACATCTGGTCGTAGACCTTGCGCAGCGCCGGCGCCATCTTGTTGCACAGCGTGCCCGCGACGATCATTACGTCAGACTGACGCGGGCTGGCGCGCGGCGCGGCACCGAAGCGTTCGAGGTCGTAGCGCGGCATGTTGACGTGGATCATTTCGACCGCGCAGCACGCGAGGCCGAACGTCATCCACCACAGCGAGCCGGTACGCGCCCACTGGAACAGCTCCTCGGTCGAGGTGACGAGGAAGCCCTTGTCGGTCAGCTCGCCGTTCAGGCTGTCGAAAAAGCCCTGGTCCGGCTGCACCAGAGCGGTGCCGGCGGCCGAGCGATCGAGTTCAACGGGTCCGGACATGGGGGTCATTCCCAATCCAACGCTCCCTTTTTCCAGGCGTAGACGAGGCCGAGGGCCAGTTCGCCGATGAAGATCATCATGGAGATCCATGCGGTCCAGCCGATGCTGAAAACCGAGACTGCCCAAGGATATAGGAACGCGGCTTCAAGATCGAAGATGATGAACAGGATCGCGACGAGATAAAAACGCACGTCGAACTGGCTGCGCGGATCCTCGAATGCGGGGAAGCCGCACTCATATTCCGACAGCTTCTGCTCGTTCGGCTTGTTGCTGCCGGTCAGCCGCGACACCGCCATCGGCAGGAACACGAAAGTGCTCGACAGCGCGATGGCAACGCCCAGGAACAGCAGGATCGGCAGATATTGCGACAGGTCAACCAAAGGGCATCTCGCACATGCGATAGGAATGGGGTGGCTTTAGGCCTCCGCGCCGGGTCGGGCAAGGCCGTGGCGGCGTGAGAATGAATCGCAGAAAGGCGCGGTTCAGGCGCGCACCCTCACCCTTCCCACTGCCTGCGGGAGTGGGCCCCTTCCCTCTCCCGACGGGAGAGGGACAAGAGGGCGCAGCCTGAGAAGGGTGAAAGCGGGTCGGACCGCCCTGCAATCAGCGCAGCGCGCCGGCGACCAGCTTGTGCAGCTTGACGTGCAGGCCGTCGTTGGCGGCGAGGAATTCGTTCTTTTCCATCGCCCGGTCGGCACCGCGGAAGTCGGTGACGTAGCCGCCAGCTTCCTTGACCAGTAGCAGGCCGGCTGCGGTATCCCAGGGCTTGAGGCCCGATTCCCAATAGCCGTCGAAGCGACCCGCCGCGACCCAGGCGAGGTCGAGCGCAGCCGAGCCGAAACGACGGATGCCGGCGACTTCAGGGGCGACCGCACCGAAGATGCGGCTCCACTGGACGAAATCGCCATGGCCCAGGAACGGGATACCCGTGGCGATCAGCGCTTCCGACAGATCGCGGCGCGCCGAAACGCGCAGACGCTGGTCGGTCAGCCAGGCGCCTCGGCCCTTTTCGGCCCAGAAGCTCTCGTCGGTCAGCGGCTGGTAGACGAGCGCGGTCGTGATCTCGCGCTTGCCGGCCGGCGTAAGTTCCTCGACCGCGATCGAGATCGCGAAATGCGGGATGCCGTGGAGGAAGTTCGACGTGCCATCCAGCGGATCAATGATGAAGCGCGGCTTGTGGGGATCGCCCTTCACCTCGCCGCCCTCTTCCATCAGGAAGCCCCAGTCGGGACGCGCCTTGCGCAATTCCTCGAACAGGGTCTGCTCGGCGCGCTTGTCGGCGATCGACACGAAGTCGGCAGGCCCCTTGCGGCTGACCTGGAGGTGCTGAACCTCGTTGAAGTCGCGACGCAGCGCGGTGCCGGCCTTGCGGGCGGCGCGCTCGATGACGGTGAAGAGGCCGGAATGGGAGGGCATGGGATAATCTCTATACCCCTCTCCCGGCGGGAGAGGGAGGGGCCCGCCGCCGATAGGCGGTGGGAGGGTGAGGGTCGGATGAAGGTCCTGCCCTCACCCGACCTCGCTACGCTCGGCCACCCTCTCCCGATGGGAGAGGGATCATCAATCAATCCGCGCGGCGGACGTACGTCTGCTCGTACACGTCGACGACGATGCGCGTGCCGGCTCCGATATGCGGCGGCACCATCACGCGAACGCCATTGTCGAGGATGGCGGGTTTGTAGCTGGACGAGGCGGTCTGCCCCTTCACCACGGCATCCGCCTCGACGATCGTCGCTTCGATCGTGCTCGGCAGTTCGACCGAAATCGGCTTTTCATCATACAGTTCGAGCACGACGTCCATACCATCCTGCAGGAAGGCCGCGGCATCGCCGAGGATGCCCGCGTCGAGCGTGATCTGTTCGTAGCTTTCCTTGTCCATGAAGGTCAGCTGGTCGCCGTCGCGGAACAGATACTGGAAATCCTTGGTGTCGAGGCGCACGCGCTCGACCGTCTCCGCCGAGCGGAAGCGGACGTTGTTCTTGCGGCCGTCTATCAGGTTCTTCATCTCGACCTGCATGTACGCACCGCCCTTGCCGGGCTGCGTGTGCTGGATCTTGACCGCGCGCCAGATGCCGCCTTCATATTCGATGATGTTGCCGGGACGGATGTCCACGCCGCTGATCTTCATGGGATTGAACCTACTGGAAAGAGCGAGTTTGGCGGGCGATGAGCCACGCCGGGTGGCCGCGCTTTACCGTGCAGGCGCCGAAGCGGCAAGCATCGGGAACGGATTGACGTCCTCGCCCTGATACCAGCGATCACCCGCCCCCATGCGCTGCATGCCGAAATGGAGGTGATAATTGCCCGCACCCGCATCGCCGGTGTCGCCGACATAGGCGATCGTCTGCCCGGCACGCACGGGCTGGCCGACGGCGATACCCGGCGCGTAGCCCGACAGATGCGCGTAATAATAGACCCAGCGGCGGTCGGGCGAGCGGATGTAGAGCGTCGTACCGCCGCGGCCGGACTGGAACAGCTTTTCGACGCGGCCGGCCGCGGCGGCGAGAACGGGGGTGCCGGCGGGTGCGGGAATGTCCGTGCCGTGATGCCCGCGGCTGCCGCCTTCGCGGGGGTCGTTCCAGCTGTCCGTGATCGTGGTGCGGGCAATGCCGGCGACGGGGACAGTGAGTTGGCCGGTCGGTGCCGGGGCCTCCGCGGCCGGTTCGGGGGCGCTCGCCGCGGCCGTCACGCGGCGCGCCGAGGGGTCGGCGGTGCCGAAGCGGGTCATGGCGACGAACGCGGCGACGAGCAGCACCAAGCCGACAAGGATGCCCCAGCCGAGGCGAGTCATGCACCCTCCCCTTCGTCACCCCGGACGTTTGCCGCGGTCCACCGTGCAGCAAGGGGATGGCTGAAGGCTCTAGCCGCCCCCCTCGCCGCGGAGTGGACCCCGGAACGAGTCCGGGGTGACGGGGGGAGCGGGGCTACCGCCGCCACACCCCTCACGCCTGGAAGACCGCCTTGGTGCCCGGCTTCACCATCTGCGCCAGGCGCGCGACATCCCAGTTGGTCAGGCGGATGCAGCCATGGCTTTCCGTTCGGCCGATCAGTTCGGGGTGGGGCGTACCGTGGATACCGTAATGCTCCTTCGACAGATCGAGCCACACCACGCCGACCGGACCGTTCGGCCCCGGCGGCAGCAGCTCCTTCTCGTCGCCCTTCTTCGCGTCCCAGAACAGCGCAGGGTTATAGTGGAACTTGGGGTTGTAATCGGCGCCGTAGATCTTCCACGTCCCCAGCGGCAGCGGATCGTGCTCCGACCCCATCGTCGCGCTGAACTGCGCGATCAACTTATCGTCCTTGTCGAGGACGCGCAGCACCTTGTCCGATTTGTCGACGACGATGTGGTCGGCGACGGGCTGGTTGGCGTCGACGTTGAGCATGTTGAGCGTCTGGCGCCAGTGATCGGGCAGCTTGGCGTCATAGTTACGCGACGCGGGCAGCGCATTGGGAACGATGATCGTGTTGCCGACCTTCAACCGCGTCGAGGGGGAATTGAGCGCGATCAGCGTCTCGGGGCTGGTGTGGAACATTTCCGCCAGCTTTTCCATCGGCGTCGCATAGCCGATCGTCGGCAGCTTCGCCTGCTCGCCGTAATCCTTGGGCAGCGGGTTGATATACGGCCCGGCGAGCGCCTCGCGCGTCAGCATGAAGCGCGCGGTCGGGCGCTTGGCACGATAGGGATAGAGCGCCGCGAGCGTCGCGGCGTCGGGCTTGCCGGTCTTGGGCAGGCCCTTGGCCTCCTGGAACCCCTTCAGCGCGGCGGTGAGCGACTGGCCGCCCTTTCCGTCGAGCAGGCCGGGGCCGAAACCGAGTGAATCGAGGATGACCTGGACATGGAGCAGGTTGCGGTCGACGGGATTGGCCGCCGGGGCGCCTTGCGGTGCCTGTGCCGTCGCCGACGCGGCGAGCGCGGCGCCCGCCAAGAGTGCCGTGGTGAGTGCCGCCTTCATCAATCCGCTCCCTGACCGTTACGCAGGCGGATCAACGGGCGGAGGGGCTAAGGGTTTCGTGGAACAGTGGTTTTGTGCGGGGCGCTTCGCCGCCCGCCTTCGTCGCCCCGGACGGGCCCCGGGGCGACGGGAGTCAGCGGCTCAGCCGTTCACCACCTTCGTGAATGCGGACACGGCGGCGGCTTCGTCGCCGTTCCACACCGCGCCGGACACGGCGAGGAAGTCCGCGCCGGCGGCCACCAGCGGCGCTGCGTTGTCCGGCGTGATGCCGCCGATCGCGACGCTGGGCAGTTCGAACATCGACGCCCACCAGGACAGAATCGACGGCTCCGGCACGTGCTTCACCGCCTTGGTCGTCGTCGGATAGAAGGCGCCGAAGGCGACATAGTCCGCGCCGCCCTCGCCCGCTTCCATGGCGAGGTGTCGGCTGTCGTGGCAGGTCACGCCGATCTGGACATTGGGCCCCAGCGCATCACGTGCTTCCCGTGGATCGCCATCGTCCTGACCCAGATGCACGCCGTCGGCGCCCAGCCGCTTGGCGAGCGAGATGCTGTCGTTGACGATGAACGCGACCTCGCGGTCCGCGCACAGGCGCTGAAGCGGTTCCGCCAGCTTCGCTGCGGCGTGCTGGTCGATATCCTTCACGCGGAACTGGAAGGCCGCGACGGGGCCGGCGTCGAGTGCGCGCGCCAATCGGTCGGCGAAGCCACCCGCTACGTCGAGCGGCGAGATCAGATAGAGCTGGCACGGCGGCCGGCGGTCGTCACGGCGGAACTGCGCCGCAAACTCAGGATCGAGGGGGCCAAGCGGATCGTCTTCGGTCATGCCCGGCCCCTACCCCGATTGCCGCCGCGACGAAAGCCGCGGCGGCAGGATCGGCTTATGCCTCGCCCTTGTAGATCGCGACGAGCTTAGCGAGCATCTCTAACGCGTCTTCGCGGCTGCGCTGAAACGTGTTGCGGCCGATGATCGAGCCGTTGCCACCACCCGCCAGGATGTCGCGCGCGTCCTGATAGACCGCATCGGCGCCCTTCGCCGCGCCGCCGGAGAAGACGACGATACGGCGACCGGCGAAGCTCGACTGGACGACGTGGCGGACGCGGTCCGCCTGGTTCGACCAGTCGGTGCCCTCATACGCCTTCTTGGCTTCCTGCTGCTCGATATGCGCGGACGGCAGCTTCACCTTGATGATGTGCGCGCCGAGCAGCGCCGCCATGTGCGCGGCATAGGCGCCGACGTCGAGCGCCAGTTCGCCGTCCTTGCTGAGCTTGCCGCCGCGCGGATAGCTCCAGATGACGGTCGCGATGCCGACGGCCTTCGCCTCTTCGGACAGTTCGCGAATCTCTTCCATCTGCTCGAAAATCTGGTCTGAGCCAGGGTAGATGGTGAAGCCGATCGCCGCGCAGCCGAGGCGCACCGCATCGCCGACGCTCGCCGTCACCGCCTGGTCGATGCTGGTCGCCCAACTGTTCGAGCTGTTGACCTTCAGGATCGTCGGGATCTGGCCGGCGAAGGTGTCGGCACCCGCCTCGAGCGGGCCGAGCGGCGCGGCATAGGCCGAAAGGCCGGCGTCCACCGCCATCTGATAGTGATAATGCGGGTCGTAGGCCGGCGGGTTCACGGCGAACGAGCGCGCCGGGCCATGTTCGAAGCCCTGATCAACGGGCAGGATGATGAGCTTGCCGGTGCCGCCCAGCTTGCCCTGCATCAGGATGCGGGCGAGGTTCGCCTTCACCGCGGGGCTGGTGGCTTCATATTTGTCCAGGATCGCCTTGACGGCGGGCGTGACGTTCGTGGTCATGAGTAGCTCCTTGGGGGCACGTCGTGAAATGGGGTCGTCAGAGCATCAGCCAGCGCCGCAGCGCCTGGTCGATCTGCTCCATGCGGGTGGGGCTGGCATCGCCGATCACCGCGGTGATGCGGTCGCGTGCGACGCTGGTGATCCGATCGACCTCCACCTCGCATTCGGCGGTCAGGCCATTGTGTTCGCGCGGCGACATGACCACGCGGAACAGCGCCTCGCCACCGATCACCGAGGTGAGCGGGCAGACGGTGATCGTCGCATGCGTCGCGTTGAACAGGTCGGACTGGACGACGACGCACGGCCGCGCCGGCGCGCCGTCGGGTCCATCGACCAACACGATGCCGCCATGCCTTATTTCCACGCGCGCGCATCCTGCCAGAAGATCACATCATCGCTCGATACGCGTTGCGATGCGCGGGTCGACTGGCGGCGGGCCTCGCGGCGATAGGCGTCATCGTGCAGGTCGACGTAGCGACGCACCGCCTCGCGCGCGATGTCGCTTTTGCTGCGACCCTGGGTGCGCGCGACCGCGGCGAGCCGCTCTTCCAATTCGGTGTCGAGTCGCACTCCGAGCATGCCGGCTCCCTGCCTGTTTAACGCGTTTAACCTACGGCGTGGCAGGACCTTGCGCAAGGGGCGAGTGCAGCCTTGACGGCACGCGCCAAAGGACGCTTGATGCGGTTCAAGGGGGAACGATCATGACACCAATCCGGCTGGCGATCGTCGCTGCGCTATTGACCGCGAGCGGCGCGGGCGCGGCGGCGGACCGTTATGCGTCGCCGCTGGTCGGCAAGCCCGCGCCGGACGCGGAGTTGACGCTGATCGACGGCAGCAAGGTGCGGCTCGCCGATCTGCGCGGGCAGGTGGTAATCCTGAATTTCTGGGCGACGTGGTGCGTGCCCTGCCGCGCCGAACTGCCGCTGCTGGATGCCTATTATCGCACGCAGCAGAAGCACGGCCTGCGCGTGTTCGCGGTGGCGACCGAGGATTCGGTGCCGGTCTTTCGGATGAAGCCGCTGTTTGCGGCGATGGCGATCACGCCGACGCGGCGGGTGAAGGGCAAATATCCGCTGATCGGCAATGGGGTGCCGACCAATTACGTCATCGATCGCGCAGGCGTCGTCCGCTACGCCAAGGCGGCATCGCTCGACCTCAACGATCTCAACACGATCGTCGTGCCGCTGTTGAAGGAGACGCCGCCGACCTGAGCGGCGTCTCCGGTTCGGATCAGGCGGTCAGCGCGGCGACGCCGGGCAGCGCCTTGCCTTCCATCCATTCGAGGAAGGCGCCACCGGCAGTGGACACGAAGGTGAAGCGATCCGCTACGCCCGCCTGATTGAGCGCGGCGACGGTATCGCCACCGCCCGCAACCGAGACGAGGCTGCCGTCCTGCGTCAGCGCCGCGGCGGTGCGCGCCAGGCTGACGGTGGCGACGTCGAAGGGCGGTGTTTCGAATGCGCCCATCGGGCCGTTCCACACGAGCGTGCGGCAGTTCTTCAGCACATCGCCCAGCGCCTCGACCGCGCTCGGGCCGACGTCGAGGATCATCTCGTCCGCCGCGACTTCGTGGACATTGACGGTGCGGACGGGCGGGTTGGCGCGGAATTCCTTCGCCACCACGACGTCATACGGCAGGTGAACGGTGCAGTTGGCACGGTCCGCGGCCTCGAGGATTTCCTCCGCGGTGCCGGTCAGGTCATGCTCGCACAGCGACTTGCCGACGTCGACGCCACGCGCCGCGAGGAAGGTATTCGCCATACCACCGCCGATGATCAAATGATCGACGCGGGTGACGAGGTGCTTGAGCACGTCGAGCTTGGTCGACACCTTGGCGCCACCGACCACGGCGGCGACGGGGTGGTCGGGGTTGCCCAGTGCCTTTTCGAGCGCGTCGAGTTCGGCCTCCATCGCACGACCGGCGAAGGCGGGAAGCACCTTGGCCAGCCCCTCGGTCGAGGCATGCGCGCGGTGTGCCGCGGAAAAGGCATCGTTGACGTAGAGGTCGCCCAATTTGGCAAAGCGTGCAACGACTTGCGGATCGTTCTTCTCTTCGCCACCGAAGAAGCGCGTATTCTCCAGAACCGCGATATCGCCGGGTTGCAGCGTCGCGACGGCCGCCTCGTCGCCCTCCCAATCGATATAGCGGACCTCGCGACCCAGCACGGCGGAATAGGGGCGGACGATGCGGCTGAGCGACATCTCAGGATTCGGCGTGCCCTTCGGACGGCCGAAATGGGCCAGGATCAGCACGATCGCACCACGATCGGCGAGTTCGGTAACGGTCGGCAGCGTCGCGCGCAGCCGCGTGTCGTCGGTCACCGCACCGTCCGCCATCGGGACGTTCAGATCTTCGCGCACCAGCACGCGCTTACCGCGAACTTCGCCCATATCGTCGAGCGTCTTGAAGGCCTTAGCCATGATATCGTCCTTCAGATCTTAAGAAAAAGAGACGACCGACACGGGATCGCCGATCGCGATCCGGCCGGGCACCTTCACGCGCGTACAGGCCCCGCCCCGCCAGTCGGGGGTCAGCGCCGCCTTCAGCCCGGTCGCGATCGTCTCCATGCGGCTGCACGGGTCGCACTCGACCGTGATCTCCAACTCGACCGCGCCGATGCGCAGCCGCGTGCCGGGCACATGCGGGATGTCGAAGCCGTCGACCAGCAGGTTTACGCGCCGTTCCTGCCACGGGATCGTATGTCCGAGGTCCGCCATGGCGGCATCCCAGTCGCCGCGCTCCATCAGCGTCACCTGCCGCTTGCCGCGCCCGCCGGGCTTCACCGCGCCGCGAAAATCGCCGTGCAGGCCACGTTCGACCGTCACGTCGATGGCTTCGACCAGTTCCATCGGCGCCTTCGGAAAGGCGTGCCGGGCGATCCCGACGAGCGTGCCGGCGGTCGTCATACCCGCCCCGTCATCGCGAGGAGCGCAGCGGCGCGGCGATCCAGAGCGTCGTGCGTGACGCTCTGGATCGCTTCGCTCCGCTCGCAATGACGGAATGGGTCATTGGCGATGCCTTAGAGGAACTTCGCCATGGCGGTCGCGGTGTCGACCATGCGGTTCGAGAAGCCCCATTCGTTGTCGTACCAGCTGACGACGCGGACGAGCTTGCCGTCGAGCACCGCGGTTTCCAGGCTGTCGACGGTCGACGACTGCGGCGAATGCATCAGGTCGATCGAGACGAGCGGTTCGTCCGAATAGACGAGCACGCCCTTCAGCGGGCCGTCTTCCGACGCGGCCTTCAGGATCGCGTTGACCTCGTCCTTCGTCGTGTCGCGCTTCGGCGTGAAGGTCAGGTCGATCAGGCTGACGTCGGGCACCGGCACGCGGATCGCCGAACCGTCCAGCTTGCCCTTCAGCTCGGGCAGCACCTCGCCCACCGCACGGGCCGCGCCGGTGGTGGTCGGAATCATGCTCATCGCGGCAGCGCGCGCACGACGCAGGTCCGGGTGGATCTGGTCGAGAATCTTCTGATCGTTGGTATAGGCGTGGACGGTGGTCATCAGACCGCGTTCGATGCCGACCGTGTCGTTCAGTACCTTGGCGACCGGCGCCAGGCAGTTGGTGGTGCAGGACGCGTTCGACACGATCGTGTGCTCGGCGGTCAGCTTGTCGTGGTTGACACCGTAAACGACGGTCAGGTCGACACCCTTGCCCGGGGCCGAGATCAGCACCTTCTTCGCGCCCGCATCAATATGCTTCTGGCACGAGACGTTGTCGGTAAAGAAACCGGTGCATTCGAGCACCAGATCGACGCCCAGTTCCTTGTGCGGCAGGTTGGCGGGATCGCGCTCGGCGGTGACGCGGATACGCTTGCCGTCGATGACGAGGTCGTTGCCTTCGGCGGTGACGGTGCCGGGGTATTTGCCGTGAACGCTGTCACGGCTGAATAGCCAGGCGTTTGACTTGGCATCGGCGAGGTCGTTGATCGCGACCAGTTCGAGGTCGCCGGCACCGCGTTCGATGATCGCGCGCGCCACCAGTCGGCCGATGCGGCCGAAGCCGTTGATCGCAACCTTCACCGTCATCTGCTTCACTCCTCGCAATGGGTCGCGGCGCATCGGATTCGGGGCCGCGTTAAACGTGTTAAAGCGGCCCCGCCTTTGCGAGGGGGAACGCCCGTCTGTCAACCGCGGGCCATGCGCGGATCGTGTTTGCGCGAAGCGGTTTGACGACTTGCCGCTGCCCCGGCGCGAGCCTAGGTCAGGAGGTATGGCCGAACCGCTCCCCGACACGCCCCCCGATACGCCGAGCGCCGTCGATCGCATCGACGCGGCGATCGCCCGAATCGAAACCGCGATCGCGGCCCGCGCCGCGGCAGGCGATGCGCTGGCGCGCCGCCATGCGGCGCTGAAGGCGCGCATGGCCGAAGCGGTGAGCGCGCTGGACGACGTGATCGCCCGTGGGACGCCGGCCTGATGGCGAACGTCTCGCTACCGATCGGCGGTCGTCCGCACACCGTCGCCTGCCGCGACGGTGAGGAAGCGCATCTCGTGGAGCTGGGCAAGATGCTCGACGAGCGCTGGCCGGCGGCCCTGCGCGCCGCGGGCGGCGTACCGGGCGAGCGGGCGATGCTGTTCGTCGCCCTGATGCTCGCCGACGCCCTGGAAGACGTCCGCCAGCGCCCGCCCGAGGGCGCGGCGGTGAGCGAACCAGCATTGCAACGCATCGCCGATCGGCTGGAAGCGCTGGCCGACGCACTGGAGCACGATCCGGCGGCAGGATAAGGCCCCTGCCCCATTGCCAGTGCGCTCCGCCCATCCTAAATTGGTTGGCGGCGGGTTCTGCCCGGTACGAGCCTTACTTTATCCCTGAGGCTATTCATCATCCATGGGGGCTGTCCCTGCCCGGATCCTGGTCCGACGCACATGGTCCCCACCTGACGTTACAGGGCGTCAGTGGATATTTTGGCACACGGCCATGGCGGTCCCGCCACCCGCCCCTCTCCTCTCGTGACCGCGTGGAGCGATGACCGACAAGCTCGCCCTCCGCGCCTACCTGCGCGCTGTTCGTGACGGCTTCGCGCCGCAGGCACCGATCAAGCTGGCCGCGGCGTTCGTTGAACGTTTGCGGCCGGGATTGATCGTCGCGAGCTATAGGCCGCTGGGCAGCGAGGCCGATCCAGCACCGCTCACCGACGCGGCGCGTGCGGCGGGATGCGCGCTCGCACTGCCCCACGTCACGACGCGGGCCGCGCCGCTTCGCTTCCTGTCGTGGGACGCATCGCACCCGCTGGAACGCGGCGCCTTCGGCCTGCTACAACCCTCAGCCGATGCGCCCGAGGTGTCGCCCGACATCATCCTGACGCCACTCGTGGGCTTCGACGACGCGGGAAATCGCCTGGGCCAAGGGGCCGGACATTACGATCGCGCCTTTGCCGCGCATCCTGATGCGTGGCGGGTGGGGATTGCATGGTCGGTGCAGCGAGTCGCTGCGCTGCCGGCCGATCCGTGGGATGTGCCGCTCCACGCCATCGCCACCGAATCAGACTGGATCGCCTTATGACCCCCACGTGGCGCAAACCCGCCGGCATGCTCATCATCCTGAGCCTGATCGCGATCTGGTGCGTCGGGATCGTCAGCCTGTCGGGCGTCGTCGGCACATGGCCGTGGTGGCTGCAGGCACCCTTCTATCTCGTCGCCGGGATCGTCTGGATCCTGCCGCTCAAGCCGCTGCTGCTGTGGATGGAGACCGGGCGCTGGCGGTAACGCAGTCTGCGCGCCCTGCGCGTGTCGAGAAGCACGGTAAGCCCGTGTTTGGATAGCCGATGGACGCCGCCCGATCGGCTGACGCGAGCCATGACATATGAGGAGAGGATCGACGCCCTTGGGGCGGATGCCACCGGTGCTGACCGGTGGCGCGAGTGACGGGGCTCGAACCCGCGACCTCCGGCGTGACAGGCCGGCGCTCTAACCAACTGAGCTACACCCGCGTGTTAGGCACGCGGCGCAATGCGCTATGCTTGTCTCGGCAAATCATACCATTCCAGGGAGGAATGGCGCGAGTGACGGGGCTCGAACCCGCGACCTCCGGCGTGACAGGCCGGCGCTCTAACCAACTGAGCTACACCCGCTGAAAGCGTTGAGGCGCGCCCACTAAGCGAGGGCGCGGGGGGTGTCAACGACCTTCTTCGCCCTCCCCCTCACTCCGGCGTCGCCGGGCACGTTCCTGATGCACCAATGTGCCGTGTTCGAACAGAAATCCGGCGATGTCGGGCTTGCCCGCCGCGCCCAGCACGGTCTGGATGATGATCAGCAGCGGCACCGCCAGAACGGCGCCCGTCGTGCCCCATACCCAGCCCCAGAAGCTGATCGACACCAGGATCATCAGCGGACTGATCGTCAGCCGATGGCCGACGATCAGCGGCGTGATCGCATTCGCCTCCACGAGGTGACAGCCGATCATCACGCCCGGCGGAATCAGTGCCAGCCAGATGTCGGTGAAGGTCATCAACCCCCCGATCGCGAGCAGGAATGCCGCCAGGATCGGGCCGAAATAGGGGATATAGTTGAGCAGTGCGACGATACCGCCCCACATCAGCGGCGACGGCATGCCGAGGAAATACAGCGCGCCCGCGACGATACCGCCCAGAGTGAGGTTGATCAGCGTGATCGTGCCCAGATAGGCGGACACGTCATCGACGACGTCCTGGATCACCCGGGCGGTCGCCATCGCGCCGTCGAAGCTGGTGCGCCCGGTGATCGTCTTCTTGCGCAGTCCGGTCCAGCCCGACAGGAAGAAGAAGACGATCAGGATACCGAAGAAGAATTGGACGATGACCGTCGGTGCCGACGTCGCGGCCAGTTCCAGGATCGAGCTGGGCGGTGCGACCGCGGCGGTCTGCGGCTGACGCACCGGCGTCGACGCGATCTGCCGGAACATCTTGTTCACCGATTTTTCGAGCGTCGAATAGAGGTCGAGCAACGGCGACAGATTATGCTGGATGCGCGTGATCCGGCTGGGCAGCAGCTGGAAGAAGTCCGTCGCCGGCACCACGATCGCCGCGATCGCGATGTTGGCGATGATCAGGAACACCAGGATGCAGAACAGCGCTGCGATCGCGGAGGGGATGCCGCGCCGTTCGAGCCATTCGAGCACCGGCACCAGCGCGATGGCGATCACCAGCGCCGTCGTCAGCGGCAGGAAGAATTCCGCGCCCGATTTCAGCGCGAAGGGCGTGCCGAGCGCAAGGCCGATACCGGCGATCAGCGTGAAGGCGGCGAGCAGACGATCGCGGCGCTGCGCGATGCGGCCGATCTCGCTGCGGGTGCCGGGCATCAGCGGCGCGCCGAGCGCGATCTGCTCCTCGGGCGTGATGGGGGGTGACGGGGGAGCAGGATCGGGATCGTCGGCCATCCCCCTGCTCTAGCGCATTTTCGCGCGCCGCCACCCTTCTGTTTGCACCCGCCTAAGCGGCGGCGGCGGAATGATCCTCGAACAGCGCTTTCAGCTCGCGTTTCAGGATCTTGCCATTGGCGTTGCGCGGCAGCGGTTCGGGCAGGAAGCGGATCGCGACGGGCACCTTGAACGCCGCCAGCCGCTCCCGCACGAACCCCTGCAATTCCGCCTCGGTCGCGGTGCAGCCGGGGCACAGGTGGACGATCGCCGCCGGCTCCTCGCCCAGCGTCCGGTGTGGGATGCCGACCAGCGCGGCGTCGGTGACCGAGGGGTGGGCGTAGAGCACGTTCTCCACCTCGATCGAATAGATGTTCTCGCCGCCGCGAATCACGATGTCCTTGGCGCGATCGGCGATGAACAGGAAGCCGTCGTCATCGATCCGCGCGAGGTCGCCGGTGCGCACCCAGCCATCCACGAAGGTCGCGGCGGTCGCTTCGGGCTTATTCCAATAGCCCTTCACGATCATCGGCCCGCGCGCCCAAAGCTCGCCGATCTCGCCACGGGGCAGAACGGTGACGCCGTCGTCGGCACGGATTTCGATATCCGCCGCGGCGACGGGCGCGCCCGCGCTCGCCGGTCGGTTGAGATAATCCTCGGCGCCATGCTGCGTGACGGTCGCGGTCGTCTCCGTCATCCCCCAGCCATTGCCTGGCAGCGCGCCGAATTCCTGATAGATGCGCCGCACCAGTTCGGGCGCCGAGGGTGCGCCGCCATAAGCAATCGTTTCCAGCGACGAGAGATCGTATTTCGCCCGATCTGGGTGCTCGAGCAGCTGCCAGGCGATCGTCGGCACGCCGCCGGTCATGTTGACGCGCTCACGCTCGATGATCTCCAGCGCACGCGCCGTGTCCCAGCGGCGCATGTAGATCGTCGTCGATCCGGTCGCGATCGTTCCCATCATCCCCGCCGAACAGGCGGTGACGTGGAACATCGGAATGACGGTGAGGCTAACGCGCGGTGTGGGATCGGGCGGCGTTTCGCCGCGGCGCAGATAGCTGCGCGCCGCGGTGAACCCACTCGACAGGATGTTGGTCATGAAATTGCGGTGCGTGCCCAGCGCACCCTTGGGCGCGCCGGTCGTGCCGCTGGTGTAGAAGATCGTCGCCTCGTCATCCGGGGCGATGTCGGCGGGCGGCAGCGGCGTGACGGGCAGGTTCGGCCAGTCGTGCGGCGTCCCGATGATATCTTCGAGCCGCTCCACGCCCTCCGCCAGCGGCATCGACGCGCGCGCGACGACCACCCGCTCCAACTGCGGCAGGCTGCCATAGACATCGTGCAACCGCGCGTGACGTTCGTCATCGACGATCAGCACGCGCGAACCCGAATCGCGCAGCCCGTAATCCAGCTCGGCACCCGTCCACCAGGCGTTGAGCGGCACCATGATCGCGCCGATCGATACGGCCGCAAAGAAGGCGACGGGCCATTCGGGCAGGTTGCGCATCGCGAGCGCAACGCGATCCCCCTTCCCGACACCCAGGGAAACCAAATGCGCCGCAAGCGTGGCGACGGCGCGGTAATGCGCCTCATACGACACGCGCTCGTCCTCGTAGATGACGAACAACCGGTCGCCGTGGCCGCGACTCGCCTCGATCAGGAATCGCATCGACGGCGGTGCGTTCTTCCACACCCGAGTCGGCACGCCGCGGATCACGACCTCGTCCATCTCGAACTTCGCGCCGGGCGCGGTCAGCAGCGCATCCACCTGGGGCAGCGGCATCGCCGGCCATGTCGGCGGCAGGGGTACGATCGGCTCGCTAGCGGGCGCGCTGGCCATGTCGGCATCCTCTCCATATCGTCCCGCCCGCGCTTGCGGTTACGGTGTTTCGATGAAAGGTTACTGTTGATTCCGCCGCCGCTCAAGGCAATAGAGCAGATAAGTTCGAAACTGGGGTATGTCACCGCATGGCCGACACCGATGCACGCGCGCTGGGCTTCGCCCCCGATCGGCTGGCGGCGATCGACGCGTTTCTGAAGGCGCGCTACCTCGACACCGGACGCCTGCCGAATGCACAGCTGCTAATCGCGCGCGATGGCGAGATCGCCCATTTCTCGCATCAGGGGGCGGCGCGCGAAGGCGGGCCAAATATCGACGAACGTTCGCTCTTCCGCATCGCGTCGATGACGAAGCCGATCACCAGCCTCGCCTTCATGATGCTGGTCGAGGAGGGCAAGGTCGCGGTCGATACGCCTGTCCACCACGTCTTGCCGGAGTTCAAAGGCGTCGGCGTCTATGACGGCGGCGGCGGCGGCGTTCCGTTCGTCACCAAAGCGACTACCGAGCCGATGCGTATGCTCGACCTGCTGCGCCATACCGCCGGGCTGACCTATGGTTTCCAAAACCGGTCGAATATCGACGCCGCGCATCGCGAATCGAAGCTGGAGAGCTGGCACGGCAACCATGACCTCGACGGTTTCGTCGCGGCGCTGGGCAAGCTGCCGCTGGAGTTTTCGCCGGGAACGGCGTGGAATTATTCCGTCGCGACCGACGTGCTCGGCGCAGTGGTGCAGCGCGTGTCGGGGATGCCGCTCGACCAGTTCTTCGCCACGCGCATCTTCGGCCCGCTGGGCATGCACGACACTTTCTTTGCGGTGCCCGAGGACAAGACCGACCGGCTGACCGACTGCTATACATTGGTCGAGGGTAAGGGCCGGGTGATCTACGATCGCGGCGAGGTGAGCGCGTGGAGCCGACAGCCCAAGCTGCTGTCCGGCGGCGGTGGCCTGGTGTCGACGGCGCTCGATTATCACCGCTTCTGCCGGATGTGCGAAAATGGCGGATCGCTGGACGGCGCGCGGATCGTCGGGCGCAAGACGCTCGAGCTGATGACGATGAACCACCTACCCGGCGGCAAGGACCTCAGCAGCCTGTCGCGGTCGCTGTTCAGCGAGACGCAGAATGCCGGCACCGGCTTCGGCCTGGGCTTTGCCGTGACGCAGGACGTTGCCCGCACGATGATGCCCGGATCGAAGGGCGAATATTATTGGGGCGGGATGTTCTCGACCGCCTTCTTCATCGACCCCGTCGAGCGGCTGCACATGGTGTTCATGACGCAGCTGAGCCCGTCGGGCCTCTACCCGATCCGGCGCGAGCTGAAGACGATGATCTACGCCGCGCTCAATTGACCATTTCGTGACCCCGGCGCCGACCGGGGGACGCCTTAGGAAGGACTGACCCGATGACTTCGCCGATCCGCACCGAACGCCACGACGACGTACTCGTCATCATTTCCGACAACCCGCCGGTCAATGCGCTGGGCGCAGCCGTGCGGCAGGGGCTGGAGGCCGCGATCAAGGAAGGCGTCGCCGATGCCTCGATCGCGGCGATGGTGATCCGCTGCGATGGCCGTACCTTCTTCGCCGGCGCCGACATCACCGAGTTCGGCAAACCGATGGTCGAGCCGGGCCTGCCCACCGTCGTCGACATGATCGAGGCATCGACCAAGCCGATCGTCGCGGCGATCCACGGCACGGCGCTGGGTGGCGGGTGCGAGGTGGCGCTGGGCTGTCATTATCGCGTCGCGGTCCCCTCGGCGAAGCTCGGCACGCCCGAAGTGAAGCTCGGCCTGCTGCCCGGTGCGGGCGGCACGCAGCGGCTGCCGCGGATCGCCGGCGTCGCGATGGCGCTGGAGATGACCGCCAAGGGTGATCCGATCAGCGCGAAGAAGGCGCAGGAGGCCGGCCTGATCGACAAGATCGTCGGAGAGGACAGCCTGGAGGCGGATGCGATCGCCTTTGCGAACGAGGTAAAGGCGAAGCGGCCGATCCCGCGTGCGTCGGAGCGGACGGTGCAGCCCGACCCGGATGCGGTTGCCGCGTTCGAAAAGGCCAACGGCCGCCGCTTCCGCGGCTTCGACGCGCCCGCCGCCAACATCGCCTGCGTTGTGAAGGCGACCGAGACGTCGTTCGCGGACGGCATCGCCTTCGAACGGCAGGAATTCATGAAGCTGATGATGGGCAACCAATCCGCCGCGCAGCGCCACATCTTCTTCGCCGAACGTCAGGCGGCCAAGATCGACGACGTCCCCGCCGACACCGTCAAGCGCCCGATCAAACGCGTCGGCGTGATCGGCGCCGGCACGATGGGTGGCGGCATCGCGATGAACTTCCTGTCGGCGGGCATCCCGGTGACGATCGTCGAGATGGCGCAGGAGGCGCTGGATCGCGGCACCGGCGTGATCCGCAAGAATTACGAGGCGACCGCCGCCAAGGGCCGGATGAAGCCCGAACAGGTCGAAGCGGCGATGGGCGCCCTCACCCCCACGCTCGACTTCGACGCGCTGGGCGAATGCGACCTCATCATCGAGGCAGTGTATGAGAATATGGACGTGAAGAAGGAGATCTTCACGCGGCTCGACAGCATTGCCAAGCCCGGCGCGATCCTCGCCAGCAACACCTCCTACCTCGACATCGACGAAATCGCCGCCGTCACCAAGCGACCGCAGGACGTCGTCGGCATGCACTTCTTCTCGCCGGCCAACGTCATGAAGCTGCTGGAAGTGGTGCGCGGCGCGAAGACGGCGCCGGACGTGCTGGCGACGGTCATGGACCTTGCCAAGAAGATCAAGAAGGTCGCCGTGGTGGCGGGCGTCACCTATGGCTTCATCGGCAACCGCATGCTGATGCCGCGGCAGGTCGAGGCGAACAAGCTGCTGCTGGAAGGCGCGACGCCGGAACAGATCGACCGCGTCCATGTCGCCTTCGGCATGCCGATGGGGCCGTTCCAGATGGCCGACCTCGCCGGCGTCGACATCGGCTGGCATCGCGACCCCAACCGTATCGAGAACGTCCGCGACGCGCTCGCCGCCGAAGGGCGCTGGGGGCAGAAGAAGCAGGCGGGCTTCTACGATTACGACGAGAAGCGGAACCCCACCCCGTCCCCGCGGGTCGCCGAGATCATCCAGGAATGGCGCGACAAGACCGGCACGCCGCAGCACGAGGTGACCGACGAGGAGATCGTCGAGCGGACGCTGTACACGATGGTCAACGAAGGCGCGCTGATCCTGGAGGAAGGCAAGGCGCAGCGGGCAAGCGATGTCGATGTGGTGTGGATCTACGGCTATGGCTGGCCGGTCTATCGCGGCGGCCCGATGTTCTGGGCGCAGAGCGAGGGACTGGGGAAGATCGTGGCGGGGCTGGAGAAGCACGGCTTCACCGCGGCGAAGAGCCTGAAGGATGCCGCGGCCAGCGGTGGGCGGTTAAAGTGAGGGCCCTCCCCCTCTTCGTCATCCCCGCGCAGGCGGGGATCCAGACGCGCAGACGTCACGACTCTCTCGATACGGTAGCGGTTATGGATTCCCGCCTTCGCGGGAATGACGGAGTGTGGGGGTACAAGCCTTTTGCCGAAGCGACGGGCATATGACCCCGCCCTCCGCCCTCGCCACTGCCGCGGCCGTCCGTGCCGGTGACACCACCGCCCTCGCCGAAACCGAAGCCGCGATCGCGCGGATCGAGGCGGCGAATCCTGACCTCAACGCGGTCGTGGTGAAAGACTATGACCGTGCCCGCGCTGCGGCACGCGCGCTCGATGCACGAATAGCGGAAGGGTTCGACGCGCCGCTGCTCGGCGTGCCGATGACGATCAAGGAAAGCTTCAACGTCGCCGGCCTGCCGACGACGTTCGGCGTCGAGCAGTTCCGCGACTTCGTCGCCGCGGAGGATGCGGTGGCCGTGCAGCGACTGAAGGCCGCGGGCGCGATCGTGCTCGGCAAGACCAACGTGCCGCCGCGGCTCGCCGATATCCAATCGAACAACCCGATCTATGGCCGCACCCGCAATGCGTTCGATCCGGCGCGCGTGGCGGGTGGATCGTCGGGCGGGTCCGCGGTCGCGCTGGCGAGCGGCATGGTGCCGCTGGAGTTCGGGTCCGACATTGGCGGCTCGATCCGCGTGCCGGCGGCGTTCAACGGCGTCTGGGGGCACAAGCCGACCTATGGCGTATTGCCGACCGACGGGCATTTCTTTCCCGGCACCGACTTCGCCAAGTCGGTCTTGTCGGTGATCGGGCCCCTGGCCCGCGATGCGGACGATCTGGAGGCGGCGCTGCAGATCGTTGCCGACCACCCGCTTGCACCCGCCAAGCGCCATGGCGAGGAGTGGCGCATCCTGCTGCTGGTCGATGCGCCCAAGGCGAAGGTGCAGCGCGCGATCCGGGATGCGATCGACGATCTTGCCGAGCGCTTCCGCGCGCAAGGTGCGACGGTCGATACGGCGAGCGACCTGCTGCCCGACCTCGAGCGGCAGAACGCCGCCTACGAACAGATGCTCAACATCGCGATGTCGGTGCGCGGGCCGCAACCGCCCGGGCATGAGCCGCCGACACTGGCGACCTGGCTGCACCTGCATGACGAGCAGGCGCGGATGCAGCGCCGGTGGCGCCGCCTGTTCGAGACGTACGATGTCGTGATCGCGCCGACCGTCGGCATGACCGCCTTTCCACACGACGATACCCCCCTGCCCCACCGACGGCTGGACATCGACGGCGAGGATACGCCGTTCCTCCACCAGTTCGCCTTTCCCGGCCTCGCCACGCTGCCGATGCTGCCTGCGACCAGTGTGCCGATCGGCCGCGATGGCGACGGCCTGCCGATCGGCGTGCAGGTGATCGCCGATTTGTATCAAGACCGCACCGCGCTTGCCGCCGCCCGCGCGGCGCATGCGCTTGCCTGGAGCCAATGATGACCGATCTCGATCAATTCAGAGCCGACACCCGTGCCTGGCTGGAGGCGAACTGCCCGCCAGACATGCGCGAGCCGATCCGTGGCGATCAGGACGTCTGCTGGGGTGGACGCCACTATGATCCCAATGCCAATCCGGCGCAGGCGCAATGGCTGAAGGTGATGGGCGAACGCGGCTGGACCGTCCCTGATTGGCCGAAGGAATATGGCGGTGGCGGGCTGTCGCCGGCGGAAACCAAGGTGCTGCGCGAGGAAATGCGCGCGATGCGGGCGCGCAACCCGCTGAACAGCTTCGGCATTTCGATGCTCGGGCCTGCGCTGCTGAAATACGGCAGCGAGGAGCAGAAGCTGGACCATCTGCCCAAGATCGCGCGCGGCGAAATCCGCTGGTGCCAGGGCTATTCCGAACCCAATGCCGGGTCCGACCTCGCCGGCCTCGCGACCAGCGCAGAGGATGCGGGCGATCACTACATCGTCAACGGACAGAAGGTGTGGACCAGCTACGCCGACAAGGCCGACTGGATCTTCTGCCTCGTCCGCACCAGCAAGGCGTCCAAGCAGGGCGGCATCAGCTTCGTGCTGTTCGACATGGAAAGCCCGGGCGTCTCGACCAAGCCGATCCTGCTGATCAGCGGCTATTCGCCCTTCTGCGAAACTTTCATGGACAATGTGAAGGTGCCCAAGGCGAACCGCATTCACGAGGAAAACAAGGGCTGGGACGTCGCCAAATATCTGCTCGGCCACGAGCGGGAGATGATCTCCGGCATGGGCCTGGGCGGTCAGGGCGAAAGCCCGCTGGTGGCGGGCGCGATCGCGACGATCGGGCTGGACCATGACGGTCGTCTCGCCGACCCGGTGCTGCGCACGCAGATCGCGCTGTTCGAGGTCCGTGCCAAGGCCTTCGCGGCGATGAGCGAGCGCTTCATCGACGAGCTGAAGGCCGGGCGCGCGCATCCCGCCCAGCCAAGCATGATGAAGTACGTCGGCACCGAGCTGAACAAGGATCGCCACGAGCTGATGATGGCGGCGGGCGGTTCGGACGCGCTGGAATGGGAAAGCGAGCGGTCGAACACCGGCGCTGCGCCCCGCGCCTGGCTGCGCACCAAGGCCAATTCGATCGAGGGCGGGACCAGTGAAATCCAGCTCAACATCATCGCCAAGCGCATCCTGGAACTGCCCGGAGCGTAGGCAACATGTCCCTCTCCCACCGGGAGAGGGAGGGAGCCGTGCGCAGCACGGCGGAAGGGTGAGGGTCGGAAGGAAGCGTAAAGGCTCCCCCACCCTCACCCAACCCTCTCCCACAGGGAGAGGGCTTTGGAGACATTCGAATGCCCCTCTACCTTAACGACGAACAGACGATGCTGCGCGATACGGCGAAGGACTTCGTCGCCGAACATGCGCCCGTCAGCCACCTGCGCGCGCTTCGCGACGCGAACGACCCCACCGGCTTTTCGCGCGACCTGTGGAAGCAGTTTGCCGAGATGGGCCTGAACGGCGTGCTGGTGCCCGAAGCGCAGGGCGGCCTGGGCCTCGGCCATGTCGAAGCGGGCGTGGTGCTGGAAGAGATCGGGCGCAACCTGTCCCCCTCCCCCTTCCTCGCCACCGCGGTCGCAGCGGTCGAGGCGCTGAAGGGCAGCGCGCAGGCGGAACGCTGGTTCCCCGGCATCGTCTCGGGCGACACGATCGCCGCGCTAGCGATCGACGAAGGCCCCAAGCATCGCGACCGGATCGCGATGACCGCCGAACGTGCGGGCAACGGATTTCGCCTGAACGGTGCCAAGCAGTTCGTCACGCATGGCCATGTCGCAGACCTGCTGATCGTCGCCGCGCGCACCGCCGGGTCGGCGGAGGATGCGGACGGCGTGACGCTGTTCGCAGTGCCGCGCGATGCCGCGGGTCTCGAGGCGTCGCCGGAGCGGCTGGCCGATTCGAGCCTCGCCGCGCGGATGACCTTCGACGGCGTGACGGTCGATGCCGACGCGGTGATCGGCGAGGTCGATGGCGGACGCGGCGGGCTCGACCGGCTGCTGCGGGCCGGCCGGACGGGTGCGTCGGCCGAGATGCTGGGCGTCGCCGGTGGCGCGATGGACATGACCGTCGGTTATCTGAAGGAACGCAAGCAGTTCGGCACGCTGATCGGCAGCTTCCAGGCGCTGCAACATCGCGCCGCGCACCTGTACAGCGAGCTGGAGGTCGCACGCGCCGCGGTGCTGAAGGCGCAGCAACTGCTTGACGCCGGATCGGATGACGCGGACGAGGCGGTGTCGGTTGCCAAGGCGATGACCGGCATGGCGACGACGCTCAGCGTTCAGGAAGGCGTTCAGATGCATGGCGGCATCGGCATGACCGACGAATACGACATCGGCTTCTTCATGAAGCGCGCCCGGGTACTGGCCGAAATGTTCGGCGATACCGGCTTCCACGCTGACCGGCTGGCGCGCGCGGCAGGCTATTGATGGGGGACGAGGCCGTAATCGAGCATCGCGAGCGCACGCCCGAAGAGCTGGCGGCGATGCTCGTCACGCTGCTCGACGTCGAGACGCTCGATACCGATCTGTACCGCGGCCCCCGCCAACCGGGTGGCCGCGGTCGGGTGTTCGGCGGACAGGTGATCGCGCAGGCGTTGCAGGCGGCGCAGAGGTCGGTCGAGGGCAAGGATGCGCATTCGCTCCACGCCTATTTCATGCGGCCGGGCGACGAGAATTTCCCGATCGTGTATCAGGTGACGCGCGACTTCGACGGCAAGAGCTTCGCAACGCGCCGGGTGGTGGCGATGCAGCAGGGCCAGCCGATCCTGACGATGACCGCCTCGTTCCAGGCGCCCGAGGACGGCCTGCACCATCAGGACACGATGCCCGAGGTGCCGGCGCCGGAGACGCTGAAGTCGGAGCGCGAGCTGCGCCTCGCCGTCGCGGATAAGGTGCCGGAGAAGTTCCGGGACTTCTTCACCCGGCGGCAGAATGCGATCGAGATGCGGCCGCTATACCCGCGCAGCTGGTTCCTGCCGGAGAAGCGCGCACCGAACAACGCCGCCTGGTTCCGCACCGCCGCGCCGATCGGCGACGATCCGGCCCTGCATCGCGCGGCCCTGGCCTATGCCTCCGATATGGCGTTGATGGCGACAAGCATGATGCCGCACGGCGTGAACTGGCTGATGCCCGAAATGCAGACCGCCAGCCTGGACCATGCTTTGTGGATCCACGAGCCGTTCCGCGCGGACGACTGGCTGCTGTACGTCACCGACAGTCCCTGGGCGGGTCATGCGCGCGGTATGAACCGCGGCAGTATCTTCACGCAGGAGGGTCGGCTGGTGGCGAGCGTCGCGCAGGAGGGGTTGATCCGGAAGCGGGCTCCGCGCGGCTGATCGGCGTCAGCGTGACGACGGGCGGCGGCACGTATGCCGGCTTTTCGCCTGGCTTGCGGATCACGTAGCGTACGCGTTCGATGCAGCCGACATAGCCCGGGCCGGGCCTGAACGTCGCGCTGCGCAGCATGTTTTCGGCGGCCGCGCCGAAATCGGCGGTCGGTTCGGCGGCCTGCGCATGGACGTTGCCGATTTCGCCCCAGGGCGCGACGTCGAACGTCACCATCGCCCAGCCTTCGATGCTGCGCGCATTATAGTTGGTCGGGTAGACGAGCTGCGGTTGCCGGTTCCAGACATGCTCGCGCGGGCAGGTTGTCGCGGCAGGGCGCCAGGCATCTTCTTCGGGCGCAGGCGGCGCGGGCAGCAGGGTCGGCGCCTTGAAATAGCCGAAGGTGCAGGCCTTGCGGGCGCCCTTCTCGAAGCGCGAGCGCGCCACCGCCTCGCGCCCCGCCCGGTCGAGCGGCGCTGCGCCGCTGCTGTCGAGCGTGTGGATCGCCTTGGGCTTGCCATCGCCCGACAGGTCGAAGCCGATGAGCGTCCAGCTGACATAGCCCGGCTGATCGGGCAACGCCTTGAAATCCGGAAAGGCACGTAGCAGCGCTTGCGGGGCCGGATCGCCGCAATCGCCGCCGGCATGGATGCGATCCCAGATGCTGCGCGGCGGCGTGGTCCGCGGCGTCATGAAGGTCGCGATGACATCGTGCAGCGGCGCACCAGCGACCGAGCTGACATCGGGTGTGAAGGTGACGACGCACCCCGTTCGCGCAGCACCCGGAGCGAAGCGGGTCGCGGCGAGCGCCGGGGCGATATCCTCGCCGTCCTGCAGATAGGCACTGCCGCGGCGCGCGATCGACAGCGGCCGGCCGCTGGCATCGATCCGGAAGTCGAACGTCGCGGAGCCGCGGCCGTTGCCGGTCCAATAGAGGACCGTGCGGCGCGGTTCGGCGGCCACCACCGGCGGCTGGCTGCCCCCGTCGCGGCACAGCACCGGGCTCATCGTCCAGTGGAGCAGCCATTGCCCCGACTCCGGCGCGCGCGGGACGGAGGGCACCGAAATGATCGGCAGGGGAGCGGCCTGCGGGGCGGCGAGAGCGGCGGCGAGGATCAGCAGCATGGCCGCATCCTGCGCGCGCTGCGTGACGGCATCAAGTCAGACGGCGGTCTTGCCATATTCCTGGCGCGTGACGGGATGGCTGGAGGACAGTCCCCCGTCGACCGCCAGCGCCTGCCCGTTGACGTAGCTGGCATCGTCGGAGGCGAGGAACAGGGCGACCTTGGCCAGCTCTTCCGGCTGGGCGCCGCGCCGCAGGGGGTTGAGGCGGCCGACGCGGTCCATCTTGCCCGCCTCTCGCGCATAATCGAACGTCGGCTTGGTCATGCCGGTTTCGGTGAGGCCGGGGCAGATGGCGTTGACCCGCACGTTGCTGCCCGACAGCTGCTGCGCGGCGACCGCGGCAAGGTTGATGACGCCCGCCTTCGACGCCGAATAGGCGGGCGAGCCCGCGCCGGAGCGGATGCCGGCGACGCTGGCGGTCAGCACGATCGCCCCGCCTCCCCGCTCGGCAATCCGCGGCGCCGCATGCTTGATCGCCAGGAACGGGCCGATCAGATTGACGCGCAACACGTCGGTGATCAGCGCGACGTCGGTGTCGAAGATGTTGGCCATGCCGCCCGAAATGCCGGCGTTGGCGAACATGATGTCGAGGCCGCCGAAGCGTTCGCAGGCGAGGTCGATCGCGCGGACGACATCGGCTTCACTGCCGGCATCGATGCGCAGCGCTTCGGCCGTGCCGCCGGCCTGACGGATCGCGTCTGCCGTGGCGTCGGCCCCGTCGGTGAGGTCGGCGGCCAGCACGCGCCCACCCTCTGCGGCGAAGGCCATGGCGGCGGCACGACCGATGCCGCTGCCGGCGCCGGTCACGATGATCGATTTGTCGGTGAAGCGCGCCATCAGATCGTCACCCCGCCATCGACGACCATCGCCTGGCCGGTCATGTAGCGGCTGGCGTCGGACGCGAGATAGACGACCGCGCCGGCGATATCGATGGGATCGCCCAACCGTCGCAAGGGCGTGTGGCGGCTGGAGCGCGTCTCCGCCTCCGGCGTGTCCCACAAGGCGCGGGCGAAGTCGGTCTTGATCAGGCCGGGCGCGATACAGTTCACGCGGACATTGTCCGGGCCGTATTCGACCGCATAATTGCGGGCGAGCTGGAAGTCCGCGGCCTTGGACACGTTATACGCGCCGATGACGTCCGAGCCCTTCAGGCCACCGATCGACGAGACGATGACGATCGAGCCATCGCGCCGTTCGCGCATTTCGGGCGCGACCATCTGGATCAGCCAGTGGTTCGACAGGATGTTGTTGTCGAGGATCTTGCGGAACTGGTCGTCGGCGATGCCGGCGAGCGGGCCGTAATAGGGGTTGGACGCGGCGTTGCAGACCAGCACGTCGATCTGGCCCCAAGCCGCGCGCGTCTGATCCACCAGTGCTTGCAAGGCGGCTTTGTCGGAGATGCTGGCGGCAATGGCGATCGCCCGACCCTCCCCGAACGCGGCGTTGATCTCGGCAGCGACGGCGTCGCAGGCGTCCTGCTTGCGGCTGGAGATGACGACGCGGGCACCGGCGCGGGCGAGTTCGATCGCGCTCGCCTTGCCGATCCCGCGGCTGGAGCCGGTGACGATGGCGACTTTGCCGGTAAGGTCGAACAGCGACATGGAGGCCCTTTCAAAAGTCACTAAAAGTCACGCGAAACCATCTTTTTCGCCTCGCACTTCATGCGAGCTATACCGCCCAAGCCATTGATTAGGCGCCAGCCGCTTGTGCGAAGTGCCAGCTTGCCGCGGCGAGGCGGTGGACCTGCGCCGCCGAGCGTTCGGCCTGCGCGCTGGACGCGGTGCCATCGACGATCCGCTTCTTGATGCCCTGAACGATGCCGGTCAGGCGGAACAGGTTGTAGGCGAAATACCAGTTGAGGTCGGGCACGCCGTCGCGGCCCGTTCGGGCGCAATAGCGGGCCACCATCTGCTCGATCGTCGGAATGCCGGTGTCGGGGCCGGTCTGCCCCTTCACGCCCGATCGGCCTTCGGGCTCGGTGACCCAGCTCATCAGGAAATAGCTGAAATCGGCGAGGGGATCGCCGAGCGTCGACAGTTCCCAGTCGAGCACCGCGATGACGCGCGGCTCAGTGGCGTGGAAGATCATGTTGTCGATGCGGTAATCACCGTGGACGATCGACGTGCGCGTCTGGTCCGGCACCGTGCGCGGCAGGAAGTCGATGAGCTTCTCCACCTCCGGCATGTGTTCGGTTTCGCTGGCGCGATATTGCTTGGTCCAGCGTTCAACCTGGCGGGCGAAGTAATTGCCGGGCTTGCCGTAATCGCCAAGGCCCGCGGCGACGTGATCGGTGTTGTGTAGGTCGGCGAGCGTGTCGACCATTGCGTTGTAGATGCCGGTGCGCTGGTCGGGCGTATAATCCGGCAACGTGCCGTCCCACAGGTTGCGCCCGTCGGCGAGGCCCATGACATAGAACATCGCGCCGATGACGCTGTCGTCGGTACACAGGCCATAGGGCTTCGCGACCGGAAAGCCGGTCGGGTACAGGCCGGCGATGAGGCGATATTCGCGATCGACCGCATGGGCGGAGGGGAGCAACGGCCCGAACGGCTTGCGGCGCAAGACGTAGGCGCCCGACGGGCTGTCGATGCGATAGGTCGGGTTGGACTGGCCGCCGGCGAATTTGGCGTAGGTCAGCGGGCCGCTGAAGCGGGCGACGTTCGCCTCCATCCAGCGGGTGAGGTTCGCCTCGTCGAGCCGGTCCTTGTCGGTGACGGCGATGGTGCCGGGGGGTGTGGTCATGCGGCTGCCTTTTGGATTGCGCGATGGTCTGCCCCGCCTCCTCCGTCACCCCGGACTCGTTCCAGGGTCCACCGGGCCGCAAGGGCACGGCAGGAGGCTCGAACCGCCCCCCTCGCCGCGGAGTGGACCCCGGACCAAGTCCGGGGTGACGAAGGACTGTGGGCAATCGTCACGCGAAGGTAATCACGCTGCGGGTGGCGTCACCCTTGCGGAGTTCGTCGAACGCGTCGTTGATCCGATCCAGCGGCATGCGTTCGGCGATGATCGTGTCGAGGTCGAGGCTCCCGCGCATGTAGAAATCCACCAGGCGCGGGATATCGACGGGGAAGCGGTTGCTGCCCATCAGGCCGCCCTGCAATTTCTTGCCCGACAGCAGGTCGATCGCGGACAGACCGACCTTCTCCGACGGCGGTAGCATGCCGAGGATGGTCGCGGTGCCGCCGCGGCGGAGCACCTTGACCGCGGTGGCAGCGCTTTGGGGACGGCCGACCGCT
Source organism: Sphingomonas sp. NIC1 (assembly GCF_001638925.1). Lineage (NCBI taxonomy): Bacteria > Pseudomonadati > Pseudomonadota > Alphaproteobacteria > Sphingomonadales > Sphingomonadaceae > Sphingomonas > Sphingomonas sp. NIC1. The sequence goes on from NZ_CP015521.1 coordinate 252,522, forward strand.
TCGATCGCATGGTGGACGCCGCCACGCGTGATCTCGACCACCTCGTCCGCCGCCGTGTCGGACAGCGCGTCGATGCTGTGCGTCGCACCGAGCTTCTCGGCGAGCGCGCGCTTTTCCGGGACGGGGTCCAGCGCGATGATCTTGCCCGCGCCGGCGATCTTGGCGGCGTTCACCGCGGCGAGGCCGATACCGCCGCAGCCGACGACGCACACCGTTTCGCCCGGCGTGACATCGGTGGTGTTGAACACCGCCCCGGCCCCCGTCGTCACCGCGCAGCCGATCAGCGCGGCGCGGTCCATCGGCATCTCCGGATCGATCGCGACGCAGGCATGTTCGTGGACGAGCATCATCTCGGCATAAGCCGACAGGTTAAGCATCTGGGCGACCGGCTGGCCGTCGAGGGAGAGGCGCGGCGCGGCGCCCTTAGGGCGGCGGACGCCCGCGTCGACGCATAGGAACATGCGCCCCGTGACGCAGAATTCGCAATGGCCGCAGAAGGCGCTGAGGCAGGTGACGACATGATCGCCGACCTTCACGGTACGCACTTCGCTGCCCACCGCCTCCACCACGCCGGCGGCCTCGTGCCCCGGGATGGTGGGGAGCGCATGCGGATAGATGCCGTCGACGAAGTGCAGGTCGGACCGGCAGACGCCGACCGCGACCGTGCGGATCAGGACTTCGTGCGGGGCCGGATCGGCGACGGCGACGTCCTCGATGCGGAGCGGGGTCTTGGGTTCGAAGAGGACGGCGGCTTTCATGGGATGGCCTTTCCTGTTTCGTCTTCGTCATCCCGGCGGACGCCGGGATCCATGGTTTCGGCGTCGCTGGTGGAGCACGCCCTCGTCAGGTCCTCGCGTCCATGGATCCCGGCTTTCGCCGGGATGACGATACGGGGGCAGATCAGCGCGCCGGGCGTTCCGCGGCATGGTCGCCGTATTTGCCGAATTCGGCGCGGGCGATGGCGCGGTTGTGAACCTCGTCCGGCCCGTCGGCGAAGCGGAGCGTGCGCAGCGCCGCCCAGGCATGCGCGAGGTGGAAGTCTTGGCTGACGCCGCCGCCGCCATGCGCCTGGATCGCGTCGTCGAGGATCTGGAGCGCCATCGTCGGTGCCGCAACCTTGATCATCGCGATCTCGAGCTGCGCGGCCTTGTTGCCCGCCTTGTCCATCATGTCGGCGGCCTTCAGGCACAGGAGTCGCGTCATTTCGATGTCGATGCGCGCCTTGGCGATGCGCTGTTCCCATACCGAATGATCGGCGATGCGCTTGCCGAAGGCGACGCGGCTGAGCAGGCGCTTGGCCATCGCCTCGATCCCCGTTTCTGCGACGCCGATGGTGCGCATGCAATGGTGGATGCGGCCCGGCCCAAGCCGGCCCTGCGCGATCTCGAAGCCGCGGCCTTCGCCCAGCAGCACATTCTCGACCGGCACGCGCACGTCCTTCATCACCACCTCGCCATGGCCGTGCGGCGCATGGTCGTAGCCATAGACGGTGAGCATGCGCTCGATCGTGACGCCGGGCGCGTCCATCGGCATCAGGATCATACTCTGCTGCTGGTGCCGCTTGGCAGAGGTGTCGGTCTTGCCCATCACGATCGCGACCTTGCAGCGCGGATCGCCGACGCCCGACGACCACCATTTCCGGCCGTTGATGACGTAGTGATCGCCGTCGCGGACCATCGAGGTTTCGATGTTGGTCGCGTCGGACGAGGCGACGGCGGGCTCGGTCATCAGGAAAGCGGAGCGGATGTCGCCGTTCATCAGCGGCCGCAGCCATTGCTCCTTCTGCTCGCGCGTGCCGTAGCGGTGGAAGACCTCCATGTTGCCGGTGTCGGGCGCCGAGCAGTTAAACACTTCGGACGCCCAGCCGATCTTGCCCATTTCCTCGGCGCACAAGGCATATTCGAGGTTGGTGAGCTGCGTGCCTTCGAACGCGAACGTGTCATCGACATGGGTCTGGCCCGAGTTGGGCGGCATGAAGAAATTCCACAGGCCGGCCGCCTTCGCCTTCGCCTTGCACTCTTCGATGACGGGGATCACCTTCCAGCGATCGCCCTCATGTTCCTGCGCGTCATGTTCGGCCTGGCGGGGGCGGATTTCCGAATCGATGAACTGGCGGACGCGGTCGCGGAAATAGGTTTCCCGCTCGCTCAGGGTGAAGTCCATGGGGCGTCTCTCCAACGTATGTTTGGCAGAGGTCTAGGCCGTACCGTACATTCGGTAAAGTCCCATCCGCCCGCTTCCGATGGCTTTTTCACGCCTGACGCCGGACACCCCAAGAAAACACTGTTTCTTCGAAAGCGGCATTGATAGACTGGCCGGATGGAACAAACGGGGGCGGATGCCGGCGAAACCGTCGGGGCGGAGGAACAGGGCACCAAGCGCTTCCGGGCGAAGCGCGATGCGATCCTGTCCGCCGCAGCGGAGGCGATCAACGAACAGAGCGCGAAGGGCATGACCTTCGCCGACGTGGCGCGCCGCGTAGGGCTGAACACGACCAGCGTCACCTATTATTTCAAGCGCAAGGAAGACCTGGCGGCGGCGGCGTTCGAACATACGCTCGACCAGCTGCTCGCCATGCTGGACGACGCACTCGCCCAGCCGACACCGCAGGCACGCGTGCGCCGCTACCTCGGCCTTATCATGGACCGGCTGGCGCGCGTGCAGCGCGGCGAGGATCGCGCGATGGCGGTCCTGTCCGACCTGCGCGCGAGCGAAGAGCCCAACCGTACCCGATTGCTGAATCGCTGGCGCGAGGTGTTCCGGCGCACGCGCTCCTTATGGGGCCCCGCCGCCAGCCGCGCGGAGACGGACCTGTTCGGGGCGCGGGCGCACGTGCTGCTGGAAAACACCTTCTGGCTGCCGATCTGGGTGTTGCGCTACGAACCGGATCAGTACGATCGGATCGAAGCACGGCTGATGGACGTGTTCGAACATGGCATCGCTGCGCCGCACGCGCGCTGGGCGCCGCAGCCGATCGATCTGAGCCATGAAGAGACAGAGCCGGGGCGCGCGGCCTTTCTGCTGGCGGCGACGCGGCTGATCAACGAACTGGGCTATCGCGGCGCATCGGTGCAGCGGATCGCGGCGGAGCTGAACGTCACCAAGGGCAGCTTCTACCATCACCTCGACGCCAAGGACGATCTGGTCATCGCCTGCTATCGGCGCAGCTTCGACACGATCAGCGATGCGCAACGACTGGCGGATGAGACCGGCGGCAGCCACTGGCAGCGGCTGTCCAGCACGATCGCGACGCTGCTGGACGTGCAATTCGCCGAGCGCGCACCGCTGCTGCGGACGACGGCGCTGTCGGGCCTGCCGGCGATCGTGCGGACCGCGATGGTCGACCGCTCCAACCGGATCGCGCGGCGCTTCGCCGGCACGATGATGGACGGGATCGCCGAAGGATCGATCCGCCCGGTCGATGCGCTGGTGGCGGCGCAGGCACTGATGGCCCTGCAGAATGCGGCATTCGATATGCGGAAATGGGCGGGAACGATGCCGCGCGAACGCGCGGTGGCGATGTATGCCTCGACCTTGTTCTTCGGCCTGTTCGACGATCGGGCGCTGCGCGACGCGTGAACGTTAGCCCCGCAGCGGCCTACACGACCCAAGCACGGACGCGCGGAAGACGAAGGCGTAGATATCGGGCGGGGCGGCGCATCGGCCGCCCCGTATCCGTCAATAGCCGGCGAGCTGCGCGAAGCGTTCGCGGTGGAAGGCGGCATTGCCCCACATCGCCTCCAGCACCGCTGCGCGCTTCATGTAGAAGCCGGCGTCATGTTCGTCGGTCATGCCGATGCCGCCATGCAGCTGGATCATTTCGCGGCTGACGAGGCGCAACGTATCGCCCGCCACCGCCTTGGCGAGGCTGACGCTCTGCGAAAGGTCGCCGCGGCGCGCGTCGATCGCCTCCAGCGCCCCCTCCACCACCGATCGCATGAGTTCGAGCTCGGTCAGCATCTTGGCCATGCGGTGCTGGAGCGCCTGGAAGGTGCTGAGCTGCTGGCCGAACTGGACGCGCGTCTTGAGGTAATCGTTGGTGGTGGCGAACGCCTGTTCGGCGAGGCCGAGCATTTCGGCGGTGACCAAAGCAGTGGCGTGGTCGACGATCTTGGCCGTGAGGTCCGTGCCGCCGAGCCGGGTCGCGGGAGCCTTGTCGAAGCGGACCTCGGCATGGCTGCGTGCATCGGCCATGCGACGGGTGGAGCGGGTGACGCCCTCGTCGCCGGCCACGAGATACAGGCCATCGGCGGCGGCGACGACGAAGGCCGCGGCGCTGTCCCCCTCCGCGACGAACGCCTTGGTGCCGCTGAGGCGACCATCCTCGACGCGGGTGTCGATGGCGCCGCCGTGAAGCGGGCCTTCGTCGATGGCGAGCGTCGCCACCGCCTCGCCACTCGCGATGCGCGGCAGCCATTCGGATTTGGCGGCGTCACTGTCGCCGAGCACGATCGCCGTTGCCGCCGGGCCTGTGGAAGCGAGTGGATGCGCGACGAGCGTGCGGCCGAGCTGTTCGATCACCATGCCGAGCGACAGATAGCCGAGTTCGGAGCCGCCATGCGCTTCGGGCACGACGATACCGCCCCAGCCCATCTGGCCCATGTCGCCCCAGGCGTTGACGTCGAACCCCTCCGCGGGCGCGGCATTGCGCAGGCGTCGGAAGGCGGTGACCGGGGATTCGTTGTCGCCCCATTCGCGCGCCATGTCGCGCAACATCGTCTGTTCTTCGGTGAGGACGGCCATGCCGTGAGCTCCTGAGTTTGGGTGCGCGGGTGTTGGTGGCGGTTATTGGTGCCAGTTACTGGTGATCCAGCATCCCGAGGATGCGCTTGGCGACGATGTTGTTCTGGATTTCGGAGCTGCCGCCGTAGATCGACACCGCCTTGCCCCACAGCCAGGTGCGGGTCTGCGCCAGTTCGTCGTCGGTGAACCCCTCGCCTTCCCAGCCGAGGCCATTCATCCCCATGATCTCGATCGCGAGTTCGGCGCGGTCCTGCGTGATCCGCGCGCCGACGTTTTTCATGATCGAGGTCGCGGCGGACGGTCCCTGGTTCGATTTCGCCTCGGCCGCGGCGCGACGCAGCGTGAGGACGAAGGCGCGCACGTCCATCTCGTGGCGGATGATGCGGGTGCGCAGGTCGGGATCGGCGATGCGGCCCTGTTCGTCGGTGCCGCGATAGGCCTTGGCGATCTCGCTGAGCGGCTTGCCGGCGAGGAGGCGCCCGGCCGAACCGCCGCCACCCGACAGGCTGGAGCGTTCGTGCTGGAGCAAGCGCTTGCCGATCGTCCAGCCTTCGCCTTCGCGGCCGACGAGGTTTTCCTTCGGCACCTTCACGTCGGTGAAGAAGGTTTCGCAGAAGGGCGACGAACCTGAGATCAGGCGGATCGGCTTCACTTCGACGCCGGGGGCATCCATGTCGATCAGCAGGAAGCTGATGCCTTCATGCTTCTTCGTCTTGTCGGTGCGCACGAGCGCGAAGCATTTGTCGGCCCATTGCCCGCCGGACGTCCAGGTCTTCTGCCCGTTGACGACATAATGGTCGCCCTTGTCCTCGGCGAAGGTCTGCAAGGACGCCAGATCGGAGCCGGCGCCGGGTTCGGAATAGCCCTGGCACCAGCGGACTTCGCCGCGCGCGATGGCGGGGATATGCTCCTGCTTCTGCGCCTCTGTGCCATATTCGAGCAGCGTCGGGCCGAACATCATCACGCCCATGCCGCCGATCGGATTCCAGGCGCCGATCCGCGCCATTTCCTCTTGCAGCACGCGCGCCTCGGCCCGGCTGAGGCCACCGCCGCCATATTGCGCAGGCCAGGTGGGGACGCCCCACCCCTTCTCGCCCATCGCCTTCGTCCAGGCGGCTTCATCCGGCGTGGGATCGTGCGGGCCTTCGACGGCGGACATGCCGCCATCCTTATGCGCCAGGGCCTTGGGGAAATGCGCAGCCAGCCAATCGCGGGCCTCCGTGCGGAAGGCGTCGAGCGAATCGGTGGGGGCGTCGGCGGTGAGGGCGGTCGCCATCATGTCTCTCCTGATCCCGAATCTGAAGATCGGGTATGCTGGGGACAGCCATGCCATGAATGATCGGGCGTGCAAAGCCCCGCATTGGCTTGGCGCGCGGCTTACGGCACAAGAGCGCCGACACGTGTGGGGAGTGGGGCATGCGGTTCGAGCATAAGGCGGTGCCGATCGCGCTGGCGGCCGTCCTGATCGACACGATCGGCTTCGGCATCGTCGTGCCCGTCTTCCCGGCGCTGCTGCGCAGCCTGGGCGAGACGGATATCGAACAGGCGACGCGGATCGCCGGGTGGATGCTCGTCGTCTATGCCGGCGCGCAATTCTTTGCGGGGCCGGTGCTCGGCAATCTGTCCGATCGGTTCGGGCGGCGGCCGGTGCTGATCGCATCGATGGTGAGTTTCGGGCTGGATTATGCGGTGATGGCGATCGCGCCGAGCGTCGGCTGGCTGTTCGCCGGACGCGCGATCGCCGGGATCGCAGGCGCGGTCTATGGCCCTGCCGGATCGGTGATCGCCGACGTGACGCCGCCCGAAAAACGCGGCGGCACCTTTGCGCTGATCGGCGCGGCATTCGGCCTGGGCTTCATCATCGGCCCGGCGCTGGGCGGGCTGTTTTCGCTATGGGGCCCAAGGGCGCCGTTCGTCGCAGCGGCGCTGCTGGCGCTGCTCAATGCGGTCGTGATGCTGGTGGCGATGCCGGAGACGCTGGCGCCCGAGAACCGGCGGCCGTTCCGCCTGCGCGACGCACATGTCATCGGCGCGTTCCGGCCGCTGTTCCACGCCGGCAATGCCGCGCCGCTGCTGATCGCGATGTTCCTGTGGCAATTGGCGCACATGGTCTATCCGGCGACCTGGAGCTTCTGGGCCACCGCGCAGCTTGGCTGGGATGCCAAGGCGATCGGCTGGAGCCTCGCCTTTGTCGGCGTGGTGGCGACGATCGTGCAGGGCGGACTGACCGGGCCGGCCATCGCGCGGCTGGGAGAGCGGCGCGCGCTGCTGATCGGGCTGACCGCGGCCGGCCCGTCGTTCCTGGCGTTCGGCGGCGTGACCCAGGGGTGGCAGGTCTATGTGCTGTTCGTCGTCAGCGCCTTCGATGGATTCGCCATGCCGGCGATGCAGGCCATGGTGTCACGCATGGTCGACGCATCGCGGCAGGGGCAGTTGCAGGGCGGACTGGGTGCGATGGGCAGCGTGTCGGCGATCGTCGCGCCGCTGCTGCTGACGCAGGTGCTCGCCTGGGGCCTGGCCCATGGGTTTCCCGGCGCATCCTTCGTCATCGCGGGCGTGCTGGCGCTGGCGGCGGGCGCCATCGTGATGACGCGGGTGCGGGCGGCCGGATGATGATGCCAGACGATTTCGAACATTGCGTATGGCGTCGGCGCGGACCTTGCCCTAGCCTTCGCCGATGAGCCCGACCACCGACCCCGCCCTCGTCCCCCTGCGCGACGTCATCGCCGGTTTGCAGCCGGGCGCGGGCGGCTGGACGGGCGTCGTGCCGGACAGCTGGTTGCAGGGCCGCACGGCGTACGGCGGCCTGTCGTCGGCGCTCGCCTTGCATGCCGCCATGGCGTCGGACAGCGATCTGCCCCCGCTGCGCTCGGCGCTGGTCGCGTTCATCGGCCCACTGAGCGGCGCCATCACGATCCGTGCCGAGCGTCTGCGGCGCGGACGCAACGCCGCCTTCGTCCAGGCAGACGTGACGAGCGAGGCGGGCCTGGGCTTGCGTGCGACCTTCGTCTTCATGGGGCCGGTGCCGTCGCGGCTCGATCAGCGCGCGCCGGCCGGCCCGGCGGTGTCGCCGCCCGGACCCGACGACCGGATCCTGCGCGGCCATCCCGCCGTGCCCTTCACCGGCAATTTTGAGCTGGTCGATGCGCCCGACGCCGGCCCTGCGGAGTGGCTGCGCTGGGTCCGGCTGAAGGACCGCGAGGGACTGCACCCGATGGTCGAGCTGATGGCGGTCGCCGATTGCCTGCCGCCCGCCGCGATGAAGCTGCTCGGCGGGCCGGCGCCGGTGAGCTCCATGACATGGCAACTGAATCTGCTCGCCGACGCGCCGGTGACGCAGGATGGCTGGTGGCTGCTGCAGGCGGTGGCGGGCCATGCGCGCGACGGCAGTTCCAGCCAGCGGATGGGGATATGGTCCGCCGACGGCACGGCGATCGCGGATCAGATGCAGAGCGTGGCGGTCTTTGCCTGATCGCCCTCTGCGCCGATGAAGCAATCCTGCCCTGCACCCGGTAGGTTTCCACTATTACTACTAAACCTACCGTATCCCAGCGTTCGACGCAGGTGACGCCCCTTGTCTTAAGCGTCGGTTATCTGACGGAAAGGTGAACTATTGTTCACGGGACAGGGCTTGGCGGCTCCCCTATATTGCAGCTCTTCGATGTGGAGAATGCACGATGCGTAAGCTTGCCTTTATCGCCATTCCGCTGATGATGGCCTCTGCCCAGCCCGCTCTGGCCAAGGGGTGCCTGCGCGGTGCCGCCGCTGGCGCGGCGGCCGGTCATTTCGTCGGCAAGGGTCACGCCATGCTTGGCGCCGCGGCGGGCTGTGCCGCGATGCACCACCATTATGCCAAGCAGGCACGCGCGCAAAAGGCGCAGGCCAAGGCGGCCGCGCAGCACTGAGCCGCTGCGACAGTTTGCGACACAAATCCGCGCGGCCGACATGACCGCGCGACAGAGCTGATCGACAAAGTGCATCGTCGGGTGGGGGCTGGCCCCGCCCCCTGGAGACCAGGACGATGCGTACAGCTCTGATTTCGATGATGGCGGTGGGCGGCCTGCTGGCAACGGCTGCGACGGCGCAGACCGCGCCACAGGCCCCCGCTCCCGCCCCCAATGCCGCTGCGCGTCCGCATGGCGGCATGATGCGCGCCGATACCAATGGTGACGGCACCGTCACGCGCGCGGAAGTGATCGCGCAGGCGCAGGCGCGCTTCGACGCCATGGACACCAACCATGACGGCACCGTCACGCCCGACGAACGCGCCGCGGCGCGCGCTGCGATGCGGGCCAAGCGCGGTGGCGGCACCGGCGACGCTCCGGCGATGAACCGCGGTGGCAACGGTGGTGGTCGCACCCTGACCCGCGCCGACGCCACGGCCCGCGCGGGCGCGCGCTTCGACCGGATGGACACGAACCACGACGGCAAGCTCGACGCGACCGAAATGGCGGCGGCCCGCTCTGCGATGCATCACGGTCGGCGTGGCGGCGCTGCGCCCGACGCGAGCCAGCCCGCCGGCACGCCCGACGCGCAATAAGCGTATTCTGACGGCAAGCGCCGGGCGGTCCCGATCGGACCGTCCGGCTTTGCAGGAGACGATTCGCGTGGCAGAGCCGGACCTTATGGGAGACATGCAGCACCTGCTGCTCGTCGATGACGAGCGTTCGATCCGCGAGCCGCTGGCGCAATATCTTACCAAACAGGGCTTTCGCGTAACCCAGGCCGCCGATGCGGAAAGTGCGCGGATGCGGCTGGCGGCCTATGCGATCGATCTCGTCATTCTCGACGTGATGATGCCGGGCGAGGATGGCCTGTCGCTGTGCCGGCATATCGCCGCGACCAGCGACACGCCCGTCATCCTGCTGACCGCCAAGGCCGAGGAGACAGACCGTATCGTCGGGCTGGAAATGGGCGCGGACGATTATGTCACCAAGCCCTTCTCGCCCCGCGAACTCGCGACGCGGGTGAAGGTGGTGCTGCGCCGGCTGACCGCGGGCGGCGCGCGGCAGCATGCACCCGAAAGCGGGTCCTACGCCTTTGCCGGCTGGGTGCTGAAGACGGGCGAGCGTTCGCTGGTCGATCGCGAAGGCGTCAGCGTGCCGTTGTCGACCGGAGAATATAATCTACTGTTGGCGCTGGTGACGCGGCCGCGGCAGGTGCTGACCCGCGACCAGCTGCTCGACCTGACGCAGGGCCGTGAGGCCGCGGCGTTCGATCGCGCCATCGACAATCAGGTCAGCCGCCTGCGCCGCAAGATCGAAGCGGACGCCAAGACTCCCGATATCATCAAGACCGTCTGGGGCGGTGGCTATACGCTGGCCGCGGAAGTGACGCGGCTGTGACGCAGAACGCCGCGGCGGCGGCGCCGCGCGCCAAACGGCGGCTGTGGCCGCGCAGTCTTGCCGGGCAGATGGCCGTGCTGATCGCGCTGGCGCTGTTCGTGGCACAGGCGGTGAATTTCGGGCTGGCGCTGCGCGACCGCGCGCAATTCCGGTTGGCGCAGGCGGCACGGCCGGTCGCGATCCGCATCGCCGATGCGGTCGAACGCGAGGCGCAAGGCCTGCGGCCGATCCTGCGCGACCGGGGGCGCGTGCGCCGCGCCGATGCCGACGCGATCCCGACCGACCTGCCGCGCCTGCCCGCCTTTGCCGACGAGTTGCGCGACCAGTTGCGTGAACAGGGGATGGAGGTCGGGCGAATCGATACCGGCGTGCGTCCCTGGGCCGGAATCGACGATGCATGGCAGGCGCGCAATCCGATGCGGCCGGGCCGCTATCGCCGCCACGTCGAGCGGCCGGAGGCTGCGCTGCTGGTCGCGATCGAGCAGCCGGGCCACGGCTGGTTGGCGCTGACGGTCGCCTGGGGTGACAATGGCGGCATCCGACTGTTCTGGCGCCTGTTCGCGCAGACGCTGATCCTGTACGCGGTCGTGCTGTTGCCGGTGCTGTGGATCGCGCGGCGGATATCGCGGCCGCTGCGCGAGCTGACCGCCGCGGCCGAGCGGTTCGGGCGCAGTGGCGAAGGCGTGGTGCCGGTGCCTGTGCGCGGGCCGGCCGACATCACCGGCCTGGTCCAGTCGTTCAACCAGTTGCAGACGCGCGTAACCGCGATGCTTGACGAGAAAGACCGGATGCTCGGCGCGATCGGCCACGATCTGCGCACCCCCCTCGCCGCGCTGCGCGTCCGGGTCGAATCGGTCGAGGACGACACCGATCGCGCCCGGATGAGCGACACGATCGCCGAAATGAACCGGACGCTCGACGATATCCTGTCGCTGGCACGCATGGGCCGGCCCAGCGAACCCGTCACAGAGGTCGATCTTGCCGCATTGGTCGATGCGGTAGTCGAGGATTTTCGCGATCTGGGTCAGGACGTATCGTTCGACGAGGCCGAGCGGCTGCGCATGCGGCTGCGCCCGTCGCTGATTCGCCGCGCGATCCGCAACCTCATCGAAAATGCGGTGAAATATGGGGGTGGCGCCGAGGTGAGGCTGATCGCCGAGCCGCAGCGCGTCGCGATCGAGGTGGGCGACCGCGGACCGGGCATCCCCGAGGCGCGGCTGGGCGACGTCTTCGCGCCCTTCACGCGCCTGGAAAGCTCGCGCAACCGCGATACCGGCGGCATCGGGCTGGGCCTCGCGCTCGCCCAGACGATCGTGCGAGAAGCCGGCGGCGAGATACGGCTTACGAACCGCGCGGGCGGCGGCCTGTGCGCGACGATCGAGCTGCCGCGCTGATCCGCCGTCAGACCTGCGGCACGGCGGTCGCCCAATTCCCCATGTCGGAATAGAGGTAATCGCTTTCGAATTCGGCGACGGCGGCAAGGCCGGTCAGGTCAAGGATTTCGACGTGACCGTTGCGGAAGACCAGCAGGTTCCGCTCACGCAGATCACGCAGCACGCGGTTGACGTGGACGCCGGTCAGGCCGCACGCCTCCGCCAGATCGGGCTGGGTCAGCGGCAGCTCGAACCGCCCGGCCTGTGCCAGCCCCACCATGGTCAGGCGGGCGTTCAGTTCGCAGAAAAAGTGCGCGAGCCGCCCGTCGGCCCCCAGTCGCCCGAGCCGGAAAATCCATTCCCGGTGCATCGCCGCGTCGAGCAGCGTCGAGAACCATAGGACCCGCGTGAGGTGCGGATGCCGGTCGGTGATCGCCGTCAGCGTCTGGTGATCGTACAGTGCCACCTTTACCGGCCCCAGTGTGCCGATATCGTGATCGAGCCGCCCGGTCGGGAAGCCGTGCAGATCGACGAAGTCACCGGGCACGTGAACCGACACCAGCTGCCGATACCCTTCGCGATCGTCCATGTAGCGGGTGATATAGCCGTCGACGAGCAACATGCTTTGTTCGAGCCGCTCGCCCCGGCGCACCAGATGCTGGCGCGCAGGGAAGTCCTTCACGGTCTGGACGGCATCTTCCAGGATGCGCTGCTCCTCGATCGACAGGCGCTCGCGCCCCCGCCCCATCAGGAAGCGGCCGGTGAGGGGAAAGCGCCCGAGCGCGTCAGATCGGGGCAAGGCGCGGACAGCATCATCGATCATGACCCTGTCAAACACGGATCGGGGGCGTAACGTTCCCAGATCGACCGCAGCTGTTTTCGGAACACTTGCCCCCTCCCCCCGTTTCGATGCGAAGGCGGAACAGTTGATCCGCGATGCCCGTATGCCGCATGGGGTGCGTGACATATAAAACAGGGGGATAGGTCCAAATGCTCGAACCGGATCGCAATGTCTGGCGGATCGAGCGGGCGAACCGCCTGTCGGTGATCGTCGATGCCGACCGCTATTTCGGCGTCGCCCGCGAAGCCTTCGCCGCGGCGAAGAAGCGCATCATGCTGGTCGGCTGGGATTTCGACGCGCGTATCCCGCTGGTCGGCGACGGCGTGGACGTCGACGGGCCGGAGACGGTCGGCGATTTCCTCTACTGGCTGGTCGAGCGCAATCCGGAGCTGGAACTGTATCTGCTGCGCTGGGACATTGGCGCGCTGAAGTCGATCTTTCGCGGCAAGACGCTGTTCACCGTCTGGAAGTGGGCACGGCATCCGCGCATTCATGTGAAGCTCGACGCGCATCACCCGACCGGATCGTCGCATCACCAGAAGATCGTGTCGATCGACGACTGCCTTGCCTTTTGCGGCGGGATCGACATGACCGCGGAGCGCTGGGACACGCGCGCGCATCGCGACGACGACCCCGGACGGCGGCTGCCGGGCGGTGGGCTCTACAAGCCATGGCACGATGCGACGACCGCGATCACCGGTCCGGCCGCGGCGGCGCTCGCCGAATTGTGCCGCAACCGCTGGCGGCTTGCGACGACGCATCGGCTGGCGCCGGTCGAGGGCGAGGTGTCCTGCTGGCCGGATTCGCTCGCGCGGACGTTCGAGGACGTCGATGTCGGCATCGCGCGCAGCCAGCCCGAGATGCCGGGCGAGGCGCCGGTGACCGAGGTGGAGGCGCTGTTCCTCGACCAGATCCGGGCCGCACGCCGGCACATCTATTGCGAGAGCCAGTATTTCGCCTCGCGCCGCATTGCGGAGGCGATCGCGGCGCGGCTGGATGAGGAGGACGGCCCGGAGATCGTCATCGTCAATCCGCTGACCGCGCAAGGCTGGCTGGAGCCGATCGCGATGGACACCGCGCGCGCCCGGCTGGTCGAGACGCTGCGGCGGCGCGACCGGCACGGGCGGCTGCGGCTGTACCATCCCTTCACGCAAGGCGGCACGGCGATCTATTGCCATGCCAAGATCACGATCATCGACGACACGCAGCTGCGGATCGGATCGGCGAACATCAACAACCGCTCGTTGCGGCTCGATACCGAATGCGACGTCGTCGTGGATGCAACCCGGCATCCCGGCCGCGGACTGGAGGAGACCATCGCGGACGCGCGCGCCGACCTGATGGCCGAGCATCTGGGCGTATCCCCCGCCACAGTCGCAGCGACGATCGACGAAACGGGGTCGCTGATCGAGACGATCGAGCGGTTACGCGGCCCCGGCCGGTCGTTGCGGCCTTATGAGGTCCCCGACCTGGACGGCGTACAGGAATGGCTGGCCGACAACGAAATCCTGGACCCCGAAGGACCGGGCGAGATGTTCGAGGCAACCACCCATCGCGGGCTGTTCCGCGGACGGCTGAAACGACGCTAGCGCGCGGGGGCCTGCTGGGCGAGCAGGCGGTCGATCAAGGCAAGCCGGACGGCAATGTCCTTGCGATAGGAGGCTCGCTCCGGCGTCAGGGCGAGCGCCTGCGCCCAATAGCGGCGCGCCAGCTGAAACTCGCCGGCGCGGATATAGGCGAGCCCCAGGAAGAATCGCGGCCCCGGATGGTCGGGCGCGAGGCGCATCGCCTGCTGGAACGCAAAGAGGGCGGGCGGCGACACCACGTCGCGGTCATGCGCGGCCATCGTCGTACCCAGCGCGGTCCACAGCATCGCGCTGCTGCGATAGCGGTTGATCCCGCCCAAAAGCGCGATCACCGCAGACCGTCGGTCGCCGGAGCGGGCGAGCGCATCGGCCGCGATCAGATAGGTGCCATCGGCGGTGAAGCGGCCGAACATCGCATCGCGCAGCGTGACGAGTTCGGGATCGTCGGCTTGCAGCGCCGCATTGCTCCGCGGCGCGGCGCCGGGCCGCATCGGACTGCCCTGCCACGCATAGCCTGCCGCGCCGAGCATCAACGCGGCGCCGACCATCGACCATAGCCGTCGGTCGACGCGCAGCGCGACGAGCGCCGCGAAGCTCGCCCCAGCGATCAGCAGAAGCGCGATCCAGCCCATCAGTCGCGCCTCCGCCGCCGGAAGCTCGAGCGCGCGATCCCGATGCCGATGGCGAGCAAGACCAACGGCGCGGCCCATAACGGGCCCGTCGCCGCGCCCAGCGGCGGATCATAGCTGATGTAATCGCCATAGCGTTCGATCAGCCACGCGCGGATCGCCTGCGGCGTCTCCCCGGCGGCGATACGGCCGCGCACCAGCGCGCGCATGTCGCCCGCCATGCTGGCGTCGCTGTCGGCGATCGACTGGCCCTGACAGACGACGCAGCGCAGCGTCTCCATCAGCGCGCGCGCCTTCGCCTCCTGGGCCGGATCGCGCAGTTGCGTGTCGGCGAGCGCCGCCGGGGGAGTCGTCGGATCGGCGAGCGCGGGCGTGGCGAGCATAGCCGCGAGGAGGATCGCCCAGCCCTTCATCGTGCCGCCTTCACCGCGGCGGCGATCTGCGCCACATCGCTCGCGCGGATATCGCCGACATGCTGCAAGACGATACGCCCCTGCCCGTCGACCACGAAGCTTTCCGGCACGCCGGACGAGCCGAGCGCCAGCTGCACCGCGCTCTGCCGGTCATCGCCGATACTGGCATATGGATCGCCGTTCTGGCGCAGGAAGGTGGCGAGCGCGGGGGCGGTGTCGCGGATCGCGATGCCTTCGATCGGCACGCCCAGGGCTTTCAGGCGCATCAGCTGCGGTGCCTCTGCGATACAGGGGATGCACCAGCTCGCGAAAATGTTGATCAGCCGTGGCTTGCCCGTCAGCGCGCCGCTGCCGGGCTTGCCGGGGACGATGGCAGGCAAAGTGACGTCGGGCAGCGGCTTGCCGATCATCGCCGAGCGGACGGTGCGGTCTGCGGGACGGAACAGGCCGAACGCCACCACGGCCGCGATCGCGACGAATGCGGCGAGCGGCGCCCAGAGCAGCCAGCGCTTCACGCCACGCCCTCGCGCAGCGCGCTACGCCGCTCGCGCCGCCAGCGACCGATCAGCGACAAGGCACCACCCAAGGCGACCAGTGCGCCGCCCAGCCAGATCAGCGTCACGAACGGCTTCCACCATAGCCTGAGCTGCCAGCGCCCCTGCGCATCGGGCTGGCCGAGGACCGTATAGAGCTGGCCGTCCCACAGCGTCAGGATCGCGCTTTCGCTGGTTGTGGTGACCGGGTCGGAAAAGAAGCGCGATTGCGGACGCAGGATCACCGTGTCCTCGTCGCGGGTCGCGCTCAGCCGCGCCTCCAGCGCCGACCAATTCTGGCCGATCACGGGGCGCACGCCCTGAAGGCGCACGGTGAAGGGGCCGACATGGACGGGCTGGCCGACCCGCGCCGCGATCAACGTCTCCGACGTATAGGCCGCATCGCATGCCATGCCGGCAAGGCTCACCGCGATGCCGAGATGCGCGACGACCATGCCCCAGGTGAACAGCGGCGTGCGCCACGGATTGCGGCCGAGCAGCGGCAGCACGCTCGCCACCGCCAATCCCGCGGCGAGCGACAGGCCGAACAGCGGCAGCAGGCCCGGCGGTGCCAGCACGACCAGCCCGGCGCCGGTGAAACCCGCCGCCGCGACCGGCCACATCATCCGTTCGAGCAGCGCGTTCGCGCTATCCCGCCGCCAGCGCAGCAGCGGTCCGGCGGCCATGACGACGACGAGCGCCAACGCGACCGGGCCCGCGGCCTTGTTGAAGAACGGCGGCCCCACCGACAGCTGGACGCCGAAGCCGGCGGCGACGAGCGGGTAGAGCGTGCCGATCAATACGATACCGAGGATGACCGACAGCAGCAGATTGTTGAGGACCAATCCCCCTTCGCGGCTGACCAGTTCGAACGTCGTGCCTGCACGCACCGTACCGATCCGCGCCGCGAACAGCGCCAGCGCGCCGCCGATGTAGATGGCGAGCAACGCCAGGATGAAGGCGCCGCGCTCCGGATCAACCGCAAAGGCGTGGACGCTGGTCAGGATGCCGGAGCGGACCAGGAAGGTGCCGATCATCGACATCGAAAAGGCGACGACGGCGAGCATCACCGTCCACGCGCGCAAGCCATCGCGCGTCGCCAGCACCGTCACCGAATGGAGCAACGCAGTCGCCGCCAGCCACGGCATCAGCGAGGCGTTCTCGACCGGGTCCCAGAACCACCAGCCGCCCCAGCCCAGCTCGTAATAGGCCCAATAGGATCCGGCGGTAATGCCGAGCGTCAGGAATACCCACGCCCCCAGCACCCAGGGCCGCATCGCCCGCGCGAACGCCGGCCCGACGTCACGCGTGATCAGCGCGCCGACCGCGAAGGAGAAAGCGACCGAAATGCCGACATAGCCGATGTACAAAGTCGGCGGGTGGAAGGCGAGACCGGGGTCCTGCAACAGCGGGTTCAGCCCCATGCCGTCGCGCGCGGGCATCGGCAGCCGCGCGAACGGATTGGAGGCGAACAGCAGGAAGGCGTAGAAGCCGAGCGCGATCCCCGCCTGCGCGGCCAGCGTCGCGATCAGCGTGCGTTCGGGCAGGCGCCGCTCCAGCACCGCGACCGCGCCACCGGCGAGGCCCAGGATCGTCACCCAGAGCAGCATCGACCCTTCGTGATTGCCCCAGGCGCCGGCAAATTTGTAGATCCACGGCTTGGCCGAATGGCTGTTTTCGACCACCAGCTTGACCGACATGTCGGACGCGAGGAACAGCGCGATCAGCGCCGCCATCGCCAGCAGCGCCAGCGCGCCCTGCACGATCGCGACGGGGCGGACCGCAGCGATCGTCTCGGCACCCCCGCGCGACAGGCCGATCGCGCCCAGGGCCAGCTGCAACGCCGCCAGCGCGGCCGCGAGCCATAAGGCGGCAAGACCGACCTCGGCGATCATGGTTCCAGCGTCCGCGTCTCGTGCATCGCCTTGCCGCCCTTTGCGGCGAGTTCGGGCGGCATGTACTTTTCGTCGTGCTTGGCGAGCAAATTGGTCGCGGTGAAGCTGCCGTCGGGGTTGAAATGCCCCTCCGCGACGACACCGGAGCGCTCGCGGAACAGGTCAGGCGCGATGCCCGCGAAGGTGACGGGGGTGGTCGCGATGCCGTCGCCGACGACGAAGTGGATGGTGACCCCGTCGGGCGCCCGCTTGATCGACCCGGCCTGCACCATACCGCCGAGGCGCACCGCCCGGCCGAGCGGCAGCCCCTGCTTCGCGACGTCGGACGGTGCGTAGAAGAACGACGCCTGATCCTTCAGCGCGGACATGGCGAGCAGCGCCGCCGCGATCACTGCGGCAAGGCCCAGCAGCACGAGCGTCAGCCGTTGATGCTTCGCCTTCATTTCTCGGCGCGCTTCATCGCGATATAGCTGGCGAGCGTCAGCGCACCCGCCGTGCCGAGCGTGACGGCATACGCCGCGACGATGAACGGCCAGTGGTTCATGCCCGTGCCATCCGCCGCATCCGCGCCTCGGCCTTGGTTCGCGCAAGCGTCGTCCGCATCCGCATCAGGACGATGGCGGCGAACAGCGCGGTGAAGCCTGCCATCGTAAAGCCCAGCGGCCACAGGATGCTGCCCGCAATGCTCGAACCGGTGAGGCCGATCGACGGCCCCTGGTGCAGCGTGTTCCACCAGATCACCGAATAACGGATGATCGGCAGCAACACGGTGCCGGCAATGCCGTACAGGGCCGGAATACGCCCATCGCCGCCGCGTTCCGCATCGGCGCGGGCAAGCGCCATATAGCCGCAATAGACGAAGAACAGCAGCAGCATCGACGTCAGCCGCCCGTCCCATTGCCACCACGTCCCCCAAGTCGGCCGCCCCCAGATCGATCCGGTGACGAGGCAGACGGCGGCGAACATCGCCCCCGGCAGTGCGATCGCGCGCGCCGCGACGTCGGCCAGCGGATGCCGCCAGACGAGAAAGGCGATACTGCTGATCGCGAGGCCGCTCCATCCGCCCATGCCGAGCCAGGCGGCAGGCACATGGATGTAGAGGATGCGGACGCTGTCCCCCTGCAAATAGTCGCGCGGGCTCTGCGTCAGGCCGGCCCAGCAGCCGACAGCGATCAGCGCGACGCCCGCCCACAGCAGCACCGGCGTCAGCACGCGGGCGAGCTTCAGGAAGCGGGCGGGATTGGCAAGGGCATGAAGGGTCGGCACGGTCGCCCAGCGTCATAGCAGCTTTGCAGCCGCCGTCATCCCGTCGGTTGCAGCGGCGCCGTCGGTCTTTGGACCAACACCGGCGGCAGCGCACCGCCGGTGTCGGCCAGACCGCCCGAGCCGATCAATAGGGGCCGATTAGCCGCGGCCGATCAGGCGCTGGGCGATCGTGTCGGCGACCTCGGCAGCGGGGCGTCCGGTGCGTTCGCTTTCGTCCCACACCTCGTTCAGGCGTGCCGGGATCTTGGCGATGCGCGCCATCACTTCGGCTTCGTCGCCCTGCCCCAGATATTCGAGGCCGACGTTGATGATGCCGCCGGCGTTGATGACGTAATCCGGGGCATACAGGATGCCGCGATCGTGCAGGCGATCGTAATCCTCGCGCGTCGCAAGCTGATTGTTCGCACCGCCCGCAACGACCTTGGCGGTCAGCGTCGGGATGGTCGCTTCGGTCAGGATCGCGCCCAGCGCGTTCGGGCTGAAGATATCCGCCTCGACGCCCAGGATCGCGCCGGCGGCGACCGTCTCACCGCCCAATTCCGCCGCCAGCGCCGCCGCACGGGCCGCATCGACGTCGGCGAGCGTCAGGCGCGCGCCGTCCTTCGCCAGCAGCTTGGCAAGGCCGCCACCGACCGAGCCAACGCCCTGGATCGCGACATGCACGCCCTTCATGTCGTCGGTGCCGAGGCCGCGCTTCGCCGCCGCCTTCACGCCCAGGTAGACGCCGTGCGCGGTGTACGGGCCGGGATCGCCACCCGCCGCACCGCTTTCGACCGGCAGGCCGCTGACGTACTTGGTCTCGCCCGCGATCACCTTCATGCGCGCTTCGGACATGCCGACATCCTCGGCGGTGACGTAGCGGCCGCCGAGCGATTCGACCGCGCGACCGAACGCCTTGAGCTGCGCCTCGGGGATGACCGCACCGGGCTTGTCGGCCAGGATCACGCCCTTGCCGCCGCCGAGCGCGAGGCCCGCCATGGCGTTCTTGAAGCTCATGCCGCGCGACAGGCGCAGCGCGTCGGTGACGGCGAGGTCGCCCGAAGCGTAATGCCAGAAGCGCGCGCCGCCCGCTGCCGGGCCGAGGTGGGTCGAATGGACCGCGATAATCGCGCGCAGGCCCGATTCGCGATCGGTGAAGGCGTGGACGCCCTCATGATGGTCAAAGTCGGGAAGGTCCCACACCGAGGTCATCGCCTGCTCCATGGATCGAATATTGCGAATGTCCGCAATATTGTTTCCCAGCGGTTTTGGCTAGTCCCTGCGGTCCTGAAAAGGAGCGGGAAAATGGGGCGACCGACGGGACTTGAACCCGCAACTTCCGGCATCACAAGCCGGCGCTCTAACCAATTGAACTACGGTCGCCGCGAAGACGGGTGCCCCTAGCGGGCACTGTAGCGGCGGTCAAGGCCGTCAGAAGCGTCCTTCGACCGAAAGTCGGTAACCGCCCGGCCCAGCAACGAAACCCGTCGCCGCCAGCCGCTGTGCCGCGGCGTCGTCGCTGGGCGCGAGGCGCAGCGCGGCGGAGTAACGGCCGTCGCCGGTCAGCCGCAGCTCGATCGCCTCGGTCCCGGCCTGACTGGCGAGCGGCAACAGCAAGGCGTTGCCATCGCAGCGAGCGACGCCCGTCAGCTCGGTCGGCAAAGTGATTCCCGCTGCTTCGCCCACCAGCCTCGCTCGCACCCGACCCTCGGCCTGTTCGCACACATCGTCGGCAAAGCGAATGCTGACGTCTTCCAGCGTCAGCGCGGTGACGGGCAGCGGCGCGAAGGCGTTGCCGGTCGGGAAGGTTGCGGTCATCCCCTCGATCCCGCGCAGATGGCGGCCCAGCACGAAGGCGCCATGCACCGTCCCCGCCTGATCCTCGACCGATACCCGCGCGCGCCCGATCAGCAGCGCGAAGGGCGACAGGCTGGCATCCAGCGTGCCCAGCGCGAGATCGCCGAACCGTGCATCGATCAGCTGACCGTCCCACACGCTGCCGGTGACGCTGCGTGCGCTGAAACCCTGCTCACCGACGCCGGCCGCGCCCAGCACCAGCCGCATCGGGAGGACGACGAGCAACGCCACCAGCATCATCGCACCGAACAGCGCCGCCGGCCCGGTGGTGAGTCTCAGCCGCCTCATGACGCACGCGCCCGTGCGACGAAATCGACGCCGACGCTGCCATCCGCATTGTCGCGCCACGCCGCCGATTCGATCAGGATGCCACTCGCCTCCAGCCCTGCGAACCAGCGGGCCAGCGCCGCCGGCCGGGCCGCGGTGATGGTCGCATGCACCCGGCCCGCGCCCGATTCGTCGACGGTGGCGAGCGCGAAGCCCGCCGCCTCGGCGCGCCGCCGTACCGTGTCGGCCAGACCACCCTCGATCGGCGTGCGTCGCCCGGCGCTGCGGATCAGGTCGACCGCATTCTGCGTGCTGCCCAGCCGTACGACCGCATCGGCGTACCGCTCGCGCGCGCTCGACAGGCCGTCACGGACGGGCAGGATGATCCCGCCCCACAGGATGGTGACGACCAGCAGCGCGAGCATGACGAGGATCAGCCGACGTTCGCGTAAGGATCGGCCGACGAACCAGCTGCGGATGCCGCTCATGGCCGCGTCACCGTCATCTCGCCCGTCACCCTTCCGTTGGCCGACTGGAACGTGCCGGCGGTGACGGTGAAGCCCGCCGCCTCCAGCGCGCGCTTGAGGTCGGTGGGCAGCGATTCGCGCGCGGCGCCGACGCCGATGCGCAAGGCGCCGTTCGACTGGAAATCGAGGCTGGTCAGCTCCGTGCCCGGCGTGGCGCGGACCGCGGCATAGACCGCGGCCACCGTCCGGCTGAAGCCCAGGCCGGGACCGCGCACGGCCGACAGACGCTCGGCGAGCTGGCGGTCGACGTCGGTCACCGTCTCGCCGCGCGGCAGGCCGGTTCGCGCCAGCGCCTCGGTCCGCGCGTCGATCGCATCCGCGCCGAAACTGTATTTGCCGATCCGCACCAGATCGATCGCCAGCGTCAGCGCGAGGATGCCGGCCCCCATGACGGCTAGGCGCCGCACCAACGGCCAGTCGATCCCGATCCGGCGCCGGCGCGCGAACGGCCCCTGCCGCAGGTCGAGCGGCGTCGCCGCCGCGGCGGTGGCGATCACCGGATCGAGCGCGCTGCGCGGCAGCGTCTCGATCGGGGCATCCCCCACGACCAGATCGGTCAGCCGCGCTTCGTCGGCAAAGCCGGAGGTGCGGCCGCGCACGAGCGCCGCCCCGCCGACCGTGGCGCGGAGATAGCCCTCCTCCGGCCGCGGCAATAGCAGCGGCGCCGGCACCATCGCGGCCGGGTCGATCCCGAGTGCCGCGAGGTCCGCCAGCCAAGCCGCCATCACCGCGCTGCCCACCACGGCGATCGGCCGCTCGCCATTCCCTTCTTCCGCGTCGCCGACCGCGACGTGGAGTTCGTGGATCGGCGTCGCACTCGCCTCGGCGACCAGCAGGCGTGCGGCAGCGACGCTTTGTGCGGGCGAGCGGGCGGGCAGGTCCGCCCAGTGCAGCGTCACGTCCTGCGCGGGTGCGACCGCGACGATGCGCTCCTCAGGGACAGCAGGCAGCCCCTCGCCTTCGGCGATTCCGCCGTCTTCGGCCAGGCGCAGCCAGCGATAGGGGGCGTCGCCCGCGGGCAGGAAGAGCAGCGTCGTCATGATTCGTCGCCCCATTGCCGTGCCACGAGCCGCGCGGGAAGACGGCTTGCGTCGATCAGCGCCCTTTCCTGCAATCGGGCGGACCCCGTACTGACGTCGATCGCCAGCGCGAACCAGGTCGTTTTCACCCCCAGCCCGCCCCGATTCTCTAACCCGGCGCCGTTGCCGGCGAGGTTCAGGAACAAGCTGGTGTCGCGGAAACCGTCCGGCGGCCGGCGCAGAATCATGCCGCGCGCAGCCTCGACGGAGAGCGTGCCGGGGAAGAGCATTGCGATGAGCGGGGCCTGTTCGGGGGTCAGCGTGTTGATGTTGATCGTCGCCGGCTCCGCCTTGGGCAGGGTACAGATCCAGGGCCGAAGCTTCGCGTAGATGCCGGGCGTCACGCCATCCACCGCGCGCAGCTCGCTGGGATCGGCCATCAGCGTGCCCGCGGTGCGATAGGGCACGCTGCGGGCGAGATAGACGGGATCCTCGGCGCCATTGCCCTGCTGGTCGCCGTCGCTGTCGATCCAGTCGGCGGTGGCGACGGCGATATGGTCGGCGGCCTGACTGGGCACGCCGATCGCCTGCATCAGCCGGACAAACTGCAACCTTTGCGCGAAATTCTGCGACGAGGTGTAGAGGTTGGGCGCAAGCCGGCTGACCAGACCATTGAGGTTGAAGCAATTGCCGCCATCGCGAACCCTCGCGACGGCAAGCCCGCCGCCGGGCAACGGCAGGCCGAACGGCCGCCCGCTCCAGCCCCCCGCGAGCGTCACGCGATCGGGCGCATCGCCCAGCATCGTCGTGATCCGCGACGTCGCCAGCGCCTCGGCCGCGCGCGCAAAGCCGCGCGCCTGCTCGCCCGCCAGCGCATTGCCGGCAAGCCGCGTCGTCAGCCGCAGCCGTTCCAGCGCGGCCCCCGCCAGCACCGCGATGATCGCGACGAGCAGCAGGACAGTGAGCAGCGCGGCGCCGCGCTCGCGCTCAGATGGCACCGGGCGTTCCCGTCGGACTTGGCTGGGGCCCGGGGTGCGCACCCGCCTGGGCGGGGGCATAGCCCGACCCGACCAGCAGCATCAGCCGCAGCGCACTGCCGTCGGTGCGCCGGATCGTCAGCTCCGCTGCCTGCGGCAACGGCGCACCCTGCGTGCCATCCCAGCGATCGCTCCACGCGCCCTTGTAGCGATAGCGCGCGCCGACCCCGACGACCTTGCCGAGCAGCGCAACCGCAGGCAACGGCGCCGCGCCATCGATCATCGGATAGGCGACGCGCTCCAGCGTGCCATCGACGACGCGATAGGCGACCTTCTGCGCGCTGGCGCGCGGGGCATCGTCGACATTGGTCCAGCCCGCGCGCACGAACGCCAGCCGGCCGTCGCTCTCGCCGGTGAAGGCCGGGCGCGGCGTGCCCGCCTCGTCGCGTGCGGGGCGGTCGATCGCCTGACCCAGATCGCCCGCGATCAGCGCGGCGGTGCGGTTGAGCGCCGCGATATCGTCGAACCGCGCGCCGGTGGCGGTCTGCGCGCGGACACTGAACGTCAGGATCGCGACGCCTGCCGCCGCAATCAGGCCGAAGATGAGCAGGGCCACGAGGACTTCGACGAGGGTGAAGCCCGCCTGCTGATTACGGTGACATCGCCCCACCATCACCGTCACCCCGGACTTGGTCCGGGGTCCACCGGGCCGCACGGGGACGGCAAGCGCCTCCAGCCATCCCCCTCGCCGCGGAGTGGACCCCGGAACGAGTCCGGGGTGACGAAGATGACCGGGCCAGCGCATCACGACACGTCCGGCGGCCGGATCGCCGTCGTCCGCCCGACCACCTGCCCCGCGTGATTGCTCACCGCGACGTCGATCCGCACGATGCTGGCATTGCCCGTCGGCACGACCTGCCGCACCCAATTCCAGGTGCGCCCGGCATTCACCTCGCTACCGCTCGTCCGCCCCACCACCGGCGGTCGCGCCTCGCTGACCGCTTCGTTGGCGACGTTGCGCGCCACGATCCCCGCCACCAGACTGTCGTCCAGCACGCGCGCACCGCGTATCGTCGCCGTCTCCAGCCGCAGCAAGGCCAGCACCGCCAGGCTGAACACCGCCAGCGCGACCATGATCTCGATGAGGGTGAAGCCCCCCTCTGCGTGATCGACACGGCCGAGCATCAGCTCGCCACCCGCACGCTGCCGTCCGCGTCCATATCGATCACCGCGCGCGCCCCGCTGCGGGTCAGCGTCACCTGCGCCGGCCGGTCGGCAAGGCCGGTGGGATCATAGACGATCCGCAGCCGCCCGTTGGCGTCGCCGATCGCGGCGTCCGTGCCCGCGCTCCAGCGCTCGACCCGCAGCGGCGTGTCCGCCACCGCGACCCATTGCCCCGCGATCCGCCGGTCGAAGCCATAGCCACCCGCCGTCACCCACAGGCTGACAGGCCGCGCCTCGACGATCGCCGCGTCATGCGCCGCCCTCGCGCGCACGGCGAAGCGCGCCGCCTCATCCGCCACCCGGCCGCGCGGATCGGGCATGTTCCACACCGCCACGGCCGCCGCCAGCCCGATGATAGTCACGACCACCATCAGCTCGATCAGCGTGAAGCCCTGTTGGGCGCCACGCCGTGCAAGGCGCAATCCCTTATCCGAGAGGCAACGGCGCGGCACGTTATTGCCAGCTGGTGATGTCGGCGTTGGCGCCCTCGCCGCCTTCCTTGCCGTCCGCACCCAGGCTCCAGACGTCGGCCTCGCCATGCTGGCCGGGCGAGGCGTAGAGATACGGCCGGCCCCAGGGATCGTTGGGCAGCTTCTTGATATAGCCGCCCTTCTGATATTCGGCGGCATTCACGCCGCTCGGCGCGGTGATGAGCGCCTGCAGGCCCTGCGACGTCGTCGGATAGCCGTTCATCTGCAGGCGATACATTTCCAGCGCGCCTTCGATCGTGCTGATGTCGGCCTTCGCCTTGGTGATCTTACCCTTGTCGCCCGCGGGCAGGACGTTGAACGTGACGATCGCGGCGAGCAAGCCGATGATGACGATGACGACCATCAGTTCGACGAGCGTGAAGCCCTCCTCCCGACGGTGACGCTTGTGAGGCTGTTTACGCATGATGATCCTTACTGGCCTGCCAGCGTGTTGAGCTGAAGGATGGGGAGCAGGATGGATAGCACGATCGTCGCGACGATGCCGCCCATCAGCACGATGATCGCGGGTTCGAGCAGCGACAGCGCGGTCGCGGTGAAGCGATCGAACTCACGCTCGAGATAATCGGCGGCGCGCTCCAGCATCTCGTCGAGCCGCCCCGCCGCCTCGCCGCTGGCTGCGAGATAGGTGAGCAGCGGCGGGAAGACGTTCGCGCGCCGCATCGCCGCCGACAGGCTGCCGCCCGAGCGGATCGACTCGACGATCTCGTCCGACGCGACGCGCAGACGGCGGTTGTGGATCGTGCTCGCCGTCAGCGTCAGCCCCTCCAGCAACGGCAGTCGACTCGCGACCATCGTCGACAACGTCCGCGCCATGCGCGCGGCGTGCAGGTCGCGCAGCAGGCGGCCGAGCAACGGCAGGCGCAGCAGCCCGGTATCGAACGACAGCCGAATCGCGGGATCGCGCAACGCATAGGCGCCGCCGACCCCGATCAGGCCGAGCACCAGCGCCAGCACCCACCAATAGCCGACCAGTATGTCGGACAGGGCGATGACGACGCGCGTCAGCAACGGCAACTCCTGCCCCACGGTATCGAATTGTTCGACGACCTGCGGCACGACGAACATCATCAGCGCGGTCACGACGCCCAGCGCCACCACGGCCAGGATCGTCGGATAGGCGAGTGCGGTGATCAGCTTGCCGCGGATTTCCGCCTGCCGTTCGAGCAGCGCCGCCAGCCGATCGAGGATCGTCGGCAGGCTGCCCGAACTCTCGCCGGCCGCCACCATCGCGCGGTACAGCGGCGGAAAGCTTTTGGGCGCGCGCGCCATCGAATCGGCCAGCCGCCGCCCCTCGACCACGCCGGCATGGACCTGCGATACGATCCCGCGGACGCTCTCCTGCTCGGTCTGGCGCGTGATGGTACGCAGCGATTCCTCGAGTGGCGAGACGCGGTTCAGGGTCGCGAGCTGACGCGTGAAGAGCGTCAGCTGCTTGTTGCTCATCTTCTTGGCGCCCAGCCGGATGCCGAATAGCGGCCGGCTCTGCGCGACCGGCGGCGCGCCCGGATCGAGCCGCACGACGAACAGCTTGCGCCGATCGAGCTGCGCCCGCGCCGCGTCCGCATCCGCCGCCGCGACATGCCCGCGCTGCTCCTGTCCGCGCGTGTCGATGGCGAGATAGTCGAAGTCAGCCATGGCGCGCCGCCCTCACCCTTCGCCGCCTTCGGCGGCTCTTCCCTCTCCCAGCGGGAGAGGGTGGGAGCGGCGCAGCCCCGGAAGGGGGAGGGTCGTCACGCCTCCACCTCATCCACCACGTCCGTCGCATCGCGCCGGCTGACCCGGATCGCCTCC
The DNA here is from genome assembly GCF_001638925.1 of Sphingomonas sp. NIC1. Classification (NCBI taxonomy): domain Bacteria; kingdom Pseudomonadati; phylum Pseudomonadota; class Alphaproteobacteria; order Sphingomonadales; family Sphingomonadaceae; genus Sphingomonas; species Sphingomonas sp. NIC1. The sequence continues at coordinate 279,278 of NZ_CP015521.1, forward strand.
TCGGGCGTCGTCAGCCCGCGGCGCACCAGCGCCTCGGCCGCCTGCGCCAGCGTCGGGCTGCGTGCAAAGGCACGCGCGGCGATCGCGGTCTCATCCGCGCCGTCGTTGATGAAGCGGCGGATCGTATCGTCGACGCGCACCGCCTCGAACACGCCGATCCGCCCCTTGAAGCCGCTGTGGTTGCATTCCGGGCAGCCCACCGCTTCGTACACCGTCGCCTCGGGCTCGATCCCGAGCAGGCCCGCCACGCTGCTCCCCTGCACCGGCCGCCGACACGTCGGGCACAGCCGCCGCACCAGCCGCTGCGCGATCACCGCGCGCAGGGTCGAGGCGAGCAGGAACGGCTCCACCTTCATGTCACGCATGCGGGTAATCGCGCCGATCGCGTCATTGGTGTGGACGGTCGACAGCACGAGGTGCCCGGTCAACGAGGCTTGCACCGCGATCTCCGCGGTTTCGCGATCGCGGATTTCGCCGACCATCACCACGTCCGGATCCTGACGCAGGATCGCGCGCAGCCCCGCGGCGAAGGTCAGCCCGACCTTCGGATTGACCTGCGTCTGCCCGACGCCCTCGACGGCATATTCCACCGGGTCTTCAACCGTCAGGATGTTGCGGCTGCCGTCGTTAAGCAGCCGCAGCGCGCCGTACAGCGAGGTCGTCTTGCCGGAGCCGGTCGGCCCGGTGACGAGGATGATCCCGTTGGGCTCGGCGAGCGCCCCGCGGAGCAGCGCATACATCCGCTCGTCCATGCCGAGCGCGTCGAGGTCGATGCCGGCATTGTCCTTATCGAGGATACGCAGCACCACCCGCTCGCCCGCACGGCTCGGCAATGTCGAGACGCGGACGTCGAGCAGCTTGCCGCCCAAGGTCAGCCCCATGCGCCCGTCCTGCGGCACGCGACGCTCGGCGATATCGAGGCGCGCCATCACCTTGACGCGGCTGACGACGACGGGAGCGACGTGCGGCGGCATGCGCAGCGTCTCGCGCAGCACGCCGTCGATGCGCATGCGGACGATCAGCCCGGTCTCGTATGGCTCGATGTGAATGTCGCTGACGCCGTTTCGCGCGGCATCGGCGATGATGCCGTTGATCAGGCGGATCGCCGGCGCATCGTCGGCGGTGTCGAGCAGGTCCTCCGCGGTCGGCAGGCCTTCGGCGAGGCTGTCGAGTTCATCGCCCATGCCGACCGCGGCAAGCGCATTCGCCTGCCCGTCCATGGCGTAGCTATCCGAGAGCAAACGATCGAACGCGGGCGCCTCGACGATGACGACATCGAACGGCCGGGCGAGGTAGCGGCGGACCTCCAGCAGGGCACGCGGGTCGGCGCCGGTCCGCAGCGCCACGGTCAGGTGCGCGTCCGCCTCGGTATGCTGGACGACGACGCCGAACCGCCTCGCGAACGCATAGGGGATGGCGAGCATCGGCAGCGGATCGAGCGGCAACGGCGGCGTCGGCTCGACGACGGGCGCAACGTCCGGGTCGGCCAGCGCGGCGGCTTCGTCGATTTCGGAGCCGGGGCGGATGATCGTCACGATGCCATGCCCTCCCTCGTCATTCCCGCCTCCGCGGGAATGACGGATGTGGAAAGCCCTCAGCCCCCTCCTCCGTCATCCCGGCGCACGCCGGGATCCATGGACGCGCGACGCTCATGGCGCGCATCACTGCCGGAGACACCGCAACCATGGATCCCGGCGTTCGCCGGGATGACGGAAAGGCGAAAAGCTCCGTCACCGGTCCCTCGGCCGGATGACCCTGGTCGTATTGTGCTGCACCGGCACCGCGACGCGCGGGTCCTCGATATTCCCCGGCACCGGCGCGGACGGGATCGGCGGCGCGGCGCCCATATAGTCGCGCACCAGCTGGTCGATCGACGGCTCCTCGCCCGGCGACTGCAACCCCTGCTGCAAGCGCAGATAACCGTAGCGTTGCTCGGCAATCCTCCGCGCATCCGCCGCGGATCGCAGGATCGTCGGCCGGATGAAGATCATCAGGTTCGTCTTGTTGCGCGATTTCGCCTTCGACTTGAACAGATTGCCCAGCACGGGGATATCGCCGAGCAGCGGGATCTTCTCGATCGTCCGCCGTTCTTCGTCGCTCAGCAGCCCGCCCATCACCGCGATCTGCCCCTCGTCGACGGTCAGCACCGTCTCGATCTCGCGCTTGTTGAGGATGAGGTCGCTATTGTCGTTCGAGACGGGCCCGGCGATCGAGCTCACCTCCAGGCGCAGGTTCAGCTTCACCGTGCCGCTGGAATTGACCTGCGGCCGCGCGGTCAGCTCGATGCCGACGTTTTCGCGCTGGGTGGTGCGGAAGGTGTTGTCGAAATTGTTCGACAGCGCCTGCCCGGTGGTGATCGGGATTTCCTGCCCGACCAGGCTGTGCGCTTCCTGATTGTCGAGCGTGACGAGGTGCGGGACCTGCAACAGGTTCGACGTCGTGTCGCTCTTCACCGCATTGATGATCGCGCCGAAGATGAAGTCGCCGACCTTGCCGCCGAACCCGCCGAAGCCGCCCGACGATCCGATGATCGAGCTGATCGCGCTCTGCGTCAGCTGGTCCGACGCGTTGTTGGTCGTCACGGTCGTCGTCACGCCATTGGCGATCGTCGTCGTCGTGTTGCGCCCCAGCTCGCGTGCGCCGATCGCGCCGGCGATCTGCAGGATATTGGGCGCGCTGTTCGAGAAGGTCGAGGCGGCGAACGCCCCGCCCGACGGATTGGCGAGGATGAACTGCGCGCCTAGGCGGTTGACCGTCGCGTCGGAGACTTCGGCGACGATCCCCTCGATGAGCACCTGCTCGCGCCGCGTATCGAGCTGGCGGACGACATCGGACAGCTGGCGCTGGATGTCCGCGGGCGCGGCGATGACGATCGCATTGGCGCCTTGGAAGCGCGTGACGACCGCGGCGGTGCGGCCGCCCTGCGTGGTGATCGCCGGCTGGCCGGTGGCGCCGCCGCCGCTGCTCTGCTGCACCGGGGCGCTGGCGGCCGGCGGGCGCTGCACCGCCGCCGCGCTGCCGGTGTTGGTGCCGAACCCGGTCTGCGTGCGCGACAGCGGCGTTTCCTGCACCGCATCGGGGGCCTGCCCGACCAGTTGCTGGAGCACCGGCAGCAGCTGCGCCGCATCGGCATTCTCCAGGAACACGACGCGGATTTCCGTGCCGTTCTTTGCCTTCTGGTCGAGATCCTGCGCCACCGACACCAGCCGCGCGACGCTGGAGGGATCGCCGCGGATGATGACCGAATTGCTGCTGTCGACCGCCGTCACGCTCGTCCCGACGCCGCCCGGAACGCCCTGACCGCCCTGCGCCCCGCCGCTGAGACCCTGCAACGCCGCCGCAATCTCCTTGGCGGACGCATTCTTCAGCGCGACGACGCGGGTCGAGGCATTGTCGCTGTCCACCCGGCGCAGCACTTCGCGGATACGCCGGATGTTGTCGGCGAAGTCGACGATGACGAGGCTGTTCGACCCGCGGTTGGCGCTGACCGAGCCTTGCGCGCTCACCAGCGGGCGTACCGTATCGATCGCCTGCTGCGCATCGACCGATCGCAGCCGCACGATCTCGGTCACGAAGCTGTTGCGCGCCGCGCCGCCCAGGCCGATGCGGCTCGGCTGGGACGCGGCATTGTCGATCGGCTGGATACGGAACGCACCATTGCCGGTCGGCACCGCGACCAGCCCGTTCGCCCGCAGCGTCGACAGGAACGTCTCAAAATATTCGGATTTCGACAGCGGCCGGTCGGTGACGACCGTCACCTTGCCGTTGACGCGCGAATCGATGATGAACGTGCGCCCGGTCACCCGCGCGGCATCGGCGATGAATGCGCGGATATCGGCGTCGCGCACGTTCAGCGTCGTCTGCGCCATCGCCTGGATCGGCAGGCCGAGCGCCGCGGTCGACAGCAGCAGCGCGGGGTAGAACGTCTTCATGGTCATTGCGGAGCGATCGTAAGGGCGAGCGCGAGCGTCTGCTGGCCGCGTTCGACGGTGATGGGAAGCGATCCGCCGCCGGCGAAATCGGCGGCGATGCGATCGAGGTCCTGCGGGCCGCTCACCGGCCGCCCGCCGATCGCGGTGACGACATCGCCTTCGCGCAGGCCCGCGGTGCGGAACAGCGTGCCCGACCCTTGCGGCCGAACGACCAGGCCGGAAATGCGACCGCCATCGATGCGCGGGATGAAGCCGATCTCGTTGCGGATCTGGCTCGCCTTGATCGCCGGTGCGGCGTCCGTGACGGGCGGGGCGATCGGGGCACCGGTCGGCGTGGCAGGCATCGCCGCAGGCGCGCCCGCACCCGGTGCATCCGACTGGACCAGATACAGGTCCTCCGCCGTGCCGCCGCGATCGATCGTGATATGATCGAACGACACCGACTTCAGCCGGACGCCGGGCAGGATGTCTTCGCCGACCGCGACGCTCTTCTGCACATTGTCCGGCCCCGCGACGATCGCCGAACCCCGACCCGACGCCTCGTCGACGCGAATACCGAACAGGTTGAGCTGCAGCGAGGTGACGGTGGCCTGGGCCGGCGCGCGCGTGCCCAGACGAAAGAACGGATCGAAGCCGGCCAGCACGTCATAGGGCCGCCCCGGCACCGCGACCTCCGCCGGGCGCCAATCGCCCAGCGGCGCGATCGGCGTGACGATCGTCCAGAACAATCGTGCCGACTGAATGGCGAGGCCGCCGATCAGCACCAGCTCGGCGAGCGAGTAGACGTTGACGACGGGCAGACGGCGCAGGATGCGCCGCGTGCGCGCGTCGAATCTCAAGCGCATGATGTCGTCCCGTCCCGCGTACCTTGGCCTACGCATGCCATGTTACGCTTGTGCGTCAATGGGGTGCTATGCGCCTTAGCCTCTTTTCGGCGCCCCCTTTCCGGCATGTCGTGGCCGGTGATATGACCCTTGCCATGACCGATATAACCCTGCTCGGCAATGGGCTGGAAGGCCAGGCGATCGCGCGCCGCATCCTGTCGCAGCCCGGCGTGCAGAAAGTGCCCAGCCCGAAGCTCGACCTGTTCCTGGTCCGCGACTTCCTCGACGCCGACACCTGCGCAGCGTTGATCGACCAGATCGACGCGGTCCGCCGCCCGTCGACGATCGCCGATCCCAATGGCGACGCCGCGTTCCGCACCAGCGAGACGGGCGACCTGTTCGCGGGCGATCCGCTGGTGCAGGCGGTCGAGGCGCGCTTCACCGCCTTCACCGGCCTCCACCCCGCGCACGGCGAACCGTTGCAGGGGCAACGCTATGCGGTGGGGCAGGAATTCAAGGGACATACCGACTATTTCGAACCCGATGGCGCGGACTATGTCCGCTATTGCTCGGTCGCGGGCAACCGGACGTGGACGCTGATGGTCTATCTCAACGCGCCCGAAGCAGGCGGCGCGACCCGGTTCAAAGCAGTCGACAAGATCGTCCAGCCCGAAACCGGCAAGCTCGTCGCCTGGAACAACCGCCGCCCCGACGGGACGCTCAACCCCGCGACACTGCATCAGGGGATGAAGGTACGCGCGGGGACGAAATACGTCATCACGAAATGGTATCGTGAGCGGGTGTGGGGGTGATCCTGTCCCGAATCCTCGCCGTCACCCCGGACTTGGTCCGGGGTCCGCTGGGCCGCAAGGGGACGGTAAGAGCCTCTAGCCTCCCCCCTCGCCGCAGAGTGGACCCCGGAACGAGTCCGGGGTGACGGGTGGGGACGGACGCGTCTCGCCCCTCCCCAGATCAGAACGTCGCGCTCACCCCCAGGCTGAACACCCGGCCGAGATTGTACCGGTTGATGTACACTTCCTTGCCGCTCGCGAAGGTCTGGCTCTCGTTATAGCGCGTCCGCGTGAGGTTGCGTGCCTCGGCCTTGATCTCGAACTCCCCACCCAGCAGCTTGACGCCCTGGCGCGCGACCAGGTCCAGGCGGATGCCGGGATGCTCGACGATATCGGGCTGGAAGGTGTTGCCGCCCAGGTTCGACGGCCCGCGGTTCGTCACGCGATCGCTCGCATAGTTGAACAGCAAGGTGATCTGCGACAGCGATTCCTTGTCCTCGATCCCGACCTGCACGTTGACCAGATGGTCCGACTGGCCGGTCAGCGGCGCGCCGTCGCGGAACAGCAGCCCCGCAGGCCCGAGCTTCGAGCCGCAGCCCGCCAAGCCCGTCCCCGTCGAGCGGAAGTCGACCGCCGGGTTGGGCACGCAGGTGCCGTCCGCAGTGATCTTCGACTTGGTGTAGGTATAGTTGGCGATCAGCAAGGCGCGCCGCGTTGCGAAGAAATCGCTGCCGGCGAACAGGTCACCCAGCGGGAAATACTTCTGCAGCTCGATTTCGCCGCCATACAGCACGGCCTTGGGCAGATAGGTGAAGCCCGTCTGCAACCGGTCGTCGGCGCCGGTGTAGAAGCCGACCTGCTCGATCGGGCGATTGATCCGCTTGTAGAAGCCCGCCAGCGTGAAGCGCTGGTCGCGCTTGAAGAACCATTCGTAGCGCGCCTCGAGGTTGTACAGCTCGCTGTCGCGCAGCAACGGGTTACCAAAGAACAGCCGATCCGAATCGGGATCGCGGAACTGCTGCGGTGCGAGTTCGCGGAACTGCGGGCGCGAGATCGTCTTGGCGGCGCTCGCACGCAATTGCATGTCGGGCGCGAAATTCCACGTCAGCGTCGATGCCGGCAGGAAGTAATCGTTGCGCAGCCGCGTACCGCCCGTCGTGACGCCGAACGGCGTGACCCGCTCGTCGCCCTTTTCGTAGCGCACGCCGATCACCGCGCGCAGGCCGTCGAACGCCTCCGCCTCGGCCTGGACATAGCCTGCATGCACGTTGAGCTTCGCATCGTAGCGATAGGCGCCCGCCTGCGTGTTGAATTGCAGCTGGATCGTGCAGGCGCCAGTGCCATCGAGCGGACACGCGTTGTTGAGCACGTCGGGGCTGAGCAGATAATCCGGCCGCAGCAGATTATAGGGATAGCCCGGCGCGGTGCCGCCGCCCCGCGACGTCTGATAGTTGAAGACGAGCCGTGACGACCGACGTTTGGTGTCCTGATAGAAATAGCCCGCCGACAGCGTGATCGGCCGATCGGCATCGATCTTGTACGATGCGTCCGCCTGACCGGTCCACAGATCCTCATTCAGCTCGCTGAAGATGATCGAGGCGAAGGGCGTGAAGCGCTGCGTCACCTGATAGGCTCCGTTGCACTGGAAACCGCCAGCCTGCTGGATCCCGTCGCTGGTGATCGGATAGCCGTTGGTCGTCGTCGCCGAGCACAGATAGTCGAACTGCCGCTCATAGGGCGCGTTGCGCTTCGAATTGGCGTAGGCGCCGCGCGCGTCGACCTTCAACGCGTCGGTGATCTTGAACTCGCCGACCAGCTGCGTCTCGATCAGCTGGCGTTCGAACCAGTTGGTGTTCTGCTGGAAGCGCAGGCCGCTGGCGTTGTTGTACAGCTCCGCGGCGGACCCGCGCGCCTGCTTCAACGTGTCGTGAATGTAGACGTTGGTCCACCGCAGCGTATTCTCGCCGAATTCGAGGCCCAGCCCGATCAGCGCGTTGGCGACGATGCGATTGTCGGTCAGCAGCGTGCGGAAGTCGTTGCGCAATGTGCCGTCCGCCGACACGCTGTCCTGCTGCACCGCCGATCGCGTGCGGAAGGTGTTGCTGGCGCTGAGCGAGGCGATCACGCCAAGGCGCGACGACCCGATGTCGTAGACCGACCCGCCGCTGATCTCGCCCGACCAGTTCGCCGGCAGCTGATTGTTGCGCTGGAGCAACGTCGTCGAGGCGTTGGACAGCTGCGCGACCTGCGCCGCCGGGATGATGCCGCTGCCGTTCGGAGCGTTGCGGATGAACGCGGGCACCTTGCGGGTGCCATCGTCATAGCCGATCCAGTCCGCGCCACCGCCGTAATAGGTGTAGCCCAGTTCGCTGGTCGTCGAATCGTCGGCCGCGATCGATCCGCCGACCTGAACGAAATTCTTGTCCGGGATTGCCTTGGTCGTCAGGTTGATGACGCCGCCGCCGAATTCGCCCGGATAGTTCACCGAATAGGTCTTCTGGACCAGCGCCGATCCGACGATCGTCGTCGGGAAGATGTCGAGCGGCACCGACCGGCGCAGCGGCTCCGGCGAGGGCAGCGGCGATCCGTTGAGCAGCGACGACGAATAGCGATCGCCCAAGCCGCGCACGTAGACGAAACCGCCGCCGACGACCGACAGGCCAGTGACACGGGTCAGCGCGCCGGCGATGTCGCCTTCGCCCGTGCGCGCGATATCCGCGGTCGACAGGACCGAGACGATCTGCGGCGTCCCGCGGACGACGTTGGGGATGTTGCGGCCGACGACGACGATATCCGCGCCATCCCCGTTCATCCCGGGTGCGGACACCTCGACGGGCGCCTCCTGCTGATCGGTCGAGGTCGGCGCCGCGCTCTGCGGGTCGGCCGCGCCGCTCGGGCTGGCGGTCGCGGGCGTCGAGGTCTGCGCCGGGGCGCCGGCGCCATTGGTCTGCGCCAGCGCGGCCGGCGCCACCAACGTGGTGGAAAGAAGAAGAAGGGTGGCGAAAGCGTGCCGCTGCGACATGACCGTCAATCCCGGACAGGAGGCTGTAGATACAGGTGTCCGGGGCGGCGTTGCCGCCACCCCGGAACCGATGCTGGCTGGGGACGAGTGCGTCCCCGCCGCATCAGCGGCCCTGGCAGGCGAAGTAGATCGAGTTGAACGTCGGCGGGCCGAAGTCCTGCAGCGTGTCGTCCTTCGGCCGGATCGTCGTGCGGCCGCCGCTGGTCTGTTCGCCGGCCACCAGGTTGATGCAGGCGACGTTGCTCACCGTCTTCACAATGCCGTTGACGTAGCGCATGTCCGACCCGCCACGCTGACGGATCGCAGCCGGCGCCAGCGCGGTCTGGATAAAGGTGAAGTTGGCGTAGGTCGAGAAGGTGCGCGGCAGCAGATCCTCGGCATTGTTCGAGTCTATCTCGGTCGAGAAGCTGTCGACCGTCGCACCGCCGACGCGCTGCGCCGCGATCATGAACTGCATGAAGCCGCGATAGCCGTTGTCGATGTCGAAGCCGTCGTCGTCGGCGCCGGTGACCGCGATGTACTTGATGTTGGTGTTGCCGCCGAAGATCTCGATGCCGTCATCCGCCGAATTGTGGCTCTGGATATGGTCGATGATCGTACCCGAGCCGGTGCCGCCCAGCGTCAGGCCCTGCAGTTCGTTGCCGTCGCTGATCGCGATGCCCGAATAGCGGATCTGGACGTAGGACATCTGGCCCGACGAGTCGGCCACGGTCGGCCCGCCGTAGAAGCGGCCGGTGACACCCTCGATCGCCTGCTGGCAGGTGGTCGAGCTGCCCGCCGCATTGTTCGGGCCGGTGCCGCTGGCGCACACGCCGGTCGGTGCGCGGCCGAGCAGGATGATGCCGCCCCAATGGCCCTGGCTGGTTTCCGATTCGCCGGTCGCCGAGGTCACGTTCTGCTGCGAGGTGAAGATGATCGGCGCGTCGCGCGTGCCGATCGCCACCAGCTTCGAACCGCGGTTGACCAGCAGCAGGTCGTTGGTCGCCTCATTGGCGTTGGAGAAGACGGTCACGCCCGCCTCGATCGTCAGCGTCGCGCCGGTGCCGCCGGTCGAGCCCAGATCGGTGCCGACCTCGGTCTGGCCGGTCAGGCGATAGGCGATGCCGGGGATGCGCGGCAGCGTCAGGCTGGTGGTGATCGCCTGCGGGATGTCGCACACCTTGAAGCCGCCGACCGTCGCCGCGGTCGCGGTGCCGCTGCCACCGGTCGCGGTGACCGTGCCCGTCGGGCAGGCGGTGCCGCTTGCCAGCGTGCCGATCGCCGGCACCGCGGTGCAGCGCGCGCCCGACCCGCCGAATTCCGCCGCGGTCGAGTTGCAAGTCCAGCCCTGGAAGCTCGTGTCGCTCGGGCCGTTCAGGGCACCGACGTAATTGGTGCTGGTGAAGAAGCTGTTGATCGACGACGGGTCGGTCGCGGTGGTCAGCGACGTCGACGAGACGGGGTAGACGCCGTTCATCTGCGCGCCGGTGCCGTTGATGTTGTTGTTGCTGCCCGCATTCACGATCGCCAGCTGTTCGTCGGCGCTGATCGAGATGCCGTTCACCGTGGTGACGGCGGCGAACTGCGCCGCGGTGATCGCGCTGGGCGTCGGCGTGGGGGCGGTCGGCGTCGGCGTCGGGGCCGGCTGCACGATCGTCACGCTGCCCGCGCCGGGCGAGGCGACGTTGTCCGCGCCACCGCAGCCCGCAAGCGCGAGGCAGGCGGCGGACGTCATGAGGAAATTGCCGTAGCGCGTGGTGGTCGCCATGATCGAAATGCTCCCGGTCGATATGCGTTGTCGCGAAGTCGGGCTGCGTGCCCGCGATCGACCAAGGTTCCCCCGTTCGCCGATCCCTAGAGCGGCGGTTAGGCGCGTTGAATGACGCCATCGTGAGGATTTCGAGACGCTTTCGTTACGATGATACGACGGTTTCGTGACACCGTCGCGGGGCTGAGGCGCGAGCTAAGCGATTAATATGTCTGCGGTTGATGATCACTATGGAGAGCCGCTGACCTATCTCGGCAAGCCGCTCGCCAGCGGAAAGGCCCCCTCCACCACGCCCTGAGGGCGCGGTCCCCCTCCCCCGCTAAAGCGAGGGAGGAATTTTCCTGCGGGTCGCACCTCCAAACTCCTCCCCCGCCAGGGGGAGGTGGCAGCGCGCAGCGCTGACGGAGGGGGAGGACATGGCAGGCTCGCCGATCCGCCACACCGCAAGGCCCACGAACACCCCACAAACGAAACGGGCGCCCTCCCCACGGAGGACGCCCGTCGCATCACGCGAGAAGGCTGCGCTTACTTCTCGCCGTTGTCCTTCACGCCGACGGCCGGAACCGAGATCGTTTCCTTCTCGGTCTTCACCTTGGGCACCTCGACCGTCTTTTCGGTGGTGCCGACGACGACTTCCTTCGAGTCGAGATCGACCTTCGGTAGCGAACCGCCCTTGGCGCTGACGTCGACCGACGGCAGCGAGCCGTCCTTCGTCACCTTTGCGCTCCAGAAGCCGGTCGCGAACAGCAGGCCGACGATCACGAGCGCGACGACCGCGACGATCGCCAGCACACGGCCTGCACCGCCGCGACGCTCCACCACGACGCGCTGTCCGGTCCGATCGGTCGTATAGTCCACCATCACCACTCTCCCTGAAATGTGAAGGCGTTAAAGCGCACGGGGCACCCATTGTTCCCGGGGCGCAACGACAAAATGACGGGGATATGACACGAACGGGCAATATGGCCGGCGCGTGATCGCCTCGCGGCCCGACGGACGCAGCGCACCAAAAAGCCCGCCGGTCGATGCGACCTGGCGGGCTGATATGGTGGGCGCGACAGGGATTGAACCTGTGACCCCACCCGTGTGAAGGGTGTGCTCTACCGCTGAGCTACGCGCCCGAAACAGTTCGGAGGCGGGCCTTTAGGGGGCGGCGTGCCCCCCTGTCCAGTGCAAAATCCGCGCGCGAAAAAATTTGCGTCCGAATATCGCCCCGCCCGCTTGGATCAGTTGACCGAATCCTTCAGGCCCTTGCCGGCCTTGAACTTGGGCTGGCTGGATGCCTTGATCGTCATCGGCTCGCCGGTGCGCGGGTTGCGGCCCGTCGACGCCTTGCGCTTCGACACCGAAAAGGTGCCGAACCCGACCAGGCGCACTTCGTCGCCCTTCTTGAGGCTTGCGGAGATCGCGTCGAACACCGCTTCGACCGCCTTGACCGCATCGCCCTTGGCGAGGCCCGACATGTCCGCGACAGTCGCGATCAATTCCTGCTTGTTCATCGAGTTACTGCCCCCTTTGGCATGAGCGTCAGAATCATTGCCCCGCCGGAACAGCGAATAACGCTGTCGCGGCCGGGCATGTCAAATGATTATGGCCGCGCCCTCTCCGACGCGGCCGTTCGATAGCGTTAATACACGGACCCTAAGGGTCGCCAAGTGCTCAGTGATGCAACTCGCCGCCCGCGGGCGCAACCCCTGTCGGGGGCAGCGCCGCAAGTTCGTCGGCGTCGGTCCAATCGATCGCCTCCAGCGGCTCGGTCAACGCGAGCGTCAGCACCTCGTCGACATGGCTCACCGGAACGATGGTCAGGCCATCCTTCACGTTCTGCGGAATGTCGGCGAGATCCTTCTCATTCTCCTGCGGAATCAGCACCGTGGTGATGCCGCCACGCAGCGCCGCGAGCAGCTTCTCCTTCAGGCCCCCGATCGGCAGCACGCGCCCGCGCAGCGTCACCTCGCCAGTCATCGCGACGTCTTTCTTCACCGGCACGCCAGTCAGCGTCGACACGATCGACGTAACGAGGCCGATGCCAGCCGACGGGCCGTCCTTCGGCACCGCGCCTTCGGGCAGGTGGATGTGGATGTCCTTGCGATGGAACAGCGACGGCTTGATGCCATAGCTGGGGCTGCGCGCCTGGACGAAGCTGAAGGCGGCCTGCACCGATTCCTTCATCACGTCGCCCAGCTTGCCGGTGGTCTTCACCGCGCCCTTGCCCGGCACCGTCACGCTCTCGATCGTCAGCAACTCGCCGCCGACCTCGGTCCAGGCAAGACCCGTCACCGCGCCGATCTGATGCTCGGTTTCGCTGAGGCCGTGGCGATACTTTTGCACGCCCGCGAATTCGTGAAGGTTGTCCGGCGTGATCGTGACGCTGCTCGCCTTGCCCTCCAGGATCTGGCGCAGCGCCTTGCGCGCGAGCTTGGCGATCTCGCGCTCCAGCGTGCGCACGCCGGCCTCGCGGGTGTAGCGCTGGATGAGCGCGCGCAGCCCGTCTTGCGTCAGCGTGAACTCGCCCGCCTTCAGGCCATGCGCCTCGATCTGCTTTTCGACCAGATGGCGTTCGGCGATCTCGACCTTCTCGTCCTCGGTATAGCCCTCGAGCCGGATGATCTCCATGCGGTCGAGCAACGGCTGCGGCAGGTTGAGCGTGTTCGCGGTACACACGAACATCACGTCGCTGAGGTCGATATCGATCTCGAGATAGTGATCGTTGAACTTGCCGTTCTGTTCGGGGTCGAGCACCTCGAGCAGCGCCGACGCCGGATCGCCACGGAAATCCTGGCCCAGCTTGTCGATCTCGTCGAGCAGGAACAGCGGGTTCGACGTGCCGGCCTTCTTCAGGTTCGTCACGATCTTGCCCGGCAGCGAGCCGATATAGGTCCGGCGATGGCCGCGGATTTCGGCCTCGTCGCGCACGCCGCCCAGCGACTGGCGGATGAACTCGCGCCCCGTCGCCTTGGCGATCGACTTGCCGAGGCTGGTCTTGCCGACGCCCGGCGGGCCGACGAGGCACAGGATCGGGCCCTTCAGCTTGTTGGTGCGCGCCTGCACGCCGAGATATTCGACGATCCGGTCCTTCACCTTTTCCAGCGCATAGTGATCTTCGTCCAGCACCGCCTGCGCGGCGGCGATGTCCTTCTTGATCTTGCTCTTCTTGCCCCACGGCAGGCCGAGCAGCACGTCGAGGTAGTTGCGCACGACGGTCGCCTCGGCGCTCATCGGCGCCATGGTCTTCAGCTTCTTCAGCTCGCCCGTCGCCTTCGCGCGCGCTTCCTTGCTGAGCTTCAGCGTCGCGATCTTCTGGGTCAGCTCGGCGATCTCGTCGCCATCACCCTCGTCGTCGCTGTTCCCCAGCTCGCGCTGGATCGCCTTCAACTGCTCGTTGAGGTAATATTCGCGCTGCGTCTTCTCCATCTGGCGCTTGACGCGGCTTTTGATCTTCTTCTCGACGTGCAGGACGCCGAGCTCGCCCTCCATCAACGCATAGGCCATCTCGAGCCGCTTGACCGGATCGAGCTCGACCAGCAGCGCCTGCTTGTCGGCGACCTTGACCTGGACGTTGGCCATCAGCGCGTCGGACAGCTTCGCCGCCTCGACCAGCTCGCCCAGCTGCTGCGCGGTTTCCGCCGGCAATTTCTTGTTGAGCTTGGCGTAGGTTTCGAATTGCTCGACCGCCGAGCGCATCAGCGCCTCGACCTCGATGCCCTCGGCCACACGCTCTTCCAGGATCTCGATCGTCGACTGCAGATAGCCGTCCGCCTCGGATAGCTCGACCAGCCGCCCGCGCGCCTTGCCCTCGACCAGCACGCGCACGGTGCCGTCGGGCAGCTTCAGCAGCTGCAGTACGGTCGCGGTGACGCCGACCTCATACAGGTCCTCGCGCGCCGGATCATCCTGCGCGGGGTCGAGCTGCGCGACGAGGAAGATTTCCTTGTCGGCGTTCATCGCCGCTTCCAGCGCCGCGACCGATTTGTCGCGGCCGACGAACAGCGGCACGATCATGTGCGGGAAAACGACGATATCGCGCAGGGGAAGGACGGGAAATAGGGTCATGGATACTCCGACGCCGCCCGATACCGGGGCGGCCTTGTCGCCTATATGGGGTGGCTTGCGATAGGCATCAATCGTTACGGGTCGGTATGCAAGCCTGCGGGGTCGATCGGGTTCGGGCCAAGCGCTTTTGTGGCAATCGCGTCGGCCCGCTCGCTTCGGACTTGTCATCGCCCGGCCCAGCGTGGAAACCGGCGCTCGCCTGTCCTCAGGGAGAAACCGATGTCGCCACGCCTGCCCTTCGCTGCCCTGCTGCTCCTGTCGACGGGGGGCCACGCTGCGGAAAAGGGCATGCCGCCGATCACCGCGCAAACCGCTCTGTCCGGTGGCCCGCTCGATCCCGCGCAGAAGAAGGTGACGCTCGACACCGCCGATCTCGCGATCGAGGTCGATCCGGTGCGAGAGGTGATCAACGGCACCGCGACGCTCAGCTTCACCGCGCGCGACCGGATCAACAAGCTGGTCGTCGATCTCGACAAGAATTTCACCGTCACGGCCGTGACGGTCGATGGCGTCGACGCGGGGTTCAGCAACCCCGAAGGTCGGATGACGATCACGCTCGCCAAAAAGGCGGCGAAGGACGCCAAGCTTACCGTCAAGATCGTCTACGGCGGCCGCCCGCACACCGCGGTACGCGCGCCCTGGGATGGCGGCTTCGTCTGGGCAAAGACGCCCGACGGACAGCCCTGGATCGCGACCGCGGTGCAGATGGAGGGCTGCGACCTTATCTGGCCGTGCATCGATTACCCGACCTATGAGCCGCAGAAGGTGACGCTGCACATCACCGTGCCCAAGGGGCTGTCGGCGCCGTCGAACGGCAAGCTGCTCGGCGTCGACCGCCTCGACGACGGCCGCTCGACGTGGAACTGGGAGGCCAAGCACCCGAACCTCTACGGCATCGCGCTGAACGTCGGGCCGTACGAACAGATCGCCGGCACCTACAAGAGCCGCTTCGGCAACGAGATCCCGATGTTTTATTGGTATCTGCCCGGCGAAAAGGAAAAAGCGGAGAAACTCTTCGCCGAATTCGCCCCCACGATCGACTTCTACGAATCGACCGTCGGCCCCTACCCCTGGGCGGACGAGAAGGTCGGCGTGGTCGAGACGCCGCACAAGGGCATGGAGCACCAGACGATCAACGCTTATGGCAATAATTACGCCAAGGCACCCGAAGGGTTCGACTGGCTGTTCCAGCATGAATTCGGTCACGAATGGTTCGCCAATCAACTCACCGCGAGCAACTGGGACGACTTCTGGCTGCACGAAGGCTTCACCGCCTATATGCAGCCGCTCTACGGACGCTGGCGCGAGGGCGATGGGCGCTACACCGCGATGATGCTGGCGAGCCGTCCGGCGATACTCAACGAATCGCCCCTCGTCACCGGCAAGCCGCAGGCCGCCGAAGAGGTGTATGAAAAGGCGCCCGGCCGCGGCAGCGACATTTACAACAAGGGATCGTGGGTCCTCCACACGCTGCGCAACGCCGTCGGCGACGCAGCCTTCGGCGAAATCCTGCGGCGCGAGGTCTATGGCCGCCCTGATCCGGCGCCCGGCAATTTTACGCCGCAGTTCCGGACGACGCCCGAATTCATTGCCATCGTCAATCAGGTGACCGGGCAGGACTGGCAGTGGTTTTTCGACACTTACCTCTATCAGGCCGCCTTGCCGAAGCTGGTGGTCAACCGCAACGCGACGCAGCTGACGCTGAAATGGGTCGCCCCGACCGGCAAGCCCTTCCCGCTCCCCGTCGAGGTCGCGGTGGACGATGTCGTGCGCAAAGTGCCGATGACCGGCGGCCTTGCGACGATCACCGTACCGGCGGGCGCGCATATCGTCGTAGACCCGATGTCCCGCGTGTTGAAGCAGGACGACGCGGTGGATGCCTATCAGGCGTGGAAGAAAGACCAGGCGAAGAAGTAACGTACGCAAATCCTCCCCTGCTTTTGCAGGGGAGGGGGACCGCGGCCGAAAGGCCGTGGTGGAGGGGCAGCCACACGCGATGCCGCCTGCGGCGGCCCCTCCACCCCCCGGCAGCGCCGGGCGGTCCCCCTCCCCGCAGAGCGGAGAGGAATTAGACAGGTATCCCCCATGCTCCTCACGCTCGCCCTGCTCGCCGCCGCCGCCACACCGCTCCCCAAGAAGGGCGAGCCCGCGATCACGCCGCTAACCCAGACGTCCGGCGGCGTCCGCCCGGCCGAACAGCTCGCGCTCCGCTTCGACCATGCCGACCTGACGTTCGAAGTGCTGCCCGACACCGAAACGCTCAACGGCACCGCGACGCTGCGCTTCACCGCCACCGCGCCCGTCGCCACGCTGCTGATCGATCTCGACCGCAACCTGCCCGTCACCGCGATCGCCATCGACGGCACGCCCCTCACGCTGGCGAGCTGGTCAAACCCCGAAGGGCGCCTCGCCATCCGCTTGCCGCGCGCGTTGAAAGCGGGTGACAGCGTCACCGCGCGCATCGTCTACGGCGGCCAGCCGCACGTCGCGGTGCGCGCGCCGTGGGACGACGGGATGGTCTGGTCGAAGACGCCCGACGGTCGCACCTGGTTCGCGACCACATCCGAAGGCTATGGCTGCGACCTGTTCTGGCCGTGCCTCGACTTTCCGACCGGCGAACCCGCGCTGGTCGATATCCACATCATCGTACCCAAGGGGCTGAAGGCGCCCTCCAACGGTCGCCTGATCGGCGTCGACACCTTGCCCGACGGGCGCACCCGTTGGAACTGGCGAACGCGCAACCCCAACACCTACGCCATCGCGCTCAACGTCGGGCCGTATGAAGAGATCAGCGGCACCTACAAAAGCCGTTTCGGCAACACGATCCCCATGTCCTACTGGTATCTGCCCGGCGAGAAGGCGCAGGCCGAGCGCCTGTTCGCCGAGTTCGCGCCGACGCTCGATTTCTTCGAAACCATGGTCGGCCCCTATCCCTTCGGCGACGAAAAGGTCGGCGTCGTCGAAACCCCGCACAAGGGGATGGAGCACCAGACCATCAACGCCTACGGCAATGATTACGCCAAGACGCTGGAGGGCTTCGACTGGCTGTTCCAGCACGAATTCTCGCACGAATGGTTCGCCAACCAGCTTACCGCCGCCAATTGGGACGATTACTGGCTGCACGAAGGCTATGGCACCTACATGCAGCCTGCCTACGGCCAGTGGCGCGAAGGCCGCGCGCGCTATGACGCGATGATGCAGGCCGAACGCGACAAGATCGTGAACGCCCAGCCGATCGTGAAGGGCAAGGTCCTGACCGAAGAAGAGGTATACGAATCCGACAAGGGCGGTGCGGGCCAGGACATCTATTACAAGGGATCGTGGATGCTCCACACCCTGCGTGGGCTAATCGGCGACGATGCTTTCTGGACGGTCACGCGACTGGCGGTGTACGGGCGCGCGGATCCGCGCCCCGGCAATTTCCGCCCCCGTTTCGGTTCGACCGCGGAATATGAGGCGCTCGTCCGGCAGGTGACGGGCAAGGACTATCGCTGGTTCTTCGACGTCTATCTGCGCCAGGCAGCCCTACCCGACCTCGTCGAGACGCGCGCCGGCGACCGCGTGACCTTCGCGTGGACCGTGCCCGGCGGCGGCGCCTTCCCCATGCCGATCGACGTACAAATCGGCACCACCACCACGCGCCTGCCGATGACCGACGGCCGCGGCACGCTTACTATTCCCGTCGGCACGCACTACATCGTTGATCCCGACGCCAAAGTCCTGCGGCGCAGCGTCGCGGTAGAGGAGATGAGGGCATGGCGACCGACGCACGGCGCGCGCTGATGGGCAGCCCCTGGCCCGCCCGCGCGGCTGAGATGGCGGCGATCTTCATGGTCGGCGACGGCCTGATCGGACTTGCCCAACCCGACCGCCATGTCGATTTATGGAAGGATGCGGCGCTGGGCGCAGAGCGCGTGGTCCGACCGTTCGTCGGCCATCCGGCCCGTCGCCGGGTCTACGCTGTCGCGCAGATCGCCGCCGGACTGTGGCTCGCCAGTCGCCAGCGCCCCAAGCCTATACGCGACTGAGCGGCGGTGCGGGCAGCGGCATCGGCGCCGCGTCGCCATAGAGGTGCGATACGTCAGCCTTCCAACCCTTCAGGCGAGTGACGGCCTTGCCCTCGCAGACCGGCATCGTGACCAGCCGCACCCAACGGCGCCCGCCATCGACCGGTCGAATCGCGATATCGAGCGTGAAGCCGCGCCGATGGCGGATCGCGTGGGCGCGCAGCCGCTCCATCGCCGCCCGCGACGATTCCTCGTACAGCGTCACCACGTCTTCGCGCTGCGGACAATGGCTCGTGGGATAGCCGAACAGGCGGCGCACGTCCGTGCCCCAGTCGAGCCGCTGCCCGGCCAATTCGCAGCTCCACGCGTTCGCGGACGTGTCGAGTGGAGCACGAACCGGGTCGGATGGCGCGCTGCCCAGTTCGATTATACGCCCCAGATCGAAGCGATCGGCCATCCAAAGGGGCCAGCTGTGGTGAAGCGGTAAAGGCTCGGTCGGGATCACGCGCGGCGGCTCCTATACCTCTGCGCGCTAACCCAGATTGCACTAACGGCGGGTTACCACCTTTTACGGAAGCCGTTCCGTGGGTTCGACGCCCCACAGGTGCGACACCTCGATGTAGCCCGCCTGCCCTTTCACGTCGAAACGGCACCAGCCATTGCCGCATTCGCTGAGCCGCCCGACAACGCCCGGGGCCGCGCGCCACGACAGGCCGGCGCCAGCGGACGGCTGCGCCCGCATATCAGCGGGTTGCTGGCCACGCACGATGCCGGTGCGGCGTTCGCTGAGCAGCGCCGCCAGCATCCAGCCCTGCGTGCCGTCCGGGTCTTCCACCTTGCGCCACTGTTTGAAGACGGCGACCACACGCACGGGCAGATCGGCGCGCTGATACAGCCAACTCGCCGGATAGGTCTTGTCCGGCCCGGTCCGCATCCGCGCGCGGCCTGCGTTGATCGAGGCGTAATATGGCAATGTCTTCTTGGCGTCGGCCGCCAGCGCGCCGCCTTCGATAGCGACCGCCGCCAGCACCGCTGCCGCCCAGATCCGATGGCGCATCGTCACTGTCCCTTTTTCTCGTATATCCTCTCTCTAGCGCCACCGCGCGCGGTGGCAACGATGCGTTGACGTTCGCCCGCACCTTCGCCAAGCCGGACGCGCGATGCCAGATACCAGCCCCCGTCCGCCGGCGCCGCGCGCGCCCCGCGTGATCGTCACGCGCGAGTTGACCGACTCGATCATGACGCGGCTGGAGGATTTGTTCGACACGGCGAACAACCGCGGCGATACGCCGATGACGCGCGATCAACTCGCCGCGGCGATGGCCGACTGCGACGTGCTGGTCCCCACCGTCACCGACGAGATCGACGCGGCGTTGATCGAAGGCGCGGGCGAGCGGCTGCGCTTGATCGCCAATTACGGCGCCGGCGTGAACCATATCGCGCTGAAAGCGGCGCGCGCACGCGGCATCATCGTCACCAATACACCGGGCGTCCTGACCGAAGACACCGCCGACATGGCGATGGCCTTGATCGTGTCCGTCCCCCGCCGGCTGGCAGAGGGCGAGAAGCTCGTCCGGTCGGGCGAATGGCATGGCTGGAGCCCCGGCGGCATGCTGGGCCGGCGCATCGGCGGCAAGGCGCTGGGCATCGTGGGCATGGGCCGCATCGGCCAGGCGGTCGCACGCCGTGCCCGCGCGTTCGGCCTGTCGATCCACTATCACAACCGCCGCCGCTTGCCCGCTGTGGTCGAAGCGGACCTGGGCGCGACCTTCCACGCCGATCTCGACGACCTGCTCGGGCTCGCTGACATCGTGACGATCCACACGCCGCTCAACGCCGACAGCCGCGACCTGATCGACGCGCGGCGTATCGGACTGATGCGGCCGCACGTCTATCTGATCAACACCTCGCGCGGCGGCATCGTCGACGAAGTCGCGCTGGTCGATGCGCTGGAGGCGGGTCGACTCGCCGGAGCCGGCCTCGACGTCTGGGAGCATGAACCGCGGATCGATCCGCGCCTGCTTGCGCTCCCCAATGTGGTAATGACGCCGCACATGGGCTCGGCGACACTCGAAGGGCGGCAGGCGTCGGGCGAGCGGGTCATTCAGAACATCCGCATGTGGGCGGACGGCCATCGCCCCCCCGATCAGGTACTCGACGGCTGGGTCTGACGCCTCCGGCGCGAATGTAACAAATCGTGATATTTCATGGGGTCGCGCAACCTTTGCTGCGCGGCAACATTGAACGCGGCACCCCATTTGACAGGATGCCTAACCCATGACGCTCAAGCCGATCGCCGCCACGCTCCTTCTCCTCGGCACCGCTGCCGGCCTGTCGGCCTGCTCGACGCTCAAGGGTGCGGGCATCGGTGCCGCGGGTGGTGCAGGCGTCGCTGCGGCAACGGGCGGCAGCGTCGAAAAGGGGGCCGCGGTCGGTGGCACGGCCGGCGCAGTGGTCGGCACCGTCGCCAACTAACCTTATGGAGCGGGGGTCGAGCCTCAACCCGGCTCCCGCTCCTCCAACGCCGCAGCCCGCCGCAGGTCCTTAGGCCGCCCCATGCGGCGCAGCAGTGCCATCAGCTCCGATCGTGACGGCACGAAGAGCGTCGCATCGCGCACAACGATCGCCTCCCGCGTCTCAGGCTGCACCGGCCACCATCCCTGCGGACCGGCGATGGCAAAGCCTGCCATGATCTCCACCGGCACGTCCGCGCCCTGCCACATGGCAAAGATATCCGATCGGAAGAGCGGGTCCGGTGGCATCGCCAGCGGCGCTACCCCGGCCGCCGCCAGCACTGCGGTAGCATCCGCGCGATCGATCAGGACATCGATGTCGTGAACGTCGCCGGCCTCCGCTCCATGCAACACGACCGCCCCGCTGCCGATGATCCACCAGGGATGACGCGCCGACCGCATCAGTTGCGCTACATCAGCCAGCGCCGCGGCCATCCTTGGCGTCACGTGGGCGTGCCGTCGTCCGTCTCGAACAGCGTCAACGCACGCTCGCCGATGCCGAATTCCGGCCAGCACGCACGCCACGCGGCCAGGTGCGACGTCACGAAATGTCGCTCCAGCGCAGCACGATCCCGCCAGCGCTCCGCGACATGGATCAGCCCCGGCTCGAGCACGTCCTCGGCGTAGCTATAGCCGAGGCATCCATCCTCGGCCCGGCTCGCCTCCACCATCGCGCGCATCGCCGGGCGCGCCGCCGCCAGCCGGTCGGCGGGCAGGCGGATCGTCCCGGCGATCAGCAACACGATCAGTCGCCGGTCAGGATGCGGTCGACCAGCTGCTTTACCGACGGCACGAAGCCGTTCGAGTAGAAGGGATCACGCTTGAAGTTATAGGCGGCGTGACCGGCGAACATCAGGTTCTGGTCGACGTCGCCACCGTGCGCGATGTCCTGCAGCGTCTTCTGGATGCAGAAGCTGCGCGGGTCGGCAAGGCGACCGGTCGAATTCGTCTCGGTATCCGCCCAGCTCGAGAAGGCGCATTGCGACAGGCAGCCCATGCAGTCCGCCTGATCCTTGCGGATGATGCCCTTTTCGGTCGGCGTCACAAAGACGAGCGTATTGTCCGGCGTCTTCAGCGCATCGGTATAGCCCTCGCCGAACCACTGACGCGCACGCAGCAGGTCGTTGCGCGTTACCCAGAAATTCTTGCCCTTCACGCCCACGTCGAGCTGGAAGACGTGGTCGCCCGCCTCCTGGGTCGAGAAGGCGATCTGGCGCTCGGACCGCGCCTCCAGGTTGCGCAGGAACGGGTTGCGTACCGCCGACGAATAGAAGCCCGTCGGCGAGAAGCGATGCAGCAGGACGTCGCCTTCCTCGATATGCGTCAGGCGGGCCTTCCACTCTTCGGGAATCGGGCTTTCCTGCGTCAGCAGCGGGCGCGTGCCATATTGGAAGGCGATGGTGCCGAGTTCGGGATTGTCGATCCAGTCGTTCCAGTCGCGCAAGTACCAGACGCCGCCGGCCATCACGATCGGCGTGCTGTCGGGGATGCCGCCTTCGCGCATCACGCTGCGGAGCTCGGCGACGCGCGGATACGGGTCCTGCGGCTTCAGCGGGTCTTCGGCGTTGGACAGGCCGTTATGGCCACCGGCCAGCCACGGGTCCTCGTACACCACCGCCGCCAGCCAGTTCGCCGCCTTCGAATAGGCACGCTTCCACAGCGCGCGAAAGGCACGGCCCGACGAGACGATCGGCAGGTACGACACTTCGTACGACGCCGCGATCTCGCTGAGCTTATAGGGCATGCCCGCGCCGCAGGTGACGCCCGCCACCATGCCGCGGGTCCGCTCCAGCACGCCGTGCAACACACGCTGCGCGCCGCCCATTTCCCACAAGACGTTGATATTGATCGCGCCCTTGCCGCCCGCGATCTCGAACGCGCGCTTCACCTGTTGGACGGCGCCTTCGATGGCATATTCGATCAGCTCTTCATGCCGGGCACGCCGCGTCAGCGCACGATAGACCTGCGGGATGATCTTGCCTTCGGGATCGTAGCTGTCGGCGTTGACCGCCGAGACGGTGCCGATCCCGCCCGCCGCGGCCCAGGCACCCGCGGAGGCATGGTTGGTCGCGGCGACACCCTTGCCGCCCTCGACCAGCGGCCAGACCTCACGGCCATTGTACACGATCGGCTTCAGGCCCTTGAACACGGAAAATCCAACCTCGCTGGGAACAAATCCCGCCGGCTATACAAGATGAACGCGGCGAAGCGAAGAAAATGCAACGTGTACTAACCGCATGCACCACCGGACCTGCGGCAGGCTTAGGCGGCGGTTAACCCGATTGCGGCAGAGAGGCGCGACACGACACGTCTTCTTATGCCGAGGGATCATCGACCCATGGGGGTTCTCGACACTCTGATCGCGCCCAAGCGCACACCCCGTTCCCGCAAGCCTGCCCCCATGCCGCTGCCCAGTGGCCCGCTCGACGCCTTGCTGTCGGGCCAGTTCGCCGCTTTGGGCTATGCGGCCGGCGCGGTGCCGCATGGCGGCGCCACCGGATCGGCCTGGTCACGCGGCTATGTGCTGGGTGCCGCCTGCGCCTCGCTCCAGCACCGCCCGGCCGCCTCGGTCACCGATCGCGAATGCTTCGCCACCGCGCTGTCCGCCTTCGCCAGCGCCTATGGCAAGGATCAGGCGCGCGACATTCTCGCCAGCACGGTCGAGGCGGCCGAAGCCCAGGAACCGGAGGTCGAGGACGGCCTGCTTCAAGGCGCGAGCGATCTCGCCCTGCTCGCCCATGGCGAGGCCGATCCGGCAACGCTCGCCTTCGTGACACGCAACGCGGTGGACCTGACGGAAATTTGATAGGCCAAGCCGGATCACTCTTCGGCGTAGCGGATCATTCCTCCCCCGCCAGGGGGAGGTGGCATGCCGTAAGGCATGACGGAGGGGGAGGTCAGGGTAGCTGCCTATAACCCTGGACGTTCCTTTCCGCCCCCTCCGTCACCGCCTTCGGCGGCGCCACCTCCCCTTGGCGGGGGAGGAATTGGAACGCCACTTCGAATTTTTTGGCTCGAACTACCCCAGCGCGCCGGGCCGTCCCAATGCGTCCGCGTACAGCATCCGGTAGCGCGCGATCATCGTATCCGCATCGTAATCGGTGCGCGCCTTCGCCTGATTGGCCGCGCCGACCCGCCGGCGCAATGCAGCATCCGACACGAGGGCCTGCAGCGCGTCGCGCAGCAGCACCTCGTCGCCACCGGTGACGAAGGGCGCATTCTCCGCCGAGACCATGCGCGGCACATCGCCCACCGGCGTGCTGACGATCGGCAGCCCCGCCGCCATCCCCTCGACGACGCTGATCGGCAGTTGCTCGCTTTTCGACGACAGCGCCATGATGTCGAACTGCCCGACGAAGCGATACGGCCGGTCGAGGAAGCCGGGCAGCACCAGCCGCTCGGCGATCCCCATCGCCTTGGCCGCGGCGAGGATCGCGTCTCGTTCGGGCCCTTCGCCGACGATCACCAGCTTGAACCGACCGCTCAGGCCGCCGCACGCGCGTACCAGAAGCGGCAGGTTCTTCACCTCGCGCAGCCCCGCCAGACTGCCGATCACCACGTCACGGGGATCGCGCAGAAAGCCAGGAATCGCGCGCAGCTCCGGCTTTTGCGTGTAGCGCGCCGTATCGATGCCGTTCGCGATGCGGTGCACGCGGCCGGCCGGCTGCTTCCACGTGGTGCGCGCAATGCCTTCCAGCACCTCTGACGGGACGACCAAGGCATGCGCCGCCCCCAAGGCCATGCGGCGATAGACGTTGCGTTCGATCTTCAGCCCGCCTGCCTCGTCGGCGTTGAACCCGTCTTCATGGTGGACCAGCGGCGGCGTGCCCTTGGGGAAGACGCGGCGCGCCATCACCCCGTCGATCGCGCCCCAATTATAGGTCAGCACCAGATCGAAGCGCCGCATGTAGCGCGCCAGCGCCTCATAGCGCGCAACCGATGGCCGCCCGGTCAGCGGCGGCGGGTCCTGCGCGATTTCGTAGCGGATGCCCTTCGCGATCTGGGCGCGCGCGCCAAGCTGATCGGGCATGCCGCTGACGATCGTGTGCCGCGCCGCGTCCCCGAAGGCGTTCATCAGGCGCACCGCGCGCGCTTCCTTGCCGCCCAGGCTGAAGCTGGAATGCAGGTGGAGGATATGGACCGGCTGGTGCATCGCGCCGGGCTGTACCCCGTTCGCAGCGCCGACGAAACCGCCTTGCCCCAGCGAATCGCGATCAGCGCAGCGGCAGCATCCGCCGTTCCACGATCGACCGCCACGCCCATTCCACCGGCGCGATGCGGAAGTGGCGGACATAGACGTTCGCACCCCACAGCAGCAGCGCGTTCACGGCCAGCGCCACCGCCATCATCGCCGTCCAGTCGAGCCGACCGTACAGCCCCAGCCCGATGGGCGAGAAGATCAACCACGACACGATCAGCGTCTGTGCGACATAGAGCGTCAGCGCGGTCCGGCCGGCCGCGACGAACGGTTGCAACAGCCGCCGCCCCCGCGTGCCCTGCACCGCCAGCATCACCGCCGCGAGATGCCCCATCGTGATCGCCAGCCGGGCGAAATCCTCCCACAGCCAGGCCACGTCGAACCCGCCCTCCAGCCGGGTCGCTTCCCACCCGCCGTACAGGCGCAGCGGCACACCGATGCCGTATCCCACCGCAAGCAGCCACCCATACCGCCGCCGCGACCAGGCCCCCTGCAACACGCCCCAGCGGAACAGCGCCGCGCCGATCAGCATCGTCGCCGCGGCTTCCCAGACGATCACCACTTCCTCGTTGCGCAGCCGATCCATCGACACCGCGCGCTGCCCGGCGGTCCATTGCGCCATCGTGCCGTGGCCGAACGCGTCTTCGCGCGCGACCGCCGCGTCGTCCGCCGCTGCGGTGCGGATCGCACTCGCAAACGCGGCGGTGGGATCGGCGAGCCGGTGCGAGACGGTGCTCAGCCCCAGCGCCATCGTGAACGTGGCATAGGACAGGCCCAGCACCAGCAGCGCCCGCGGCGGCAGCCCGCGGAACAGGCACGCGACCATCGCCGCCACCGCGTAACTGTGCAGGATGTCGCCCGGCCACAGCAGCAACAGCATGTGCGCCATACCGAACGCCCACAGCACCAGATTGCGCCAGCCGTAGCGCAGCGGCACGCTGAGCGGATCGCTCGACCGCGCATCGATGCGATCGGTCAGGATCAGCATGCCCGCGCCGAACAGCATCTGCAGCATCGCGCGCGGCGTGCCCTCGATCAGGATCGTGCGCAGCCACCAGACGATCTGGTCGCTCGCGCTCCAGCCGAGATGGTGCAGGTCCGACCAATTGGCGGTCATCGACGCGCCCATCTCGCTGATGTTCATGAACAGGATGGCGAGGATCGCGATGCCGCGAAGGATATCCAGCGTCGCGATCCGCGGCGCCCCGTCTGGTTCATTGGCCGGTTCCTTGGCCGGCGGAACCGCCGCCGGCATTCCCGCTTCGCTCACGCGCGCGCCTGATCCAGCAGCCGGTCGATGGCATCGCGCAGCGGCTCTTCGGCAAGCGTCGGGGCGTGGCCGACACCGGGCAGCGTCACCAGCTCCGCTTGGTCAAGCGCCGCCAGGCTCCGCTCGGCAACCGGCTGCGCCAGCACGTCGGACCGGCCGCCGCGAACGATCAGCGTCGGCGTGTCCCGTAGCGCCGACAGCGCCGCCCACATATCCGCCCCCGCCTCGTTACCCGGCGTACGGAAAGGTTCGGCGATCTTCAGATCGTAATCCAGCACGATGCGGCCGCTGCTGGTCAGGCGGTACAGCCGCTTGGCCATCGCCAGCCAATCCTCGATCTCCCAATCGGGATAGACGTCGCCATTGCCCTCGGCGAGCGTGCGCGCCGCGTGCATCCACGTCGGGCAACTGCTGCCCTTGCCCACATAGCCACGGATCCGGCTCAACCCCGCCGCCTCGATCTCCGGCCCGACGTCGTTGAGCAGCGCCGCGGCGATCGGCGCACCCGCCTGCGCGAGCAGCATCGTCACGATCCCGCCCAGCGACGTACCGATGGCGACGAACCGCCCGATCCCGCGCTCGGCCAGCAGCGCCTGGACGTCCGCGACATAGGTCGCCGGCACATAGGTCATCGGATCCTTGGCGTATTCGCTGCGCCCGCGTCCCCGAAACTCCACCGCGATCACCTGCCGCCGTCCGGCAAGCCTTGCGGCGAGCGCGTCGTAATCGCGCGCGTTGCGGGTCAGGCCGGGGAAGCACAGCACGGGCAACAGGCTCTCATCGCCCGGATACAGGCGATAGTGCAGCTTCAGCCCGTCGGCCGACATCCAGTAACCGTCTTCGTACGCAGCCATGCGGGTATCCTCGGGGTTGCGGCCGGGGGGCAGCGCCCTCCATATCCACACATGCCCACCACCCCGCAAGCATACCGCCCCGCCACCGCCTTGCTCGATCTCGGCGACACGATAGCGACCCCGGTGGAGGCCGCCGATTTCCCGCAGACGCGGCTCCGCTTCCGCAACGATCGCGCCGCTGCGGAGGTCGGGCTGGCGACGCTAAACGATAGCGAATGGATTCAGGCCTTTGGCCGCTTCCAGCCGCTGCCCGGCACGCTGCCGCAACCGCTCGCGCTGCGCTATCACGGCCATCAGTTCCGCCAGTATAACCCCGACATCGGCGACGGCCGCGGTTTCACCTTTGCGCAGCTGTACGACGATGCCGGCCGGCTGATGGACCTCGGCACCAAGGGATCGGGCCAGACACCCTATAGCCGCTTCGGCGACGGCCGGCTGACGCTGAAGGGCGGCGTGCGCGAGATTCTGGCGACCGAAATGCTGGAGGCGCTCAACGTCCCCACCAGCCGCACGCTGTCGCTGATCGAGACGGGCGAAGAGCTGGTCCGCGGCGATGAACCCTCCCCCACGCGCTCGGCGGTGCTGGTGCGCCTCAGCCACAGCCATATCCGCATCGGCACCTTCCAGCGCCTCGCCTACGAACGCGACGAAGCGGGCATGCGCGCGCTCGTCCGCTACGTCCTCCACAATCTTTACGGAGAAGAGTGCGACGATCCGATCCGCCTGCTGACGTATGTCGTCGAGCGCACCGCGCGTCTCGCCGCACGCTATATGGCGGCAGGCTTCGTCCATGGCGTGCTCAACAGCGACAATATCAATGTGACGGGCGAAAGCTTCGATTATGGCCCGTGGCGGTTCGCCCCGACGTGGGACCCGGCCTTCACGGCGGCCTATTTCGATCACGCCGGCCTCTACGCCTTCGGCCGCCAGCCCGAGGCGATCCATTGGGACGTGATGCAACTCGCGGCCTCGCTGCGCCTGATCGCCGAGAGTGACCCGCTGATCGCCGCGCTCGAGACGTTCCCGGCGCACTATCAGCGCGAGATCGCCGACGCGCTGCTTTGGCGGATCGGCGTCACCCCGCGCGGCGACGACGAGGACCGCGCGCTCGTTCGCACCCTCGAACGCACGATGCGCGCCAGCGAGGTGGCCATCGATCGCCTGTTCTTCGACGTGTTCGGCGGCGCTCTGCCGGACAGCTACGGCAGCGCGTGGGATGATCTGCGCGCCGCCCTCGCCCCCTACGCTCCGCGCAAGTCGCGTGACCACGCCTATTGGCAGGGTGGCCCGTGCAGCATGCTGATCGACGAGGTCGAGGCAATCTGGTCCCCCATCGCGGAAGCCGACGACTGGTCCCGCGTCCACGCCAAGGTCACCGCGATCCGCGCGATGGGCGACGCGCTCGCCTGAGCGCCACCTTGCCGCCCCGCCGCCATTCGCCTAACCCCGCCCGCAGGAGGGCCGAAGCGCACACGCATGGTTGACGAGATCATCTCCCACGAACCCGCGACCGGGGCAGAGCTCTGGCGCGGCCCGATCGGCAATGCCGATGCCGAGGTGGAGGCCGCGCGCGGCGGCTGGGCCGCCTGGGCCGCGCTGCCGCTGACCGTGCGGATCGAAACGATGCGCCGCTTCGGCAACGTCGTGCGCCAGCGTCACGAACAGTTCGCCGACCTGCTCGCCCGCGAAACCGGCAAGCCGCTGTGGGAAGCGCGGACCGAGATCGACACGGTCATCGCCAAGGTCGACATCTCCGTCACCGCTTACGCCGAACGCACCGCGCAGCGCCGGCTCGACGCGCCGATGGGCAGCCGCATGGCGCTGCGCCACAAGCCGCACGGCGTGCTGGCGGTGCTCGGACCCTATAACTTCCCGGCGCACCTGCCCAACGGTCACATCGTCCCCGCGCTGCTCGCCGGCAATGCGGTGGTGTTCAAGCCCTCCGAAAAGACGCCTGCGACCGGCGCCTTCCTGATCGACTGCTACCGCGCCGCCGGCGTGCCCGAGGCATGCGTCCGGCTGCTGCTCGGCGGCCCGGCGGAGGGCAAGGCGCTCGCCGAACATCCCGATATCGACGGCCTTTTGTTCACCGGATCGGCGCGCACCGGCCTCGCGCTCAACCGCGCCTTCGCGAGCAAGCCCGAAAAGATCCTGGCGCTGGAGATGGGCGGCAACAACCCGATCATTGTCTGGGACACGCCCGACCTGCATTCGGCCGCCGTGCTGGTGATCCAGTCCGCCTTCACCTCCGCCGGCCAGCGCTGCACCGCCGCGCGTCGCCTGATCGTCGAAGACCGGCTGTACGATCCGCTGCTCGAGCAGGTGAACGCGCTTGCCGGGCGGCTGATCGTCGGCGCGCCGCATGACGATCCGCAGCCGTTCATGGGGCCGGTGATCGACAACCATACCGCCGACATGCTGACCGAAAGCTTCCTCGCGCTGTCCATGCGCGGCGGCCGGCCGATCCGGCACATGGAACGGCCGATCGATGACAAGCCGTTTCTCAGCCCCGCGATCATCGACATGACCCACGCGACCGAACGGCCCGATATCGAGCTGTTCGGCCCGATCCTGCAGGTCTACCGCGCCGGCGATTTCGATGAGGCGATCGGCATCGCGAACGACACGCGCTATGGCCTGTCGGCGAGCCTCGTCAGCCACACGCCGTCGCTCTATGACCGGTTCTGGGCAGGCATTCGCGCTGGCATCGTCAACTGGAACCGCCCGACCAACGGCGCGTCGTCAGCGGCCCCGTTCGGTGGCATTGGCTGGAGCGGCAACCATCGCCCCAGCGCCTATTACGCCGCCGATTATTGCGCCTATCCCGTTGTCAGCAACGAAGCGGAAAGCGCGCGCGCGAATATCGGAATCGGATTGCGGGACGCGTAAATCGCGCCCTCACCACCCTTCCGTTCGCCCTGAGCCTGTCGACGGGCGGGTCTCCGCAGGCAGCTGCGCCTCTTGTGGTCACCCGTGCTTCGACACGCTCGGCACGAACGGACGAGGTTAGCGTCTCACGCCACCGCCGCCGCGCGCGCGTCCGGCAGTACGGCCACCGGCAGCGTCCGAAACCCCGGCCGCGCCAACAGATAGCCCTGGATGTAACGCACGCCGAGGCTGCGCAGCGTCTCATATTCGGCGACCGTCTCGATCCCCTCGGCGATCAGCGTGATGTCGAGCGACGCAGCGATCCGCACCACCCCCTCGACGATCATCCGCCGCGGCAGGCTGGCGTCGATGTCGCGGATCAGCTCCATGTCGAGCTTGATATAGTCGGTCTGGAATTTGGCGAGCAGCCCCAGCCCGGCATGCCCCGCGCCGAAATCGTCGATCGCCGTGCCGAACCCCATCGCGCGGTACGATTCGACGATCGTCTGGACATGCGCGGTGTCCGCCATCTCCTCATTCTCGGTAAATTCGAAGATCAGCCGATCGGTCGGCAGCCCCGTCGCCCGCGCGGTTTTCAGCGTCAACTGGATGCAGGCGAGCGGCGAATAGACCGCATTGGGCAGGAAATTGATCGACAGTTTGGCACCCGTGTCGAGGATGCCAGCGGCCACCGCCCCCTCGATCGCCGCAACCCGACATTGCTGGTCGAAGGCGTAGCGATTGTCGGGTGTCACGCGCGCCAGCACCTCGGCCGCCCCCTCGCCGCTCCCCCCGCGCACGAGCGCCTCATAGGCGAAGGGCAGGCCGGTGACCGTATCGACGATGGGCTGGAACGCCATCGCTATGTCGAAGACATGGGCTGCAGAGCGGCAGCCCTGACACCCGACGGGAGCGATGCTTGTCATACATAAGGGCTAGGCGACAAACCCTAACGCGACATGAACCACGCACCCGAAATGACATTGATGTAAATCAGCCACAAGCTTCCCTACCGTCGCCACAAGCATCGCTGCGTTGCCGCACGAGGGCGCAGAGGCCATGTCGGCGATCATGGCTACGCTTCTCGATCCGGGCGCCCGTGGGCGCGTCATCCTCGTTGGCGCCGGGCCGGGCGATCCCGGACTGCTGACCGTTCGCGCGGTGGAGGCGTTGCGGACCGCCGATATCCTCGTCCACGACGGGCTGATCGACCCGCGCGTGCTCGATCTCGCACCGTCGGCGGCACAGCGTATTTCCGTCGCCAAACGCCGCGCCCGCCACACGCTGCCGCAGGAGGCGATCAATGCGCTGATCGTCGCCCATGTGAAGACCGGCGCGATCGTCGTGCGGCTGAAGGGCGGCGACCCGTTCATCTTCGGACGCGGCGGTGAGGAAGTCGAAGCGGTGCGCGCCGCCGGCCTACCCGTCGAGGTCATCCCCGGCGTCTCGGCGGCGCTCGGCTGCGCGGCGGAAGCGATGCTGCCGCTCACCCACCGCGATCACAGCAGCGCGGTCAGCTTCGTCGCGGGCCAGTGCAAGGGGCTGGCGGATCAGGACTGGTCCGGCCTCGCCGGTCAGGGCCGGACGCTGGTGATCTACATGGGCGTCGCGACGGCGAACGACATCGCCGACAAACTGATGGCGGACGGCGTCGCGCCCGACATGCCCGTCGCGGTGCTCGAGCGTGGTACGCTCGTCGGCAGCCGCGCGATCCGCACCCTGCTCGCCGACCTCGGTCCGATGGTCCAGCGTGAGCGCGTGCAAAGCCCGGCGATCATCGTCGTCGGCGAGGTCGTCGAACTGTCCGACGCCGAGGACAAGCTCGCTCGCTGGGCGCGCGTTGCGGAGGATATGTCGGCATGAGGCTCCTGACCGGAAACGACCTCCCCACCGGCGACGTCGTGTGGTGGACCGGCACCGGCTGGTCGCGCCACGTCGAAGATGCCGTCGACGTTGGCCACGAGGGCGAAGGTATCCTGCGAGCCGAGGAGGGCGCGCGCCGTGTCAACGTCCCCTATCTGATCGACGCGATCGCCACGCCCGACGGCCCCCGCCCCGCGCATATCAAGGATCGCATCCGTGCGCTCGGCCCGACCGTGCGGCCCGACCTGACGCTCAAGCCGGCGGACCCCGAAGCCGGGAGCTGGGTGATCTGATGCCCGGCCCTACCCCCACCCTTCGTCATTCCAACCTTCCCCCCTCGTCATCCCGGCGAACGCCGGGATCCATGGACACGACGTCGCTGAGGCCATCACGCAACCGCTGACCGCGCCGCAACCATGGATCCCGGCCTTCGCCGGGATGACGAAGGTAAGCGAGCCGCGGCGCCCCGCCCTCTCCGCGTCTCCGCGTCTCCCCGCGAACCAAACCCTCTTCGCGTCTTCGCGTCTTCGCGCGAACCAAAACTCCGAAGGCCGGAAAGCCACGCATGTATAAATACGACCAATACGACCAAGCGATCGTCGATGCCCGCGTCGACGAATTTCGCGACCAGGTCGAGCGCCGCCTGTCGGGCCAGCTGACCGAGGACCAGTTCAAGCCGCTGCGGCTGATGAACGGCCTGTACCTTCAGCTGCACGCCTACATGCTGCGCGTCGCCATTCCCTATGGCACGCTCGACGCGCGCCAGATGCGCATGCTGGGGTCGATCGCCCGCGATTACGACCGCGGCTACGGCCATTTCACCACACGCCAGAACCTGCAGTTCAACTGGATCAAGCTCGCCGACACGCCTGATATCCTGGCGAAACTCGCGACGGTGCAGATGCACGCCATTCAGACCAGCGGCAATTGCATCCGCAACATCAGCGCCGACCAATATGCCGGTGCCGCGGCGGACGAGGTGACCGACCCGCGCCCCTGGGCCGAGCTGATCCGCCAGTGGTCGACCTTCCACCCCGAATTCAGCTACCTGCCGCGCAAGTTCAAGATCGCGGTCATCGCCGCGGCCGAGGATCGCGCGGCGATGCGCCTGCACGACATCGGCATCCAGCTGCTCGAACAGAACGGGGAGTTGGGCGCCGCGATCTACGTCGGTGGCGGCATGGGCCGTACGCCGATGGTCAGCCACCTGATCCGTGACTTCGTCACCGCCGACGACCTGATGAGCTATCTGGAGGCGTGCCTGCGGGTCTACAATCGCTACGGCCGCCGCGACAATATCTACAAGGCGCGGATCAAGATCCTGCTCCACGAGATCGGCGCCGACGCCTACCGCGCGCAGGTCGAGGAGGAATTCGCCCTCGTCAAGCAGCTCGGCATCGATCCACCGCGCGCCGAGCTCGACCGCATCACCGCGATGTTCGCGCCCCCCGCGTTCGACACCGGCCCTGCCGCTGCGGTCGACCGCAGCGATCCCGATTTCGCCGTCTGGCTCGACCAGAACGTGGTTGCGCACAAGCAACCCGGCTACCACATCGTCAACGTCAGCCTGAAGCCCGCCGGTGGTATTCCCGGCGATGCGACGGCCGATCAGATCGACCTGCTGGCCGATTTGGCAGAACGCTTTTCTTTCAATGAGTTACGCGCGACGCACGCGCAAAACATCGTGTTGCCGCATGTGCACGGGCGTGACCTTTGTGACCTTTGGGCCGCGCTGCGCGACGCCGGCCTCGCCGAGCCGAACCTCGATCTCATCACCGACATCATCGCCTGCCCCGGCCTCGATTATTGCAGCCTCGCCAACGCGCGCTCCATCCCGCTGGCCCAGAAGATCGCGAACCGCTTCGCCGATCGCGAACGCCAGCGGGACCTGGGCGAACTGAAGCTAAAGATCAGCGGCTGCATCAACGCCTGCGGCCACCATCACGCCGGCCACATCGGCATCCTCGGCGTCGATAAGAAGGGCACCGAAAACTACCAGCTTTCGCTCGGCGGCTCGGGAGCGGAGGACGTCAGCCTCGCCAAGATCACCGGGCCTGGCTTCTCGGAGGACGGCGTGGTCGACGCGATCGAGCGCGTCACCGACCGCTATGTCGCGCTCCGCGACGAGGGCGAACGCTTCCTCGACACCTATCGCCGCGTCGGCTTCGAACCGTTCAAGGAGGCGATCTATGGCTGATGCCGACACGCTGCTGCGCTTCCGCGACGACGAGCCGCACGACGAACCCGCCGTCACGCTCGACGCCTTTCTGGGCCAGACCAACGCCACTGCGGTCCGGCTGGAGGCGGGTGAGGACGCCCGCGCGCTGATCCCGCAACTGGGGCAGCTCGCGCTCGTCGAGGTCAGCTTCCCCACCTTCCGCGACGGCCGCGGCTATAGCGCCGCACGCGTCTTGCGCGAGGCGGGCTATACCGGCGAGCTGCGCGCGGCGGGCGACGTGCTGGTCGATCAGCTGCCCCTGATGCGCCGCTGCGGCTTCGACAGCTTCGCGCCCGAAGCCCCGATCGATGGCGAGGCACTGACCCGTGCGCTTGACCGCTACGACTATCGCTATCAGGCCGCGGCGGACGCCGTCGCCCCGGTGTGGAAGCTGCGCCATGGCTGAGGCCGCACGCCAACTCGACACGATCGATGTCGCGCCCGCCTTTACCGCCGCGGACGCCGCCGCGATGCAGATCCGCTTCGCCGGCATGCCCGCGGCCGAGATGCTGCGCGAACTCCTGACCGGCGAACTGGCGGGCCGCATCGCCTCCGTGTCGTCCTATGGTGCCGAGTCGGCAGTGCTGCTCCACATGGTGGCGCAGATCGACAAGGACGTGCCGGTCATCTTCACCAACACGCAGAAGATGTTCGGCGAGACCCTCGCCTATCGCGACGAATTGTCTGAGCGACTGGGCCTCACCGACCTGCGCGTCTTTCGGCCCGATCCGCGATTGCTCGCCTTACGCGATGCGACCGGCATGCGCTGGTCCTACGACCCGGACGGCTGCTGCGAGATCCGCAAGGTCGAACCGCTCCGTCGCGCGCTCGGCCCGTTCGACGCGTGGATTTCGGGCCGCAAGGGCTTCCAGGCCGGCACTCGTACCGCGCTCCCCCGCTTCGAGGAGGACGACGGGCGCCTGAAGATCAATCCGCTCGCTGACTGGTCGAAGGATCAGCTCGACGCCTACTTCGCCGAGCACGACCTGCCGCGTCACCCGCTGGAGGCGCAGGGCTATCTGTCGATCGGTTGCGCGCCCTGCACCAGCAAGGTCCGCCCCGGCGAAGACCCGCGCGCCGGCCGCTGGCGCGGCTGGGACAAGGTGGAGTGCGGCATCCACGTCTCCACCCTGCCCGGCGAGGACCCGACGTTCTAAGCCGACGTCAGCCGCTGATCCGTAACGACAGCCGAACGTTGCGCGGCTGCCCCGGATAGATCCACACGCGGCTGTACGAGCTTTGCGCGTAGCGGGCATCGAACAGATTGTCTGCCTCCGCCCGCAGCGTCAGCCGCGGCGATACGGCATATTCGATGGCAGCCTTCGCCTTCAGATAGGCGGGCAGCACCACATAGTCGCGCTCGATCGACCCGGCGCGGTCCCCCATGTAGCTGGCGCCGGCGCTCACCGAGAACCCACGTCCGTCGACGTCGGTGAACCGCCCCAGCGCAAAGACCGTGCCGCTGTGATCGGGCACGTTCAGCGCGCGATCGGTCGGGAAGGCGCCGTCGTCCACCCGTGCGCGCGTCCAGGCGTAATTGCCGACGATCTGCCAATGTGGCGCGATCCGTACCGACGCGTCCCCCTCGATCCCGCGGCTGCGCAGGCTGCCGACCGGCGCGTTGAAAGCGGGGTCGACGGGGTCGTTGGCGAGGATGCCGCGCTTTCGGATATCGAACCAGGTCGCGGCGACGTCGACACCCGCCCAGCGTCCGGCAACGCCGACCTCATATCCGACGCCACTTTCGGGCGCGAAACCGTTGCCATCGCGACCCGTGCCCGAGTTGAGCACGAAGCTTTCG
The DNA here is from genome assembly GCF_001638925.1 of Sphingomonas sp. NIC1. Taxonomy (NCBI): domain Bacteria; kingdom Pseudomonadati; phylum Pseudomonadota; class Alphaproteobacteria; order Sphingomonadales; family Sphingomonadaceae; genus Sphingomonas; species Sphingomonas sp. NIC1. The sequence goes on from NZ_CP015521.1 coordinate 315,239, forward strand.
CCCCAGCTGGCATGGACCGCGATCGCATCGCTGGCCTGGTAGCGCGCGCCGAGCCGGTAATGCATCGGCGAGCCCACTGTACGCCCCACCTGCCCGGTGTTGTTGTTGCGGATGCGCTGGCGATAGGCATCGAACCTGGCCCCGCCCGACAGCGTCAGCCGGTCGGTCACGTCCCACATGTCCTGCACGTAAACCGTGCCCGACCAGCGCTTTTCGCGATTGTTCGTAAAGGGCAACAGCGTCGGCGGGGTCTGGCCGTAGACGGGGTCGAAGACGTCGATCGCATAGGGATTGCCGCCGCGCGCCGGATCGCCCGGATTGCGCCGCATCCAGCGTTCGGCATAATCCAGCGTATAGCCCTTCAGCCCGATGCTGGGCCGATGCGCACCGATATGTCCGGCGAGTTCGATCCGCGCGGACAGATCGTCCACCTTGAAATCGCGCGATCGCCGCTGCCGCCACAGTGTTCGGCCGCCGACCAACCGCGACTGATCGGACGAAAAGCCCTTCAGCGTTCCCGTCCGCCACGCGACGCCCCCGGTCACCGTCCAGTCGTTGCCAAGGTCGGCCAGCGCCGTCAGCTGGTGACGCTGGTTGCGGAAGCGGGTCTTGCCGTCGTTCGGCTCGCCATAATAGGCATCGCGCGGCACGGCGTTCGCATTCCCGTCGAGCGCCGGAATGCCGCGATCGAACAGCGTGTCGAAGCGCGTGATCTCGCCGATATAGGTGACGCGCAGTCGCTCGCTGGGCCGCCAGGTCAGCGACGGCATCACCACCTGCCGATCCAGCCCGACGAAATTGCGCCAGCCGTCCGACGTTTCCGCCGCAACGACGACCCGCGCCGCCAGCGTCCGCGATACGGGACCGGTCGCATCCAGTTCCACCCGGCGCGTTCCGAACGATCCCAGCGTGAACACCGCATAGGCGGCCGGGACGAAATCCGGCGTCTTGCTGACGATATTGACGCGGCCTGCCGGATCGATGTCGCCAAACAGCGCGCCCGCGGGCCCCTTCAGCAGCTCGATCCGTTCGGTGGTGGCAGGATCGCGGGGCGGCCCCATGCCGCGGTTGGCGAGGAAGCCATCGACGTAATATTCCCCACCGCCATCCGGTGTGCCCAAGAAGCCGCGGATGGCGAAATTGTCCATGACGCCGCCACGGTTGTTCTGATTGCTGACCCCGCTGACCAGTTCGAGCGCGTCCGACAGGCGATAGGTCCCGGCGGCGGTCAGCAGGTCGCGCTCGATCGATCGGCTCGACTGCGAGAGCGTGCGGGTGGCGATATCCGATGACAGCGTCCCGTCACTGCGCGCGCGACGCGTGCCGAGCACGACGATATCGCCGCTGCCGACGGAGACGTCATCGGTGTCCTGCGCAGCGGCGGGGGTGATCGGGAGGCAGGCAATCAGCGGCGACAGGCAGGCGGCAACGCGGGATCGAAGAAGCAAAACATATTCCAGTGATGTTGTAACGTCCCAATGTTGAACCGCACCGGCCCTGTCAACCGTCCCTTCATGCCGCGGTGGGCGTTGCGGCCTGCTGCCTGAAATCGACGACCACCGGACTGGTCCCGATCGCCATCGTCCGCCGTACCTCGTGCGGGTCTGCCAAAGTGCGCGAGGGCCGGCCGACCAGGAAGCCCTGCACGCTGGCGCAGCCTTCGCGTGCCACGATGGCAAGCTGCGCCGGGCGCTCGATCCCCTCCGCCAGCACCGGCATGCGCAACAGGCCGCCGAGCGCCGTCACCGATCGCAGGATCGAAATCGCCTGATCGTCATATTCCAGTTCGGCGACGAACGACGCATCCAGCTTGATGCAGTCGAACGGAAAGGATCGCAGGACGTCGATCGACGAATAGCCGACGCCGAAATCGTCGAGGACGATCGATACGCCCATCGCCTTCAATGCGTGCAGCTGTTCGAGTGCGAAGCGGCGATCGTGGATGATCGCGCTTTCGGTCAGTTCCAGCACCAGCCGGTTCGGCGCGAGGCCGCTGTCCTCCAGCGCGGACCGTACCGTCATCACCAGACGCGGATCGGACAGATGCTTGGGCGACAGGTTGACGGACACCGGATAGCGATTGGGCCACAGCGCCGCCTCGAAACACGCCTGGCGCAGGATCCAGATGCTCAGCGGCACCACCTCGCCGCTTTCCTCCGCCAGCGGGATAAACTCCGCGGGCGGCACCATGCCGCGGACGGGATGGTTCCAGCGCACCAGCGCCTCATACCCCTTGATCTCGCCCGTCTCGGTCGACGCCTGCACCTGGAAATGCAGTTCGAACGCCCCCCGGTCGAGCGCACGCCGCAGGTCGACGACCAGCTCGCGCCGGGCGCGCACCGCATCGTCCATCTGCGCGTCGTAGAAACACGGTTCGCTCGAATGGATCGACTTGGCGCGGTACATGGCGAGGTCCGCCTTCGCCAGCAGCGCGTCCGCATCCCAGCCGTCATGAACCGCGAGTGCCACACCGATATTGGTCCCGATCGACGCGGTGAAGCGATCGAAGACGAAGGGCGCGTCGAAGACCGCGCGCAGCCGATCAAGGAAGTCGGTCAACTCCTCGGCCAGATCGTAGGAAATGACCGCCGCGAATTCGTCGCCGCCCAGACGGCTGATGCATTCGTTGGGACCCAGCGTCGCCGTCATCCGCGCCGCCAGCGCCATCAACAGCTGGTCGCCCGCCAGGTGGCCATAGGTGTCGTTGACCACCTTGAACCGCGACAGGTCCATCATGACGACGGCCATGCACAGATGCCCGCCCTTGCGGTTGAAACGGCGCTCCAATTCTTCGTTGAAGCTCATACGATTGGGCAGATCGGTCAGCCCGTCGTACATCGCCATGCGACGCAGCCGGCGGTAGGATTCGCCCTTCGTATGCCCGTCGATCAGCGCGCTGATCGCGGCGCAGCCCACGATGATCAGCGATGCGACCGCCGTCGCCACGGCCAGCGCGTTCATGGTCGAGGGCGACAGGCCGTCGCCCAGGCGGATGACGGTGATATGCATCGCCGCCATGCCGCTGAAATGGAGCGTCACGACACCCAGCGCGAGCAGACCCATCGTCCGCAACGCACCCGCACGCCCCGCCTGCCGCGCGCGTGCGAAAGCGGCAGCGCTGAGCCCGACCGACAGCAGTATCGACACGGCGACGACCGGCCAGGTCCAGGTGACGATGCCGTCGACGTGATAGGCCGACATGCCGAGATAGTGCATCAGCGCGATGGCTGCACCGATGACGCCGCCACCCAATACCCCCGCGCCCCGACGGGCCGAGGCGGCCAGCGCAAGGCCGGGCGCCGCTATACTGATGGCGACCAAAAGCGAACCGAGCGTCTGTATCGGATCGAGGACGACCGGCGCCGACGTGCGATAGGCCATCATCGCGACGAAATGGGTCGCCCAGACCATCGTGCCGGTGGCCACTGCGGTCAGCATCACCCAGCCCAGCCGGCTGTAGCCATCCGCCGACCGGATGCAGTGGAACAGTTGAACGCTGGCCGCCGAGCCGATCAGGCAGACCAGCGCCGCCAGCAGGACGAGATGCACATCGTGCTGCGCGAAACACAGGGCGATGTCGGTCATGCGGCCCTCACCCCCCGGGCGCCGCGGCGCCCTTCCATCACCAGCGACACCTGTCGGGCCAGACCGACGAGATAGGCCTTCTGATCCACCGATGCGGGCGGACGCGGCTTGATATCGGCGACGCAGAGCGCGCCGATCTCGATCCCGTCGATCAGGCGCAGCGGCGTACCGATATAATAACGGATGAACGGTTCGCCGGTCACCGAAGGCAAGGCTGCGAAGCGCGGATCGACCGTCGCGTCGCAGCATTCCAGCACATCCGAGACATCCAGCGTCAGTGTGCAGAATCCATCCCGTCGCGGCAGACAGCCGACGTCGACGCCGCGGGCCGCGTGAATCGCCTGGATGTCGTCGTAGATCAGCGACAGGGCCGCGATCGGGGCAGCGAAGCCCTGCTGCGCCGCTTCGACATGGCGATCGAGCGCAGAGGCGCTCGCCTCATCCCCGCCGGTCAGGCCGCGCACGGCCCGCGAACGCAGGCGCTCGCGAAAAAGGTTTGTCAGCATCGGATTACAGGGGCTCGGTGAGTCATCGGTCCCGGCGCATGTGGGCCATAAAGCGTTAAGATGACGTCAGCGTAAAGCACCCGTTATGGGGCGGATTTTCCCCTGTTTTGAGGCGACTATCGGGGGAAGCTAACCTTCCCCCGATAGTCGGTGCGTTTATTGATGCACGTCGTAGCGATCGAGCATCATCACCTTGTCCCACACCTTCACGAAATCGCGCACGAAGCGCGCCTGTCCGTCGGCCGCCGCATAGACTTCGGCGATCGCGCGCAACTGCGAATTGGCGCCGAAGATGAGGTCGCAGCGTGTCGCCTCGAACCGGGCGTCGCCGCCATCGCGAGCGACCAGGGTGAAGCGTGATCCCTGCTCATCCGCCTTCTTCCATTCGTAATCCATGCTGGTCAGCACGGTGAAGAAGTCGTTGGTCAGTGCGCCGACGCGGTCGGTGAAGATGCCGTCGGACGATCCGTCCCAATTGGCGCCCAGCGCGCGCAGGCCACCGGTCAGTACCACCCATTCGGGCGCGGACAGCGCGAGCAGGTCAGCCCGGTCGAGGAACAGCTGTTCGGGTGACAGGTCGGCGACGTTCACCGCGTCGAAGTTCGGATCGACATAATTGCGGAAGCCATCGACCACCGGGCGCAGCCATTCGAAGCTGTCCGCGTCGGTCAGCGCGTCCGTCGTGTCCATCCGGCCCGGGGTGAACGGAACCTCGGTCGCCGCGCCAGCCGCCGCCGCCGCCTGCTCGACCGCGACGCAGCCAGCGAGCACGATCAGGTCGGCGAGCGAGACCGCCTTGCCGCCCGTCGCACCGCCGGCAAAGTCCGCCGCGACGCGCTTCAGGCTGTCGATCACCGGACGGGTGCGTGCGTTGATCGCCCAGTCCTTCTGCGGCGCGAGTGCGATGCGCGCGCCGTTGGCGCCGCCACGCTTGTCGCTGTGCCGAAAAGTCGACGCCGCGGAAAAGGCGGTGAAGGCCAAGTCCGACACCGAATGCCCCGCCGCCAGGATCGCCTGCTTCAGCGCCGCGATGTCGGCGGTATCAATCAGGGGATGATCGACCGGCGGGATCGGATCCTGCCACAGCAGATCGTTCTCGATCGTCCGCTCTTCGCCAAGGTAACGCTCCTTCGGACCCATGTCGCGGTGGGTCAGCTTGTACCAGGCCTTGGAGAATTGCTCGGTAAAATAGGCGAAGTCGGTCAGGAACCGCTCGCAGATCGGACGATAGACGGGGTCGACCTTCAGCGCGATATCGCTGGTCATCATCATCAGCGGATGCGTCTTGCCCGCGATATGCGCGTCGGGGGTGTGCGGCGCGGTCTTGTCGACCGGCGTCCATTGCAGCGCGCCCGCGGGGCTGCGCGTCTGTTCCCATTCGAACTTGAACAGGTTTTCGAGGTAGCTGTTGTCCCATTGGGTCGGATCGGGCGTCCAGCTGCCCTCAATGCCGTTGGTCATCGTGAACTCGCCGGCGCCGGTGCCTTCGGGGTTGTGCCAGCCTAGGCCCATCTGCTCGATCGGCGCCATTTCGGGCGGCGCGCCGATGCGGTCGGCCTTCACCATGCCGTGACTCTTGCCGAAGGCGTGGCCGCCCGCGATCAGCGCCACCGTCTCCTCGTCGTTCATCGCCATGCGGGTGAAGGTGACGCGGATGTCGTGCGCGGACGCCATCGGATCGCCGCTGGCATAGGGGCCCTCGGGATTCACGTAGATCAGCGACTGGTGCGATGCCGCGAGCGGCTGTTCGAGGTCATAGTCGGCATCGCCGTTCTGCCCGCGCCAGCGCTTGTCGCGGTTCACCATCTCGTCGAACGACTTGACCGTCGTCATGTCGACATGTTCCGGCCCCCAATAGGTGGCATCGTCCGCCTCCCACGCGTCATGCCGGCCGCCGGCGAAGCCATAAGTGGGGAAGCCCATGATCTCGAGCGCGCAATTGCCGGTCAGCACCATCAGGTCCGCCCAGGACAGCGCGGCCCCGTACTTCTGCTTGATCGGCCAGATCAGCCGGCGCGACTTGTCGGTGTTGCCATTGTCCCACCAGCTGTCGATCGGGGCGAAGCGCTGCATCGCCTCGCCCGCGCCGCCGCGCCCGTCGGCGATGCGATAGGTGCCGGCCGAGTGCCAGGCCATGCGGATCATCTGCGGCCCGTAATTGCCATAGTCGGAGGGCCACCACGCGACCGAGCTGGTCAGGAACGCCTTGATCTCCGCCTTCAGCGCCTGAAGGTCGATCGCCTCGAATGCCGCCTTATAGTCGAAATCCTCGCCCAGCGGATTGGCGCGCGGCCCGTTGCGATGCAGCTGCTCGACGCGAAGGCGATTGGGATACCAATCCTGCAGCGTCGGCTTGCTGGTCTGCGCTCCGCCAATCCGATCCCCACCGAACGGGCACTTCCCGGCCAGGACGTCCTTATAGTCTTCCATGCACACGCGCTCCAGCATCCGCCATTGGGTGGAACAGGAGCGCAGCCGGGCGATGCGAGGGACCCGGCGTGCGACAGGGCGAGCCTGATCCACATCAAGCCGAAACGAGGAAGTCGCCGCGCCGTTGCCTGAAATTTAATTTAGATTTGTACGCCCCCGCCTCTGCTATCGGCTGATGTCTCAACAGATTGGCTCGACGCTGCGACGGCGCGGTCCGTATCGCCGTCGTCGTTCAACACAGGTGCCTGCCCGATGACCGACATGCCGCACGCCCCCGGCGAACATCACCTGGTCCACCGCACCGGCTGGCTGCGCGCGGCGGTGCTGGGCGCCAATGACGGCATCATCTCGGTATCGAGCCTGGTCGTCGGCGTCGCCGCTGCGCCGGGCGCCAGCGCCTCGACGATCCTGCTCGCCGGCGCGGCCGCGCTGGTCGGCGGGGCGTTGTCGATGGCGGCAGGCGAATATGTCTCGGTCAGCTCGCAGGCCGATACGGAGCATGCCGACCTGACGCGCGAGGCTGCCGAGTTGCACCGCAATCCCGAGGCGGAAACTCGGGAACTCGCCGCCATCTACGTCGGCCGCGGCGTCGCGCCCGCGCTTGCGCAGACGGTCGCCGAACAGATGATGGCGCATGACGCGCTGGGCGCGCATCGCCGTGACGAACTAGGCCTTGCCGATGACGGTGGATCGCGCCCCGTGCAGGCCGCGGTCTTCTCCGCCGCCGCCTTTACTTCTGGCGCGATCCTGCCGGTGGTGATCGCCGCGCTCGCGCCACGCCACTTGGCGGTCATGGTGGTGCCAGTGGTGGCGATCGTGCTGCTCGCCATCCTGGGGGCGATCGGCGCCAAGGCCGGCGGCGCGCCGCAGGTTCGCGCGGTGGTGCGCGTCACCGCGCTCGGCGCGCTGGCGATGGCCGCGACGGCGTTGCTGGGGCATCTGCTCCCCGTGGGTGCGCTGTAACCCTTTGCAGCACGGCGCGCGGTCGCTAGCGCTTCCCCGATACACCGCCGGCATCGATCCGACGGACGGACGCGAGAGGACCGCCACATGGGTGCGCTGACGGGATTGAGGGTGCTCGACATGAGCCGCGTGCTGGCGGGGCCATGGTGCGCGCAGACGCTGGCGGATCTCGGCGCGGAGGTCATCAAGATCGAACATCCCCGGCGCGGGGACGACACGCGCGAATGGGGGCCGCCGTGGATGGCGGACGCTGATGGTGCGCCGACGCGCGAAGCCTCCTATTTCCAGTCGGCCAACCGCGGCAAACAGTCGGTCGCGATCGACATCGCCTCCGCAGAAGGACAGGCGCTGATCCGCGCGATGGTGCCCCAGTGCGACGTGCTGATCGAGAATTACAAGGCGGGGTCGCTGGCGAAATACGGCCTCGACTATAACAGCCTGCGCGCGCTGCACCCGGGTCTGGTCTATTGTTCGGTCACCGGCTTCGGCCAGACCGGGCCGCGCGCCACCGAGCCGGGCTATGACTTCATCATCCAGGCGCTCGGCGGGTTGATGAGCATCACCGGCGAGCGGGACGATCTGCCCGGCGGCGGGCCGCAGAAGGTCGGCGTCGCGGTATCGGACCTGATGACCGGCCTCTATTCGGTCATCGCGATCCAGGCCGCGCTGCTGCACCGCGCGACGACGGGCCTCGGCCAGCATATCGATATGGCGCTGCTCGACGTGCAGGTCGCGATGCTGTGCAACCAGAGCCAGAATTACCTGACGACCGGCAAGGCGCCCGGTCGCTATGGCAACGCTCACGCCAATATCGTCCCCTATCAGGTATTCCGCGCCGCGGACCGCGACTTCGTGATCGCCTGCGGCAATGATTCGCAATTCGTCGCGCTGTGCGAGGCCATCGGCCTGCCCGATCTGCCCCGCGATCCGCGCTTCGCCCGCAACCCCGATCGAGTCGCGAATCGGGAAGCGGTCATCGAGCGGCTGGCCGCCCATTTCCTGGCCGACACCGCCGATGCGTGGATCGCGCGCATCCATCCCAAGGGCGTGCCGGTCGGCGCGATCAACAGCATCGCGCAGGCCCTCGACGAACCGCAGGTCGCGGCGCGCGCCATGCGCGTCACCATCCCGCACCCACGGAACCCCGACTTCGAAACGATCGGCAGCCCGATCAAATTGTCCGACACGCCAGTGACCTACGATACGCCGCCACCGATGCTTGGCGAGCACACCGCCGCGGTTCTAGAGCGATTGGCCGGCGTCGACGCCGAGACCCTGGCCGCGCTGACCGCCGCAGGCATCGTCGCGGTGCCGGCGGACCCGATGGCCTGAGCCCTGCCCTTTCGCTTGCTCCCGCCGCCCGTCCCGCGATAACCCCGCCGCGATCATTCCCTCCGGAGCAGTTGCCCCATGAAGACCCGCGCCGCCGTCGCCTTCGAAGCGAAGAAACCCCTCGAGATCGTCGAGCTCGACCTCGAAGGCCCGAAGGCGGGCGAAGTCCTGGTCGAGATCATGGCGACCGGCATCTGCCACACCGACGCCTATACGCTCGACGGCCTCGACAGCGAGGGGCTGTTCCCCAGCGTGCTGGGCCATGAAGGCGCTGGCATCGTCCGCGAACTGGGCGCGGGCGTGACCAGCGTCGAGGTTGGCGACCATGTCATCCCGCTCTACACGCCCGAATGCCGCCAGTGTAAGTCGTGCCTCAGCCAGAAGACCAATCTGTGTACCGCTATCCGCGCGACGCAGGGCAAGGGGCTGATGCCCGACGGCACGACGCGCTTCAGCTACAAGGGGCAGCCGATCTTCCATTACATGGGCTGTTCCACTTTCTCGAATTTCACCGTGCTGCCCGAGATTGCCGTCGCGAAGATCCGCAAGGACGCGCCGTTCGACACCAGCTGCTACGTCGGCTGCGGCGTGACGACGGGCGTCGGCGCGGTGGTCAACACGGCCAAGGTGCAGGTCGGCGACAATGTCGTTGTCTTCGGCCTGGGCGGTATCGGCCTCAACGTCATCCAGGGCGCGAAGCTGGCCGGCGCCAAGATGATTGTCGGCGTCGATATCAACCCGGATCGCGAAGAGTGGGGCCGCCGGTTCGGCATGACCCACTTCCTCAACACCAAGGGCATGAACCGCGAGGCGATCATCGCGAAGGTGGCGGAGCTGACCGATGGCGGCGCCGACTATAGCTTCGACGCGACCGGCAATACCGAAGTGATGCGCACTGCACTGGAATGCTGCCACCGCGGCTGGGGCACCAGCATCGTCATCGGTGTCGCCGAGGCGGGCAAGGAAATCAGCACGCGCCCGTTCCAGCTGGTCACGGGCCGCAACTGGCGCGGCACCGCCTTCGGCGGCGCGCGTGGGCGGACCGACACGCCGAAGATCGTCGACTGGTACATGGACGGGATGATCCAGATCGATCCGATGATCACCCACCGCCTGACGCTCGACGAGATCAACAAGGGTTTCGACCTGATGCACGCCGGCGAAAGCATCCGCAGCGTGGTGATTTACTAAGCCCCACTGCCCCCCGTCACCCCGGGCTTGACCCGGGGTCCCGCTTCTCCTTCGACATCCGACAGGAAGAAGCGGGATGCCGGGTCAAGCCCGGCATGACGTAAAGCGTACCAAGAAGACAATCGAAGAGAGGAAAACCATCATGTTCAGCCACGTCATGCTCGGCGCCAACGATATCGACGCCTCGAAGGCCTTCTACGACGCGACACTCGGCGCGCTCGGTATCGCGCCCGGCCGCGTCGATCCCAAGGGTCGCGTGCTCTACATGCACCCGGGCGGCATGTTCCTGCTGACCAAGCCGATCGACGGCCAGCCCGCCTGCCACGCCAATGGCGGCACGATCGGTTTTGCCGCGAGCAGCCCCGAACAGGCCGATGCATGGCACGCCGCGGGCGTCGCCAATGGCGGCACCGCGATCGAGGATGCGCCGGGCGTACGCGAGGCGCCGTTCGGCAAGCTCTACCTCGCCTATCTTCGCGATCCTGCCGGCAACAAGGTGTGCGCGCTGCACCGCGTCGCGGCATGACGGAGCGCCGCGCGGTCCAGATCCTCACCTTGGTGTGTCAGGACCGCGTCGGCATCGTCGCGGCGGTATCGGGGGCGCTCGCCGGGATCGACGGCTTCATCCTCGACAGCCAGCAATATGCCGATCTGGAAACGGGCCGGTTCTTCATGCGCGTCGCCTTCGTCCGCGGCGGCGACCGTTATCCGGCGGAGGCTGAGGCACTGCGGGCGGCGTTCGCGCCCGTGGCGGAGACGTTCGGCTTCGACTGGAGCCTGGATGCCGCGGACGCGCGCCCGCGTGTTCTGATCGCGGTGTCGAAGGGCTCGCATTGCCTGAACGACCTGCTGCATCGCTGGCGCACGAAGACGCTGCCGGTGGATATCGCAGGCGTCGTCTCGAACCACGACAGTTTGCGCCCGCTGGTCGAATGGCACGGCCTGCCGTGGCACCATCTGCCCGTCGACGACACGAACCGCGACGCGCAGGAGGCCGCGATCCTGGCCCTGATGGCGGAGGCGCGGGCGGATTATCTGATCCTCGCCCGCTATATGCAGGTGCTCGGCCCCCGCCTCGTCGAGGGACTGGCGGGACGCTGCATCAACATCCACCACAGCTTCCTGCCCGGCTTCAAGGGCGCGCAACCCTATCACCGCGCGCATGCCCGCGGCGTCAAGCTGATCGGCGCGACCGCGCATTTCGTGACCGCCGATCTCGACGAAGGGCCGATCATCGAACAGGCGGTCGAGCGCGTCGACCATCGCGCCAGCGTCGATGACCTGATCCGCATTGGCCGCGATATCGAGGCGCAGGTGCTCGCGCGCGCGGTCGCCTCGGTGGGCGAGCGGCGCGTCTTCCTCAACGGCAACAGGACGGTGATCTTCCGATGACTTTACAGACGGTGTCGACCGCCAAGGCGTTCGGCGGCACGCAGGGCGTCTATACGCACATGTCCGCCACGACGGGCACGCCGATGACCTTTTCGGTGTACGTGCCCCCGCACGACGATGGCGCGAAGCTGCCGGTCGTCTGGTATCTGTCGGGCCTGACCTGCACGCACGCGAACGTCACCGACAAGGGCGAGTATCGCCGCGCCTGTGCGGAACTGGGCCTGATCTTCGTCGCCCCCGACACCAGCCCGCGCGGCGACGATGTCGCGGACGACGAGGCCTATGATTTCGGCAGGGGCGCAGGCTTTTACGTCGATGCGACCGAAGCGCCCTGGGCGCCGCATTTCCGCATGTGGTCCTATGTCACCGAGGAACTGCCGGCGCTGATCGGCGCGCATTTCCCCACCGACATGGCCCGCCAGTCGATCATGGGCCATTCGATGGGCGGCCATGGCGCGCTGACGATCGGACTGACCTTTACCGATCGCTTCAAGGCGGTGTCGGCGTTCGCGCCGATCGTTGCGCCATCGCAGGTGCCGTGGGGCGAGAAGGCGCTGGGCGGCTATCTGGGCGCGGACCGGTCGCGCTGGCGCGAACACGACGCGGTCGCGCTGATCGAGGATGGCGCACGGGTGCCGGCGCTGCTGGTCGATCAGGGCGATGCGGACCAGTTCCTTGCCGAGCAACTGAAGCCGGAGCTGCTGGCAGAGGCTTGCGCGAAGGCGGGGATCGACCTGACGCTGCGGATGCAGCCGGGGTACGACCACAGTTATTACTTCATCGCGACCTTCATGGCCGATCATCTCGCTTGGCACGCCGCGCGGCTGTAGGCCACTTCGATCCCCATTCCGTCACCCCGGACTTCGTCCGGGGTCCCGCTTTTCAACTGCCTGCGGAGGCAGCGGGACCCCGGCTCGAGGCCGGGGTGACGGGGTTCTGGGGGAAATGGCCCGCGACGTTACGCCGCAGGCTTCGACAGCATCTTCTCCGCGCTGGTCTTCACGAATTCCGCGATCGGGCCGGACATCATGCTCAGCATCATCGGCACCTTCACCGTGCCGGCGATCCGCGCGTCCTCGATGTCCATCTTCGCCTCGACGCTCTGGCCCATGGCGATGATCGTGAGCGTCAGCGCGTCGGTGCCGGTCCAGTGATCGGATACGGTGCCGCCGCCCGGGATATGCTCCGCGAGCTTGGGCAGGCCCGCCTGGATGCGCGCGCGCGCCTCGTCGCGGCCGAGGCTGTGGGGTACGTCGAAGGGGATGGTGGCCATGGATGCTCTCTCGTGATCGTCAGCGGCGGGCGATCATCACCTCGGCCGCCCGACGCTGATCGGGCAGGACGAAGCTGAGCGTACCCGCCGTCGCGTCCGACTGCGCCGCTACGGCCTTGCGCGCAAGCGAAACCGCGCCGTCGCCCGACCAGCCGTGGACGACGACGCGCAGCTGCTTCCACCACGGCGCGTAACGACCCTGCCGCGCGCCAAAGGCCAGCTTCAGGCCACCGGACGTCATGGTGCAGGTCATACCCTGCCGCAGGAAGACGCCGCGGATGAAGGCCATCGAATGGCCGTCGTCGGCGTACAGGTCACCGCGGCAATCCTCGCCGGGATAGACGTCGAGCTGCAGCGGGCCGGACGGCGTTTCGGCGGTGCTTTGCACGAGAGGCTGGCGCGGCAGGATGGTGCCGGCACGCACGAAGACGGGCAGCGTGTCGATCCGCGGCGTCACGCGCACCTTGTCGCCATGCTCGGTCGCCTGCCCCGTCGCCTGCGTCGCCGACTGAATCGGGCCATTGTCCGCGGCTTCCGGCGTGCCGGCCCGCTGTCCCGTCCAATAATCGTACCAGCCGCCCGCGGGCAGGCAGACGTCATAGGCCTGCGGCTGGTCGGGATGCGGCGCGGGCGCGACGAGCAGCGAGCGCCCCACGGTGAACGTCCACGACTGGTCGCACGACATGCGCATGGCGGACGGGTAATCGTAGAACACCGGGCGCAGGATAGGATCGCCCGCGCGCGCATTCTGTTCGGCGAGCGCGTAGAGATACGGCATCAGCCGATAGCGTTCCTCGACGAAGCGGCGCCGGATCGCGAGGTGATCGGGCCCGTCGACCCACGGCTCAGCACGCGGCGTGCCCTTGGCGCTGTGATCGCGGAACACGGGGTAGAAGGCGCCGATCTGGAACCAGCGCGTCAGCAGCTCGGGGCTAGGCCCGCCCGCAAAGCCGCCGACGTCGGCGGCGCCATAGGAAAAGCCCGACAACCCTAAGTTGATGATCTGCTGGATCGACAGCTTCAAATGGTCCCAGGTCGCGAGATTGTCGCCCGTCCATGTCACCGCATAGCGCTGCCCCCCGGCATAGCTCGCCCGCGTCATCACGAAGGCGCGCTCGTCGGGCAGCAGCTTGCGCAGCCCGTCATAGGTCGCGCGCGTGTTCTGCATGCCGTAGACGTTGTGGATCTCGGCATGCGTCGCGGTGCGCGGGTTAAAGCCGTCGCTATCGATGCGGTGCATGACGTCCGCCGGCATCGTCTTGGTCGGCGTGTTGAAGATCGCCGGTTCGTTCATGTCGTTCCACGCGCCCGCGACGCCCATCCTCACCTGGTCGGCAAACAAAGTGCCATACCAGTCGCGCACCTTCGTCTCGGTGAAATCCGGGAACACCGACGGACCCGGCCATACCGGCCCGACATAGACCGAACCGTCGGCCCGGTGGACGAAGGCGTCGCGCTTGATGCCCTCGTCATAGGGGCGGTAGCCCTGGTCGGGCGCCTGGGCGACGTGCAGGTCGGTGATCGTCACGACCTTGAACCCGTCGCGCTTCAGGTCGGACAGCAGGCCCTTCATGTCCGGGAAAGCCTTGGTATCGACGGTGAAGGGTCGGTTGCGATCCTGCCAATCGATGTCGAGCCACAGCACGTCGGTGGGCACTCGCTCTTGCCGCAGCCGGGCAGCGACACTGCGCAATTCGTCCGCCGTCATGTAGCTGTAGCGCGACTGCTGATAGCCCAGCGCCCATTGCGGCACGAGCGGCGCCTTGCCGGTCAGGTCGGTGTAGCGGCGCACCACCTCTGCCGTGGTCGGGCCGGCGATCAGATAATAGTCGATGGGGCCATCCGGCGCGCCAAAGGCCAGTCGCGTGTCGTCGCGATGGCCGAAATCGAACCAGGCGCGCGTCGTATTGTCGAGGAACAGGCCATAGCTGCCCCCCGCTCCGCCAACGCCGATAAAGAACGGGATCGATTTGTAGATGGGATCGTCGCCGCTGCCGAAGCCGAAGGCGTCGGTATTCCAGTCGACGAAGCTCTTGCCGCGGCGATCGAGCCCGCCGGTCTTGTCGCCCATGCCGAAATAATGCTCGGCCTGCGGCATCGTCTTGGCGAGCGCGAAGCCCTTGCCGTCGAAGGCGACGGGTGCGGCGTCTTCGGAGATGAGGTTGCCCGCGAGATCCTCGACGCGCAGGCGGCCGTCGGCACGGAAGCGGACGCGCAGCGCCTTGGTGGCGAAGCCGTCCGCTGCGGGGGTGACGGCGACATGCTGCGCGCGCGTCTTCGCATCGACGGCCCAGCTCGCATCCTCGGGCATCGCACCGCCGCGACCGATGCGGATGCGCAGGATCGAATCGGTCAGCGCGACGACGCGCATCGTTGCGCCGGCGGTGGCGAGATCGGCCCCGTCGGCCCGCGCGGTTACGGCAGGCGCCGCCTGCGCGGAGGCGAGAGACGGCACCGTCGCGGTCGCAAGGGCAGTCAGGGCCAGCAGCATCGTGGCGCGCATCGTTCAGGTCTCTCCCGGTGTTATGCGACAGGCTGTGCGCGGCGGGCCGCAACAAGGTCAACCGTCGAGGGGAAGGCATACGTATGCACCCCTTCCCCGTCACTCCGGACTTGTTCCGGGGTCCACTC
Organism: Sphingomonas sp. NIC1; assembly: GCF_001638925.1. Taxonomy (NCBI): domain Bacteria; kingdom Pseudomonadati; phylum Pseudomonadota; class Alphaproteobacteria; order Sphingomonadales; family Sphingomonadaceae; genus Sphingomonas; species Sphingomonas sp. NIC1. Next base: position 330,542 of record NZ_CP015521.1, read on the forward strand.
TGCGGCGGGGGGGGGTGCCTTGGGCCTCTTTCGTCGCCCCTGCGGCCCGGTGGACCCCGGCACAAGTCCGGGGTGACGGAGAGACTGGATCCATGTTCTTCCACCTCCACCCGCCACAGGAGGTGACGAAAGCGCACCATCCCGCTAAGGGCGCGGGCCATGACCGAGATCACGCCCCAGATCGTCGCCGACCATGGCTTGTCCGAGGAAGAATATGCGCGCGTCCTGCACGCGCTGGGCCGCGAGCCCAACCTCGTCGAGCTCGGCATCTTTTCGGTCATGTGGTCCGAGCATTGCAGCTACAAATCGAGCCGCATCCACCTGAAGAAGCTGCCGACCGAAGGCCCGCAGGTGATCTGCGGCCCCGGCGAGAATGCCGGCGTGATCGACATCGGCGACGGTCAGGCCGCCATCTTCAAGATGGAATCGCACAATCACCCGTCGTACATCGAACCGTATCAGGGCGCGGCAACCGGCGTCGGCGGCATCCTGCGCGATGTGTTCACGATGGGCGCACGCCCCGTCGCGAACATGAACGCGCTGCGCTTCGGCCGGCCCGATCACCCCAAGATGCGCCACCTGATCAGCGGCGTCGTCCACGGCATCGGCGGCTACGGCAATTGCGTCGGCGTGCCCACGGTTGGCGGCGAGGTGAACTTCCACCCCGCCTATGACGGCAATATCCTGGTCAACGCGATGACCGTCGGCATCGCCGATCAGGACAAGATCTTTTATTCAGCGGCCAGCGGTGTCGGCAACCCGATCGTCTATGTCGGGTCGAAAACCGGCCGCGACGGCATCCATGGCGCGACCATGGCCAGCGCGGACTTCGGCGAGGATGCCGACGCCAAGCGTCCGACCGTGCAGGTCGGCGATCCCTTCACCGAAAAGCTGCTGATCGAGGCGTGCCTGGAATTGATGGCGACCGACGTGATCGTCGCGATCCAGGACATGGGCGCGGCCGGCCTCACCTCGTCGTCGGTCGAAATGGCGTCGAAGGGCGGCGTCGGCATCGAACTCGTCATGGACGACGTCCCGCAGCGCGAGACGGGGATGACCCCGTACGAGATGATGCTCTCCGAATCGCAGGAGCGCATGCTGATGGTGCTGAAGCCCGGCCGCGAGGCTGAGGCCGAGGCGATCTTCCGCAAGTGGGAGCTGGACTTCGCCGTCATCGGTCACGTCACCGATACCGAGCGTATGGTGCTGAAGTTCAAGGGCGAGACGGTCTGCGATATCCCGCTGGGTCCGCTCGCCGACGAAGCGCCGCTGTACGATCGCCCGCACGTACCGACGCCCAAGCCGGCGCCGCTCGCCGACGCCCCCGAAAGCGACGATATCGCGCGCGACCTGCTGACGCTGATGGCCTCGCCCGACATCGCCAGCCGCCGCTGGATCTGGGAGCAGTACGACCACATGGTCGGCGCCGATACGGTGCAGGCGCCGGGCGGCGATTCGGCGGTCGTCCGCGTGCATGGCACCGACAAGGCGTTGGCGATCACCACCGATTGCACGCCGCGCTATTGCTTCGCCGACCCGGTCGAGGGCGGCAAGCAGGCGGTGGCCGAAGCGTGGCGCAACCTGACCGCGGTGGGCGCGACACCGCTCGCGATCACCAACTGCCTGAACTTCGCCAACCCGCAGCGGCCCGAGATCATGGGTCAGATCGTCGGCTGCCTCGAGGGCATGGGCGATGCCTGCCGTGCGCTCGATTTCCCGATCGTGTCGGGCAACGTCTCGCTCTACAACGAATCGAAGGCGACCGGCGGCGGCTCGGCCATCCTGCCGACCCCAGCGATTGGCGGCGTCGGCCTGCTGAAGGACTGGACGAAGAACGCGACGATCGCCTTCAAGGGCATCGGCGACGTCATCCTCGTCATCGGCACCCGCGGCGGACATCTCGGCCAGTCGGTGTGGCTGCGCGAATGCCATGGCCGCGAAGAGGGCCCGCCCCCGCCCGTCGATCTCGCCGCCGAGCGCAAGACCGGCGACCTGATCCGCGACGCCATCGACAACGGCCAGCTGAGCGCCGTCCACGACGTGTCCGACGGCGGCATCGCCGTGACGCTCGCCGAAATGGCGCTGGCCGGCAACATCGGCGCGATGATCGACCGCAAGCAGCCGTTCGGCTGTGCGGCGTCCTTCTTCGCCGAAGACCAGGGCGTCTATGTCGTCACCGTCCACGATCATGCGCTGCTCGACTTCCTGGGCGCGGCGCACGCCGCCGGCGTCGAGGCGGAGCCGCTGGGTCGGACCGGCGGCAAGCGCCTGATCTTCGAACGCCCGGATCGCGACGACGTGGTGGCGATCGACGATCTGCGCCGCGCGCATGAAGGGTTCTTCCCCAAGCTGATGGGCGTCGACGCCGCGCTGGCGTAACTCCTCTTCACACCGTCATTGCGAGCGCAGCGAAGCAATCCAGAGCCGGATCAGGACGCCCTGGATTGCTTCGCTGCACTCGCAATGACGTCCAAGCGGGCCCCGACGATCATCCTCGCCGCGTAGCGCACTCTCCCGTCCCGCAATTGCGACGAATGGAGGTCCAGCGACTGCGAATCACTCGCAGACGGACTTGCGACCGTCTCGCATTAGCCCTATCCAAGAGGCGAAGCGAAGGAGCGTCCATGGTCGTCTGCGTTTGCAATGCCATACGGGAATCTCAAGTCCGCGACGCGGCCCGCAATGGATGCCGTACCGCGTGCCAGGCCTATCGAGCGCTCGGCTGCCAGGCGAAATGCGGACAATGCGTGATGGTAGCGCGAGCCATTATCGACACCGAACGCGCTGCTGCCTGACGTTCGCAGCGGCAAAAAACCGCAGATTTCCGCCATTTTTTGCCTTGCCGTAGCCGCCATACGGCGCCTACACCCCCGCCCACGACATTAGCGGAAGGCGAAGGATATGGCAGTGAAGGGCGACCCTAAGGTCATCGAATTTCTGAACGAGGCGCTCAAGAATGAGCTGACCGCGATCAACCAATATTGGCTCCACTACCGGATGCTTGATCACTGGGGCGTCTATAAGCTCGCCCAGTATGAGCGGATGGAATCGATCGATGAGATGAAACATGCCGACTGGCTGTCGGAGCGCATCTTGTTCCTCGATGGCCTGCCGAACTTCCAGCTGCTGGGTCGCCTGCGTATCGGCGAGACCGTGGAAGAGGTGCTGAAGTCCGATCTTGCCATGGAAATGGAAGCGGTCGAGCAGCTCAAAGGCGCGATCGCCTATTGCGAGCAGGTCAAGGATTACGTCAGCCGCGATCTCTTCACGCGTATTCTTGCCAGCGAAGAAGAGCATGTCGATACGCTGGAGCGGCAGTTCGACATGATCGAGCGGATGGGCATTCACAATTACGTGCAGCTGAATTCGATAAGCGAGCATGATTCGCCCAAATCGGGCGCGGCGCCGCACCTCGCCTGACCGCGTTCGAGGCGGGCATCGCGCCCGCCCCGGATCGTTACCTCAGCGGCACTTCACATTGCCGCGGTCGATCGAGCGGCCGAGCACCGCGCCGCCACCGGCGCCGAGCAGCGTGCCGAGCGTGCCGCCGCCGACCAGATTGCCGAGCACGCCGCCACCGACCGCGCCGACCACCAGACCGGTCGTGCCGTCGCTGCGCCGGCAATAGGCGCGACCGTCACGTCCGCGATAGATGCGGTCGTTGCGGCCCAGGCGCCGCTCGCGATAGCGGCCTTCGCGATAATGATCGGCGGGCTCCCACCGGCCGTCACGATCGCCGTTCCAACGATAGTCGCCGCGCTGCGCGATCGCCGCGCCCGTCGTGACCGGCGCCACCATCGTCACCGCGGCCAGCGCCGCAAGCCATGCCGTCTTCATCGTCAACCTCCTGCAAGACAAGGCGGACCAAGCGCTCGGGACGACGGATGGTTGCGCGCGCGGCTATTTGCGGCGAGCGGGATCGGCCTGCGTCTTCACCAGCCACGGCTTGACGATACCGGTCGGATGCGGCGTGCCGGTCAGGCGCACCGCGCGGACCAGCTTGACCGGGCGCAGCAGTAATTGCCCGCCCATGCCGCCGGTCGGCTGCGCCAGGATCCGCTTCAGCACGGGCATCCCCGACACGACATGGCCGAAGGCGGCATAGCCCTGATAGCTGCCCTTAGCGTCCATGCTGGGCATCGCGCCGATCGTGATGAAGAAATTGCCGCCCGCCGAGCCAGCATCGGCGCGCCGAGCCATCGAGATCGTGCCGTCGATGTGCTTGATCCCCGTCATCGCGGTCGTCTCGAGCGGAAACGGCGGCAGGATGCGGCGTGCGTCGGTTCGAATGCCGCCCTGAACGAAGCCATAGGTGGGCGCCTGCCGGTTCCGTGCCGATCGATAGAAGGTCATGCCGTCGAATCGCCCGTCGTCGACATAGCCCATGAAATTGGCGACCGTGCGGGGCGCGTGCCGGGCGTCGAGCGCCAGCACGACCGGACCATAGGCCGTGTCCAGCCGGACGCGCACGATCGCCGGTTCGCGCGGCGGTGCAGCGGAGCCCGCCGATCCGAACGCTGCGACTGCGAGAAGAGCATGGAAAAAGCGCATGATGAACCCTGGTTTGCAATGGCCGGCCGAGGCGGGATCAGCCACCATCGCCTATGTGATACCGATAACGATTGCGCGATACAAAAGCGCGATTGCACGTTTTGCACTTGCGACAATCCGTGCTGCGATGCACAAAGACCGTGCCTTTCAGGCATCCTCTCCTAAAAACTTTCCGGCCGGTCTCTGACCGGCCTTTTTTTTGGCCGCGATCCGGCGTACGGGTGCTGCGCCTCAACCGCGCCGTCAATGAGATATACGGAGCGGAGCCTGCCGGTAAAACCGGCACCGGTGTGGTCGGGGTGCGGGGGATCGAGTCCAACCGGCGTATCCGGACTCTCCCCCGCCCTTCCTTCTACGAGCGAGCGATGCGCCCTGTTGCGGGAGCGCCTGTCATGCATATCGGCATCCTCGAAACCGGCGCACCGCCGGGCGATCTTGCTGAAAAGCATGGCACTTACGCCATGATGATGGCCGCGCTGCTGGGGCCCACGCACCGCTACACACGCTACGACGTTCGCAGCGGCGAATTGCCCGTCTCGTCCGACGCGTGCGATGCCTATGTCGTCACCGGATCGGCGGCGGGGGTAAACGATGGCCATGGCTGGTTCGAATCGCTTGCCCAATTCCTGCGCACCGCGCGTGGCACGGCACGGTTGATCGGCATCTGCTTCGGGCACCAGGCGATCGCGCATGCCTTCGGCGGCCGGGTGGTGAAGGCGCCGCAAGGCTGGGGCCTCGGCCTGACCCGTTATCAGCTCATAACCCCGATTGCGGGCCTGGGAGACAGCGTGACCGCCATGGCCTCGCATCAGGATCAGGTCGTGACACCACCGGAGGGCGCCGAGGTGCTAGCCCGCACGCCGTTCACGCCGTGCGCCGCGCTATCCTATGCCGACGGCGATGCGCTGACGCTGCAATTCCACCCCGAGTTCGACGCGGCTTACGCACGCGCGCTGATCGCCGCCCATACCGCGCCCGACATCGATGCGACCTTGCGCGATCGGGCGACACGCTCGCTGGACGGCCCCAGCGACAATGCCGCGATCGGCGCGTGGCTCAATCGCTATCTGGCGAGCGGACGCGTCGCCTGACGGCCAAGCTGGCTGGGCCGTTCAAAGGATCGTACGCCGACGATGGACGCACGCCCCCTTCCCGATCGCCCCCGGCTCGTCACTGCACGCCTGATCCTGCGCCACCCGCAGCACCGCGACGCGGATGCGATCGTCGCGGCGATTGGCGATCGGGATGTCGCGCGACGACTGGCGCGCGTGCCGCATCCTTATGGGCCTGAGGATGCCGCCTTTTTCCTGGACCGGATCGTCCCGCACGAATGGGTGTGGGCGATCACGCGCAGGCACGATGACACGCTGATTGGCGCCATCGGCCTGACGCCGTCCCCGGCGCCGGATGTCGCCGAACTGGGCTATTGGCTCGGCCGGCCGCACTGGGGGTCGGGACTGGCAACCGAGGCCGCGCGGGCGGTGCTGGCGTTCGGGTTCGACACGCTGGCGCTGCGGACGATCACCTCGGGATATTTCTTGTCGAACCCCGCCTCCGGCCGCGTTCTGGATAAGCTGGGGTTCGTCGAGACGGGCCCGGCCATGCGCCCGTGCCTGGTTGAGGGCGGGGACGTGCCATCGATGGAGGTACGGCTGTCGTCGCGCTGACCGCTTCCGCTCCGCCCCCGACACTGGCAAAGGCCGGGCCGACCATGATGGAGACGACGGTGCCCCTTATCCTCTACGGCATCCCCAATTGCGACACGGTGAAGAAGGCGCGCGTCTGGCTGGATCAGGCGGGCGTGTCGTATCGCTTCCACAATTACAAAAGCGACGGAGTCGATGAGGGGCGACTGCGGCATTGGGTCGATACGCTCGGCTGGGAGGTCCTGCTCAATCGCGCGGGCACGACGTTCCGCAAGCTGCCCGACGCCGACCGCGCCGATCTGAATGCGGACAAGGCGATCGCGCTGATGATCGCGCAGCCCTCCATGATCAAACGCCCGGTGCTGGAGGGCGACGGCGTGCTGCTGGTCGGCTTCAAGCCCGATGCCTGGGCCGCTGCGCTGGGCTGACGTTGCGTCGCGGGTCGTGGCGCGGCATCCTGTTTCCAAAAGAGGGGATGCGATGACGCGCGGCAGACCGGCGACACCTATGTGGTTCACCATCGTTGTGATGGTTCTGGTCATCTGGGGCGCAGTGGGCGTGTTCGCCTGCGTCCAGCAGCTCCGCCTGGGCGCGGAGGCGATGGGGCCGGCGGACGCTTATTACCGACGGCTGTATGCAAGCTTCCCGATCTGGTACAATGGCGTCTACGCCCTCGCGACCGGCAGCGGCCTGGCCGCCGCACTCGCGCTGGTGCTGCGGTCGGCGCTGGCCCGGCCGCTGTTCCTCGTGTCTCTGGTCGCGGTGATCGTGCAGTTCGGCTGGCTGTTCGTCGCGACCGACATCATCGCGGTGCGCGGCGCGGCGCAGGTCGTCCCCTTCCCGGTCTTCATCGCCGCAGTGGCGCTGTTCGGCGTCTGGCTGTCGGGCGATGCGCGTCGGCGGGGATGGATCGGTTGAGCCAAGGCGCGTAAGGCCTGCTGCCATGTCCACGACCTATACGATCGACACCGCGACCAGCCGTGCGAATCCGACGCCGGCGCTGCGCAAGCGCCTGACCGTCCCCGCGATCCGCCAGCGCAAGGGGGCCGAGCCGCTGGTGATGCTGACCGCCTATACGGTGCGCACCGCCCAGCTGCTCGACGCGCATTGCGACATGCTGCTGGTCGGCGACAGCCTGGGCCAGGTGATCTACGGCCTGCCCTCCACCGTGCCCGTCACGCTCGAGATGATGGCGGCGCATGGCGCGGCGGTGGTGCGCGGCAGTGCGCATGCGGTGGTCGTCATCGACATGCCCTTCGGCAGCTACGAAGCCTCGCCCGAAAAGGCGTTCGAAAGCGCCGCGTGGCTGCTGAAGCAGACCGGCGCGGCGGCCGTGAAGCTGGAAGGCGGCGCGGCGATGGCGTCCACGGTCCGCTTCCTGTCCGAACGCGGCATTCCCGTCATGGGCCATGTCGGCCTGACGCCGCAGGCGGTGAACGTGCTGGGCGGTTATGGCGCACGCGGGCGGACCGATGCGGAGGCGGAGAAGATCGTCGGCGATGCCGTCGCCGTCGCCGAAGCGGGTGCCTTCGCCGTCGTGATCGAAGGCGTGATGGAGCCGATCGCGATTCGCATCACGCAAGAGATCGCCTGTCCGACGATCGGCATCGGTGCATCGGCGCAGTGCGACGGGCAGGTGCTGGTCGCCGAGGACATGCTGGGCCTGTTCGAACGCACCGCGCGCTTCGTGAAGCGCTACGACGACATGGCCGGCCGCATTTCCGCCGCAGCCGAAGCCTATGCCGGCGAGGTACGGGCGCGCAGCTTCCCCGGCCCTGAGCAGATCTATCCCGCCAAGGGATGATCGACGCGCAGGCCGACAGCCTGCATGACCTTTTGTTTCCCGGCGGGCGTCGCTAAGAGTGCGCGCCAGTCTTTTATCGTCCGCCCTTTATCGTCCGGAGCCCTCCTTGGCCCTTACGCCGCAAAACAACGATGCGTTCCTTCGCGAAGTCGACGACGAACTGCGCCGCGATCAATTGCTGACCTTCTGGGAACGCTATGGCCGCTGGACCATCGTAGGAATCGTCGCCGCGCTCGCGGCGTTCGGCGGATTCCTGTATTGGCAACACCGTCAGACCGAAGCGGCGGGCGTGCAGGGCGAACAATTGCAGGCCGCTTACGACCAGCTCGGCAACGGCCAGCCCGATGCCGCCGCCAAGGCGCTGGCGCCGATCGCGCAGACCGGCCGCCCCGGCTATCGCGCGCTGGCCCAGATGACCGAAGCGGACATCCTGTTGTCGAAGAAGCAGGACAAGGCTGCCGCGGCCAAGTTCGCCGCGATCGCCGCCGACACCAGCGTCGCGCAGCCGTTCCGCGATCTCGCGCTGATCCGCCAGACCGTCGCCGAATATGACACGCTGAAGCCGCAGGTGGTGATCGAGCGGCTGCGGCCGATCGCCGTCCCCGCCAACGCCTATTTCGGCAGCGCGGGCGAACTGGTCGCGATGGCCTATCTCGACAGCGGGCGCCGCGACCTTGCCGGCCAGATGTTCAGCCAGCTCGGCAGCACAGAGAGCGTGCCCGAGACGATCCGTCAACGCGCGGTTCAGATGGCCGGATCGATGGGGGTGGATACATCCGCCGCCAAGGTTCGCGTCGTCACCCCCGCCAGCGCCGCGACCGCGCAATAACCCGCCGCACGATAGAGAAGGCCTCGCGTAGATGAAGACCACCATTCGTGCCTCGGTTGGCATTGCGGCCCTGATGGCCTTGTCCGCCTGCGGCGTGTTCAAGGGCGCACCCAAGAAGACGCCGACCGTCGGCCAGCGCGTGCCGATCCTGACGTCGGAAAACGGCATCGAGGCCGATCCGTCGATCGCCGACATCCAGGTGACGCTGCCCGCCCCCGCCGCCAACGCGAGCTGGTCGCAGCCGGGCGGCAATGCGGCCAAGTCGATGGGCCAGCTCGCGCTTGCCGAAACCCCGTCGCGCCTCTGGGAAAGCCGGATCGACGGCGGCTCGGTGCGTGAACGGCTCGCCGCCGCGCCGGTGATCGTCGATAACAAGCTGTATATCGTCGACGTGCAGGCCCAGCTGCATGCCTTTGCCGCCGACACGGGTGCCAAGCTGTGGAGCGCCAGCGTCGCGAGCGGCGATGCCAACCGCCCCGCGCGCTTCGGCGGCGGTGCCAGCGTCGAGGGTGGCCGCGTCTTCGCGACCGACGGCCTGGGCGACGTGGTCGCGTTCAACGCTGCGGACGGCAAGGAAATCTGGCGCGCCAAGCCCGGCGGCCCGCTGCGCGGCGCGCCGACCCTGGCCAATGGTTCGGTCTATGTGCTGAGCCAGGACAATCAGATTTTCGCGATCGACCAGAATGACGGCAAGGTGCAATGGGCGCAGTCCGGCACGCTGGAAACGCAGGGCGTGTTCGGCGTCGCGGCACCGGCCGCCAGCCAGGGCACGATCGTCGCCGGCTTCTCGAGCGGCGAGCTCAACGCCTATCGCTACGAAAACGGCCGTGTCCTGTGGGGCGATGCGCTGTCGCGCACCTCGATCACGACGTCGGTGTCGAGCCTGTCGGACATCGACGCAGATCCGGTGATCGACAACGGCCGCATCTTCGCGGTTGGCCAAGGTGGCCGTATGGTCAGCCTCGATCTCGCGACCGGCCAGCGGCTGTGGGAACAGAATTTCGCCGGCATTTCGACGCCGTGGATCGCGGGCGACTGGCTGTTCGTCGTCACCGACAACGGCCGCCTCGTCTGCCTTGCCCGCTCGAACGGCAAGGCGCGCTGGATCGCGCAATTGCAGCGGTTCAAGAACACCAAGAAGCAGAAGGGCCCGCAGGTCATCTGGTTCGGCCCGGTGCTGGCCGGCAACCGCCTGATCCTGACCAACTCGCTGGGCCAGATCGTCTTCACCTCGCCGACCGACGGCAGCATCGTGAACACGATCGACACGAAGGACAGCTTCGCGCTGCCGCCGGTGGTGGCGAACGGCACGCTCTACACGGTCGGCCAGTCGGGCAAGGTGACGGCGTTCAAATAAGCCGCGCCTCCCCGGCGACGGGAGCATGGAACGACAGGGACGCCGCGGCCGCCACAGGCCCGGCGTCCTTTGTGTATCTAGCGAAACCAGATCGGATGCGCCGGAACGTCGCCATCAGCGCGGCATTCGCCTCATAACCTACTAAAAGTACCATATCGGGCCAGCAATCTTTCGTCACTTTCGGGCGCGCCCGGCGTTGTGATGGGGTCTTTCCTGTCGAGGTCCTGTCCGTCCATGCCGCATCCCTCTGATCGTCTTGCCGTTCTCGAATCCCGACGGACGTTGAAGATGGCGCGATCGGCCCATGCCTATGTGCGGGGCAATACGGCGAAATTCTACGAGTGGCTGGCGGCGTCCGACGCGGCACGGCGTGTGCCGGTGGGGCCGTCGGTGTGGATCTGCGGCGACTGCCACCTCGGCAATCTGGGGCCGATCGCCAGCGGCAACGGGTCCGTCGCTATCCAGATCCGCGATCTCGACCAGGCGGTCATCGGCAACCCCGCGCACGACCTCATCCGGCTGGGCCTGTCGCTGGCCACGGCCGCCCGCGGCTCGGACCTGCCGGGCGTCGTCACGATGCGGATGATGGAAGCGATGGTCGATGGCTATGCCGCAGCGATCCACGATCCCACCAGCGGCGACCCCGGCGTCGAATCCGACACCGTCCGCAGCGTCGAACGCGAGGCGCTGGGCCGGCGCTGGCGCCATCTGGCCAAGGAACGGCTTGATGCGGTGGAACCGCGCATCCCGCTCGGCAAGAAGTTCTGGGAACTGGCGCCTGAGGAACGGGAAGCGCTGACCACGCTGTTCGCCGACGAGCGCGTCGCGGCGATGATTCTGTCGCTGAAGGGCAAGCCGAAGGATCGCGAGGTCCGGCTGGTCGATGCCGCCTATTGGATGAAGGGGTGCAGTTCGCTGGGCCTGCTGCGCTATGCGGCGATCGTCGCGCTCCGGACGCGCAAGGGCAATTGGTCCTATGCGCTGGTCGACCTGAAGGAAGCGACCGCCCCCGTCGCACCGGCGGCACGCGGTGCGGCTATGCCGCGCGATCCTGGCGAGCGGGTCGCCACGGCCGCCCGTCACCTCTCGCCCTATCTCGGTGCGCGGATGATGCCGGTCCGGATGCTCGAGCGGTCGCTGTTCATCCGCGAGCTGACCCCACACGACCTGAAGCTGGAGGTCGAGCAGTTCAGCCGCGGCGAGGCGATCCGCGCCGCCCGCCATCTCGCCTTCGTCGTCGGCACGGCGCACGCCCGCCAGATGGACGCCGCCGCGCGCGCGGACTGGATCGACCAGCTCGAATCGGGCCGGCACGGGCAGCTTGATGCCCCCTCATGGCTGTGGGAAAGCGTCGTCTCACTGTCCGGTAGCCATGAGGCAGGCTATCTCGATCACTGCCGGCGGTATGCGCTGGCGGCGTAGGCGATCGTGGCTACACCGTCTTGCCCTACGCCGTCTTGCGCAGCGTGAAGCTGATCGTCCGCCCCAGCGGATCGAAATAGGCGGGCTGATAGCTGAGCGGCGTCGCGCCCAGCCGGTCGCGAACTTGTGGCCGGGTGTTGAGCAGGTTCGTCACACCCAGCGAGGCGCGCGTCCCCTTCAGCCATACAGGCGCAGTCTTCCCACCGAATCGATCGGCGAGATTGGCGAACAGGTTGACGTTCACCGTGGCGAAGCTCGTAAACCGCAGGTCGCCCGCGCTGCCCGCCCCCTGCAATGTCGTGCCGCTCTGCCACGTCGTCGTGACCCGCGCGCCCAGCCCCCGCTTGAACACCCCCGCCTGTGCTTCGATTTCGTGGCGGCGGCGCCCGCCGCGCAAGTCGATCGCGCCGCCATCCAGCAGGTCGAGCGTTGGCAGCCGGTCGTTCAGCACAATCGCGTCCTGCAGATACCAATTGTGGTACAGGCTGACGAACAGCCGGCTGCGTAGATTGTCTCCGGCGCGCGCCATGGCGCTGCCCGGCTCCGCGCGCGTCATGATGGCCCCCGGGTTCGCCCGCATCGCCTCCGCTTCGCTGCTGTACACGCGCATCCGCGCCGCCTGGAATCCGGGGGGCACCGCGCCGAGCGAGCGTGTGAAATTGATCCCCCAGCGCAACTGCTGTTGGCGGGATTCGGTGAAATTGAGCGGCCGCCCGTCGATCCCCGTCAGCCGGCCGCGATCGTCGCGGGTGAATCGTCCGGGAAAGGCCGCCTCGATGTCGGGCGTCACGATCGGAAAGGCGGCGATGGGGCGATCGATCCGCGTCGCGACATAATCCACGCTGAGGGTCAGATCCTTCTGCGCCAGCGGGCGGACGTTGACGCCCAGCCGGACGACATGGCGGTCGTCGCTGCGCAGGCCGGGATTGCCGCCGGACACGCGGGTGACGTCCACCACCTCCCGCCGCGCGAGGTCGAACGTCCGGACGTTGGGCGTGACGAGCGTCGGCCCGCCGAGTTGCTCCAGCGTGGGCGCGCCTTCCTCATGCGTCGCGGATGCGATCACGCTGACCGCAGGCACGGGTGACCACGCGAGGCCGTAACCGAACGTCCGCAGCGTCCCGACGTCCGACAGGCGCTCCAGCGCGACATTGGCGTTGAGGCTGAGCGTGCCGAAGGGCGACGGCGAACCAGGCTTGCGGCTGAGGATCGGCAAAGCGATGTCGATCTGCGCCGCCCCCCGGTTGCGCGCGAGGTCGCCGATCTGCGTGACGCCGCCGATCGACGACCGGCTGTCGAGCCCCCGGAAGGCGACGCCCGCCTGCACGCTCGCCGACAGCGGCCCGGCCGGCAATTCTGCGATCGGACCGTTCAGCAGCAGGTCGGCCCCGGCGAGCGTATCGACGAACCGCGCCGAATCGCGCCGCCCCAGGCCGCTCGAGACATCAGTGCGCAGGATGCTGCCGATGCGATCATAGGTGCCGGTAACCGTCCACTGCCACTGCCCTTCCCGACCGCCGAGCGTCGTGCCGAGATGTGCGACCGATCGCTCGCCATCCCGCCGCAGCACCTCGTCACCGACCCGTCCCAACAGGCTGTGGCTCTGGTTCGATTCGAAACGGCCGTTCAGCGTCGCGGTCGAATCGCCCGACATCCGGCCGCTGATCAGGCCGTTGACCGCGATCTGTTCGGTCTGGGGCAGCAGGGTCCGCAGCCGACCCAGGTCGGACACGCCACCGATCTGGGCGATGCCCCGATCGCTTTCACGCAGCACCGCCGCGCGACTGTACGTCGCCCCCAGGCTGACGCGCGTATCGCCGCGCAGCGCCAGATAGTCGGCACTGCCGATCGTGCTATCCCGGCCACCCTCGGTCGGCGCGACATAGCCGAGCTGCCCGACGCGCGACCGGAAGTTCGCGAAGGTTACGATGTTCACGACCTTCTGGTCGGCGCGATAGCCATATTGCAGCGCGAGCTCCTCGGGGAATACCTCCATCCGTTCGATCGCCTCGGTGGGAATGCGCGCGATTTCCGAAAAGTCGGAAATGCGCCGGCCGTTGAGCAGCGTCACCGGCGTGCCGTCACCACGCCCGCGGTTGCTCGTAACCTGCGGCCCCAGCGCCTCCAGCAGCGCACCGATCGAGTCGGCGCCATAGGCCCGCAGATCGACCGGGCTGAACACGCGCTCCGGGGGCAGGTTGCCGACCACGGAGCCCCGCGGCTTTTGCGCGGCGACGACGATATCGTCCGGCGTGTGCGCCGGCGCTTTGCCGAACCCGGGCGGAGGATTCTTGCGAAACCGTTCCTCCAACTCCCGCTGAATCTCCGGCGGAAGCGGCTTGCCGTCCGCGCCGCGAAACTCAATCCGCGGCGCCGCCTTGGCCACGGGCTTCGCCTCTTGCGCGGGTACGGGCGGCGTCGGCGCCTCCTGTGCCGCGACACCGCTTGCCGCACCCCCCGTCAGCAGCATCACCGCCCATCCATGCCGAACCGTCACACCGTTCCTCCCTCGCTGGTATCTCGATGGACATGGAAGCGCAGGTGGGTAGCGTGGCGATGGCGCGCCGGTAGCCGTGGCTGATACGCAAATGCTACACAGCGCTGCTAGGAGGGTCGGCATGGAGTCCGCGGCCATCGCCCCCAGTACGATCCTCGTCGTCGATGACGACGCCAGCATTCGCGATGCGATCGCCGACTTTCTGGGCGGCCACGGCTATGCGGTGCGCACCGCACGCAATGCCGCGGCCTGCGATCACGAATTGGCCCAGGCGCCCGTCGACCTGATCGTGCTCGACGTGATGATGCCGGGCGAGGACGGCCTGTCGCTCTGCCGCCGCCTTGCCCCGGCGGGAACGGCGATCCTGATGCTCAGCGCGCTGGACGCGGTCACCGACCGGATCGTCGGGCTGGAGGTGGGCGCGTGGGACTATCTGACCAAGCCGTTCGAGCCGCGCGAACTGCTGGCCCGAGTGCGCGCGCTACTGCGCCGCCCCGGCGCGGAGCGCGCCGATCCCGGTACGAAGGACGGTGTCAGCTTCGCCGGCTGGTGGCTGGACATGGAGCAGCGGCGACTGCGCGACCCGGCCGGACGCCCGCTGGCGCTCAGCGAGGGCGAGCATGCCTTGTTGGCGGCCTTCGTCCGCCGTCCCGGCCGCATCCTGACGCGCGATGCACTGCTGGACCTAGCCCGTGGTCTCGATGCGGCCTCCTACGATCGCGCGATCGACATTGCGGTCAGCCGCTTGCGCCGCAAGCTGGGGGACGCCGATCCCGCACCCCTTATCGAAACGGTACGCGGCGTCGGCTACCGCTTTCTGCCCACGGTGCGGCCGGCGTGAGGCGACCGCTCAGCGCGCTCGTCGCCATCGGCGGGTTCGGCGTCGCCGTGGCGACGCTGAGCGTCGCGACGACCGCGGCGATCGTCATCCTGGCGCCGCAACCGCCTGCACCGCGGTTCAGCGCGGCCGAGGCGGTTGCCGCCTTGCGCCGGCCCATGCCCGGCTTCGACCGACGCTGGCGTACCGATCCGCCATCGGGCACGCGCGTGCCCATGCTGGAAGGCTTGATCGCCGGCGCCCTCGGCCGATCGCCGGGCGATATCCGGGTGACTTGGCCCGATGGGACCCGCCGATCGAACATCAAGGTCCAGCGCACGACCGTCACCCATGTCCCCCCGCCCGGGGCGACGACGATACCGCCGTCCATCGTCCTGATGCGGCGGGGCGGCACGCGGTTCGACATGGTGAGGCCCGAGGCGGCCGGCGGAGCGATCCGCGCCGCGCTGATCGGCGTGCCGATGACGGCCTTTGCGGCAAGCGTGCGCCAGCCCGACGGACGCTGGCTGACCGTATCGGCGACGCAGCCGCTGCTGGGTGGCTGGCAGCGGAACATCCTGATTGCGTTGGGCGTCAGCCTGCTGCTGCTCGCCCCCCTCGCCTGGATTTTCGCCCGGCGAATGACCCGCCCGTTCCGGATATTGGCCCGTGCGATCGATCGTGACGATACGGTCGCAGGCCTGCCCGGCGGCCCGCGCGAGTTGCGCGAGGCGGCGGCGGCGATCGCCTCGATGCGCAACCGGCTTGCCATCGAAGCGGCCGAGCGCGCGCGCATGCTGACCGCGATCGCGCACGACCTGCGGACCCCCCTCACCGGCCTGCGCCTGCGTGTCGAGACCGCGCCTGAACCACAGCGATCGCGCATGGTCGCCGATATCGACCGCATGCAGGCGATGATCGGCGAGGTGCTGGCCTTCGCCCGCGACGCCGCCGCCCCCGCCGCGATCGTCGAGGTGCGCTCGCTGGTCGCCGCGATCGTCGCGGGCGCACATGACGCCGGGGCCAGCATCCGCCTGCTGCCCGGCGAGGATGCGTGGGTGCGGCTACCCGAACCGGCCTTTCGCCGGGCGGTCGAAAATCTGGTGCGCAACGCGGCCGATTATGCGGGCGGCGGCGACGTCGCGGTGCGGCAGGATGGCGCCGCCGTGCTCGTGTCAGTCACGGACACAGGCCCCGGCATTCCCGCCGCGGATCGCGAGCGCCTGCTGCTGCCCTTCGAACGCGGCGAGGCCTCGCGCAATCGCGGCACGGGCGGGGCGGGCCTCGGCCTCAGCATCGTACACGACTTCGCCGCGCAGCACCGCGGCACCTTTACGCTGGACGCGGGCCCCGACGGCGGCACGATCGCGACGCTGCGACTGCCGTCCGCCTGAGCGGTGCCGGGAACCACCCGAGCTCGACACCCCGATCGCAGCGAGAGAGGAGGCCATGCGGGGCATCAGACGTCGTATAGCGCTCGCCCCAAGGCCCTAACCTGCAGTGGCCACGCTCCCACGCTCAATCGTCATAGACCCACTCGGACCATTTGACGACATTGTGGTGGCTGCAATTGACCAGCTGGACCGTGCATTGCTTCGTGTTCCAGTCGCTTTCGCACGAATGGCGAACATGGGCGATCGCTTCGTCCTGCGTGCTGCCGGTATCGACGCTGTCATGCCCCACCACCGGCCGGCCGGCCTCCACCGCGCGGGCGACCGCCGCGCACTGGTTGGTGTAGGACAGCATCAGCTGACATGCCGTCCCGCCATTCTGCCGGCAATTGGTCAGCACCCCGTCCTGCGCCTCGCGCTTCGAGGGATATTGATAGCTGCCGAACCACACGCCCTTGCCCTTGTCATAGGCGATGGCGCCGAAGGCCCGCTCGATCCGGTGGAAGCCTTGCAGGCGCGGTACGGGCGGTCCGCAATTCGGACTGCCCTGGGGGACACCGTTGCAGATGAAGGGCGGCCGCACCTGCGCGTCGACCCGTGATATCCGCGACAGACCGAGGGCGATCGCCGGCACCGCCAGGGCCATCGTCCCCCAAAGCACAGCACGGCGTTTGGCCAGCATGTCCTACAGCCCCAGCGCGTTGCGCAGGCCGCCAAGGCTCCGCTTCTTCGGCTTCTCGGGCGGCGTGTCGGTGGCGGCGTTGCTTTCGATCTGGGCGCCGGGACCGCAGCGATGCTGCTTGTCCAGTTCGGCCCCCACGGCGCCACCGGCGGCGCTGGCGGCCACGGCCCCCTGCCCGCCGCCGCCGATCTTGCTGCCGAGCAGCCCGCCCAGAGCCATGCCATAGGCCGCCTTCATGCCGCCGTTGACCGTCTTGGAACAGTCGGTGACGTCGCGCGCCTTGGAGGTGTGGACCTTGGGTCCCGTCCCGCCGGCGGCGGACGCGGTCGCCTCGCCCGTCGCCGCCCCCGCCGCGCCCTTGTCGACCGTCACTTCGTAGATCGTCGTGCGGTCCGGCCCCTCGAACAGATGGAGCAACACCCAATCGTCTCCGCGCTGCGCGACGATGACGCGCATCCGGTTGCCGAACAGCCCATCGGCGAACCCGTCCGGCGCGACGCGATCGGTCAGGAAGATCAGCCGCCCCATGTCCTTGCCGCACGCCACGCTGCCCGTGCAGTCGAACACGGTGCGATAGCCGGCGCGCTGCAACAGCCCGGTGTAATAGCGGCCCACCGCCAGCGTCGGAACCGCCGTGGGCGTCGCATAGTCGATATGCGTGACCCGCCCCTCGAGCGTCCGCACAGCCCGCGTCGTCGTCGCATCATCGATGCGGGCGATCGGCAGGACCACCTGATCCTCCGCCGGCGGCCGGTAGTTCTTGATCGCGGCGCCGGCATAACGCGGCAACAGCGGATGGTCCTCACCGGGCCGATCCGCCCAGGCAGTGGAGGCCGTTGCGGCCAGAACGAGCGCGATGGGAATGAACCGCATTGTGATCTCCTGCGTCAGGAATGGACCAAATGACTGTGTTGCCCGTATAGGACAGATTGATGCAGATCAACCCGCAATGTGGGTCCTGCGCGGCGCGTCTGCGCGCCGGACGGAACGGGGTCAGAACCGGAAGCCGAGGCCGACCACCGCCTGATGCCGGTCATAGCTACCGTCGTAATTCGCGTAGCGATATTCGGCCTTCAGCGTCGAGCGATCGCTGACGCGATGCTCGATCCCTGCGCCAAGACGAAACCCGTCGACCGTACCGCTGGTCGTCTGGCGCGCGGAGAACGTCTGCTCGACGTTGGTATAGCCCGCCTTGCCATACAGCAGCGTCGCATCGCCGATCGGCGTTCCGATACGGCCCCCGACATAAGCGTCCCGCCCCGTCGTCACGCACAGGCTGCTATTGCCGCCGCTCGTCGAATAGCGGACGCTGCACTGGCGGTTCGACGAGCCGGTCAATTCGCCCTCGACGCCGACGACCAGACCGTTCCGCTGCCAGTCATAGCCGATCTGCCCGCCATAGGTCGCGCCGGCGCTCCAGTCGCTGAAGCGGTTGGCGCCGTCGACGCCGACGATCAGCGTAACGCTGCCCCCCTCGAAAGGCCGGGCCACGCGATCCTGGGCGGCGGCAGGCGTCGCGCCGATCAGGGCCAGAATCGAAAGGGCGGCAGTCCATCGCATCGTCATTCCTTCGTGTTGATCGTCTCGCACGATCGCATCGACGTGCTGACACGGAGGAACCGCAGTCCGGGCCGCGAACTTTTTTCTAGAAGCGTCGGGTGGCCGAGAGGGTCAGGCTGCGCGGACGATACGGCGTGTAGTAGCGGGCGGTCGTCGCGGCGAAGGGATTGCCGAAGGCTAGGGTATCGGTGCGCACCCCGGTCAGGTTGTCGACGTCGAGCGCCAACGTCAGTTGGCGAGACTGGCCGACCACACCGAACCGCCCGATGACGCGGGCCGGCATCCGCCGATCGGCGGGGTAATCCAGCCCCAGATGCGTGGCGCAGATCAACTCGGCGGACAGGCGCGGTACGACCTGCCACCCGCCCAGCGCCTGCACCCGAGACACCGCCAGCCGCGCCGACAGATCGGGGACCAGCGGCAGATAGCGTGAGGGCCCATCGCGACGCCGCGGGCGCTGCGCCACCCCACCCGCCGCGATCCGCCAGCCTTCCGTGGCCTGCCAGTCGATGCTCGCGTCCACGCCGACGATGCTGGCGCGCCCGGCGTTGCGCGTCCCGATCCAGCCCTCGGGACGCAGATAGTCAGACTGGATATCGCTCCACCGGGTGAGGAACAGATTGCCGTCGATGCCCAGCCGCCCGCCGAGCATTTGCATCCGGCCGCCGAGGTCGATCGCGCGCACCCGATCGGACGCGTAGCGTCGCGTCACGCCGTCGTCGGTATTCAATCCGCCTGGGCGATAGGCCGTGGCGATGCGGGCATAGACGATCCGCCCCGGATCGGGGGTGTAGGATAGCGAGACGTTGGGCGTCACCCCGATCTCAGCCGGCGCGCGGCCGATCGCGCGATCGATCCCGAAGCTGTCGTTGCGTGTTCCCGCGCGAAAGACCCGGAGACCAAGCCCCAATCGCCAATGCGCCGTCAGCGCCGCCGACCCGTCGGCGAATACCGCCGCCTCCGTCACCGCGCGACTGGCGGCCCCGCGACGCGTGACGATCCCGTTGCGCGCCAGCCCGACCAGATCGCCCTCGGTCCGCGTCGACAGGAACGCGGCACCCGCCACCCAGACGAGCCCCCCGCCCTCCGCCGAACTGACGCGGATTTCCTGGTCCACCACGCGCAGCATCCGATCGTTGTAGATGGCGATGGGCACACCGGGGGTGAGGACGCCGCCATCGTAGCGCTGGCTTTGGCTCTGCGTCGTCAGCCCGGTCGCGACGGTCAGCCGCAGCGCCCCGATCGGACCCGTTATCGATCCCTGGTAATGCGACAGGCGCGCCTGATACGGCTCGGCGGTCGGAACGCTGCGGCGATAGGCGTCGGCGCGATCGACATAGGACGTGTCGCGGGTATCGATCGCCTGCCGCACCGCACTGACGTCGACCAACCATGACCCGATGGGTGCGGCGCGAACCGCGATCCGCGCGCCGCGGGTCACCGTCCGGTTGAGATTGCGGCGACCATCGTCATCGTCGATCCAGCCGGGATCGACCGCGTCATAGCCGACGACGCGCAGCCCCAGCCGATCGTGGATCAGCGGCACGTTGACGACGCCGTGCCCAGACGGCCCGATGCCGCCGCCCGCGACTCCGGATAGGCCGACGCCCATATCCGCCTCCACCCGATCAAGCACTGGCCGGTTCGTGACGATCCGATACACGCCGCCCAGCGCGCCCGTCCCATATAAGGGCCCCTGCGGCCCCTTCAGTATCTCGACGCGCGCGACATCGACCAGCCGCAGGGCGGGATCGGCGCCATCGAAGGCGATGCGCGCATCGTCGAGCTGGACGCTGACCGGCGACTGGCTGAAGCCGTTGAAGACGCTGTCGGCGATACCGCGCAGGAACAGCCGGTCCGCGCCCGGCCCCGCCCCGGTCAGCGTAAGGCCGTCCACCGCCCGCGCGACGTCACGCGTCGTGCCGATCGCTCCGCCCCCCACCATGGCCGGGCGCAGGATCGCGACCGGGGCCGGGATGGTGGACATGACCTCGTCGCGCTTGCGGCCGGTGACGACGATGTCGAGCGGCGGCGCATCCTCGACGGACGCCGTGGCGACCGGCACTACGCGGGGGCGCAAGCGATAGGCCTGCGGCGCGACGCGCACCGCTTCCCACCCGAGCGGATCGAGCAACCGCGCCAACGCGTCCTCTGCGGTCATCCTGCCGCGTAACCGCACCGGCGCCAGCCGTGGCAAGGCGCCATCCCGCGCGATCGAGATATGCGCCTGCGCCGACAGCTGCGCCAGCGCGCCGGTCAGATCGCGCGCGTCGATATTCAGCCGATAGCGTCCGCTCTCCGCCGCTACCGGCGCTGCGGCGAGGCTAACGAGCGGTGCGATCGACCAGATGTATCGCATCACCGTCCACCCGCAGTGCCAGCCCGGTCAGCGCAGCGAGAGATCGCGCCATCCTTGGCCCGTCGCCTTGTGCGATCATCCCCGAAAAGCGGCGCTCCGCCACGGCGTGGTCGACCGTCACCGCCGTTCCGCTCGCCCGCGCGATATCCGCGACGACGAGGCCCAGCGGAACGTCGTCATACACCAGCGGCCCGCTCCGCCATCCGCCGACCGTGCTTATGTCGATCGATCGTAGCACGCCGCGATCCTGACCCTGGATCGTCAGCGCGCGGCCCGCCACCACCGCCATCGCGTCACGGCGATCGGGCGACGAGACCGCCACCTCTCCCTCCGCGACCGCGACCCGCACCATTCCCTCAGCCATCGCGATATCGAACCGCGTGCCGACGTCGCGGATCGTGTAGCGGCCGGCTTGGACGGTCAGCGGCCGGCCGGCATCATGGCGCACATCGAAGAACGCGGCTCCGTCCAGCGTCAGCGCCTGTTCGCGCGAGGACGGGACGCCAAGCACGCTGCCGGGCGCCAGGATGGCACGCGACCCATCGGCCAGACGGATCGTCCGCACCTGTCCGGGAGCGGTGCGATAGGCGATGACCGCCGGTTCGCCAGTTCGCCGCCCCTGATACAGCAGGCCCAGCACCGCTGCGATCACGGCGGCGGCGATCGCGCTCCAGGCGCCCCAGCGCGGACTACGCCGCCCAGGCACCGGATTCGCGGCTCGAGGATGCAGCGCCGGTCCCGCCGCATCGATGCGATCGTCGAGCAGGGCCATGGCGTCATAGGCATCGCGATGGCGCGGATCGGCCTCCAGCCAGTCGGTGAAGGCCGCCCAGTCCATATCGTCATCGGCCTGCGCCAGATGCCAACGCGCCGCCGCTTCGTCGATGTCCGCGCTCATGTCGTTCAGACGCCGCCCGTCCACCATTCCTCAGTCCTTCAGGGCGCGGCGCAAATGCACCATCGCCACCGCAATGTGTTTTTCGACCCCGCTCCGGCTGATCCCCAGCCGCGCGGCGATCTCCGCATGGCTCAGCCCGTCGAACTTGTGCATCCGAAAGGCCCGCCCCGCCGCCTCGGGCAGCGCGGCGATCGCCGCAGCGAGCCGCGCCGTCTCTTCCCGCTCGACGATCTGCTGGTCCGCGCCGGGGGTAGGGTCGACCGGCTCGTCGCCCGCGCCGCCCCGCTCGACCGCCCACGCACCATCGCGCACGACGCGCCGCCGCCGTGTGCGGATCATGTCGAGCGCGACGTTCTGGGCTGCGCGGTACAGATAGGCGCGGGGATTGGCGATGGGGCCGGTCGCGCCACTCTCCAGTCGCAACCACAACTCCTGCATCGCGTCCTCCGCCAGCGCCGGTTCGCCCAAGCGAGCCGTCAGGAAACGCAGCACCTCGGGCCGAAGCGACGTATAGACGTGGAGTAGCCCGGAACTGGGAAGCAAGCCGATACCATCTTCGTTGCGATTGTGCCGCGACGGGCATGGATCACCGTGATCCGCAGCAATGGCGCCGTTCTTCGCCGCACCAGCGACGCTATGCAACCCTGTGGCTCGGTGGCGGACCGCCCCACCCGGCACCGCGACAGCCGATGGGATCATGACAGCGCGGCATCCCGCGGCCTTTACCGCCGCCCCTCTTTCGTCGGGCTTATTTGATCGAAATCATGTCCGACACGGATATTTCAAAGTGTTGCTGTGTTTGGGCCGCACGATCTGGAGGCGGCGATGGCAACGGCGGCAGGTACGATCACGACGCCCTCCACTGACGGCACAGCCGATCGCAAGCGGGCGACGGGCGCGCTGGCGGCCCTCAATTTCTTCATGGCGGACATGCAGGCGGGCATCGGCCCGTTCCTCGGCGTCTTTCTGCAACAACGCGGCTGGCAGTCCGGGCCAATCGGCACCGTCATGACCGCCGGCGGCGTCGCTGGCATGCTGTTCACCGCGCCGGCGGGCGCGTTCATCGATCATACGACGAAGAAGCGGCTGGTCGTCGTCGTCACCGGCATCTGTACCGTGCTTGCGTCCTTCCTGATCCTGTGGTCGCAGGCCTGGGCGGTGGTGACGGTCAGCCAGGTGGCGACCGCGATCGCCGGCGCCGCGATCGGCCCGGCGGTGGCGGGGATGACGCTGGGTGTCGTCCGACAAAAGGGCTTTAACGCACAGAACGGGCGCAACCAGGCCTTCAACCACGCCGGCAACATGATCGGCGCCGGCCTGTCGGGGTGGCTGGGGTGGAAGTTCGGCATGCCCGCCATCTTCTATCTGTCGGCCGCCTTTGGCGTACTCGCGATCATCTCCGTCCTCTCGATCCCCGAACGGGCGATCGACCATCAGGCGGCACGTGGCCTGGAAAAGGGCGACGAAGGCCAAGACGGCGGCAAAGCCGAAGGCTTCAAGGTGCTGATGCGCAACAAGCCGATGCTGATCCTGGCGCTGGCGCTCGCCTGCTTCCATCTCGGTAACGGCGGGATGCTGCCACTGTACACGCTGGCAGTCGTCGGCGCGGGCCAGGGCAATCCGGCACTGTTCACCGCGACCACGGTCGTCGTCGCGCAGGCCGTAATGATTGCCGCCAGCATCGTCGCGATGAAGGTCGCGGCGGGGCGCGGCTATTGGCTGGTGCTGCTGATTTCGTTTGCGGCGCTGCCGCTGCGCGGGTTCCTCGCGGGCACGATCATCCAGCATTGGGGCGTCTGGCCCGTGCAGGCGCTCGACGGCATCGGCGCAGGGCTACAGAGTGTGGCGGTGCCCGGCCTCGTCGCCTGCCTTCTCAAAGGCACGGGGCGCGTCAACGTCGGCCAAGGCGCGGTGATGACGGTTCAGGGCGTCGGCGCCAGCCTGTCCCCCGCGATCGGCGGGTGGATCGCGCAGGCCTTCGGCTATCGCGCCTGCTTCTTCATTCTCGGCAGCTTCGCGATCGCCAGTCTAGCGCTGTGGATCGGCTTTGCTGCCACGCTGCGCCCGGCCTGCGCCGGCACCGATCAGGACTAGGCGAAAGGACGATCCGATGGGCACTTCAATCTGCTGGGCGCATATCGGCGACCTGCACCTCGACGAGGCCGACGACTGGCAGGGCCTCGGCCGACTGGAGGCCATCGTCGATCAGATCAATCGCGTCGCCGACGGGATCGACTTCGTCTTCGTCCCCGGCGACAATGCCAACCACGGTACACCCGACCAATATGCGCGGATGATGGCCGCGCTGGCCCCGCTCCAGACACCGTGGCGGATCATTCCGGGCGACCATGATTTCGAACCCGGCGATCTGGCCCATTACGACGCCGCCATCCCCGCCGCCAATCGCCCGGAGGCGGAGACGATCGCGGGCTATCGCTGCCTGTTCCTCGACATCATATCGGCAGGGGCGGGCGGCCCCGACTTTCGCGTGACCATGCACCACCGCAACCGGCTGGCCGAAGAGCTCGCGCGGGCCGAGGCGGCCGATCAGGTGCCGCTGGTCTTCATGCACGCCTATCCCGGCGACCTCGCCGCCGATGGCGACAGCATCGCCCGCACCTTCGCCGACGCGCGCGTCGCCTTCGTCGATACCGGCCACACGCATTACAACGAACTGCTGAACGATGGCCGCGTCATCTACGGCGCGACGCGTTCGACCGCGCAGATCGAGGAAGACGCCGGCCGCGTCGGCTTTGCGATCGTCTGCGTCCATGGCCGCGTGCCCAGCTGGCGCTTCCGTCGTCTCGACGCCGCCTGGCCGCATGTCCAGATCGTCAGCCCATGCGACGCCCGTCTGGTAACGCGCCCCGCCGATCCGCATCAGGTGCCACGCCCCGGCGCCGTCACCATCGTCGCGCGCATACTGGGCGCAACGGCGGATGCGACGGTCGAGGTGCGCATCAACGACGATGCCCCCACCCCCATGCATCGCGCCGACGACGGACTATGGCAGGCGACCGTCTCAGTCGAACAGGCCGGCGCGCATGCCGTCACCGTGACGTGCGGCGACGCGCACGACCGGATCGACGTCCTCGTCCGCGGCGAACAGGACATCCCCAAACGCCGCCTCCACGCAGGCCTCGGCACCGACGCCCACGCCATCGGCGCCTGGCCGATCGCCGGCATCGACGGATTGCAGCTGGGCCCGAACAAGAACGGCGGACCACCGGAATGAGGTGGCTGTCTACCAATAGCCAATGGGCGGCTGGATACCACGTCGGTCGATCTCATCGAAGGGAGGCCAGCTGACGCGATAGCACGCGTTCGCCGGCGTTTGACGAGTAATACCACTCCGATCGCCAGCCTGGCAGATGAGCCGGGCATGCAAGCGCGCGGACTGATCTACGATTTTCTGATGGCCCGCGATCCCGACCGCGCCCTTATGGTGACGAACATGCTGCCCCCCTCCACGGATTGTGCAACGGTCGATGACGGTCTGTCGGGGGTTCTGGAATGGCTCCCGGAGCTGGATAGTACGGTGCTGGCTGCCTATTTGGCGCGACTTCAGACGACCGGGGCGATGGCGCGGCTTTGCCCGAATGGATTGGGTGCCGAGAATGCTGCAGCTGTCTGGCTCAAGGCTGGGAACGATGCGAAAGCGCTGAATTCGGCTGCCGCCTCTGAAAAGCCGTTGGTCCTTGCCCGGACCCAGTCGGAAATTATCGCACGGCGCTTGTCGGCAGGCGATATGAAAGGCGCTCGATCCTTGGCACGCACCGCCGCGGCGGACCCTGCGTCTCTGACCTCAGGAAGCGTATTCGAGCGTGCGGGTGCGGCAAGAATGCGTGTTCGTCTCATCCACCAGTTGGCCCGCCTGGGTGAGGTGAGAGAGGCGGAGCATCTGGCTGCCGCATACCCCGGGCCCGGCTGGCGCGGTTTCGCCTATTCGGTCATTGTTGCGACGACGAACCGCGAGCGGGCGGTGCCCAACTGGGGCGGGCCATTTCTCGATCTTACCGACGTACCGGCAGATCGATGACGACGTGGGCGCGATCGTCCGAAGACGTTGGAGGGGGGCCGTGGGTGTCGTAAGGATAATCGGCGCGGTAAGCAGTGAAGATAGACCACGTCGCGACCGGTGTATCAGCCGCTAGGGCGTCCACATTCAAACGTTCGCGACCCGCTTCCGGATTTCCAACCTCTGCCGTTCGTGAATCAGCCCGGCAAAACTTACATCCGGAAGCGAATCGTACCGCCGATGGTGCGCGGGTCGCTCGGTGTCCCGACGATCAGGCCGGAGTTGCCTGCCTGGATCGTCAGGTTCTGGATGTAATCGGCGTCGAGCAGGTTGCGTGCCCAGACGATCAGTTCCAGCCCATCGGCGAAGCGGTAGCCGATGTTTGCGTTGGTCAGGTTGTAGCCGCGGATATAGGTGAAGCGCGACAGGCTGGGGTCGCCGTTGAAGCCGCTGCGGGAGGCGGTATCGATATGGACGAAGACCTGTCCGTCACCCACCGGTCGCTGATAATCCAGCCCCGCGGTGATCGCGAAGCGCGGTAGCGACGCGAGGCGACGGCCGGTGAGGCTGCACCGCGTGGTGGAAGCGGTCTGCACCTCCAGCGGACATGGGCCGGCGGGATAGTCGGTATATTTCCCGTCCGAATAGGCGAAGCTGGTGCGTGCGCTAAGGCCCGGTAGGATGAGCGCGGTCACGTTCGCCTCGATCCCCTTTACCGTCACCTGCGGGATGTTCGACAGGTAGCCGCGTAGCTGCACCGTCTGCGTCAGCGAGTTCTCGACGACCGTCGCCTGGAAGTCGCGGACCTTGGTGTAGAAGCCGTCGACGTTGTAGATCAGGCGGTCGTCGAACAGCGTGTTTTTCAGGCCGATCTCGTATGTCTCGTTGCGCTCGGGCCGCACCACGGCCGTCGCCAGCACCGGCCGGTTGTTGCTGTCGAGCGGCAGGCCCGACATGTTGATCCCGCCCGACTTGAAGCCGCGCGCATAGCTCGCATAGGCCATCGTCGTGTCGGTGACCTGCCACGCCAGGTTGCCGCGGCCCGACAGGCTACCGTCGCTGTCATGCGCCTCGTAAGTTTGCGGGCGCAACACCCCGAGGCGGGCGTTGACGAGCGCGCTGTTGGTCGTCGAAGGGCCACCCGAGACCGTGGTGTTGTAGTAGCCGTCCTTCTCCTCCTGCGTGTAGCGCAAGCCAACCGTCGCGGTCAGGCGGTCGAAGACGCGGTAGTTGACCTCGCCGAACGCGGCATAGCTCAGGCTACGGAAGTCCGTGCGACCGTCCTGCCCGTAACCGTCGAGCAGGTTGGACGGCACCGCCGTCGTCACCTGGTTCGGTGCAGTGCCGGTGACGACACTCGTGCCGATCAGATAGCCTGCGGCGGCAGGACCATAGATGCTGATCGGTCGCCCGGTCAGGCGCTGGCGGAAGCCGTAGAGGCCGACGACATAGGACAGCGGCCCGGTGCCGTTCGAGGCGAGGCGCAGTTCCTGGCTATACTGGTCCTGTCGCGACGGAATGTGCTGCGAGAGCTGGACGGGCAAGCCGGTATAGTCGCGGTCGTTCTCCGCATCCCAATTCCAGAAGCGCCACGCGCTGACCGACGTCAGCGTGACCGGCCCAAGGTTCCAGTCGGTGATCGCGCTGACGCCGCCTTCGTTGGTATCGACGCCAAGCGGCCCATCGATGTCGGTCTTGCGATCGTAGACATTGGTGCTCGGGGGAGCATAGCCGAATTGCGCGGCCAGACCGTTCGGCCCACCGAACTGGCGGTTGGCGGCGCGCAAGCTGGTGCCGGTGCGCAGATACACCTGCCCGCAGCAATAGGCCTGAAAGTTGGTGAAGTCGGCGATGACGCGCATCTGAATCGTGTCATCAGGCTTGAACAGCAACTGCCCACGCACTGCCTGCGTGCCGATCGTGTTGGCGGCGCGGCCGGTGCGGACATTGTCGAGCACGCCGTCACGCCGGGTCGACACGCCCGAGATCCGATAGGCGATGGTGTCAGTGATCGGCCCCGAAGCCCAGCCCTTGGCCTGGACGAAATTATAGTCGCCATAGGACAGTTCAGCGAAGCCCTCGTGGGTGAAAGTCGGCGCGCGTGTGGTGATGTTCAGTGCACCAGCGGTCGTGTTCTTGCCGAACAGCGTGCCCTGCGGCCCACGCAGTTCCTCGACCTGCTCGATGTCGGCGAAGTCGAACGCGGCGGTCGCGGGACGCGCATGATAGACCTGATCGACATAGAAACCGACGCCCGGCTCCAGCCCGTCATTGGCCTGGCTGACAGCGACGACGCTCGATCCCAGCCCGCGGATGGTGAAAGCGGTGTTGCGCGGGTTGGCCGAGCTGTAGTTCAGCGTGGGGATCAGCGTCGTCAGCCCCTGCGTGTTGACCGTGTAGCTCTGGTCGATGAGGTCGCCGCCCACCACCGACAAAGCTGCGGGCACGCGCTGCGCATCCTCCGCCCGGCGGCGCGCCGTGACGATGACGTCGGGCAGGCCCCCTTCCCGATCCCGGTCGCTCGCGGTTGTGCTGTGGGTCGTTTGCGCCAAGGCCGGTGCGCTGAACGTCGGCATGACCGTCGCACACAGAAGACCTGCGAGCCGCTTCGACATCGACAATACCCCGTTTGGAGCGGCCGTTCCCGCCGCTCTATATCCGGTCGTATATCGATAGTGTATTCAGCCGTATACAGAGATTTACCGGCCCCGAGGCGATCAATCGGGCGCTACCGGCTCCTGCCGCAGATATTGGCGTAGCTGCGCATAGGCCGGGCGGTCGGCGATGGCTGAGGCCTCCCGCTCCATGTCGCGATAGGCTTCGAGGACGGCGATGCCCGTCGGCGACACCCGTGCGCCCCGTTCCCGTCCGCCGCCCTTGATCGTCTCGACCACGACCGGATCGAAACAGCGGTTCATCTCGTCGACCAACAGCCAGGCGCGACGATAGCTCATGCCGAGCGCCCGCCCGGCCGCGCTGATCGAGCCATGTTCGATGATCGCCTCCAGCAGATCGGCCTTGCCCGGCCCCATAGCCAGTGCGTCGCCGCAGGCGATCTGAATCTTCAGCCAGAGGGGCCCGAGCTTCATCTTACTTGCCGATCATCACGTCGCTGGCCTTGATGATCACCGTGACGGCGTCACCCTTCGCCAGACCGAGTTCGGCGATCGCTTCTTCGGTGATGCTGGCGGTGACGACATTCCCGCCGCCAATGTCGACCTTGATCGAACCGTTCACGGTGCCCGGCGCAATCGAGACGATCGTGCCGGAGATCTGGTTACGTGCGCTGAGCTTCATGATGACCCTTCGGTTGGATGACCATCGGTTCTAACCTCACTGGCCGCCATAGCCTATATTGTCCGGAGAACGGGACGAGGGGACATCCGTCGGCAGGAAGGCCGACGGTACGCGTCGCGATGAAGCATGACGGATCGCGCGTCGGGATATCTGCGGGACAGTCGCCCTCCACCGCACCGGCGAATGCCGCACCTGTCTTGTCCTAACGAACCGTGGCTGCGATAGCCCTGCGTGGGTGCGCCTTTACCAGGGGTGCAGGCATGTTGCGCTGGTCGGGCCGCCAGCGCCGATGACCGTGACGGAAGGCCGGACATGACCGATCGCGCGCGCCGTCCCGCGCCTGCCCTTTGCACCTCACGGCATCGATGCCGCCGCGCGGGTCTGCGCACGGGAGCCGCATGATAGGACGCGGCCATCGCCCGACACATGGCGACGCCACCACCACCGGTGCGTTGCGACGGCGACGGCGCACGCCGGTCTGGCTGTCGCTGCTGTGGAGGGTCGGGCTGGTCCTCGCGCTGCTCGGGATCGCACTGGCGGGCCATTGGCTGGATCGTGCCGGCCTGCGCGACAATATCGACGGCCACATCAGCTTCGCCGATGTTCTGTACTTCACGATGATCACCGTCACGACCGTGGGTTACGGCGACATCGTGCCGGTGACGCAGCAGGCCCGGCTGTTCGATACGTTCGTGGTCACACCGATCCGGCTCTTCGTGTGGCTCATCTTCTTGGGAACCGCCTATGACTTTCTCCTTCGACGTGTGTGGGACGGGTGGCGGATGCGCGTGATCCAGCAGCGGCTCAGCGGCCACACCATCGTCACTGGCTTCGGCACATCGGGCAGCGAGGCCGTGGCGGAGCTGATCCGGCGCGGCGCGGATCCCGCGAGCATCGTCGTCATCGACGAACGTGCGGCCGCTATCGAGATGGCCGAGCGGCTGGGTGTCAACGTCATGCAGGGTGATGCCAGCCGCAACGCGACGCTGGACGCGGTGCAGATCGCCCGCGCGAAGGCGGTGATCGTCTCCGCGGGGCGCGACGATACGTCGATCCTGATCGTGCTGACCGCGCGCGGGCTGGCGCCCGGCGTACCGCTCAGCGTGGTGATCCGGTCGGAGGACAACGAACCGCTCGCCCGGCAGGCCGGCGCGACGACGGTCATCAACCCGGCCAGCTTTGCCGGGCTGCTGCTCGCCGGCTCGACGCATGGCGAGCATCTGGCCGATTACATCGCCGATCTCGCCGCGCACGGCGGCCGCGTCGCGCTGCACGAACGCGACGTCGCACCGGCGGAGGTGGGCCGGCCGCTGTCCGCCCTCACCACCGGCCTTGGCGTTCGCCTGCATCGCGGCGGCACTGCGATCGGCTTCTGGGAACCGCAGGCGCAGCGGCTGGAGATCGGCGACCGAATCGTCGAGATCGTCCCCACGGAGCGCCTGCCATGACCGCCGCCGCATCGGATCGCCCCGACCCCGCCGGGCGGCTCGGCCGGATCGCTCTGTACCGCTGGTGGCGACGATCGGTGGTCGGGCGCGTCGATCACGAGGCGGTGCTGGCGCGCGTCATCGAGGAAAGCGGATGGAGCCCGCGCTTCGCCTTCATGACGATGATGTCGGCAGGGATCGCGGTGCTCGGGTTGCTGCTGTCGTCGCCGGCGGTGGTGATCGGCGCGATGCTGATTTCGCCGCTGATGAACCCGATTCTGGGCTTCGGCTTCAGCCTGGCGCTGTTCGACTTTCGCGAGTTGCGGCGATCGCTGAAGGCGCTGGTGATCGGGTCGGTCGCAGCGATCGCCTTCACCGCGCTACTGGTGCTCGTATCGCCGTTGCAGGCACCAACCGCCGAGATCGTCGCGCGGACGCGGCCCAACCTGTTCGACCTGGCGGTCGCACTGTTCGCCGCGCTCGCCGGCACCTTCGCGATCATCCGTGGGCGTGGCGACACGATCGTCGGCGTCGCCATCGCGACCGCATTGATGCCGCCGCTCGCGGTGGTCGGCTACGGCATCGCGACCCGCAATGCGCCGGTCGGCATGGGCGCCTTCGCGCTGTTCGCCACCAACTTCATCACCATCGCCCTGTCCGCCACGGTGATGGCGCGCTTCTACGGGTTCGGCCATCATCTGTCGCGACGGCAGAGCTGGGTGCAGACCGGCCTGCTGACATTGGTCTTCATCGTCATGGCGATCCCGCTCGGCATCTCGCTCAACCGGATCGGACGGGAAGCACTCGCCACCGCGCAGACGCGATCTTTGTTGTCCGACCGGTTCGGCGCGGACGCGCGCGTGACGCAACTCGACATCGATTTCACCGCCCGGCCCATCGTGGTGCGTGCGGTCGTCATCACGCCGCGCCGTTCGATGCAGAAGACGCGCGCGATCCAGGCCGCGCTGGCACAGCAGCTGTCCCGGCCGGTGCGGCTGAACCTCGACCAGATCCTGCTCGGCGCAGGCGCCGACGCGCTCGCCGCCCAGCGCGAAGAACTGCGCCAGGCGGGGGAAGCGACCAACACGGCGGCGCAGCATGTTACCGATCTGGCGAACAGTATCGCGCTCATCACCGGCGTCGCGCCCGATGCAGTGACGATCGACCGGGACCACCATCGCGCCATCGCACCCGCCGCTCCGCTACCCGGCGCCACCGTCGCGACCTATCGCATGCTGGAGCGCCGCGCCGCGCAGCAGAGCGAGGATTGGGACGTGGCGATCGTGCCGCCGCAGGGGCCGTTGCCGGAGGTCGTCTTCGCCGACGGCTCCGACACGCTCGACGCCGACGCCGGTGACGCCGTCGCGACTTCGGCTTGGGCGGCGCGACGCTGGAACGTATCGACCCTGGCCGTGCCGGGTCTGCCTGCCGGCGCACCGCCCGCCAATCCGGACCTCGATACGCGGCGGGCATTGGCGATTGCCGCCGCATTGCGCCAGCAGGGCGTAGCCGCAACCCCTGCACCGGCTGCGGGTCGCCGGTTCGCCCTGACTCCCGCCGCAACACCCGCCCCATGATCCCCAGACGATCGAAGGACTATTGATGGCAGAGATCGGACTGACCGAATTGGGAACGATGCTGATCGTCGCCTCGCTGGTGGCTATGGTATCGCGGCGGATCGGCCTGCCTTATACAGCGGGCCTCGTGCTGGCGGGCATCGGCCTTGCCTATGTTCCGGTCGGTGCCGACCTGCCGTTGTCGCGCGAGCTGATCTTCAACGTCTTCCTGCCGCCGCTGATCTTCGAAGCGGCGATGCAACTGCGCTGGTCGCGCTTTCGAACGGAGATGCCGCTGACCGTCGTGCTCGCCTTTCTGGGCGTCGCGATCAGCGCCGCCGTCGTCGCGGGCGGCATGCATCTGCTGCTCGGCTGGAGCGTGCTGGGCGCGGCGTTCTTCGGCGTCCTGATCGCCGCCACCGACCCGGTGTCGGTCATCGCCGCATTCAAGGAGATGCGGGCCGAACCCCGGTTGAGCATGGTCGTGGAGTCCGAAAGCCTGCTCAACGACGGCGTCGCCGCGGTCGGCTTCGCGATCCTGATCGGCATCGCGAACGGCGAGGCGCTGACCGCCTCTGGCGCCGCGCTCGCCCTGTTGTGGACGGTGGCGGGCGGCCTTGCCATCGGCGCTGTCATCGGCTTCGTCGTGCTGACCGTCGCGGGCCGCACCGAGGATCATCTGGTCGAGGTGACGCTGACCACCGTCGTCGCCTGGGGATCGTTCCTGCTCGCCGAACACATCCATGCCTCGGGCGTGTTCGCAGCGCTGGCAGCCGGGCTGATCGTCGGCAACCTCGGCCCGCGCGGGTCGATCTCGGTCGCCGGCCGCCAGCATGTTCAGGATTTCTGGGCCTATGCCGCCTTCCTCGCCAATTCGTGCCTGTTCCTGCTGATCGGCAGTCATGAGGCGCACCAGCCCATCGCACTCGTGTCGCTGCCGCTTGGGATCGCCATCGTCCTGACGCTGATCGGTCGCGCGGCGGCGGTCTATCCGCTGGCGTTGCCCTTCGCGCGGTCGGGGCTGCGATTGCCGGCGACCTATCAGCATGTCCTCGTCTGGGGCGGGTTGCGGGGCGCGGTCGGGCTGGCGCTGGCGCTGGCGGTGCCGGCCACCGTTGCGGAGCGCGGGCAGATCGTCGTCGTCACGTTCGGCGTCGTCGCCTTCTCGATCTTTGCGCAAGGTCTGACGATGCCGTGGCTGCTGCGCCGTTGGCGCCTGACCGGATCGACCGACGCGGACCATTGACGCCCCCGGAACCCCGGATCGATCCCGGCGCTTGAACGCGCAAGGAAGGGGACGACGTTGACCCGATGGCAGTGGCTTATCCGCCTGCTCAGCCGCAAGATGTGGTTCAGGGCGGCATTGGTGTGCGCCTTCGGCGGCGCCCTTGCGCTGGCGGGCGCGTTGGTGGGGCATACGATTTCGTACGACTTCGCCGCGAAGATCGGCTCGAAGTCGGTCGACAACATCCTCACCATCCTGGCCTCGAGCATGCTCGCCGTGACGACCTTCTCGCTGACCGCGATGGTCTCGACCTATTCGGGCGCAACGAGCACGCTCACCCCGCGGGCCGTGCAACTGCTGATCGACGACAGTACCGCGCAGAATACGCTTGCGACCTTCCTTGGCAGCTTCCTGTTCGCGATCGTCGGCATCATCGCGCTATCGACAGGGCTGTACGGCGAGACGGGGCGCGTGATCCTGTTCTTCGGCACGATCGTCGTCATCCTATTCATCGTCTTCACGTTGCTGCGTTGGATCGAACATATCGCGCGGTTTGGCCGCGTCGCGGATACGATCGATCGGGTGGAGCGCGCGGCGCTGGCCGCGGTCGACACGATCGCCATGCCGTTGGCCCTGGATGCACGGCCCGACGGCTTGCCCCCTCGCGGCATGATCGCGATTTGCCCGGAGACGGTCGCGCGGGTCACTCATGTCGATATCGCCCTGCTGGGTGAAATCGCCAAGGCCGTCGATGCCGACATCCACATTCTCGCCCTGCCCGGTAAGCTGGTGGAACCCGAACTGCCAATAGCGCTCGTCGCCCGTGCGTGCGACGATGACCGTATTGCGCGTATCCGCTCGGCCTTCACCCTGTCGCATCACCGGGCCTTCGACCATGACCCGCGATTCGGTCTGATCGTTCTGTCCGAAATCGCGTCGCGGGCGCTGTCCCCCGCGGTCAACGATCCGGGCACGGCGATTGCGGTGATCGAGGCGGGTGCCCGCGTCCTGCGGCGGATCGTCGATCATCAGGCCGATGTGCCGTCTTTGCCCGCTCGGGTGCATGTTCCTGCCATCCACCTCGCCGACCTGCTCGACGATTGGTGCCGCCCTATCGCACGCGACGGTGCCGCCACGATCGAAGTCGGCATACGTCTGCAAAAGGCTCTCGGTGCGCTAGCCGGGCATGCCGAGGACGCCCGTCCCCTCATCCGACGGGAGGCGCAGGATGCCGTTGAGCGCGCAAAGGCGGCATTGACGAGCGGCGCTGACCGGGCGGCAATCGAGCGGGCGTATGCGTCCTGTTTCGGTCAGGGTTGACCCACAAACAGTCGTTTAGCGGCGATGTCCGTGTTCCCCAAGCGAGCTGCTCCTGGACGCTGAGGGCGGCCATTTCGGATGGATTAGTTCTGACGTGCCCCCCGTTTCTTCATCCATCTGGAACTAGAGACCGGCCCTCGAATGACGGTCCCCCGGTTTCTCATCCGGGCATGATGCGAGTTTCCGGTTTGCATCCGTCGGGGTTAACCCCGACGGATGCAGCATATTCGGCTGGCGTGAGCCAGCCAAGCGCCGTGTGAGGACGGCTCTCGTTATAGTCCCGCCGCCAGGCCTCGATCTTGGCACGAGCGTCCGCCAGCGACAGGAACCAGTGGCTGTTCAGGCACTCGTCGCGAAGCCGGCCGTTGAAGCTCTCGACGAAGGCGTTGTCGGTCGGTTTGCCCGGCCGCGAGAAATCGAGCGTGACGCCGTTCTCATACGCCCATCGGTCGAGCGCCTTCGAGATGAACTCCGGGCCATTGTCCACCCGAATGGTCTTCGGTGCACCACGTACTGACGCGATCCGCGTCACCGCCGCGACAACCTGCTCGCCCTTGATGCCCTGATCGACGTCGATCGCCAGCGCCTCGCGGGTGAACGCATCGACCACCGTCAGTGCCCGCAGCCGCCGGCCATCGAACAAGGCATCCGAGACAAAGTCCATCGACCACATCTCGTTGGGCGCCGAGGCCGCAGGCTGGCGTTCGCGGTTCGCCGCGCTGACGTTGCGACGGGGACGCTTGAGCCGAAGGCTCAATCCATCCTCCCGATATAGCCGGTAAACCCGCTTGTGATTCACCAGCCAGCCCTCCCTGCGCAGCAGGATGTAGATCCGAAAATAGCCATAGCGCACCCGTGCTGCCGCCAGATCGTGGATGCGCAGCCGCAGCGGCGCCTGGTCCGGCTTGTGCGACACGTAGCGCACCGATGAGCGGTCGACGCCGAGCGCGAGGCAACTGCGCCGCTCGCTGACGCCGTGGGACGCCTGGACGTACGCGACGATCTCGCGCCGTCGCCCAGGCGTCAGAGCTTTTTTGCTAGGACATCCTGCAGGATATGCTTGTCCAGGCTCAGATCCGCGACGAGCTGCTTCAGCTTGCGGTTCTCGTCCTCGAGTTGCTTGACCCGCCGCAGCTCGCCGACGCCCAGCCCGCCATACACCTTCTTCCAGCGATAAAAGGTCTGCTCCGATACGCCCATACGGCGGATGACCTCCGCCACCGGCGTGCCCGTCTCCGCCTGCTTCAGCGCAAACGCAATCTGCTCTTCCGTGTATCTCGACTTCTTCATGTCCCAGCTCCTTGCCCGCAGGCTTCAAAGGGCCGGAAAACTCTCACTCAGCTTGGATGAAAAAATAGGGAGGACGTCACGAAGGGACGGACGGAATGAGGCGGAAGCAGTTTTCGGAAGA
Organism: Sphingomonas sp. NIC1; assembly: GCF_001638925.1. Lineage (NCBI taxonomy): Bacteria > Pseudomonadati > Pseudomonadota > Alphaproteobacteria > Sphingomonadales > Sphingomonadaceae > Sphingomonas > Sphingomonas sp. NIC1. Next base: position 366,609 of record NZ_CP015521.1, read on the forward strand.
GCAGATCATCGGCATCCTGAAGGAGGCTCCTGGCAGGTGCGGTGGTGATGGAGCTGTGCCGCAAGCACGGGAAGTCGAGCGCGACCTACTATGCGTGGAAGGCGAAGTTCGGCGGCATGGCACCCGCCGAGTTCGCGAACCGTCCCAGCCACGGGCGTGAGGACAAGCAAGCTATTTTATTAACGGCCTAAAACGGGGAGCAGGTCGCATCTGACGTTTATTTCTCAATCCGATGAGAGGTCCAAGTCTCACCAAGGCGGGGCCGCTCCGCATAATAACTTGGCCTTACGGTCGGGATGTCCAGCATCAGGTCTAGATGACTTCTTACCTCTCCCAAGCCCAAGCCCAACACCAACGCATCGGCCCCGAAGCGGCTTTCCTCATCACAGTAAAACTGAATTTCACAATCCCTTTTATGAACGAATAGCCGCACCGGCTACTCGTCACAAACGTAGGTGCATACGACTGACGCCCGGTTGTCCGGGAAGGTTTACCCGGCAAGATCGATCATCGCTGGCAGACTACGGCTTACGCAATGTTCGCTAGTGGCCGACACCTGCCAAGGGCAGGACCCCAAAACGGCCATTCACAGGCCGGTTCGATGTTTTCGACTTCTGCCGTTCGTTCTCCCAAAAAGGATAGGCAGCGGAGCCAGCTGGCGGCTTCAGAGGTCATCGATGGCGATTCGCAGCCGGGTAATACAGTCACGTAGCGGGTGGTATCGGTACGCCATCATGATAGTCTCGACGGATGCTAGCCAACTTTCTAACGCCGGCCTATCTACCGTTCGCGATAGCGTTCTTCGTCATGATCGGAATTGGCCTGATCGAGGCTGTCGGGCTGGGGCTTGGCCATCTCGACCTGAGTGCTGACGTCGGTGTCGATGGACATCACGGTGTGCTAGACTGGCTGGGACTGAGCGGCGAATTGCCAGTCCTGATCTGGCTGACCTCTCTACTTGGATGCTTCACCCTGACCGGGGTTGCCATTCAGCAGGGGGCTTCCTCTTTTTCCGGTGCACCGATGCCATGGCCGCTGGCTTGTATCGGTGCGCTGATCGGCGGTGGCCTCCTCAACATCGGCGCTGCTCATGGCCTTGCCCGGATCATGCCGGGCTTTGAGAGCAGCGTGATCTCGACTGACGATCTATTGAGACGGCGTAGCACCATTCTGGAAGGCGCCGCGCGGCGCGGGGCCCCTGCCCGGGCGAAAGTCGTCGACCAGCACGGACAGGCCCATATCATCATGGTTGAGCCACACGACGATACGGCCGTCATCAGGACGGGTGAGCGTGCGTTACTAGTCCGCCGCGAGGGGCAGATATTTTTCGCCCTGGCCGAAGATGATTCTCTTCTTCGATCGATCTGATACATGTGACGAATAAGAGGGGGGAAACACATGCCTGCATCGCTACTGAACGTCCTGATCTACGCAGGCATCGTGCTGTTTGCCTTCCTGGTCATCGGCATCATCCTGACCCGTCTTTACCGCCGTGCGACCAAAGATGTCGCGCTGATCCGAACGGGTTTTGGCGGCGAAAAGGTGGTGCTGAACGGCGGCATCATGGTCATCCCCGTTCTTCACGAGCTGATGCAGGTCCGCCTGACGACAGTGAAGCTGGAGGTGTCGCGGCTCAACAAGGATGCGCTGATCACGCTCGACAAGCTACGGGTCGATGTCGTCGGCCTGTTCCATATCAAGGTCAAGCCCGACGCGGAGTCAATCGCAGCTGCCGCACAGACGCTGGGCGATTCGGTGAACAATCCGGATGCGGTCAAGTCGCTGCTCGATGGCAAGCTGGTCTCGGCGTTACGGTCGGTAGCCGCGACGATGACGATGGAGCACCTCCACGCCAATCGCGCGGACTTCATCCAGAAGGTACAGGAGGCGCTACTCACCGATCTCGATATGAACGGATTCCACTTGGAGTCGGTGTCGATCACGCATTTCGACCAGACTGCCTTCGAGCATTTCAACGAAAACAACGCTTTCGATGCCGAAGGTTTGACGGTGCTGACGCGCACCATTGAGGAGCGCAAGAAGACCCGCAACGATATCGTCGCGACCAACCGAGTGGCGATCGAGCAGCGAAACCTGGAAGCCAACAACCAGTCGCTCGAGATCGCTCAGGCTGCCGAACAGGCGCGGTTGCTTCAGGAACAGACGCTTTCCGCGCGCCGCGCCGAGCAGGCCACCGCGATCGCGACGGCTGAAGCGGAACAGACCCGCCTCGCCGAAATTGCCCGGATAACGGCCACCCAGGCACAGACCGTAGCGCAGACCGAGGCGGACAAGGTGATCAAGACCGCCACGATCGCGCGCGATGGCGCGATCCAGACGGCGACGATTGAGCGCGACCGTACGATCGAGATCGCGCGCATCACGACCGCTGTGCAGACCGCGCAAAAGTCTGAGGAAGAGTCCACCGCAACGGCCGCCGCTAACGAAGCGCGCGCGCTTGCAGTCCGCGCCGAGGAAAGTGTCGCTACCGCCAAGGCGACGGAAATCGCCAATCGCAACAAGAACGTAGCAGTGATCGCAGCGACACAGCGCGCGCAAGAAGAGGCCGTTCAGATCACCGTCGCCGCCACTGCTGAGAAAGAGGCTGCGGAAGCCCGCGCAAGTGCGCTTCGCACGGAGGCCGTAGCCGAAGCCGATGCCGAAAAGGCACGCGCCGAAGGGCGTGAGGCTGCCTTCAAGGTTGATGCGGCCGGCCAAGCTTCGCTGAACGAAGCCACCAACATCCTCAGCGATGCACAGACCGCACTCCTGATCCGCAAGGCTATGCTAGAGGCCCTGCCCGCGATCATAGCCGCTGCCAGCAAGCCTATGGAGAACATCGATCGGATCAGCATCGTCGATGCTCGCGGCCTTCACGGCGAGGCGCCGGCCGGCGAGCCAGGCGGCAACGGCGGTCAGGTCAATTTGGCAGATGCGGCAGTCTCGGCAGCGATGCGATATCGGGTGGGCGGTCCGTTGATCGATGGATTGATGGCGGAGCTCGGCATCGCTGGAGGCTCTCTCAACGGGATGCTCTCGGGGACAAGCGCAGCCGTTGAACCTTCACAGAGGTCCATGCCGCTCAACGGCGTGGGCCCGACAAAGAATGATCCTGCTTCAAGACCAGCCTGACCCGATTGTGTCGAAAAAGGCCGTCTTGCAGTGATGTTGGTGGTCTGATTCAATCTTGCCCAAGTGAGCGGAGACGGGCCGATGATGGGCGAACGGACGGTGGCGCAGGAGGCGCTGTTCTACAGCTTCAGCCTAGAGCGACACGTGCCGGCGGATCATCTGCTGCGCTCGATCGACCGGTTCGTTGTCAATCGGCGTCCAAAAAGGACCCCCTATCGGCGTGCAAAAGGGACCCCCTTCGTCGAGCAGCGTAACGGGTATGACGGGCGCACTGTTCGTGCTGGTTGCGGCGTAGGGCGGGCGTAGCCCGACCGGAGGCGCAACCAGCACGAAGCGTTCTCTGCCGGTGCCCCAGGCTTCAGCTTCGATGTTTGAAGCGCCAGCTGTCGTTGCCGGTTTCGACGATGTCGCAATGGTGGGTAATGCGGTCGAGCAGCGCGGTGGTCATCTTGGGGTCGCCAAAGACGGTCGGCCACTCACCAAAGGCCAGGTTGGTGGTGACGATGACCGAGGTCTTCTCGTAGAGCTTGCTGACGAGGTGGAAGAGCAGTTGACCGCCCGAGCGTGCAAACGGCAGGTAGCCAAGCTCGTCGAGCACCACGAGATCGAGGCGCGAAAGCTGGGCCGCCAGCGTGCCGGCCTTGCCGAGGCGCGTTTCCTCCTCGAGCCGGTTCACCAGGTCCACTGTGTTGAAGTAGCGTCCGCGGGCGCCGGCTCGTACCACATTGGCAGTGATGGCGGTGGCGAGATGCGTCTTGCCGGTACCCGTTCCACCGACCAGCACGACGTTGCGTTGGCCCGGAAGAAACGAGCCGCTGTACAGCGAGCGCACCAGTCCCTCGTTGATGGGAGTGTCGCCGAAGACGAAGGCGTCGAGGTCCTTCACCGCGGGTAACCTGGCGGCCGACATCCGGTAACGGACCGAGGCTGCATGGCGGTGCGTCGCCTCGGCACGCAGCAGGTCGGTCAGGACCTCCATGGTCGTGCGCTTGCGCTGGAGACCGGTAGTGACCGCCTCGTCGAAGGCGCCAGCCATGCCCTTCAGCCCCAACTCGGCCATGGCCGTCATCATCTCATGCCGCTGCATGGAGACCTCGCAGGCTGTCATAGCGGTTGCAGTCGGCACGGGGCGGATGGCGCAGCGCCAGATCTTCTGGCGTGACAATAGTCAGCGGTCGCGGCGGTTCGCGCCGGCGGGCCAGGATGTTGACGATGACGTCGTCGCTGGCGACGCCGGCCAGCAATGCTTCGCGCACGGCCACTTCTACCGCCTCCAGCCCGTCGTCGAGCACCGCTGCCAGCACCCGCACGAACCGCCGGTCGGCATCGTCGCCGGTGCCAAGCTTGCGCCGCAGTCGTGCCAGCGCAGGCGGCAACTCCCAGCCCTGGAACGGTGCGCCGTTGCGCAGGGCACCCGGCTTGGTCACCAGCACCGGCAGATAGTGCCACGGGTCGTAGATGGTCCGGTCGCGGCCGAAGAACCGGGGATGGTCGGCGACGACTTCACCGTCGCAGCGCACGACGATGCGGTCGGCATAGGCGCGGACCTGGACGGCACGTCGCACCACCCTGGCAGAAACGGAATAGCGGTTGCGCTCGAAGCTGATGAGGCATGTGCCGCTTACCGCATGCTCGCTCTCGTGGAAGCCGTCGAAGGGTGCGACAACAGGCTGGAGCACCGCCCGTTCTGCTGCCCATGCCTGGGCGACTGTCAGCTCCTTCTGCTCGGGATGCTGGTGCAACTCTGCCCAGCGCCGACACTCCGCCTCCAGCCAGCCGTTCAACTCCTCGAGGCCGGTAAATCGCAGGCGCGGCTGGAAGAAGCGACCGCGTGCGGTCTGCACCTGGTTCTCGACCTGACCTTTCTCCCAGCCCGACGCCGGCGAGCAGGCGGTCGGCTCGACCATGTAATGGTTGGCCATGACCAGGAAGCGACGGTTGAAGACCCGCTCCTTGCCGGTGAACACGCTCGTCACCGCCGTCTTCATGTTGTCGTAGATGCCGCGCGTCGGCACGCCTCCGAAGAAAGCAAACGCCCGTGCATGCGCGTCGAACAGCATCTCCTGTGTCTCGCGGGGATAGGCCCGCACATACATTGCCCGCGACGCGCACAGCCGGACATGCGCGACCTTCACGCGCATCGGCTTGCCCGAGATCTCGACGTCCTCGTGGCTCCAGTCGAACTGGTAAGCCTCGCCCGGCCGGAACAGCAGCGGGATGAACGCCGGCGCATTCATCACGTCGCGACGCTGCGCCTGCCGCCAGCGCGCCGCATAACGGCGAACCGCGTCGTACGAGCCATCGAACCCCTCGCGTAGCAGCAGGTCGTGGATGCGCGTGAGGCGCAGCTTCTCGCGCCGCGGCCGTGCCTCATCTTCCTCCAGCAACGCATCCAGTCGCGCCTGAAACGGCCCCAGCTTCGGCAGCGGCTGCACCTCTCGCCGATAACCCATGTCCGCTTCCGGCGCCCGGATCGCCTTGCGCACCACCTTGCGCGACAGGTGCAGGTCCCGCGCTATCGCCTTGATGGCCTTGCCCGACGCGTGCTCGCGCCGGATCCTCAACACCGTCTCCAATACCAGCATCCCGATCTCGCCGCCTGACACACCGCCAAGCGAACAGCCTAGAACACCAGGATGAGGGGTCCCTTTTCGACGCCGATCACCCCGCTAACGGGGTCCCTTTTCCACGCCGATCCACAGGTATCCAGGTCAACGGCGCGACCGGCGGCGGGCAGAGCCGCCTGTACCCCATCGACCGGATGCACAATGCGTTGCTCGACGCACGCAACGTCGCACTCGTCGAACTGCCCAACGCCAACGTGACCGACGCACGCGGGATCATCGGCATGGAGCGGCTGGGCCGCGGCAAGTTGCTGATCGACCGCAGCACCGCGCGGATCGCGACCGCGCCGTCCGGCCCCGCCGAGCCGGGCTTCGCGACGATCCGGGGCCAGCGCACCGGCGAAGGCTTCGTCACGGTGCCCGTCACGCTGGATGGCGTGCAGGCGCCGGCCCTGATCGACACGGGCGCCGCCGTGACGATCGCCAATGCCGCCGCCATTCGCCTGCTCGGCTGGAGCGATACCGATCCGCGCCTGAGCGACGGCGGCGAAATCCGTGGCGCCTCCGCCGGCAACCAGAAAATCCGCACCGCCCGCATCGCCAAAGTGCTGATCGGAAAAATCGCGCTGTCGAACGTACCCATCATGATCGCCGACGATGGCGAGCCAACGCCCTCGCTGATCCTCGGCAACGATCTGCTCAACCTGTTCCCTGGCTATGCCGTCGATTTTCCACGCGGCGAATTGCAGATCAAGCTGCCGGGCAGCACGCTGAAGACGAGGGCTGGGACCCGGTGATATGCGGGCGGTGTTCTGATACCTGTCCCGTACGGAGGCCAGGCTGATTGGACTCTGGCAGCTCGCATCGGACTGAGGTCAGGACTCGGTGGTCGCAGCCACAAGAGGGACGTGCTGTGGGTGTCGGACCACGTCCAACGTTGGTTCTGGCGCCTGACTGTGCCGAACGCTCGGTTCGATTTCGGCAAGAACAGTAACGAGGCTGTTCGCGGCGACCGGGCCCGTTTGGAGAACGGCTCGCGCCAATCCTCCCGTCGCGACTGATGCTGCCGGTTGGAAGTGACACATAACGGTCATCGGCCTGACGCGTCTTTGCATTCGAAGCACAACGCCACTGCAACAAAGCTGCTCTAGCGCGCAGTCCACAGGCGCCGAGAGAGCCGCCCTTAAGGGACTGTGTCATCATGAAATTCGCTACCGCCAGCGCCGTTGCGGCGCTGCACGTTCTTCTCGCGCCTGCCGTTTCGGCGCAGGTCACTGCCTCGCAGGGAGGTTCGGAGGTCAGTCAGGCCACGACGAATGATGCTGGTGGAGATGACATCGTCGTGACCGGCACGCGGGAGCGCGGCCGGACGCAATTCGATACGCTGGCACCGGTCGATGTGCTGCCGCAAGCGCTGGTGCAGTCCAGCGTATCGAGCGATCTCACCACCGTGCTGGCGCAGTTGCTGCCGTCCTTCAACGTGCAGCGCCTGCCCGCCGCCGACGGACAGGCGTTCGTGCGCCCGGCGACGCTGCGCGGCCTGTCCGCCGACCAGACGCTCGTCCTCGTCAACGGCAAGCGCTATCATCGCTCGGCTCTGCTGGGAACGCGCGGTGCACAGGCCCCCGATCTCGCCAGCATCCCCACCCTCTCGATCAAGCGCATCGAGGTGCTACGCGACGGCGCGTCGGCCCAATATGGCTCCGACGCGATCGCCGGCGTCATCAACATCATGCTCGACGACCAGCCGGGGATGGAAGCCTATGGCCAGTTCAGCCAATATTATGCCGGGGACGGCAACAGCTACCAGTCCGGCGCCCGCGGGGGCATCGCGCTGGACGACAAGGGCGCGATCGTCTTCACCGGCCAGTTCGCGCATGGGGAGGCCACCTCGCGCACCCGCCAGCGTCCCGATGCTGTCGCGTTCCAGGCGGCGAATCCGACGCTCGCGGTGCCGAACCCGGTACAGCGCTGGGGGCAGCCGGACGAAGAGCGCATCAGCGGCGCGATCGACATGCACTATGACATCAGCGATGCGGCGAAGGTCTACGCCTTCGGTACGGTGCAGCAGGGCGAGGGGCTGACCGATTTCAACTGGCGCAATCCCAGCAACACCGGCAGCGTCTACAACGCCAGCAGCGTCTTCCCCGGTTTCAGCTTCCGCAGCATCTACCCGGCCGGCTTCACCCCGCGCTTCGGCACGCAGTTCGCCGACCTGCAACTCGTCAGCGGCCTACGCGGCGACCTGTCGGACGCGCTGAGCTACGACCTCAGCGCCTCGGCCGGCCGCAGCCGTATCGACTATACGATCGGCGAAACGCTCAACGCCTCCTTGGGGCCGGCCAGCCCGACCAGCTTCTACCTCGGCCGCCTGACGCAGCGTGAGACGAACCTCAACGCGGACTTCGTCTATCGCCTGCCCGTCGGCGGCATCGAACCGCTCAATATCGCCTTCGGTGGGGAACGGCGGATCGAGCGTTACGCGGTCGGCGTCGGCGATCCGGCCTCCTATGCGATCGGAGCGGGGGCCGCGACGGGTCTTGCCCCCAACGCCAACGGCTTCCCCGGTTTCGGCCCGCAACAGGCGGGCAACTTCAAACAGACGAGCAACGCGGGTTACGTCGACCTCACATGGCATCCGATCACGATGCTCACCCTCGGCACGGCGGGCCGTTACGAGGACTTCTCGAGCTTCGGCGACAAGTTCACCTACAAATTCTCCGGCCGGGTCGAGCCGGTCCAATGGCTTGCGCTGCGCGGCACCTATTCCACCGGATTCCGCGCGCCGACCCCGGCGCAGCTCAACACCCGTGTCGTGAGCCAGGGTCTCGACACCCGGACGTTGCAAGTCTTCAATCAGGGACGCCTCGCGCCGACGGACCCGCTTGCGGTCGCGCTCGGCGCCAAGCCGCTACGCCCCGAAACCTCGCGCAACATCAGCGCGGGCCTCGTCGCGCAGACACATATCGGGCTGGGCGGGACTGTCGATCTCTACCAGGTCGATGTCGACGACCGCTTCAGCCAGTCGGCGACCATCGCCATCCCGGCGGGCTTCGCCAACCCCAACCGCTTCACCTCGATCAGCTACTTTACCAACGATTTCAACACCCGGACCCGGGGTGTCGATGTCGTCGTCAGCTATGCTCGCGCGCTCGGCGGCGGTCGGGCCAGCGCCACGCTGGCTTACAATTACAACCGCACCACCGTCCGTAGCGGGACGAGTGCGGCGATCGCCAACGACACGCAACGCCGCATCTTCCAGGAGCGCCTGCCCCAGCATAATGCGACCGGCACGCTCGGCTACGATATCGGTCCGATCGGCGTGATCCTGCGCGGTCGCTATTATGGACCCTGGACCGATGTGACGGGCAATGCGACCGGCGAGCTGTTCCAGCGCTTCGGCGGCATCGCCCTCTTCGACGCTTCGCTCACCTATCGCATGACGCCGAACATCTCGATCCGTGGCGGTGCCGAAAACCTGTTCGACACCTATCCGGCGGAGGCGACCAATCAGGCCAATCGCGGCCTCATCTATTCGCGAAACGCCCCCTATGATACCGATGGTGGCCGGTACGATGTCCGGCTCGGGTTAAGCTTCTGATGATCGATCGGCGCGCGCTTCTGGCCGGCGGGATGGCCGCCACCCTCCCCCTGCCCGCGCGCGCCGCTGCACCCGCGCATCCCGCCCCGGACGACGAGGCGTTCTGGGCGACCGTCGCCGCAGAATATGACCTGCCCCAGGACGTCATTCAGCTCGAAAACGGCAATTGGGGCGCGATGTCCCGCCCCGTCCGCGCCGCCTACGAACAGGCCGTTGCGCGTGTGAACCGCGATACCAGCTATTACGCCCGGCGCGGCATGCTCGCCGACCTTGGCGCCGCCCGCACCGCCGTCGCGGCGGAACTGGGCGTACCTGCCGATGAGATCGCCTTCACCCGCAATGCGACCGAGGCGCTGAAGGCGCTGATCCTCGGCTACAATCGTCTGACCGCAGGCGATGCGATCGTCTATGCCGACCTCGACTATGACAGCATGCAGGCGTGCATGGAGAGCCTTGGGCCGCGGCGTGGCGTGCGCGTTCGTCGCATTGCGCTACCCGAACCCGCCACGCGCGCCAGCCTGATCGACGCCTATGCACAGGTGATGGCCGAAGAACCGCGGCTGAAGCTCATCCTCCTCACCCACCTGAGCCACCGGACCGGCCTGGTGATCCCGGTTCGCGAGATCACTGCGATGGCCCATGCCCGCGGTATCGACGTCATCGTCGATGCCGCGCACAGTTGGCAACAGCTCGACTTCGCGCTGCCCGACCTCGATTGCGATTTCGTCGGACTGAACGGCCACAAATGGCTCGGCGCGCCGCTGGGCATCGGCATCCTCCATATCCGCAAAGGCGCGCTGTCTCGCATCGACCGGGATCCCGCCGAAGACGCGGGCGGCCCCGACACCGTCTTGGCCCGGATCCACACCGGCACGCTCGATTATGCGTCCTGGCTCACCGTCCCCGCCGCACTCGCCTTTCAGCATCGGATCGACCGTGCCGCCCGCGCCGCTCGGCTGCGCGCGCTTCGCGACCGCTGGGTCCGGCAGGCGCGGGCGATCCCCGGCATCGAGATACTGACGCCGGACGACCCCGCGTCGCATGGCGCTATCACCTCGTTCCGGTTCAAAGGGGTAATCAGCCCGCAGGCGAATGCCGCCCTCGCCCAGCGACTGCTTGAGCACCATCGTATCTTCACCGTTCATCGGACAGGAGCCGCCCATGGCGCATGTGTCCGGGTAACGCCGTCCTTGTTCAATTCGGCGAGCGACGTCGACCATCTGGCGCAGGCTCTGTCAGCCGTTCATTGAAGGCACGGGGGGCGGGTATGTGATGGGCTGTTGAGGTCGCTATTGATCGCCACACTGCCGAAGAATGACCGCGGCACTTAGCGATCGTAAAACGTTTGAGCATGAGACGGCGCTGACGATGATATGTCTCAGAGCTTGGATCACATAGGCAGTACCAATTCGACGTCGCTGCCCTGACCCAAAAGTAAACGTTCGCCGTGACACCGCCACTGCGCAGAAGCGGACGTTTGGTCATCCGGTCTGGTGCAGTTCGAGAGCTGAGTACGCCGTACGTCAGACCTTCCGGTAACGCACGAAGGTCAATTGCAAATAGCAGGACGGACCGTATTGTAGGCACAATACACCAAGCGATCGGTAATGTCATGACGTCCTCGCGAATGCCCGAATGAACCCGACACGGCGAACGATCCTGATCGGCACCGCAGTCGCTGCCGGCTGTGCCTCCGTGCCGGCGCTGGCCAGGAGCCAGAGGCGTACGGCGATGCCAGTCCAGTCATGGATGGCGCTTGCTTCCGTGCCGGGGGCAAGCTGGGCCGTGTTCGACGGCGAAGCGGAGCCCGTCAGTTCCGCGATAGGATACGCCGAAGTCGGTGAGGCGAACGCGACGACGGAGACGCTGTTCGAAGCCGCTTCCCTGTCAAAGCCGGTCCTGGCGGCTGCCATCCACGACCTTGTCCGCGACGGCAGCGTCGATCTCGACGAGCCTGTGGCCAAGCACATCGATTTCACGGCGGATGTCGCGACCAAGGCTATCACGCCTCGTCACCTGCTATCGCATTCCAGTGGTCTGCCGAATTGGCGGACCGAGGCCGGCAGCGATCTGGTGAGCCGGTTCAAGCCAGGCTCTCACTTTCGCTATTCGGGAGAGGGCTACGTACTGCTTGCTCGCCTCGCCGAAAAAGTCACCGGTCAGACCGCAGCAGAGGTCGTCCGTTCCCGAATTCTGACGCCTGCGGGAATGACGCGGAGCGGCTATGGCTGGTCAGCCGGCCAATCGCCTCTGGTGGCGTGGGCGCACGATGCCGGCGGCGCGTTGATGGCGGACAAGGGACCCGCGCAGTTCCAGAGGAGCCGGGACGCCGGCCCCCACCGGTCCGTAGAGGCGTGGACCCAGGATGATCGCGTTGCGGGGGCGCAGGCGCTCGGCAAGCCGGCCCTGCCGGTCTTTATGATTCCCAACATGGCGGCGGGACTGTGGACGACCGCGAGCGACTATGCCCGCTTCGCCCGTTTCGCACGCCGCTACCCGGCCATGAATACGCCGACGGTGGCCGTCGAAGGCAGTCTTGCCTGGGGCCTGGGGTGGGGATTGGAGCAGTCGGGCTCAGACCGCTTCGCCTGGCACTGGGGCGCCAATGACGGTGTCGCCAACCTGTTCCTTCTCGACCTCGTCAGCAACGACGGACTGGTCGTGCTGACGAACGGGGCCGGGGGGCAGCGGGTCTATGAACGAGCCGCCCGCGTTCGGTTCGGACGTGAGTTTGACGCCTTGACGTGGTTGCAGCCGTGACGTCGAGGTTGCTCCCGCCTCCGTACAGCCTGCGGCTTTCGGCCATCCATTCGTGTTGGCAACGACATAGAGCCGTAGCTTAGCTCTGCTCGCCACCAGCGACATTACCGCCACGCTTCAATATCGCTAGCTGTTGCATATGGGTAATACAGTCTTTGTGCGGAAGCAGGCAGTTTATCGCGGTTTGGTCGCGCTGGTGGTTTGGTCTTCGATTGCGGACGCCAGGACGAACACCACGCTGCCGGATCTGACCACAACGCTGCGGGAGCAGCGCGTGGAAAGCGCTTCGGTCGCCTTGATCCGCGATGGGCGGATCGTCTCGACCGGGGCTTGGGGCATGGCCGGCCCCAACCGCGCGGCGACCGTCTCCACACCCTATAATCTCGCCTCGCTGACGAAGCCGTTTACGGCGGAGGTCATCCTGCGGCTGGTGTCGGCCGGCACGCTGTCGCTGGACGAACCGATGGACCGCTACTGGAGCGATCCCGACCTGTCGCGCGATCCCCGGCGGATGCAGCTGACGGTGCGCATGGCGCTGAGCCATCGCACCGGCTTGCCGAACTGGCGCGATGCGAAGGGGCTGGCGTTCGATCACGATCCCGGCACGACCACCGGCTATTCGGGCGAGGGATATCAATATGCGGCGCGCTATGCCGAGCACCGCACCGGGCAATCGTTCGAGACGCTGGCCGGGCGCTGGCTGTTCGCCCCCGCTCACATGCGCGCCTCGGGCTATGTTTCGGCGCAGGGCGAGACGGCGCCGATCGCCGTGCCCCATGACAACGCGGGCAAGCCGCTGCCGGTCGAGCGGGTGACGCGATACAATGCCGCCGATCTGGCGCATGCCACCGCGCGGGATTATGCGCGTTTCCTAATCGCTGCCCGCAACGACCGCGGTCTGACCAGGGTCATTGCAGCCGAACGCAGCAGGTCGCAGGCCGATCTGACGCCCGACCTATGTACCGGAACGAAAGCGAACACCTGTCCGCCCTGGACCGGCTTTGGCCTTGGCTGGCAGCTTCTGGGCTTTCCCGGTGGAACGACGATGCTCCACACTGGCAAGGATGCCGGGGCATTCACCTTCGCCGCGATCGACCGGGCGAGTGGCGACGGTATCGTCATCCTCACCAATAGCGACAATGGCTGGCGGGTGATCCTGCCGATCCTCGAACGCACGGGCAGCGATCCAAAGCTGATCGCCTTCCTCCGTGGCCAGATGAGCTGACGGGAGCGCTCGCGCCGTCAGCCGCGACGCCGAGGCGATCGGTCGATCAGTCGCAGATAGGCGAAAGCGGCGTAGCCAACCGCCAGCACGACCAGCGTCAGCAACGGGTTCGCGACCTCGCCGATCGACGCTCGCATCTGATTGAGCGGGACGAAGGCATGCACCCCCGCCGTCGACGGTATCAGCTGCGCGAAGGCGGCGACGAAGCGCGGCATCTGATCGAGCGGGTACGTGGCACCGGTCAGAAAGAAGAAAGGCACCGACGTCGGGCCGAGAATGTATATAGCCCGCTCCGCCCGGTCGAAGGTGCTGCCCGCCAGCAGACCCAGGGCAGCGACCGCGGTCGCGAAGATCGGCACCACCAGGATCATGCCGGGGACATTCCCGTCGACGGGCACCCCCTGGACCCAGAAGATCAGACCGAAAAGGAAATAGCAGCCCAGCATGCCGACCGAGGCGAAGGCGGCGAGCGTGCCGCCAAATTCCGCGCGCCTCATCCGCCAGCAGCCCAGCCGCCGCCGCCCGCCCATGAAGGTCGCGGCGCCGAACAGCAGCGTCTGCTGGATGATGATGACGGCGACCGAAGGAAAGACATAGCCCTTGTAGCCGCCGGTTCGGTTGAACAGCGGCTCCTCGACGACCGTGACCGGCGGACCACCGCGATCGAGCTGCCCTCCCGGCAGGAGACGGGTCTTCGCGATATCCTGAATGACCGCGGTCACCGCCTCGCCGATCGTGCTGGCGCGGAGCAGATAGGTGGCGTTGACCCAGACCGCGATCCCCGATCCGGCCGTCCCGGCCCGCAACTGGCGCTCCAGACCATCGGAGATCAGGATGATCCCGTCGGCCTTGCCGCTGCGCATGTCGCCGCGCGCGGCCGGCTGGTCGCCGGTCACCGCGACTACGTGGACCGCGCGGGTCGCATCCAGGTCGCGGATCATCGCGCGGCTAAGGGCACTGGCATCCTGATCGACCACCACCACGGGCAGCTTGCGCGGTGCTTCGTGCGCATAGGGCGCAGGATAGTAAAAGGCATAGAGGACGACCGCGAGCAGCATCGTGCTGAGCAATGTGCGCGAGGTGAGGATCGCGCGCCATGTCGCAATAAAGGCCGCATCGAAGGTCATGTCCGCCCTGCCCGCCCCCGGATGACGGCCAGCGCGCCGCCGCCCGCCACGACGACATAGGCGATGAGCGCCAGGGTCGGCGAAACCGCTGCGGCGACCGTCTGACCGCTCACCTGCCCCATCTGGAGCGCGATATAATGGGTGAGCGGCAGCACCTCGCTCCAGATCCGCGCAAAGGCATTGCCGCCGTTCAGGGGCAGCGTCGCGCCCGAATAGGCGAGCGCGGAGCCCGCATAGACGGCGCTGGCCGACAGCGCGGTGGCCGTTTCGCGCGTGACCGCCACCAGCAACGCGGCGATGGCGGCGGTCGCGACATAGAACAGCGTCTGACCACAGGCGATGAGAACAAGACTGCCCTCGACACGCCAGCCCCGCGCCAGGGTGAGGTAGAGGAGCCAGACCAGCCCCCAGCCGCTAATCGCCACGACATAGGGCAGCAACTTGCCCACCATCGCCGCCCCCACCCCGCCGCTGTCCTTCGCCCAGGCCGACAGCGACTTGTCCTCGAGTTCACGACCGAGCGCCATCGCGCAGACACAGGCCGCGATCAGATGCAGGACGGCGGGAAAGATCAGCAGCCCCAGAAACCATTCGAAGCTGACCGGCGCATTGCCCAGCGCCGTCGCCTCCACCTCCAGACGCCGGACGCGGCTGGCCGGCACGGTATGGTTCGGCAACTGGCCGGCCGCGATCGTGGGGAGCGCCGCCGTCACCGCATCTCCGGCCGCGCGCGCGACCTGCCCGCCGGCGGTCAGAAAGCTGCCATTGTAGAGGATGCGGACGACCGGCTCGCGATGCCGGGCGATGCTTTCGCCAAGCCCTGCGGGAATGTGCACGAAGCCCATGATCGTGCCGGTGCGGACGGAGCGCACTGCGGCGGCCTCGTCGCGGTAGCTGCCGCCGCGGCGGATGAGCGGCGATGCGTCCAGCGCACGGATGATCGCCCGGCTCGCGCCGCTGCCGTCGCTGTCGACGATGCCGAGCGGCAATTGGCGAAACGGCCCCTGCCAGAATAGCGCGGCGACGAGGAATATCAGGATGCCGGGCAGCAGCGTGATCCCCGTCAGATCCCAGCGATCGCGGCGAAGGTGCCGCATCTCGCGGTCCAGCGCCCGGCGGAAGGCGGTCATTGCGGCCAGTCGAACAGCACGCTCATGCCCGGGCGCAGCTTGGGTATCGCGGATACGGGACGCAGCCGAATCTCGAAGGTGCGCACGTCATAGCCCGACGCCTCGCGCGTCGCGCGCCACGTTGCGAAGTCGCCGCGCGGCGCGACGAGATAGACCCTGAAGGCGGCGTCGCGTTGCAGCGCGGGGATATGGCCGTGCAGCACCGATCCGATGCCGATCGCGTGATACCGGTCCTCGCGCAGGTTGAGCGCGACCCAGGGGTGGTCGATGTCGATGACCTGATAGGCGGGGATGACGGGGCTGACGACCTCGCCCGGCCGCACCAGCTTGCGCGCGACCTCTCCCGCGATCGGCGACACCAGCCGCGTTTCGCGCCCGAGCGCGTCGGCGGTGCGCAGCGCAGCCTCGGCGATGCGGACCTGCGCGTTGGCGGCCTGCCGGTTCTGCGGCCGCGCGCCCGCCAGCGCCTTGGCATATTGCTGGCGGGCGGCCTCCGCATTGCGCGCGCTGCTGTCGCGCGCCGCAGCCGCTTCGTCGCGGCGCTGGGCGGCGACTACGCCCTCGGCATAGAGGTTGGCGGTGCGTCGGCTGGTCACCGCCGCCAGATCCGCCGCCGCCTGCGCCGCCTGCCACGTCGCACGCAGCGACGCGATATCCTCCGCCCGGGCACCCTCGTTGGTTTCGGAGGCGATGGCGCGCGCCGCGTCGAGCGCCCCTTGCGCCTGCGCCTGCCCGCCCGCGATCTCGGGGCTGGACAAGGTGGCGAGCAGCGCCCCCGGCCAGACCCGCTGCCCCTCCTCCGCAATCAGCCGATCGACGCGGGCGAGCGCCTTCGTTCCGACATTGACCTCATCGGCATCGACCATGCCCTGCAACTGCTCGGGCGCCGGGCGGCTCGCCAGCCACAGTCCCAGCCCGATGACGATCACGACGATCAGCCCCGCGACGATCGCGAGCGGCCGCTTGCCACGCGCCGGCGGGGTGGTGGCTTCGTCGGTCACTGCTCGTCCCCCAAACGTCGATCGGCGCGCGCCAGATAGGTGGTGAAGTCGTCGACCCGGTGGCTGGCCGCGAGCAATCCGGCGAGCGCGAGATCATATTCATAGGCCGCCGCGATCCGCTGGCTGTGCGTCGTCGCCAGCACCGCCCGGGCATCGACGAGCGACGAGGACGGCGCCTCCCCTTCCGCAAAGGAAAGCTGCTGCACCCGCAGATTTTCGCGCGCCGCCGCGAGGTTGCTGTCGAGCAGCAGGAAGGAGCGCCGCGCCGCCTCGACCAAATTCCAGGCGCGCACGATCTCGCCCGCGACGTCCTTGCGCGCCTGTGCCGCCGCATCGGCCGCGGCGCGTTCCTGCTCGCGCGCCGCCTCCAGCGACTTCTTGCGGTCGAAGTTGGACAGCAGCGTGTAGCGCAGGCTGACGCCCGCGACCCAGTCGGGTTCGGTCGGCAGCGCATGGTCGCGGTTCGCATTGTAGCTGCCGAACGCAAAGGCTTGGGGACGGTATCGCGCCTTCGCCAGGTCGACGCCCGCCCGCGCGATGCCGCGTGCGGCATCGGCACCCTGCGCGCGCGGCGAGGTGTCGATCCCGCCGAGGAACGTGTCGACCGGCGGCAAGGGCGTCGAATTGACGAACAGCGGCGTCAGCGCCGTTATGCCCTGCGGCTGATCGAGCAGCCGCGCCAACGCATCCGCCGCACTCGATTCCTCGAGCTGCGCGCGCAGATAGGCCCGCTCGGCGGCGTCGCGGGCCACCTGGACCTGAAGCACGCGGGCATGCGGGATGACGCCGTTCTTTTCGAGCTTGCGGGCGTCGGACAGATGGCGATCGAACCCCGCCAGCGTCTCGCGGGTCGAGCGCGTCAGCTGCGACGCCACCTGCCGCCCGAAATAGCTGCGAACCAGGCCGACGCGGGCCAGGTCGCGGCCCCCGGCCTGCTTGGCGCGCGCCACGTCGACGGCGGCATCGGCGCCAGCCTGAACCGCCGGGATCGCTCCGCCGGTGTACAGGGGCATGGCCGCGGTCACGGCGGGTCGGAACACCGTGTCGCGCGTCTGATACTGGAGGGTGTCGGGAATGGCCCCGAAGATCGTCGGCAGCGCCGCGCCGACCCGCTGGACCACCTGCCCGACGATCTGCTGCAGACCGACGGGGAAATTGCCCGGAAGCTGCGACAGGAAGTCGGCGGCGCCGGTCGCCGCATTGTCCCTCGCGCCGGTCAGATCGACGGACAGCGTCTTTTGATAAGCGATGACGCTGGCAGAGGCGCTGACGACCGGGCGGCGAAGACTGCGCGTGGCGTCGGCGATCAGTTCGCTCGCGCGGACGGCATGGTCCTCGCCGGAAAGGCCGGGCGATGCGTCGTCGAGCCTGGCCAGGGCCGCATCGAAGCTGAGCCCCAGCGGCGGCGGCGCCGCATCCGGCTGTGCCAAGGTCTGGGCCTCCGCCTGCACGATCGCGGCACAGGCGACGGATACCAGCAGCGCCAGCCGTGCCGCCGGACGCCGCATCATACCATTGCCTTGCCGTCGTGCGGACAGACCCCGCACAGGCCGGTCGTCAGGCGCTCGCTCCGACAGGATTGGTTCCCGCATGCGATCCCCCTCCACCCATGTGCCTGACAGAGCACGAAATGTCGCAGAAGTGGACGGTGGTTACAATAGCGTCACGATCGCAATCCGGCGGGCCAGACCGGCTTCTCCGCCACCGGCCCGGGAGACCATTCCGACAGCGGCGGCGTCAACGCCGCGTCAGCAGCACCGGGCCGCTACCGACCTTGATGCGAAGCAGTTCATACGGTTTCCGGCGCAGGTCGCGGCCGCCATGAAAGCCGGGCTGGCGGTGAAGCTGGTTCGCGGTAAAGTAGAGATAGCCATCGGGGCCGATCGACAGGGTATCGGGCCAGCTGATCCGCGGATCGCTGACCAAGGTCGACCATTGGCCGCGATCGAGCACCCGCATCGCATTATGTTCGTAATCACCGGCGAAGACGCGGCCCCGATCATCCTCGGCAATGCCATCCGACGCGCCTTTGCGCCCCATGCTGCGAACCGCGCGGGCCAGTGCCTCCTCGGACACCGATGGATCGCGCAGCAGCGCCGTGGGCACGGCATGGAGCGTGCGGCCCGACAGCGGCCCGTAATAGAGCATGCTGCCATCGGCGCTCAGCGCGATCGCGTCGCTGGCGATGGCGACCGGCGTCGCAGGCCCGTTGGCCGGACGGTTCATCAGCACCTCGCCGTCGACGATCGGCGTAAAGCCCGGCTCCGGGTTGGTCGTCGCGTGGCCGGACAGGCGGCGGATCGCCCGCTCGCTGGCGATGTCGACGACAATGATGCCGCCGATGCCCGCGTTGCTGCTGTCGGTGATATAGGCGGTGCCCTGCTCCCCCTGCCGCAAGTCGAAGCGGACGTCGTTGAGATAGGTCGTCGGCAGCACGACGCTTGGGGGCAGGACGATCGTCTTGACCACCCGGTTGGTCGCGAGGTCGATCGCTACCAGCTTCGCGCCACCCGCCTGGGGCGGCGAGAACTTCGGTGCAGCCGTGTCGAGCACCCACAGACGATTTGCGCCATCGGCGACGACGCTCTGCACCGAGATGAAATGACCAGCCGGGTTGGCGGGATCGGGGCGATTGGTCGCGGCGTCGGGATAGGGCACCGCCGTGCCGTCGACCAGCTCGGCGACCGTGAACGGCGCCTGGTCGCCCCATTGCGGGAAGTTGACGAAGATACGGCCGTTGGGCGCGACGGTCACGCCGGTCGGCATCGCGCCGTCGAAGGCGGCAACCCGCTCGATCCGGGGCGCCGGAGCCGTGTCGCGGGCCGTCGCCCCGACCGTGATCGAGGCGACGGCAGCGGCGGCGAGGAGCAATGTGGCGGATCGTGTCATCGCGTCATCTCCTTCAAGATACGGCCCGCCTCATGTGGCTCGGACCGGAGATATTGCGCCGGCGCCTTGACCGAAGCGCCGAGCGCGGCGGCGGCGTGCCAGGGCCACCGCGGATCCCACAAGGCGGTGCGCGCGATGGCGATGGCGTCCGCATGCCCGTACTGCAAAATCTGCTCGGCCTGCTGCGGATCGGTAATCAGGCCGACCGCGATGACGGGCATCGTGACCGCATCCTTGACCGTCCGTGCCAGCGGCACCTGATAGCCGGGACCGACCGGAATCTGCTGGCGCGGATCGAGACCGCCGCTCGACACGTGGATGGCGGCGCAGCCGCGCTGTTCCAGCGCTTCGGCAAATTGCGCAGTTTCGTCCGCCGTCCAGCCGCCCTCGACCCAATCGGTCCCCGACACGCGGACGGTGACGGGTCGGTCGGCGGGAAACGCCGCACGCACCGCGTCGAATACCTCGAGCGGGAACCGCATCCGGTTGGCGAGGCTGCCGCCATGGGCGTCCTCGCGATGATTGGAGAGCGGCGAGAGGAATTCGTGCAGCAGATAGCCATGCGCGGCATGGATCTGGATCGCCTCGATCCCAAGCCGCGCTGCCCGAAGGGCGGCATCGGCGAAGGCATCGCGGATTCGCGCTAGGCCCGCCTCGTCCAGAGCGACGGGCGCATGATCGGTCGCGGCATAGGGCACCGCGCTCGGCGCAACCGTCTGCCAGCCATTCTCCGCATCCGGCGCGATCTGCGCGCCCCCGTGCCACGGCTTGGCACAGCTCGCCTTCCGGCCCGCGTGCGCCAACTGGACGACGAGAGGCACGTCCGACCAGCGGCGCACACTGTCGATCACGCGCCGCATCGCCTCTTCGGTACGGTCGTCGTACAGACCGACATCGCCATAGGTAATCCGCCCTTCCGGGCTGACCGCGGTGGCTTCGATCGTCAGGGCGCCCGCCCCCGCCATGGCGAGCTGGCCCAAGTGCATCTGGTGCCAATCGGTCATCGCGCCGTCCTCGGCGGAATATTGGCACATCGGCGCGATGACGATGCGGTTGGCGAGGCTGAGCCCACCGACCGTCAGCGGCTCGAACAGTCGGGCCATCAGGCGTCTCCCGTGGAGGGCAGCAACGCCGCAGGATCGGCGACGCGCAACATGGGCTGGAGATTCCGCACGATCACGCCGCCTGGCCCTTCAGGGCCTCGATCACGAGTTCCGCCGTACGGGTCGCGCTCGCCGGGTTCTGGCCCGTCACCAGATTGCCGTCACGCAGGGCGAAGGGGGCGAAGTCCGGGCCTGCCTCATGCTGGCCGCCGAGTTCCTTGAGGCGGGTTTCGAGCAGGAAGGGCACGGCCTGATCCAGTCCGACCGCGCGCTCCTCGCTATCGGTGAAGCCCGCGACACGCCGACCGGCGACGAAGGGCGTGCCGTCCGCCTTCTTGGCCGAGACCAGCCCCGCCGGGCCATGGCAGACGGCAGCGACGATCTTGCCCGCGCGGTCGAACCGCTCCACCAGCTGCGCCAGTTCCGCACTGCCGGGATAATCGAACATGGTGCCGTGGCCGCCGGGCAGGAACAGCGCGTCATAGCCGCTGGGATCGATGCTGGTGAACACCGGCGTATCGGCGACCTCGGCCTTCAGCGCCTCGTCCTTCAGATAGCGTTCGACCGAGGCATCGTTCTCGCCATCCGCATTGACGCTGCGCTGGTCGACCGGCACCGCGCCGCCCTTGATCGAGGCGAGCGTCACGTCGGCACCGGCATCGCGGAAGACGTAATAGGGGGTGGTCAGCTCTTCCAGCCAGACGCCGGTCGGTTCGGTCCCCGGGGTCATGCGATCGGCGGACGTAGTCACCATGAGGATACGGATCATCGTCAAAACTCCTGCTGCGTGGACGTCGCGAACGCGGAGTGCCCGCCGCCGCACCCACGACAACGAGGCCATAGGGCTCTGCGGTCCGGCAGCGGCGACCGGGCGTTCGTGTCCGTCCTTGTGCCCAGTCAGATAGGCCTTCGCCGGCATCAGCAAATCCAAGCGGAATGGCGATCCGCCATAAGACAGGTTATGGAAACCCAATGTCCCTGTTGCAGTTGCGCACCTTTGTCGAAGTCTATCGCCGCCGCTCGCTGAGCGACGCGGCCCGCGCGATCGGCATCACACAGCCCGCCGCGTCGCAGCATATTGCCTCGCTCGAGGCGCAGCTCGGCCATCCCCTGTTCGATCGGCATTCGCGCGGTGTGCGCGCCACGGCGATCGCCGACGACCTGGCTGCGGCCATCGGCGACAGCCTCGATACGGCGGAAACGGCCCTCGCCACGGCGCGGGCGCGATCCTCGCGGATGTCCGGGACGGTGCATATCGCCGCGCCGTCGGATCTGCTGGGCGAGATGATCGCCCCCCGGCTGGGGCCGCTGCTCGACGCGGGCCTCGACCTGCGCCTCCACATCGGCGGGCGGGACGCGCTGTATAGCCTGTTGCTGGAAGATAAGGTGCATCTGGCCGTGACGGCATCGCAACCGGACGACCCCCGGCTAGCCTTTCACCGTCTCGGCGATGAGGATTTGCGCGCCGTCGCCGCGCCGGCGGTGATCGAGCGGATGGCGGGCCTGCCGCTGGCCGATGCGCTGACACGCATACCGCATCTGGCGTACGATCTCGACCGGCCGCTGCTGCGCGCCTGGCTTGAGGCCAACCGGATCGCACTGGTCGGTCAGCCTGCCCTGACCGCTCCCGACCTTCGCGTGCTGCGATCTGGGTTATGCGCGGGGCTCGGCTGGACGGTCCTGCCCGGTTATCTGACCCGTGCCGAGCGGGCCGATTGCACGCTCGTCGAGATACCCGCGCCGATCAGAGTGCCGCGCAACACCTTCTACCTCGTCTGGGCGCGTTCGTCGCTGCGGCACCCCCGCGTTGCGCTCGCCCGCGATGCCTTGATCGCTGCGCTCAGGATTTGAGGTCAAGTCGACACGACATCGTGGGGCTCACTTCTCAACCCAATCGATGGCGGCCTCGATTGACGTGGACATTCGTCGATGGACCCCGAACGCGGATTGACGTGGATCCCCGCATACATCAGCGGACGCAAAAACCGCGGATTTCTGCCAGTTTACATCAATTTTCGAATGGTACGGATAAGGCCCAAAAAGGCCAAAGTGGCGGAGAGGGAGGGATTCGAACCCTCGGTGCCCGTAAAGGCACGCCGCATTTCGAGTGCGGTACAATCGACCACTCTGCCACCTCTCCGCAGAAGACGTCCTTGGCAGGTCATTGAGACCCGCAATCCGTCGGTCGAGGGCGGGCCTTTAGCGGCTCGGTTTTCCGGTGGCAAGCGCCGTTGTGCTTGTGCAGCGCGGAAAGACGATTAAATTATGGGCATGCCCCGTCATGACCCTATCGGCACCCTGCCCGCGCAGGGGCGCCCCAATGTCGTCGAGATCGATGCGCCCGCGATCGCGCATGCACGCTTCTCGATCGGCGATGTCGTGCGGCACCGCCTGTTCGATTTTCGCGGCGTGATCTTCGACGTCGATCCGGTCTTCGCCAATACCGAAGAATGGTATGAGGCAATCCCGGAAGCGGTGCGCCCGCGCAAGGATCAGCCCTTCTACCACCTGCTCGCCGAGAATGTGGACTCGAGCTACGTCGCCTATGTCAGCCAGCAGAATCTGGTCGTCGACGACAGCGACGAGCCGGTCGACCATCCGGCGATCGCCGGCCTGTTCGACGATTTCACCGACGGGCGCTACGCGCTGCGCCGCGAACACCGTCACTGATCGGTCTGCGGGAGGGACGCCGTAGCGCCCCTCCGCGTCTCCTTAGAAGTTGATCGCCGCGCGCGCGTACAGGAAGCGCCCGTTGAAGCCGAATGGCGAGAAGTTGCTGTACGGCAGGAACTGATAGGTCGTCGGATAGCTGCCGCCGACGCTCGCCGGGCGCAGGCCGAACGGCCGGCGATCGGGATAGACGTCGAAGGCATTGTCCACGCCCAGCGTCAGCTGCACGCCCTGATATTCGTAGCTCAGCGAGAAATCGGTGATCCACTTCGGGCGCAGTACCTGATCGTCCGGGCCGAGCAGCGTCAGGCTGGTCGCATCGCTGATCGGCGCGGTCGTTTCGGGCGAGATCACCGAACCATAGCGCGTCGTCCGCGCCGACACGCCGATACCGGCGATCTTGCCGTCGGTCGCCAGCACCACCTTCGTGCGCGGCTGGCCGCGTTCGAAGCGGAAGCCTTCGACGCGTCCGAACAGGACGAGGCCGGGGATCTGCGCCAGCGATCCCAGCGTGTTCAGCCGCTTGTCGATCTGGTTCTTGGTGTAGTTATACGCCGCCGAGAAATTCCAGGCGCCCAGGCCGCCCAGATTGGCGCGATAGGTCGCAACCGCATCGACGCCCTGCGTGGTCGTATCCAGGCCGTTGATGAAGAAGCGCGCCGCGCCGACGGTATTGAAGCCGTTCGCCACCAGCACCTGCTGCACCGCGGCATTCTGCGCCGCCGTGCCGACGCCCGCCGCACCGAGATTTTCCGACAGCACGATGCGGTCGCGAATCTTGATGTGGAAATAATCGACCGTAAGGTTGAAGCCGCGGAACGGATTGAGCGTCGCACCGCCCGACAGGTTGACCGACTTTTCAGGCTTGAGCGGCTGCGAGCCGAGCGCGCGCGCCACCGGGCTGTTCACCGCGACGGTCGACACGTCGACGGGCACGCCCGACAGGAAGTTGGTCGAGGTGGTGGTGAAATATTGCTGGTGCAGCGACGGCGCGCGGAAGCCGTTCGACACCGATCCGCGCAATGCGAACCCGTCGGTCAGTTCGTAGCGCAGCGCGAGCTTGCCGTTCACCGTATCGCCGAAGTCGCTGTAATGTTCGTAACGGCCCGCCGCGGTCGCGGTGAAGCCGGTGAACAGGTCGGCGTCGAACTCCAGATAGCCGGCATAGCTGTTGCGGTTGACGTTGGTCCGGGCCGAGGCAGGCAGGCCGCCGAAGCCCTGCGCACCCGCCGCCGCGGTACGGCCCGGGAACGAGCAAGACCCGGTCGCTGCGGCGCCCCCGCCGTACACGCCACCCAGCGTGGTGCAGTTCGCCGGCGTCGTCGTCCGCGTCGCCTGGAAGAACGGGCCGGTCTGGTACGACTGAGGATCGCCGGGGCGGATCTGAAAGATCTCGTGGCGATATTCGCCGCCGAAGGCGAAGGTCAGCGGCCCCGCCAGCCCGACGTCGAACTGGCGCGACAGATCGGCGTTGGCCAGGATCTGCGAGAAGGCGAGACCGCCGGCATCGAACGAACGCTGGCTCTGCGGACCGAAGGAGACGTTGACGCTATTTTCGGTGCGGTAGCTCAGCTCGTTGCGGCCGAAGCCGAGCGAGAAGTCGCCCTTGAAGCCCGCGACGTCGGCCCGGATGCCGCTGGTCGCCGACAGATCGTCGATGCTCGACTGGATCTTGGGCAAGTAGCCGTCCGGGGTCAGGCCGACGAAATTGGCGTTGGTCGGCGTCGTGCCGGGCGCGATCGCTGAGAAGTCGCGGTTGGTCGCCGCCGACTGCTGGCGGAAATTCGCCGCCGACAGGCCGTCGCGGTGACCATAGGTGAAGAAGGCGTAGAAGTCGGCCGAACCCAGCGGCTGGCCCATGTTGACGAGGAAGTTGAAGTCCTGTGTCTTCGCATCGCCGTAGCGGAAGTCGAGGCGGTTGAAGCTCGCTTCGCGCGAATCGAACGTGGTCGACGACGGACGGATGTAATTGGGCCGCAGATCGTAGCCCTGGCGGTTGGTGAAGTCGCGGTCGCGATATTCGCCGGTAAAGTTGAAGAAGCCGCCATTGCCGATCGGCAGGCCGACGTTGACGCCATAGGTCAGCATCGCACCGTCGCGCGCCTTGCGCTCACCGTTGCTGTTCGCTTGCAGGTAGCGCGAGTCAGTCGGGTCGAGCGACGGCGAATTGCCGAGCAGGCCGTTGAAATTGGCCACCCCGTCCAGCGTCGTCACATATTTGCCGTAGCTCACCTGCGCGCGGCCGCCTTCGCTCGCGGTCTTGAGCTGGACGTTGATCACGCCCGCGATCGCATCCGAGCCATATTGCGAGGAGGCGCCGTCGCGCAGCACCTCGACCCGCTGGATCGCGAGCGCGGGGATCATGTTCATGTCGACCGCCGCCGAACCACGCCCGACGGTGCCGTTGATGTTGAGCAACGCCGACACGTGGCGACGCTTGCCGTTGAGCAGCACCAGCGTCTGGTCGGGGTTGAGGCCGCGCAAGGTCGCGGGCCGCGTCACGTCGGAGCCGTCGGCGATCGAGGGCTGCGGGAAGTTGAACGAGGGGACCAGCTGGTTCAGCGTCTTGTTGAGCTCGCCGGTGCCTGACGCCTGCAGCGCGCTGCCCGAAATGACGTCGATCGGCACGGGGCTGTCGATCGCGGTCCGGTTGGCGACGCGGCTGCCGATGACGACGATCTGGTTGGCCGCTTCGTCGCTTTGCGTCGACGTATCGGCCGTCGCTTCCTGGCTGGGCGCCGACTGCACGGCCTGCGCCCAGGCGGGTGCGGCGAAGACCGCCAGGGATGCCGGCACGGCGACGCCGGCAAGCAAGATTGCGCGCTTCATGATATTCCCCTGTTTCGCGCGGTTTAGTTACCGTCACGATCGACGACACTTTATGTCGCGCTGAGGGCCGGGCAAGTCATCGTCACAGACCTTTCATACGTTTGTCATACCGCTGTTGCTGCGCCGCCACATGATGAATGTCGGCGCGCCCCGCTTCAAAGGTTGACAGAAGCCTGCACATTCCTTAGCTGCCGCCGCTCATCCCGCCGGGTCTCCCTGTGCGGGCACATGTTTTTTGGGAAGTGACTAGAGCCATGTTCGCAGTCGTGCGCACGGGCGGCAAGCAGTATCGCGTCGCCGCCGGAGACAAGATCGTCGTCGAGAAGCTGGACGGCGAAGCCGGCGCATCGATCACGCTGGGTGATGTCCTGCTCGCGGGCGAAGGCTCGGAGCTGAAGAGCGTCGAGGGTCTGACCGTCGCCGCCGAGATCGTCGCACAGGCGAAGGGCGAGAAGGTCATCGTCTTCAAGAAGCGCCGCCGTCACAATTATCGCCGCAAGAACGGCCATCGCCAGAACCACACGATCCTCAAGATCGTTTCGGTCGGCTGAGCCCAGCGCGAACAGGAGTAGAGCAGCATGGCACATAAGAAAGCAGGCGGTTCGTCGCGCAACGGTCGTGATTCGGCCGGCCGTCGTCTTGGCGTGAAGAAGTTCGGCGGTCAGGAAGCGATCGCGGGCAACATCCTCGTGCGTCAGCGCGGCACCAAGTTCTATCCGGGCGCCAACGTGGGCATGGGCAAGGACCATACCCTGTTCGCGCTCGTCGACGGCCGCGTGGCGTTCCACGAAGGCAAGCTCGGCCGTAAATTCTGCTCGGTGCAGATTATGGCGGAAGCCGCAGAATAACGGGCAACCAGCCGGGTTGCCCACCAGGGTGACCCGGTCGCATCTTCCACAAGATGCCAACCAAACAAGGGAGACGGGCTCTAAGCTCGGGCTCCCACCCCGGGGAGCCCTTTCGATGCTGGGAGCATCGAAAGCTTAGAGCCCCCCGGCTCCCTTTTTTCTTGCTCCCCGACCCCGGCTGTCCCTGCCGCGTCACAGGCGCGTGGCAGCGGCGTGGCCAAGGAGAGAGCAGGAATGTTCGCGAGAACCAACAGATTGACGCTCCGGCCGGCGTGGCCGGAGGATGCGGCCGAGCTGGCCGCGGCGATCGATCACGAAGCAGTTACCCGGATGCTGAGCCGGGTCCCCTACCCCTATACACTGTCCGACGCGCAGGAGTTCTGCACGCGTCCGCGGGCGCATGACGAAGCGCGCTTCCTGATCGTCAGCCACGACCTCGCCTGGCCCGATGGCGCCCCGGCCATCGTCGGCGGCATTGGCATTTCGGAAATGGATGGCCAGCCCAACCTTGGCTACTGGCTCACCCCCGCCGCCTGGGGCCGCGGCTATGCGACCGAGGCAGGCCATGCCGTCATCGCGATGGCGCGGCACGCGCTGGGTCTGCGGCGCATCGCCGGCTGGCACTTCGCCGACAATCCGGCGTCGGGCGCCGTCTTGCGCAAGCTCGGCTTCCGGTCGACCGGACAGACGGCCGTCAAGCCTTCGCTGGGCCGGACCGAACCGGCGCCGTCGGTCGCCTATTCGCTCGATCTGGACGCGGCAGAGGAGGATCACCCGGCACTGCGTATCGCGGCGTGAGGGGGGCGTGCCGCGACTCGCCGGCCCGTCACCTCGTCACGCCGATGCGCTGCCGGCTGGCCCCACCTCCACCGTCACCCCGGACTTGATCCGGGGTCCCGCTAAAATGCAGGCGTCGACGAAGAAGCGGGACCCCGGATCAAGTCCGGGGTGACGGGATATGTGGTGCGATTGAAGGCCGACGATCGACTATGTGCGCGATCTTAAGGCGGCGGCTGAGGATCAGCCATCGCCGCGTGGGAGCGGCCTGCCCTCACCGATCGCGTCATTCCCGCGCAGGCGGGAATCCAGACTGGCTGACGGTGGTGGGGCTCAGACGCGTTAGCGGTTATGGATTCCCGCCTGCGCGGGAATGACGGAACAGCGCAAGGCGCCCCCGCCCCTCAATGCTTCTCCGCGACCCGCGTCAGCTTGCGGATAAAGCCGATCAGCCCGGTCTGGCGCGAGCGCTTCAGGCGTTCGGCCGCGAGGATCGTCTTCACGCCGCGGAAGCATTCCTCGACATCGTCGTTGACCAGGACATAGTCATAGCCGTCCCAGTGGCTCACCTCGTTGGCGGCGCGCGCCATGCGGGCGTCGATCACCTCGGCCGAATCGGTGTTCCGATTCGTCAGCCGCGCGCGCAATTCCTCCATCGAGGGTGGGAAGATGAACACGCGCACCACGTCGCCGCCGGCGATCTGGAACAGCTGTTGTGCGCCCTGCCAGTCGATGTCGAACAGCACGTCCTTGCCCGCGGCCAGCATCGCCTCGACCTGCGCCCGCGGCGTGCCATAGCGATGACCGAAGACGTGGGCCCATTCCAGGAATTCGTCGTCCGCCACCATGCGGCGAAATTCCTCAAGGCCGACAAAGTGATAGTCCTTGCCGTCGGTCTCACCCGGACGAATGCCGCGCGTCGTCGCCGACACCGACATTTCGAGGCCGGGCTCATCCGCGAGCAATTTGCGCGCGATGGTGGACTTGCCGGCGCCCGAAGGCGAGGACAGAACGAACAACATACCGCGGCGGCGGAAGTTGTGCGGATCATTGGGGGAGGAGGACGGCATGCGCGCTACTGGCGTAGCCGCGGGCCGGGCGTCAAGCGTGGGCGCATGGTTGGCGGCGAAAAGTGGCTGGCTGATCGCCGCCGTGCTGGTGCTGACCGCCACGACATTGTTCGTCATGGGCCGCTCGCCGATCTGCCCCTGCGGCCGAATCACGCTGTGGCATGGGGCGGTACAATCCGACCAGAACAGCCAGCAGATCGCCGATTGGTACAGCCTCAGCCATATCGTCCACGGTCTGCTCTTCTACGCGGCGGGCTGGCTGGCGCTGCGCCGCTGGCCATGGACCGCCCGGCTCGTCCTGGCCGTGGCGATCGAATCGGGTTGGGAAATCCTCGAAAACTCGCCACTCATCATCGATCGCTATCGCAGCGTGACGATGGCCTGGGGTTATAGCGGCGACAGCATCCTCAATTCGCTCAGCGACATCGGCTGCATGATGCTGGGGTTCGCCATCGCGCGGCGTCTGCCCTGGTGGGCGAGCGCGGTACTGGTCGTGCTGCTGGAATTGGTGGCGCTGGTCGCGATCCGCGACAATCTGACGCTCAACCTCATCATGCTGATCGCGCCGGTCGAGGCGATCCGGCAGTGGCAGATGGGTTAGCGGCAGCCCGTATGAAGCGTGACCCCTGCGATATCGCCGGGGCCACACCAACCCTCGATCAGATCTGGCCGCGCGCCGCCTTGCGACGATCATAGGCCTTCTTGGCGACATA
The DNA here is from genome assembly GCF_001638925.1 of Sphingomonas sp. NIC1. Taxonomy (NCBI): domain Bacteria; kingdom Pseudomonadati; phylum Pseudomonadota; class Alphaproteobacteria; order Sphingomonadales; family Sphingomonadaceae; genus Sphingomonas; species Sphingomonas sp. NIC1. The sequence goes on from NZ_CP015521.1 coordinate 396,048, forward strand.
GCCGCCGCCCAGGATCATGCCGAGCGGCCCCATGCGCCGCATCGCGCCCATCGCCAGCGCACCGATCGCCGCACCCTTCAGGCCGCTGTCGCCGTTGCGGCGCTCGACTTCGCGACCCACCAATGCACCGATAATCTTGCCGATCATGCTTCCACCTTTCCGAAAACCTGGTCCTTCAGCTGCTCGGCGCTACGCAGCACCGCCCAGCCAACCGCGTAGGTCACCGCCAGCGGGAGCACGACCTTCAGCACGTTCGCGGTGACGGCGCCGATGATCGCGCCGTCCGCGACGCTGTCGTCATCGCCCGAGATCGAATCGATTGCCGCGCCGATCAGCGCGCCCGTGGTCGTCGTACTCACGCCATGCCCTTCGTGGTTGTTACGCCCCCAGCAAGCGCGCGAACCACGGGGAAGTTCCGCGGCGGACCCGTCCGGCCGCTCAGCGACCGATCATCGTCTCCGGACGCACCAGCCGGTCGAACGTCTCGGCATCGACCAGTCCCAACTCCAGCCCCGCCTCTTTCAGCGTCTGGCCGTGCTGATGGGCGTGCTTGGCGATCTTGGCGGCATTGTCATAGCCGATTTCGGGCGCCAGCGCCGTCACCAGCATCAGCGACCGGTCGAGCAGTTCGGCGATGCGCGCGCGATTGGCAGTCATCCCCTCCACCGTCCGCTCGGCGAAGCTGGTCATGCCGACGCTGAGCAGCGCGATCGAGCGCAGCACGTTGGCGCCGATCAGCGGCTTGAAGACATTGAGCTCCATGTGGCCCTGCAGGCCGCCGACGGTGACGGCGACGTTGTTGCCCATCACCTGCGCCGCGACCATGGTCAGCATCTCGGCCTGCGTCGGATTGACCTTGCCCGGCATGATCGAGCTGCCCGGTTCGTTGGCGGGCAGTTCCAGCTCGCCCAGGCCCGACCGCGGGCCGGAGCCGAGCAGCCGGATATCGTTGGCGATCTTGGTCAGCGCCACCGCGAGCACGTTAAGCGCGCCGTGCAGATCGACCAGGCCGTCGTTGCTGGCCAGCGCCTCGAACTTGTTCGGCGCGGTGACGAACGGCAGGCCAGTGAGGCCGGCGATCTCCGCCGCCACCTCTTCCGCAAAGCCGCCGGGCGCGTTCAGGCCGGTGCCGACCGCCGTGCCGCCCTGCGCCAGCGGCATGATGTTGCGGTCCAATGTGCCGGCGATCCGGTCGCGCGCATTGGCGATCTGCTGCGCATAGCCCGAAAACTCCTGCCCCAGCGTCAGCGGCGTCGCGTCCTGCAAATGCGTGCGGCCGATCTTCACCAGATCGCGCCATTCGACCGCCTTGGCGTCGAGTGCCGCATGCAGCCGGTCGAGCGCCGGGTAGAGCTGCTGCGTCACCGCCAGTGCGGCGGCGACGTGCAGTGCGGTGGGGAAGCTGTCGTTCGAGGACTGGCCGCGGTTGACGTCGTCATTGGGGTGGACGGGCGTCTTGCCACCGCGCGTGCCTGCCAGCGCCTCGTTGGCGTGGCCGGCAATCACCTCGTTGACGTTCATGTTCGATTGCGTGCCGCTGCCCGTCTGCCAGACGACGAGCGGGAACTGGTCATCGAGGTCGCCCGCGACGATCGCCGCCGCCGCTGCCTCGATCGCATCCGCCTTGTGCGCGTCCAGCCCATGTCGCCGGTTCACGCGCGCCGCCGCCTGCTTCACGATGGCGAGCGCGTGGGCGATCTCCACCGGCATCCGCTCGCGTGGGCCGAAGGGGAAATTCTCCAGGCTGCGTTCGGTCTGGGCGCCCCAATAGGCGTCGGCGGGAACCTCGATCGGTCCGATCGAATCGGTTTCGGTGCGCGTGGTCATGCGGCTCCAATTCGTCAGACAAGCGCTTGTTGCAAGACAGGGGATGTGCCAATTTTGCGACATGCTGATTATTGCCCTGATCGCGCAGGCCGCGCTCGCCGCCGGCCCCTGCCATTACGACCGCGCCGCGATGCTGGCGCTCGATCAGGCGGCGTTCGATCAGGACATGACCGGCGGCTGGCGCAAGCTGGAACAGAACGGGTGCGAGGCAGAGGCCGCCGACCTGATCCGTGACTGGCGGATCGCGCACAAGGCGCAGGATACCATCCTGTTCTGGCACGAGGGGCAGCTGCGCGCCGACATCGGCCAGACCGCGCAGGCGATCGCGCTCTTCCGTCAATCGTACAAGCCGGCGGCGAAGGACCGCATCGGCTGGAACCACTATGTCGACGGCACGATCGCCTTTCTCGATCACGACCGCGCCGCCTTCGATGCCGCCCGGGCGCGCCTCGCGGCCTTGCCGCAGCCGGCCGGGTTTGCGTTCAACGGCCCGGACGGCAAGCCGCTGCCGATCCGCTGGCCGCTCAACATGAATGTCTTCGAAGGCTTCGACCGCTGCTGGGGCCAGCCCTATAAGGCGGCCTATGCCTGCGCGACCCCGATGCGGGTCGTCCACGTCCCCGACCGCAAATAGCGTTCGGTCTAGCGGCCGGAGCCGCTCCGGCGATAAATCAGGCCCGAAGCGTCAGGCCCGCAGCGTCATGTGCGGGGCGACCTCCGCCAGCAGCTGCGCGACCGTTTCAATGTCGTCGCGCGCCGCGATAGCGATCGTCGATCCGTCGCTGCCGTCTTCCAGCGAGACGATGGCATAGCCGGCTTCGGCAAGGCTGGCAGGATCGATCGTGTCCACCGATCGCACCCGTGCCGCCGCGAGCCGCTGCCGGGCGATCTCCTGCACGAGTTCGTCGACCGTCTCTTCCTTCCAGTCGACCAGCGCGACCCACCCCTCTTCGCTGAGCAGTTCGAGGAAGGAGTCGATCCGCATCGACTCCGACGTATCCTCCTGATCGACGAAGAAGCCCTCGCGCAGCCGCCGCCGCGCGCTGGCGAGCGACCGGCCGGACAGTCGATGGTACAGCTCGGCGAACTGCCGTTGCCACAGCGGGGTCCGTGGACCCGGCTCCGTCGGGGTGACATCGGGCAGGACCTGCTCGGCCCACGTCATCAGCGCGGACAGGAATTTTTCCTGCCGGACGGTCAGCTCGTCGGTCTCGCGTCGCCCTTCGAGATGGTGCAGCACGACGACGGGCTCGCGGCCGAACGGGAAGCCGATCCGGAACCGGGCATGCAGCAACGCCCGACCCGTCACGTCGGATCGCAGCCCCACCTTCAGGCGCAGCTCTGCTTTGCCCCGCTTGCGCGAACAGTCGGCGAAACGCCCCGTGTCCTGCGCCTTCAACGACTTCCCAACCGGACAATAGCCGATCAGGTCGAGCACCCGACGCGCGTAGCGATCGGCGAGGTCGGACGGAGCGTCGGTCATTGCGGCGGGACGACCGCGCCGACATCGTCGGCGACGGCACGGCTCGCATCCGCCGCCATACCCGACGCCCGACGCGCGACCGCCAGGAATTCCGCTTCCGACACCGGGGCATAGTTGCAGCCGACGAACAGGCTGTCGGCCGGCGGCGGCGGCGGCGGCGGTGCCTTCGCCCCGAACGCCTTGGCCAGCAACGCAGCGGTGGCATTGCCCGTCGGCGCGAACGCCCCCAGCATCGGGCCGCTCTTGGGATCGACGAAGCGATAATATTGCTCGGTGATCGCGATCGGCGCGCGCTTTAGCCCGTGCGCCGCGATAAACGCCTCGGCGACCTTGCGCGGCCACAGCGTCACGATCCAGTTGTCGAGGAAGTAGACGCGATCGACGCGCTGCCCCATCAGCGATGCTGGCGTCGTCAGCGTATAGCCTTCGATGCCCAGCATGCCTTCGGTCGCCGTGTCGGGGGCGCCCTCCTTCATCCAGGCGGGGATTTTCGGGTCGAGGAACAGCCCGTTGGCAAAGGCCTCCAGCGCGTCGCGCGACCGGCAGGACAGCGCATCGCTCAGCAGCTCCGGCGTCAGCGCGGCCGGTGCGTCGGCCGGCACGGGCTCGGCCTGCGCTTCGGCATTAGGCGGCAGGGACAGCGTCAGCACGAGCGGCAGGACGAAGGACATGCGGCGGATCATGACGCGTGTCTGCCAGCGGAGGCCAACGGGATCAATGGTCAGAATCGGACAGGCTTGACCCGCATCGCGCGCGCCGTCACCTGTCGGGGGCATGAGAGTGATCCTGTCCCTGACGCTCGCCTTCGTCCTCGCCCTGGCGGGGACCGGTATCGCGAGGGCGATCGACCCCGGCGTCTTCGGCTCCTGTTTCGAAGGGGCGTGCGGCTATGCGGCGATGCTCGTCGCGCTGCTCGGCACGCTGCTCCTCGCGCCGGTCCTGTGGATCGGGCTGGGCCGCGCAGGGCCGCTCAGCCGGCTGTTGCTCGGCGCGATCCTGTTCGCGCTGATTGGTGGGTTTCTTCTGACGCCGCTGCTGTGGATCGCCGGCCTCGCCGCCTTCGCTTATGCCATCGTCCGGTCGATCCGCCGCGCCCGTGCGGAGGGGCGCACGACCCGCGATCTGTTCATCCGACCCCGGACGTAGACCTTTTGCCGCTCAGATGGCGGTCGCCCGCTCTACGCGCAGCCCCATCGTGCCGGCCAGCGCCAGCAGCCGGTCCGTATCCGATCGGCGGACGATGACGACGTGCAGATTGTCGTCGAGACCGTTGTGCCACGACACCACTTCCCATGCAGTCGGCCGCGCGAGCAATTGCGCGTCGAGCCACGCGAAATAGTCCTTCGAGAGCACCTTTTCTTGATCCTCGCGATAGGGAAACGGCGGCAGCGGCTCGGCGAATTCGTCGCTGATCAGCTCGTGCAGCTCATCGATCTTGTCGCCGATCAGGAAGAACTCGCCCAGCGTCATCTCGACCACCAGCTGCCGGATCTCCTCGGGATCGTAATCGCGCAGCCAGTCTTCGGGGTCGGTCACCGCCGCGTCCACTTCCGCCGCTTTCTCGCGCACGGCATCGTCGTCGAGCGCCCCGGCGCTCAGCAGCCTGACGATCTCGGTGTACATTGCGCCTGCTCCTGCCGTCGAACCGCAGGCAGGCATAAAAGCGTCCGTTCCGGATGGAAAGCGGCTATTCGCAACACGGGCCGTCCGCGACCGGCAGCGATGGTGACCCCGGCGCGATTCGAACGCGCGACCTACAGATTAGGAATCTGGCGCTCTATCCTGCTGAGCTACGGGGCCACTGCCTCGCCTGATACCGGTGCGCGGGCGCAGGGTCCAGCCCGTCAGTTCGCCTCTTCGGGCGGCCGCACGGGTAGCGGCAGCGGCGCGATCGGCACGCCCTCCTCCACCAGTGCCTTCGCCTCGGCGAGGCTCGCCTGGCCATGGATGGCGCTCACCGTCTCTTCGCCGTCGTGCATCGCCCGCGCGCGCGTCGCAAAGTCGCGCCCGACCCATTGCGACCCCTCCAGCGCCTTGGCCTGCAATCCCGCCAGTTCGCGCAGCGCCGCCTTCACGACATCGGGCGACGGCGCCGCTTCGCGCGTGTTGCCCTTGGCCGGGATGCCCGGCGCCATCACCGCCTTGCCCACCCCGGTCGTGCCGCACATCGGGCAGACGACATGGCCCGCGGATCGCTGCGTTTCATAGGCCACGCTCGATTGGAACCACGCCTCGAATACATGGCCGCCATCGCAGCGCAAGTCGAAGACGATCACGCCCGGACCACCGGCGGAATGGGCCGATGATGCTGCAACACCGGCATGCGCCCCCGCACATCGGCGACGCGCGCTGGATCGACCTCGGCAAAGCCCAGCCCGCGCGCCTCGCCCATGTCGAGCAACACGTCACCCCAGGGATCGACGACCAGCGAATGGCCATAGGTCGCGCGGCCGTCCGCATGCGCCCCCGCCTGCGCCGCAGCGACGACGAAACACCCCGTCTCGATCGCGCGGGCGCGGAGCAGCGCATGCCAGTGCGCCGCGCCGGTCGGACGCGTGAACGCCGCCGGGATCGACAGCATTGTCGCGCCCGCCTGCGCCAGCGTGGCATACAGACCGGCAAACCGCAGATCGTAACAGATCGACAGCCCCATGCCGCCCAGCGGCGTATCCACCACCATCGCGGTGTCGCCCGGCGCATAGCTCGCCGATTCGCGCCAGCTCTCGCCCGTCGGCAGATCCGCGTCGAACAGGTGGAGCTTGTCATAGCGCGCGCGGATCGCGCCCGTATCGTCGATCACGAAGCTGCGATTGGCGAGCCGTCCGTCGTCACGCAGGATCGCCAGCGACCCCAGCTGCACCCAGATCCCCGCCTTCGCCGCCGCCTCGCGCACCGTCGCCAGCACGGGGTCGTCGCCCTCGGCATGGATCGACGCGGCCGCCCGCGCGCGATCGCGATCCAGCAGCCCCGCCATCTCGGGCGCGAAGACCATGCCCGCGCCGTTCGCCTTGGCCGCGGCGATGCCGTGGCGCAGGTCCGCGGCGTTGACGGCGGGGTCGATCCCGCTCGTCATCTGCAACAGCGCGATCAGCACGGGGGTGACGTCAGCCGGCGAGCAGCGGATCGAGCCCGCCGCGCGCGTCGAGCGCCGCCAGATCGTCCGACCCGCCGATATGCGCGCCGTCGATGAACACCTGCGGCACGGTGGTGCGCCCGTTGGCGCGCTGGATCATCTCTTGCCGCTGCGGGCCGCCCATCGTGATGTCATATTCCACCGGCTCGACGCCCTTGTCGGCCAGCAGCCGCATCGCGCGCGAGCAATAGGGGCAGAATGCCTTGGTGTAGATTTCGACCTTTGCCATGCCTGTGGAGGTGTGATGCGACGGCGGTCTTGTCAATCGTCGCTCTCCGCGATCACCCGCGCCCAGCACAGGATCGTCACCGATGCCGCCCCCGCGCGCAGCAGCACTTCCGTGCAGGCGTCCGTCGTCGCGCCGCTGGTGTAGACGTCGTCGACCAGCCCGATATGCAGCCCGCGCACCCGCGCCGGGTCGGGCACCGCAAAGGCCCCCTTCACCGCCCGCGCCCGCGCCTTGCGTCCCATGCCGCGCAGCGCCGCGGTCCGCCGCCGCCGGGTCAGCGCGAAGGGATCGTGCCGCAGCCCCGTCTCGCGCGCCAGCGCCGCCGCGATCAGCCCGGCCTGGTTGTAGCCGCGCGACCACAGCCGCCAGCGATGCAGCGGCACCGGCACCAGCAGATCGACGTCGGCGGGCACCAGCGGCGCGATCCGCTGCGCCATCGTCGTCGCGATCCCCATCCGCCCGCCATATTTCAACCGCAGGGCCAACTGCCGCGCGATCGGGCCATAAGCGACCGCCGCCCGCACCCCGCGGTGGCGCGGCGGATCGGCAAGGCAGGCCGCGCATTGCACGCCCTCCCCCATCGCATGCGTGAAGGGCAGGTTGCAGGTCGCGCACCACGGCGGCCCGATCAGGTGCAGGCTGCTCCAGCAGGCGGCACAGAAGCGGTGGTCCGCCGCCACCGGCTCGCCGCATCCCGGACAGCGCGGCGGCAGCGCCTGCGCGACCAGCGCCCCGACGACGCCCGCCAGCCCCTTCCAGGCGGACGCGGCGATGCGTGGCGCAAATCGGCTCATGCCCGCTTGTCGCCCGGCCGTCCGAAAGGCACAAGCCGGCGCGTGACCAGTCCCGCCCCCAATGCCATTTTCGACGCCGCGGCCCGCCGCCGCCGCCGCGACCGCGCCGCTGCGGGCGACTATGCCGCCCACGCCTTCCTGCGCGAGACGATGGTCGACGGGCTGCTCGAACGCCTCGCCGCGGTGAAGCGCGATTTCGCCGACGTGCTCGATGTCGGCGCCAGCGACACCGCGCTCATGGTGCCCGGCGCACGGGTGGCGCGGATGGACCCCGGCTTCGCCTTCGCGCGCGCCAGCGGCGGCGTGCAGGCGGACGAAGACCGCCTGCCCTTCGCCGACGCCAGTTTCGATGCGGTGCTCAGCGCCGGCGTGCTCGACCAAGTCAACGACCTGCCCGGCGCTTTGTCGCTGATCCGCCGCACGTTGCGGCCCGATGGCGTGTTCCTCGGCGCTTTCCTCGGCGCCGGCAGCCTGCCCGCGCTCCGCGCCGCGTTCCGCGCGGCGGAGGGCGATCGGCCCGCTCCCCGCCTGCACCCGCAGATCGACGTCCGTTCGGCGGGCGACCTGCTCGTCCGCGCCGGCCTGACCCTGCCGGTCGCCGACGTCGAGACGCTCGACGTGCGCTATGCGAGCTTCGGCCGGCTGCTCGACGATCTGCGCGGCAGTGCGCTGGGCAATATCCTGACCGCGCGCACCGGCATGACCCGCGGCACGCTCGCCCGCGCCGCCGCCGCCTTCGCCGAGGCGGCGGGGCCAGACGGCCGCACGACGGAGCGCTTCTCGATCGTCTTCCTCACCGGCTGGGCCCCCGACGCCTCGCAGCCCCAACCCGCCCGCCGGGGCAGCGCCACCGCCAGCCTCGCGGCAGCCTTGAAGACGCCCTGATCCTCTTATGCTCCGTCACCCCGGACTTGATCCGGGGTGACGGGGGTAGGCCGCCCCTACCGCCCCCGTTCGATCTCGCAGCCCACCGCAGCGTCGGGGTACACATCCAGCTTCATCGAGCGCACGCGCACCTGCCGCACGCGCGGATCGGCAAGGCACAGTGCCGCCACCGCATCGACCAGCGTCTCCTGCAACGCAAAGCCCGGCCCATCGGCCAGCCGCCGGATTCCATCGCGCACGAAATCGTAATCGAGCACTTCCTCGATCCGGTCGGCGCTGGGCGGCGCGGCATAATCCACCGTCATCCACACCGACAGGCGCACGCGCTGCGGCTCGGCCTCGTGCGGGTGGATGCCGAGGCGCATCGCCACCTCCAGCCCGTCGAGGATCGTGGTGTAGACGCTCATGCCTCATCCCCGAACATCACGTCGCGCGCGCTGGGCACGAACCGCTGGCCGGCGTCGACGTACAGCGTCTGGCCGGTGACGCTACGCGCGCCGAGCAGATACACGACCGCCGCCGCGACATTGTCCGCCCCCACCGGATGGCGCAGCAGATTGTCGGATGCGACCGCGGCGAAGTCCGCCTCGCTCTGCCCACCGCTCGGCAGCGTGATCCCCGGTGCCACCGCATTCACCCGCACGCGCGGGCTCAGCGCCTGCGCCAGCATCGTCGTCGCCCCGGCGAGCGCATATTTGCTCAGGCTATAGCTGAAGAAATCGGGGTTCGGATTGGCGAGCTTCTGGTCGAGCAGATTGACCACCGCCCCCTCCGCAACATCATCCTGCGCCGCGAGCGCGCTCGCCAAAATCGCCGGCGTCACCGCATTGATCGCATGCAGTCGGGCCGCGAGGTCTGCATCGATCGCCTCGGGCCGGTCGAACTCAAACGCCGACGCACTGTTCACCAGCGCCGCGATCGGCCCGCCCGCCGCCGCACGGGCGCGTGCGAACAGCGCCGCCGCCTGCGACGGATCGGACAGGTCGCCCTGCACCACCGCACCGCCCAGTTCCCCCGCCAGCGCACGCGCGTCATCAGCGGACCGGCCGTAATGGATCACCACGCGCCATCCGGCGGCGGCGCAGGCGCGGGCGATACACGCGCCCAGCCGCTTGCCGCCGCCCGTGACCAGCACCTGCCCCAGCGCCGGGCCGGCCATCAGCTGCGCAGGCCCATCAGCGACAGCACCTCCTTGCGGCTGCGCTCGTCGTCGCGGAACACGCCCATCATCCGGCTCGTCACCATCGACACGCCGGGCGTGCGCACGCCGCGCGCGGTCATGCAGGCGTGGCTCGCCTCGATCACCACCGCGACACCCTGCGGGCGCAAATTCTGCCAGATGCAATCGGCGACTTCCGCGGTCAGCCGCTCCTGCACCTGCAACCGCCGGGCAAAGCCGTGCAGCACGCGCGCGAGCTTGCTGATTCCGACGACATGATCCTTGGGCAGATAGGCGATATGCGCCTTGCCGATGATCGGCGCCATGTGATGCTCGCAATGCGACTGGAAGGGAATGTCCTTCAGCAGCACGATCTCGTCATAGCCGCCGACCTCTTCGAACACGCGCGACAGGTGATGCGCGGGATCGTCACCATAGCCGGCGCAATATTCGCGCCATGCCTTGGCGACGCGGCGCGGCGTGTCGACCAGCCCTTCGCGCGTGGGATCGTCGCCTGCCCAGCGGATCAGCGTGCGGATCGCCTCCGCCACATCCTGGGGGATCGCAGCCTCGGCCGCGGAGCCGACCAGATCCCCGTCGTCCGGTGCCGCGTGATCGTGTGACATTCCATACCCTTTCAGCCAACAGGCTCATCGCTGCGGTGCAGCAAACCTTACGTTCAATTTAGCAACTTATCGTGGTGATCGCCGCGGCCCCGCATACGGCAGTTTCCCGCTGTACAAAACGTTTGACGACGACGAAATTCCGACGCTAACTCCACCATACCGAAGACTGGAAACCGCTCTACCGGCGCAAGACCGGATGGCGACAGGGAGACGAGGCCATCATGAAGAAATTCGAACTGCTTGCCGCATCCGCCCTCGCCATGACGGCCGCCATGCCCGCCGCCGCACAGACGGGCGCTACCACGTCCGCGCAGAATACGGCACCCACCAACGGACCCGGACAGGAAGCGACCTCGGCGCAGAGCATCGATCCCAATGCCGCCTCCGCCGATACGGGCATCCAAGACATCGTCGTCACCGCGCAGCGTCAGTCGCAGCGGTTGCAGGACGTGCCGATCGCGGTCAGCGCCTTCTCCGCCGACAACATCGAAAAGCAGCAGATCGTCAACCCGATCGCGCTGCAACAGTCGCTGCCCAGCATCACCTTCACGAAAACGGGCTATACGACCTCCAGCTTCACGATCCGCGGCATCGGCGACCTGTGCGTCGGCGTAACGTGCGATCAGGCGACGGCGATCCACGTCAACGACATGCCGCTCGCCACCACCCGCCTGTTCGAAAGCGAATTCTTCGACCTCGAACGCGTCGAAGTGCTGCGCGGGCCGCAGGGCACGCTGTTCGGCCGCAACGCGACGTCGGGCGTCGTCAACTTCATCACCGCCAAGCCCGATCTCAGCGGCGTCCATGCCGCGGGCGAATTCGAATATGGCAATTACGATTCGAAGCGCGCGAAGGCGATGTTCAACCTGCCGATCACCGACACGCTCGGCATCCGCGTCGCCGGCACGTATCTGAAGCGCGACGGCTATACCTTCAACACCTACGACAACAGCCGCATCGATGATCGCGACCTGTATGCGATCCGCGGCACGCTGTCGTGGGAGCCCTCGTCCGACACGCGCATCGACCTGATGGGCTATTATTTCCGCGAAAAGGACAATCGCAGCCGCATCCAGAAGCAGCTGTGCCATCGCGATCCGACCGGCGTGCTGGGCTGTCTGCCCGATACCAAGAGCTATGAGACGACCAACGGCCTCTCGACGCTCGCCGCGGTGCTGACCTCGACCGAATTCTTCAACGTCAACAACCCCGCGCTCGGCCGCTTCGCGCTGCAAAGCCTGTACGGCGCCGACCCCTATGCCGGTGTCGTCAACCCCGCCGACGTGCGCACCGTGCGGCTCGATTATCGTCCGACCTATTTCGCGGACGAAGAGCAGTATATGGTCAAGATCTTCCACGATTTTGGCCCGGTGAACCTCAACATCACCGGCGGCTATACCCGCAACTCGGTCGACAGCACGGTCGACTATAACCTCGCGGTCGAGGCGCCGCTGGCGAACAACGCCGGCCTCGCCAACCTCAACGCGCTGGGCCGCGCCGGATCGCCCTTCGCTTTCCTGAACGGCGTCCGCCAGACGCTGATCCCCAACGGGCCGGCCGGCGGCGTCTGCCAGTCGGCGGCGGATCCGAACAATGTCGGCGTGTACGGCGGCAATGCGATCGGCTGCTTCCCGCAGAGCCTCGATTTCGACCGCTCGCGCATCCAGAACCGCCAGTTCTCCGCCGAAGCGCACATCGACAGCAAGTTCGACGGCATGTTCAACTTCCTGCTGGGCGGCATTTATCTCGACAGCCTCAGCAAGAATAACGACTATTTCGTCAATGCCTTCGGCCTGGATTACGCGTCGGGCATCCTCGGTGCAGCCTCGTCGGCGGCGATCCCGGGCGTCGGCGGCAACGCCTTCCTGTCGACGCCCTTCTACCGCAACGATTCGCCGCGCTTCCGCCTGAAATCCTACGGCATCTTCGGCGAGACCTATTTCGAATTCAGCAAGCGCGCCAAGCTGACGCTGGGCCTGCGCTACAACCATGACGACAAGTTCGTGCAGGCGCGCAACCTCACGCTGAACGTCCTGACGCCGTACGGCGCGCAAGGCATTCAGAACGGCTTCAACTATGCGCAGGTCGATTTCGACCCGACGACGCCCGGCATCCAGGATTATGCGCGCCGCAACGTGTCGTTCGGCCGCCTGACCGGCCGCGCCGTGTTCGATTACAAGATCGACGACAACAAGCTGCTCTACGCCTCCTATTCGCGCGGCTATAAGTCGGGCGGCATCAACCCGCCGGTCGCCGCCACCTTCTCGGTGCCCACTACCTTCACGCCCGAACAGGTCGATGCGTTCGAAATCGGGTCGAAGAACACCTTCCTCAACGGCGCGCTGCGCCTCAACGTCACCGGCTTCTATTACAAGTACAAGGGGCTGCAGCTCAGCCGCATCGTCGCGCGCACCGCGGTGAACGACAATGTCGACGCCAATATCTACGGCCTGGAGGCCGAAGCCATCGTCGCGCCGATCCCGCGCTTCGTCGTCAACATGAACGCCAGCTACCTGCACACCGAAATCACCGGCAACAAGGCGCTGATCAACCCGCGCCTGCCCTCCGGCGGCCGCACCGACACCGTCATCATCAAGGATATCACCAACGCGTCCAATTGCGTCGTCATCCCCAATGCGGGCGGCGCGGCGGTGTCTAACGGCTTCGTCACCGCGGTGAACCGCGCGGTGGGCCTGCAGGGACCGACGGCGATCTCCGGCACCGGCACGACCGGCGCCTTCGGCATCTGCTCGGTGCTACAGGCGCAGGCCGCCGCGACGCAGACGCCGGTGACGGTTACCGATGGCGTGCCCGTCGGGCTGAACGGCAACAAGTTGCCGCAGGCGCCGATGTACAAATGGTCGGTGGGCGCGCAATATACGATGGACTTCGGCAGCGGCTGGAGCCTCGTGCCGCGTGCCGACCTCAACTACACCGGCAATTTTTCGGCCAGCGTGTTCAACATGAACGTCGATCGTGTGCCGGGCTATGAAGTCGTCAACGCGCAGGTGCAGCTCAACGCGCCCGACGACCGCTTCTACCTGCGCGCCTTCGTCCAGAACCTGACCAACAACAATGCGATCACCGGCCAGGCGGTCGCGGACCAGTCGTCGGGCCTGTACACCAACATCTTCACCATCGAACCGCGCCGCTACGGCGCGGCGGTCGGCTTCAAGTTCTGATCGCGCGGCGGGGCGAAGGCGCAACCCTTCGCCCCGCCGAGCGCTTGATCGCGCACCACGCAATGGAGGCGATCATGGCAGACCTGAAGAAGGGCGACGAAGTGACCTGGAAGAGCCACGGCGGCACCGCCCATGGCACGGTCGAGAAGAAGCAGACGAGCGACACGACGATCAAGGGGCACACCGTCCGCGCGTCGAAGGACGACCCGCAGTTCATTGTAAAGAGTGACAACGGCGGAAAGGCAGCGCACAAGGCGGACGCGCTCAAAAAGGCGTAACGTTTCAACGCCCCGGGCTGGACCGGGCGCAAACAGGAAGGAATGCGATGGCTACTGCACCCAAGACCGGCGGCATCCACGCCCCCGTGCAGCCGTCTCCCGAGCTGGGAGCGGTCGTCGGCAACGAGAAGCTGCCGCGCAGCCAGGTGATCAGCAAGGTGTGGGAATATATCAAGTCCAACAACCTGCAGAACCCCGAGAACAAGCGCGAGATCGTCGCCGACGAGAAGCTGAAGAAGGTCTTCGGCAAGGACAAGGTGACGATGTTCGAGATGAACAAGTACATCTCGCAGCACGTCAAGGCGTAACCCCGCCTTCCCCGAATCGGGAACATCGCGCCCTCATGCGGCCGGCGATGTTCCCGATCGTTTTGGATGTCGTGCCCGGCATTGCATAAGGTTGCCGACAATCGACCAGGCAATCCCGACATCGGGCACGATCACAACCTGGCCCAAATCGCCCCGTCACCCCGGACTGATCCCGGGTCCACCGGGCCGCAGATACGGTGCCTGCGAGAGGTACGCCCGCTCGGCCAGTTCGCCACACCCGCCTAAACCCCCCGCGCACGGAGACGTGAATCCGGAACAGGTCCGGGGGTGACGAGATGGGAAGGAAAGCCTCCGAACAAATCGAAAAGGCGGGCTAGAAAAGGTCTGCCTCATCCACGTCGGCAAACCGTCATCCCAGGACAGACTGGGATCTCCCGATAGAAGCGCGCGTCGATTGCCGCGTGAGACCCAGCCTCCGCTGAGGTGACGCGTCTACCCGAGGTCTATCGCAGCAAAAGAGACACCAGCCGCCGGCCGACATCACCGCCGACACCCGCGACCACGCGGACCGAGAACCGCCCGGTCAGCCCTCAGCGCGATCGCGCCGGAACGAACGGCAGGGCGATCACCGATGCGATGATCATCAACGCACCGGCCAGCACGTACAGATAGAAGCTCAACGGACGCATGGCTTACTGCTCCGCTGCGCCGATGGCGCGCGTCGTCGTCAGGATTGCCGAAACTGCACACGTCATGTCGATCTCCCGCCCCCGGAATACCGCCCATTAGCCATCAAATGTGGCCATAATTTTGCAGACCAGCACATGGGGACGGCCGGCGACGCGCACAACCCTGCCCGCCCCGCCCGCATTCGCACCCGACTAGCGCGCGAAGCGCCTCACTTCTTGCGCTTGAAATCCACGCTGACGACGTTCGACCCGTCTTCGGCCGGCGTGACGGTGGGGCCGTCGTTTTCCGCCTCGTCATGCGGTTCGGGGCCATCGTCCGGGCCCTCGGTCGCCTGGAAGCGCAGCTCGAAATTCACCGCCGGATCGTGGAAACCGGTGATCGCCGAATACGGGATGACCAGCTTCGACGGCACCTGATTGAACGACAGGCCGACCGAGAACTTTCGTTCGTCGACCAGCAGATCCCAATAGCGGTTCTGCAGGACGATCGTCATCTCGTCCGGAAAGCGTTCGATCAGCCGCTGCGGGATGTCGACGCCCGGCGCCTGCGTCTTGAACGTGATGTAGAAATGATGCTCGCCCGGCAGTCCGCCCGAATCGGCGACGGAGCCGAGCACGCGTCCGACGACGGCACGCAGCGCCTCCTGAACGATTTCGTCATAGGGGATCAGGCTATCGGGCAGGCCGTCGGTCATGGCCCCTTGGGTAGCGCGATCGGCGGCGGGGTCAAGCCGCCACGATGGCCCATGAAATTTGTGTGTGACGACGTGTACTCAACCGTCCTATGGGGCACGGCCATGCGCACCGCCACGATCAACCGCTCCACCGCCGAGACGCGGATCGACGTCACCGTCAACCTCGACGGCACCGGCGTCTACAGCATCAAGACCGGCATCGGCTTCCTCGATCACATGGTCGAACAGCTCAGCCGCCACGGCCTGATCGACATCGACCTCAAGGTGGAAGGCGACCTGCATATCGACGGCCATCACACCGTCGAGGATTCGGCGCTGGCGCTGGGCCAGGCGATCGCCAAGGCGCTGGGCGACAAGCGCGGCATCCGCCGCTACGGCGACGCCTTGAGCCCGATGGACGAGACGCTGACCCGCGTCGCGCTCGACATTTCGGGGCGGCCATGGCTGGTGTGGAAGTCGGGTTTCACGATGCAGCGGCTGGGCGAGCTCGACACCGAGCTGATCGAACACTGGTTCCACAGCTTCGCGCAGACCGCCGGGCTGACGCTCCACGTCGAAACTCTATACGGCAGCAACAACCACCATATCGTCGAGAGCGCGTTCAAGGGCCTGGCGCGCGCGCTGCGCACCGCGGTCGAGATCGATCCGCGCAAGAGCGACGCGATCCCGTCCACCAAGGGCGTGCTGTGAGCGAACCCTTCGCCCGCCCCGGCACGACGCTCTGCATCGTGTCGCTGACCTATGGCGTCGACATCGACGCGATCGACGCCGCGATGAGCGACCATGTCGACTGGCTGCGCGCTTGCTATGTCGAAGGGCGGCTGATCGCCTCGGGCCGCAAGCAGCCGCGCACCGGCGGCATCATCATCGCGATCGGCACGCGCGCGGAGGTGGAGGCGATGGTATCGCTCGACCCGTTCGTCGCACGCGGCCTCGCCACCGCCGAGATCACGCCCTTCACCGCCAGCATGGCCGCCCTGCCGCTCGAGGATATGCTGGCGTCATGAGCATCGCGCTGATCGATTACGGCGCGGGCAACCTCCATTCGGTCGAGAATGCCCTGCGCGCGGCCGGCGCGACCGACCTCGCCGTCACCGCCGACGCCGATGTTGTGGCGAAGGCCGACCGCATCGTCCTGCCCGGCGTCGGTGCGTTCGGCGCCTGTGCCAGCGCGTTGCGCGCCGTGCCCGGCATGGTCGAGGCGCTCGACCGCCGCGTGCGGGCAGAGGGCGCGCCCTTCCTGGGTGTTTGCGTCGGCATGCAGCTGATGGCCGACGTCGGCGAGGAAATGGGCGAGCATCGCGGCCTCGGCTGGATGCGCGGCCGCGTGCGGCGACTCGAGCCGGGTACGATGGACGCCAAAGTCCCGCACATGGGCTGGAACGACGTGGTTCCGACCGGGGACCACCCGCTCGTCCCCGCCGGCGAGGCCTATTTCCTGCACAGCTACGCCTATGAGGGCGAGGACGTGATCGCCACCAGCGACCACGCCGGCCCGATCACCGCCGCCATCGCCCGCGACACGATGCTGGGGCTGCAATTCCACCCCGAAAAGAGCCAGCGCTATGGCTTGGCGATGCTGGAGAGGTTTCTCGCATGGCGACCGTGATGCCATCCACTCCTCCCCGGCACGGGGAGGGGGACCGCTCGGCGTCAGCCGAGTGGTGGAGGGGGGCCGCCGCGCACGACCGCTTTTCCTACATGGGACATCCTATGCCGCACTCCCCCTCCACCATGCTGCGCATGGTCCCCCTCCCCGTTCCGGGGAGGATCTGATGACCCTCATCGTCTTCCCCGCCATCGACCTCAAGGGCGGCCAGGTCGTCCGCCTCGCCGAGGGCGATATGGACCGCGCCACCGTCTATGGCGACGATCCCGCCGCGCAGGCGATGCTGTTCGCCGATGCGGGCGCGCAGCACCTCCACGTCGTCGACCTAGACGGCGCCTTCGCCGGCGAATCGGTGAATGGCGAGGCGGTGCGCGGCATCGTCTCCGCCTTCCCAGGCCACGTCCAGCTGGGCGGCGGCATCCGCAACCGGGCCAGCGTCGAACGCTGGTTCGACCTCGGCGTCTCCCGCGTCGTCATCGGCACCGCCGCGCTGGAGGACCCCGATTTCGTCCGCGAAGCCGCGCGCGATTTCCCCGGCGGCATCGTCGTCGCGGTCGACGCCAAGGACGGCATGGTCGCGACCAAGGGCTGGGCGGACGTCTCGACGACGAGCGTTGTCGACCTCGCCCGCCGTTTCGAGGATGCCGGCGTGGCGTCGCTTCTGTTCACCGACGTCGGCCGCGACGGGCTGCTCAAGGGCTGCAACGTCGACGCGACGGTCGATCTCGCCCGCGCCGTCTCGATCCCCGTCATCGCCAGCGGCGGCGTGAAGGGCATCGACGACATCCATCTGCTCTCCATCCATGCCAAGGACGGCATCGAAGGCGTCATCACCGGCCGCGCGCTGTACGACGGACGGCTGGACCTTTCCGCGGCGCTGGCGGTCGCACAGGCGGCGTGATGATGTTCACGCGAAGACGCGAAGACGCTAAGAGGCCGCGCGCGTGGCCGCGTCTTTCCACCGCCGCAGGCGGCCAGCCGTCTCCCGATCGCGATTGCAGAGCGAATCGTGGTCAAGCGAACGGACCTCTTCGCGTCTTCGCGTCTTCGCGTGAGCAATCCTTTTCTCTCTGGACACATCCATGACCGTCCGCGCCCGTGTGATCCCCTGCCTCGACGTCGCCGACGGCCGCGTCGTGAAGGGCGTGAATTTCGTCGAATTGCGCGACGCCGGCGATCCGGTCGAGCAGGCGCGCGCCTATGACGCCGCCGGTGCCGACGAGCTCTGCTTCCTCGACATCACGGCCTCCCACGAAAACCGCGGCACGATCCTCGATGTCGTGCGCCGTACCGCCGCGGTGTGCTTCATGCCGCTGACCGTCGGCGGCGGCGTGCGCACCGCCGACGACGCCCGCGCGCTGCTGCTGGCGGGCGCGGACAAGGTCGCGGTCAATTCCGCCGCAGTCGCGCGTCCCGAAGTCGTCGCCGACATCGCCGAGCGCTTCGGCAGCCAGTGCTGCGTCGCCTCGGTCGACGCGCGCCGCGTCGGGGACCGCTGGGAGGTGTTCACCCACGGCGGCCGCCGCCCGACCGGTATCGACGCGATCGAGCACGCGCTGCGCCTCGCGGACCTGGGCGCGGGCGAGTTGCTCGTCACCTCGATGGACAAGGACGGCACCCGCTCGGGCTACGACCTCGATCTCGTCCGCGCCATCGCCGATCGGGTCAGCGTGCCCGTCGTCGCCTCGGGCGGCGTCGGCGGCCTCGACGACCTCGTCGCCGGTATCCGCGACGGCCACGCCAGCGCCGTGCTTGCCGCCTCGATCTTCCATTTCGGCGAGGCAAGCATCGCCGATGCGCATAACGCACTGGCTCAGGCAGGAATTCCGGTCCGCCGGCCAGTCCTCGCTTAGCGTTTCCGCAAGGCTTGACCGCTATACAGGTCAGCCATGTACACCATTTCCTTTCGGCATGAGTACAACCTGCTGGATATCCAGTGGCAGAGGCTGTTCGATCTGGCGGGCGTCGAACGCTATGCCGCGGAACTGGTGGACCGGTTCCGCAAGGAAGGCTTCACGAACGGCTATCGCCTGCGGATCGACATGGGCGCGTGCAGCGTCCAGCCGGTGCAGGCCGCCGCGGCGATCCATGAGCGACTGGCCGGCTTCCCGCGCGCCAGCCGCATCGCCATCGTCACCGCCAGCGCGATCACCCGCCTGCAAGTGCAGCGGCTGATGACCCAACCCTATCTACGCATCTTCGACACCGCTGCGGCGTCATGGGACTGGCTGACCGCGCCGGACGCGGCCGCCACGGCATGACGTCGCTCGCCCTGCTATCGGTCGCCGGCGGCCATTCCGGCACCGTCCACCGCCGCACCGGCCCCGAATGGTCCGATATCGCGCTGTTCGTCGTCGCGGCGCTCGGCGTCTGGCTCGTCCGGCGCGCGTTGCGCCGTCGCTTTGCGCACCGCAACGCCGACAAGGATTGACCCCGCCCCCTCCTCCGCGCCAAGCGGGAGGCATGGACCCGCTCGACCGCCTGGACGCCACGATCCGCAGCCGCCGCGATGCCGATGCCGGCACGTCGTACGTCGCCAGCCTGTTCGCCAAGGGCCGGCCAAAGATCGCGCAAAAGGTCGGCGAAGAGGCCACCGAAACCGTCATCGCCGCCTTGGCGGAGCCGGACAAATTGGCGTCCGAGGCGGCGGACCTCGTCTTCCACCTGCTCGTCCTGCTCGCCGACGCCGGCCTGTCGCTGGACGACGTCCGCGCCGAACTGGCGCGCCGCGAAGGCGTGTCGGGCCATGTCGAAAAGGCCAGTCGGTAATACGGCCGAAACGCGGATACCCCCCCTCGTCACCCCGGACTTGATCCGGGGTCCCGCTTCTTCTTGCCGTCGCCGGTAGCGAAACCCCGGATCACGTCCGGGGTGACGGGGTAGCGCCAACGCAAGGCTCGATCGCCCCCGACAACCCGGCTACACAGGCCCGCAGGAGGACCCGCATGCCGATCGACGCCACCCTGCCCTATGACGACCAGAACGTCTTCGCGAAGATCCTGCGCGACGAAATCCCGTCGAAGCGCGTGTACGAGGACGATTACGCCGTCGCCTTCCACGACATCGCGCCCGTCGCGCCGGTCCATATCCTGGTGATCCCGCGCGGCCCCTACGTCTCGTGGGACGATTTCAGCGCCCGCGCCTCCGATGCGGAGATCGCCGGTTTCGTCCGCGCGGTGGGGCATGTCGCGCGCAACCACGGCCTCGTCGCCCCCGGTTATCGCCTGCTCGCCAATATCGGCGGCCATGCCGGGCAGGAGGTGCCGCACCTCCACGTCCACCTGTTCGGCGGCGCACCGCTGGGCCCCATGCTCGCGCGGTAACGCCATCCACCTGCATTAAGGGGATTGCCTCCGTTTCATTTGAGACTAGCATCCCCCGCTTCACCAATGCGGCGGCGCGTTCATGACCGTTACGCACCTGGGGGGATACGCTACATGATATTCGGGCGCGTCAAACCACTCGACGCCATTCTCGCCACGGCCGAAAAGAAGGGCCTGCATCGCTCGCTCGGGGCCTTTCAGCTCACCATGCTCGGCATCGGTGCCGTCATCGGCACCGGCATTTTCGTGCTGACGTCCGAAGCAGCGCAAAAGGCGGGGCCGGGCATGCTGCTCAGCTTCCTCGTCGCCGGCTTCATCTGCGCGGTTGCCGCGCTCTGCTATTCCGAACTCGCCTCGATGGTGCCGGTGTCGGGCTCGGCCTACACCTACACCTATGCGGTGACGGGTGAGATCCTCGCCTGGATGGTCGGCTGGGCGCTGATCCTCGAATATGCGGTCGGCGCCAGCGCCGTCGCGGTCGGCTGGTCGAACCACGCGGTCGGCCTGCTCAACGGCATCGGCTTCCACGTGCCCGCCGCGATCAGCAACGCCGACGCGCTGATGGCGCACATGTATCTCGCCTTCGGCGCCGCCCCCAGCCCTGATCTGACGCAGGCGATGGCGGTGGGCGGCTGGGTCAACGTGCCCGCGATCATCGTCGTGTCGTTCGTCACCTGGCTGCTCATCATCGGCACCACCGAAAGTGCGCGCGTCAACGCCGTGCTGGTCGCGATCAAGATCACCGCGCTCACCGCCTTCGTCGCCCTGACGATCCCGGTGATGAAGGCGGACAATTTCAACCCGTTCCTGCCCACCGGCATCGGCAATCCGTTCAGTTCGTCGGGCCTCGGCGTGCTGGGTGCCGCCGCCTCGATCTTCTTCGCCTATGTCGGCTTCGACGCCGTCTCGACCGCCGCGGAAGAAACGAAGAACCCGCAGCGCAACGTGCCGATCGGCCTGATCGGCAGCCTCGCGATCTGCACCATCTTCTACATCCTCGTTGCCTCTGGCGCGATCGGGGCGATCGGCGCGCAGCCGGTCACCTCGCTCGCCGGCAAGGTGCTCTCGCCGGGTACGCCGGAAATCGCCGGCCGCTGCGCCGCGATCGTCGCCAGCGGCGCGCTCGAACCGCTCGTCTGCTCGAAGGAAGCGCTGGTCCACGTCCTCGACGTGATCAATTGGCCGATGATCGGCCGCCTCGTCGGCCTCGCTGCGGTGCTGGCGCTGCCGTCGGTCGTGCTGATGATGATGTTCGGCCAGACGCGCATCTTCTTCACCATGGCGCGCGACGGCCTGCTGCCGAACAAGCTCGCTTCGGTCCACCCGCGCTATCGCACGCCGCACGTCGTCACGCTGATGACCGGCGTCGCGGCAGCGGTGGCGGCGGCGATCCTGCCGGTCGGCAAGCTCGCCGATTACTCCAACGCCGGCACGCTGTTCGCCTTCTTCATGGTGGCGATCTCGGTGATGGTGCTGCGCCGCACCGACCCCAGCCGTCATCGGCCGTTCCGTACGCCGGCCGTCTATGTCGTCGCGCCGCTCGCGATCATCGGCTGCGTCGTGCTGTACCTGTCGCTGCCGCTGACGGCAAAGCTGGTGCTGCCGATCTGGGGCCTCATCGGCCTCGTCATCTACTTCGGCTACAGCCGCAGCCGCTCCTACGTCGGTCGCGGCATCATCGACGTCGTCGACGATGCGTCGATGCAGCCCGAAACGGCGCGCAAGCTCGACTGATCGGTTCGCCGGTCACGCAAAAAGGCCGGGGGAGCGATCCCCCGGCCTTTTTGTTTGTCGGTATAAGGGAAACCGGCCCTGCGGCGGACGCCCTTGCCCGGCGCGGCTTACGCGGCCAGCCGCGTCATCCAGCCCTCGGCATGCGCGAAGGCCGGAGCGTCATCGACGTCCAGCCAGTCGAGGTCGCTGCAATCGACCACGTGCGCCCGGTCCTGCGCGGCAAGGATGCGCACGCCCTCGGTCAGCGACGGGCTGTCGAGCCCGGCAAGCGCATCGAAGAACGCCTGCCCCACCGCGAACACGCCGGTGTCGTAGCAGTCGTGCGGTTCCAGCTCCTTGCCGATCGCGACGATCCGGTCGCCACGCGTCGCGACGCAGGTGACGTCGAGCGGATCGACCCAGGGATGCCCCAGCCGCCGATCGATGCCGAGCCGCAGCCCCTCGCCCGCACCCGCGCGGGCAAGACGCCGGTAGTGGCGCGGCAGCACCAGATGGTCGCACATCGCCATCACCGCGCCCTCCGGCCCCACCAGCGCCCGCGCGGCGAGCGCGCTGACGCCGTTGGGCTGGTGGAAATCGGTCATCACCGTCAGCACCTCGACCGGCCAGTCGCGGCCGGCGAGATGGGCGGCGATCGCATCGGCGCCATAGCCCAGCGTGACGATCACGCGGGTGAGGCCCGCCGCCGCCATGCTGTCCAGCGCATGGTCAATCAGCGCCCGGCCCGCGACCGGGCACAGCGGCTTGTATGGCGTGACCGAGCGCAGGCGGGTGCCCTGACCGGCGGCGAGCAGCAGGCCCGTCGTGATCATCAGGCGGCCTTGATGAAGTCCTCGACCGCGATCTGCGCGAGATCGTCGGTCATCTGGTGGCGCGGATGCTTGCAGAAATAGGCCGAGGCGGGATCGATCACGCCGGCGATGCCGCGATCCTTGGCGATCGCGGCGCAACGGATCATGTCGATCGCGACGCCCGCCGAATTGGGCGAATCCTCGACCGACAGGCGCAGTTCCAGGTTCATCGGCACGCCGCCGAACAGCTGGCCTTCCATGCGCAGGAAGCAGACCTTGTTGTCGTTCTGCCAGGGCACATAGTCCGACGGGCCGATGTGGACGTTCTCGTCCTCCAGCCGCTCGGCCGCGACCGACTGCACCGCCTCGGTCTTCGACACCTTCTTCGACGCCAGGCGGCGGTGGTTCGACATGTTGAGGAAGTCGGTGTTGCCGCCGGTGTTCAGCTGATAGGTGCGATCGAGCTTCACGCCGCGCTTCGCGAACAGGTCGGTCAGCACGCGGTGGACGATCGTCGCGCCGAGCTGCGCCTTGATGTCGTCGCCGATGATCGCGACGCCGGCATCTTCGAACTTCTTCGCCCATTCGGGGTTCGACGCGATGAAGACCGGGATGTTGTTGACGAAGGCGACGCCGGCTTCCAGCGCGCATTCGGCGTAGAATTCGGTCGCTTCCTGGCTACCCACCGGCAAATAGTTCATCAGCACGTCGGTGCCGCTCGCCTTCAGGTCGGCGACGACCTGCTCCTTGGTCGGCTGCGTGTCGTTGGCGACCACGAAGGTGCGATCGTCCTTATAGTCGCTCATATGGTCGGCGACGCCGTCGAGCACCGCGCCCATCTTCACGACGGTGCCAGTCGCCGGGATATTGGCGGCGAAGACCGCGGTGCAATTGGGCTTGGCGAAGATCGCCTCGGCGACGTCCTTGCCCACCTTGCGCGCATCGACGTCCCAGGCGGCGACGACCTTGATGTCGGACGGCTTATAGCCGCCGACTTCCCAGTGCATCAGGCCGACCGTGTCGTTCGTGCCTTCGCGATAATATTCGAGTCCCTGGACCAATGAGCTCGCGCAATTGCCGATGCCGACGATGGCGATGTTGATGCTCTTCATGAATGACCCTGTTCGCTGGATAAAAGGATGGAATGCGGCGCTTGGCCGTGGACGAAGCGGCGCTCGACGCGCCGGTGACGGATGAGGCCGATCAGACAGATGGCCGACAGCGGGCCGATCTCGACCAACCAGAAAATACGCGGATTGCCGATCAGGCAGGCGAGGCAGATCGTCCAGACGCGGACGTTCGCGGTGAGCAGCGATTGGAGGCGCATCACCGGCACCGCGGCGGCGGCATAGGCCGCACCGAAGGCGGCACGGTCCTCGGCTACACCGAAGCGGCGTTCGAACGGCATGGAGATGCGATCGACGCTGCCCGCGACGCTGTCGTAGACGCGCACCAGCCACGGGCCGGTCGGCACCGGCACGCTCGACAGCGCCTCCCCGCGTGCCCGGCGGTGGAAGCGGGCGCGCTCGCCCTCGTATAGGCTGGATTGCACCGCATGGCAGGCGCCCGCGGCGATCGCCAGCGCCCAGCCCCCGGCGGTGCCGACGGTATAGGCGAGCGAGAGATAGATCAGCGCGAACACGCCGTGATCGCACAGCCCGTCCAGCGTCCGCCCGAGCGCGCTCGCGGTCCGCGTCGCCCGGGCGATCATGCCGTCGAGCCCGTCGGCGACCAGCCAGGCGACCGAGAAGGCAAGGCCGACCAGCGCCATCAGCGGATCATGCCATTGCGCATAGGCAAAGGCGGCCACCGTGCCGCAGGCGAGCCCCGCGAGCGACACCGCATTGGCCGACACGCCGTGCCGCAAGGCAAGGGGGAGCAAGGCGTGCGACGCGGGGTGGATCAGATAGAGGTTGGATGGGTCCTCGATCCGGCGATCGCGTGAGCCATCCCGGGGAGGCGGTGTCATCAGGGCTTCATATTGCGCCCGTATGCTACCGAAGGCAATATTCTACGGAACGTTTCGGCGCAGTTCGTTCAGCCATACTGACGCAGTGCCATCCGACGGTGCCCGCCAATCGCCCCGTGGGCTAAGTGCCCCACCCGCCGACACTTTCGGTCCGTTGGGGATTGCCGACCGTTTGAACTGGCTGGTCTGGAAGAAGCGAACCAGAAATCGCTCGAGCCAATATTTGATCGTCGGCAGGTCGTAGGCGACGCGCGCATCGGCCGGAACATCCTCAGGCCACCCGCCCTGCGCCGCATCGTGCCACGCATGCCAGGCCAGGAAAGCGATCTTCGATGGCGCCAGCCCATGGCGGATCACGTAATGCGCGAAGAAGTCGTTGAGCGCATAGGGCCCGATCATCGACTCGGTCGATTGCATCGCGCCCGTATCGGCATCGGCCGGCACCAGCTCGGGCGAAATCTCCTGCGCCAGGATGGTCGCGAGGACGGCGTTGGTCGCCGTGTCATATTGGTCCGTCCGGATGCACCAGCGGATCAGGAACTGGATCAGCGTCTTAGGCACCCCGGCGTTGATCGCATAATGGCTCATCTGGTCGCCGACGCCATAGGTACACCAGCCGAGCGCGAGCTCGCTGAGGTCCCCGGTGCCCAGCACGATGCCACGGCGCTGATTGGCGAGGCGGAAAAGGTAATCGGTTCTGAGGCCTGCCTGCACATTCTCGAACGTGACGTCATAAACCGGCTCGCCGCTGGCGAAGGGGTGGCCCATGTCGGCGAGCATCTGGCGCGCGGCGGGGCGGATATCGATCTCGTCGGCGGTACAGCCCAGCGCGCGCATCAGCGCCCAGGCATTGCCCTTCGTCGCCTCTCCGGTGGCGAAGCCCGGCATGGTGAAGCCGAGGATGTCGCTGCGCGGCCGCCCCATCCGGTCCATCGCCTTCGCCGCGACGATCAGCGCATGCGTCGAATCGAGCCCGCCCGACACGCCGATGACCAGCGTCTTGGAACCGGTGGCCGACAGCCGCTTTACCAGTGCCTCGACCTGGATGTTGAAGGCCTCGTAGCAATCTTCGTCGCGGCGCGCGGGATCGTCGGGCACGAAGGGGAAGCGGCGGATGCGGCGGTCGAGGCCGGTGTCGCCGTCGCGCACGCCATGCGCGAAGCCGATTCGACGGACGTCACGCTCGGGGTGCCCCGCCGCCACCGCGCTGTCGTTGAACGTGCCGTTGCGCAACCGCTCCTGAACCAGCCGCTCGCAATCGATGTCGGCGACGACAAGCTCGGCCGCGTTCGAGAAGCGGCTCGATTCGGTCAGCAATTCGCCCAGTTCGTAGATCAGCCCCTGTCCGTCCCAGGCGAGATCGGTCGTGCTCTCCCCCGGTCCCGCGGCGGAATAGACATAGGCGCAGGCGGCGCGCGCGGATTGCGCGGCGGCCAGCAGCATGCGTTCGCGCGCCTTGCCGATGACGATGTTGGAGGCGCTGAGGTTGCAGCAGATCGTCGCCCCCGCCAGCGCACCCAGCGTCGACGGCGGCGTCGGCGCCCAATAATCCTCGCAAATCTCGGCATGCACGACGAAGCCCGGCAGATCCTCCGCCGCGAACAGCAGATCAGTGCCGAACGGCACGTCGTCCTCGCCCAGCCGGATCGTTAGGCCGGTCAGGCCCAGCCCCGTCGCGAACCAGCGCTTCTCGTAATATTCGCGGTAATTGGGCAGGAAGCTCTTCGGCACCACGCCCAGGATGCGCCCGCGATGCACCGCCACCGCGCAATTGTAGAGCCGCCCGTTGCGGACCAGCGCCGCACCGACCAGCAGCAGCGGCGCCCATCCCGCGGTCCGTTCGGCGAACGCCACCACTGCCGCGTCACTGGCCCGCTGCTGCGCCGATTGCAGGTGCAGGTCGTCGAGCGCGTAGGACGTCAGGTTGAGCTCCGGAAAGACGACGCAATCCACGCCGCGCGCATCCGCCTCCCGCGCCATCGCGACCGCCGCATCAAGGTTCGCGTCGATATCGCCGACGCTTGCGCGCGGCGTCGCCGCGGCGACGCGGACCATCTGGTGGGCGTGGATCGAATGGAAACGCTGGGTCATGGTGGCAAGGCTAGCCGCTGTGAGGAAGGGGGGCTAGCGGCAACGGTTCGTAGGCCGGGGCGATCCGGCGATGTTAAGGCGTTTCCCGCCACGTCGCACCCCCCTCCCCCGTCACCCCGGGCTTGACCCGGGGTCCCGCTTCTTCTTGCGGTGGGTCGGGAAAAGCGGGCCCCCCGCTCGTCGGCCGGGGTGACGCAGGAAAACCCTACTTCCCCCCCTCGCGACGGGTCAGCGCCGCCACGCAGCTCGCCCGGTCGATCGTGCTGCCATCGGGCTCGCGCGCGTCGAGATAGGTGACGCGCGGCCCCTCATTCTCCTTCGGGTACAGATAGGCGTCGAGCACGCAGATCGGCCCGGCGAACTGCAGCTTGCGCGCCGCGCCCTCGCGAATGTCCGCGTCGGGCTGGCCGAACAGGCGGACGAGGCCCGCCGCATCCTGGCCGATCACCCGCTCCAACCCGGCGCTGGTATAGGGCACGACCGGCCGGCTGACCGTCGGACCGACCGCACCCGGTGCGGCGCACGCGCCCAGCCCTGCCGCGAGCGCGAGGCTCAAGATCGTGCGCGTCGTCATGCGTGTCCCCCTCGCCCCCCATGGAACAGGTGCGTCGCCATTGCCGCGCCCAGGATCGGCGCGAACAGATTGGCGAGCGGAACCACGAACAGTCCCGCGACGGCAAGGCCCAGCACGAACCGCTGGCCGCGGGTCGCCTTGCGCCAGCCCCGCATCGTCGCATCGTCGACGTGCCGACTCGCCACCATGTCGCCCAGGTCACGCCCCAACAGCCAGCCATTCACCAGGAAAAACGCGATCGCCGGCCCGATCGCGGTGAACAGCAAGGCGAGATAGACGGGCGTCATCACCAGATTGATGCCCAGCGCCCGCACCACCGACGCGAGCGCCATCCGCCCGGACCGCACGAACCCGACGTCGCGGGCGACCGCATGCGCGGCAGGATAGTGACGCACCTCGACCGCGGCGACGATCGCGTCGCCGAACAGCCCGATCACCGCGATCGCGACCACGCGGAACAGCAGCCAGGCGGCAACGACGAACACGATCACCGTCAGCGCCCCCGCCAGCCCATCGCCCAGCGCTGCGCCCAGATCGGCAAAGGCCGCGTGCAATCCACCGAACAACGCCAGCCCGAGCAGGACGAAGATCGCCACCGTCAGCGCCAGCGACTTCGCCAGCACCCGCAATATCGCGGCATCGCCGAGTTGGCCGAGGGAGAGGGTAAAGGCGCGGAGCATAGAACGTGGGGTGACGTGTGCGATCGGGGGCGTCAACGGCTGGCACGTCACGGGCCGCCACCTTCTCTCCGTCACCCCGAGCGTGGTCCGCAGAGACATAGGAGACCAGCGCGCCGATTCAAATGCGCGTCCCCCTCGCCAAACCCTCTCCGTCACCCCGGACTTGTTCCGGGGTCCACCGGGCAGCGGGGGAGTGGCCGGAGGCTCTGACCGTCCCCCTCGCCGCAGAGTGGACCCCGGAACAAGTCCGGGGTGACGAAGGGCATTAGGCAGGCAGGCACCCGCCCCCACATCCACCCCACCCCACCCCACCCCGCCCCGCGTTGCACGAAACCGCGCTGCCCCCTAGGGAGCGACATCTGACTTTACCGGAGCTTCCCTTGTCCCACCCCACCTATGACGTCGTCGCGATCGGCAATGCGATCGTCGACATCCTCGCGCAGGCCGACGATGCGTTCATCGAGTCGATCGGCGTTGCCAAGGGCTCGATGCAGCTGATGTTTTCGCCCGAGGATGCCGACGCGCTCTACGATCGCATGGGTCCGGGGCGTGAGGTGTCGGGCGGATCGGCGGCGAACACCGTCGCCGGCATCGCGGCGCTCGGCGGGCGCACCGGTTTCATCGGCCAGGTCGCCGACGATCAGCTCGGCGAGGTGTTCGCGCACGACATCCGCGCGGCGGGCGTCGCCTTTACCACCGACGTGCGTCCCGGCCAGCCGACCACGGCGCGCTGCCTGATCTTCGTGACGCCGGACGGCCAGCGCACGATGAACACCTATCTCGGCGCCTCGCAGTTCCTGCCCGCCGCCGCGCTCGATCTCGGCATGATCGAAGATGCCGCGATCCTGTATCTCGAAGGCTATCTGTGGGACCCGGAAGAGCCGCGCGCCGCGATGCGCGTCGCGATCGAGGCCGCGCGCAAGGCGGGTCGCAAGGTCGCCTTCACGCTGTCCGACGTCTTCTGCATCGGTCGCCACGGCGGCGACTTCCGCCAGCTCATCGCGGATGGCCTGATCGACATCCTGTTCGCCAATGAAGGCGAACTGGCCGCGCTCGCCGAAACCGAGGATTTCGAGGCCGCGGTCGCCAAGATCGCAGCGCAGGTGCCGACGCTGGTCGTGACGCGCGGTGCGCACGGCGCCTGCGCGCTGCAGAACGGCACGCGTGCCGAAGTCGCGGCGGAGCCGATCGAGCGTGTCGTCGACACGACCGGCGCGGGCGATCTGTTCGCCGCCGGCTTCCTGCACGGTCAGGCGCAGGGCAAGGGCCTGGAGGAATCGCTGAAGCTCGGAGCGATCTGCGCGGCCGAGATCATCAGCCACTTCGGCGCGCGTCCGAACGTCGACATGAAGGCGCTGATGGCCGCCAAGCTCGGCTGATCGCGTCCCTTGTATGACGAACGGGGAGGTGCCGGCCGGCGCCTCCCTTTTCGTATGCGCGAGGGACCGCCGGGCGGGCGGATCGCCATGGCCGGCATCGCCGCGCGCCGTTACAGCGGGGCGTTCCTCCTTGCACGAGCCGACATGAGTCGCCTGATCCTCTTCAACAAACCCTATGACGTGCTCAGCCAGTTCACCGATCGCGGCACGCCGGCGGAGCGGGTCACGCTGTCGCGCTTCATCGATGTCCCCGGCGTCTATCCCGCCGGTCGGCTCGACCGCGACAGCGAGGGGCTGTTGCTGCTGACCGACGACGGCCGCCTCCAGGCGCGCATCGCCGATCCGAAGTTCAAGCTGCCCAAAACCTATCTCGTGCAGGTGGAAGGCGTGCCGGACGCCGCCGCCCTCGCCGCGTTGCGCACCGGCGTCGTGCTGAAGGACGGCCCCACCCGCCCCGCCGAGGTCGAGGCGATCGAGCCGCCGGACCTGTGGCCGCGCACGCCCCCCATCCGCGTGCGCCAGGCGATCCCCGACCGCTGGCTGCGCCTCACCATCCGCGAAGGCCGCAACCGGCAGGTCCGCCGCATGACCGCCGCCGTCGGCCACCCGACGCTGCGCCTCGTGCGCTGGCGGATCGGCGACTGGACGCTGGACAACCTCGCGCCGGGGGCATGGCGCGACGCCTGACGCCCCTGACAGATCGATCTTGCGTGGGGGTGATAAATCCTCCCCCGCCAGGGGGAGGTGGCGCCGCCCAAAGGCGGTGACGGAGGGGGAGGATAGGAACGCCCCCCATAACGCAGCGCGACCCTAACCGCCCCCCACTAACCGCGCAGCATCGCCAACTGCCCCCGCACCACGTCAAGGTTATGCTGGGCGAGGTGACTGCCCCGCCCCGCGACGCTGCCCTCCAGATCGGGCCGCTCGCCGATCGCAATCGCCCGCTCCCACGCCCCGCTCGCCAGCGGCAGCCACTGGTCCACCGCCCGCGCCGGATCGGCGATGGCATGATGCAGCAGCAGGTCGCCCAGCACGAAGAAGAAATCCGGCGACTCCGTCCAGCGCGGCATTTCCGCCTCGGCCAGCGCCATCGCATCACCCAGTCGCCCCGCCTTTGCCAGCGCGGCGATCGCACACGTCACCAGTTCGTGCCGCCAGCCCGCGTCCGGCGGCGTCGCTGCCACCGCCTGCGCATAGGCTTTCGCCGACGCCGCGCCGTCGCCGCGCATGTTGGCATCCTTGGCGATCTGGTACAGCAGGTACGCATCCCCCGGCCGCCCGGCGAGCTCCGCCAGCAACAGCCGATGGTTGCGATCGCGCTTGCGGGCAAGCTGCGCCGCCCGATAGCCGTCATGCCCGATATGCAGCCCGGTCCGCACGCGCGGCACAGCGGAGGCGACCTGCTCATGCACCCGCCCCTCGAACCGCACGCCGCGCGGCAGCACCCGCGTGATCCAGCTCCGCGTCGTCGTCGCGCCCGCGCCATCGTCGCTCAGCACGCACGCCCGCCCCAGCCGCTCGCCCCCCGCGCACCAGTCACGCAAGGCCTCCCCGCCGGAGACAATCCATTCGTCCGCGTCGATCACCAGATGCCAGTCCGCATCGGCCAGCCCCAGCGCATGGTTGCGCGCCGCCGCGAAATCGTCAGGCCAGTCGAGCCGATGCACCTCCGCCCCGCACCCCTTTGCGATCGCAACGGTATCGTCCACCGACCCGGTATCCACCACCACCATCCGGTCGACGAACGGCGCCACACTCTCCAGGCACCGCGCGATACACCGCGCCTCGTCCCGCACGATCAGCGTCGCGGCAATGATGGGGGCAGAGGGCATCGAATACTTTCCGTGACGGCGATCCACCGTCTGTCGCAGGGGAGGGTTAACGGATGCTTCCCGGCGTCGATGCCGCGGCGCGGACCAGCACTGCCGTCGACCCGTCTGCGAAGCGGACCGTGAGCCTGTCCGGCGTGGCCGACCACGACCGCGCGGATCGCATCTTCTGCCAGAACGTCCCGCCCATGCTCGTTGTCACCGCATCGCGACACAACACCAGCGTCGAGGGCATGTACTCGCCCGGATGTTGCAAGAACCTGCCCTGTCGTCCCGACCGCGACGAAACCCATGTTATCCGCGATCCGGCTACGGAATTGCATGCGACCGTTCCGCCCACAGCGTGATGCTTGCCGAGGACCAATGTCGCCGCCGCCGGCTTGGCGGGCGGCACTGCCACGTTTCCCAGCCGCAGCAATGTCCACACCGTGACGGGCGCATCCACGACCGGGCTTCCCGCCACGACGGCCGCGGCGCTGAGAATCGTGGAGAGTGTAGCGATGGCCATGGTGATCCCTTCCCCACAGTACGGCGTATCTTGTCCGATGATCGTACCGCATCGGCAAGGCCCACGATCCAGACCGTGACCATCCCGATATGACTTGCCCTGTCCTACACGCCGTCGATCCGCTATGATCCCGCCATGCTCCGCGCCCTCCGCTCGCCCGCCCATCCCACGGCGGCCCGGGGCAGGCGGCGTTTCCGAGCAAAACGTATCGTCCACTTCGTCCACTTCCGCAGCCCCCGACTCGAACGCCGAATCGGGCGCCGGACCCGCTTGACCCGCTCGCCCCGATCCCGGACAGCGGCGCCGTGACGCACCTGCCCCCACCCCCCGCCGACCTGTTGCGCGACGCCGCGCTGTTCCTCGATTTCGACGGCACGCTCGTCGAATTGCAGGAGCGGCCCGACGCCGTCCGCGTCGACGCGCGCCTCGCCACGCTGATCGAGCGGCTGTCGCACGCGCTCGATGGCCGCGTCGCGATCATCTCCGGCCGGCCGGTCGACGGCATCCGCGCGCTGTTCGACGCCCCCGCCTTCGCCATCTCCGGCAGCCACGGGCTGGAGGTCGCCTGGCCCGACGGCCGCGTCCACCAGGCGGAACGACCCGCAGCGCTCGACCGTATTGTCGCCGACATGCACGACTTCGCAACTGCAACACGGGGCGTCCTGGTCGAGGAAAAGCCCCTCGGCGCCGCGCTCCATTACCGTGCCGTCCCCACGGCCGAAGCCGCCGCGACGCAGCTCGCTACCCGCCTCGCCACCGATGCCGGCCTCCACCTGCAGACCGGCAAGATGATGGTCGAGGTGCGCGTCGCCGGGGCCGACAAGGGCAGCGCGCTGCGTCAGATGATGCAGGCCCCTGCGCTTGCCGGCCGCAAACCCGTCTTCCTGGGCGATGACGATACCGACGAACCCGCCATGGCCGCCGCCGCGACCCTCGGCGGCGCCGGCATCCTGATCGGCGCCCCCCGCGCCACCGCCGCCGCCTGGCGCCTCGACAGCGTCGCCGACACCCTCTCCTGGCTCGAAGCCGCAACCGAAAGCCTCAGCGCATGACCAGCGTAGACCTCTGGCCGATCGGCAATTGTCAGGTCAGCGCGCTGATCGATCGCGCCGGCCGCTACGTCTGGGCGTGCGTGCCGCGCGTCGACGGCGACCCGCTCTTCTCCGCCCTCGTCGGCGGCGCCGAACCGGACAGCGGCTATTGGAGCGTCGAGATCGCCGATTCGGTGTCGGTCGAGCAGCAGTACATCCGCAACACGCCGATCCTGGTCAGCACGCATACCGACAGCGCCGGCAACGCACTGGAGGTGATCGACTTCTGCCCCCGCTTCGATCGCCTCGGCCGCACCTACCGCCCCGTCGCCTTTGCGCGCATCGTCCGTCCGGTGTCGGGCAGCCCCCGCATGACGATGCGGCTGCGCACCACCTGCGGCTGGGGCGGTGCGTGCCGCGAACAGATCGGCGGGTCGAACCATCTGCGCATCAACCTCGATACGATGCAGATGCGCCTCACCACCACCGCGCCGATCGGCATGATCCAGGAAGAGCGCATCTTCCGCCTCGAACGCCCGCTGCATTTCTTCCTCGGCCCCGATGAAAGCTTCAGCGGCGATCTGGCGGAATCGATGGAGGCGATGCTCACGCAGACGATCGCCGAATGGCAGGAATGGACGCGCGGCCTCGCCATCCCCCTGGAATGGCAGGACGTGGTGATCCGCTCGGCGATTACCCTCAAATTGTGCCAGCATGAGGAAACCGGCGCGATCGTCGCCGCGCTCACCACCTCGATCCCCGAACATGCCGGGTCGGAACGGAACTGGGACTATCGCTACTGCTGGATCCGCGACGCTTATTACACCGTCCAGGCGCTGAACCGCCTCGGCGCGCTCGACGTGCTGGAGGGCTATCTCGGCTATCTGCGCAACATCGTCGACGATGCGCGCGGCGGCCATATTCAGCCATTGTACGGCGTGCTCGGCGAAGCGACGCTCACCGAACGCTTCGCGCCCGATCTGGCCGGCTATCGCGGCATGGGCCCGGTGCGCGTCGGCAACGCCGCCTACGAACAGCATCAATATGACGCCTACGGCCAGATCGTGCTGTGCAGCGTCCACGCCTTCTTCGACCAGCGCCTGCTCCGCCTCAATACGGCCGAGGATTTCCACCGCCTCGAACAGGTCGGCGAACGCGCCTGGACCCATTACGACAAGCCCGACGCCGGCCTGTGGGAGCTGCGCACGCGGCAGAGCGTCCACACCTATTCGGTCGCGATGTGCTGGGCGGCGTGCGACCGGCTCGCCAATGCCGCCCATGCGCTGGGCATGGAGGATCGCTGCACCTTCTGGCAGGATCGCGCCGACCATATCCGCGGGGTGATCGAGGACAAGGCGTGGCGGCCCGACACCAATCGCATGTCCGCGACCTTCTCGGGCGACGACCTCGACGCCAGCCTGATCCAGCTGCTCGACCTGCGCTTCTTCGAACCCACCGACCCGCGCTTCCTCGGCACGCTCGAGGCGGTCGAGCAAGGCCTGCGTCGCGGCAGCTTCATGCTGCGCTACGATACGGAGGATGATTTCGGCCTGCCCGAAACCGCCTTCAACGTCTGCACCTTCTGGCTGATCGAGGCGCTGCACGCCACCGGCCGCCACGACGATGCGCGGGCTCTCTTCGAAGAGATGCTGGCACGGCGTACCGCGTCAGGGTTGCTGTCCGAAGATATCGACCCTACGTCTCTGGAGCTGTGGGGCAACTACCCCCAGACCTATTCGCTGGTCGGCATGATCAACTGCGCCGTCCTGCTGTCCAAACCCTGGAGTTCGATCCGCTGAGCCGTCTGATCATCATTTCCAATCGTGTGTCCGCCCCCACGGGGTCCAAATCCGGGGGCGCACAGGGCGGCCTCGCCGTCGCCCTCGCCTCTGCCCTGCGCGAATATAAGGGCATGTGGTTCGGCTGGTCGGGCGAGCGCACCGACGAATATACCGGCCAGATCACCTTCCAGCGCAGCGAAGGCGTCACCACCGCGACCGTCGACCTCGAAGAGCAGGATATCGAGGAATATTACAACGGCTACGCCAACCGTACCCTGTGGCCGCTCTTTCACTATCGCGTCGATCTGGCGGAATATGAACGCGAATTTGCCGGCGGCTATCAGCGCGTCAACGAACGCTTCGCCGACACCGTCCAGCCGCTGATCGAGGAAGACGACGCGGTCTGGATCCAGGATTACCACCTGTTCCCGTTGGGGCAGGAACTGCGCAAGCGCGGCGCGAAGAACCGCCTGGGCTTCTTCCTCCATATCCCCTGGCCGCCACGCCGCCTGCTCGCCATCCTGCCCGAAGCGCAAGCGCTGGTCCGCAGCCTGTTCGCCTATGACGTCATCGGCTTCCACACCGACGAATGGCTGTCGTCGTTCCGCGACTATTGCACCGCCGAACTGGGCGCGACCGTCGAGGGCGACGAGCTGGTGCTGGACGATCGCCGCGTGCGCGTTATGGCCTGCCCGATCGGCATCGATGCCAAGGAATTTGCCGGCCTTGCCGTCAGCACGCGCGGCCGCCTCGCCTATCGTCAGATGCGCGACGCCGCGGTGGGGCGCGACATGATCGTCGGCGTCGACCGGCTCGATTATTCGAAGGGGCTGGAGGAGCGCTTCCTCGGCTACGAACGCTTCCTCGTCGAACACCCCGAAGAGCGCAAGGAAGTCACGCTGCTCCAGATTGCGCCGCCCAGCCGCGCGACCGTCGGCAGCTATCAGAAAATCCGCAGCAATCTCGAAGGATTGGCGGGTCGGATCAACGGCGCCTATGCCGACATCGACTGGGTGCCGATCCGCTACGTCAACCAGGGCTATCCCCGCGACGTGCTCGCCGGCATCTATCGCGCCGCCAAGATCGGGCTCGTGACGCCGCTGCGCGACGGCATGAACCTCGTCGCCAAGGAATATGTCGCCGCGCAGAACCCGGAGGACCCCGGCGTCCTCATCCTCTCGCGCTTCGCCGGCGCCGCCTGCCAGCTGACCGACGCCGTCCTCATCAATCCCTATTCGGCCGAGGAGATGTCCGACGCGATCATGCTCGCGCTCCGCATGCCGCGCGAGGAACGCATCGAACGCTGGCAGCGGATGATGGACGTCATCACCCGCGAAGATATCGGCTGGTGGCGCAAGACCTTCACCGAGGCGCTGATGGAAGCCCCGTTGGAGATGGAGACGGAGGCGGAGCCGGCGTGATCCGCGTCCGCGGCAGCGCTTCCGGCATCTCGTCGCGGATGAAGGCATAGATCGCCTCGCGCACCTCGCACCGCAGATCGAACGCGGTGGAGGCGTCCTTGGCGGTCATCAGCCCGCGCACCTCCATCAGGCCATCCTGTTTTGAATCAGTGACTTGGCAGTTGAAGAACCGCTGGTCCCAGCGGGGGCTGGCCCGGACGACCTCCTCCAGCTTCGCCCTGATCCGAGCCACATCGGCAGCGGGATCGAGATACCAAAAGACGCTACCGAGCAGGGCACTCGTCTCCCGGGTCCAGTTCTGGAAGCTGTTCTCGAGGAACTTCGACACCGGCACCACCAGCCGCCGGTCGTCCCAGATCCGGACCACGACATAGGTCAGCCGGATATCCTCGATCCGCCCCCATTCGTTGTCGATGATGACCACGTCGTCGATCCGGATCGGCTCGGTAAAGGCCATCTGGATGCCGGCGATCAGGTTCTTCAGCGCCGGCTGCGCCGCGGCGCCGATGGCAAGACCGGCCACGCCGGCAGAGGCGGCCAGCGTCACCCCGATCGTCCGCACCGACGGGATGCTCATCAACATCATCATCGCCGTGATCAGGATCAGCACGAACACCCCGATCCGGTGCAGGATGCCGATCCGCGTCCGCCGCCGCCGCGCCCTCAGATTGTCGGCGGCGGTGATGTCGAACCGCACCTCGCTGATGTCCCGATACGCCGTCAGCCCGGCCAGCAGCATCCAGCCGAAGATGCCCGGCGTCAGCAGCCCCAGCACTCGCTGCCAGATCGTCTCCCAGTACCGCGGCAGGTCCAGCCCCGGCCCCGATGCGGCGAGCGCGATGACGATCACCAGCCAGAAACTCGGCCGATCGAGCCGGGCGATCAGGATATCGTCGGTCTTCGTCGCGGTGCGTCCCGCCAGCCGGCGCAGCGCCGCAAACAGGATGCGATGGACAAGCGACAGCAGCAGGACGAACGCCAGCACGCCGCCAAGCTTCCCCGCCCAGTCCGGCAGGT
Organism: Sphingomonas sp. NIC1; assembly: GCF_001638925.1. Lineage (NCBI taxonomy): Bacteria > Pseudomonadati > Pseudomonadota > Alphaproteobacteria > Sphingomonadales > Sphingomonadaceae > Sphingomonas > Sphingomonas sp. NIC1. Next base: position 433,034 of record NZ_CP015521.1, read on the forward strand.
CGATATCGAGATAGGGGATATGCATCGCCGCTAACACGCACCAAGCCGGCAAAGGCTCCCCGCCACCCTGCCCCGCCCCCTGCTACGCCGCCCCGAACACAATGGCCGATCGGTGCGTTGTCGGCACGGTTCGAATCAGCTGCTGTCACGAACTCGTCACATACAGGGTCCACCGCGGACATATGGCTACGACGCTCACCGCCGCTTCCCCCCAAACGGCTGCACGCGGCCCGCGGCTCGACGGACACTTGCATCCCGCCGGTCGCTGGATCTTCCTGGCCGTCCTGATCGGCGCGCTGGGCTATGCCGGCGCCAGCATCCTGACGGACACGGCAGAGGTCGGCGAAACGCTGGCGACGGGCGTCTTCCTGTTCCTCGGCCTCGCGCTGCTGATCGCGCTTGGCTTCGAATTCGTGAACGGCTTTCACGACACCGCCAACGCCGTCGCCACCGTAATCTACACCCACGCCATGCCCGCGCCGCTGGCCGTCGTCTGGTCGGGCATGTTCAATTTCCTCGGCGTGCTCGCCTCGTCGGGCGCGGTGGCCTATTCGATCATCACGCTATTGCCCGTGGATCTGGTGATCAACACCGGCTCGGCGGGCGGGTTCGCGATGATCTTCGCGCTGCTGCTCGCGGCGGTGCTGTGGAACCTCGCGACCTGGTATGTCGGCCTGCCCAATTCGTCGAGCCACGCGCTGATCGGCTCGATCCTCGGCGTCGGCCTCGCCAATCAACTGCTTGCCCGAGGCTTGAACGGCACATCGGGCGTCGACTGGCATCAGGCGGAGAAGGTCTTTTCCGCGCTGTTCTTCAGCCCGTTGATCGGCTTCACCGCCGCCCTCGTGCTGCTGCTGGTCATGAAGCGCTTCCTTCGCGATCCCAAGCTCTATCGCGAGCCTGACACGCAGGCACCGCCGCCCAGGGGCATTCGGGCGACGCTGATCGCCACCTGCACCGCGGTCAGCTTCGCGCACGGCAGCAATGATGGGCAAAAGGGCATGGGCCTGATCATGCTGATCCTGATCGGCTGCGCGCCCACCGCCTACGCGCTGAACCGCACGGTCCCCGAAAGCGCGACGCCCGCCTTCGTCGCACAGGCGCGCTCGGCCGCAGAGATCTATGCGCGCCAGCCGGGGCCGGAACCGACGGTCGACATCGCCCGCGCCACCGTGACGCGCGGGCTCGCCGAACGCCGGGTCGATACGCCCGCCATGTACGGCGCCCTCGCCTCGCTGTCGCGCGATGTCGGCGACAAGCTCGAAAGCTACGGCTCGCTCGGCAAGGTGCCCGCCGCTGCCACGCCCAACCTGCGCGGCGACATGTACCTCGTCCTCGATGCCGGCAAACTGATCGTCGCCGACGAAGGCGCCCGCACCCACTTCACCGCCGCCGAGATCGACGGGATCAAGGCCTATGGCAGCCGGTTGGAACAGGGCACGCGCTACATTCCGCTCTGGGTGAAGATCACCGTCGCCATCGCGCTGGGCCTCGGCACGATGGTCGGCTGGCGGCGGATCGTCGTCACCGTGGGCGAACGGATCGGCAAGACCCACCTCACCTATGGCATGGGCATGTCGGCCGAGCTGGTGACCGCGGCGACGATCCTGCTCGCGGATCACTTCGCCAGGCCGGTGTCGACGACGCACATCCTGTCGTCGGGCGTCGCCGGCGCGTCGGTCGCGAACGGCGCGGGCCTGCAATGGCGCACCGTGCGCAACATGGCGCTCGCCTGGTTCATGACGTTGCCCGCCGCGATGCTGTTGTCGGGCGTGCTCTACTGGATCCTGCTCACCGTGCTGCGCACGACGATGGCCGCGTAAGCGCAACACTTCCGTAACCTCGCCGTGACCGCGGCGTCACATCGACAGGCTATGCATCACCCATAAGGGAACAGCGGGTTCCCGAGGGGGCCACGCATGACCACCGACACGACCACCGCCGATATCCTCGCCTTCGTGCCGCAGCGGCCGACCGTGCCGGAGGCTGCAGGCGTCACGCGCCGCCGCTATCGCACGATCTGGATTTCGGACGTCCACCTCGGCACCCGCGGCTGCAATGCCGACATGCTGATCGACTTCCTCGACCATGTCGACAGCGACCAGCTCTATCTCGTCGGCGACATCATCGACGGCTGGCGCCTCAAGAAGCGCTTCTACTGGCCAGCGAGCCACAACGACGTCGTCTGGCGCCTGATGAAGCGCGCCAAGCGCGGCACCCGCGTCACCTACATCCCCGGCAACCATGACGAGGTGTTCCGCCAGTTCGCCGGCATGGACTTCGGCGGCGTCAAGATCCGCCGCAAGGCGATCCACACCACCGCCGATGGTCGCCGCCTGCTGGTGCTGCACGGCGACGAATTCGACGCGATCACCCTCGCGCACCGCTGGGTCGCGTTCATCGGCGACAGCGCCTACACCGCGCTGATGGTGGTGAACCAGTGGCTCAACGTCGCGCGCCGCCGCCTCGGCATGCCCTATTGGTCGCTGTCGAAGCATGCCAAGGCGAAGGTGAAGAACGCCGTCGCCTTCATCTCGCATTTCGAAGAGGTCGTCGCCCATGCCGCGGGATCGCGCGGCGTCGATGGCGTCGTATGCGGACACATCCACACCGCCGAAATCCGCGATATCCAGGGCGTCGCTTATTATAACGACGGCGATTGGGTGGAGGGCTGCACCGCCCTCGTCGAACATTTCGACGGCCGCATGGAGTTGCTGCATTGGGCGGATGAGATTGCGGCGCGCAATGCGCCGGCCAGCACCGATAGCGTGATCCGCGCCGCCTGATGCGCATCGCCCTCGTCACCGACGCCTGGGCGCCCCAGGTCAACGGCGTGGTCCGCACGCTCACCGCCGTCCGCGACGAGCTGGAGGCGCAGGGCCATCAGTTGCTCGTGATCTCCCCCGATCGCTTCGCCAGTCTGCCCTGCCCCAGCTATCCCGAAATCCGGCTGGCGCTGGCGCGCAGCGGCACGATCGGGCGGCTGATCCGCGACTTCGACGCGGATGCCGTGCATATCGCCACCGAAGGTCCCCTGGGCCTGGCCGCCCGGCGCTGGTGCGTCGGCGACGGCGTGCGCTTCACCACCGCCTATCACACGCAGTTCCCCGATTATGTCGCGGCACGCACCGGCGTGAATGCCGAATGGATCTGGCGCTATATCCGCTGGTTCCACGCGCCCGCCGACGCCATCCTCACCTCGACCCCGTCGGTCGATGCCGTGCTGCGCGCCCATGGCCTGCCGCATCTGCGCCGCTGGGGCCGCGGCGTCGACCTCGCCACCTTTACCGCCGATGGGCCGCGCAATCCCGTCATCACGGCATTGCCAGGCCCGATCCAGCTCTACGTCGGCCGCGTCGCGGTCGAAAAGAATATCGAGGGGTTCCTCCAGTCGACGACGCCCGGCAGCAAGGTGGTCGTGGGTGACGGTCCCGCGCTGGCGATGCTGGCCGCACGCTACCCGCAGGCACATTTCCTGGGACCGCGCTTCGGCGCGGACCTCGCCGCGGCCTATCGCAGCGCCGATGTGCTGGTCTTCCCCAGCCGCACCGACACGTTCGGACTGGTGATGATCGAGGCGCTCGCCTGTGGCACTCCCGTCGCGGCGCTGCCCGCACCGGGGCCGGTGGACGTGCTGGACGACAGCGTCGGCGCGATAGACGCCGACCTCGACGTCGCCATCCCGCGCGCGCTGACCCGCGATCGCGCGACCTGCACCGCCTATGCCGCCCGCTTCACTTGGGCGAGCAGCGCGGCCCAGTTCCTCGACAGCCTCGCGCCCCTGCGCGCGCCGGAGAGCCGCGCGGCCTAGCCGTCCGCCAGCGCGAACCACAGGCGCGCTATCCCCGCCTGGCGGGGTTCACCGTGCCGCGCCTTCGATTGCTGTCCGCTCTTGCGGCACGGTGAACGGGTTAAATGGTTTACTCGAGTCCACCACCCAGCGAGCGGTATAGTTCGACAAGGTTGCTGATGCGTGTCAGTCGGGTCGTGACCAACTGCTGTTGTGCCGCATAAGCGGAGCGCTGCGAATCGAGCGTGTTGAGGAACGATTCCACCCCCGCCCGATAACGCGCGTCGGAAATGCGCAGCGCCACGTTCGCTGCCCCGACACGGGCAGTCTGCGCCGCAATCTGTTCGTCGATCGTGCCGCGCTGTGCCAGCGCATCGGCGACCTCGCGAAACGCGGTCTGCACCGTCTTCTCATAGGTCGACACCGCCGCCTGCTGCGACGCGCGGGCATAATCGACATTGCCCCGCAGCCGTCCGCCATCGAACAGCGGCAGCGATACCGACGGCGCACCGGTATAGGTGAAGCTGCCCCCCGCGAAGAGCCCGCTCAGCGCCGTGCTGATCGTCCCCAGCGTCGCGGTCAGCGAGATGCGCGGGAACAAGGCCGCCCGCGCCGCACCGATATTGGCATTCTGCGCGATCAGCTGATGCTCGGCCTGCAACACGTCTGGCCGGCGCAGCAGGACCTCGGACGACAGGCCCGCGGGCAGTACCTGCAACGCGGCATCGCCGTTACCCAGCCCTTGCGGCAGCAGGTCCGCCATCACCGGCGTACCGACCAGCAGGTCGAGCGCATTCTTGTCCTGCGCCACCCGCGTCTTCAGCACGGCAATATCGTTGCGCGCGCTCTGGTAGCTCGTTTCCGCCTGCCGCGCTTCCAGTTCGGAGGCGACACCGATGCGGAACTGCGCCCGCGTCAGCTCCAGCGATTGCTCGAACGCCTTCAGCGTCTCCTGCGAGATGCGCAGTTGATCCTGACCTGCATTCCCCAAGTGGCGTGGCGTTTGAGGTGAAGATCGCCTGTATCCGAGCGCTAGACAAGGATTTTCTGCCGCAAGCGGCACCTGCGGTCGCGCAGACTGCTGGATCTGGACGGATCAGACCGCGAAGCCGCTGTTTCCTTGCCCAGGGGCGGCGTTTTTCAGCGCAGCGGACAGATCTGTCCAGCCGCTTTCGTTCAGTTTGAGCGTGGATCGCGATCATGCGCATAGCGGTGGCGCTCGCAATCGGCGGATAGCGGCGAGGATGGCGCGTACCATCGTGCCGGTGACAGCGACCTCGGCCAGCTGGAAGGTGATGGTGCGGGCGTGACGGACCACACGTGCCCCGATCTTGATCAGCTTCAGTTGCAGGCTGGTCAACGACCAGTCGGCCATGGCCTCGGGCAGCTCGATGCAGCGCAAGAAGGTGGCCAGGTTGTACGCCAGGGCGTGCAGTTGCAGCCGCACCTCATTGTCGCGGAACTTCCGGCACGACAGCCGCGTCCAGCGAAAGGCGTATTTGCCCTCTTTGATGTGCTGCTCGGCGGTGCCGCGCTGGTTGTAGAACCGCACCACCCAGTCCGGCTCCATCGGCAGGTTGGTGACGATGAAGCCGACACGCGGGAACAGTTCGCCCGGATGCCATTCGATCTTGGCGATCACCCGGCGTTCCTTGTCCCAGGACGCCGCCTGATACTCGAATTCCTCGAAGAACCGCTTGACCTTGGTCAGTGACGGCCGCCCGACAGGGCGCGTTAGCCGATGCGCGATCTTGTCCTTGAGGACCGCGTTTGCGGGCAGCCGGATGGCGTAGAAGAACCGCGCTTCTTCCAATCGCTCATAGATCGCCGGGATCGCGTAGGCAGCATCGGCCCGGAAGAACCTGCCACCAAGGTCGCGCTCCGCGTAGCGCGCAATGACGGGGTCGAGAACATCACGCCAGCCATCGGCGCTGTGGACGTTGCCATGGCGCAGGGCGCAGCGTTCCAGCATCCCGAACTGGTTGAACAGAAAGTTGGGGTGATAGCAGCTACAGTCGAAATGGCCATTCCAGGCGGACCCTTCCTGGTCGCCATGGGTCGGGCTGACCGAGCTGTCCATGTCCAGAACGATGTACTTCAGCCCGTTACGGTCATGGAACCGGTCGATCCATTGCCCGTTCAGGTCGGCCAGCGCGGCACGGTTCCCGGCCAGAGCCAGCGTCTCGGTCTCGAACCGTCCCATCTGCGATGCCGAGGCCGCTTGTGCATCGACCGCTCTGCCGCCGACAACTTGGCGCATGACCGGATCGCAGGCGAGACGGTTGGCGTCGTTGACATCCTCGTATCCGGCCAGCCGCCCAAAGACTGATTGCCGGAACAGGCCGTCGAGCCGATGGACCGTGTTCTTGCCAGAGCGAGTATCGCGCAGCGCCGCTGACGCCAAATCGGACAACCCGAGCGCGTCATCAAGCTCGCGCATCACCAGAAGGCCGCCGTCGGAACTGAGCTGCGTGCCGCGAAATTCCAGCCGCACGCGAGGGTCGAAATCCACCCGATCTGCCCGTTGCAAGCCCGCACCCTCTGGGTGATCCATGAAACGCGCCCCTCGCAGCCTTCAACACCATGTTTTATATAGGAAATATAATGGTCAGGACAGCGAAATCAGCGCCTTACTTGGGAAATGTGGGCCTGATCCGACCCCAGGGTCGCCCAGGCCGTCGCGATCTCGGCGATCAGGCTGATCCGCGCAGCGCGCTGCGCCTCTTCCGATGCGAAATACTGTTCCAGCGCGGCGCGGTTGAGGTTGCGGACGCGGCCGAACAGGTCGAGCTCGAAAGCGGAAAAGCCAGCGTTGACCGAGTAGAATTCGAGGTTCGACGAATTGGACCCGACCGCCGCGCCACCAGCCCCGGCACCCACGCCGCCACCCGTTCCCGCGCCCGCTCCGGCACCGGCTCCTGCGCCACCACCCGCACCGGCACCCGCACCGGCGGAGGCGCCGCCGAAGATGTTGTTAGTATAGGTCCCCGACCCCGACACCGTGGTCGACGGCACCAGATCGGCCCGCTGGATGCGATATTGCGCCCGCGCTTGCAGCACGTTGGCCGCAGCAACCCGCAGATCGCGATTGTTCTCCAGCCCCAGGGCGATCGTCTTGCGCAGCCGGTCGTCGGTGAAGAACGTCTGCCAGCCGATCTTGCTGACGTCGGGCGCATCGGTCGCGGCGGCCGGATACACGCCGCCCTGCGGCAGGGCCGCGGGCACCGCGCCTTCGGGCCGGACGTATTTCGGTGCGAGATTGCACCCCGCGAGCGCGCTGGCGCCCAGCAGCGCGAGGACGATTTTGCGTGTCATCACCACTCAGGCTCCCTGCGGACGGGGCGCATCGCCCTCGCCGTCCGCGTCATTGCTGTCATGCGACCTATCCTCGACGGGCCGCTTGCCGTCGTGGCCGTGCCCGAAAAGACGCAGCACCACGACGAAGAACATCGGCACGAAGAAGATCGCGAGCAGCGTCGCCGACAGCATGCCGCCGACCACCGCACGACCGATCGCATTCTGCCCGCCCGCACCTGCGCCGGTCGAGATCGCCAGCGGCAACACGCCGAAGATGAAGGCGAGGCTGGTCATCAGGATCGGGCGCAGACGTAGCTTGGCCGCCTCCACCGCCGCGTCGAATGGCCGCATGCCTTCGTTGATCCGCTCTTCGGCAAATTCGACGATCAGGATCGCGTTCTTCGCCGAGACGCCGATCGTCGTGATCAGGCCGACCTGCAGGTAGATGTCGTTGTTGAGGCCGGTCAGCCACGCCGCCAACACCGCACCCAGCACGCCGAGCGGCACCACCAGCATCACCGAAATCGGCACCGACCAGCTTTCGTACAGCGCAGCGAGGCACAGGAACACGATCAGCAGCGACAGACCATACAGCGCGGGCGCCTGACCGCCGGACAGCCGTTCTTCGAACGACAGCCCCGTCCACTCAAGCGCGGTGCCCGGTGGCAGCTTGGCGTGGATTTCCTCCATCGCCTGCATCGCCGCACCCGTGCTTAGGCCCGCGCCCGGCGAACCCTGCAACTGCATGGCGGGCTGGCCATTGTAGCGGGTCAGCTGCACCGGCGCATTCGCCCATTCCAGCGTCGCAAAGGCGGTGAACGGCACCATCTGACCCGTGCCGTTCCGCACGTACAGATCGCCGACATCCTCCGGGCTGAGGCGATAGGGCGCATCGGCCTGGACGTAGACGCGCTTCACGCGGCCACGATCGATGAAGTCGTTGATATAGCCACCGCCCCACGCCGTCGCGATCGTCGAATTGACGTCGGCAAGGTCAAGACCCAGCGCGCGCGCCTTGTCCTCGTCGATCTTCACCTTCAGCTGCGGCGCATCGTCCAGGCTCAGCGGGCGGACCTGTGCCAGGCGCTTGTCCTGCATCGCCATGCCCAGCATCATGTTGCGGGCCTGCACCAGCTTTTCGTGACCGATGCCGCCAGTGTCGACCAGCTGCGCATCGAAGCCGGTCGCATTACCCAGTTCCTGCACGGCCGGCGGCACCAGCGCGAAGATCAGCCCGTCCTTATACTGGCTGAACGCACCCATCGCCCGTCCGACGATCGCCTGCGCCTTGTTGTCGGCCCCGCTGCGCTCGTCCCACGGCTTCAGGTTCACGAAGACCAGACCGGCATTCTGCCCTTGCCCCGCAAAGCTGAACCCGTTGATCGTGAACACGCCGGCGACGTTGGCACCTTCGGCTTTCATGAAGTGATCGCGGACGAGGGTCAGCCCCTTGTCGGTGCGCGCGCTCGTCGCGCCGGCCGGGCCCTGCACCAGCGCCAGCACCGTGCCCTGATCCTCGTCGGGCAGGAAGCCCGAGGGCAGGCGCGTGAACACCAGCACCATGCCACCGACGATCAGCGCATAGACCAACAGCGATCGCTTCCAGCTCCGCGCGGTGCGCTTCACGCCACCTTCGTACTTCTGCTGGCCCCGTTCGAACCGATCGTTGAACCAGCGGAAGAAGCGCGCGAACAGCCCGTTGCCCTCCGCCTTGTTCGGGTCATGCGGCTTCAGGATCGTCGCGCACAGCGCCGGCGTCAGGATCAGCGCGACCATGACCGACAGCACCATCGCCGACACGACCGTGATCGAGAACTGGCGATAGATCACGCCGGTCGATCCGCCGAAGAATGCCATCGGCAGGAACACCGCCGACAGGACGAGGCCGATGCCGATCAGCGCGCCGCTGATCTCATCCATCGACTTGCGCGCTGCATCCTTGGGGCTGAGATGTTCCGTGACGATCAAACGCTCGACGTTCTCGACCACGACGATCGCGTCGTCGACCAGCAGGCCGATGGCGAGCACCATGCCGAACAAGGTCAGCGTGTTGATCGTGAAGCCCGCCACCGCCATCACCGCGAAGGTGCCGAGCAGCACCACCGGCACCGCGATCGTCGGGATCAGCGTCGCCCGCCAGTTCTGGAGGAACAGGAACATCACCAGGAAAACGAGGACGACCGCCTCGATCAGCGTGTGGATCACCTGCTCGACCGACAGCCGCACGAACGGCGTGGTGTCATAGGGGTAGATGACCTTGACGTCGGCGGGCAGCGTCTTGCCGATCTCCTGCGCGCGCGCCTTGACCAGCTCCACCGTGTCGAGCGCATTGGCACCCGAGGCGAGGCGCACGCCGAAACCGGACGCGGGCTTGCCGTTATACTGGACGTCGAAGCCGTAATTCTCCGCGCCCAGCTCCACCCGCGCCACGTCGCGCAGCCGTACGACGGCGCCCGCGGTGGTGGTCTTCAACCGGATCGCGCCGAACTGTTCGGGCGTCTGAAGGCGCGACTGTACGCTGACGGTGGCGTTCAGCATCTGCGACTTGGGAGCAGGCTGCGCGCCGATCTGACCGGCGGACACCTGAGCGTTCTGCGCCTGCACCGCGGACGTCACGTCGGCGACGGTCAGCGCATAGCTGTTCAGCTTGATCGGATCGAGCCAGATGCGCATCGCATATTGCGCGCCGAACACCTGCAATTCGCCGACGCCAGACACGCGGCTGATCGGATCCTGGAACTTCGACACGACCATGTCGGACAGGTCGGTGTTGTTGTGCGACCCGTCGGTGGAGACGAGACCGACGACCAGCAGGAAGCTGGCGGACGACTTCGTCACCTGAATGCCCTGGCGCTGCACCTCCTGCGGCAACAGCGGGGTCGCCGCCTGCAGCTTGTTCTGCACCTGCACCTGGGCGATGTCGGGGTTGGTGCCCTGTTCGAAGGTCAGCGTGATCGTCACCGTCCCCGCCGAGGAGGACGAAGACGAGAAATAGCGCAGGTTGTCGATGCCCTTCAGCTGCTGCTCGATGATCTGCGTCGTCGTGCGTTCCAGCGTTTCGGCATCGGCGCCCGAATAGCTCGCGGTGATCGCGACCGCGGGCGGCGCGATTTCCGGAAACTGCGCCACGGGCAGGCTGCGGATCGCGATCGCGCCCGCCAGCATCATGACGATGGCGATGACCCATGCGAAGATGGGTCGATCGATGAAATAGCGTGCCATGGTTCGTTACTTCGCCTGGCCCTGCGCCTGCGGCTGCCCTTGCGGACCGCCGGCAGGCTTGGCGTTCGGATTCCACGGCTCGCCCTTCACCGGCATACCCGGCCGCAGCATCATGCCGCCTTCGACGATCACCTTGTCGCCGGGCTTCAGCCCGCCGGTGACGAGCCAGTTGTCGCCAATCGTTCGCGTCGTCTGCAAGCTGCGCGGCTGCACCTTGCCATCGGCGCCGATCACCATCGCCGTCGCCTGACCCTTTTCGTCGCGCGTCACCGCGCGCTGCGGCACCAGCATGCCATTCTGCTTGATGCCCTGCACCAGCGACGCGCGCACGAACATGCCCGGCAGCAGCAACCCGTTGGGATTGGGGAAGAGTGCGCGGATCACCTGCGATCCGGTCGTCGGATCGACGGTGACGTCGGCAAAGCGCAACGTCCCCTGCGGGCCATAGGCCGTCCCATCCTCCAGCGTCAGCTTCACGGGTGCATTGCCGTCGCGCAGCAGCTGACCATCCATGATCTGCTGGCGCAGCTTCAGCAGGTCGGCACTCGACTGCTGGATATCGACGTACACGGGATCGAGCCGCTGGATCGTCGCCAGCGCCTCGGTCTGCGACGCGGAGACGAGCGCGCCGGTCGTGAACACCGACCGGCCGATCCGCCCGCTGATCGGCGCGCGGATCGTGGTACGCGCCAGATCGATCTGCGCCGTCCGCAGCGCCGCCTGCTGCGCCGCAACGTCGGCGCGCGCCTGCTGCGCGCTCGTCTGGGCGTTTTCATACTCCTGACGCGCGATGGCGTTGATCTTGACCAACTCGCCATAGCGGCGCGCCAGCGCCTCGCTCGACGCGATCGCAGCACGCGCGCGAGCCAGCGCCGCACGGGCACTGGCGACCTGCGCCTGATAGGGCGCGGAATCGATGCGATACAGCGGCTGGCCTGCGCGGACCATGTCGCCTTCGGTGAACAGGCGCGCGCGGATCAGTCCGTTGACCTGCGGCCGTACCTCGGAGGTTTCGAAGGCGGTGGTGCGCCCCGGCAATTCGGTGGTCAGCGTCACGGGCTGTTCGCGCACGACGACATAGCCGACCGTGGGCGGCCCCTGCGGCGCCTGCTGCTGCTGTTGCCCCTTGCCGCCGCAGGCCGTGAGCGTTCCGCCCAGAACCAGTGCCAACGCTAGCGTCGCCGCGCCGTGTCGCTTATCCGCCATGCCGAAATGTCCGATTTTGATTTTTGTGAGTGATCGATCACTCACGCTCTGGTACAACCGGATTCGAACGGGCGTCAACCCGTGCCGGGACGAGGATGGAATGAACGACGCGAATTTTTGTTGCACCGCACCCAGGAATAAAGCGGACGCGCGTCGTGAACGTGTGATCGAGGCTGCTCGCAAGCTCTTCATCGACAAAGGTTTTCACAGCACCGGCATCGCGCAGATCGCAAAAGAATCGGGCATCGCGGTCGGCCAGCTGTATCGCGACTTTTCGGCCAAGGAGGACATCGTTGCCGCGATCGTCGACGCCGATTGCTGCGCGTTCATGGCAGGCGACTCGCTGCGCGCCGCCATTGAAAACAATGACGCGGCCTTGGTGCGCGACTGGTTGCACCAGTTCATCACCGCCGAGGACGCCGAGGAGGACGTCGAAAATTCGCGCCTGTTCGCAGAAATCGTCGCGGAGGCGGGACGCAACGAACGGATTGCGGCGATCTTTCGCAGAATCAACGACGACGTCCGCGGCCTGATGCTCAACGCGTTGGAAATGCTCGCCCCCTCGCCGCGGATGGCGGAACGGCGTGCGGTCTTGTCGGACATGATTTCAACGATGGCGCTCGGCATGCTGCATCAGGAGTTGATCCGCCGCGATTTCGATCGCGGTCCGCTTGCACGGGCGTTCATCGTCACGGTCGACCGAGAGATCGACGCAATGCGCGCCGAGGGGACACCAGATCAGACCCCTTGAGCTGACGCTCTCCTAGCGGCTCGGCCACATCGCCAGGCTGGTGTCGACCATCCGCTCGAGTTCATCGCGCCTGGCGCCCGATCCCGCCTGCACCGCCATCCCCTGCAACAGCGCGTAAAGATAGCTGGTAAGACCGCTGATATCGACCGCCGCGGGCAGATCCCCATCTGCCTTCGCCCGCTCGAACCGTTCGACTAGTGCCGCCTGCGATGATGCGCGACGCGCGATCATCTCGCCCCGAACCGAATCGGCTTCCGATCCGCAGGGCATGGTGGCGATCACGCCCAGGCACCCCTTGGGTTCACCGGGACTGGTCTGCATCGCCAAGGCGCCGCGCAGGATCGTCTCTGCGACGCCACGCGCGGTCGGCTGCTCCAGCGCCGCGCGCATATATTCCAGCTTTTCCTGCTCGTAGAGGTCGAGCGCCTTGTGAAACAGCGCCTCCTTGTTGCCGAAGGCCGCGTACAAGCTGGGGCGCGTGATCCCCATCGCCTCGGTCAAATCGGCAAGCGACGTGCCTTCATACCCCTTGCTCCAGAAGACGCGTAGCGCCGCGGCGAGGGCAGTATCCGTGCAGAATTCCCGCGGACGCCCCTTTGCACACGGGCCGGGTGACGCGGTAAGAACGCTTTCCATATCGCTCAGTATAGAAAGTCTGGCGCGCCGAACAACACCGTATCGGCACTACCGCTTACGCGGCCCGCTTTCCGGGCTGGCGTTGCCGCGGAACCGCGCCCTGCGTTCCCATGATCTGCCGCGCGACCGCCTCGGCGATCTTGATACCATCGACCGCGGCCGACAGGATGCCGCCGGCATAGCCTGCCCCCTCGCCCGCCGGAAACAGGCCGATCGTATTGAGGCTCTGCAAATCCTCGCCCCGCGTAATGCGGATCGGCGATGAGGTGCGCGTTTCCACCCCCGTCATCACCACGTCGGGGTGATCGTAGCCCGCAATCTGCCGTCCGAAGACCGGCAGCGCCTCGCGCATCGCCGCAATGACGAAATCGGGCAGGCAGGTTGCAAGGTCGGTCGGCGTCACGCCCGGCCGATATGACGGCGCGATCGATCCCAGCGCGGTCGACGGCCGCCCCGCCAGGAAATCCCCCACCCGCTGCGCCGGCGCCTTGTAGCTCGATCCACCCGCAACGAACGCCAGTTTCTCGATCCGGCGCTGCAGCGCGATGCCGGCGAGTGGATCACCCGGATAGTCGCGCGCCGGATCGATCGCGACGACGAAGCCCGAATTGGCGTTGCGCTCGTTGCGCGAATATTGGCTCATGCCGTTGGTGGCGACCTGCCCTTCCTCGGACGTCGCCGCCACCACCGTGCCGCCCGGGCACATGCAGAAGCTGTAGACCGTCCGCCCGTTCGAACAGTGATGCGAGATATGATATTCGGCCGCGCCCAGAATGGGATGGCCGGCATTGGGGCCGAAGCGCGCCTGATCGATCCAGGATTGCGGGTGCTCGATCCGCACGCCGATCGAAAAGGGCTTGGCCTCGATATAGACGCCCGCCTCGTGCAGCATCGCGAACGTGTCGCGCGCGCTGTGCCCGACGGCGAGCACCACCTGCTCCGCCTCCAGATAGTCGCCGTTGTGCAGGTGCAGTCCGCGCATCCGCCGGGTGCCATCCGCGTCGATCGCGACGTCGATGCCGTCGACCCGGCGTTCGAAGCGATATTCGCCGCCCAACGCCTCGATCGACGCACGCATGCTCTCCACCATCGTGACCAGCCGGAACGTGCCGATATGCGGGTGTGCCTCGGTCAGGATTTCCTCGGGCGCGCCCGCTTTCACGAACTCGGTCAGTACCTTGCGGTCGAGATGCCGCGGATCCTTGATCCGGCTGTAGAGCTTGCCGTCCGAGAACGTGCCCGCCCCGCCCTCACCGAACTGGACGTTCGATTCGGGGTTCAGCTCGCTACGCCGCCACAGACCCCAGGTATCCTTGGTCCGCTCGCGCACCACCTTGCCGCGATCGACGATGATCGGGCGAAATCCCATCTGGGCGAGGATCAGGCCCGCGAACAGACCGCACGGCCCCGTCCCGATCACCACCGGCCGTGGCCCCGTGTAATCCGCCGGCGCCTTGGCAACGAAGCGATAGCCGGTGTCCGGCGTCGACCCGACGTTGCGGTCGCGGCGGCAGCGGGCCAGCACCGTGCCCTCGTTCTTCACCGTCACGTCGACCGAATAGACGAGCTGGATATCCATCTTATCGCGCGCGTCATTGGCCCGCCGCGCCACCGTATAGCGCACCAGATCGCGCGGCCCGATCCGCAACCGATCCCGGATCGCCGCTGCCAGCGCCTCCTCGGGATGATTGAGGGGGAGTTTCAGCTCATTGATGCGCAGCATGCCGCCCGGATAGCCGATGCGATGGGCGCTCGCCAGTCCGCGTCGGGATCGCCTAGCCGATACGCGCCGCCTGCCCCGCCACGACGGCCCAGCCGCCCCCTGTCTCCCGCCAAAGGCGGGTGTAGGCATAAAGCCCGTCGATCACGGCATCTGCGAACCGACCGACAAGCGTCGCCTTCGTCGTCACGAGCACCATGTCGCCGATGACGGTATAGCGGGTGTCGGACAGGTCGAGGCGGCTCAGTTTCAGCAGGCCCTCGGCATGCGCAGCCAGATCCTGCTCCCGGTTCAGCACACTGCCGTCCGGCCCAGTGAAGACCAGCGCCGGATCGATCAGCATCGACAGGGCCGCAACGTCCCCCGCCACCATCGCCGATCGCAACCGTGCCTCGCAGCGTTCGACCTCTGCTACGCCATCCATGCCACCCTCCTGCGCAACGGCGGCAGCATCGCTACCACCGTCCATCGGATACGCTGCGGCCCAGCAGCTCGTCCACCCGCCGCCGCGTCGCGGGAGACGCCGCGGCGGGCAAGGCATCGGGTGGGAAGAAGCACGCCTCGGCGAGTTCGACGCCATCAATCTGCGGCGTGTCGGTGGTCGTGCCACGGACGAGCCATACCGTATCGCGCCGTCCCTCGGCGCGCGCGTCCCATCGCCCGACGATTTCGGCCGCATCCAGCCGGCACCCGGTTTCTTCCATCAGTTCGCGCAACGCCGCCGCGATCGGCGCCTCTCCGCGCGCGATGCCGCCGCCCGGCAGCATCCACAGATCGGACCGGCCATAACGATGCCGCACCAGCAGCACCCGCCCCGATGCGTCGAACGCCATCACCTTCACGCCGCGCGTCCGCCACCCGACCAGCGCCATCGCGCGGCGACGCAAGCGATAGGCGAGATCGATCAGCGGACGCATCCCGCATGTTCTATCGAGTCGTGCAAACGTCCGAAAGCTTGCCCTTGCTCGCCGAACCGGCAATGACGCGCGGGTTCAAGGGGAGCCGTTCATGTCCATCCTGTCCGACCGCTGGATTCGCGAGGCCGCGCAGACGCAGGCGATGATCGAGCCCTTCGTCGAAAGCCAGCGCCGCGACGGCTGCATCAGCTATGGCCTCTCGTCCTATGGCTATGACGCGCGCGTGGCGGACGAATTCAAGATCTTCACCAACGTCGATAGCGCGGTCGTCGACCCCAAGGACTTTGCGTCGAACAGCTTCGTCGATCGCAAGACCGACGTCTGCATCATCCCGCCCAACAGCTTCGCGCTGGCTCGCACGGTCGAATATTTCCGCGTGCCGCGCGACGTGCTCGTGATCTGCCTCGGCAAATCGACCTACGCACGGTGCGGGATCATCGTGAACGTCACGCCGCTGGAGCCCGGCTGGGAAGGCCATGTCACGCTGGAATTCTCCAACACGACCCCGCTGCCCGCCAAAATCTATGCCAATGAAGGCGCCTGCCAATTCCTGTTCCTGAAGGGCAACGAGCCCTGCGAGACCAGCTACGCCGACCGGGCCGGTAAATATATGGGCCAGCGCGGGGTCACTCTGCCCCGCCTGTAATCCCCACGGGCGCGCCCCGAGCCGCCCGGCTGCGGGGCCACCCCGCGGCTCAGCGCGTCGCGAGCGTCGTCGATGTCAGCCGTGACAGGCCGCGCGTCGCCACGTCATGCGACGAGAGCACGGCGCCGTTCGGCATGTCCATCGCCACCGCCGGCCGCTCCAAGACGCCGTGATACAGCGCACGGGCATCCGCCGTCCGCCCCGTGCGCAGATAGGCCGCCGCAAGGTTGAGCATCAGTTCGGGGCGACCCGGAAAAATCCGGCGCTCGGCCTCGATCTGCTTCGCAGCCGTGGCGAAATCGCCGGCTGCGATCGCCTGATAGCCGGTGCGATCCGCCGCCAGAGCCGGCGTCGCCAGACATGCACCCGCGAGCATTGCTGCCACCATCACACGCATAGCACCTTCTCCTTCCCTGCATGACGTGCAGGTTTCACTTTTATGACACTAACGTGTCACTTCGGAGACAGAGTCGCAAGCGATTTGATCAGCTGTCGGGCGCACCGCTGACGATGCGGTCCCCCAAGCGTGCGTAGAAACCGGCAATATCGTGCAAATGCAGCGCACTCGGGCGCAATCGCGCGCCGATCGCATAACGGCGCAGGTCCGGCGATCCGGCATCCCGCCACCCCGATGTCAGCCAGCGGGCCTGCGGTACATCCCCGCAGCCCACCCGTCCCGCATCATGAAACAGGCACAGGCGCGACCGTTCGAGGGCGCGCAGTCGCCGCTGGGCCGGGCGTACGTCCCACCCATCCGTTTCGTACACGGCGATCCGGGTTGCGGTATCGGGCTTCAACGTCAGCAGCCGCGGCCGTGGGGCGAGGCATGAGACGTCCAGCAACACGCCTAGAAACCTGTCGAGCTCCCGCAGGCAATTGCCCACGTAGCGGGCGCGGACCACCGCCTGTGGCCCCTCCACCATGGGATCAGCCCAAGGCGCGAGACCCGCGATATGGCGCGCCCCCTGCCGCAGCGTCGCATGGGCCAGCGCGACCGACGTTTCCGGAACGTTGGGATGACGGGGCGTTATGCGTGCGGCGACAGCCGACGCTCGGCCCGTCACGACAGGATTGTCGGGGGGATCGTTTCGCGCGCCAATCGGTCGGCACGCAGGCGCTCGGTCCGTTCGGCGCGGCTGGCCATAGCATCCCAGCTCGCGGCGGCGCGCTCGGACTGGAGACGGACATTGTCCAGCGTCGCCGCATCGGCGACACCACGCTGGATCATCGCCTGACGGCGGCAGAAGGCGGCATCGTTCGACATGGCTCAACCCCGGACGAGAAACGAGATGCCGACACCGCCCCTATCGGACGGCGTCGGATCGATGTCAGGCGGCGAGGATCAGTCGACGCTATGCAAATTGACCGCGGCCATCTTGCCGCGGCGATCCTCTTCCAGGTCATAGCCGACGCGCTGGTTCTGGGTCAGCGTGACAAAGCCGGCGCGCTCGACCGCCGAGATGTGGACGAACGCATCCGTGCCGCCGCTCTCAGGCGCGATAAAGCCATACCCCTTGTCGGCGTTGAAGAATTTGACGGTGCCGATCGTGCTCATGGGAAATCCCTTCTTTCGTGACAGGCGGAACGCGTGTCGCTGCGCCTGATGCCGGGCTGCAGGGAAAGAGGGAGAAAGGGTCGCAGAGCGCCGATAAACCGTCGATATGCGACTATAGCGAAAGGGATATGGGCGTGGGGTGCCCATTCTACAAGGGGTGCCGGGTCGAGGGGTGGGGTTTGTCTCCCCACTCGGGGACCGGCACGTCGGGCTTTAGAGGCGCGCGCAGGCTAAACGGGCGGCCTCGGTAACACATTCAATGACGTGCCCACGCCAAGGCACCGTAGGAACTGTGACAGGGTGATCGCTGCGATCCGCCATAGCCAGCACGTCACCGCAGGCGCTCTGACGCCCAAACTCAGCCTTAAGCCTTTCATCCACCCGAAGAAAAAGGGGGCTTCCGACGATCTTTCAAACCATCGCCGCGGCGAAGGCTGGAACGTTGCATGGCCCTCATCTGAAAATGCCACCCTTCGAGAGGCCATAACAACAGCGGCGCCACTCGCGTCTGTCCGACCGTCCCCCCAGACATATTTAGGCTGCCACCACGCAGTAAAAACAACAGCTTCCGCCGGAACGGGTCCGGCGTGACGGAGCGGTCCTTGGCACAGGTCTTCGTGAAAGCTGGAACAGTGCCCAGCTACGTGTGATCGGCCGGAGCACCCGTTCAGCATATCCAGCCGTCCGGCTCAGCGGCTCAGCGGCTCAGCGGCTCAGCGGCTCAGCGGCTCAGCGGCTCAGCGGCTCAGCGGCTCAGCGGCTCAGCGGCTCAGCGGCTCAGCGGCTCAGCGGCTCAGCGGCTCAGCGGTCCCACAAGACCCGGCAAACGCAACCCCCGCCACCATCACATAAAAAAAAGGCGGCCCCGGATGGGACCGCCCTGTCATCGTACCGTTCGGCGTCGATCAGAAATCGTTGCGATACTGTTCGTTGCCGATGAAGCCGAGCTTGGTGACCGCCGAGCGCTTGATCACCGCCAGCGTCTGGTCGACCTTGTCGTACTTCGCCTGCGGATCCGGCTGGAAGTGCAGTTCCGGCTCCGGATTGATCGCCGCAGCGGTGTCCAGATACTGACGCAGCGTCACCTCGTCGACCGGCTGACCATTCCACGAGACCGTGCCGGCCGCGTCGATGATGATCTTGTTCTTCTGCGGATCGACCGGCGGCTTCTGGTTACGCGGATCGTTGACCGGAAGGTCGACCTTCACCGCGTGCGTCGGGATCGGAAGGGTAATGATGAACATGATGAGGAGCACGAGCATGACGTCGATCAACGGCGTCGTGTTCATGTCCATCATCGGCTCGCCGTCGTCCGAGCCACCACTCATTGCCATGTCAAATACTCCTGGGTCGGGCGGGGCAGATCAGCCACCCGCGGGTGGCGGCTGCGAGATGAAGCCGACCTTGGCGAAGCCTGCCTGCTGCATCGTGTAGATGGTGCCGCCGATGCACTTGTAGGGCGTGTTGACGTCGCCGCGGATATGGACTTCGGGCAGTTCGAGGTTCGGGTTGCCCGCGCCGCCCTGGCGTTCGATCTCCAGCTTCAGCTTGTCGACCGCGCGGGTCAGCAGGTCCTTGCTGGTGATCGGCGACGTGCCCCAATAGACGAGGCAGTTGCCGTCCGGGCCGCTCGTCACCGACAGCAGCACGTTTTCGGGCTTCGTCGTCGTCGGATCGAAACGGACCTTGGGCAGAACGATGCCCTTGACCGTCTGGATCGCCACCGGAACGGCGATCAGGAAGATGATGAGGAGCACCAGCATCACGTCCACGAGTGGCGTGGTGTTGATGTCCGACATCGGTTTCTCGGAGGAGCCTCCTCCTCCAGTGCTCATCGCCATGTGCGAGCTATCCTATCCATTCCTTATGGCCGGACGCCGTCTGCCGCAGTGGTCGAAGCCACGGGCACCGGCGCCGGCGGGTTGCGGGATGGGTCGATGCCGGCACATCCCGCAGCCTCGTCGCTTACGGGCGCGTCTGCACGCCACCGGCCTGGCCGGCGGTCGTGGTCGCGGCAACCGGCTTCACCGGTGCCTTCGAAGCGGCACCCGCGATCGTCGGCTTCACGGCGCCGTTCGAAGCGAGGAAGCCCAGCACGTCGTTCGAGAAGGCCGACAGGTCTTCCGCGATCGACTTGTTGCGGCGCTGCAGCCAGTTGTAGGCGAGCACGGCCGGAACCGCGACGACGAGGCCGAGCGCGGTCATGATGAGCGCCTCACCGACGGGGCCTGCGACCTTGTCGATCGAGGGATCGCCCGACGCGCCGATCTTGATCAGCGCGCGGTAGATGCCGACCACGGTGCCGAACAGACCGATGAACGGTGCGGTCGCGCCGACGGTCGCGAGGAAGGCGAGACCGCCACCCAGCTTCGAGTTGATCGCCGCTTCCGAGCGGGCGAGCGAACCGTGCAGCCAGTCGTGCGCTTCGACCGGATCGGTCAGCTTGGCGTGCTGGTCCTGCGCCTGCAGACCGTCATCGACGAGCTGCTTGTAGGCCGAGTTCTTCTCGAGCTTGGCCGCGCCTTCACGCAGGTTGCTCGACTGCCAGAAGCCCTGACGGACGCGCTTCGCCTGGTTCATGATCTTCTGCTGCTCGAACAGCTTCGAGAACAGGATGTAGAAGGAGACGATCGACATCAGCACGAGGATCGTGAAGACCGACTGCGAGATGAGGCCGCCTTCCTTCAGAGCGGCCTGCAGGCCGAACTGGTTTTCGGCTGCCGCGGTGCCGCCGGCCGCGAGAATGGTGGTGAGCATTTGGGTTAAATCCTTGTCAAACGGTGTAGAAGTTCGGGGAGGATCCGCCCGTCGTCCGGCCTATTCCGGATAACGGGCGGGCCGCATCATTCCTTCGGGATCTTCCAGACCACGCGCCGGGTCTGCGTCGTGGCGATCGGGTTACCGCTGGCGTCCTGCGCCGGGGTATAGCGTCCCCGCCGCGTGATCGCTGCACAGGCTGCACGATCGAGAGCCGACGAGCCGCTGGACGAGGTCGTCCGGCAATTCTCCACCCGGCCAGCGGTGCTGATCGTCCAGGCGATCACACTGGTGCCCTCTTCGTTGTTGCGAAGCGAGCTGGGCGGATAGTCGTCGTTCGTGATCCACGCCGACGGGTCACCCTTCGCACCCGCAGCCTTGCTGACGACCGGCGGAGCCGGCGGCGCAGGGGGAGCAGGCGGGGCCGGCGGCGCTGCGATCGGCGTCAGGTTGACGGCCGGCGGCGGCGTCGTGACCGTCTGGATCACCACGGGCGGCGGATTCGGATTCTGCACGATCGGCGGCGGCGACACCACGGGCGGCGGCGTCATCGGCGTATCGGGCGGAGGGGGCGGCGGTTCGTCCGGCGGCGGGGGCGGCGGCTCCTCGACGTCGAACGTATTAAGCTTTTCTTGGGCCTTCTTCACGTATTGGTACGCGAGCCCGGTGACGAAGGCATAGCCCAGCGCCGCATGGATGAGCACGACGATGAAAATCGCGACCATCTTGCCACCGGACATCTTCTGGTCAGCATAGGCCATTCAGCAACGACACTCCCTAATCTCGTGGTCCTCGCGGCGCCTGGGGGAAGGACACGCGTAGGCCACTGCCCCGGCTGCGCCGGATATGGCAGTGCCGTCAGTCCTATCGCCCCGTTCCCCGCCGCGCAAACGCTTTGTCGGACGCAACAAACGTACAATCGCTTCGCGACAGAATTATTTCTGTATCGTTCAGGCGCGCTGGGCTAGCGCTACCGCCATGATCAGCGCCTTTCACCGTCGGCCGACCGCCCTGCTCGCCTGCCTCGCCTCGACCGTATCCAGCCCCCTTATTGCCGCACAAATGCCGCAGAATTCCGCGGTTTCGGCCACAAGTGACTCGTCGGGCATCAGCGCGCAAGCCGCGCCGCCCTATGCCGACATCGCCGATCTGGTGATCGCGTCGCCGATCATCGCGGACGCCACGATCCGCTCCGCCCTGAAGCTGAAAGGCGCCGATTCGGCTGGCGTCGCGCCGGGCATGACACGCTATTATGTCGAGGCCGATCTGGTCGCGCTGGTGCGCGGTGCGGGCGGATTGCCACCGCGAATCGGCTATCTGCTTGATGTGGCGTCCGATTCGGCAGGCCGCCAGCCAAAGCTCAAGAAACTGCGCGTCCTGCTGTTCGGGCGGAGCGTCCCGGGCACCCCGAATCAGATCCAGCTCGTCGCGCCCGATGCGCAGATTCCCTGGTCTCCGACCGAAGACCAGCGTGTCCGCGCGATCGCGCAGAGCCTCGTCGCCGCCGATGCGCCGCCCGTCGTCACCGGCATCGGCAATGCCTTCCACGTACCCGGCGCGCTGCCCGGCGAAGGCGAGACGCAGGTGTTTCTGACCACCGCGAACGGTGCGCCCGTCTCGCTGACGGTGCTCCGCCGGCCCGGTGAGCAGCCGCGCTGGGCGGTCGCGCTGTCGGAGATCGTCGACGAGGCCGCGGCACCGCCAGCACGCGATACGTTGCTCTGGTATCGCCTCGCCTGCGCCCTGCCCGCCGCGCTACCCGATCGCAGCACTGCCTCGCTCGATCCGGCGAATGCGGAGCTCGCGCGGCAGGATTATCGTTTCGTCTTGGAACAGCTCGGTCCCTGCGGCCGGACGCGCACGCTGCGCTGATCCGGCCCGCGCCGCCGTTTACCGACGGTGACGGACCAGCGTGACCCCGATCGATTCGCCCGCCTCGGCGATGGCGAGCTTCACGATCTTCACCTCGACGCGCAGCACGCGCTCGTCGGCGAGGAACAGCGTCTCGCAGATATGGTCCGCGACCGCCTCGATCAGCGTGAAGTGCAGCCCCTCGGGCAATGCGGTGGTCGCCGCATGTTTCAGATCGAGATAGTTTTTCGACGCCGACAGCGGCGTATCGGGCGCGAAATGATCCGGGCAGCGCAGGTCGACGGTCAGGTCGATGCGCAGCGGCTGCGGCAGGTGCGTTTCTTCCGAATAGATGCCGGTGAGCACCTGGACTTCGAGGTCATGGACCTGCAGCTGAAGACGGTCTTGCATGGGCGGCGCCTCTAGCAAGCCTGCTTGCCGGACGCGAGTGGCGTGCGATCCTTGCGCATTCCGCTTGCCATCCGCCCCCGCGCGCGTCATGCGCGCCGCCGCCCGCTGTCGGGCGTGAAGGACCCCTGCCCGTGATCGCTTTCGTGCCGCTGGCTGATATCGATGGCGCCGCCGTCGAGGCGCTGCTCGACCGTGCGTTCGGCACGGACCGTCACGGGCGTACCGCCTATAAGGTGCGTGGCGCCGCCGCCGCGGTGCCCGCGCTCAGCGTTGCTGCGATGGAAGACGGCACGTTGATCGGATCGATCCAATGCTGGCCCGTCCTGCTGACCGGCGACGACGGCGTCGGTCATCGCCTAACCATGATCGGTCCGGTCGCGGTCGAGCCGGGGCGGCAGCGCGATGGCATCGGCCGCCGCCTCATGACGCAGGCGCTCGACGCGGCGGCAGAGCAGGGCCTCGATCGCGCGCTGATGCTGATCGGCGACCCGGAATATTACGCGCGCTTCTTTGGCTTCGACGCATCGCGCACCGCCGGCTGGCGCCTGCCCGGCCCGGTCGAACGCCACCGCCTGCTCGCGCGCGGTGCCGATGTGCCTGCCATCGATGGCATGCTGGGCCCGATCACCTCGCCAGCGGGGCACGCAAACGCCTGACCCGCTTTACGTCGCGCGTGCCAGCCCCTACCTCGCCCCCATGCCGATGGAGGAGCTTCCCGATCTCGCCGGTCTCAGCCTAGCCGAGATCGCTACCCTGGTCGAACAACGGCGCCTGCCGCCGGTCGAACAGTGGAACCCCGCGCATTGCGGCGACAGCGAGATGCGCATCGCGCGCGATGGCACCTGGTTCCATCAGGGGTCGCCGATCGGCCGCCAGACCATGGTGCGCCTGTTTTCCACCATCCTGCGCCGCGAAGAGGATGGCCGCTACGTGCTCGTCACGCCGGTCGAAAAGCTCGACATCGCGGTCGAAGACGCCCCCTTCGTCGCGGTCGAGATGAAGGCCGAGGGCGAAGGGGCGGACAGTCGCCTCGCCTTCCGACTCAACACCGGCGATCTGGTGAAGGCCGGCCCGGACCATCCGCTGCGCTTCGCCACGAGTGAGGACGGCCCGCGCCCCTATCTCCACGTCCGCGGCGGGCTGGAGGCCTTGGTCGCGCGGCCAGTCTATTACGACCTCGCCGAGCGCGCGCTTGCCGATCCCGAACGCCCTGGCATCTGGAGCGATGGCGCCTTCTTCCCGCTGGACATGACCGCGTGAGCCTTGCCGCGCGGCTGGCTGCCGCCCTCGATACGGGACGGGCCGCGCAACCCGCACTGCTGACGGGCGATCATCGCGATCTCGAAACGCGCAGCGACGCCGATCTGACGCCCGCCGCGGTCCTGATCGCGGTAACCGACCGCCCCCGCCCCGGCGTGATCCTCACCCAGCGCACCGACACGCTCCGCAATCACGCAGGCCAGGTCGCCTTCCCCGGCGGCCGCCTCGATCCGGGCGAAGACCCGGTGACCGCCGCGCTGCGCGAAGCGGAAGAAGAGGTCGCGCTGCCCCGCGCCCTCGTCAACGTGATCGGCAGCATCGCGCCCTATCGCACCGTCACCGGCTTTGCCGTCACGCCGGTGCTTGGCGTCGTCCCCGCCGACGTACCGCTGGTGCCGAGCGAGGCGGAGGTCGCCAGCGTCTTCGAAGTCCCGCTCGATCATCTGCTCGACCCGGCGCAGCAGGTGGAGGCGAGCGCTGAATGGCGCGGGCAGAAGCGGCATTTCTACGAAATCCGCTGGCAGGATCGCCGGATCTGGGGCGCGACCGCAGCGATGCTGGTCAATCTGTCACGGCAACTCGCATGGGCGTGACCCTGAACCTCGACCGCCTGACGGCGCGCGAAGGCTTTGCGGCGCTGATCGAGGCGCTTGGCGGTCCGGACCAGACCCGGCTCGTCGGCGGCGTGGTGCGCGATACGTTGCTGGGGCTCGACCCCGCCGATGTCGATCTCGCGACGCGCCTGTTGCCCGACGATGTGCTCGCCCGCCTGAAAGCCGCCGGCATCCGCGCCGTCCCCACCGGCATCGCCCATGGCACCGTCACCGCCGTCCTCCCGTCCGGCCCGATCGAGGTGACGACGCTGCGTCATGACGTCAGCACCGACGGGCGCCACGCGGTCGTCGCGTTCACGGACGCGTGGGATGAGGATGCCGCACGCCGTGACTTCACGATGAACGCGCTCTACGCCGATCCCGTCACGGGCGCGGTGTACGACTCGGTCGGCGGCCTCGCCGATCTGGAGGCTCGCGTCGTGCGCTTCATCGGCGATCCCTATCGCCGGATCGCCGAGGATCATCTGCGCATCCTGCGCTTCTTTCGCTTCCACGCCCGCTTCGGCGACACGATCGACGCGGAGGGCCTTGCGGCCTGCAGCGCCCGCGCCAACGACCTGATGGCGCTGTCGCGCGAACGGATCGCGTCCGAACTGCTGAAGCTGCTCGTCGCGGCGGAGGCGGTGCGCGTCGTCACGCTCATGATCGACCACGGCATCTTTCGCGCCGTCCTGCCCGAAATCGTCGATGCCACGCCGCTTGCCGAACTGGCGGAGCGCGAGGCGGCGGCTGGCATCGCTCCGGATGCGATCCGCCGACTGGCGACGCTGATCCCGCCCGCCGCGGCGGAAAGCGTCGGCGCGCGCCTCAAGCTGTCGAACGCCGACCGCAAGCGCCTCTGCGCTGCGCCCCAGGGTCCGGGCGACGAGGGGCCGCGTGCGCTCGCCTATCGCGTCGGCATGGCGAGCGCGATCGACCGCCTGCTGCTCTCCGGCGAGGACGTGTCGGCGTTGCACGAGTGGACGCCGCCCGCTTTGCCGATCGGTGGGGGCGCGCTGGTGGCGCGGGGGCTATCGAAAGGGCCGCAGGTCGCCGCAGTCTTGCGCGCCATCGAAACGCGCTGGATCGCCGAGGGCTTTCCCCCCGCGGATCGTGTCGATCAGATCGCCGATGCAGCGGTCGAGGACGCCCTCGCCGCCCGGATCGTCGACAGCGCATCGACGGCTTCGAGCGGGCGCGCGTAAAGATAACCCTGACCAAAGGTGCAACCCAGCGCCGCGAGCGTCTGCGCCAGATCGTTGCTCTCAATGCCCTCCGCGGTCGTGCGCATGCCGAGTGCCTGCGCCAGGCTGAGCACCGCGCGCACGATCGCGATCTTGTCGCGGTCGGTCAGCATGCCCGTCACGAAGCTGCGGTCAATCTTCAAAATGTCGATCGGCAGCTTCTGGAGGTAGGCGAGATTCGAATAGCCGGTGCCGAAATCGTCCATCGCCAGCGTACACCCGAGCGATTTCAGCGCGTGCATAATCCCCGCAATACGATCGGGATCGCTGACGATCGCGCTCTCGGTCAGTTCCAGGACGAGGCGGTCGCCCGTCAGATCGTGGCGGATCAGGGCCGCTTCGACGACAGGCGCGATATCGTCGCGCTGCATCTGGATCGCCGACAGGTTGACGGCGAGGCGCATGCCGCACGATCCGCCGCATTCCTCGTCCCACCAGCGCAGCGTCCGCGCCGCTTCCTCGATCGCCCAGCGCCCCAGCGGCACGATCAGCCCCGATTCCTCGGCGACCGGGATGAAGGCACCCGGATCATGCTCGACACCGTGCGGGTCTCGCCAGCGCGCCAGCGCCTCGAACGAGACGATCGCACCGCTCGACAGGTCACAGATCGGCTGGAAGGCGAGGCGCAGCTGGCGCTCCTCGATCGCGCGACGCAGCGCGGTCTCCATCGCAAACTGCTCGCGCGCCAGCGTAAAGGCCTGGGTCTGATAGCTTTCGACCTGCAACCCCGACTTGGCGCGCTTCGCGGCGAATTGCGCGTTGCGGATCAGCTCCTCGGCATCCTCGACGCTCTCGTCGGCATGCGCGATGCCGACCGAACATTCGATGCCGATCTCGTAATCGCTCAGGCGGAACGGCGCCGTCAGCACGCGCTGGATGCGCTCGGCGAGCCAGGTCGCCTCCGCCTGATCGTCGTCGATCCCCATCAGGATCCCGAATTCGTCGCCACCGATTCGCGCCAGCACATCGCGTGCGCGCAGCGCCCCCTTGATCCGGCGCGCAACGGTAATGAGCAGCTCATCACCGGCAAGGCCGCCAAGGCACGCATTCAGCCGCCCGAATCGGTCCAGGTCGATGACCAGCACCGCGCACCGCCCCTGATCCTTCTGCGCCGTCTCGATCGCATCGCCGAAGCCTTCGCGATTGGGCAGGCCGGTCAGGCTGTCCGTGGTCATCTCGCGGCGTAGCGAGCGTTCGGTGTGGACCTGCGCCGTCAGGTCGATGAAGGAAATCTGGCATCGATCGCGCAGCGCCGGCGTCGGCCGCGCGAAGGTCACGCGATAATAGCGCGAATCGATCACCTGGCCGATCGACCAGTCGAAATCGGTGCGCATCTCGGTCGACCGAAGGAAGGCGTCGATCCGGCTCGCCAGCAGCGCGAGCATCGGCGACCGGTCCGCCACCACGCCCAGTCCCGCGAGTCGGTAGGCTCGGTTCATCGAGAGGAAGCCAAAGGCATCGCCCTCGCGCGCCACCTGCACCGCGGGGATCGGAATCAGCTCGAGATCCCGCTCGAGCATCTCCTGCGCGGCGGAAAACGGGGGCACCAGATCGGACGAGGCGGTAGCCATAGTCCCGTCCATAACCGGCGTTCGTTAAAGCGATCTGAAAGTCGGCCAGACGTTTACGCGGCCCCCGCCCGATCAGGCGAGGGCCGCGCAAGCCGTTTACAGGTGGATCGCCGCGCCGAACAGGAACGAGCGTCCCGCCAGCGCGTCATAATAGACGTTGGCCGCCGAAGACCCGCCCGTCGTTGCCGCCGCCGCATAGGGAATATTGCGATCGGTGACGTTGTTGACGTTGATGCGGAAATCGAAGCGCGGCGTGGCGTGGATCACGACGCCCGTGTTCCACATCACATAACTGCCCACCCCCATCACGTCGCGCGTTCCCGGCTGCTCGGTCGGATCGAACACCGCCGGTCCGGTGTACAGGATCTGGTTGAACCAAGACACGTTGCCGCTGTCGAGCGTCGCGTTCAGGTTGGCCCGGTCGACGAAATTGCCGAGGCCCAGCTGCCCGCGTTCGTTCTGGATACCGCTGTCGGCGCTGATGACGGCATATTGCTTGATGACGTGCTGATAGCTTGCCTGCACCGTCAGCCGACCGATCGAACCCGGCAGCGTCATCGGATAGGCCAGGGTCGCCTCGATCGCCCGGAACACCAGCGCGCCCTGGTTGACGTACGGCTCCTGCAGCGCCGTCACCTGCCCCAGATTATCCGGACCAGTGCCGCGGGTGATCAGCCCACAGTAGAAGTTGTTCGGATAGTTGGTCGAATCGTAGCACCCCTTCAGTACCGATGTCGCCGAGGAGGCGGTGATGACGTTGCGCAGATCGATGCTGATATAATCCGCCGACAGCGTCAGCCCGTGCAGGAAAGCGGGATCGAAGACGCCGCCGACGGTCCAGGACGACGACTTTTCGTTCTGCAGGTTGCGGTTGCCGATAATCGTGACCGGCACGGTCGCCGAATTGATCAGCGAGCTAAAGTTCGCCGGAACGCCCGCCGCCGCGCAATTCTTCGCCCGCACCGCCGGATTGGGTCCGGCGCTTACGTTGCTCTGATCGCACGGATCGTAGCCGCCGTCATAGGCAGGCTGGTTCGCCGCGAACAGCTCGGTGATCGACGGCGCCCGGATCGCACGGGTGTAATTGCCGCGGATCGCGAAGCCTGCCACCGGCGCCCAGCGTCCGCCCGCCGTCCAGGTGAAGGCACCACCATTGGCCGAATTGTGGACGTAGCGGCCCGCCGCATTCACTTCCAACTCATGGACCAGCGGGATATGCTGGTTCGGCCCGATCAGCGGCGCGCGCATTTCCCCGAACACCTCGTTGGTGACGTAACTGCCTTCGACACCCAGGATCGGGATCGAACGACCCAGCGCCTGCGTGTAATAGGCGTCAGGCGAGAAGCGCGAATATTCGCGCCGGTTTTCATAGCCTACCGACACGCCCAGATCGCCCCCGGGCAGCGTCGCCAGCGCCCCCGTCAGCGTCGCCAGGAAGTCGCGCTGGCTGGTGATCGATTGCGTCCGTGCCATCGTCGTCACGTAATCGCGGGCGGCCTGCGTCGGCGCTCCGTTACCGAACAGATTGAGCGGTGCGCAGGTCTGCGAGATCGTGCCGTTATATTGCGGCGTGTTGGGCGGCGCCGTGGGATCGTTGGGATCGGGATTGAACGCCGCGCAGACGATATTGCCATTGGCATCGGTGCCCACGTTCAGCGCGCGGCGCAGGTTCGGCTCGACCAGACTGGGGATCAGCGACGTGCCGCTCGTCCGCCCGTAATTGGCCGAGGCATCCCAGGTCCATTTGTGGCCCAGCGCCTGGAAGTCGCCGGTGAAGCCGCCGACGAAGCGGTACATGTCCTGCTCCAGCCGCGACACGCCGGTGACGAGGTCCGTATTCGCCCGGCCCAGATAGAAGACGTCGTTGTCGCTCGCAGGCAGGCCGTTCGCCAGCAGGTTCTGGACGATGATCGCCTTGGCCTGCGGGTTCAGGAAGGGGTTGCCCACATTCAAGATGTAGTTGCCATTGATGTCGAACGCGCCCGGTGCCGCCTGGCGGAAGAAGGCGGTGTTATAGACCGGCTGACCGGCGAGGTTGGTCGCGTTGCTGCGTGAATACCATGCCTCACCATAGGCCTTCACGGAGTCGGTCAGCTGGTAGTTGAGCAGCGCCGTCGCGTTGAAACGATTGTCGTTGACGCGCAGGTTGGTGATGTTCGCCATGTCGAGCGCATCGCCACCCAGGAACGTCGTCGGATCGGTCGTCACCTGCCCGGTGTTGAATGGCACCAGCGTGCCGTCGGGCGCGAAGCGCAGCAGGTTGCCGTTGGCGTCTGTGATGCTGCGCGTCTTCCCCAGCGTACCGCGATCGAGGAAATAGGGATTGCCGCCTGGCTCACCCAGGAAGGTGCGCACATTCTGCACGAGCACCTTCTGATACTGCGCATTCGCCAGCGGCTGTGTCGGATTGCTCGGATCGAACGGCGTAATGAAGCCCGACTGCTGGGCGATCACGCTGCGCTGGCTGCCGAGCAGGCCGTCGTCGTGATTGTATTCCGCATCGACGGTGATGTTGCCGCGACCACCCGCGAAGTTCTTGCCGACCAGCGCACGGACGCGCTGGTTGCCGAGGTCACCGCGCTGGCTGATCCCGGCCTGCCCGTCGAGGTCGATGCCCTCGTAATCGTGCTTCAGGATGATGTTGACCGTGCCGGCGATCGCGTCCGAGCCGTAGATGGGGGCGCCGCCGATCGACACGGTATCGACGCGCTCGATCAGTTTGGTCGGGATTGTATTCAGGTCGACCTGCCCGCCGCCGCCCGCCGACGAGAAGACGGTCGAGGCATTGGCACCGACGAAGCGCCGGCCGTTGACCAGCGTCAGCGTGCGCTGCGAGCCCAGGCCGTACAGGTTGACGAAGCTCTGACCGACGCCGAACCCGTTGCCTTGGTTGCCCAGCGACGAGCTGTCCGGCACCGCAAAACCCGGCAGCTGATTGATCGCATCGGCGACATTGGCATAGCCGCGATCGTCGAGCAGCTTCGAATCGATGACGTTGGTCGGCTGGGCATTGTCGATCGAGGGGCGCCGAATGCGCGATCCGGTGACGACGATGTCGTCGCTTTTCGCGCTCGAGGACGTCGGCGTCGGCGCCGCCTGCGCAGGCGTGGAGGCGGTGGCATCGGTGGTCTGAGCCAGGGCCGGCGTGGCGATCATCGCAGCAGAGATCAGGCACGCCGACAGGCTCGTGGTGGAGAGCAGGGTTTTGGTGAACACGACAGGATCCCTTTTGTTTTCCTGACGCGAGCGCTGTCACAGCGCTGTAACATCACTCAAATTACAAATTTTTCACTAGATGACGAGCAGATTACGTCAGTGTTGCAGTCCATTATTGCACCTGAAAAACCCACATACTTTCAATGTCTTACCTTGCTCGAATGGAAGTGCTATTTTTAGCACAGTCCTTTTATTTGCCGGCAAGGACAGCAGCGCTTCCGCTGTTCATCGATCATTCAGCGGGATGAGAGGGTTCGACCATCACCTCCGTCATTGCGGGCACTGCGAAGCCATCAGAGCCGGACCGGGACGCCCAAGAGGACGTCGCGCTGCTCGCAATGACGATACTAGGGAACGCCCCCGTCACCCCCCAAAGCGATTGTCGCGGGGGAAGCCGGTCGGCGGTGTCCGCCCCGCGGCACCGCGCGCGGTGCGCCACAGCGACAGGTCGCTCTCCGTCCGGGTGCGACCCGTGTCGCCGCCCATCGGCCAGCTCATGCCCTCGGCGAAGACGAAGGTCGTCGCGTCGGACAAACTGCCTTCGCGGAAGCGCTGGATCTGCACCCCCTGCCCGCGCGTCATCACCGGCAGCTCGGCGATCGGGAAGACCAGGAACTTCCGGTTGTCGCCGATCGCCGCGATGTAATCCGCGTTGGGCACCACAGGCCGCACGACAAGCAGTTTCTGCCCGACGCGCGGCGTCATCACCGTCTTGCCTTTGCGCGTCTCGGCGATCACGTCCGCCACCGGCACGCGGAAGCCGCGCCCGTCGGTCGCCGCGATCAGCAACTGTTCCTGCGCGCGCGCATTGAGGAACGCCGCCACGCCGACGGACCCGTCGAGGTCGATCATCGCGCGTACCGGCTCGCCGAAGCCGCGACCGCCCGGCAATTTGTCGGCTGCCAGCGTGTAGAACCGCCCATTCTCGGCGGCGAGCAGCAATTTGTCCGTCGTCTGCGCGTGGAAGGCGAAGGCGGGGCCGTCGCCTTCCTTGAACTTCAGCGTAT
Source organism: Sphingomonas sp. NIC1 (assembly GCF_001638925.1). Taxonomy (NCBI): domain Bacteria; kingdom Pseudomonadati; phylum Pseudomonadota; class Alphaproteobacteria; order Sphingomonadales; family Sphingomonadaceae; genus Sphingomonas; species Sphingomonas sp. NIC1. The sequence goes on from NZ_CP015521.1 coordinate 464,684, forward strand.
CCGACGCGGCAAGGTCGACATGCCCCTTCATCGCGCGGATCCAGCCGCGCTGCGACAGGATCACGGTGATCGGCTCGCGCTCGATCATCGCTTCCAGCGGGATATCGCGTGTCGGCGCCGCTTCCTCGATCCCCGTCCGCCGCGCGCCCAGCGCCGTATCCGGGCCGTAGCGATCGCGGATCTTCTTCAGGTCGCGCTTCATCCGCCGCTTCTGCTTGGCGGGATCGGCGAGCAGCCCTTCCAGCTCGGCCCGCTCCTTGTCGAGCTTGTCGCGCTCGCCGCGGATTTCGAACTCCTCCAGCCGCCGCAAGGACCGCAGCCGCATGTTGAGGATCGCTTCGGCCTGCCGATCGGTCAGGCTGAATTCCGCGATCATCACCTGCTTCGGCTCGTCCTCGGTGCGGATGATCTCGATCACCCGGTCGAGATTGAGATAGGCGATCAGATAGCCATCGAGCAGTTCGATCCGGTCGGCGATCTTGCCGAGGCGATGCCGCGTGCGCCGGTCGAGCACGACAAACTGATGCTCCACCCACGCCTTCAGCGCCCCGCCCAGCGACATGACGCGCGGCGTCCGCTCCTTGTCGAGCACGTTGAGGTTGAGGCTGATCCGCGTTTCGAGGTCCGAAAAGCGGAACAGCCCGTCCATCAGCACCTGCGGGTCGACGGTGCGGCTACGCGGCTCGAGCACGACGCGAATCTCGGCATCCGATTCGTCGCGCACGTCGGCCAGGATAGGAAATTTCTTGTCGTTGATCAGACCCGCGATCTGTTCGATCAGCTTGCCCTTCTGCACGCCATAAGGGATCTGGCTGACGACGATCTGCCAGCCGCCGCCCTTCTCGCGCTCGATGTCCCAGCGCGCGCGGACACGGAAACTGCCGCGCCCGGTCGCATAGCTTTCCGCGATCACCGCCGCCGGATCGACGACGATGCCGCCGGTCGGAAAGTCCGGCCCCTTCACATAGTCGAGCACCGCGGCGTCCGGGCAATCGGGCTTGTCGACCAGCATCATCGCTGCGTCGAGCAATTCGGCAGCATTGTGCGGCGGAATGCTCGTCGCCATGCCGACCGCGATGCCGGCGGCGCCATTGGCGAGCAGATTGGGGAACAGGCCCGGGAACAGCTCGGGCTCCTGCTCCTCGCCATTATAGGTCGGGCGATAGGCGACGGCGTCTTCGTCCAGCCCGTCCATCAGGTCGATCGCAACCTGCGTCAGCCGCGCCTCGGTGTAGCGGTACGCGGCGGCGTTATCGCCGTCGATGTTGCCGAAATTGCCCTGCCCGTCGACCAACGGATACCGCAGCGCGAAATCCTGGGCGAGGCGGACCATCGCGTCATAGACCGACTGGTCGCCATGCGGGTGATACTTACCGATCACGTCACCGACGACGCGCGCGCATTTCTTGTAGCCTTGCGCGGGATCGAGCTTCAGCAGCCGCATCGCCCACAGTAACCGCCGATGCACCGGCTTTAGGCCGTCGCGCACGTCGGGCAGCGAGCGCGCGGTGATCGTCGACAGCGCATAGACGAGGTAGCGGTCCGACAGCGCGGTATCGAAGGGCGCGTCGAGCACGCCCACCGGAGGGTCCTGGAAATCGGTGGCCATATCGGGAACGATAGCAGGGGACGGCCCACGATCCAACCGGATCGGCAGGGCGGGTGGCGCGGAGGCAAGTGATGCGGTAGCGCCCGGTCGATGCCAGCTCCATACGATGCCGCCCTCACCTGGCCCGACCTGACCAGCCGCCCGCGCCAGACGCCTGATGCGACAATCCCTTACGGCGCGGACTCGCTGCAGGTGATCGACCTGTGGTGCCCCGCCGGCGATGGTCCCCACCCGGTCGTGCTGATGGTTCATGGCGGCTGCTGGCAGACGGAGATCGCCGACCGCCGCCTGATGGACTGGGTCGCCGCCGACCTGCGCGAGGCGGGCGTCGCGGTGTGGAACATCGATTATCGCGGCGTCGATCGCGAGGGCGGCGGCTATCCCGGCACGTTCCGCGATGTCGCCGCCGCCGCCGACCGGCTGCGCGAGGAGGCGCAGGCCCATGCGCTCGACCTCACCCGCATGATCGCGGTCGGCCATTCGGCGGGCGGACACCTCGCGCTCTGGCTCGCCGCGCGGCACCGCCTGCCCGCGGACAGCCCGCTCGCCAGCACCGATCCGCTGCCCATCGCACAGGTCATCAGCCTTGGCGGCCTGCCCGACCTCGCCGCCGTCGCCGCCAGCCCCGACAACGGCTGCGGCACCGAGGTGATCGCGCAACTGGTCGGCAACCGCCCGCACCCGTTCGCCGATACGTCGATCCCCCCGCTGCTGCCGATCGGCGTGCGGCAGATCCTCGTCAACGGGCGCGAGGACGTGATCGTCCCCTATCGCCTCGCCACCGACTATGTCGCGCAGGCGCAAGCTGCCGGCGACCCCGTCGACCTCCACACCATTCCCGACACCGGCCATGTCGCGCTCATCGCCCCCGGCACCGCCGCCTGGGCCGCCACCCGCGCGCTCATCCTCGCCGCCCTCGCAAAGGAACCCGCATGACCCGCGACCAGGCCCGCGCCCTCGACGCCGCCGATCCGCTCGCAAGCTACCGCGACGCCTTCGCGCTGCCGGAGGGCGTGATCTACCTCGATGGCAATTCGCTTGGCGTTCTGCCTCGCGCCGTCACCCCCGCGCTCGCCGACACGGTACAGCGGCAATGGGGCGAACGGCTGATCCGCAGCTGGAACGAAGGCTGGATCGACGCGCCGCAGCGCCTTGGCGGTTTGATCGCCCCGCTGATCGGTGCGCAGCCGCACGAGGTAATCGTCGGCGACACCACCTCGACCCACCTGTTCAAGGCGATCGTCGCCGCGCTGCGCCACGATCCCAAGCGCCGCACCGTGGTGAGCGAAGCCGGTAACTTCCCTACCGACCTCCATATCGCCGAAGGTGCGGCCGGCTGCGTCCCCGGCGCGCAGCTCAAGGTGGTGGCGCGCGACCAGCTTGCCGACGCGCTCAACGACGATACCGCGCTGCTCCTCCTCACCCACGTCCACTACAAGACCGCCGATCGCTTCGACCTCGAAGACTGGACCGCGCGCGCCCATGCCGCCGGCGCGCTGATGCTCTGGGACTTCAGCCACAGTGTCGGCGCCGTCCCGCTCGACGTCACCGCCGCGCATGTCGACCTCGCGGTCGGCTGCACCTACAAATATCTGAACGGCGGTCCGGGCGCCCCGGCCTTCCTCTACGTCGCCGAACGCCTTCAGGCCGCGCTCGCCAACCCGGTCAGCGGCTGGATGGGCCATGCCGAGCCCTTCGCCTTCCAGGACGCCTACCGCCCGGCCGAGGGGATGCGCCGCTGGCTGGTCGGCACGCCCTCGATCCTCGCCATGGCCAGCCTGGAGGTCGCGCTCGGCCTATGGGCCGACATCGACCAGCAGGCGGTCGCAGCGAAGAGCGCCGCGCTGTTCGACATCCTCCACGCCGCCGGCACCGCCGCAGGCCTGGAATGCGTCAGCCTTACCGACCCGGCGAAACGCGGCAGCCACATCAGCTTTCGCGCGCCCCACGCCTACGAACTGACGCAGGCGCTGATCGCCCGCGGCGTCATCGGCGACTTCCGCGCACCCGACGTGCTGCGGCTAGGCCTGACGCCGCTCTACCTCAGCCATGAGGACGTGTGGCAAGCGGGCGAGGCGATCCGACAGGTCATCGCCGACGAAAGCTGGCGCGATCCCGCCTATGCCGTCCGTAACGCCGTGACCTGACGCCCCCCCAGAGCCGTCATTCAGCCCGCTCAGTCCTCGCCGAACAGGTCGCGTTGCGCCTTGTCGAGCTCCTCGGCGTAGCGGCGGCGCACATACGGTTCGGAGAGGATGCCGAGCACCTGCGCCTCCTCGCCCACCACCGCCAGCTCGTCCGCGCCTGCCGCGTCGAACGCCGCCATCACCGCCTTGATATCCGCATCGGGCGGCAAGGCGAGGTCGCGATGGATCGCGAGACTCCCGACGGGCGCGTCGACCGCTGCCTCCTCGCCATAGGCGCGCGCGGTCTGCACGATCCCGGCGTAGCGATCGTCGGAATCGGCCAACACGACGCGACTGGTCGACCCGAGCGGAAACGTCCGCCGGAACTCGGCAACGCTGATCTCCGCCGGCGTCGCCCGCTCGACGCGCCGCATCATCCGTCCCGCGGTCAACGTTCGCATCCAGCCGACATCGCGCGCGCTCTTGATCGTCTCGCCACGCAGATGGAGCCGCCAGGTCGAGAAGGAATAGCCGAACGTTTCGCGCACGATCGTCGAGGCGACGAGCACCGCGGCCAGGCTCGCCGCGGCGAGCGGCACGTCATGCGTCGCCTCCAGCACCAGCATCGCCATCGTCATCGGCCCGCCCACCACGGCGACGGCGAGCGCTGCCATGCCGACGAGCGCGGCATTCTGCGGATCGACCACCGCCTGCCCCGCCGCGAGCGCCAGCAGCCCGGCAAACAGATGCCCCAGCAGACTGCCGAGGAACAGCGAGGCGAAGAACAAGCCGCCGCGAAAGCCGAAGCCCAGCGACACGATCGAGCCTGCGCATTTCATCACGAACACCGCCGCGATGAAGGTCAGCGGCAAACCATATTCCAGGTCGAGGTGCAGCGCGCCATGCCCCGCCGACAGCACCTGCGGCGTCAGCAGCGCGAGCGGGATCAGCAGCACGCCGCCCAGCACCGGCCGCCACGCCGACGGGATCGGCAGCCGCCGGGTCAGCGCCTCCATTTCGGCGACGCTGCGCATCAGCGCGACGCCGACCAGCGCGGCGATCGCGCCCAGCCCGGCGTAGATCAGGTAATGATGCGTCGCCACCGCCTCGCCTGCGCTGGCGCTGACCAGATAGGGTTGCGCGCCGAACGCCTGCGCCACGAGGACGCCCGACAGCGATGCCGCCGCGACCGGCGCGATGGCGGCGGGCGTATAGGCCCCGATCACGATCTCGAACGCATAGAAGGCGCCTGCCAGCGGGGCCCCGAACGCGCCGGCGATCGCGGCGCCCGTCCCCGCACCCACCAGCACGCGCAGGTCGCCGCGCCGCAACCGCAGCCGCATGCCGGCGATCGAGGCCATCACCGCGCCCAGCTGTGCATAGGCCGCCTCCAGTCCCACCGAGGCGCCGAAGCCGTTGGACAGGATCGTCTGCCCCGAGATGACGAGGCTATCGGTCAACGACATCCGCCCGCCATGCAGCGCATTCGCCTCCACGGCGTCGATCATCCGCCGGGTGCGCGCGCGCGTCATCCAGGAAAAGCCGACGAGCGCCAGGCCGCCCAGCGGCAGTGCCAACAGCGCGAGCGGCGCCAGATGCTCCGCCGCGCTCAGCCGCCCGCCGTTCGGCAGCGCGAACAGCCAATGCTGCAACGTCCGCGCGATCGCGCCCTGCACGACGCTGAGCAGCCCGGCGACGCCGCCGACCACGACCGCCAGCCCGATCAGCACCGCCTCGCTCGCGCGCGCCCGCCGCCGCACCCAGGACGACACGCTGCGCAACAGCGTCATCAGTCGTTGACGTTCGGAAAGGCGAAGCCGCGCAGATTGATCGTCAGCTGCATGGTCAGCGCATGGTCCATCTGCGCTCGCGCGTTGGTGCGTCCGGGGCGAAATTGGTTGAGGTAGCCGAGGTCCATACTCATCCGCTTGCCGATCGGCACCACGACGCCGGCGATATTGCGCATGCGTTCGTACCCGCTGCGCTGTCCCCAGCCGGTGGAATTGGGCAGGTAGAAGCTTTCGTGGCTGACGAACAGCGCCCAGCCCTTGGGGCGCAGCTTGTGATTGTAGCGCACCAGTGGCCGGATGCGGATGCCGACGCCGGGCCCGCGCGGGTTGAAGCGTTCGTCGATCCGGAACCGCGTCACGACCGGTCCGAACGTGCCCACCACCTGCTGGCGGATGCGATCCTCGTTCGCGCCGGTGTTGCCGTTATGCGCACCGACCTTGCGGTAGCCGAAGCCGAGTTCGAGCTGCTTCGTGACCTTCAGCCCCAGCAGCGCCCCGAATTCGGTCTGATACAATCCATCCTGACGATCGCTGAACCGCGCGATCTGCTCCAGCGTCCCACGCAGCTCGTCGGTCAGCGGCACGTTGGTGTTCACCTGCGTCCACAGCTGCGCGTCCTGCTGCTGCGCGGGCGCGGTGCTGGCGGCGGCCAGGCACGCACAGGCCGTCACGACATACAATGATCGGAAGCGGACGCGCTGCGGCAACATCGGCAGCGCTTAGGCGATGATGGGGCCGATGTCATGACCATCTTGACGGCAAATCCTACCAGGCAGATGGTGTATCGCATCAGAGGGGGAGGATCGCCGCTATGCGCGCATCTGGTACAGCCGTGTGTATCGCCATCGCCATGCTCGCGGGGTGCAGCAAGGCCCCGGACAATAACGACGCTCCCGCCGCGTCCGACACCGCGGGTGCCCCCGGCATCGCCGTCACCGCAGCGCCGGGTGTCGCATTCAATTATCGGTACGGCTTCCGCCTACCGCCCCGCGCCATTGCCGCCGTGCAGGAAGCGCATGCCAGCACCTGCGAGAAGCTGGGGATCGCACGCTGCCGCATCACCGGCATGGACTATCGCGTCGTCGGCGAGAACGACATTCGCGGCAGCCTGCACTTCAAGCTCGACCCCGCGATCGCCCGTGCCTTCGGCAAACGTGGCATCGACATCGTACAGGACGCGAAGGGCACGCTCGTCAGCGCCGAGATTACCGGCACCGACGCCGCCGAAGCGATCGAACGTGCCGGCGGCACCCAGGCCGAAGCCGCCGCGGCGGTCGCCCGCGCCGACGCGGCACTGGCCCGCACCGACGCCAGCGCGGAAGAACGCGCCGAGCTGCAACGCCAGCGCGCCGCCGCGGCGACCGCGGCACGCGATGCCGCCGCGACCGCTGCGGACAATCGCGCCAGCCTCGCGCGCACGCCCATGACCTTCGACTATGAATCGGGTGATGCCGTCCGCGGATTCGACACCAGCGCGCCGCTTACCAGTGCCCTCGACACCATGGTCGCGTCGGGTCAGGTCACACTCGCCGTACTGCTCGGGATCGTCGCGATCTTCGGCCCACCGGCGATCGTCTTCGTCATCGGCCTGCTGCTGTGGCGGCGGATGCGCAGGCCCGTCGCGCGCTGGCGGCGGCAGGCGGACGACTGAGGCGTCCCTTGCGCGATTGCACCTCCCGCCCCCTTCCCCTATAGGCCCGCCCATTCCGGCCCCGGCGCGCGGCTCACCCGCGCCGCCGGGGCTGCCTACTTTCAGGGGAAGTCGCGCATGGCTCGCCGCCGCCAGATCTACGAGGGCAAGGCCAAGATCCTGTACGAGGGCCCCGAGCCCGGCACGCTGATCCAGTATTTCAAGGACGATGCGACCGCGTTCAACGCCCAGAAAAAGGGCACGATCAGCGGCAAGGGCGTGCTCAACAACCGCATTTCCGAGCATGTCTTCACGCTGCTCGACGCGATCGGCGTGCCGACGCACTTCATCCGCCGCCTCAACATGCGCGAGCAGTTGATCCGTCAGGTCGAGATCGTCCCGATCGAGGTCGTCGTGCGCAACGTCGCGGCGGGCTCGCTGTCGAAGCGCCTCGGGATCGAAGAGGGCACCAAGCTGCCCCGCACGATCATCGAATATTATTACAAGGACGATGCGCTCGGCGATCCGATGATCTCCGACGAACATATCGCCGCGTTCGGCTGGGCCAGCCAGGACGAGATGCACGACATCGCCGATCTCGCGATCCGGGTGAACGACTTCCTGACCGGCCTGTTCGCCGGGATCGGCATCCGTCTGGTCGACTTCAAGCTCGAATTCGGCCGCATCTGGGACAATGACTACGGCCGCATCATCCTGGCGGACGAGATCAGCCCCGATGGTTGCCGCCTGTGGGACATGGAATCGAACGAGAAGCTCGACAAGGATCGCTTCCGCCGCGACCTGGGCGGCGAGGCAGAGGCCTATCAGGAGGTCGCGCGCCGTCTGGGCCTGATGCCCGAAGGCGAAGACAGCGCCGTGCTCGACCTCGATTCCCACCGCAAGCGCCGGGGCAAGTAACCAATGAAACTCCGCATTTTCGTGACCCTCAAGCCCGGCGTTCTCGATCCGCAGGGCCGCGCCATCCATCATGCCCTCGGGTCGCTCGGCTTCGCTGGCGTCGAGGACGTGCGCGCCGGCAAGATGTTCGAACTCGAAGTCGCCGATGCGACGACCGACGAAGCGATCGACGGCATGTGCCGCCAGCTGCTCGCCAACACCGTCATCGAGAACTTCCGGGTGGAGCGCGTTTAAGATGAAGACCGCCGTCATCGTCTTTCCGGGATCGAACTGCGACCGCGACCTCGCCGTCGCGCTGGAGGCGGTGACCGGCACCAAGCCCGCGATGGTCTGGCACGCCGACACGGCACTGCCCGACGGCGTCGGCCTGGTCGCCGTGCCGGGTGGTTTCTCCTACGGCGATTACCTGCGCTCCGGCGCGATCGCGGCACGCTCGCCGATCATGCAGGCGGTGGTCGAAGAGGCAGGCAAAGGCCTGCCCGTGCTCGGCGTGTGCAACGGCTTTCAGGTGCTGACCGAAGCCGGCCTGCTGCCCGGCGCCCTGATGCGCAACGCCGGCCTCAACTTCGTCTGTCGCGATGTCGCATTGACCGTTGAGAATGCGCAATCCGCCTTTACCAGTCGCTACGACGCGGGCGAGACGATCCGCGTCCCCGTCGCGCACCACGATGGTAATTACTTCGCCGACGCCGACACGCTCGACCGCCTCGAGGGCGAAGGCCGCGTCGCCTTCCGCTATGGCGAGTCCGTCAACGGCTCCGCGCGCAACATCGCCGGCATCCTCAACGCCGCCGGTAACGTGCTCGGCATGATGCCCCACCCCGAACGCAAGATCGAATCGGCGCACGGCGGCACCGACGGCCGCCGCCTGTTCGAAGGCGTGCTGGAAACGATCGGCGCGTAATCACGGTACGCACTCACCACCGCCCAAATGCGCACGAGCAGCGTGGTCGGGAGAGCGCTACGCTCGTAAGCCGTCCGGATTGCAGACTGTTTCCTTGAATGATCGAATTTTTGGGACTCTAACGCTGGTCCCAAGCCTGCGCCTATCAACGCAGTAAGAGGTCAAGGGGGCGGCCACCCGCCCCCTCTCCCCAATCAGCCGTGGCAGGGGCAACCGGCGTGGTCGCAGCCGGCCGACTGCGCGTGGTGGTTGGCGCAATTGTCGCTGCAATAGGCGCGGCCTTCGGCCTGCACGGCGCCTTCCGGGCTGACGATGCAAACGCAGTCCGTGCAGGCGCACTTCACCATGTCGACGTTGACGCTCATGATCCTATTCCTCGTGGATGTGGTCTTCGGGTTCCAATACGTGGTCCATCATGTTGGTGAGCATGGTGCGCACGTGGCAGTCGGGCAGATCGTAGAAGACTGTGGATCGGCGTGGAAAAGGGACCCCGTTAGCGGGGTGATCGGCGTCGAAAAGGGACCCCTCATCCTGGTGTTCTAGGCTGTTCGCTTGGCGGTGTGTCAGGCGGCGAGATCGGGATGCTGGTATTGGAGACGGTGTTGAGGATCCGGCGCGAGCACGCGTCGGGCAAGGCCATCAAGGCGATAGCGCGGGACCTGCACCTGTCGCGCAAGGTGGTGCGCAAGGCGATCCGGGCGCCGGAAGCGGACATGGGTTATCGGCGAGAGGTGCAGCCGCTGCCGAAGCTGGGGCCGTTTCAGGCGCGACTGGATGCGTTGCTGGAGGAAGATGAGGCACGGCCGCGGCGCGAGAAGCTGCGCCTCACGCGCATCCACGACCTGCTGCTACGCGAGGGGTTCGATGGCTCGTACGACGCGGTTCGCCGTTATGCGGCGCGCTGGCGGCAGGCGCAGCGTCGCGACGTGATGAATGCGCCGGCGTTCATCCCGCTGCTGTTCCGGCCGGGCGAGGCTTACCAGTTCGACTGGAGCCACGAGGACGTCGAGATCTCGGGCAAGCCGATGCGCGTGAAGGTCGCGCATGTCCGGCTGTGCGCGTCGCGGGCAATGTATGTGCGGGCCTATCCCCGCGAGACACAGGAGATGCTGTTCGACGCGCATGCACGGGCGTTTGCTTTCTTCGGAGGCGTGCCGACGCGCGGCATCTACGACAACATGAAGACGGCGGTGACGAGCGTGTTCACCGGCAAGGAGCGGGTCTTCAACCGTCGCTTCCTGGTCATGGCCAACCATTACATGGTCGAGCCGACCGCCTGCTCGCCGGCGTCGGGCTGGGAGAAAGGTCAGGTCGAGAACCAGGTGCAGACCGCACGCGGTCGCTTCTTCCAGCCGCGCCTGCGATTTACCGGCCTCGAGGAGTTGAACGGCTGGCTGGAGGCGGAGTGTCGGCGCTGGGCAGAGTTGCACCAGCATCCCGAGCAGAAGGAGCTGACAGTCGCCCAGGCATGGGCAGCAGAACGGGCGGTGCTCCAGCCTGTTGTCGCACCCTTCGACGGCTTCCACGAGAGCGAGCATGCGGTAAGCGGCACATGCCTCATCAGCTTCGACCGCAACCGCTATTCCGTTTCTGCCAGGGTGGTGCGACGTGCCGTCCAGGTCCGCGCCTATGCCGACCGCATCGTCGTGCGCTGCGACGGTGAAGTCGTCGCCGACCATCCCCGGTTCTTCGGCCGCGACCGGACCATCTACGACCCGTGGCACTATCTGCCGGTGCTGGTGACCAAGCCGGGTGCCCTGCGCAACGGCGCACCGTTCCAGGGCTGGGAGTTGCCGCCTGCGCTGGCACGACTGCGGCGCAAGCTTGGCACCGGCGACGATGCCGACCGGCGGTTCGTGCGGGTGCTGGCAGCGGTGCTCGACGACGGGCTGGAGGCGGTAGAAGTGGCCGTGCGCGAAGCATTGCTGGCCGGCGTCGCCAGCGACGACGTCATCGTCAACATCCTGGCCCGCCGGCGCGAACCGCCGCGACCGCTGACTATTGTCACGCCAGAAGATCTGGCGCTGCGCCATCCGCCCCGTGCCGACTGCAACCGCTATGACAGCCTGCGAGGTCTCCATGCAGCGGCATGAGATGATGACGGCCATGGCCGAGTTGGGGCTGAAGGGCATGGCTGGCGCCTTCGACGAGGCGGTCACTACCGGTCTCCAGCGCAAGCGCACGACCATGGAGGTCCTGACCGACCTGCTGCGTGCCGAGGCGACGCACCGCCATGCAGCCTCGGTCCGTTACCGGATGTCGGCCGCCAGGTTACCCGCGGTGAAGGACCTCGACGCCTTCGTCTTCGGCGACACTCCCATCAACGAGGGACTGGTGCGCTCGCTGTACAGCGGCTCGTTTCTTCCGGGCCAACGCAACGTCGTGCTGGTCGGTGGAACGGGTACCGGCAAGACGCATCTCGCCACCGCCATCACTGCCAATGTGGTACGAGCCGGCGCCCGCGGACGCTACTTCAACACAGTGGACCTGGTGAACCGGCTCGAGGAGGAAACGCGCCTCGGCAAGGCCGGCACGCTGGCGGCCCAGCTTTCGCGCCTCGATCTCGTGGTGCTCGACGAGCTTGGCTACCTGCCGTTTGCACGCTCGGGCGGTCAACTGCTCTTCCACCTCGTCAGCAAGCTCTACGAGAAGACCTCGGTCATCGTCACCACCAACCTGGCCTTTGGTGAGTGGCCGACCGTCTTTGGCGACCCCAAGATGACCACCGCGCTGCTCGACCGCATTACCCACCATTGCGACATCGTCGAAACCGGCAACGACAGCTGGCGCTTCAAACATCGAAGCTGAAGCCTGGGGCACCGGCAGAGAACGCTTCGTGCTGGTTGCGCCTCCGGTCGGGCTACGCCCGCCCTACGCCGCAACCAGCACGAACAGTGCGCCCGTCATACCCGTTACGCTGCTCGACGAAGGGGGTCCCTTTTGCACGCCGATAGGGGGTCCTTTTTGGACGCCGATTGACAAAGACGTTTCGCCCGCTACGCTCCTGCTTCAGCAAGCGCCCTGCGCGCAGCAGCCGAAGATGCTGCGACACCAGGCTTTGACTGATGCCGACCTCTGCCGTCAGATCGCCGACCGTACGCGGCCCGTCGAGGCAAGCCGCGACCAGCCGCAGCCGGTTCGGTTCGCCCAACAGTCGGAACAATTCGGCTAGCTGTGTGCTCTCGTCCGCTGTCATACATCCTTCAACACATGAACACATCCTAATATGTTCATGTGTTGATCTATGTCAAGCCTCAAAGGGGGATGGTCGCAACGTCTGGCGGGAATTTTGGCTGGGCCAGCCGCAGCTAAGGCCGCATCGAGCAGCATGCCGACGGTTCGGTGCAACACGCAATCGGGCACAAACGGCGCAACATCCGGGGGATCGTGACGGTGGGCGACGATGGACGACATCGGCGGACGCCTGCCCGCGTGCGCCTCGTTAATCAGGGATCGAGAGCGAACGGGATCGGCGCCCGCCTCTATCAACTCCGCCGGCAACACTCCGCATCACCGCTCTTCGCGCTGCTCGGCCGCGACCGCGCGGACGATGAAGTCAGGCACCAGCACGTTCTCGGTCTGCAACCGCGCATGCGACCCCTTGATGAGCACGGCGTCCATGTAGGCAATGTGACGGCGATCGAGCTCATGATCGGAACTCTCGACCGGCTTGCCACCGGCCCCTTTCACCTCCAGCCAATATAGACGGCGCGGCTCGTCCGGCGCGGTGAACATCGCCTCGAAATAGGTCCGCTCGCGCCCCAGTGTCGCCACCGCCTCGCGGTGATGACTGCGCAGATAGTCGATCCACTCTCGGAAGGTGGCTTCGCTTCCCGGCTTGCGGTCGAAACGGTGCAGCGTCACCTCAACCGGGCGCAACGGTTCCGGCGGCGACTGCGACACTGTCGCGCCGAGGCAGAAGGTAACGCCGATGCCCGCGACCATGCCGAGTGCAAAGGAACGATAGCGTGTCGTGATGCCCCTCACCTCAGAAATCGACGGCGAGATAGGCGGTAGCCGTCCTCTGCGGGACATAGTCGAAGGTCGATGGGCCATAATAATCCCACGCGTAGACGTTGAAGACATTGCTGACGGACACCCGCAACGTCGCGCGGTTCTTGCCGATCGTGAAGCGATAGCGGCTGCCGATGTCCACCAGCGTGCGCGCAGGAATGAACAGGTCATTGTTCACCGTGGAGGCGACACGTCCCTGATGCGTGACGGCACCATCGAGGGACAGCGCCTCGAAGCCGGGCAGGCGCCAGTCGAGATTGAGATCGACGGAGCGCAGGGGCACGCCGACCGGGCGCTTGCCGGTCTGCCCCGATCGTCTCGCTTCGCCAGTCACCTGCGGATCGAGGAACACGCCGCCCAGCGCCACGCTGAGCCCGTGAACGGGCGTGCCGGACAGCGATGCCTCGATCCCTCGATTGCGGATGTCGCCGAGCCGCGTGAACAACCCCGTCGGATCGAGGCTGAGATAGGGTTTGCGCACGTCGAACACGCCGGCCACCAGCTTCACATCGCCGGCGATGGTCCAGCGCACACCGGCATCGCGCTGGCTGGTCAGGATGGCGGGCAGCGGCTGGTTGCGGTTGGTGGCGTTCTGCGGTGGCAGGCCGGCCTCTTCCAGCCCCCTCGTATAACCGGCGTAGAAAGCGACGCGTTCACCGGCGTAGATCGCGCCGGCCACGTTGAAGAGCCAGGGACGGTCCCGCGTCTGGAGCGCGGGCTGGTTGGGGCGTTGGAAACGCTTGCCATAGTCTGTCCTCGACAGGCCGGCGCTCAATTCGCCGACGCCGCGCCACCGCCCGGTATAAGCGATGCCGCCGAACCACTGCCGCACCCGATCCCGGCTGTACGCGCCATAAGCGATCGATGGCTTGGCGAAATCCAGCGGATCGCCCAGCCGCACGTCGCCGAAATCGAGGAAGGCGGAACCGCCGACGCGCTCGTCGCGAGCGCGACCGCGGGCCGACACGCTGATATTGTGAACACGGGGGCCATCGGCGATCATGCGCGTCACCCGCACTTCGCCCGACACCGAAACCCTCCGATAGGGCGGGTCCGAAAAGGCGATATAGCGGGCGCGGCCGTCGGGCGTAATCTGGTCGAGAAAGGTGAAGATGTCCGCCCGGCTTGCGGACAACGCTCGAAATACGCCCGCCTCGATCTTCCACCCGCCCGCGAACGCCGCGCTGCCGGTGAGCCCCGCCGTCTCTGACGGGCCGGAATATACCGCCCAGGCGGGGCCGTAGAACACGCCACGCCGGATCGGTGGCGGCAGATAAGGTCCTGCCGTCGTCAGAAGCGGACCGATCTTACTATCGTCGATGTCGGACCGCCCCCAGAAGGGAAGCAGTTCGATACCCGGGCGCGGTCGCCACCGCAGGGTCAGGCCTTCGACATGCTGCCGGCTGGTGGCCCCGTTGTTGAAGACGTGGTCGTACAGGCCAAGCCCGGCGCCGAGCGACAAGGTATCGCCGGCAAGCGGCAGCTCGGCATCGAACTCCAGGCTCTTGTCGCCCAGGGTATTGAGACCGACGGTGGTCGACAGCAGCGCCTCGTTGCCCGGGCGGCGCAAGGCGTAGTCCACGACGCCGGTCGGCGCGGGAAAGAGGTATCCCTGGGCGGACAATCCCACCTTGATGCTGGTGGACCGGCGGATGCGCTCGTTGGGCGCAGCGGTCGCATCGAAGTAGAGTCCGTCGATCCGGGCATTGCCGGCGGCGATGGGCGAGAAGCCGCGCACACTGCCGCTGTTGTAGATGCCGATCGTCTCGCGACCGATGGTGGTCCCAAACGCATCCTGCGCCTGTCGTACGGCGTTCTCGTCCGCGCGGCCCTGCGGCACCGTCGGGGCTGACGGCGTGACCTGGGCGGAGGGCTGTGGGGCGGCAGGCGGCGGGGCGGATACTTGCGGCGCCGTGGCTTGGGCAAGCAACCACCAACCGACGGAAAGTGCGGTCATCCGATCAGCTCGAACCGTCCGCGCTCGGGCGAAAAGCGAACGGCGTCCGTGTCGAACGCACGGCCGACATGGCCCGCGGCGATCAGATCGGCGGCCGGTCCGACGACCAATCCTCCCGTGCCGTCGAGCAGCCATACGGCGTCGGCGAGCTGCAACGACAGATCGAGATCGTGACTGGACAACAACACCGTCGTGCCGGTGGCGCGTGCATGCGCGCGCAGCAGCGCCATCGCCTCGACCCGCCCGGGCAGGTCGAGAAAGGCGGTGATCTCATCGAGCACCATCAGCCGTGGCGCCTGCGCGATGGCGCGGGCGATCATCACCCGCTGTCGCTCGCCATCGGACAGGCCGTCGAACGGCCGAGCGGCGAAGGACGTGGCACCCGCCTGGGCAATCGCCTCGACCACCCGCGCATCGTCCTCTGCCGATAGCCGCCCCTGCCAGCCGGTAAACGGCTGGCGTCCCATCGATACGACGTCGGCAACGGTCAGCCCCGGGCTCGACACGCGCTCGGTCAGGACCACCGCGATCGCCCGCGCGCGGGCCTGCGGGCGCATCGCGGCGATATCGTCGTCTCCGAGGAGGGCGCGACCGCCCCGCGCAGCCTGCAGACCGGCGATCGTCCGCATCAGCGTCGACTTGCCGGCACCGTTGCGGCCGAGCACGCAGACGAAGCTGCCGGCCGGCGCCTCCAACGTCAGATCGGCAAGCACGGTGCCGCGCGGGCCGACGTACCCGACGCTCAGCTTATCCAGATACAGCATCAGTCGCTGCTCCGCATGGCCGGGGCGAACACGAGAAGCGCGATCACCACCGGCGCGCCCACCAGCGCCAGCACCGCATTGAGGTGCAGGAAATGCTGCTCCCACGGCAGATGCACGATAAAATCGGCACCGAGCGCCAGCAGCGCGCCGGCGAGTCCCGCCAGGGGGATCAGCGGCAAGATGCGCGCGGTACGCGCCAGCCGGCGGGCGAGGTGCGGGACGATGAGCCCCACGAAGGTGACCGGGCCGCACAGGGCTGTCACCGGCGCTGCGAGCAGGACCGTCGCGGCCAGGATCGATCGGCGCAGGCGCGGCACGTTCGTGCCGAGGCTCGCGGCATAGGTTTCGCCGAGCAGCAATGCCGTCAGTCCCTTCGCGTTCACGACCGCCAACGCCAGTCCGCACATGACCGGCAGCACCAGCCACGGCAGGTCGGCGGTGGTCGCCGCCGAGAAGGTGCCGTCGTCCCAACCCGAGAACACGCGCCCCCCGACGCGGCTCGCGAAGTGCAGGATGACGCTCACCAGTCCCTGTGCGGTGAAGCCGAGCATCAGACCGACGACGAGGAGCGTGATGTTGCCGACCCGGCGCGCCAGCGCGGCCATCGCGGCGGCGGTGGCCGCGACGCCGATCACGGCGCCGAGCGTGAGGCTCAATCCGGCAAAGGACGTCAGGAAGAGGAGGACGACCGGACCGGCGAACGCCGCGCCCGCGACGGCAAGGCCGACGCCCAGCTGTCCGCCCGCAACCAGCCCCAGCGACCAGGCGTCCGCCATCGGATTGCGGAACAGCGCCTGCATCAACGTACCCGCGACCCCCAGCGCGCCGCCCGCGACGACCGCGGTGAGGACGCGGGGCAGGCGGATCGCCCAGACGATCTCGGACAGGGTGGGATCCCCCGATCCCGTCATCGCGCCAACGACGTCCAGCGGCGAGAGGATGACCTGGCCATAGCAGAGCGACGCGGCGGCAAGGACGAGGATAGCGACGAACAGCGCACTCGCGCCCGTCAGGCTACGATCCATGACCGACCCCCGCGCTGCCCCCTGCCCGCTGATCCTGGCGCACCCACGTCGCGGGCCAACCGCGCAGTTCGGGGTGCAGCATCCGCGCGTAATCCCGGAGCAGCAGGTCAGGTCGAATCCCGCCCCGCTCGAACAGGTCGAACGCATCCACCCCCGGCTTTTCCCCGCCATCCGCGGCGAACACGCATCCGTCACGCCAGGCACGCATATGCGCGAGGAACCGTTGGTCCCCGAACCGCTTCGAAATCGGATCGCGCCACAGCCAGCAGTCCGCCTTGCCACCGTCCGTCAGTACCGTTTCGGATGGCATTTGCATCGTATCGTCCAGGCGCGGGTCGTCGGGGCGGCGCATGACGTTAATGCCACCGGCATCTTCCAACAGGCGATTGGCGGCACCGCGAACGGTCACCATCCATGTGTCGCCGTTCATCCACCAGGCGGACAGCACACTGCGCCGGGGCAAGGCGGCGACGGCGCGCTTGACCTGATCGACGCCACTCTCGACCATGGCGACGAGCCGCTCGCCCTGCCGCTCGCGGCCGGTCAGCATGCCGAACAGTCGCGCATATTGCACGGGACCCAGATAGTCCGACTCGTTCGCCATGAAGACCGGCATGATCGGTATGCCCATCGCGATCGCGCGGCGCATGGCGTCCGCATGGGCCGGATCGCCGATCGTCATGAGGAAGACATCGGGTTTGGCCGCGAGCAGCACGTCGAGATTGGGAGGCGAGTGCCACCCGTAGCCGATCTGGCCGATTTCCCCCTTCTTCACCCGCTCGCGGATGGTATCGTCGTACGACTTCGTGCCGCCCACCGCGACCAGTCGATCCGCCGCGCCGATCGCCGTCAGCAGCGCCTCGCTGCCCCCGTAATTGACGGCGATACGCTTCACCGGCGTGCGCACCATGACCGCACCGGCAAGATCGCCGGTCAGCGCGGGCGCCTTGATGCTTCGCGGCACCAGCACGACGCGCACCCGCTGCTCCGGGCCATTTGCGGCGCCGCCCCAGGTGACGATATTGGCATGCAGATCGACGATCCGATACCCATCCCGCTCGACCACGCTGAACGTGCCCGTGTGGGGGATCGGGATCGGACGACCGACGGCGGGTGTCTCGGTCGCTTGCTTGCCGCACCCGGCAAGCAAAGCGATCAGCAACGTAAACAACCAACGCATCAGAAGCTCGCCCTTACGGTTGCCCGGACCTGCCGCGGGGTGGATGGGGTCGCAAAGGTCGGCTGCGTATCCGTCCCGAAATAGGAGTAGATCTCGCGATCCAGGACGTTCGTCACCGCCAGGTCCAGTTCCAGCGGCAGCCGCGTCGGCAAGGCGATCGTCGCGCTGAGATTGAGCAGTGCGTAGCCGCCATTCGCGACGCGATTGTCTCCGGTGATCGGGTAATCGCCATAAACGTAAAGGTCAGCGCGACCATTCAGCCACGACGCGAAACGCCGCTGTGCGCTGATGTTGACGATGTGGGCCGGAACGCCCGCCGGACGCTTCCCCGTCAGGTCGACCTCGCTGGTCGCACCGGGCACCCGATATTCCCGCCAGACCGCATCCACATACGAATAATTGGCGGAAATGCTGGTGCCGCGATCCGGCCGCACGACGGCGGACAGCTCTAGTCCCTGACTACGATAGCGCTGCCCGGTCGTCAGGAGGGTCGATGGACCATTGGCGTCGGGGTTCGTGGTTGTGACGAGCCGGTTGCGCTGGTCATAGCGGAACAGCGCCGCCTCCCAAGCCAGGATGCCGGAGCCCGTCCTGCCCTTGTAGCCGACCTCGTAGCTGTCGATCGTCATCGGCTTGAGATCGAGCTGATATAACGCCGGATCGAAGTAGAAGAGCGGCCCGAAGTTGGAGTTGAAGCCCCGCCCATAGGAGGCATAGACCATGCCGCGTGTTCCGGCATCGCGCTCGCCCAGTCGATAGGCGACGCTCGCCTTGGGCGAAAAGGCGTTCTCCGACGCAGACAGGCGCCCTCCCGGATTGAAGGCTGCTTCGATGGGACGGAAGACCGCGCGCCGCCGGAAGTCGTCGTAGCGCAGGCCGAGGGTCACGGTCAGCCGGTCGGTCGCGGCCCATTCGTCCTGAAGATAGGCCCCCCAGAACCGGTTTCGCACCGTTCCGTCGGTAAGCAGGAAATGGCGCTGGAAACACGGTGCATCGGCGTTCAGCACGGCGCCGGTCGCGTAATTGATGTCGATCTGGAAGAAGCGGAACCCGCACTGCGGCGTGAAGCCATATTCGCCGGACCAGAAGTCGCGTTCGTCCATCCGGGCACGCTCGACATTGCCACCGGCCACGATCGTGTGGGCGCCCAGGCGCGCCGTCAGCTGCGCATCGCCGATCCAGACGCTGCTCTCGTCCTGCCGCGCAAAGCCGTTGACCGCGTAGGTCTTGGCCTGCGGATCGACGCTGCCACTGAGGTAAAAATTGAAGCTGTTGGACCGGTCGAACCGACGATGCTGCCCGGTCAGCACCAGCTCGACATTGCTTCCGAAGCTATGCCTCAGCTTCACAGCGCCGATCCCGCCCTTGGAATCCAGGTCGTTGGGCAGGTAACCGATGTAACTGCGACGACCGCCTGCAACGCTGGCACGGCTCCCGTCGCTCAGCAGGGGAATGTTGCTCGGCACCTCGACCTGTCGATCGAAATAATTGCCATAGGCGGTCAGCGTGGTGTCCGCGCCGATCGGCACGACGACCTTGCCGAACAGGTTCAGCACCTTGCGATGGGAGTGTGCCCGCCAGCCGCCGTCGTCCTCGTAGAAGCCGGAGAGGAGCATTCCCCCCCCATCGCCGAACATCGTCCGCTCGAGGGTCGCTTCGCCGCGAACATAGTCGTACGTGCCCGCTGTCAGCGACGCGGTCGTGCCGTCGAAACCCGGGCTGCGCGTGATGTAATTGACCGCGCCGGCGGTCGCCCCGCGCCCGTACAGCGCGGATACCGGTCCGCGTACGACCTCGGTACGGCTGATCGCCCCATAGGGCAGCTGGTCGAGCAGCACCTGCTCGTCGGGACCGACGAACGGTATGCCATCGATCAGCGCCAGGAAGGTATCCCCGCCGGCGCTGCCGGTCACCCCGCGGAACGAGAATTGCAACGTATCCTCGGCATCCCCGTCGGTCCGGCGAAAGAAGATGCCGGGAATGCCGCGAAACTCATCGCTTCCGATCGTCAGGCCGCGGCGGCGCAGGTCATCATTGTCGATCACGGTGATCGCCGCAGGCACGTCGAGAAGCGATTTTTCGGTCCGCGTCGCCGTCACGACGATGTCGTCCGCATTGGTCTTCTGATCGTCCGCCATTTGCGCCAGTGCGCTGCCCGGCAGCATCGACAGGGCAATACCAATCCCCACCGCAACAGTTCGTCTCGTCAACGCGCCTTCCCCCCAGATCGAAACACGCTATGATATGTAATATCATCGCGCAAGTATTTTGGGTTGGATTGGCCGACGCCACTGCGGGCGGAAAACCGGCCTTGCCGGTTCGCAATTCTGTACGGAAATGGCGCGCCCGGCAGGATTCGAACCTGCAACTCCAAGCTTAGAAGGCTCGTGCTCTATCCAGTTGAACTACGGGCGCGCAAGGCAGCCCCGGTAGCGCGTTGCGTGGGCCGGGAAAAGCCATAGAGTGCGCCGCCATGGATACGGGGCACGAACGGGCGGTCGATGCGAGCGCGCTGCCGGGGCAGGCGTTTCGCTATTATGATTTCGTGATGGCGGCGTTCGTCGCGATCCTGCTGCTGTCGAACGTCATCGGCGCGGGCAAGGTCGCGCAGGTGACGCTGCCCGGCATCGGGCCATGGCCGTTCGGCGCCGGCATCCTGTTCTTTCCGGTCAGCTACGTGATCGGCGACGTGCTGACCGAAGTCTATGGCTATGCCCGCGCGCGCCGCGTGATCTGGGCGGGCACCGCGGCGGTCGTGTTCATGGCGTTCATGAGCTGGGTGGTCGTCGCCCTGCCCCCGGCGCCGTCCTGGGGCAATCAGGCGGCCTATGCGGTCATTTTCGGCCAGGTGCCGCGGATCGTGCTGGCGAGCGTTCTCGCCTTCTGGGCGGGCGAGTTCGTCAACAGCTATGTCATGGCACGCATGAAGGTGTGGACCGGCGGCAAGCATCTGTGGACCCGCACGATCGGCTCGACCATCCTGGGCGAAGGCGTGGACAGCCTGATCTTCTATCCCGTCGCCTTCTTGGGCGCGGAAGGCTTCACACCCCAGCTGGTCGTCACCGTACTGTTCACCCAATGGGCGCTGAAGGTGGCATGGGAGGTCGTGCTGACGCCGCTGACCTATGTGGTCGTGGGCGCGCTGAAACGGGCCGAGGGCGTCGACGTGTTCGACCGGGGTACGGACTTCACGCCATTCCGCGCGCGGGTCTGATCGACCGCCGCACCTCGCAGGGCTGATGGCTCATCCCCCCCCTCGACACGGCAACGGTCGCCGCAGCCCCCGCTTGAACAAATAATATCGTGCGCCCGCACACCGAAGGAAGGGATTCACTTTTAGCCGCTAATCAGTCGGTTATGGCTACAATCGTGCCCCTGCCCTCACCCCCCGCATCGCCCGTGACGTGGGTCCTGCGAGGGCGATTGTCGCGAGTCGTGGCGTCCCTGAAAGGCGTCCGACGGCGCGGCACCGTGCCGACGTCGCACGCGCCTGATCCCGCCGATAGCGAACTGGACGAAATGCTCGCCGCGGCACAATTCCGGGCGCTGCGTCATCAGGTGCCGAGCCTGCACCTGATCCTGCTGATCAACGTCACTTTCCTGACGTTCATCACCTCATCCGCGCGCGCGGCGCCCGTCACCTATCTGCCCTCGTGCGTCCTCGCATGCTCCAGCGTGGTCCGCATCCTCAAGTGGCGGCGGGTCCATTATGCCGGTGCGGCGGCGGCACGGCGGATGTTCGCCTCGACGGTCCGCACCTCTTTGCTGTTCGGCCTGAGCCTGTCCGCGTGGAGCGCCTGGGTGCTCTATACCCGCAGCGCGGACGTCGCCGCCTTCATCCCGTTCTTCGCGGCGCTGTCGACGATCGCCTGCGCGGTCTGCATGGTCTCGCTGCCCCGCGCCGCTTATGCCGTGATCTGGTCGGGAACGGTCCCGATGGTGATCGCGATGATCGCGACGGGCAAAGTCGGCGCTGATGGCGGCGGCGGCGAACCTGTCGGTCATCGCCGTGCTGCTGTTCGCCTGGATGCAGCGCCAGCACCAGCAATTCCACGACATCGTGCAGGCGCATGCGACGACGATCGAGCGCGAGCGCGAGGTTGCCCACCTCGCCTTCAACGACCAGCTGACCGGCCTCGCCAACCGCCGCGCCTTCCTCGCCCGGCTGGACGAAGCACAGCGGCCGGCCGGCGAACGGCTGGACACCACCGTCGTGCTGATGGACCTCGACGGGTTCAAGGCGGTCAACGACCGACTGGGCCATGGCGTCGGCGACGTCCTGCTGCGCCGCGTGTCGGATCGACTGGCGCAGCATGTGCCGCCCCAGGCGCTGTGCGCGCGGCTGGGCGGTGACGAGTTCGCCGTGCTGCTGCCCACCGCCGACGCGGCCGAGGTTGCAGAGGCCGCGCAGCGCATTGCGGCAATCTTCGACCGGACGATCACGATCGGCGACGACGTGATCCAGCCGCGCGGATCGATAGGCCTGTCGACGGGCGATGTCTGGCCCGGCGATCCGATCGACCTGATGCATCGCGCCGATCTGGCGCTGTACGAGAGCAAGGCGCTGAAGCAGGCGCAGCCCTATGCCTTCCACGACGGTTTGCAGCAGCAAAGCGATCGGCGCCGCATCATCGAAACCGCCTATCAGGATCCGGCCGCGCTCGCGCAGCTCGACGTGCATTTCCAGCCCATCGTCCGCACCGGCAGCGGCGAGGTCGTCGCGTACGAGGCGCTGATGCGCTGGCAGCACCCGCACCTGGGCAACGTGCCGCCGGACGAGCTGTTCGCGGTCGCGGACCGGGCACGCGTCGCGACGCATTTCACCGACCATCTCTTCGCCCGCGCGCTCGTCAAGGCGACGCAATGGCCGTCGCACCTCGCGCTGTCGTTCAACGTCACCGCGGGCGAGGTCGGGCCGCATCTGTGCGCCATGGTCGCCGCCGCCTGCGAACGCCACGGCTTCCCGCTCGATCGCCTGATCGTCGAAATCACCGAAACCGCGCTGCTGCGGGACCTGGAGATGGCGCGACGGACCATCGCCGAATTGCAGGCGCTCGGCGTCCGCGTGGCGCTGGACGACTTCGGCGCCGGCTTTGCCTCGATCGGATACCTCAAACACATCCGGTTCGACCTGATCAAGATCGACGGCGGCCTCGTTCAGTCGATCGCCGAATGTCCGCTCGCCGGTCAGTTGCTGATCGGCGTCGTCGAGCTGTGTCGTGCGGTCGGCACGCCGATCGTGGTGGAACAAGTGGAGACGCAGGCACAGCTGGATATCCTGCGCGTGCTGGGCGTCGACAAGGTACAGGGCTATCTGCTCGGCCATCCGACCGCCGATCCCGATCTCACCCAACAGGCTTCGTTGCGGACCAACCGGATGTGACGGCACGATCCCTCGCTCGTCGGGGGAGCGCGACCGGTGCCATGGTTGCCCGAGCGCTGGGCCCGGCGACGTCGGTTGTCAGCGTATCGCACCACGGCTAGAGCCGGCAGCATGGCGGCTTCGAAGAACGCACCCGAACCGGCAGCGCCGCGCGCCAATTATCATCGGGGCAACGTCGTCGAGGATCTGCGCAAGGTCGCCGAACATATCCTCGCTACCGAAACGCTGGAACATGTCACGGTGCGCCGCCTGTCGCGCGAACTCGGCGTAACGCCCGGCAATTTCTACAACCATTATCCCAGCATCGACTTCCTCGTGCTCGACATCGCACGCGAGGCGTTCGACCGGCTGGAGGTCACATTGCAGGCCGCCGCCGCGACCAAGGATACGAAGGTCGATCGGCTGATCAGCCACGCCCAGATCTACGTCCGGTTCGGCGTCGCCCAGCCCGAGCTGGTCCGGGTCATGTTCGGGCGCACCGATCGGGGCACGATCCATCCGGGGTTTCGCGCCGCCTCGCTGCGCGCGTTCGTCGGCATGGCCGAACTGATCTATGGCGAGGGCGGGTTCGACCTCAGCGACACCGCCGCCGCGCATCGCAACTGTCCGCTCGCCTATAGCTGTTTCGCTTTGTGCATCGGCCTGGCGCGAACGATCGGCGCCGGCCAGTTCGACATCGACCTCAGCCGCAGCGAGGATATCGACCGGTTCGTGGACCTGACCGTCCGGCCGATGGTACAAGGGGCGATGGCGACGTTTTAGCGAGCATGGGTCGGTCGCTGCCGACCGCCAGCTCTGGCATCAGGCCCCCGCCCCGCGCGCGCCGGTCACGGCTCGACGAGGATACCGTTCGCGTCGGATCGCACCTTCAGCCCGTACGCGGAGTGGAGGAGGTCAAGGAACCCCGCACTGTTGTCGATCTGGAACGTCCCGCCGATCCGGATGTCGGCGGTGGACGGATCGGCAATGCGGATCGGGCGGTTGGTATAGCGGTTGAAGTCCGCCACCGCGTCCCCCAGCCGCTGATTGTCGAACACCAGCAGGCCATCGCGCCATCCGGTCATCGCTTCGACCCGCGCCGGTGCCGCCAGCGCCACCAGCGTGCCGTGCGATCGGGCATAGGCGATGTCGCCCTGTCCGATCACGGCGGAGCGCGTGCCCGCACCGGCGGTCGCATCCTCGATCCGCACCCGGCCCGACAGCACCGCCACCGTCACCTTGTCCCCATCGCGACGAACCGTGAAGCGCGTGCCCAGGACGGTCACCGTGCGCGGCCCCGCATGCACGACGAAGGGATCGTCGGGGCGGTGGACGATATCGAAATAGGCCTCGCCCTTATCCAGCCAGACCTCGCGCCCCTGATCGGCGGCCGCGGTGCGCACGACGGTCGCGGTGTTCAGTTCCACCCGGCTGCCATCGCGCAGCGCAATCGCATGGCGAACGCCGACCGGCGTCTGCACCCGCACCGGCCCGGACTGCGATGGCGACGCCGTGTCCTGCGCACCATGCCCCAGGCCAAAACCCGTCGGTGATCGCAGCACCGTGGTGCCGATCCCCACCGTCACCGCGAGCGCGGCGGCGATCGCCCCGATCGCGCGAGGGCGGGCACGCAGCACCGCCTGCCAGCCGCGCCGCGCGCGCGATCGCGGGGCGGCGCTCTGGAACCCAAGCGCGCCGACGCGATCCGCCGCCGCCCAGCCGTGGCGCAAACGCCAGAACGCGGCCTTGTGCGCCATCTGCTCGTCCAGCCACGCGGTCAGCGCGGCGTCGTCCTCGGCGGACCATTCCCCGCTTTCCTGGCGGACGATCCAGCGCGCGGCGGTTTCTTCGATCATCGTCGCGCGGTTCATTGGCGGCGCGCCTTGCCGGTGCCGGCCGCGCCGCCGCGACGGATTTTGCCCGCGCCGCCCAGCATCGCATCGGCCATCGCGCGGATACCGAGTACCAGCTGGCGTTCGATCGTATCGATGCCGACACCCATGCGCGCCGCCGCCTCGCGGGTCGACAAGCCTTCGATCTTGCGCAGGCGCACGACCTCGCGGCAGCGCGGAGGCAGCCGCTCGATCCCCTCCTGCGCCCGGCGCAGCGCGTCGCGCGCATCCAGATGGCGGTCGGTTGCGGACATATCCACGCCCTGGTCGACGCTTTCCATGTCGGCATAATGTTCGAACTGCACGATCCGTTCGCGCTTCGCCCGGTTGACCAGGATATTGCGCGCGATCGTGAAGACATAGCCTGGGGTATTCGTCGGCAATTCCTGCCGCCCGCCCGTCAGCGCCGCCTCGTATATGTCCTGCCGGATATCCATGATCTGCTCGGCCGTCCGCCAGTTACGACGCAGATAGCGGGTCAGCGACGCTTCCAGTGGAAGCACCTCCTCGCAAAACCACCGCTCCAACTGCCTGTCGTCTACCATCGCCCGCCCGAGACACTCCTTCGTCAAAGGGGTTCGGCCGTCATGACAATCGGCCGCGTCAAAACCCTAACGGAAAAACGCGACGAGCCCCGCTTCGACTGCTTTTGGCGAAAAGTTCCACGATCGCAAACTTTTTTGAAATCCGATGTTACGGGTTCGTTGCCGTCGAATGACAATCTTGCCGAGCGGCGTGATGGGAGCGACCGCAACAAGGGGGCATCAGATGAAAAGACGGGGTGTGGCGATCGCCTTGGGGGCGAGCATGCTGACGGCCTTTGTGCCAGGCCATGTCGCGGCGCAGACCACGCAGGGCGTACGAGCCGCCCAGCGGTTCGATATTCCAGCCGGGAGCCTGGCGGCGGCGCTGCAAGCCTGGAGCAAGGTGACCAAACTCCAAATCGTGTATCGGATGGACGATGTCGGCCGCAAGCGGACCAATGGCATCCAGGGCGATTATGCCCCGTTGCTGGCGTTGCAGGGCCTGCTGATCGACACCGGTCTGAAGATCGTCACGACGGAGGATGGTGCGGTCGCCCTCCGCCCTTTGGCCGGCGACGAGGTCGACACCAGCGCCACGCCTGACATCCTCGTCAACGGCAAGGTCAATTGGTCGCTCAACACCGGCATCGAACGCACGCAGGACGACAGCCAGCCGTTCATCGTGCTCGGCCGCAAGGAGATCGAGCGCAGCGGCGCGCCCAACCTCGAAACGTTCCTGCGCAACCAGCTGAACGTCAACACCTCGCCCACCGTCGGCGATCAGGCGATCGGCGGCAACGCCGCAGCCGATCCCCGCCGCCCGATCGGCGTCAGCGCGATCAACCTGCGCGGCATAGGCCTGCGCGACACGCTGATCCTGGTCGACGGTCGGCGTCAGCCCGGCATCAACCTGGGCAATGGCGACATCACCCAGCCGTCGATCACCGGCATCCCGATCGCTGCGGTGGAGCGGATCGAGGTTCTCGCCTCGTCGGCCTCCGGCATCTACGGCAGCGGCGCATCGGGCGGCGTCATCAACATCGTGCTGCGCCGCGACTTCAAGGGCGCCGAACTGTCGGCGAACTACGACAACACCAGCGATTTCAAACAGGGTCGCGGCTTGATCGATCTCACCGGCGGCCTGCCGCTGGAGGGAGGACGCACGCGTCTGACCTTTACCGGCAATTGGACCAAGCAGCTGGCGCTGCGCTACGGCGACCGCGACAATCTGCGCCGCCGTGGGCTGGACGACATCCTCGCCAACGACCCCGGCTCTTTCTATGGTGGCTTCACCAATCCGCCGCAGGGCTCGCTGGTCAACTTCAAGACGCAGGACGGCTCGCCGCTCCAGCTGAAGCCCCAATATGGCGGCCAGACGCTGTCGAGCGGCCTGGGGACCATTCCCAAGGGCTATGCGGGGATCGCGAAGGCGGGCCTTGCTCCGCTGCTCTCGTCGCTCGGCACCTTCAACCTCGACCAGCCGAATACCGCCGCCGGCACCGGCGCCCGCGCGCCGCTACTCTATCCGATGAATCAGTACAGCGGTTCGGTCGCGGTGCGGCGCACGTTCAACAGCTGGCTGACCGCCTATGCCGAAATCGGCATGTCGCATTCCTCGGCGGTCAACACCTTCTCCAACACGCTCAACTCGGTCTTCCTGTTCGCGTCGGCCCCCAGCAACCCGTTCACGCAGGATCTCGCGATCGCGTTCCCGGCCAATCCCGCCTATGATGCCCGGATCAAGCAGGTGTCGTCGACGCTGCGTACGCTGGGCGGTGCTATCATCCGGCTGCCGGCAGACTGGCAGGCGGTCGCCGAAGTCGCCTATTCCCAGTCCAATTATTCGGTCGCGAACAGCCCGCCGGCGATCAGCGCCTTCGCTTCCGGCGATCTCCAGTCCGGGGTTCTGAACGCGCTGGTCGATACCTCGACCTATCCGCTCCCCTTCACCTACGACAAGACGCCTTATTATCAGCGCCAGCAGGACGGCAAATCGAGCAACGTCGCGCCCTCGCTACGCCTCGCCGGGCCGTTGCCGTTCTCGCTGCCGGGCGGCAAGCCGCAATTGACCGTCAACGCCGAGATCAACACCCAGAGGCTGTATTCGCGCCTTCTCACGCTGCTGACCGATGATGGCGCGGTCACCACCTTCACGCCTACTGCGCACCAGACGACCAAGTCGGTCTATGGCGAAGTCGTGTTCCCGATCCTGGGCGACAAGCATCAATTGCCGCTGATTCGATTGCTGGAATTGCGCCTGTCGGCGCGGCATGAATCCTATAGCGGCGACGGCACCGATACGTCGGACCCGGTATCCTGCACGGCGCCGTTCGAGGCGAAACAATATAATTATTTCGACAACTGCCCGCCGGCAGGAACCGTCATCGAGCGGTCGACAACCACCAATGCGCATACCGATCCCAGCATCAGCCTGCTCTGGTCGCCGATCGATGGCGTCACGCTGCGCGGCTCGTACACGACCGGCTATCTGCCGCCACAGCTCAGCCAGTTGGTCAAGGTCCCCCGCCCGCAGATCACCCTTCAGATGCGCGATCCGCAGCGTGGCAACGAGTTGATCGGCACCCAGATGTTCGGCCTTGGCGTCATCTCGGGCTTCTCGGGCGGCAATCCGGCCGTCCGGCCGGAATCGTCCAAGACGTGGACGGCCGGCCTGATCCTGAAGCCGCATTTCATCGACGGCCTGCGATTCTCGGTCGACTGGACGCGCATCCACAAGCGGGACATGTATTTCGATCCGCTGCTACTGCTTTTCGGTGCCGTGCAGTCGCAGTTCAACCAGTTCATCACATCCAACCCCGACCGCGTCACGCGCGGCCCGGCATCGGGGGGCTTTGCCGTCGGGCCGATCACCGCGCTGGACATATCGCTGATCAACCTGACGTCGCTGGTCACCTCGGCCTATGACTTCACGCTCAACTACGACACGAACCTGTTCGGCGGTCAGCTGTCGGCCATCGGTCGTGCGACCTATGTCGACCAGTTGGTGATCCAGCCGTTCGCCGACACGCCCGCACAAAATTACGCAGGCGTCGTCACGGCCGGTTTCGCGGCCGGCACCAGTGCATCCGGGTCCCTGCGCTTCCGGGGCAGCGGGTCGCTGCAATGGACGAAGGACCGGCTCAGCCTCGGCTGGCAGACGCGTTATCTCAGCGGCTATTACCTGACGCTGGATCGCAGCGTCGTGGCCGCGCAGGGATCGGCAAAGGTCGCCAGCCAGATGTATCATGATATGAACATCAGCTACCGCCTGCCGCAGAAGATGACGGTGCGTTTCGGCATCAACAACATCTTCAACAAGATGCCGCCGCTCGATGTGACGCAGGCGCCGCTCTATTACAGCCCGTACGGCGATCCGCGGCTGCGCAACTTCTATCTGGGGGTCAGCAAGTCGTTCTGACCCCGGCCGCCGCATCCCGTCGAAACGACGGGGTGCGGCGGATCGTCGACAGGCGCAGCGCGGCCGGACGCCGCCCCAAACACGGTCCTCGCCATTACGGTTTTCCCACCCCCGATTGTCCTGTCCCGCGACGGTTCCGCACCCCTGTCACGGTGCCGAACCGTCGCTCGACCAGCGCCTCCCCAACCGATCAAGGATAAGTCGATGAGCCTGCGTACGATGTTGATGGCCGGTACGGCACTGATCCTGCCCCCCGTCCCGGCCTTGGCCGGACGCCCCGCGAACGCCGCAGCGACCACGGCATCCCGCCCGGACACCGCCCCGGCGGAACTCGTCAAGCTGGTCCGCGATTTCACCATTCCCTATCAGACGTTCACGCTGCCCAACGGCCTGACGGTCATCGTCCTCATCGATCACAGCGTGCCGATCGTCTATACCAGCATCAATTATGCCGTCGGCTCCACCTTCGAGCCTGCGGGGCGCAGCGGCTTTGCCCATCTGTTCGAGCATCTGATGTTCAACGGCAGCGAGAATGCGCCGGGCGACTATTTCAAATATCTGCGCGACGCCGGGTCGATCGGCGTCAACGGTAGCACCGGCTATGATTTCACCAACTATCACGAAGCGGTGCCGACCGGCAGCCTGGACCGCGTGCTGTTCGTGGAAAGCGACCGGATGGGGCATCTGCTCGGTGCGATCACCCAGGGCGTGCTCGACGAGCAGCGCGGCGTCGTCCAGAACGAAAAGCGCAACAACGACAACAATCCCGCCAGCATCCTGGGCTATAGCCGCCGCAGCGCGATCTATCCCGCCTCGCACCCCTATGGTCACAGCGTCATCGGATCGATGAAGGATCTGAATGCGGCGTCGCTCGCCGACGTGCATCAGTGGTTCAAGGATTATTACGGTCCGAACAACGCCACGCTCCTGCTGGCGGGCGACATCGATCTCGCGACCGCCAAGGAAAAGGCGATGCGCTATTTCGGCGACATCCCGCGCGGGCGCGCGATCACCGCGCCCGCCGCCGAGCCGCCGGTCCTGACCGCGCCGATCAACCAATCGTTCACCGGCCCCGTCTCGACGGCACAGATCGCCCGGACCTGGCCCGTGCCCGGCGGGCGCGACCCGGCGAACTTTTCGCTCGACGCGGTATCGGGCCTGATGACCGGCATCGACGGCGCGCCGCTGTTCGACAAGCTGGTGCGTCAGGACAAGCTGTTCAACAATCTCAGCGCGGACAACACGACATATCGCGGCGTCGGCGAATTCACCATTTACGGCTCGGTCCGGAAGGGTGTCGATCCGAACGTCGCGGCAAAGGCGCTGGACGACGCGATCGCCGCCTTCCTGCACAGCACGCCGTCCGCCGATGCGCTGGAGCGCTACAAGGCAACGCGGATCATCCCGGCGGTCCGCAACAATGAGACGATCGAGGCGCGGGGCGGCCTGTTTATGCAGGCCAATTCGGTGCTCGGCTCGCCCGCCAAATATAAGGACGACCTGATGGCGTATCTGGCCCTGACCCCAGCAAAGGTCATGGCCGATGCGCGCAAGTGGCTGGGCCGTCCGGGCTATCGCGGCATGATCGTCCCGGGACCGCGCATGACCGCGGCGGGCGACGAAAGCGTCGCAGGGGCCGAGGTGCCCGACGCGCCCAAGACCGCCGTCGTCGCCCCGCAAAGCGGCACGCGCGGCCCCATCCCCGGCGTCGGCGAGCCCCAGGCCGCCCGCTTCCCGCCGGTGCAGCACGCCAAATTGGCGAACGGCATTCCCGTCCTCTACGTCCAGCACGACGCCGTCCCCTTCACCACCGCCGAACTGACGTTCGACGTGGGCAGCGTCGACGATCCCGCCGGCAAGCCCGGCACGATCCGCGCGATGTTCCAGATGCTGGACGAAGGTGCGGGTGGCCATGACGACCATTGGTTCAAGCAGCTGCGCGAACGGACCGGCGCGGCGATCTACGGCAGCGCGCAGAACACCGATTCCGGCGTCTCGTTCGCGGCGCCCAGCGCCAGCCTGGACACGACGCTCGACACGATGATGCTGATGCTGACCCGTCCCGACTTTCCGCAGGATCGGCTGGAGGAATATCGGCGGCAGGAATTGTCGCGCGTCACGGCCGCGCCGACCAGCCCCGGCACTTTGTTGGGCACGGCCTTCACGCAAGCGCTCGCGCCCGGGACGCTGCTCGCCAAGGCATCGCAGGTGCCCAGCGTGGCCGAGGTCGACGCCATCACCCGCCCCGATCTGGAGGCGGCCTTCCGTCGCTGGATTCGCCCCGAAGAGGCCAAGCTGGTCATCGTCTCGAACGAGCCGCTCGCCACGCTCCTGCCGAAGCTGAATGCGACGCTGGGCCATTGGAGCGTGCAAGGGCGCGGCCCCGCCCCGGTCGCGCTCGATCCGCGTCCGGCGCTCGTCACCGGACCGCCCAAGATCGTGCTGGTCGACATGCCCGGCCAGGTCCAGGCGTTCCTGGGGGGCGGGCAACTGGTCGACATGCCGCGCAGCTATGAGGGCGTCGCACCGCGTCTCGCCAACATCGCGCTGGGCGGCGAGTTCACCTCGCGCATCAACATGAACCTGCGCGAGGACAAGCACTGGACCTACGGCGCGTCGGGCAATTTCGACGTCAACGACCTGGGGTCGAGCTATCAGGTCGAGGTGCAGTTGCAGCCGGACAAGGTCGGCCCTGCGATCAAGGAAGTGCAGAAGGAGCTGAACGCGATCGTCACCGACCGGCCGATCACGCAGGAGGAGTTCGACGAGGCCGTCGCCAACACGCTGCGCAAGAACGTCGCCTCGTTCCGCTTTGGCGGGCAGGTGATGGCCGCCGCCGCCATGCTCCAGCGCAACGGCTGGCCGGACGACTTCTTCAGCACCTTCGACGCGCGCATTCGCGCGGTGGCGCTGCGGGACGCCAATGCCGCGATGCGACAGTATCTGCAGCCTGCCAAATGGGTCTGGACCGTCGTGGGCGATGCCAAGACGATCCGCCCGCAGCTGGAAGGACTGGGCCTGCCGGTCGAGGTGGTGACCCCGGCTGAGGTGTTGGCCAAGCATTGAGGCGCACCGGGGCGAGGCCGATCCTGCCTCGCCCCGGGCGGCCATCGGCGCGGACGCGCTCCTCTTTTGACATGGGACGGGCCATGGACATCGATCATATGCCGCGGTTTCGCCTTTGCGGCATCATGGGGCGGGCACTGTTCGCCGCCGGGCTATCGGCCAGCATCGGCGCACCCGCCGCTGGCCAGACCGCGCTACGGCCGATCGGCAACGCCGTCGTCGACCTGAGCCCGCCGCTGCCCCGCCCCAGCGGCCCATCCTGCACCGTCACCCTGTTCGACCGGCACGAGTTTCAGGGCGACGAACCCTTGCCACTGGCCTACCGCCCGCCCGCCGACTGTCCCGGCCCGTGGCGCAAGGTGGTGCTGGAGGCGGACTTCGACGTCTCCACGGGTACGCAGTTCGACCGCTCCGCCGACCTGACGCTGGGCGGTGCCACCCTCTTCCTCGGCACGACGATGGAGCCTGGTGAGACCTATGCCCCGCATTGGCACGTCGCCCGCGACGTGACCGATTATGCCGCGCTCCTCCGCACGCCGACCGACGGCCGGGCGACCTTGGTCAACTATCTCGACAAGGACCATGATGCGCATGTCCATTGGGGCGCCCGTCTGGTCTTCTACGCCGGGGAAGCGCCCCGGCCGGACGGCCTAGTCCTGCCGGTGACAACGGGACTGTCGCGGCTCGACCCGCAAAAGCCGATGGTGTCACGCACGATCCGTTTCCCGCGCAACCTGACGAGCCTCGCCATCGACCTGTTCGCCATCGGGCAGGAGCGCGAGGAATTCTGGTACGATTGCGCGCCCGGCAATCTCGCCCAGCGCAACATCTTCGGGCCGCCGCCCTGCGACGCACCGTATCGCGAGGTGGAGGTACGGATCGACGGACGGCTGGCGGGCGTCCGCTCGGTCCAGCCCGACATCTTCACCGGCGGCATCAATCCCGGCCTGTGGCGACGCGTGCCCGCCCTGCGCGCGCTGAACCTGCCGCCCGCCCGGGTCGACCTCACGCCCTTCGCCGCGCTGCTCAACGACGGCCAGCCGCATGTGATCGCGCTTGCCATGCCGACCGCCGGCACGTTCTTCCGCGTGTCGGGCACGCTGATCGGGACGGTCGATCCCACCCGTCCGGTGGTGACCGGGGCGCTGACCGCCAACACGCTCGCCCCCGCGCGCATCGTCACGCGACAGCTTCGCGCGCCACAAGGGCCGGGCGCGATCGGCACGGTGCAGACGATCGCCACGCGCGCCGACCGTGTCGAGGGCTATGTCGACACCCCTCACGGTCGCGTGGTCACCCGCGTCGCCTATGACCTCGACCAGCGGCTGACCAACACCCGCGACACCGGCGTGTCGAGCAAGCGCTATGTTGCACGCCAGACGATGACCGTCACGACGCGCGGCGCAACGCCATCGCGGCGCCGCATCGCCGAACGCGACACACTGGCCATCGACATCGGCGTCCAGCCGCCGCTCTATGGGGTGAAAAACGGCACGCAGATCGCGCAGGCCAGCGAGCGCACGATCAGCGGCGATGGCCCCGACAACGGCCGCACGGAACAGACGCTGACGACCTTCGCCCCCAGCTTCTCGCTGTTCGCGCCGCCGCAGCCCACGCCGAACCGGGTGACCGTGACCGCACACGACACGGATGTGGGCGGACGTCGCTACGACAGAACGGCCGTGGTGACCGACGACACCGTCGTGTACACGTCCGGCACCACGACGCCCCCTGCCCGATAGGCGGCGCAGAGCCCCGCGTCAGCAGGCGGGCGGCGGCCCCTTCAGCGTCATTTGCGGCATCCGGCAATCGACCTCGCCCTTCAGCCGCGGCGTCGCGCCACTGATGTCGACGGCATAGGGAAAGCGCGCGCCCTCCGTCGATCCGGGCTTCTGCCAGCCAAGCGATTCATACACGCCCGGCGTCGCCGTCACCGCCAGATACAGGCGGGCATCCTTGGGGATACGATACGAGACGGTGGCGCTACCGGTCCCCTCCACCGCGCCCAGGCGGGAATAGGATGCATCCGCCTCGCCCCGCACCGCCACCAGCGCGAAACGCCATGCCGCGTCCTTGGCGGTCGTGGCGCCCGTCAGGCGTACGGACACGGTATCGCGATGGCCGGTCGGGGTCAGCGGAATGAGGTCCGTGCCGAACTGGTGCAGCACCTGGTCGGACTGCGGCACGAACCGGCCCGGCCGATCGCCCGGAACCAGCGCGGCAAAGCGGCTCCCGCCGAAGACGAACCGCGACTGCGCAACGGCGTCGAGCAGCGCGCGCTGGTTCATGAAATCGAGCGTGACGAGCCGCGCGCCATACCATCCCATGTCGTCGGCGAAGGAGCGAAAGCCCTTCGGATAGGCGCCCGATGCCGTGCCGAGCCGCAGGATGGTCGGCACGAAATCCTCGGTAGACGCCCCAGAGGCGGTCCGCGCATTGTGGGTCCAACCCGCCCAGACGAGCGGTCGCGTGCGCGGATCTTCGAACAGCATGTTGAGAAACGGAAACGCACCGTAGCGCGCATCGGGCCACAAAGGCCCGACATACTGACGGTTGCCGTAACTCCCGATCCATGTCGCCGAACCCGGCACGAGCAGGTTTCCGAGCCAGTTGCCGCCCGCTTCCCAGATCGCCCCGGCGCTCGGACTGTCACGCAGGCCGCCCGAGTAGAATTGCATGACATGGCCGAATTCATGCGCGAACGTCTTGGACCCGTAATTGAGCATGCTCGCGGCGATCCAGATGGCGGGCGAGGCGACTGGCGTGCCCGACATCAGGTCGCCGTCCGCGACATGGGGGCGGCCGGTGCCGGAGATGTAGACCGCGATGCGTCGGCGCTCGCCGGCCGGACGGTCGGCATAGGGCATCGGTGCGCCCGTCAGATCGCGGCTCAGATGCCACACCTGCTCCGCCCACGCCCCCGCGCGGGTCAGGACGGTGCGCCAGTCCTGCCCGGTGTTGCGTGCATAGGCATAGCTGTCGCCCTTGGTGTTCGTGCCGTACCAGAAGACGAAATGCTGGGTCTCGTACTTGGCGATCCTGCCCGCCTCAATGTCGCCTGGCTCCACCTGCCCGGGTTCCAGAACGGTCGCATAGCGGTTGGGATCGGGGGTGGAGGGATGCCGCGCGACTTCGGCAGCGATGATGGCCTGGTCGGCAGCCACGAACGAATCCGCCCGGAACGCGCGATAGCAGCCCTCCGCGGTCACCATCTCCACGATCCGGCGCGCCTCGCCGTCGTCGACGCCATAGGCCTGCACCATGCGCGCGCGGAACGGCGCACCGATCGCCAGCCCCTCGCGTTTACTGCCGTCATCGTCGATGGTCGCGGGCTGGCGGACAAGCCGGATTGGCGTCCAGCGTCGCACCGGATAACGCCCCCATGGCGCCAGCGTCGTGTGGCTCCGACACCCGGACGACGCCGCAGCGAAGGCGGGCCCGGCGTACACCGACGCCGTGCCGACCACCATCGACACCAGCGCCACCCATCGCACGCCCCGCGCCATGCGCATCACTCCCCCACCCCGCGCAATCCCTCGTCCTGCAATACGACAAGGCACGACCGAAAAGCCGTAACGCCGCCACAAGATCGCACGGCACCATGCATCTCGATGAAACCGCCCCTCGCCGCTTGGCAAGCCGGGATCGCCGCAATAGGTCGGCGCGGAATACGCCCCCCACCTTTCACTCGACCGACAGCGTGCCGTCGCGCGCGATCGGTGCCACCACAGAAAGACCCGCGTGCTGAGCATCGAAGCCTGGCTGCACGGCGGCATCGCCACGTTGCTCGCTTTGGCGGTCGCGCTGTTCCTCAGCGAAGCGCCGACCCGCGCCGGCCGCTACGGCGCGGCCCTGGCATGCGCCGCCTTGCTGACGGAAGCGGCCGCTTTGCCGTTCGTCCAGCATAGGCCGTCGCTCGCCACACTTCTGCAACTCGCCGGATCGGCGAGTTTGCCGCTGTTCTGGCTGTTTGCCCGTTCGTGGTTCGAGGACGATTTCCGCCCGGGCGTTGCCGAAATGGGCTTGGCGCTGGGGTATCTCGGCGTCAGCGCGGCCGTGATCGGCGGCGAGCGCGGAACGCATGCACCGCTCCATCTGCTCGATGGGGTTCTGTACGTCGCGGGCATCGCGCTTACCGTCGATGCGCTGCGCCATGCCTGGCAGAACCGCGCGACCGATCTGGTGGAGGCGCGGCGCCGCGCGCGCGTGGCGTTCGTCGTCATCGTCACGATCGTCGTGCTCTGGACGATCGGTGCGGAGATCGTCGGTCGGGCCTTCGGCCGCTTTGCCATGGCCGGTATCGCGAGCGCGATCGGCATGGTGACGGGGACGTTCGGTCTCGCGCTGCTGCTGTTCGGCCTGCGGCATCGGGACATGTTCGCATCCGCCGCGCCCGACAGCACGCTGCCCCTGGTGATCGCCGCCGATCCGTCCCCGCCGCAGGAGCAGGACGAGCCGCTCGCCCGTGCGCTCGATAGGGCGATGATGCAGGACCGCCTGTACCGCGAGCCCGAGCTGACCATCGGTGCGATCGCCGCGCGGCTCGACGTGCCCGAATATCGCGTCCGCCGATTGGTGAATGGCCGTTTCGGGCATCGCAACATCAGCGACTATCTGAACGGATTGCGCGTGGCCGAGGTCTGCGCCGCGCTGGCCGATCCCGAACAGGCGGACGTCCCGATCCTGACCATTGCGATGGATGCGGGCTTTGGCAGCCTGGCGGTCTTCAACCGCAGCTTCAAGGCGCGGCTCGGCGAGACGCCCAGCGCCTACCGTCGCCGGCATCTGGAGACTCCGCCCCTGTCGGACTGATCGTTTTCGAAATCGATCGGTCGAAATCGGAAATCCGGGAGGCGCGGCGCGTCGCACCCGGCATGGCGCGCCCGTTCCGCTGTCTGGGGGCCGTCATGCCGTTTGCTCGCCACCGTCACTTCGTCGCGCTTCTGTTACCCCTGTCCGCCTGTGCGTCGCCACCGTCGCAGCAGCCCGATCGCAATACGGCGATCGTCGATGTCGTACCCGTCCATGCCGCAGGCGGCGCGCTGCGCCAGTTCAGCGGCGTCGTGCGCCCCTATCGCGAGACGATGCTCGCGTTCAAACGGCCCGGAAGGGTGCTGACGCTCACCGTTCAGGTCGGCGATACGGTGCGCGCCGGTCAGGTGCTGGGACGCCTGGGCAAGGCCGACGCCGACGCCGGAGCGGCGCAGGCCGAGGCCGAGCTCGCCGCCGCCACCGCCGATGCGCGGACAGCGCAGGATGCAGCCGACCGGTCGCGCGGGCTGGACGGCATTGGCGCCTTGTCGAGCGCGGAGGTCCGCCAGCGGGCTCTGGCCGCCCGCGCGGCGGCCGCTAAGGTCGCCGCTGCCGCGGCGGTCGTTCGGCGGAGCCGCGACATGCTATCGGACGCGGTGCTGGTCGCGCCGCAGGCCGGGGTCGTCACCGCGCGGCTTACCGAACCGGGCAGCGTCGTCGAGGAGGGCAGCGCGGTGCTGAAACTCGCCAGCGGCGCGCCCGAGGTGGAGATCCACGCACCGGCCGATCTGCGCCTGACGTCCGGGATGATGGCGGATGTCGGCATGCCGGGCCGTGCGGGTACGTTCACCGCCCGGCTGCGCCGCCTCGCGCCGGAGGGCGATCCGACATCGCATCTGCGCGATGCCCGCTTCGTCCTGAGCGGCACGGGATCGCCGCCGCCCTACAACAGCATCGTTACGCTTACCCTGCGCACCCCCACGCCGGTCCAGCAGGTCCGCGTCCCCCTGTCCGCCATCGGCGATGCGGACAGGCGCCCCTATGTCTGGACGCTGCAGCCCGACAGCCACATCCGGCGTCAGCCGGTGCGGATCGCGGCATGGCTGGGGCGCGATGCGCTGATCACGGGTCTGCGCGATGGCCAGTCGATCGTCGCGACCGCCGCCGACACGCTGGTCGACGGACAGAGCGTGGTCGATGCCGGTATCGAGCCGGGGTTCCACTAAGCCATGGACCGGCTCAACCTCTCCCGCTGGGCGATCCGACACCCCGCCCTAGTGGGTTTCCTGATCGCGCTGCTCTTCGTCGCGGGCGCGGCGCAGTTCCTGGCGCTGGGGCGCAACGAAGATCCCGGCTTCACGCTGAAGGAAATGATCGTGTCCGCCCGCTGGGACGGCGCGAGCCCGGCGCAGATGCAGGCGCAGGTCGCCGATCCGGTCGAGCGCACGCTGCGCGGAATCGACTATCTCGACTATCTCCAGACCTATTGCCTCGAAGGCGCCTGCGTCATCACCGTCGAGCTGAAGGATGCAGCCCCTCCGGGACAGATCAAGGATGTCTGGCAACAGGTCCGGCGCAAGCTGAAGGACATCGAGCCTGTGTTGCCGGCCGGCGCGTTGCTGGCGGCGAGTGAGGACAATGCCGACGTCTATGGGTACGTCTTTGCCCTGACCGGCGCGGACAATGCCCGGCTGGTCCGGCTGGCGGAGCAGGCGCGCGAGACGATGCTGCGCGTACCCGGAGCGGGCAAGGCCGAGATCATTGGCGAACTGCCGCAGCGCCTGTTCGTCGATGTCGATCCGCGGCGGCTGGCCGGCATGGGCCTGTCGCCCGGTCGCCTTGCCCAGGCACTGGCGCAGCGTCAGACGATTGCTCCGGCGGGCGGCGTACAGGCCGCGATGCAGACGCCCGTCCGGCTGGACGGCGAGGTGGACGATGTTCGCGATCTGGAAAGCGCGTCGATCCCGACGCCGTCCGGCGCGATGCGTTTGGGTGATATGGCGACGGTCGCGCGGGGCTTTGCCGATCCGCCCGAGGCGGTGGTGCGCCATGACGGCCGGTCGGCGGTCATCCTGGCCGTGTCGATGCGGCCGAGCGCGGACGGACTTGGCTTCGGCAAGGCGATCCGCTCGGCGGCCGAGCAGCTTCGGCGCACGCTGCCCGCCGGTGCGCGGCTGACGCAGGTCGAGGACCAGAGCGCCAATATCCGAGAGGCGGTGAACACCTTCCTCATCAAATTCTTCTGCGCGTTGACCGTCGTGCTGGTCGTCGCCTTCGTCACGCTCGGCTTGCGGACGGGGATCGTCGTGGCGCTATCGGTGCCGCTGACGCTGGCGATCGTCGCTTTGTACATGGGGGTGGCGGGGATCGGGCTGGAGCGGATTTCGCTCGGCGCGCTGATCCTCTCGCTCGGCCTCCTGGTCGACGATGCGATCATCAGCGTCGAAGCGATGGTGGTCCAGATGGAGCAGGGCGTCGATCGGCATGAGGCCGCATCCTATGCCTGGACGCACACCGCCTTTCCGATGCTGACCGGCACGCTGATCACCGTCGTCGGGTTCCTGCCGGTCGGTCTCGCTCAGTCGACGACCAGTGAATATGCGGGCGGCATCTTTTGGGTGACGGGATCGGCGCTGCTGGTCAGCTGGATCGTCGCCGTGGTCTTCACCCCGTTCCTGGGCGTCAAGCTGTTGCCGGACATGGCGCGGGGGCATGGCGATGCCGCCGGGCCGTCCGGACTCTACCGGCGACTGCGCGCCGCGATCGAGTGGGCGCTGAACCGGTGTTGGCTGGTCGCCGGCATCACGATCGCGCTGCTGGCGGTCGGCCTGCTCGGCGCGACACGCGTGCGGCAGCAATTCTTTCCCTATTCCGACCGGCCCGAGGTGATGGTCGACCTCGCGATGCGGCCGGGCAGCTCGATCGAGGCGACCGCAGCGGCGACGCGGCGGCTGGAACATCTGCTGCACGGCGACCCGCGCCTCCGCAGCATGGACAGCTTCGTCGGTCGCGGGGCGCCACGCTTCTACCTTCCCTATGGTCCGGCCTTGCCCAATCCGGCGAATGCGACGGTGATGCTGGCGGCCCGCGATCTGGCGGCGCGCGATGCGCTGATCGATAAGCTGGAGCGGATGCCGGGCATTCCGGGCGCCAGCCTGCATGTGCGTCGCCTGTCGCT
This sequence comes from Sphingomonas sp. NIC1, assembly GCF_001638925.1. Classification (NCBI taxonomy): domain Bacteria; kingdom Pseudomonadati; phylum Pseudomonadota; class Alphaproteobacteria; order Sphingomonadales; family Sphingomonadaceae; genus Sphingomonas; species Sphingomonas sp. NIC1. Next base: position 504,793 of record NZ_CP015521.1, read on the forward strand.
GGGGCCGAGCCTGGGATCGCCGGTCCAATACCGGGTGACCGGGCCCGATCCCGCCCGCTTGCGCGCGATCGCTCAGCGTATCGCGGCGGTGCTGCGCGCCATCCCATCGTCCACGGCGGTTCAGATCAACTGGGGCATCGCCGCACCGGTCGCGCGCTTCCGGATCGATCCGGCGCGTGCGGCGGCGCTGGGGGTGGACCGGGCGCAGGTGGCGAGCGATCTTGCCGCCACCTTGTCGGGCGCGCCGGGCGGCGCGGTGCTGCGTGGGACGAAGCGGATCGGCATCATGGTGCGCGGTCGGGCCGAGGATCGGCACGACCTGGGCGGTCTGATCGACATGCCCGTATCGACAGCGCACGGCATGGTGCCGCTGAGCGAGGTCGCGACACTGTCGCCGACCACCGAACAGCCGATCGTCTGGACGCGCAATGCCGCGCAGACCATCACGGTACAGGCCGACATGATCGGCGACGTCCAGGCCGCCGAGATCGTCGACGCCGCCGCTGCGCGCATCGCCGCCATCCGCGCTGCGTTGCCGCCCGGATATGACATCGCGGAGGGTGGCGACGGCGAACTGTCCGCCGACGCCAACCGCGCGATCTATCGCCTGCTTCCGGTCACGATCGGGATCATGCTCGTGCTGCTGATGATCCAGTTGCAGAGCCTGCCGCGAACCCTGCTGGTGCTGGCCACCGCGCCGCTGGGGATCATCGGCGCGGTGGCGGCGCTGCTGCTGACGGGCGCGCCGTTCGGCTTCGTCGCGCTGCTGGGGCTGATCGCGCTGGCGGGGATGATCATGCGCAATACCATCATCCTGGTCGATCAGGTGGAGACGCACCGGGCCGAGGGGATGACGGTGCGTACCGCGGTGATCGAGGCAACGATCGGCCGCGCCCGCCCGGTGGTGCTGACCGCCCTGGCCGCCGTGCTCGCCTTCATCCCCCTGTGCTTCAACATCTTCTGGGGGCCGATGGCGATCGTGATGATCGGCGGACTGATCGGCGCGACCATCCTGACCTTGGTCGCGCTGCCCGCCTTCTACCTCTTGCTCTTCGGGCACCAGGATACTGCCAAGGAGGCAGCGCATGATTGATCGTCGCACGATCGGCGCGGGCTTGGTCGCGCTGCTGCTGCTGGGCGGCTGCACGGTCGGCCCGGATTTCCATCCGCCCGTCGCCGACCTCCCCGCGCGGTGGCCGGGCACCGTCGCAGCACCAGCCCAGCCCGATGCGCCCTGGTGGCGCAGCTTCGGCGACCCGCTGCTCGACCGGCTGGAGGATCAGGCGCGCGCCGCCAATCTCGACCTGCGCATCGCCGAGGAGCGGCTGGCCGCGGCGCGGATCGCCCGCGACGCCAAGCATGCCGACAGCCTGCCGCAGGTGGGCGCACAGCTCGGTTATAGTCGGAACCGCATCGGCACCGCCGGGCTGGCCAGCGTCCTGGCGCTGCTGCTGGGCCAGTCGCCGAATGCCGCCGACGCTACGATCCCCAAGGGCTATGCGTTCGATCTCTACCAGACCGATATCAGCGCCAGCTGGGCGATCGACCTGTGGGGCAAGAACCGGCGCGAAGTCGAGGCCGCCACCGCCGGGGCCGCGCAAGCGGACGCCGCCACCCGGGGTGCGCGGCTGTCGGTCGAGGCAGCGGTCGCGCAGACCTATTGGCAATGGCGCGGGTTGGTGGAGGAGCGCAGGCTTGCGATTCGCGAGCAGGCGCTGGGCGACCGTACGCTCGCCATCGCCACGGCACTCCAGACGCGAGGACTGGCCACCGGCATCGACGTCCGCGCGGCGGATCGGGAGCGGCGGGCGAGACAGAGTGCGCTGCTAACGCTCGACACCGATATCGCGCGCTCCGCCCGTGCCTTGGCGGTGCTGGTCGGCCGTAACCCGGATACGCCACCGCTCGACGCGACCGATCGGTCCGCCATGCCGGTGCTCGCCGCCCCCGCGCCCGGCATCCCCAGCGATCTCGTCCGACGCCGGCCCGACATTCTGGCCGCGGAAGCCGCGCTGCACGCCGCAACTGCCGCGATCGGCGCCGCACAATCTGATTTCTACCCCAGCCTCAACCTCTCCGGCCTCTTCGGCATCGACGTGTTGAACCTGGCCGATTTCGGGTGGGATGCGCGTACCACCGGCGTCGGCCCCGTGCTGTCGATCCCGATCTTTGCGGGTGGGCGGCTGCAACGCCAATTGTCGCTCCGTCGATCCGAAGAGCGCAGCGCCGCCCTTACCTATCAGAAGACGGTGCGCGATGCCTGGCGCGAGGTGGACGATGCGCTGGCCATGGTGCGGACGCTCGACCGACGGCGGGTGCTGGCGACGATCGACAGCCTTGCCCAAACGCAAACCGTGGCCGCGATTGAGGCGCGATATCGGCGCGGCGACATCGCCGCCGGGCCGTTGATCGAGACGCAAGCCGCACAGACCGCCGCCGAGCGGGCGCTGCTCCGCCAGACCATCGCTGGCGCGCTCGCCCGCATCCAGTTGCACGTCGCCCTCGGCGGCTGATCGAAAGGTTCTTCCTGTGTCGAAATTTGCTGTCTTTGGCGCGACGGCATGGCTGACCGCCTGCCTGTTCCCCGCACCGGCCACGGCCCAGTCCCGTCTGGACACCGACCCCCTCGATCGCGACATCGTCGCGGTCGGCGCGGGGTTGGCGGTCGTTCCCGACCATGAGGGTTCGGACCATTACCGCCTGGTCGTCGCGCCCGCCGCGATCGGATCGGTCAAGGGACACAGCTTCCTCGTCGCCGGAAACCAGGCCAGCCTCAATCTGCTGAGCGACCGACCCGGGCCGGTCTGGCAGGTACAGGTGGGGCCATTCGCGCAGATCAATTTCAATCGCAGCGCCATGGGCGCTATTCACGATCCTCGTGTACGGGCGCTCGGAGCACTTGGACTGCCGTTGAAATGGGCGGCTATGTCGGGGTTCAGAAGACGGGAGTGGCGACTAGCTCCTATGACAAGCTCACCATGGCGCTGTCTTATCGGCATGACGTCTCCGGCGTGCATGAAGCGGGGGTCTGGCAGCCCAGCGTGGCCTATTTCACGCCGCTCTCTCTCTCCATGCGGCAGTGGCCTTTACGGCATCGGCCGACATCGCCGAAGATCGCTATGCCCGAACCTATTACAGCATCTCCTCCGCCGACAGCATCCGGAGCGGACTGCCCGTCTATGATGCGAAGGGAGGGATGAAAAGCTGGACCATAGGCCTGATCGGCGTTCGGACGCTGCGCGGCAATCTCCTGCACGGCGTCCAACTCGTCGCGCTTGGCACGTATGGGACGATGACCGGCAGCATCGGCGATAGTCCGATCGTCGCGCAGGCCGGGTCTCGCGGCCAGTGGCTGGGGGCGCTGGGGCTCGCCTATAGCTTTAAACCAGTGATGGGGTGTCGGCCGTAACGTTCGGCGATGCTGGTGGCCGTCGTTTGGCGGCGTGGCGCTCTTGGGCGCCTCGAGTGGGTGACCAGTTCCTCTGTCAAGTCAGGCGCGCCCCGCGGATTGGGCGGCGCATATCGGAGCGGTTCTGTTGTGAGGTTGCGCTGTGGATTGGATGTGGGCCCAAACGCACGAAAGCCCCGGACTGGGTGGTCTGGGGCTTTTGTGAGGGTTGGTTGCGGGGACAGGATTTGAACCTGTGACCTTCAGGTTATGAGCCTGACGAGCTACCGGGCTGCTCCACCCCGCGCCAAGGACCATCAAAGTGGGCTTTGATGGAGTGTCCGTTGGAGACGCGAGAACCCTCGCTTGTGGCGAGGGTTGCGTGTCCCGTTGGGACGAAATCATGAATGGGTTCTTGTTTCCCGCACAGGCTTCAATGCCTGGCGACGACCTACTCTTCCACTGCTTAGGCAGTAGTACCATTGGCGCAGTCGGGTTTCACGGCCGAGTTCGGGATGGGATCGGGTGGGACACCGACGCTATAGCCACCAGGCAATGAAGCGTGTGCGGGAGCTGAGCCGCTCGGTCGGCACGCTTCATGCGTGCTGGCCGTGCGGCTGAGCTGTGGTTCAAATCGATGCGTGCACTGTTACTGTATGCGTATTCGTTATCTGGCGTTCGACGCTGACATCCACGCCTATCGTCGACAACCCAGGGTTGTCATTGATGGTGTGTCCTCTCAAGCGCGAATAGGACAATTAGTATCGGTTAGCTCCATGCGTTACCGCACTTCCACATCCGATCTATCAAGGTCGTGGTCTCCGACCGTCCTATGAAATCTTATCTCGAGGGAGGCTTCCCGCTTAGATGCTTTCAGCGGTTATCCCGTCCGTACATAGCTACCCTGCTGCGCCGTTGGCACGACGACAGGTACACCAGAGGTACGTTCAACCCGGTCCTCTCGTACTAGGGTCAACTCCTCTCAAATTTCGACGCCCACGGCAGATAGGGACCAAACTGTCTCGCGACGTTCTGAACCCAGCTCACGTACCACTTTAATTGGCGAACAGCCAAACCCTTGGGACCTGCTCCAGCCCCAGGATGTGATGAGCCGACATCGAGGTGCCAAACAACCCCGTCGATATGAGCTCTTGGGGGTTATCAGCCTGTTATCCCCGGCGTACCTTTTATCCGTTGAGCGATGGCCCTTCCACGAGGGACCACCGGATCACTATGACCGACTTTCGTCTCTGCTCGACTTGTCAGTCTCGCAGTCAGGCGGGCTTATGCCATTGCACTCTAACAGCCGGTTTCCAACCGGCCTGAGCCCACCATTGCGCGCCTCCGTTACTCTTTAGGAGGCGACCGCCCCAGTCAAACTACCCGCCACAGAGGGTCCCTGCACCGGCTAACGGTGCGAGGTTAGACATCAGAAAACAACAGGGTGGTATTTCACCTATGGCTCCACACCGGCTGGCGCCAATGCTTCAAAGCCTCCCACCTATGCTACACAGTTCTTTCCTAATGCCACTCTGAAGCTGCAGTAAAGGTGCACGGGTCTTTCCGTCTAACCGCGGGTACTCCGCATCTTCACGGAGAATTCAATTTCGCTGAGCATGTCCTGGAGACAGTGGGGAAGTCGTTACGCCATTCGTGCAGGTCGGAACTTACCCGACAAGGAATTTCGCTACCTTAGGACCGTTATAGTTACGGCCGCCGTTTACCTGGGCTTCATTTCAGAGCTTGCACCCCTCCACTTAACCTTCAGGCACCGGGCAGGCGTCAGGCCCTATACGTCGTCTTGAAGCCGACTTAGCAGA
>NZ_CP015521.1:515000-1690000 GCF_001638925.1 Sphingomonas sp. NIC1
CCGCGCGCCGCCGCAAGATCGGCGTCGAGGTCCCCGCTCCCCAGCGGATTGACGCGGACGAACCGAATCACGTCCGCCGGTTCCGCCAGATAGCGCGCCACCGCCTCGCGCGCCGCCGCCTTTGCCGCTATTGCAACCGAATCCTCCAGGTCGAGGATGATCGCATCCGCGCCGCTGGCCGCCGCCTTGGCGAATCGCTCCGGTCGGTCGCCGGGTACGAACAGCAGGGATCTCAGTCGCATCGCTCTCTCCTTGGATGCGCCGTGCTAGCCGACGCCGCCGCCAGCGGCTACCGGCGCCGCATGACGAGCCCCGATACCTATGATGCGATCGTCCTCGGCGCCGGCGCCGCCGGACTGATGTGCGCCGCGGTCGCCGGACAACGCGGCCGCCGGATATTGCTGGTCGACCACAATGACGCAGTCGGCGCCAAAATCCTGATCTCGGGCGGCGGGCGCAGCAACTTCACCAATATCCACACGGCGCCCGACCGCTATCTGTCCGCCAACCCCCATTTCGCCAAATCGGCGCTGGGCCGCTACACGGCGGCAGACTTCGTAGCCCTCGTCGATCGCTATGGAATCGCCTGGCACGAAAAGACGCTCGGCCAATTGTTCTGCGACGGATCGGCGAAGCAGATCGTCGCGATGTTGCGCGACGAATGCGCGGCGGGCGGCGTGGACTATGCCCTGTCGTCGCCGATCGGCGCGGTCGATCACGATGGTCAAGCGTACCGCGTCACCCTGCCCCGCCGCACCGTGACCGCGCCGAAGCTGGTCATCGCCACCGGTGGTCCTTCCATCCCCAAATTGGGCGCGACCGGATTCGCCTATGATCTCGCCCGCCGATTCGGGTTGAAGGTGGTCGAGCCCCGGCCGGCGCTGGTGCCGCTGACGCTGGGCGGCGAGGAGGCGTTGTTCGCCACGCTGTCCGGCGTCGCGTCGGAAGTGGTCGCCAGCGCCGGCAAGGCGCGATTCCGCGAGGCTGCCCTCTTCACCCACCGCGGCCTGTCGGGTCCCGCCATCCTGCAGGTGTCGAGCTATTGGCGCCCCCGCGAATCGATCGGCATCGACTTCGTGCCCGATACCGCGCCCGGCTGGCTGATCGAGGCGAAGCGCCAGCAGCCCCGCACCACCTTGCGCCGCGCGCTGGCCGCGCATCTGCCAGACCGGCTCGCCGAGGCACTGGCCGAGCGAATCGGCGTGAGCACGGAACTCGCCAACACGCCGGACCGGCGGCTGGACGAGGCGGCGCGGCGCCTTGCCGACTGGCGTTTCGCGCCCAACGGCAGCGAAGGCTTTGCCAAAGCGGAGGTCACCGTGGGCGGTATCAGCACCGCCGATCTATCGTCGCAAACGCTTGAGGCGCGCCGGGTGCCGGGCCTTCACGCGATCGGCGAGGCGGTGGACGTGACCGGGTGGCTGGGCGGCTACAACTTCCAATGGGCGTGGGCGAGTGGTTGGGCTGCGGCGCAGGCGCTCTAGAGTTTGCCTCGTTCCTAGAAGCGTCACCCCATTGACGGCTCGGGCCTTTGGCGGCCTATAGCGCCCGCCCGGACCGAAGAACCTAACGGCCGATTCGACACGGGCGAATCACGTCAACCGAGCAACACCCGCACGCCGATCGCCAGAATCAGCGCGGGCACCGTGGTCACCACACCGACGCGCAGAAACTGGAAGAAGCTGACGTCCTCGCCTTCGCGACGAATTGCGATCAGCCACAGGATCGTCGCAAGACTGCCGGTGATCGACAGATTCGGGCCGAGGTCCACGCCGATCAGCAGCGCATCGACGATGAGCTTGGGGGGGTGCGCCGCCGCGATCGTCTGCGCGGCGATCAGCCCGGCGGGCAGATTGTTGATCGCATTGCTACCGACCGCGAGCAGGCCGCCTGCCGCCGCAGCGGTCGCGCGCAGGTCGGTCGCAGCGCCGTGCATCAACTGGGTGGCGAGCCACTGGATAAGCCCCGTTTCCGCCAGCGCCTCGACCATCACGAACAGCCCGGCGACCAGCAGCAACACCGACCAGGACACGCGCCGCAGCAAGGGCAGCGGCGTCTCGCCGGCCCGTGCCTGCACCGCGATCGCGGTGGCGAGGCCCGCGCCGAAGGTCGGCCAGCCCAGATCCCAGCCGACCGCCGACGCGATCGTCAGCAGGGTCGCCGTCGCACCGATCCCGATCAGCGCCAGCCGGCCACCGGTCGACAGGCTCACCCCTTCGCCTTGCGCCGCCGTACCGCTCAGCGCATCGCGGAACAGAAAGCGCAGACCCGCATAGGTCGCCACCAACGCCAACACCGACGGCAGCGCAAACGCGCCGAGCCACGCGCCCAGTCGCGGCAGGTCGCTGGCGTAGAGCACCAGATTGGCGGGGTTGGAGATCGGCAGCACGAAACTCGCCGCATTGGCGACCAGTGCGCAGGCGAACAGCAGTGGCAGCGGCTTCACCTCCGCCTGTCGCGCCACGGCATAGACCGCCGGGGTCAGCACCACTGCGGTCGCGTCGTTCGACAGGAAGGTCGTCACGACCACCCCGGTCAGGAATACCAATGTGAACAGGCGCGTGGCCGATCCGTTTGCGCGCGCCGCTGCAAGATTGGCGACCCAGTCGAACACGCCCTGTTCGCGCGCCGCCTCGGACAGCAGCATCATGCCGATCAGGAACAGATAGACGTCGCTGCCCTTCAGCACCGCGCCCCACGCCGCCCCGGGCGCGATCAACCCGGTGACCAGCAGCAGCAACGCGCCGCCGACCGCCCAGATCGCCTCCGGCCAACGGAACGGGCGCGCGATCACACCTGCGGTGGCGCCTGCACAGATGGCGACCGTCGCGATCATGCGGCGTGCCCCTTCGCCTTGGGCGCGGGATGCTTCGGCTTTGTCTCGGGCATCGCCATCGCATAGAGCGCGAGGCCGACCGCCGCTGTCGCTGCCAACGTCAGGAAGCTTACGGCATAGCCTGCCCCGACGATGATCGTGCCCGCCAGCGTCGCGCTCAGCGCCGCGCCCAGCCCTTGAGCCGTCGCGACCGCGCCTTGCGCGACGTTGAAGCGGCCCGAACCCTTCGTCAGGTCGGCAATCACCACTGGGAACAATGCGCCGAAGATACCGGCTCCCACTCCGTCGAGCGCCTGCACGCCGACCAGCCACCAGGCGTCGTTCGACAGCGTATACAGCGCACCGCGTGCCGCCAGCACGCCGAACGCGACAAGGAACAGCGGCTTGCGCCCCCAGCTATCGACGTTGCGGCCGACGATGACGGCGACCGGCACCATCACCAATTGCGCTGCGACGATACAGGCGGCGGTCAGCGAGGTCGCCGAATCCTTGCCTACCGTCTTGGCGAGCAGCTGGCTGACCGACGTCAGCATCGCCGCATTGGCCAGGTGGAACAGGAACGCGATGGCGGCGAACAGCAGCAGCGGCCGGTTCTCGACCAGCACGCGCCAACCGCCGGGCTGGTCGCAGGTCTCGTCCGGTTCACAATCGAGGCCGCGCGCCACCGCATTGTCGATATCGCCGTTGCGAATCCGCAGCGCTGCGGCGACGCTTGCCACCGTCAGCGCGCCCATCAACCAGAAGACGACGACCGGGCCGAACTTCCACGCCAGTGCTCCGGCCAGCGCGGCGGATACGGCGTTGCCGGCATGATTGAACGCCTCGTTGCGCCCGACGCGCTTCGAAAACAGCTTGGGGCCGAACAGGCCCAGTGTGATCGCGCTGATCGCCGGGGCGAACACCGCCCCCGCCACCGCCGCGAGCGACTGGGTCGCGGTGACCATCGCGAAACCGTGGACGAAGGGCAGCGATACGCTGGTCAGCGTCACCAGCAAGGCCGCGACGATGACGATCGCCGGTTTGTTACGGCTGCGATCGATCAGGCCGCCTGCCGGCGTCTGCGATACCAGCCCGACGATGCCCGCGATGGTCAGCACCATGCCGACGGTCGCCTCGTTCCAGCCATGCGCCGGCCCGCGTACCGCGAGCAGATAGATGGCGAGATACGGGCCCAGCCCATCGCGCACATCCGCCAGGAAAAAGTTCAGCGCATCCAGCGTGCGCCCGGCGCCATGCGGTCCACCGCGATCTCGGGGTGCGTGCCGTGGGGCCGGGGGAGCCAGTGTCGCCATGCAGTCGTCCTCACCGCGATGGTCGGCGCCGCGGCGGCCCCGTTCCAATCCGTCGCCGCCCAACGGCAGGCGCCGGGGTTTGATCCCGCATCGGACTAATAAATGTTACGGAATGTTGCCCCGCACGTGTAGCGCCACCCTCCGATTTTGCCCGAGTTGCGCAGCGGCGCGGTTTGGCGTAGGGAGCCCGCGCGGCCTCGCTCGGCCTCGGCTTCGCGGATTTGGCGCGCAGGCAGGGTCTCTTGGGGTTACGGCCACGGCCATGATGCGTACGCGATAAGCGCCACATTACCCGTATTGCCGCCCGCATTGGCCCGCGATTTCCATCGCGATTTTGTTGACCTGCTGCGCTCCAGCCCTGCCCTGTCGGCATGGGCTTCGGGGCCCGCTTTTATTTTAGGTTTCCCATGCCCTTTTCCTCCCTGCCCCCGCTTCTTGCTGAAGCGCTCGTCGCCCGTGGCTATGAAGCGCCCACTGCCGTCCAGGCCGCGGTGATCGAACCCGAAGCCGCCGGCCGCGACCTCGTCGTCTCCGCCCAGACCGGTTCGGGCAAGACGGTCGCCTTCGGCCTTGCCATGGCGGGCGAACTGCTCGTCGACGGCACGCTGCCGCCGCCGGGCCTCCCCCTCGCGCTGATCATCGCGCCGACCCGTGAGTTGGCGTTGCAGGTCAGCCGCGAACTGATGTGGCTCTACAAGGAAGCGCATGCGCGCATCGCGACCTGCGTCGGCGGCATGGACGCCAGCAAGGAGCGTCGCTCGCTCAGCCACGGCGCGCATATCGTCGTCGGCACGCCGGGCCGCCTGCGCGATCACCTCGAGCGCGGCGCGCTCGACCTGTCCGCGCTGCGCGTCGCCGTGCTCGACGAGGCGGACGAGATGCTCGACATGGGCTTCCGGGAAGACCTCGAGCAGATCCTCGATTCGTCGCCGTCCGAACGCCGCACGCTGATGTTCTCGGCGACCATGCCCAAGCCGATTGTCGCGCTCGCCAAGCGCTACCAGAATGACGCGCTGCGCATCTCGACCGTCGGTGAGACGCGTGGCCACGGCGACATCCAATATCAGGCGGTCACCGTTGCGCCCGCCGATATCGAACATGCCGTCATCAACCTGCTCCGCTTCCACGAAGCGGAGACGGCGATCCTGTTCTGCGCCACCCGCGACAACGTCCGCCACCTCCACGCCAGCCTCGTCGAGCGCGGCTTCGCGGCGGTCGCGCTGTCGGGCGAACACAGCCAGAATGAGCGCAACCAGGCGTTGCAGGCACTGCGCGATCGCCGCGCCCGCGTCTGCGTCGCGACCGACGTCGCTGCGCGCGGCATCGATCTGCCCAGCCTGACGCTCGTGATCCACGTCGAAATGCCGCGCGACGCCGAAACGCTGCAGCACCGCTCGGGCCGCACCGGTCGTGCGGGCAAGAAGGGCACCGCGGTGCTCATCGTCCCCTACCCGCGCCGCCGCCGCGTCGACATGATGCTGAAGCAGGCCAAGATCGCCTGCGACTGGATCCCCGCCCCCAGCGCCGACGACATCCGCAAACAGGATCGGGAGCGCCTGATCGCGACGCTGCTCGAGCCGATCGAGTTCGACGACGAGGATCGCGAGCTGGCGCAGCGCCTGATTGCCGAAAAGTCGCCCGAGGATATCGCCGCCGCACTCGTCCACGCGCACCGCGCCGCGATGCCGCAGGCGGAAGACCTGCTCGATTCGGCAGCGCCGCAGCAGAGCGAGCGTCAGCAGGGTCCCCGCCCCGGCTTCGAGGATACCGTCTGGTTCCGCATGGACATCGGCCGCCGCCAGAACGCCGACCCGCGCTGGCTGTTGCCGCTGATCTGCCGCCGCGGCCATATCACCAAGGCGGAAATCGGCGCGATCCGCATCAACCCGAAGGAAACGCTGTTCGAAGTGCCGCGCACCGTCGCCGACCGCGTACTCGCCAGCGTACAGCGCACCGCCAACCCGGAAAGCGACGAAGGCAGCCTGCAGATCGTCCCCTTCGCCGGCAATCCGCGCGCCGAGGGCGGTCATGGCGGCGGTCCGCGTGGTCCGCGCGCGCCGCGTGACAATGCTGGTCGCCCGCGTACCGGTGGCGCGCCCGCGCGGCATCAGGCCAAGCCGTATCGCAAGGGCCCCCGCGGTTAAGGCGCGCAGACGATGACATCCGATCCGGCACCAGGCGTCCGCATCCTCGTCGATGCGGACGCCTGTCCGGTAAAGGACGAAATCTACAAAGTCGCGTGGCGCCGGGAGGTGCCCGTGACGCTGGTCAGCAACGCGCCCTTCCGTATCCCTCAGCACCCGCTCATCACGCGCGTCGTGGTAAGCGACGGCTTTGACGCCGCCGATGACTGGATCGCGGAACGCGCCGATGCTGCGGCACTGGTGATCACTGCGGACATTTTGCTGGCCGATCGCTGCCTGAAGGCAGGCGCGTCCGTGCTCGCGCCTACTGGCAAGCCTTTCACGACCGCGTCGATCGGTGGCGCGATCGCGACGCGGGCGATCATGGCAGACCTGCGCGCGGGCGGCGAGCAATTGGGCGGCCCCAAACCCTTTGCCGCTGCCGACCGCAGCCGCTTTCTGCAGACCCTCGACACGCTGCTGGCCAAGCTGCAACGCTGACGCCGACACTGGGTTCGGAACCGGACCTGTCGTTCACCGATTATCGCGGACAGTCCAACAAGGAGCATTCTCCATGTTTCGTCCGTTACTTATTGGTGCCGCCTTGGTGATCGCCGCCCCGGCCATCGCGCAGACCCAGAGCACCAATCCCGCCGATCAGCCCAGCACGCCGCTGCCCTATGATCCGGGTCACGACAGCAACACCCCACGCAGCAACGCAATCGCCGCCGAAAGCGCGCCGGGCGTCGCCGCCGCCAATCGCGACGTCGCGGCACAGGCGCGGATGGACGGCCATGCCGTGACCGCGGTCAACGCCGCCAACGACGCGCGCTATCAGGCCGACGTCGCCGCCTACCGCGCCGCGATGCGTGCCCGTCGTCAGACGATCGTCGCGAATGCCGCGCTTCAGGCAGACCGCGAGCGTGCTTATGCGATGGCGATGGCCGACTGGCGCGCGCAGGTCGACGCCTGCGAACGCGGCAAGACCCGCGCCTGCAACCTGCCGAGCCCGGATCCCCAGAATTATATGTAAGGCTGCGCGCCCGAGGCTAAGCGGCGCAGCCGCTTAGACGAGGATCAGCGCCAGCCCGGCCGACGACCGGGCGAGTTCACTCTCGCCCGTGTCGATCGACGGCACGGCTTCGCCGCGGCGGTGGCGCGCTGAAGACCAACTTCGGCCCCATCAAACCCGTCACCCCGGACTTGTTCCGGGGTCCACCAGGCGACCAGGGGACGTCCGGAGGCTCAAAGCGGAAGCCTCGCCGCAGAGTGGACTCCGGAACACGTCCGGAGTGACTAAGAAAAAAGATACACCGAAACACGCCACGCCGCGGCGAAGCCGCGTCGTCGATCGACACGCGCGACGACAGGGTCGCGCGGTCGTCGGCCGGGCTGGCGCTGGTCCTCGGCTAAGCTTTGCTTAGCCTCGGGCGCTCAGCCTCAGCCTTCATCCCCCATCCGCAACGCCGCAATGAACGCCTCCTGCGGAATGCTCACCGAGCCATATTCGCGCATCCGGGCCTTGCCCTTCTTCTGCTTGTCCAGCAGCTTGCGCTTACGCGTCGCGTCGCCGCCATAGCATTTCGCGGTCACGTCCTTGCGCATCGCGCTGATCGTCTCGCGCGCGATGACCTTGCCACCGATCGCCGCCTGGATCGGGATCTTGAACATGTGCCTCGGGATCAGCTCCTTCAGCCGCTCGACCATCCCACGCCCGCGCACTTCGGCGGTGCCGCGGTGGACGATCATGCTCAGTGCGTCGACCGGCTCCTCGTTCACGAGAATGCTCATCTTGACGAGGTCGCCCTCGCGATAGCCGATCTGGTGATAGTCAAAGCTGGCATAGCCCTTCGACAGCGACTTCAGGCGATCGTAGAAGTCGAACACCACTTCGTTGAGCGGCAGTTCGTACGTCGCCTGGGCGCGGCCCGAGACATAGGTCAGATTCTTCTGGATACCGCGGCGGTCCTGGCACAGCTTCAGGATGCTGCCGAGATATTCGTCGGGAACGTAGATCGTCGCCTCGATCCACGGTTCGCTGATGCTCTCGATCTTGTTGGGATCGGGCATGTCGGCGGGGTTGTGCAGATCGATCTGGCCGCCACCGTGCGTCAGGTCGATCTGATAGACCACCGACGGCGCGGTCGTAATCAGGTCGAGGTCGTATTCGCGGGTCAGCCGCTCCTGGATGATTTCCAGGTGCAGCAGGCCGAGGAAGCCACAGCGGAAGCCGAAGCCCAGCGCCGCACTCGTCTCCATCTCGAAGCTGAAGCTCGCATCGTTCAGCCGCAACTTGCTGATCGATTCGCGCAGCTTCTCGAAGTCATTGGCATCGACCGGGAACAGGCCGCAGAACACCACCGGCTGCACTTCCTTGAACCCCGGCAGCGGCTCGGCTGCGGGCTTCTTGGCGTCGGTCAGCGTGTCGCCGACGCGCGCCTGCGCGACGTCCTTGATCTGCGCGGTGATGAAGCCGATCTCGCCCGGCCCCAAATCGGTCAGCTGCTCGATCTTCGGCCGGAAGCAGCCGACGCGGTCGACGAGATGCGTCGTGCCCGCCTGCATGAAGGCGACCTGCTGCCCCTTCTTCAGCGTGCCGTCGATCACGCGGACGAGGATAACGACGCCCAGATACGGATCGTACCACGAATCGACCAGCATCGCCTTGAGCGGCGCGGTCGCATCGCCCTTGGGCGGCGGAATTTTGGTGACGATCGCGTCGAGGATGTCGTCGATGCCGATCCCCGACTTGGCGCTGGCCAGCACTGCTTCCGACGCATCGAGGCCGATGACATCCTCGATCTCCTTGCGCACCTTCTCGGGCTCGGCGGCAGGCAGGTCGATCTTGTTGATGACCGGCACGATCTCATGGTCATGCTCGATCGACTGATAGACGTTGGCCAGCGTCTGCGCCTCGACGCCCTGCGCCGCGTCCACGACCAGCAGCGCGCCCTCACACGCCGCCAGCGACCGCGACACTTCGTACGCGAAGTCGACGTGGCCGGGCGTGTCCATCAGGTTCAGCGTATAGGTGACGCCGTCCTTCGCGGGATACGACAGGCGCACCGTCTGCGCCTTGATGGTGATGCCGCGTTCCTTCTCGATGTCCATGTTGTCGAGCACCTGGCTCGACATCTCGCGGTCGGTCAGGCCGCCGGTGCGCTGGATCAGGCGGTCGGCAAGTGTCGACTTGCCATGGTCGATATGGGCGATGATCGAAAAGTTACGGATCTGCGAAAGCGGGGTCGTCATGCGCCGCCCCTAGCAGGGGAGGACGGCTTTGCGCTAGTCGCGGCTCAGCGCCTCAATCGCGTGCATTGCGTTGATGTAACGCGTCGAGCCCTGCCCGCTTACCAGCGCCCAGCGCACGCCGCGTTCCTCCAAGATCTTGCGGCTGAGATCGAAGAAACGCTGGCGTTGCGCGGGGCTGCCGAACATCCGCGTGCCATCGTCGACCCACGGCAGATCGATATCGAACAGCAGGTAGATGTCCGCCGTATTGGTCCAGGTTGCGAACCAGGGATCGCGGCGGCCGAACATCATGTCCGCCCAGACCGCCGTCATCAGCGGATCGGTGTCCAGGATCACGGGATAGCTGCGTTCTGACAGCGCCCCGCGGGTCTTGCCGTCATGGCCCTTCGCGATCTCGACCAGATCGGCCATCGTCAGGTCGGTGCCGAACGCCTCGCAATAGGTGCGCCCGAACTCGGCGACATGCGGCACGCCACCGAAATGCTGGACGAGCCGCGGGATCATCGCCGACTTGCCGGTGCTCTCCGGCCCGTGCAGGCAGATCGTTCGCGGCGTCATGCCGCCACCGCCAGCTGGCGTCGCGTCGCCGCGCGCTGCCAGTCGACGTAGCCGTAGACCGCCAGCGCGAGCAGCACACCGTACACCCCAGCGGTAAACCACAGCCCCTTTGCGGCGTAGAGCGGCACGCTCGCCACATCGACCGCAATCCACACCCACCAGCTTTCGATGCGGCGACGCGCCTGCAACAGCTGGGCTGCCACCGACGCGATGGCGATCGCGCCGTCCCACCAGGGATAGGAGGCATCGGTGTAACGATGCATCAGCGCGCTCCAGATCGCCCAGGCGGCGATACCGCCCGCCAACCAGCGCGTCCGCCCCCGCGAATCGAGCGTGTCGACCACCACCTCGCCCGCCGCATGCCGACTGCGCGACCAGTTCGCCCAGCCGTACAGATTCGCCGCGAAGAAAAAGCCCTGGAGCAGCGCGTCGCTATACAGCCGCGCCTCGAAGAACACGCTGGCGTAGATCGCCACCGCCACCAGCGCGACCGGATAGTTCCACAGGCTGCGACCTGCGACGAGCGCCACGTTCAGGATTACCAGCGCCGCAGCAAGGGCTTCGATCATATTCACGCGCCACCTGCTACGGCGAACACGCATGATTTCGCAAGAGAGTGCATCGGGCGCTTGCATCCCGTTTCGGGCGTGGCTATAGGCGCGCCTCCAAGCACGGTCGGGTCGCCGAAAACGACCCGGACGGACTCCGTCGGGGAGTAGCTCAGCCTGGTAGAGCACTGTCTTCGGGAGGCAGGGGCCGGAGGTTCGAATCCTCTCTTCCCGACCATATCTTGCTGCGGGTCCCACCCGCAGCGCCAATACCCGCCGTGGCTTCTGCCATGGCCAAGCGCCCGTAGCTCAGCTGGATAGAGCATCAGACTACGAATCTGAGGGTCGGACGTTCGAATCGTTCCGGGCGCGCCATTTCCCAAACATCTATGAATGTGGCTCGGCGTCTCGCTGATCCGGCTCAGCCGCGCGCGAACGCGGCGGCCTCGGCGACCTGTGCATCGGTCGGCGTCACACCCGTGTACAGGATGAACTGCTGCAAGGCCTGTAACGTCGCCACCTCGGTGCCGGTGATGCAGCGCTTGCCCGCCTCGCGCGCCGCGCGGAGGAAAGGCGTTTCGGGCGGATATTGCACGACGTCGAACGCGATCGTGCAGTCCGCGATCATCTCGACCGGAAAGGCGAGCGCGTCGGCATCGGCACCCGTCATACCGAGCGGCGTCACGTTGATCAGCAGCGCCGCATCCTCAGCCAGCTCCGGCGCCCAGCGATAGCCGTACAGCGTCGCGAGCGGCTCGCCCGCCGCCCGGTTGCGCGCGACGATCGTGCCGTCGGCAAAACCGCTGTCGCGCAGTGCGGCGGCGACCGCCTTGGCCATGCCGCCCGATCCACGCAGCACGAATCGCGTGGCAGGGTCGACGTCGCGCAGCAGATCCACCACCGCGCCGTAATCCGTATTGTGGCCGGTCAGCACGCCATCGTCGTTGACGATCGTGTTGACGCTGTCGATCGCGGCAGCGGAGGGCGCGAGGCCGTCGAGCAGCGCAATCACCGACTCCTTGAACGGCATCGAGATCGCGCAGCCGCGGATGTTCAGCGCCCGAATGCCGCCGACTGCCGCGGGCAGGTCGGTGGTCGAGAAGGATTTGTAGACGAAGTCCAGCCCCGTCAGCTCGTACAGTCGGTTATGGAAGCGCGAGCCGAAATTGCCGGGACGCGCCGACAGGGACATGCACAGCCGCGTGTCGCGGCCGATGGGGGGCTTGGTCATGCCTCCTCCTCTCGCGTGTCGGCGCCCGCGTCAACGCACGTCATTTCGCGAACGGACCGTTGCCGTTTGCCGCCCTTCATCGCCTCGCCCACCCGCGCCATATTGCGGATCAACGAGGGCCGCCGGCGATCCGCCGCCCCTCATCGGGAGACGTATCATGATCGACCTTCGTCCCTTCGCGTCGCTGGGCGGTGCCAACCACGGCTGGCTCGATGCCAAGCATCATTTTAGCTTCGCCAATTACTATGATCCCAAGCGCGAAAGCTGGGGCAATCTGCGCGTCTGGAACGACGATACGATTGCGCCGCAGTCCGGATTCCCGCCCCACCCGCATCGCGACATGGAAATCATCACCTACGTCCGCGAAGGCGCGATCACGCATCAGGACAATCTGGGCAACCTCGGCCGGACCGAGGCAGGCGACGTGCAGGTGATGAGCGCCGGCACCGGCATCGCGCATGCCGAATATAATCGCGAGGATGTGACGACGAAGATCTTCCAGATCTGGATCCAGCCGACCAGCCGCGGCGAAAAGCCGAGCTGGGGCGCCCGCCCCTTCCCCAAGGGCGAGCGCGCGGGACAGTTCGTCGTGCTGGCGAGCGGTTACGAGGAGGACGGCGATGCGCTGCGCATCCGCACCGATGGCCGCGTCGTCGCAGCGACGCTGAAGGCAGGCGAAAGCGCGGACTATCCGCTGGGCAAGGACCGGCGCGGCTATCTGGTGCCGGCGACGGGTGCGGTCGAGATCGACGGCGTGCGGGTCAACGCCCGCGACGGCGCGGCGATCGCGGACCAGGACGTGTTGCGGGTGATCGCGCTGGAGGACAGCGAAATGGTGCTGGTGGACGTGGCGTAGGCACCTTCTGCACCGCGTGCCTCACCGCCCGAGACGCCGGTCATGCTGAGCTTGTCGAAGCAGGGTGAGACTCACCTGCCCTTCGACAGGCACAGCGCGAACGGTTCCTGTGTGGCGAGCGCTGCGGCGGCTGCTTGCCGGCGAGTGACCGGGCCGCGATCCCGCCCCGCAGGATCGCGAGGCCCGGTCACTCCCACTCGATCGTGCCGGGGGGCTTGCTGGTGTAATCGTAGACGACGCGGTTGACGCCCTTCACCTCGTTGATGATCCGGGTCGCGACCCGCGGCAGGAAGTCGCCGGGGAACTGGAAAGCCTCCGCGGTCATGCCGTCGACCGAGGTGACCGCACGCAACGCCAGCACGCTGTCATAGGTGCGACCGTCGCCCATCACGCCGACCGAGCGGACCGGCAGCAGCACCGCGAACGCCTGCCAGATCGCATCGTACAGGCCGGCGTTGCGAATCTCTTCGAGATAGATGGCATCCGCCTTGCGCAGGATGTCGCAGCGTTCCTGCGTGACTTCGCCGGGGATACGGATCGCGAGGCCGGGTCCGGGGAACGGGTGGCGGCCGACGAAGATTTCGGGCAGCCCCAGCTCGCGGCCCAGCGCGCGGACCTCGTCCTTGAACAGTTCGCGCAGCGGCTCGACGAGCTTCATGTTCATGCGCTCGGGCAGGCCGCCGACATTGTGGTGGCTCTTGATCGTCACCGACGGGCCGCCGGTAAAGCTGACGCTTTCGATGACGTCGGGATAGAGCGTGCCCTGCGCCAGGAACTCTGCCCCACCGATCTTCTTCGCTTCCGCCTCGAAGACGTCGATGAAGGTCTTGCCGATGAACTTGCGCTTCGCCTCGGGATCGGTGACCCCGGCGAGCCCGTTCATGAACAGCGTTTGCGCCTGCACGTGGACGAGCGGGATATTGTAATGGCCCCGGAACAGGCCGACGACCTGCTCGGCCTCACCGGCGCGCAGGATGCCGCCGTCGACGAAGACGCAGGTCAGCTGGTCGCCGATCGCCTCGTGGATGAGCAGTGCGGCGACCGCCGAATCGACGCCGCCCGACAGACCGCAGATCACCTTGCCGCTGCCGACCTGGGCGCGGATGTCGGCGATCTTGGCCTCGCGGAACTCGGCCATCGTCCAGTCGCCGGTCAGGCCGCAGACGTGGCGGGCGAAATTGGCGATCAGCTTGCCGCCGTCCGGCGTGTGGACGACCTCCGGGTGGAACTGCACGCCATAGAAGCGGCGCGCCTCGTCGGCGACGATCGCGAAGGGCGCGCCTTCCGATACGGCGACGGGGGTGAAGCCGGGGGCCAGCGCGTCGACCTTGTCGCCGTGGCTCATCCACACCTGGTGGCGCTCACCCTCGGCCCACAGGCCGTCGAACAGGCCGCAGCTCGTTTGCACGTCGACGAAGGCCTTGCCGAACTCGCCACCGTCGCCGGAGACGACGACGTGGCCGCCCAGCTGCGCGGTCATGACCTGCTGGCCGTAACAGATGCCAAGGATCGGCAGACCGGCGTCGAAGAAGCGCTGCGGCACGCGCGGGCTGTTCTCGGCCGTGACCGAGGCCGGACCACCGGACAGGATGATGCCGGCCGGCTTGATCCGGTCGAAGGCCTCGTCGGCGGACTGGAAGGGCGCGATTTCCGAATAGACCCCCGCCTCTCGCACCCGGCGGGCGATGAGCTGCGTGACCTGGCTGCCGAAATCGACGATGAGAATGCTGTCGCTGTGCTGCATGGCGCCGGCCTTAGCGGCGCAGCCGCATAAGGCCAAGCCCGGCCGGCGGGGCGAAGGCCCCGTCCGACGACGCGGCTTGGCCGCGGCGGGCCAAGTCTCTGACAGGCAACAAAAAGGCCGCACCATCGCTGGTGCGGCCTTTCGTATCCGAAGCACGACTCGGCAAAGCCGAGTCGTCGGACGTCGCTTGTAGCGATGCCGGCCGGACGAGGCTGGAGCCTCGATCCAGCTCCGCTGGCTCTTACGCCGCCTCGTCGAAATCCTCGTCCGACAGCACCGGGCCCGAATCCTGGCCCTTGGCCGAGACGTCGCGGTCAACGAATTCGATGATCGCCATCGGCGACGCGTCCGAGGCGCGGATGCCGGCCTTGATGATGCGGGTGTAGCCGCCGTTGCGGTCGGCATAGCGCGACGCGAGAACGTCGAACAGCTTCACCAGCTGCGCATCGTCGAGCAGACGGGCGTGCGCCAGACGACGGTTGGACAGGCCACCCTTCTTTGCCAGCGTCACCAGCTTTTCGACGTAGGGACGCAGTTCCTTCGCCTTGGCGACGGTGGTGGTGATCTGCTCGTGCTTGATGAGCGCGGCCGACATGTTGCGGAACAGGGCCGTACGATGGGCCGAGGTACGCTGCAGCTTACGGCCGCCGACGCGATGACGCATGGGTATTTCCTTCGTTTGTCAGGGGGCCGTGTCACGGAACCCCAAGGCTGGCGGTTTGATAGCAGGGGACCGCCGTTCACCCCTTTTGGAAAGTCACAAAAGTCACGCCGAGAAGGGTGTCTTTCGGTGGCCGGGTGGCGGTGCGGCGAAGCCGCACCGGTCACGTCGATCGGGTTCGGGTTGCGGCGTTGCCGCTCCCCGACCCGTCGGCCGGGCTGACGCCGTCTTCGGGATAGCATCGCTATCCCGATGCGGCTTAACCCATAATCTCCTGCTCGAGCTTCTTGGCCATCTCTTCGATGTTCTCGGGCGGCCAGCCGGGGATTTCCATACCCAGGCGGAGCCCCATCGACGAGAGCACTTCCTTGATTTCGTTCAAGGACTTGCGGCCGAAGTTCGGAGTACGCAGCATCTCGGCTTCGGTCTTGCCGACCAGATCGCCGATATAGATGATGTTGTCGTTCTTCAGGCAGTTCGCCGAACGCACCGACAGCTCCAACTCGTCGACCTTCTTGAGGAGGTAACGGTTGATCTGCTGCGTGTCGCCCGCCGTCTCGCCACCGGCTGCCGGAGCGGCCGCCTGGCCGATCGGCGCCGACGAGCGCGTGATCGCCGAATCGTCGAAGTGGACGAACAGCGCCAGCTGGTCCTGAAGGATGCGGCCGGCATAGGCCACCGCGTCTTCCGGGGTCACCGTGCCGTCGGTTTCGATCGTCAGCGTCAGCTTGTCGTAATCGAGGTCCTGACCGACGCGGGTCGGATCGACCTTGTACGACACTTGGCGCACCGGCGAATACAGCGCATCGACCGGGATCAGGCCGATCGGCGCATCGGCCGGACGGTTGGCGGTCGCGGGCACATAGCCCTTACCGATGTCGGCGGTCAGCTCCATGTTGAGCGTCGCGCCTTCGTCCAGATGGCAGATGACCAGATCGGGGTTCATTACCTCGATATCGCCCGACACGGCGATGTCGCCGGCCTTCACCTCGGCCGGGCCGGTGGCGGACAGCTGGAGACGCTTCGGGCCTTCGCCCTGCATCTTGAGCGCGATCTGCTTGACGTTCAGGACGATGTCCGTGACGTCTTCGCGCACGCCGGCAAGGCTGCTGAACTCATGCAGCACGTTCTCGATCTTGATCGAGGTGACCGCGGCGCCCTGCAGCGACGAGAGCAGCACGCGACGCAGCGCGTTGCCGAGCGTCAGGCCAAAGCCACGCTCCAGCGGCTCGGCCACGAAGGTCGCCTTGCGCTTGCCATCGCCGCCCTTCTTCTCAAGGCCGTTGGGCTTCTTCAGTTCCTGCCAGTTCTTTGCATTGACAGACACAGGTGTCCCCTAATTTGGGCCGGAACGGGGGCAGCTCCAGCCGGGAGAAAGACGCGCCGGCTCGTCAGCCGGCGCGTGGGTAATCAGACGCGGCGACGCTTCGACGGACGCACACCGTTGTGCGGGATCGAGGTGACGTCGCGGATCGAGGTGATCTGGAAACCGACCGCCTGCAGCGCGCGCAGCGCCGATTCGCGGCCCGAACCCGGACCCTTCACCTCGACCTCGAGGGTGCGGACGCCGTGCTCGGCGGCCTTCTTGCCGGCGTCTTCCGCGGCCACCTGAGCGGCATACGGGGTCGACTTGCGGCTGCCCTTGAAGCCCATCATGCCGGCGGACGACCACGAAATGGCGTTGCCCTGCGCGTCGGTGATGGTGATCATGGTGTTGTTGAAGCTGGCGTTCACATGCGCGACGCCGGCGGTGATGTTCTTGCGTTCGCGACGGCGAAGACGCTGCGGTTCACGTGCCATGGATTATGTCCTGACCTTAACTAGCTGAAACGCCGGGCGATCGTTGCCGACCAGCTTCCGGCGGAGAAGGAAGCGCGCAGGCGCTTACTTCTTCTTCCCTGCGATCGGCTTCGCCTTGCCCTTGCGGGTGCGCGCGTTGGTGTGCGTGCGCTGGCCGCGGACCGGCAGGCCCTTGCGGTGACGCAGACCACGGTAGCAGGCGAGATCCATCAGGCGCTTGATGTTCATCGCGGTTTCGCGACGAAGGTCACCTTCCACGGTGTGATCGGCGTCGATCGTCTCGCGGATCTGCAGCACTTCCTGATCGGTCAGGTCCTGAACGCGACGCTCGGCGGCGATGTTCAGCTTTTCCGTGATTTCCTTGGCCTTGGCCGGGCCAATGCCGTGAATGTAGGTCAGCGCGATCACCACGCGCTTGTTGGTCGGGATATTGACACCCGCGATACGTGCCATGAAACGTTTCTCCTAGCTCCACAGGGTTTGGCATGGCCGCACAAACCCCATCTCGTCGCATCTTCCGAGCAACACCTGCCCTGTACGCATGCACGCGACGCGCGCCAACAGGCGCCGCCGGGACCGGTGCTTCGGAAGGACAGGCAGGTAGGCGCGCGCAAACGCCCTGTCAAGCGAGCGGTTCCGCATTCGCGCGCACCTTCCTCAGCCCCACCCACCAGCGGCGGATGGCAATCGCCGTCCAGAGCAGCTCCACCGCGCCGAACGGCCAGGCACCCTGCAGGAACCCATAGGCCGAGCTGAGCAGGCAGCCGAAGGCGAAGCCCAATGTCCACCACGGCGACCGCTCCTCCATCAGGTAGCACAGCAGCATGAACAGGATGGCAAACAGGCCGAACAGATTGAGCGCAGTCATGCCGATCGCTGTACCGCTTTGCGACGCCGAGGCCAGCCGTTAACCTTTTGGTGAGCATGTCGGCGGCATCGTTCCTCAGGTCAGTCCGAGGAAGATGTCATGGCCCTGTCGCAACACGCCTATCGCCGGATCGCCCAGAAGGTGCAGATGCCCGCGCCTGCTACGGTGCCCTGGTCGGCGCCCTCGATGAGCGAGCTGATCGCGCGGATTGAGGCCGCCCTCGCGACGCGCCGGGCGGCGTAAGGGCCTACTTTCCTTACCGTATATATCGCCGTTCGCCCTGAGCCTGTCGAAGGGCGCCTACCCTCGAGCGATCCGCTTGCGATGAGGCGCCCTTCGACAGGCTCAGGGCGAACGGGTTACGGGAACCGGTAGAGGACGCGGTAGCGCCCCCCTTAAAGCGGTAGCGCGCGCCCTCACACCAGCGGGAACGGCGCCTTCGCGGTGAACGCCATCAGCAGCAACATGCCCGACAGACCGGCGGACAGGCCAACCAGCAGATAGCCGACATATTGCAGCATCGGCGGATTGGGCCGCTTCAGCTTGGCGTTCCGGGCCGCGCCCTGGAACACGAAGCTCATCAGCATGCCATAGGTGAAAACGATGGCCCCCAGCATAACGCTCCTTCTTGCCGTCTCCGGCGCAAAAGCCCCACATGCAGCCCCCCGGCCGCGTCCCGCCCGACACACTAAGCGCCGCGCCCTGACAAGTGGTTAACCATCGGCAGTGGGGAAAACGCGACGAGTGGGCGGATCGGCCCCGTGGTCAGGTCCGCGTCACCGGCAACACGATCCGCGCAATCAGACCCGGCGCGTTGTCGGCCAGTTCGAAACGCCCGTCGTGCAACCGTGCAACCGCCTCGATCAGCGCCATGCCGAGGCCCGCCCCCGGCGTCGTGCGCGCCGCATCCAAGCGGCCGAAGCGCTTCAGCGCCTGTTCGCGATCCGCCTCGGCGATCCCTGCGCCGCGGTCCTCGACCTGGATCGCAATCGCCGTTGCGTGTCGTTCCAGCCGCAGCGTCAGTGCGCCACCGTCGCCGGCATGTTTCAACGCATTGTCGATCAGGTTGCCGATCGCCTGGCTCAGCAATTCGCGATGGACGCGCATCACCGGCGCCGTGTCGTCGATCGCGACGGTGAAGACCAGCCCCGCGTCCTCGGCGACCGGTTCGTAGAGGTCGGCGATCTCGCGCACCAGTTCGGCGGGTGCCACCTCGGTGAAGCGGTCGCGCGACACCGATTCGGATCGGCTGATCTCGATCACCATGGTCAGCATCCGCATCACGAGGTCGGTTTCGGTGAGCAGGCCGCCTAGCGCCGCCTCGCGCGCCTGCGGATCGGCGATCAGCACCGCCTGCTCGGTCTTGGTGCGCAGACGCGCGAGCGGGGAGCGAAGATCATGGGCGAGGCTATCGGTGACGACGCGCAGTTCGACCATCAGCCGTTCGAGCTTCGACAGCATCTGGTTCAATCGGTCCGCCAAGCGATCGAAGGCATCGCGGTGGGCGGGCGTCAACGGCACGCGCCGCGACAGGTCGCCTTCGCTCACCGCCTCAATCACTGCGGCGATGCGCGTCAGTCGGCGGCCGACGTAGCGCGCGAGGATCAGCGCGGCGACCACCCCGAGCAACAGCGACAGCAGCACGGCGATCACCAGCGCATCCTCGATCGCACGACGCTCGGTATCCACCACGTCGAGCCGGCGGCCGGCGAACAGCCAATGGTCCCCGATCGGACGCAGAACATAGCCGATGCCGTCGCGCGTGGTCGGCGAAACGACATCGCCGATCCGGAACGCGGTGGGCAGCAAGGCCGGCGACAGCCCGGGGGGCAACGTGCCTGCCACCGTTCGGCCCTTGTGATCCAGCACCGCGATAAAGAAGGAACTGTCGTCGCCCGTATGGGCCTGGGCGGTCGCCGCCACCACCGGCGGCAGCCCACCGATGCGATAGAGCGCGCGCATCGCCTCGGCATGTTCAATCGTGTCGCGGCGCACAGTGTCGACGACCACCGCATCGGTCTGTTTCCAAACGAATCCGAGCAGCACGATATTGGCGACCAGCGTCAATAGGATCGACAGCAGGGCGATACGGGCGGTGACGGACAGGCGCATGGCTCGCCCTATCGCATCCGGCGGTCAGCGGACAGTCCGGGACGGCCCCTTGCCAAGGACAGCCGCTACCGGCCGAACTCAGGCGGGATCGGCCGCCAGACGGTAGCCCGCACCGCGCACGGTATGGAGGATCGGGGTCGGAAAGCCTTCCTCCAGCTTGCGGCGGAGGCGACCGATATGGACGTCGACCACGTTGCTGCCGGGATCGAAATGGTAGTTCCAGATCTTCTCCAGCATCATCGTGCGCGTCACCACCTGCCCCGCATGCCGCGCGAGGAATTCCAACAGGTTGAACTCGCGCGCGCCGAGCGGGATCGACCGGCCGGCGCGGGTGACGGCGCGGGAGAGCAGGTCGATCTCCAGATCGCCGACCGACAGGCGCGTCTTGGTCGGCTCCGCCCCGGCGCGGTCCGATCGGCGGACGAGCGCCTCGATCCGGGCCGACAGTTCGGCGAACGAGAAGGGCTTGCAGAGGTAATCGTCCGCACCCGCCTTCAGGCCGTCGACGCGATCGTCCACCGCGCCGAGCGCCGACAGGATCAGCACCGGCGTATCCAGCCCCGCCGCGCGAATCGCGCTGACCATGGCGAGGCCGTCGAGGCCCGGCAGCATGCGGTCGGCGATGATGAGGTCGAAGATGCCCTCGCTGGCGAGAAACAGACCGTCACGCCCGTCATGCGCGGCTTCGACCGCGTAACCGGCTTCGGACAGGCCCTTGGCGAGATAGGCCGAGGTCGACGCATCGTCTTCGACCACCAGGATCTTGCGGGTCATGCGCGCTCCTTTCGCCTGTCTGCAACCGTCTGCCTTCAAACGGGAACGGCCGGCGGAAAGCAAGCCCTCCGCCGGCCGCCACGGCACCCCCGGGAGTGTCGGGCGCCGATCTCGTCGAACCGTTCGGCCGCGTGGCGACCATGGGTCCGGTGTACGGAATGCGAGGTGGAGGGGCGATGACCGCGACATGACAAAAGCGTCATTCGAGTGGGTATTGGAGGTCGGGTCGGTTGGGGTGAGCGCCTCGCGCCGCCCACCCCGTCATTCCCGCGCAGGCGGGAATCCAGACGCGCAGGTCTTCGAAAGAGCCGAAAGGTCAGAGGTTATGGATTCCCGCCTTCGCGGGAATGACGACATGTCCTGCAAACGAAAAAGGGCGGCCCAACCGGACCGCCCTCTCGTTATTCAAACCTGAGCGGGCTCACTCGCCGTCGAGGATCGTCGCGATCTCGTTTGCGACATGCTCGATGTCGGCCATACCGTTGACCCGCTGCACCAGGCCGCGCGCCTGGTAGATCGGCAGGATCGGCGCGGTCTTGGCGCGATATTCGTTCATCCGCGTCCGCACGGTCTCGGCATTGTCGTCCGGCCGGCGCTTGAACTCGGTCGAGCCACACACGTCGCAAACGCCAGCGACCTTGGGCAGCTTGAACCGGTCATGATACCCCTCGCCGCACTTGGCGCAGGTGTAGCGGCCCTCGACGCGCTCGATCAGCGCGGCCTCGTCGACCTCCAGCTCGATGACATGATCCAGCGTCATGCCCCGCGCTTCGAGCAGCGAGTCGAGCGACGCGGCCTGCGCCGCGGTGCGCGGATAGCCGTCGAAGATCGCGCCGCCACCGACGCCCTGGTCGAGCCGCTCGCCGATCAGCGCAGAGACGATGTCGTCCGACACCAGCTCGCCCGCATCCATCACCGCCTTCGCCTGCAGCCCGACGGGCGAGCCCGCCTTCACCGCAGCGCGCAGCATGTCGCCGGTCGAGAGCTGCACCATACTGCGCGAGGCCATCAGCCGCTGCGCCTGGGTGCCCTTGCCCGCCCCCGGCGGCCCGAGAAGGATGATGTTCACGCGTGTCCCCTTGTCGTCGGTGCAATCGTCGTCGCGGCGTTAACGCAGGCGCCCGCCCTTCAGCTTCGCCTTCTTGATGAGGTCGCCATACTGATGCGCCAGCAAATGGCTCTGGATCTGCGTCACCGTGTCCATCGTCACGTTGACGACGATCAGCAGGCTGGTGCCGCCCAGGTAGAAGGGGATCGACAGTGCCGAGACCAGATATTCCGGCAGCAGGCAGATGATGACCAGATAGGCCGCGCCGATCACCGTGATGCGCGTCAGCACATAGTCGAAATAGGTTTCGGTGTTCTTGCCCGGGCGGATGCCGGGAATGAACCCGCCATAGCGCTTCAGATTGTCCGCGGTCTCTTCCGGATTGAAGACGACGGCGGTGTAGAAGAACGAGAAGAAGATGATGCCGGCGGCGTAAAGCGCCATGTACACCGGCTGGCCGTGCGCCAGATATTGATTTAGCGCGATGATGAAATCGCCCCACTTCGACTGGCCCGCAACGCGCTGACCGGCGAACTGCGAGATCGTCAGCGGCATCAGCAGCAGCGACGAGGCGAAGATCGGCGGGATCACGCCCGCGGTGTTGATCTTCAGCGGCAGGTGGCTGCGATCCGCTTGCATGCCGCGCTGCGTCTGGCGCTTGGGATATTGGATCAGGATGCGACGCTGCGCGCGCTCCATAAAGCAGATGAACAGGATCAGCGCGACGACCGCGACGATGATGCCGATCAGACGCACCGCGTCGATCGAGCCCGAGCGACCGCCTTCCAGCAGGTTGACCAGCGTGGTCGGCAGGTGGGCGACGATGCCCGCCATGATGATGAGTGACACGCCGTTGCCGATGCCGCGGCTGGTGATCTGCTCACCCAGCCACATCAGGAACATCGTACCACCGATCAGGCTGATGACCGCCGCAATGCGGAAGGTCATGCCCGGCTCGATCACCGCCTGCACGCCATTGGTCGCCGACAGCGCTTCGAGGCCGACGGCAATGAAATAGCCCTGGATCGCGGTCAGCGCGACCGTGCCGTAGCGGGTGTACTGATTGAGCTTCTTGCGGCCCGATTCGCCTTCCTTCTTGATCGCGGCGAGCTGCGGCGACAGCGAGGTCGACAGCTGCACGACGATCGACGCCGTGATGTACGGCATCACGCCCAGCGCGATCAGCGACATGCGGCTGAGCGAACCACCGGAGAAGGTGTTGAAGAAGTCGAGCACGCCGCCCGTGGTGCGCTGGCTCAGCAGGCCCAATGCGGTCGGATCGATGCCCGGCAGCGGCACGTAGGACAGCAGGCGGAAGACGATCAGCGCGCCGATCGTAAACCACAGCCGCTTTTTAAGGTCGGTCGCCTGCGCGAATTTCGCGAGGCTGATGCTTTGCGCCATCTGGTCGGCTGCGGATGCCATGCGTGTCGGTGTCCTGAAACGAAAACGGCGGGTAAGCGTTTGTCCGCCCCCGCCGCTCATATAGGCGCTACGCGCGCCTTGTCTAATCGCGACGCACCTCGTTTCTCATCCCTTCGTCCCCCCGGGGTCATTGACCCCCGGTCCATTCGCCCGCCGCAGTGTCGCCAGCGGGCCAATGGATGCCGGGTCAAGCCCGGCATGACGAAGGATGAGACGAGAGCGGCTTACGCCTTGAACGACGCCTTCTTTTCCTGGCGCGCCTTATAGGCGACGCCCTTCTTGGCAGCGGCCTTTTCCGACGCCGGAACGACCGTCGGGATGTCGAGCGAGCCACCGGCCTTTTCGATCATCTCACGCGCACCGGCCGACACGCCCGCGACGTGGAACGACAGCTTGGCGGTCAGGTCGCCCTTGCCGAGCACGCGCACGCCGTCCTTGCCGCCGCGCACCAGACCGGCCGCCTTCAGCGCCGCCTGATCGATCGTGCCCTCAGCCGACAGCTTGCCCGAATCGATCGCCTTCTGGATCGCGCCGGTGTTCACCGTGGCGTAGTCCTTGGCGAAGATGTTGTTGAAGCCGCGCTTCGGCAGACGCATGTGGAGCGGCATCTGGCCGCCCTCGAAGCCGGCGATGCTGACGCCCTCGCGGCTCTTCTGACCCTTGACGCCGCGGCCGCCGGTCTTGCCCTTGCCCGAGCCGATACCGCGACCGACGCGGATCTTGGACTTGCGGGCACCTTGGTTGTCGCGGAGTTCGTTGAGCTTCATGATATGCACTCGCTTTCGCTTGTTACGCGCTGATGGATTGGAAGCCGGCGCGCATAGCGGCATCGCCCCCGCTTGTCACGTGCTTTCAGCGCGACGGCGCCCGCGGGAGCAGACGCGGAAGCCAGCGCTCAACAGCCCACGCGAGCACCACCAGCAGCACCGCCGCCAGCGCGAAGCCCCCTGCCCCCTTAGCACGCTGCCAATCGACCAGCAGCGGCATGTGCAGGACGTATAGGCCATAAGAGATGCTCGCGACCCCGGACCAGAGCGCCGGCGACCACGCGCTGGCACGCCCCATCAGCCGGCCGACCGGACCGAACATCACCGCAACCACGACGGCGGCCACCACGAAATGTCGCAGCGGCAAGATCGGATAGAGGCCGATCCCATATCGCGGCTGCACCAGCGCCACCACCAGCGCGACGCCGCAGAGCGCGATCAGCCACGCCAGCGGCACCGCGATCGCCCGGACGGTCCGCTCTCCATCGAGATAGGCCTGTGCTGCCATCGCGCCCGCCCACCACAAGGGATAATAGGCGATCACCAACGCCAGATGGTTCGGCACCATCGCGAACAGCGCATAGGCCCCGCAGCCGATCGCGCCCACCGCATGCGTCGTCAGCGCAGGTCGCTTGGTCCATAGCGCCAGCGTCGGGGGGAAGATGATGTAGAAGGCGATTTCATACGACAGCGACCATAGCGGATCGTTGCCCAGATACGGATCGGCCCACACCCCGGGCTTCAGCGTCGACACGTCCTGTATCGCCAGCAACGTGCCGACCAGCCGCCCCGCATCGAAATGCCGCGCGAGCGTGCCATTGTCCCAATAGACGAGCGTCGAGACGATCATCGCCACGATCAGCGGCGGATAGATGCGCCGCACGCGCCGCCACGCATAGCCGCGCGGCGACAGCGCCCGGACACGTTCGTTCGCGAAGATCACGAAGCCGCTCAGCAGGAAAAAGACGATCACCGCCTCCTGCCCGAAGCGCAGCAGATGCCCGGTCGGTCCAGGGAATCCGTAGCCTTTGGCGACATGGTGGGCGACGACGTACAGCGCCGCGCAGGCGCGCGCGGCATCGAGCAGCGCGCGGACGCTGGGGCTCAGCGCAGGGGGCTGCGGCTTGGCGCTCATCGAAGCCGGTCGCGCAAACGTCGTGCAGGGATCATGCGACTAGGTGGCACAGATCGCTGCCCTTTGCCCATAGGATGGATTGCGCGATCTCGGGCGCCAGGCGTCCAAACACAGCTCGCCGCCACCTCCACCCGTCATCCCCGCGAAGGCGGGGATCCAGACGCGCTAGCCTTGCGATTAGGCGACTGACGCTGGCCGCACGAGATGCCCGTCTCCGCAGGACCGCCCACGGGGGGAGTGGCAGCGGGCGATGGCACCATGCGCCTGAGCTTGTTGGTGATCACCAATGACAAAGGCGATTGCTCAGCGCCGCGCGAGCCCGCCCTCAATCAAACAAAAAAAGGGGCCGGCGAACCGACCCCTTCTTTCTGTCCATCGAAACGCGAGGGCTCAGCCCTGCACTTCGACCATATGCTGGACCTTGCGGATCATGCCGCGCACTTCGGGGCTGTCTTCCAGCTCCGAGACCTTGTGCATCTTGTTGAGGCCAAGGCCGATCAGCGTCGCGCGCTGATCCTTCGTGCGGCGGATCGGCGAACCGGTCTGCTTGATCTTGATCGTCGCCATGTCGCGTTACTCCGTGACGGCCGCTGCGTCCGCCTCGGCGGTCTGCGAACCACCGCGGCCGAGCAGGTCGGCGATCTTCTTGCCACGACGCTGTGCGACCGACTTCGGCGAAGTCTGCTCACCCAGCGCTTCGAACGTGGCGCGGATCATGTTGTAGGGGTTCGACGTGCCGACCGACTTCGTCACGACGTCCGCGACGCCGAGCGATTCGAAGATCGCGCGCATCGGACCGCCGGCGATGATGCCGGTGCCCTGCGGCGCCGAGCGCAGCGTCACGCGACCGGCACCGAAGTGGCCGTTGCCGTCATGATGCAGCGTGCGGCCGTCCTTCAGCGGAACGCGAACCATCGCCTTCTTCGCCGATGCGGTCGCCTTCGAAATGGCTTCCGGCACTTCGCGCGCCTTGCCATGACCGAAGCCGACGCGGCCCTTGCCGTCGCCCACGACGACCAGCGCTGCGAAGCCGAAGCGCTTACCGCCCTTCACCGTCTTCGAGACGCGGTTGATGTGGACCAGCTTCTCGATCAGCTCTTCGCCGCCATCGTCCTGGCCACCACGACGATCGTCGCGACGACCGCCACGGCCGCCGTCACGGCCACCGCGATTGCCGCCCGGACCACCGGGACCACGACCGCCGCCACGACCGCCACGCGGACCGCGACCACCGCCCGGACCGCCGAAGCCGCCCTGGCCCTGCTGCGCGTCCTGGGGCGCGCCTTCAGCCGCTGCGGGCTGCACGTTGTTTTCGTCAGCCATCGTCAGAACTCCAATCCGGCTTCACGCGCGGCTTCCGCCAGCGCCTTGACACGGCCGTGGAACAGGAAGCCGCCGCGATCGAACACGACCTGCGTCACGCCCGCTGCCTTTGCCGCTTCCGCCACGCGGGTGCCGACTGCGGTCGCTGCCGCAATGTTGGCGCCCGAGGTGCCGCGCACGTCCTTTTCCAGCGTCGAGGCCGACGCGACGGTCTTGCCGGCGACGTCGTCGATGACCTGGGCATAGATGTGCTTGCCCGAGCGATGGACCGACAGCCGCGGACGGGTGCCGGCACGCGCCTTCAGCGCGGTACGATTGCGCCGACGGCGCTTCGCGAACAGAGAAAGACCCTTGGTCATTACTTCTTCTTCCCTTCCTTGCGGAAGATGAACTCGCCGTCGTACTTGATGCCCTTGCCCTTGTACGGCTCCGGCTTGCGCCAGCGGCGGATCTCGGCGGCCAGCTGGCCGACCTTCTGCTTGTCCGCGCCGCTGATTTCGACGGTGGTGGCGTCCGGCGTCTTCACCTCGATGCCTTCCGGCACGTCGATGTTGACGTCGTGGCTGTAGCCGAGCTGCAGCTTCAGGGTACGACCCTGGGCCGCGGCGCGATAGCCGACGCCGGTGATGAGCAGCTTCTTGGTGAAGCCGTCGGTGACGCCCGTCACCAGGTTCTGCACCATCGTGCGCTGCATGCCCCAGAAGGCGCGGGCGCGCTTGGTGTCGTTGGCCGGCTGCACCGAAATGCCGCCGTCTTCGAGCGTGTAGCTGATCTCGTCACGCAGCGGCATGGTGAGCGTGCCCTTTGGGCCCTTCACGCTGATGATGCCGTCGTTGATCGTCGGGGTCACGCCAGCCGGTACGGTGACCGGCTTCTTACCGATGCGGCTCATCAGAACACCTCCGCGAGCACTTCGCCACCGACGTTCTGCTCACGCGCTTCCGCGTCCGAGAGAACGCCACGCGGCGTCGAGACGATGGTGATGCCGAGGCCGTTGCGGACGCGCGGGAGTTCCTGCGAGCCGGAATAGACGCGGCGGCCGGGCTTCGAGACGCGCGCGACGTGCTTGATCGCCGGCTGGCCTTCGAAATACTTCAGCTCGATGCGGACGCCGGCGGCCGGGCCCATCTGTTCGTCGCTGTAGCCACGGATGTAGCCTTCGCGCTGCAGCACGTCGAGGACGCGCAGACGCAGCTTCGACGCGGGCGAAAGGACGCTGTCCTTCTTCGCGCGCTGGCCGTTGCGGATACGGGTGAGCAAATCACCCAGGGGATCGGTCACTGCCATGATAAATCCTTACCAGCTCGACTTGGTCAGGCCGGGGATCATGCCCTTGTTGGCCAGATCACGCAGCATCACGCGAGCAAGACGGAACTTGCGATAATATGCGCGCGGACGACCGGTGATCTCGCAGCGGTTGCGGATACGGGTCGGGTTCGCGTTGCGCGGCAGTTCCGCCATCTTGAGGCGAGCGATCAGACGCTCGTTCTCGTCCAGGCTCTTGTCGTTTGCCTGGGCCTTCAGCTTCGCAAGCTTGGGAGCATATTGCTTTACCAGCTTCTTGCGACGCTCGTTCTTGTTGATCGAACTCAGTTTCGCCATGGACTTAAGCTCTCTTCCTTACTTCAGGGAAGCCAGACCGCTCACGCGGCCTGCTTCTGCTGCTCAGCCTCGGGCTGAGGGAACGGGAAGCCGAACAGGCGGAGCAGCTCGCGCGCCTCGTCGTCCGTCTTCGCGGTGGTGGTGACGATCACGTCCATGCCGCGCACCTTGTCGATGCGGTCATAGTTGATCTCGGGGAAAATGATCTGTTCCTTGATGCCGCAGGCATAGTTGCCGCGACCGTCGAAGGACTTGGGGTTCAGACCACGGAAGTCGCGCACGCGGGGCAGCGCGATCGTGATGAAGCGGTCCAGGAACTCGTACATGCGCTCGCGACGCAGCGTCACCTTGACGCCGATCGGCATGCCTTCACGCAGCTTGAACTGCGCGATCGACTTCTTGGCCTTGGTGATCACCGGCTTCTGGCCCGCGATCAGCTCCATTTCCGACGCGGCCTGATCGACGCGCTTCTTGTCCTGGGTCGCTTCGCCAACGCCCATGTTCAGCACGATCTTCTCGATCCGGGGGATCTCGTTGACGTTCTTGTAGCCGAACTTCTCGACCATCGCCTTGATGATCGTGTCTTCGTAAATGCCCTTCATCCGGGGCTTGTAGGCATCAGCCATCGATCTTCTCCCCGGACTTCACGGCCACGCGGACCTTCTTGCCGTCCTGCGTCTCGAAACGGACGCGGGTGGGCTTGCCGTCGGCGGTCACGTGCGCGACCTTCGAGATGTGCATCGGCGCTTCGGTGCGCTCCAGCCCCCCCTGCGGGTTCGCCTGGGTCGGCTTGCGGTGACGGGTCGCGACGTTGACGCCCTCGACGACGACCTTGCCGTCCTTCGGCATGGCGACGGTCACGGTGCCGGTCTTGCCCTTGTCCTTGCCGGACAGGACGATGACGCGATCGCCCTTCTTGATCTTCGCGGCGGCCATTACAGCACCTCCGGCGCCAGAGAGATAATCTTCATGTGCTTCTTGCCACGCAGCTCGCGCACGACCGGGCCGAAGATACGGGTGCCGATCGGCTCCTCGTTCTTGTTGACCAGGACGGCGGCGTTGCCGTCGAAGCGGATGGTCGAGCCATCGGCACGATGAATGTCCTTGGCGGTGCGAACGATGACCGCGCGATGCACGTCACCCTTCTTCACCTTGCCGCGGGGCTGCGCTTCCTTGATCGACACGACGATGATGTCGCCGACCGATGCCGTGCGGCGCTTCGAGCCACCCAGCACCTTGATGCACTGCACCCGCTTCGCGCCGCTGTTGTCAGCGACGTCGAGATTGGATTGCATCTGGATCATTGATCCATTTCCTTCTCGTCAATGGGGTGGATACCGACCCAACCCCGCCTAAAACAATGACCCCGGCGCAGCGGACTGCACCGGGGGAGCGGCCCTGTAACCGCTCCGCTGGCAGGACGCAAGCCCTGCCCTTGCCATCCGCCGGCACGATGGCCGGCGGCGTGACTTATGCGTCGACGTCGACCCGTTCCGGCGTCGCATGGGTGTTCACCCGATCGATCACCTTCCAGGTCTTCAGCTTCGAGATCGGCGCAGTCTCTTCGATGCGCACGGTCTCGCCCTGCTTGTACTCGTTCGCCTCGTCATGGGCGTGATACTTCTTCGAACGGCGGATGATCTTGCCGTAGAGCGGGTGCTTCACCTTACGCTCGACGTTCACAACCACCGTCTTGTCGCCCTTGTCGGAGACGATCAGTCCGGTCAGCACGCGCTTCGGCATGTGCTAATTCCTTACTTGGCGGCCGCGGCGCGGGTGCGCTGCGACTGCAGGGTCTTGATCCGCGCGATGTCGCGACGGACTTCACGCACGCGGCTCGACTTTTCGAGCTGGTTCGTCGCCGCCTGGAAGCGGAGGTTGAACTGCTCGCGCTTCAGCTGGCCGAGGTTCTCGGCGAGCTGGTCGTCGCTCTGGCTGACGAAATCGGTCTTGGCCATCTTACTCGCCTCCGAGGTGCGAGGTGTCGCCCAGGCGGGCAACGACCTTGGTCTTGATCGGGAGCTTCATCGCGGCGCGCTCGAACGCCTCCGCGGCGATCTTGCCCTCGACGCCGTCCAGCTCGAACAGGATCCGGCCCGGCTTGACGCGGGCGGCCCAGAATTCCGGCGAACCCTTACCCGAGCCCATGCGGACTTCGGCGGGCTTCGACGAAACCGGCACGTCCGGGAACACGCGGATCCACAACCGGCCCTGACGGCGGATGTGACGCGTGATCGCGCGGCGGGCCGCTTCGATCTGACGGGCGGTGATCCGGTCCGGCTCCATTGCCTTCAGGCCGTACGACCCGAAGTTCAGGCTGGTGCCGCCCTTTGCATCGCCATGGATGCGGCCCTTGAAGGCCTTGCGGAATTTGGTGCGCTTTGGCTGCAACATGGTGTGTCAGTCCTTAACGACGGTCGTCACGAGCCGGACGGACGCCGGAGGTCTGAGCCTCCATCATCAGCCGGTCGGTCGCCATCGGGTCATGGCCGAGGATCTCGCCCTTGAAGACCCAGACCTTCACGCCGCACACGCCATAGGACGTGTGGGCTTCGGCCTCGGCATAGTCGATGTTCGCGCGCAGCGTGTGCAACGGAACGCGACCTTCGCGATAGCTCTCGGTACGAGCGATCTCGGCGCCGCCAAGACGGCCACCGCACATCACCTTGATGCCGTCGGCCCCCAGGCGCATCGCCGACTGCACGGCGCGCTTCATGGCGCGGCGGAAGGCGATACGACGCTCGAGCTGGTCGGCGATGCCCTGCGCGACGAGACGCGCATCGATTTCCGGCTTGCGGATTTCGACGATGTTCAGCGACACGTCCGACTTGGTCATCGCGCCGAGCGTCTTGCGCAGCTTTTCGATGTCCGAGCCCTTCTTGCCGATGATCACACCGGGACGGGCAGCGAAGATCGAGATGCGGCACAGCTTGGCCGGACGCTCGATCACCACCTTCGAGATCGCCGCCTGCGGCAGCGTCTTCACGATGTACTGGCGGATCTTCAGATCCTCCAGCAGCAGCTGGCCATAGTCATGGCCCTCGGCGAACCAGCGGCTGTCCCAGGTCCGGTTGATCTGGAGCCGCATGCCGATCGGGTTGCTCTTGTGACCCATTATGCTTCTTCCTGCTCGCGCACGACGATGCGCAGACGGCTGAACGGCTTCAGGATGCGGGTGGACTTGCCACGGCCGCGGGTCGCGAAGCGCTTCATGGTGATCGACTTGCCGACCGACGCCTCGGCGACGACGAGCGCGTCGACGTCGAGGTTGTGGTTGTTTTCGGCATTGGCGATGGCCGAAGCCAGGACCTTGCGCGCGTCGACCGCCATCGCCTTCGTCGAGAAGGAGAGGATGTTCATCGCATCGCCGGCCTTCTTGCCGCGGATGAGGCCAGCAACCAGGTTCAGCTTCTGCGCCGAGCCACGGATCTGGGTGCCGACCGACAGGGCTTCCTTGTCGCCGACCTTACGGGGGGATGCAGGCTTGCTCATCAGCGCTTGCCCTTCTTGTCAGCGGCGTGACCCGGGAAGTAGCGCGTCGGCGCAAACTCACCCAGCTTCATGCCGACCATGTCTTCATTGACCGACACCGGCACGAACTTGCGGCCGTTGTAGACGTTGAACGTGAGGCCGACGAACGACGGCAGGATGGTGGAACGACGCGACCAGGTCTTGATCGGCGCGCGGCCACCGGCATCCTGCGCGGTTTCCGCCTTCTTCAGAAGGCTCAGTTCGACGAACGGGCCCTTCCAGACTGAACGAGCCATGGTTTAGCCCTTCCTCTTGGTCGAATGACGCGACCGGATGATCATCTTGTCGGTCGACTTGTTGTGACGGGTGCGCGCACCCTTCGTCGGCTTGCCCCAAGGCGTGACCGGATGACGGCCACCCGAGGTCCGGCCTTCACCACCGCCGTGCGGGTGGTCGACCGGGTTCTTCGCGACACCGCGGGTCAGCGGACGCTTGCCCATCCAGCGCGAACGACCGGCCTTGCCCAGGTTCTGGTTCTGGTTGTCCGGGTTCGACACCGCACCGACCGTCGCCATGCACTCGCCACGGATGTAGCGCTGCTCGCCCGAGTTCAGGCGGACGATGACCATGCCACGATCACGACCGACGACCTGCACGTACGTGCCGGCCGAACGGGCGATCTGACCGCCCTTGCCCGGCTTCATCTCCACATTGTGGACGATGGTGCCGACGGGGACCTGACCGATCTCCATCGCGTTGCCCGGCTTGGTGTCCGTCTTCTTGGCGGCAATGATCTTGTCGCCCGGCGCCAGACGCTGCGGCGCGATGATGTAGGCCAGCTCTTCGTCGGCATACTTCACCAGCGCGATGAACGCCGTGCGGTTGGGGTCATATTCGAGCCGCTCGACGGTGCCCTCGACGTCCCACTTGCGACGCTTGAAGTCGACGTAGCGGTACTTCTGCTTGTGACCGCCGGCGATGCCGCGCGAGGTCACATGGCCCTTGTTGTTGCGACCGCCGCTCTTGCGCTTGCCTTCGGTAAGCGCCTTGACCGGCTTGCCCTTCCACAGGGAGGACTTGTCGACGAGGACGAGGCCGCGCTGCGCGGGCGTCGTCGGGTTGTAATGCTTGAGTGCCATGACCCTTAGATCCCCGTCGTCACGTCGATGGACTGGCCGTCCTTCAGGGTGACAATGGCCTTCTTCATGTCGGAGCGCTGGTACGGAGCGCCCTTCCACTTCTTGGTCTTGCCCTTCTGGACGATCGTGTTCACGCCGGTCACGGTGACGTCGAAGAGCGCTTCGACGGCAGCCTTGATCTGCGGCTTGGTCGCATCGCCTGCGACCTTGAAGACGACGGCGTTATGCTCGGAGAGCAACGTCGCCTTTTCGGTGATGTGCGGCGCGACGATCACGTCATAATGACGGTTGTCGACGGCCTTCTGCTGCTTAGCCATTGAAGCGAGCCTCCAGCTTTTCGACCGCCGCGCGGGTCAGCACCAGCGTGTCAGCCTTCAGGATGTCATAGACGTTGGCACCAGCCGACGGCAGGACGTTGATGCCGTGCAGGTTGCCGGCGGCCAGCGCGAAGCTCGTCTCGACGGCGTCGCCGTCGATCACCAGCGCGGTCTTGCCGAAGCCGACCTTGGCGAGATCGCCGACCAGCGTCTTCGTCTTGCCGTTCTCCACCGCCAGGCTGTCCATGACGATCAGCGAGCCGGCCTTCGCATGGCTCGACAGAGCCATCTTGAGACCGAGGGCGCGGATCTTCTTGTTCAGCGACGGATTGAAGTCGCGGACGCGGGCGCCGTGCGCCTTACCACCACCAACGAACACCGGAGCGCGGCGATCGCCGTGACGAGCCACACCGCCGCCCTTCTGGCGACCGAGCTTCTTACCCGAACGGGCGACATCGGCGCGCTCGCGCGTGCCACGTGCCGTCTCGCGACGCTTTTCCAGCTGCCAGGTCACGACGCGGTGCAGGATGTCGGCGCGCGGATCGAGGCCGAAGACCTCGTCGTTGAGCTCGACGTCCGCCGCAGCGGTGCCGGCGAAGGATTGAACCTTGACCTTCACGTTCAGCCCTCCTGGCCGTCGGTCGCTTCCGGCGCGCTCGTCTCAGCGGGCGTGTCGGCGGCGGTGTTGCTGTTGGCAGCCTGCTTCAGGCTGGCGGGATACGGGGTGTCGGCGTGCGCCTTCACCTTGACGGCGTCCTTCACGAACAGCCAGCCACCCTTCGAACCGGGCACCGAGCCCTTCACGAAGATCAGGCCGCGCTCGACGTCGGTGCCGACGACTTCCAGGTTCTGCTGGGTGCGGTTCTTGTCGCCCATGTGACCGGCCATCTTCTTGTTCTTGAAGACGCGGCCCGGATCCTGACGGTTACCCGTCGAACCGTGCGAGCGGTGGCTGACCGAGACGCCGTGCGTCGCGCGCAGACCGCCGAAGTTCCAGCGCTTCATGGCGCCGGCGAAGCCCTTACCCTGGGTACGACCCTGGATGTCGACCAGCTGGCCGGCAACGAAGTGGTCGGCCGACAGTTCGGCGCCGACGTCGAGGAGGTTGTCCTCGGTCACGCGGAACTCGCAGACGACCGCC
Organism: Sphingomonas sp. NIC1; assembly: GCF_001638925.1. Classification (NCBI taxonomy): domain Bacteria; kingdom Pseudomonadati; phylum Pseudomonadota; class Alphaproteobacteria; order Sphingomonadales; family Sphingomonadaceae; genus Sphingomonas; species Sphingomonas sp. NIC1. Next base: position 549,024 of record NZ_CP015521.1, read on the forward strand.
TTGGGCTCGACTTCGGCCTTGCCGAAGTGGCCGCGCTGCGGCTTGGCGACATTCTTGGCCTTGGCGACGCCAGCACCGAGCTGGACGGCGGTGTAGCCATCACGATCCATTTCGCGACGGGCGACGACCTGAACGCCTTCGAGCTGCAGGACGGTGACGGGCACGTGGCGGCCGTCGTCCTGAAACAGGCGGGTCATCCCCATTTTCTTCGCGATCACGCCGGTACGCATGATCCTGCACTCCTTTTACAGAGGCACGCCGGGACCATTCCCGAACGTGCGTGCGACCCTTCCGAAGAAGGATCATCCAACCCGTGTGTAACTGCGTCGGCCCCGTCCCGGGCTGGATGCCCCCGTTGCCGGGAACGTGACGGGAGACGCTGGCCCGGCTCCGTAGAGCCGGCGGTATCTCGTGTCTGTCAGGGGCCCCGCGAGGCGGGGTTCCCAACCGGCTGCCCCCGCATCACGCGGAAAACAGCAAACCCGCGGGACTCACGTCGACCGCGGGGATGCGGGCCATTACGCCAGCTTGATCTCGACGTCAACGCCAGCGGCGAGGTCGAGCTTCATCAGCGCATCGACCGTCTGCGGGGTCGGCTGCACGATGTCGAGCATGCGCTTGTAGGTGCGCACTTCGAACTGCTCGCGCGACTTCTTGTCGATGTGCGGGCCGCGGTTGACGGTGAACTTCTCGATGCGGGTCGGCAGCGGAATCGGGCCGCGGATGAGCGCGCCGGTGCGACGCGCGGTGTCGGCGATGTCGCCGGTCGCCTGGTCGAGAACGCGATGGTCGAACGCCTTGAGGCGAATACGGATGTTGCTGTCCATGATCCCTACCGATGCGAGGAGCACGACCCCGGCCGTCTCCACCGCGGTGATGCGGAGGACTCGTGCCGCAGGTGCTGGACCGGCGGGATGAGATCCCACTGAAACAGCGGGACGACGAGAAAGAGCCGAAACTCAATAAAACTGAAGGGCGGCCCAATACGGCGGCCCTCATAAAAAGGCAACAGCCCGACTCTCCTTTTTTAGGAGAGCCGGGCTGCTGGTGTTCCGGTCGGCGCGGGGAAGACCCCCGCCCCGTCTGGTTCTTACTTGTCGATCGCGCTCACGACGCCCGCGCCGACGGTACGACCGCCCTCACGGATGGTGAAGCGCTGGCCGACGTCCATGGCGATCGGCGCGATCAGCTTGATGCCGAGCGCGATGTTGTCGCCAGGCATGACCATCTCGGTGCCCTCGGGCAGCTCGACGGTGCCGGTCACGTCCGTGGTACGGAAGTAGAACTGCGGACGATAGTTCGCGAAGAACGGGGTGTGACGGCCGCCTTCTTCCTTCGACAGCACGTACACTTCCGACTTGAAGTCGGTGTGCGGCTTGATCGAACCCGGCTTGCAGAGCACCTGGCCACGCTCGACTTCGTCACGAGCGACGCCACGGATCAGCGCGCCGACGTTGTCGCCCGCCTGGCCCTGGTCGAGCAGCTTGCGGAACATTTCGACGCCGGTGACGGTGGTCTTGCGAACTTCCGGGTGGATGCCGACGATTTCGACTTCTTCACCGACCTTGATGATGCCGGTTTCGACACGGCCGGTGACGACGGTGCCGCGACCCGAGATCGAGAACACGTCTTCGATCGGCATCATGAACGGCTTGTCGAGCGGACGCTCCGGCTGCGGGATGTAGTCGTCGACGGCGGCCATCAGCTCGAGCACCGCTTCCTTGCCGAACTTGTCGTTCGAACCCGACAGCGCGCAGGTCGCCGAACCCTTGATGACGGGGATGTCGTCGCCCGGGAATTCGTACGAGCTCAGCAGCTCGCGGATTTCCAGCTCGACCAGCTCGAGGATTTCCTCGTCGTCGACCAGGTCGACCTTGTTCATGAACACGACCATCGCCGGCACGCCGACCTGACGGGCGAGCAGGATGTGCTCGCGGGTCTGCGGCATCGGGCCGTCGGTCGACGACACGACCAGGATCGCGCCGTCCATCTGGGCGGCACCGGTGATCATGTTCTTAACGTAGTCGGCGTGACCCGGGCAGTCGACGTGCGCATAGTGACGGTTGGCCGTCTCATACTCGACGTGCGCGGTCGAGATGGTGATGCCGCGAGCGCGCTCTTCCGGAGCCTTGTCGATGTTTTCGAAATCGACCTTTTCCGACAGACCCTGGTCGGCCAGCACCTTCGTGATCGCTGCGGTCAGCGAGGTCTTGCCATGGTCGACGTGACCGATGGTGCCGATGTTGAGGTGCGGCTTGTTCCGCTCGAATTTTGCCTTAGCCATTTTCCTACCTTCTGATTCGAATTCGGTGCCGCCGGGGGGCTACGCGAACGCGGCCCTTTAGCGGGAGTTTGTGGGTAATGCCAGCCCCTCGTGGGAGAGGCCGACCGGGGAGTAAATCCCCGGTCGTCGGACGGGCTCGACTGCGTCGCCCCGCCGGCCGGCCTTGCGGCGACTTAGAGCCAAGCGCGCTTGGCCCTATGCGCCTCAGGCCATCTTCGCCTTCACTTCGTCTGCGACGTTCTGCGGCACTTCGTCATAGTGCGAGAACTGCATCGAGTAGCTGGCGCGGCCCTGCGTGAACGAGCGCAGCGAATTCACGTAGCCGAACATGTTCGCCAGCGGGACCATCGCGGTCACCGCCTGCGCGTTGCCCCGCGTGTCGGTGCCCTGGATCTGGCCACGACGCGAGTTCATGTCGCCGATGACGTCGCCCAGATAGTCCTCGGGGGTGACGACCTCGACCTTCATGACCGGCTCGAGCAGCGTGATGCCCGCCTTCTGGGCGCCTTCACGCATCGCACCGCGCGCGGTGATTTCGAACGCCAGCGCCGACGAGTCGACGTCGTGGTACGCGCCGTCATACAGCGTGATGTCGAAGTCGATGATCGGGAAGCCGACCAGCGAACCCGTCGCCGCCGTCTCGCGGAAGCCCTTTTCGATCGCGGGGATATATTCGCGCGGAATGTTACCGCCCTTGATCTCGTCCTTGAAGACGATGCCCGCGCCACGCTCGCCCGGCGTCAGCTTCACCTTCACGCGACCGAACTGGCCGGTGCCGCCCGACTGCTTCTTGTGCGTGTAGTCGATGTCCACGGCCTTCTTGAGGTATTCGCGATACGCCACCTGCGGCGCACCGACGTTTGCCTCGACCTTGAACTCGCGCTTCATGCGGTCCACGAGAATCTCGAGGTGGAGTTCGCCCATCCCCTTGATGATCGTCTGGCCCGATTCGTGATCGGTCGACACGCGGAACGAGGGATCCTCGGCAGCCAGGCGGTTGAGCGCGATGCCCATCTTTTCCTGGTCGGCCTTGGTCTTCGGCTCCACCGACAGCTCGATGACCGGCTCGGGGAATTCCATGCGCTCCAGGATGATCGGGTGCGCCGGATCGCACAGCGTGTCGCCCGTCGTCGTTTCCTTGAGACCCGCCAGCGCGACGATGTCGCCCGCACGCGCCTCTTCGATGTCCTCACGCGAGTTCGCGTGCATGAGGAGCATACGGCCGATCTTTTCCTTCTTGTCCTTCACCGAGTTCAGGTAGCCGCCCTTGACCAGGACGCCCGAATAGATGCGCGCGAAGGTGAGCGAACCGACGAACGGATCGTTCATGATCTTGAACGCCAGCGCCGAGAACGGCGCGTCGTCCGACGACGGACGCTCGTCCGGCGTTTCGCCGTCGAGCTTGACGCCGTTGATCGCCGGCACGTCGAGCGGGCTCGGCAGATAGTCGACGACCGCGTCGAGCAGGGGCTGCACGCCCTTGTTCTTGAACGCCGAGCCGCAGACGACCGGCACGAACGCCATCGACAGCGTGCCCTTGCGGATCAGCGCCTTCAGCGTCTTCGTGTCGGGCTCGTTGCCCTCGAGGTACGCTTCCATCGCCTCGTCGTCCTGCTCGACGGCGAGTTCGATCAGGTCGTTGCGATACTTCGCCGCCTTCTCGACCATGTCGGCCGGGATGTCCTGATATTCGAACTTCGCGCCCAGCGACTCTTCGAGCCAGATGATCGCGCGGTTCTCGACCAGATCGACGAGGCCCTTGAAGCCGCCCTCGACGCCGATCGGCAGATACAGCACCGCCGGCTTCGCACCCAGACGATCGATGATCGAATTGACGCAGAAGTAGAAGTCCGCACCGGTACGGTCGAGCTTGTTGACGAAGCACATGCGCGGCACGCCGTACTTGTCGGCCTGACGCCACACGGTTTCCGACTGCGGCTCGACGCCGGCAACGCCGTCGAAGCAGGCGACCGCGCCGTCGAGGACGCGCAGCGAACGCTCGACTTCGATGGTGAAGTCGACGTGGCCCGGCGTGTCGATGATGTTGATCAGGTGCTCAGGGCCCTGACCCTCTTCGGCCTTCCACTTGCAGGTGGTGGCGGCCGACGTGATCGTGATCCCGCGCTCCTGCTCCTGCTCCATCCAGTCCATCGTCGCGGTGCCTTCGTGCACTTCGCCGATCTTGTAGGACTTGCCGGTGTAATAGAGGATGCGCTCGGTCGTGGTCGTCTTGCCGGCGTCGATGTGCGCCATGATGCCGATATTGCGATAGCGCTCGAGCGGATGGCTGCGGGCCATGATCGTGATTTCCTTAGAGATATGGGGAGCGCAGCTTTCGCCGGCTCCCCATGATATAGTTTAAAAGCGGTGCGCTTCCAAGCCTTACCAGCGGTAGTGCGAGAACGCCCGGTTCGCTTCCGCCATGCGGTGCGTGTCTTCGCGCTTCTTCACCGCGTTGCCGCGGTTGTTGGCGGCGTCCATCAGCTCGCCCGAGAGGCGGGCCGACATGGTGTTCTCGCTGCGGGCACGCGCCGCGGCGATGAGCCAGCGGATCGCGAGCGCCTGGGCGCGCTCTGGACGAACCTCGACGGGGACCTGATAGGTCGCACCGCCGACGCGGCGCGAACGCACTTCGATGCCCGGCTTGATGTTGTTCAGCGCGTCGTGGAACACGCCGATCGGCTCGCGCTTCGCGCGCTGCTCGACGGTTTCCAGAGCACCGTAGACGATGAGTTCTGCGACGGACTTCTTGCCGTCCAGCATCACCGAATTCATGAACTTCGACAGAACCTCATCCCCGAACTTGGGATCAGGCAGGATGACCCGCTTTTCGGGACGACGACGACGTGCCATTTCAAAAACCTTTCAAACTTCAGCCTTCTGGACGAGCCTCTCGGGAGGCCGACCGGCTTACTTCGGACGCTTGGCGCCGTACTTGGAGCGGGACTGGCGGCGATCCTTGACGCCCTGCGTGTCGAGCACGCCGCGCAGGACGTGGTAGCGCACGCCGGGAAGATCGCGCACACGGCCGCCGCGGATGAGCACCACCGAGTGCTCCTGCAGGTTGTGGCCTTCGCCCGGGATGTACGAAATGACTTCGCGGCTGTTGGTCAGGCGGACCTTGGCCACCTTGCGAAGCGCCGAGTTCGGCTTCTTCGGGGTCGTCGTGTAAACGCGGGTGCAGACGCCGCGCTTCTGCGGGTTCTGCTCCATCGCAGGGACCTTCGACTTGGCCTTCTGCGGGTCGCGGCCCTTGCGGACCAGCTGGTTGATCGTCGGCATGAAGCCTTCACCTCGTATATGGGTTACTTTGCTGGAGCCATCACAGCACTTCGGAATACAAAAAGGGACGCGGACGGCGAAACGCCACCCCGGCCCCACAACTTTTGCATCCAGCAATGTTCAAGCTTGCCCACCGGATCGCTCCGATGGAACGGGCGGGCCTATACGCAGAGTCGGGCCGGCGGTCAATCCGGGGAGGTCCGGCCACGCTGCCGTACGCTTATGATGGCGCCTTAACCACGCGGCAACCGGTCCGGGTGCAGAACAGGCCCATGCCGCCGTTCCGTCCTGCCCCTCCCCCCATGCCGGTCGCGGCGCTTGCGAGCGCCGCGGTGCTGGCGGGTCTGTTGCCCGATACCGGCTGGAGCGACGCTTTGGCATTGCTGTCGATCACCGCCGCGCTGTTCGCCGCGCACGAACGCCGCCATCGTGACATGGTGATCGCCGCGGCGCTGGGCGTCGCCTTGTCCCCGGCCGGGCTGCTGCTGGCGCCGCTGTGCCTTGGCCTCGCCATCGGCCGCGGCGCGGTCCGACACCTGCCCGTGGCCGCCGCCATCGGGCTGCTGGTCGCCACCCGCCTGCCGTGGACCGCGCCGGCCGCTCAGCTTCCGAATCTGGCGCTGCTCCCCGCAGCATGGCCGGCAAGCCTCGCTCTGGTCGCCGCAATCGGCGTCGGCACGAGTGCGTGGCTGGCGGCACGCGGCTCCATCACCCGTCCGGCTACCTTGTTCGCCGAAGCCCGGCTGGGCATCGCAGTGCTGGCCATGCTCCTGCCGCTACCGCCGGGCGTCCTCGGCTTCGTGGTGATGGTCCTTGCCCTCCCGCTGCCGACCCCCGTCCGGTGCCAAGCAGCGAACGACAATATCGTCGTGCGCCGCCCGATCCGCCTCGCCGCCTGACGCATTCGGCCCGCGCGGCGTCTTTCGTCACACGAGCCGCTTGCGGTTTCGCCCGGACAGCGCTAGAGGCCGCCCCCGGCTGCAGGAGTGTAGCTCAGTTGGTAGAGCATCGGTCTCCAAAACCGAGGGCCCACGGTTCGAGTCCGTGCACTCCTGCCAGTTCGCCACGGAACGGCGAACACGCGCATCGCGACGAACTCTTCGAAAAATATGACTGACAGATGAATGATCTGTCATAATCCTTGACGAAGGTTGTTTACGCCGCCGTCGGGCGTCCCTAAACGCGCCCGCATCATGGATGAAGCGACCCGCCACACCCTCGTCATTGCGATCATCGCGGTTCTGCTTCTGATCGGCACGCCGGTGCTCATCCTGAAGTTGCGCAAGCGCAAGCGGGACAAGCTGCGGCGGCGCGGGATCAAACGCTACGGCCATTGATCGCGCGAGGCGGCGGGCCGCCCTTGCGTTCGGCGCCCCGTACGGCTATTTGCGCAGGCCATCCGACAGCTGAGGACGGGCAGCGCCGGTTTCCCATCACGGGAAAGCGGCGGAAGGCTCATGCCCCGGCGGTACGGATTTTCGTGATTCCAGCGGGTTTCTGAGAAAAACAGTGGCAAAGACGACCCCCATCGAATTCATCCGCCAGGTCCAGGCCGAAACCAAGAAGGTGGTCTGGCCGACCCGGCGCGAGACGATCATGACGGGCGTCATGGTGGTCATCATGACGACCATCCTCGCGCTGTTCTTCCTGGGCGTCGATACGTTCTTCAACGCGGTCGTCCAGGCGCTGCTCAAGCTCGCGAAGTAAAGGTTCAGGCAATGGCGCGCTGGTACATCATTCACGCCTATTCGGGCTTCGAGGGCAAGGTTCGCGACGCGATCATGGCAGAGGCGACGCGCCTCGGCCTGGAGCAGCTGGTCGAGCAGATCGAAGTGCCGACCGAGACGGTGACGGAAGCCCGTCGCGGCAAGAAGATCGCGGTCGAGCGCAAGTTCATGCCGGGCTATGTGCTCGCCAAGCTGAACATGAACGACGACGTCTATCACCTCGTCAAGAACACGCCCAAGGTCACGGGCTTCCTCGGCAGCATGGGCAAGCCGCAGGCGATCAGCGAGGCGGAAGCCGCGCGCATGCTCAACAGCAAGGAAGAAGCGGCCGCCGCGCCCAAGACCAAGATCAAGGTCGATTACGAGATCGGCGATGCGGTCAAGGTGCTCGAGGGTCCGTTCGCAAGCTTCAACGGCGTCGTCGAGGAACTCGATTTCGACAAGGCGAAGGTCAAGGTGTCGGTGTCGATCTTCGGCCGCGCGACCCCGGTCGAGCTGGACTTCGAACAGGTCGAACGCAGCAAGTAAGACGTGCCGGCGCCAGACGCTGGCAATCCTGCAGAAACACACGGGAAAACCGGGGCTTAGGCTCCGGTTTTTTTGTGTTTCCGGCCGACCGGCCAAGGCCCCATGGTGGCAACCCGGCACGCGTTCGGCCATTGTGCCTGCATCACGGTCACCGGCCCAAAGGCCGGGACCGCCGCAGGAGACCCATAATGCCCCCTCACCTTCCCGTGCTGGCCCTGACACTTGGTCTGGCCGCACCAGCGATGGCGCGTGATGTCGCGCCGGCGGTGACGATCGACCACAGCGCACAGCTCGATCATCACAGCGGCCCCGTCACCGCCCGGTATCGCGGCGCGTTGGTGGTCGACCAACGTCAGATCGGCGCCGTCGCGCCCGCCGGCCGCGCCTCCGGCCTGCGGTGCCACTGGACCGCCCAGATCGCGGTGGAGCGCCACGCCACCACCGCGACCGGCGCCACCACGCAGCGCAGCTTTGTGAGCGATCGGTCGCTATCCGGCCATCGTCCCGGCTGGTGCGCCGGCCAGCGCGACGCCATCGCGCGAGACGTCGCCGCGCAGTCCATCGCGCTGGACCGCCACATCCAGGCGGTCGCCCGCGAGGATCATGACATATTGCGTGCCGAGCTCGACCGTCTGCACGGCAGCGTTGCCGCCGGATGATCGACAAGCTTGCAAAAGCCGCCCTCGCTGCCGGCGCACTGCTGGCGACCACGCCCGCCATCGCGCAACTCGCGACCAGCGCCGGAGTCGAGGGGACGACGGATGAGAATCGCCGCGGCATCAGCTGGAGCGAGGGCCGCGCCTCGATCGCGGGGGATGCAACGGTCATCGGCTACGGCCTCGATCTCACCGCGCGCGTCGCGGCGCTGCGCGGATCGGACCGGCACGGAGGCGCGGACGCGGTCGCCGACCTGACGCTCGGCAGCGGGTGGGACGTCGGGGCGGTGCGGCTGCGCGCACAGGGCACCGCGCACGTGTTCGGCGGTGCACGTGGGAACATGGACTATGCCGAACTCGGCGGGTCGGCGAGCTACACCTATGGCCCCGCCGATCTGACCGCGGGGGCGATCTGGGCACCTGAGCAGCGTGCGATCGGGGGCAGCAACCTGTACCTCTACGCCAATGCGAGCGCGGGCCTCCCCGGCACGCCGCTGACCGCGATCGCCAGCCTCGGCCATTCATCGGGGACGGTCACCGATCCGCTGCGCGCGCAGCGGTTGCGCCCCGGCGGCGCCTATACCGATTGGCGGCTCGGCGTCGAATATCGCCGCGATCGCCTGACTCTGGGCGTCGACTATGTCGGGACGGACGTCACGCGCGCCGATGCGTTCGGGCCGTTCGCGGATGCGGGCCATGCCGGCGACAGGCTGCTCGGCCGGGTCCGCTTCGACTTCTGATCCCGCGCATCGCCACGGGACGCGATCACGCCGCCTGCGCGATCTCGTCCCGTTCCGCCGCGCGCAGTGTCAGCACCGCGGTCGCGCCCAGTCCCTTGCCGTCGCTCTCGAGGCGCAGGCTGCCCTCCATCGCGGTCATCGAATTGGCGCACCAGTGCAGGCCGAGCCCGCCCGATTTGTGCGCCCGCGTCGAAAAGCCGCGCTGGAACAAGGTCGCACCCGTCGCCGCGTCGAAGCCCTCGCCATCGTCGCGAATCCGCACCACGACCTCATCGCCTTCCTCGTCGATCGTCACCCCGATCGACCCGCTCTGCCGCCCGGTCGCCGCGATCGATTCGGCCGCATTACCCAGCAAGTTGCCGATCACCTGGCTCAGGATCACGCGGTTCGCCAAGGCCAGATGCGCCTCCGCGGGGAAGCTGAACGCGATCGACGCGCTGTCCGAATAGCGCGCGATGGCCGCGTTGCGCGCGACGATCTCGCTGAGGTCGCAGCGTTCCAGACTGGGGCGCTCGTGCGCCTGCTTCTGCTGCTGGCCGATGATCTCCAGCACGTGCGCCATCGCCTCGCGCCCCACCTCCAGCTCGCGGCGCATCGCCTCGCGGCTCGCCATCTTGGCGGCGAAGGCGGCCTGGACGAAGGCGGCAAGCTTGGCACGGCGCTCGGCCGGCAGATCGTCGCGCGCGAGTTCCGCGATCGCCCGTTCCAGTGTCGCGCGATCGATCGGCGGCGCCTGCGCGATGCCCTGGCTCAGGATCGTGCTGATCGGATTGAGCGCGTTCCGCACATTGTGCATCACCGCGACCGCGCTTTCGCTGCGGCCCAGCGCGAAGCTCTGCACCTCGATCTGTTCGCGCAGGTCCTTCAGCTGCGACAGCATCGCGTTGAGGCTGCGGCCCAGCGAGCCGAATTCGTCGCGCCGCCCGTCGTCCTGGAACAGCGCCATCGATCCCGACGCACGCACCCGCTGCATATGCCGCTCGACGCGCAGCAGCGGCGCCAGCACCAGCCGCGCGATGACGCGGCGCAGGACGAGCAGCACGATCAGCAGCAGCAGGGTCGACCCGGCGATGGCCAGCAGCAGCATCCGCCGTCCCAGCAGCGACACGTCGCGCACGACATGGAATCGGGCCGCGGCAACGGCATGGCCATCGACACCCGCGATCGGCACGGCAATCGCCATCGTGCGCTTGCCCGGCGTGACCATCGGCGCATCACCCAGCCCGGACCGGTCGATGCGCGCATCGAGGCGGATCAGGTCGGACAGCTGACGCGACGTCACCTGCCGCGCCATCAGCACATAGCCGCGCGGGCTTCCCGTGCCATCGGATCGCCGCACCTGCGCCACGCCGATCGCCGCGACCACCGGCCCCAGCCGCGCATAGAAATGCCCGGAATTGTTGCGGCCGATCACCCTGGCCAGATCGGCATGCGTCGCCAGCTGCACCAGCGCCGTGCGCAGCCGCGCCCGTTCGCGTCCGCTGGCGGGGTCGAGCCAGCGTGCAATACGCAGCGTCCCCTGCGGCGTCACATAGGCCATGCCCTGCACGCCGAGGTTGGTCATCGCCAGCGGCGAGAAGCTGTCGCGTTCGAACGTCGCCGCCGCGGGCGATCCCGGCGGCGTCGCCATATAATCGTAGCTCTGCGTCCAGTCGCCATAGTCGCGCACGGCGTTTTCGACCTTGGCGGCATATTCGCCCAGCGCCGCCTGCGTGCGCTCGACATGGCCGGCGATCGCCTTGGCCTCCAGCGCCGAAAAGCTCGGCGTGATGACGCTGGCAAGCAGCAGCGTGATCCCCAGCGCACCGGCGACGCCGACCGCGGTCAGGATCAGCACCAGCTTGGCACCGAGCGAGGCAGGACCGATCGGCCGCCGGCGCCCGAAGGGCCACCGGGCCCGTAGCGCGGGGATCATCCGTGCGTGCCCGTGGCGGCTCCGGCTTCGACCAGGTCCTGATTGAGGAACCGCTGCTCAGCCAACGCCAGCGCCGCATCGGGCGCAACAGGCCGCGAGAAGAAATAGCCCTGCAAATGGCTCGCCCCCGCGAGTCGCAGCGCCTGCACCTGCGCCTCCGTCTCGACGCCCTCGGCGATCACTTCCAGCCCCAGCGCGCGGCCCAAATGGATGATCGAATGGACGATCGCGGCACTCTCACGCTCGCGGCCCATGCCGTCGATGAAGCTGCGATCGATCTTCAGGCTGTCGAGCGCGAATTTCCGGATATTGTAGAGCGACGAATAGCCCGTGCCGAAATCGTCCAGAGCGATGCGGAATCCCATCTGGCGCAGCTTGTAGAGTGTTTCGGCGGCGCGTTCGGCGTCGTCGAAAATGGCGGTCTCGGTGATCTCGATCTGCACGCGGTTCGGCGTCACGCCGGCGCGCTGCACCGCCTCCATGATGTGGCCGACGAAATTGTGGCGGCGGAACTGGCGGGGGCTGAAGTTGACCGAGACATATTGGCCGGGGAAGCGCGTCACCATGGCGAGCGCGGTGTCGAGGATCCAGTCGCCCAGCTCGTGGATGACGTTCGATTCCTCGGCAATCGGGATGAAGGTCGCCGGGCTGATCGGCCCATATTCCTGCGTGTTCCAGCGGACCAGCGCCTCGAAGCCCGTCACCTCCAGCTGGTTGCGCGCGACGATCGGCTGATAGACGAGGCTCAGCTCGTCGCGCGCGATCGCCTGGCCCAACCCATGTTCGATGCGGCGGCGGAAGCGGATGCCTTCGTCCATGCTCTCGTCGAACAGGCGGGTCACGCCGCGGCCGGCGCGCTTGGCGTCGTTGAGCGCCAGGTCGGCGCGGCGCAGCGCGTCGATGGGATCGCACACCCCTGCCCCCTCGACGACGACGAGGCCGGCGGACGCGCCGCTCTGCACCGAATTGCCGAACACCTGATGCGTGCCGGCACAGGCCGCGACGATGCGGTCGCAGGCCATGACCGCCGCCTCCTCGCCGGGTGCATCGAACAGCACGCCGAATTCGTCGCCACCCAGACGCGCGACGATCGCCCCCTCGGGCGCCTGCGCGTGGAGGATGCTGCACACTTCGCGGATCAGCGCGTCGCCAGCGAGGTGGCCCAACGTGTCGTTGACGATCTTGAACCGGTCGAGATCGAACATCGCGGTCGCGAACAGGCCCGGCCGCTTGGCGCGATCACCCAGCGCGCGCAGGAAGGCGAGGCGATTGGGCGCATCGGTCAGCGAATCGTGCGTCGCCATATGGATCGCGCGGCTTTCGTTCGCAGCGAGTTCGGCGCTCTGCTCCTCGAGCTGGACGATCTGGGCCGCGAGCTGCTCCCGCGCCGTAGCCAGTTCGCGATCGACCTGCCAGCGATGCGCCAGCGCGGTCGCGGTCTGGACGATCTCCGCCACTTCGAACGGCTTGGCGATATAGAAGATCTTGTCCGCCGGCCCTGCGACCTTGCTGATCTCGATCGGTGAAAAGTCCGAAAAGCCGGTGACGATGCAAAGGTTGATCTCGGGATCGAGCGCGCGGATGCGACGCGCGGTTTCACGGCCGTCGATACCCGGCGGCATGCGCACGTCGATGAACGCGACCGCATAGGGCGTCCCCGCCGCCAGCGCCGCCTCCACCGCCGCGACCGCGTCGAGGCCCTGATGGCAATGCGTCAGGTCGAAGCTGTCGTCCGCCGCCGTATCCGCCGCCGGCGCGTCGTCGCCGAACAGCTCCGCCGCCATCGCGTCGAGCGCATTCTCCGCAGCACCGCGCTGCACCGCGAAGCAGCGGGCATAGCTGTCGTGCATGGCCGGCTCGTCATCGACGATCAGCAGGCGCTTCGAAACGGCGGCGGTCATCTGCAGCAACTTCCCTCTTATGGTTGACGAGGGAGTAAGCAGATGCGGTTAAGGCGTCGTAAACGCCCCCGCCGACGCGGCCGTGCCCATGCGTTCGGCCAGCGCCTGCTCGCCGAGCACGATCGCGCCGAGCGGCCCGGCATTGCCCCCCAGCGCGGGCGGCACGATAAACGCGGGTTCGGCGATCTCGGGCAGCGCGATATAGCCGGCGAGGCTCTGCACCATCGCGTCGCGGACGCGCGGGAACAGATGGTCGTTCCCGACCATCACGCCGCCGCCCATCACGATCCGCCACGGCACGCCGGTCAGCACCAGCGTATGGCACAATTGGCCCAGCACATGCGCGACGGGTTCCCACACCGGATGATCCGCGGGAATGTCTTCCCCCTTGCAGCCGGCGCGTGCGCCGATCGCGGGCCCGGCGGCCAGGCCCTCCAGACAGCTGCCGTGGAACGGGCAGATGCCCATCCAGTCGTCGCCCGGCATGCGCTGCGGCCGGATGTGGCCGAATTCGCTGTGCGTCAGGCCGTCGACCGGCTTGCCGCCCGCGATCAGGCCGACGCCGATGCCCGTGCCGACGGTGACATAGGCGATATCGGGCAGGCCCTTCGCCGCGCCCCAGCGCGCCTCGGCCAGCGCCGCGCCGACCACATCGGTGTGGAAACCGGTCGGCACCTGATAGCGCGCGGACAGACGGCCCGCGACGTCGGTGCCCGCCCAATGCGGCTTGGGGGTCGAGGTGACGTGACCGTAATCGGCGGCATGCCGGTCGATCGAGATCGGACCGAAGCTCGCGATACCCAGCGCCTCGAACCCGCCCCAACCGTCCAGCACGGCCTCGACTGCCGCCAGCGCCTCGTCGGGCCGGGTCGTCGGGATCTGCACGCGGTCCTGAATATCGTCCGGTCCGCGCGCGAGGATGCAGACGATCTTCGTGCCCCCCAATTCGATGCCGGCAACCAACGGGGGCACACGGTCCATTCTGTCATCCCATCCCATGAAAGCAGCGCAACGGTCGCGCGGGGCCCGCGCTTATTCCACCGTCACCGATTTGGCGAGGTTGCGCGGCTGGTCGACGTCGGTGCCCTTCGCCACCGCGACGTGATAAGCGAGCAATTGCACCGGCACCGCATAGACCAGCGGGGCGATCAGCGGATGGACCTTGGGCATCGTGATCGTCGCGACGCAATTCTCGCCCGCCGCCTGGATGCCGTCATAGTCGCTGATCAGCACGACCTTGCCGCCGCGTGCCTGCACCTCCTGCATGTTGCTGACGGTCTTTTCGAACAACGGCCCCGATGGCGCGATGACGATGACGGGGACGTTTTCGTCGATCAGCGCGATCGGCCCGTGCTTCATCTCGCCGGCGGCATAGCCCTCGGCGTGGATGTAGCTGATCTCCTTCAGCTTCAGCGCGCCTTCCAGCGCCAGCGGATAGTCGGTGCCGCGGCCCAGATACAGCACGTCGCGCGCGGCGGCGACGACGCCCGCCATTTCCTGGATCGATTCGTCATAGGCGAGCGCGGCGTTGAGCGCCGCCGGCGTCTCGGCGAGATGCTTGACGATCTCGCGTTCCTCGCCGTCCTTGAACTTGCCCTTGGCGCGGGCGAGGTTCGCAGCGAGCGCGGCGAGCACCGCGAGCTGGCAAGTGAAGGCCTTGGTCGATGCGACGCCGATCTCCGGCCCGGCGTGCGTCGGCAGCAGCAGGTCCGCCTCGCGCGCCATGCTGCTGGTCGGCACGTTGACCACCGCGGCGATCGTCTGCCCTTCGCTCTTGGCGTGGCGCAGCGCGGCGAGCGTGTCCGCCGTCTCACCCGACTGGCTGATGACGATCATCAGGCCGCCCGGCTCCATCACCGGCGCGCGGTAACGGAATTCGGACGCGACATCCAAATCGACCGGCACGCGGGCGAACTGTTCGAACCAATATTTGGCGACCATGCCGGCGTAGAAGCTGGTGCCGCACGCGACGATCGTCACGCGCTTGATGCCCGCCAGGTCGAATTCGGGGATCGGCAGCGTCACGCGATCCTCCATCCGCTGCAGGTACGACCGCAGCGTCTGGGCGACGACGATCGGCTGTTCGTAGATCTCCTTCAGCATGTAATGGCGGTGATTGCCCTTGCTGATCAGCTCGCCGGTGACGCCCGAGATGGTGATCGGCCGCTCGACCGGATGGTTGTCGCGGTCATAGACCTGCGCGCCTTCGGTCGTGCAGACGACCCAGTCGCCTTCGTCCAGATAGGCGATGCGCTGCGTCAGCGGCGCGAGCGCCAGCGCGTCCGAGCCGAGATAGGTCTCGCCCTCACCATAGCCGACCACCAGCGGCGAACCGAGGCGCGCGCCGATCAGCATGTCGGGGTGCTTGCGGAACAGAATGGCGAGCGCGAACGCGCCATGCAGGCGCGGCAACACCTCGCGCACCGCGCCGACGGGGTCGAGGCCGGCTTCCACCTTCTCGCTCACCAGATGTGCGACGACTTCGGTGTCGGTTTCGCTGGTGAACACGCGGCCGCGCGCGATCAGTTCGTCGCGGAGCGCCTTGAAGTTCTCGATGATGCCGTTGTGGACCACCGCGACCTCGTCGGTCGCGTGCGGGTGGGCGTTGTTGGTGGTCGGGCCGCCGTGGGTCGCCCAGCGGGTGTGCGCGATGCCGGTCGTGCCGGGCAGCGGCGCGGCGGCGAGTTTCTTGGCGAGGTTGACCAGCTTGCCGCTGGCGCGGCGCCGCTCGATCTGCCCGTCATGGTCGGTAGCGATGCCCGCCGAATCGTAGCCGCGATATTCCAGCCGCTTCAATCCGTCGAGCAGACGGTCGGCAACGGCCTCGGCCCCGACGATTCCAACGATTCCGCACATGTTATTTCGCTTCCTTCTTGGCGCGCATCATCGCGCGGAACTTGGTGGCCCAGCCGGGTTTGGCAATCTGCGGCGGCCGGACGAGCGCGAGTGCGCCAGCCTCGACATCCTTCGTCAGCACCGAACCCGCCGCGACGATTGCGCCGTCACCGACCGACACCGGCGCGACGAGCGCCGAGTTCGATCCGATGAAGGCGTCCGCGCCGATCTGCGTCTTGTACTTGAAGAAGCCGTCGTAGTTGCAGGTGATCGTACCGGCGCCGATATTGGCGTTCGTCCCCACGTCGGCATCGCCGATGTAGGACAAATGGTTGACCTTGGCGCCCTTGCCGATCGTCGCCTTCTTCACCTCAACGAAATTGCCCACCTTCGCCTTTTCGGCCAGGTCCGCGCCCGGCCGCAGGCGGGCATATGGGCCGACATCGGCCCTGGCGCCAACCTTTGCGCCCTCGAGGTGGCTGAAGGCGCGGATCGTCGCGCCGTCGGCGATCGACACACCGGGACCGAAGACGACGTTGGGCTCGATAACCACGTCGCGGCCGATCTGCGTGTCATGGCTGAACCACACCGTATCCGGCGCGATCAGCGTCGCGCCGTCGGCCATCGCCTGATCGCGGCGCGCCGCCTGCCAGCCCGCCTCGACCGCCGCGAGTTCGGCGCGGCTATTGACGCCCGCCACCTCGTCCTCGCCCGTTTCGATCACCACCGCGCGGCCGCCTTCGGCGACGGCGAGCGTGACGATGTCGGGCAGATAATATTCACCCGCCGCATTGTCGTTGCCGACCGCCTCCAGCAGCCGCCACAGGTCGCGCGTGCGCACCGCGGTGACGCCCGAATTGCACAGGTCGACCGCGCGCTCCTCGGGCGAAGCGTCCTTGAACTCGACCATCTTGGCGATCGTGCCGTCCGCGTCCGCGATGATCCGGCCATAAGCGCGCGCATCGGCGGGGCGGAAGCCGAGCACCGCGACCGTCGGCGCATCCTCCGCCTCCAGCCGCGCGGCGAGCCGTGCCACCGTCTCGGTCGCGAGCAACGGCGTGTCGCCGAAGCAGACGATCGCAACGCCCTCGAAATCGGCGAGCGCATCCTTCGCCTGCAACGCGGCATGCGCGGTGCCCAGCTGCTCGCGCTGCCACGCGATCTCGACACCCGTGGCGACGACCGCCGCTTCCACCTGCTCGCCGCTCGCGCCGACCACGACGACGCGGCGCGTCGCCCCGGCCTGGTTCAGACTGTCGATCAGATGGATCAGCATCGGCCGCCCGGCGATCGGGTGCAGCACCTTGTGCAGATCGGACTTCATGCGCGTACCCTTGCCCGCGGCAAGGATGATGACGGCGAGAGGACTGGTCATGGCGACGTCGCCTGCCACGGAAGACTTGCCATTTCCATAGGGAGACGTCACCGGCGCGGCATATGACGCTAAATTCATCGCCCGATCCGTTTTTCGACATTGTCGGCTTCGACCTGGACGGCACGTTGCTCGATACGAGCGGCGATCTGGCGGCGGCGGTGAACCATGCACTCGCCTCCATCGATCGGCCGCTGCTGACCGTCGAACAGGTGAAACCGATGATCGGCGGCGGCGCGCGGCACATGCTGGCACAGGGGCTCGCCGCGACCGGTGGCTGCGACGATGCGACGCTCGACGTGCTGCACCGGCGGCTGCTCGACCATTATGAAGCGAACATCGCAGTACTGACCCGCCCCTATCCCGGCACGCTCGAGGCGCTCGACACACTGGCGGCGCGCGGCGTGCGGATCGCCGTCGTCACCAACAAACTGGAATCGCTCGCCCGGAAGGTGATCGACGCGCTCGACCTGACGCGGCGCTTCGCGTGCATCATCGGCGGCGACACGATGGGGCCGGGCAACGGCAAGCCCAGCCCCAAGCCGATCTACGAAATGCTGGCCCGCTGCGGCGGGGGCACCGCGGCATTCATCGGCGATTCGATCTTCGACGTACAGGCGGGCCATGCGGCGGGCCTGCCGACGGTGGCATGCTCGTTCGGTTTCCTGATGCAGCCGGTCGAGGAACTCGGTGCGGACGCGATCATCGACGGCTTCGACGCACTGATCCCGACGCTCGAGCGGCTGGCACGCTGACCCCACGCACTCCGTCACCCCGGACTTGGTCCGGGGTCCACTCTGCGGCGAGGGGGACGGCTTGAGGCTCCTATGCTGCCCCCGCGGCCCGGTGGACCCCGGACCTAGTCCGGGGTGACGAGGTGGGTGGGGCTAAGGTCGCGCCCCACGCCGCCACTTGATCCACAGATGCCGCACCAGCATCGCGGGCGGCATGCGCAGCCAGTGCGAGCGCACGTAGAACGCCAGCCGCGTCACCGGACGGATCGGCCGCCCCCAGTCGTCCCGCGCGAGCATCCGCCGCCGGAAGAGTCGGTCGCTCCACCGCGGCGTCAGGCGGATGCGGCCCGACCTTTCGTAGGCCCGCACCTGCGTCCCAAATAACTGCTGCGACAGCCGCAGCGCGCGCACCACCGCATCGTGCAGGCCGTGGCGCCCGGCCTCCTCCACCAGCGTCAGGCCGAAAGCGGGATCGTCCTCCGCCGCCTCGCCATAGAGGCAGTGGATATCCCACAGGTTACGCAGGCCCCCCGCCAGATCGCCGTCGGCGAGTAGATGTGCCGCCGCATGGACGATCATCGCCGCGGGCGACAGCACCGACAGCCCGTTACCAAGCGGCACCGCATCCGCGATCAGCGCCGTCGCGTCGGGCCGCACCCGCGCGGTCAGCGGCAGGATCGTATGATGCACGTCGATCATCCGGTCGCGCTCCACGTGGATCAGCGGCGGCAATTCGTGCATCCAGCGCCGATAATAGGCGTCGTCATACGGATCGGGCTTCACCCATTCCCAGCCCGCTGCGATCAGCGCCGCCTCGACGGCATCCAGAGCCTCGCGCGGCACGAGGATGTCGAGGTCGCCGATCGACCGCCCCTGTCCCGCCGCCAAGCCCGATGCGACGAAAGCGGTCCCCTTCAGCAGCACGACCGGCACACCGAGCGGCGCCAGCGCCCGCCGCGCCATCTCCGCCTCCCACAAGGCCGTGCGGCGCCCATTCTCGGCCGCGGCGCGCGCATCGCTCAGCAGCAGCGCGACGTCCTCGGGCAGCGGCAGGCCGTGCAGCCGCCACGCGAGCGTGCCCAGCAATTGTTCGGCGCGCGCCATGGTGACGAGGCCCGCCCAATCGGTGTCGAGCGCCAGACTGGTCGGATCGGCGAGCGCGCGGGCAAGGATCAGAGCGTCCGCCACAGCGCCTCCACCTGCTCCACCGCCGCCGCGCCATCGGGATAGTCGATCGCCATCGCCGGCGTGTCGCACACCAGGCGGGTCAGTGCGTCGAATCCGGCCTCGCCCAGCATGACGTAATTGGTCGACGCCTGCGTCAGCCGGACGAACGCCTCCGATGCGGCGACCGCGCGGGTGTCCGCCGCAAAGCCGTGCCGCGGGAACAGCAGCAGTGCCGGCTGCGCCGGCTCGTCCATCGCGCCGACGCTCAGCGCATCGGGCACCATGTGGCGGATATCACCCTTGGGCGTAGCCGCCAGCAGCGGCCCCATGCGTGCGCTCGGCCAAGCCGCCATCGCCGCGGCGATCCCGTCGTTCTTCAGGCTGATGAGCCTCGGAAAGGCGTGGACCAGCCCCGTCTCGGGATCGATCAGCGCGAACTCATCGCCCATGAAGCGCCAGCCGCGCGCGGCGAGCAACGTCGCCAGAGTCGATTTGCCTGCACCCGATTCGCCCGTCATCAGCAGCGCCCGCCCGTCGCGTTCGACGCACGAGGCATGGATCAGCAGATAGCGCCGGCAGCCCAGCGCCAATTGCAGGTTCATCGCCATCTCGGCGGCGAGCAGGCCCTGCGCCAGCGGCAGCGGCGCTGCTTCGGGCAGCATGTAATCGCCGCCGATCCGCACCGATGGCCGCACCCAGCGCCGCCACGGCCGCACCGCCTCCAGCCGCACGGTGAAGTCGGGCAGGTTCGGCGAGGGATAATAACGATACAGCTCTTCCAGCGCCGCGATCGGCGCGCGCCAGTCGCTGCCGATCCGAAAGCCGATCGGTCCGATCCGAACGCAGAAGACGTGCCTCATGCCGCCCCGATCGGCTCCGCCTCGACCAGCCCGGCCGCGACCAGTTCGTCGAGCCGCGCCGCCAGTGCATCGGCACCGCCATCGCCCAGCTCGAACGCCTCGCCCAGCCGCGCGAGCAGCGCGTCCCGATCGAGTAATTCTCCTGCCAATACCTCGAGGATTTCGGGTGCGGGGCTGGCAAGCAGATGCGTGATCCCCGACGATCGATGGAAGACCGCGACCAGCATATCCAGCTCGCGCCTCAGCAGCGTGTCGGGCGCCGCGGCGCGATAGCGCATCGGGTCAGCGCGGCATCTGCAACGAGGCGAAACAGGTAAAGCCGCCCTGCCCGCGCTGCAGCCGCCGGATATAGGCCATATAGGCCCGGCTGCTGTCGTAGGTCGTACCCGGCAACTGCCCGCGGGCGAGCGCGCGCTTCACCTCGTCGCCCTTGAATGGGCGACCCGGCGGCGCGAACGCGCCCTTGGTGCCCGCCGGCACGACATTGCCATATTGGTCGATATACTGGCCCGCCCGGCCCAGGTCGGGCACCGGGATTTCGCAGGTCATCACCGACGCCGCGCTCTGCGCCAGCGCCGGGCGGATCGAGACGACCGCACCCGCGGTCACCGCACCGAGCATCAGCACCCGGCGACGCGTCGACACGCCCTCCGTCACCGGCGCAGCATCAGGCTGTCCGGCGGTCTGGTCCGCAACGTCGATCGGCGTTTCGTCGCTCATGACACCCCTGTTATCGCAAGCGTGCCTTTCATATTCGTAAGCCACTGGCAAGTATGGCGCGCGTACCGTGGCGGGACGGCCGACCGCGGCGCCGGCGCCGGCCACCCCGCAAATTGCGTTGCGATCCCCCTCCCGCAAGCAATCATCCTCCGCTAGCGAGGGCACCATGCTAACCCGATTCGCCCGGCGGCTCAGCGGCGCGCTCGTCATCGCGCTGGGGTCGGGCGTGGGCGTCTATGCGGTCGGCGGCAGCGTCGACGGCGCGGCGGTGACGGTGGTCGGCGCCATGGCCGCCGCGCTCGCCGCCATGGGCCGCGGCGATCAGGGTCAAGCGGCCGCCCGCGCACGGGGGCCGGACGCCGATACCCTGCTCGGCGAGGTGCTCGACGTCATCGCCGAACCCGTCTTGCTCGTCCGCCGCGGCATCGTCACCTGCGCCAACGCGTCGGCGCGATCGGTGCTGGGCAAGCATATCGTCGGCGAGGACGTGCGCGTCGCCATCCGCCATCCCGCCGCCGCCGACCGCCTGGGCCCGAACGGCACGCTGCCCGGCCGCCCGGTCGAACTGGTCGGCGTCGGCGCGCCCGACCAGCGCTGGGAGATGCGCACCGGCGAAACCGCCGACGGCATGCGCATCGTCCATCTCGTCGACCAGAGCGGCAATTATGCCGCCGAAAAGATGCGCGTCGATTTCGTCGCCAACGCCAGCCACGAATTGCGCACCCCGCTCGCCTCGATCCTCGGCTTCATCGAGACGCTGAACGAGGAGGCCGGCGAAGACCCCGCCCTGCGCGCCCGCTTCCTGAAGGTGATGTTCGACGAAGCCCGGCGCATGCAGCGGCTGGTCGAAGACCTCATCTCGCTGTCCCGCATCGAGGCGGAGAAATACCGCCTGCCCGGCGAACGACTGGACCTCGGCGAATTGCTGGAAGACGTCGCCGCGGAGATCGCCGCCGCGCGCAGCCCGCGCGCCGGCGATGTGTCGGTCACGATCGATCCCGGCCTGCCCGCGGTCACCGGCGACGAAGCGCAGCTGTCGCAGCTGTTCCACAACGTCATCGGCAATGCGATGAAATACGGCCGGGCGAACACGCCGGTGCGCGTGTCGTTGAGCCTCAACCGCTCGAAACTGGTCCAGCTCGTCGTCCGCGACGAAGGCGAAGGCATCGCGCCGCAGCACATCCCCCGCCTCACCGAACGCTTCTACCGCGTCGATGCCGGCCGCAGCCGCAGCGTCGGCGGCACGGGGCTGGGCCTCGCGATCGTCAAGCATATCGTCGAACGCCACCGCGGCCGGCTGGATATCGCGAGCCGCGTCGGCATCGGCACCACGGTGACGATCGCGCTACCGGCAGCGGAGGCGGAGACGGCGGTAGTGACGACAGCGGCGGCGAAGGCCTGACGCCGACCGTTCGGCTGCGAGTAGCGCGAAGCGTCCCCCCTCCACCCCGTCACCCCGGACTCGTTCCGGGGTCCACCGGGCCGCGGGGGCAGCGTGCGAGCTTCCTACCGTCCCCCTCGCCGCGGAGTGGACCCCGGAACAAGTCCGGGGTGACGGAGTAGGTGCGTCGGCCGCCTGCACATTAAAAATGCCCTTACGGCCGCACCCGCCGCCGCACCCACCACCCATGTCATTAAAAGGCAACAAAACCGTCACAGAGGCGGGTTGGGCGACGCGCGAGTCGCCCGCGGGGATCCGATGCGCTGTCTTCCTTCCGGCCGCTTGCTGGCCGGCTCTCTGCTGACGCTGGCGCTCTGCCTTGCAGGGTGCAAGGATCAGGCGAATGGCGGCGGCAGCGGCGCGCGCGATCAGATCGCCGTCGTCGGTTCGTCCACCGTCTATCCCTTCACCACCGCGGTGGCCGAGGCGTTCGTCGCGGACAATTCCGACGCACGATCGCCGGTGATCGAATCGACCGGTACGGGCGCCGGGATGAAGCTGTTCTGCGCGGGCATCGGTGCGGGACACCCGGATATCGAGGATGCCTCGCGCCGGATGAAGCGCAGCGAATATGCCGCCTGCGAGGCACACGGCGTCGGGCCGGTGCTCGAAATCCAGATCGGCATCGACGGCATCGCCTTTGCCGAGGCGAAGAACGGGCCCGGCATGCGCCTGACCCCCGCCGATTTGTATCGCGCGCTCGCCGCGACGCCCTTCGGCAAGCCCAATCGCGCGAAGACATGGCACGACGTGAACCCCGCGCTGCCCGCGACGCCGATCCAGGTCTATGGCCCGCCCGCGACCAGCGGCACGCGCGATGCGCTCGCCGAACTGATCCTGACGCGCGGCTGCGACGCGATCGATCCGCGCGCGCGCCTGCTGGCACGGACCAAGCCCGACGCACATCGCGCACTCTGCACGCGGGTGCGCGAGGATGGCGCCTATGTCGACGCGGGTGAGAACGACAATCTGATCGTCCAGAAACTCAGCGCCAACCCCGATGCGATCGGCGTGTTCGGTTACAGCTATCTCGAACACAATGCGGATACGGTGAACGGCGTCGCGATCAACGGCGTGCTGCCGACCTATGCGGCGATCGCTGACGGCCGCTACCCGGGGTCGCGCCCTCTGTACCTCTACGTCAAGAAGGGCCATCTGCGCGCCATCCCCGGCCTCGACACGTTCCTGCGCCTGTACGCCGCGGCCTGGGGACCGGGCGGCCCGCTCGTCCGCCGCGGCCTGATCGCCGCGCCCGCTGCGGTGCGTGCGGCGTCGGCGGCGGTGATCGCGAACGAGACGCCGCTAAACCCGGCGGACCTGCCGTCGTGACCTTCGCCAATTTCGTCCCGTCACCCCGGACTTGTTCCGGGGTCCACCGGGCCGCGAGGGCGGCGCCGGAGCCTCTAGCCTGCCCCCTGGCCGCAGAGTGGACCCCGGACCAAGTCCGGGGTGACGGTGTTTGTATGGCCTACGTCCCAAACCCCAAGCGAGCCGCCGGATGAGCGGCCTCGCCCTCGTCATCGTCGTCTTCGGCCTCGCGCTGATCGGCTGGCTCGCCGCGCGGATGCGGGCGGCGACGTTCCGCAAGCCGGGGGTCGCGCGCTTCACCGCTTTGCCCGTCCATTACGGCTATTTCGTCGCACTCGCCGCTTTGGTGCCGCCGCTGCTGTTCCTCGCGGCATGGAGCCTCACCTCGCCCGCGCTCGTCACCGATGCGGTGATCGCCACGCCCGCCGCCGCGACGCTGCCCCCGCCGGGCTTCGAGCGCGCCTCGATCCTGTCGGAAGCACGCGCACTCGCCAGCGGCCGCAGCCATGTGCCGTTCCACGTGCTGTCGGTCCGCCTCGCCCCCGCCTATGCCGCCGCGCAGGCGCGCTACGACTGGATCGCCACCGCGTTGGCCTTGTGCCTCGCGATCGGCGGCGGCGCCTTCGCCTTCACGCGTGTCCGCCCCGATTTCGCCGCCCGCACGCAGGTGGAGCGCGTCGTGATGCTGCTGCTGCTGTGCGCGTCGCTCATCGCGATCCTCACCACGGTCGGCATCGTCGCATCGCTGCTGTACGAATCCGGGCGCTTCTTCGGCATCGTGCCGATCGGCCAGTTCCTGTTCGGCACGCATTGGAGCCCGCAGGTCATCCTGCCCGACGATCCCGGCGCCAGCCTGGGCGCGGTGCCGCTGTTCTGGGGCACGTTCTTCATCGGCGCGGTGATCGCGATGGCGGTCGCCGTCCCCTTCGGCCTGATGAGCGCGATCTATCTCACCCAATATGCGCATGCCGCGACGCGCCGCTGGATGAAGCCGGTGCTGGAGATGCTCGCGGGCGTCCCCACCGTCGTCTACGGCTATTTCGCTGCGCTCACCGTCGCGCCCGCGGTCCGCCAGCTGGGCCTTGCGCTCGGCATCACGAACGCCTCGTCGGAAAGCGCGCTGGCGGCGGGCGTGGTGATGGGGATCATGATCATTCCCTTCGTGTCGTCGATGGCCGACGATTCGATCGCCGCCGTCCCCGCCGCGATGCGCGACGGCAGCCTGGCGATGGGCGCGACGCAATCGGAAACGATCCGCAAGGTGATCCTGCCCGCCGCCCTCCCCGGCGTCGTCGGCGGCATCCTGCTCGCCGTCTCCCGCGCGATCGGCGAGACGATGATCGTCGTCATGGCGGCGAGCGGCGTCGCGACGCTCACCGCCAACCCCTTCGCCAGCACCACCACCGTCACGAAGCAGATCGTCGACCTGCTGACCGGCGAGGCGGAGTTCGACAGTGCCAAGACGCTCGCCGCCTTCGCGCTCGGCCTCACCCTGTTCGTCATCACGCTGGCGCTCAACGTCGTCGCGCTGACCGTCGTGAAACGGTATCGGGAGGCCTATGACTGATCCCCGCCCCCTCCGCGATCCCGCCGCGGTGAAGCGGCGGACGCAGCGTCGCTATGCCGCGGAACGTCGCTTCCGCCGGCTCGGCCTTGCCGCGGTGTGGCTGTCGGCGGGGTTCCTCGCCTTCCTGCTCGCGACGATGATCTGGCAGGGGGCGAGCGGCTTCCGCCAAACCCGCATCGCGCTGCCGATCGATCTCGCCGCCGCGCGCCTGCCGATCGCGCCGGCGCAGCTGAGGGGCCGCGGCGCCAATCTCGCGCTCGCCGATGCGGGGCTCGAACAGGTGGTCGATGCCGCGGCGATCCGTGCTTATGGTTCGCGCGGGCCCGAGCTGTTGTCCGACGCCGCCTGGCTCACCGTGCGCGACGCGATCAAGCGCGACCCCGCGCTGCTCGCCACGCGCACCACCTTCGCCCTCCCCACCTCGACCGAGATCGACGTCGCCGCCAAGCATGACGGCACGCGCAGGGCCGAGGCGATCGTCGCCCGGCTGCAGGCACGCGGCGTACTGTCCGAAGGATGGGACATGCGCTTCCTCGCCGGCGCCGATGCGACCGATCCGGTGCGCGTCGGCATCTGGGGCGCGCTCAAGGGATCGCTGCTGACGATGGCGGTGACGCTCGGCCTCGCCTTCCCGATCGGCGTGCTGTCTGCGCTCTACCTTGAGGAATATGCGCCGCGGAACCGCTGGACCGACTTGATCGAGGTATCGATCAACAACCTC
The DNA here is from genome assembly GCF_001638925.1 of Sphingomonas sp. NIC1. Taxonomy (NCBI): domain Bacteria; kingdom Pseudomonadati; phylum Pseudomonadota; class Alphaproteobacteria; order Sphingomonadales; family Sphingomonadaceae; genus Sphingomonas; species Sphingomonas sp. NIC1. The sequence goes on from NZ_CP015521.1 coordinate 574,782, forward strand.
GCCGCCGTGCCCTCGATCATCTTCGGGCTGCTCGGCCTCGCGGTCTTCCTCAACACCTTCCACCTGCCGCGCTCGGCGCCGCTGGTCGGCGGGCTGACGCTGGCGCTGATGACGATGCCAGTCATCGTCATCGCCGGCCGCAACGCAATCAAGGCGGTGCCGCCGTCGATCCGCGACGCCGCGCTCGCGATCGGCGCCTCGCCGGTGCAGGTGGTGTTCGACCATGTCCTCCCCCTCGCGCTGCCCGGTATCCTGACCGGCACGATCATCGGCATGGCCCGCGCGCTGGGCGAAACCGCACCGCTGCTGATGATCGGCATGCGCGCCTTCATCGCCGCGCCGCCCTCGCGCCTGACCGATCCGGCGACCGTCCTGCCCGTGCAGATTTTCCTCTGGTCGGACGAGGTCGACCGCGGCTTCGTCGAAAAGACCAGCGCCGCGATCATCGTGCTGCTCGTCTTCCTGCTCGCGATGAACGGCCTCGCCATCTACCTCCGCAACCGTTTCGAGACCCGCTGGTGACCCCCAAGATTTCCGCTCGCGACGTCAGCGTCCGCTACGGCGATACGCAGGCGATCGACCATGTCTCGATCGACGTCGATTCGGACAATATCGTCGCCTTCATCGGCCCGTCGGGCTGCGGCAAGTCGACCTTCCTGCGCACGCTCAACCGCATGAACGACACCGTCGCGAGCGCGCGCGTCACGGGCCAGATCCTGCTCGACGGTGAGGACATCTACGCCCCCGACATGGACGTCGTGCAGCTGCGCGCGCGCGTCGGCATGGTGTTCCAGAAGCCGAACCCCTTCCCCAAATCGATCTACGAAAACGTCGCTTATGGCCCGCGCATCCATGGCCTGGCGACCGCACGCGCCGACCTGGACGATCTGGTCGAGGAATCGCTGCTGCGCGCCGGCCTGTGGGACGAGGTGAAGGACCGCCTGTCCGACAGCGGCACCGCGCTGTCGGGCGGCCAGCAGCAGCGGCTGTGTATCGCCCGCGCCATCGCGGTCGAACCCGAAGTCATTTTGATGGACGAACCGTGCAGCGCGCTCGATCCCATCGCCACCGCGCGTATCGAGGAGCTGATCCACGAACTGCGCGGCCGCTACGCGATAGTCATCGTCACGCACAACATGCAGCAGGCCGCGCGCGTCTCGCAACGCACCGCCTTCTTCCACCTCGGCCAGTTGGTCGAATGCGGCGCGACCAGCGACATCTTCACCAACCCGCGGGAGGAACGGACCCGCGACTATATCACCGGACGGTACGGCTAATGGTGGATCATACGGTCAAGGCATTCGACGCCGATATCGGCCAGCTGCGCGGCATGATCTCGCAGATGGGCGGGCTTGCCGAGGATGCCATCGCACTCGCCATGCAGGCGCTCGCCCGCCCCGACCCCGAACTCGCCGCGCGCGTGCGCGCCGACGACAAGGCGATCGATGCGATCGAGGCGGAGGTGGAGCGGCTCGCGGTGCGCATCATCGCGCTGCGCGCGCCCATGGCGGTCGATCTGCGCGAAGTGGTGGCGGCGCTCAAGATCGCCGCCGTCGTCGAACGCATCGGCGATTACGCCAAGAATATCGCCAAGCGCGTGCCGATGATCGATGCCGACGGCGGCAGCCACCGCATCGAACCTTTGTCATTGCTTCCCTCGATGGCGCGCATGGCGAGCGACATGGTCCGCGCCGCGCTCGACGCTTTCGCGGCGCGCGACCCGGAAGCCGCGATCCGCGTCGTCGAAAGCGACGCCGCGCTCGACGATTTCTACGACAGCATCTTCCGCACGCTCGTCACCTACATGGTCGAGAACCCGCGCACGATCAGCCAGGTCGCCCACCTGCTGTTCGTCGCCAAGAACCTGGAGCGCGTCGGCGATCACGCCACCAACGTCGCCGAGATGGTCTATTTTGCCGCAACCGGAACCCAGATGGCCGATCGCGACCGCGACGGCGCTACGCACGAGGACATATTCTGATGGCACGCGCATCCATGCTGCTCGTCGAGGACGATGCCGCTCTCGCCGAATTGCTCATCTATCACTTCAAGCGTGAGGATTTCGACGTCGCGCATACGCCCGATGGCGAGGAAGCGTTGCTGCTCGCCAAGGAGAAGACGCCCGACATCGTGCTGCTCGACTGGATGGTCGAAGGGCTGTCGGGGATTGAGGTCTGCCGCCGCCTGCGCCGCATGACCGAAACGCAGAACGTGCCGATCATCATGCTGACTGCGCGCGGCGAGGAAGAGGATCGCATCCGCGGCCTGGAGACCGGCGCCGACGATTATGTCACCAAGCCCTTCTCCCCCCGCGAACTCGTTGCCCGCGTCAGCGCCGTGCTCCGCCGCGTCCGCCCTGCGCTCGCCGGCGAAGCGCTGACCTATGACGACATCGAGATGGACACGGTCGGCCACAAGGTACGTCGCGGCGGCGAGGTCGTGCCGCTGGGCCCCACCGAATTCCGCCTGCTCAAGCACTTCCTGGAGCACCCCGGCTGGGTGTTCAGCCGCGAACGCCTGCTCGACGCGGTATGGGGCCATGACAGCGATATCGAGAGCCGGACGGTCGACGTCCACATCCGCCGCCTGCGCAAAGCGATCAACATCGGCGACCGGCCCGATCTGATCCGCACCGTGCGCTCTGCGGGTTATTCCCTCGATTCAGGGACTTAATCGCAAAGAATCGAATCGGCGGCGAAACGAAGGAGAAAAGTCTGCGATGGGACGTTGGGCCTCGGTGCTGACACCTGTCGGCGCATGAGGTTTCAAAGGAGATTCCCGCGATGAAGCTCATTCTGCTCGCCGCCACGGCGATGATCGCAGCGCCGGTGATGGCGCAGACCACGCCGGCCCCCGCGCCCGCCGACCAGACGATGACCCCGGCTCCGGCCGATCCCGCCGCGGCGCCCGCCGACGCGCAGACCCCGCCGCCGCCGCCCGCCGCCCCGGCACCGCAGGCGAGCATGCCGCCCGCCGAAACCACCGGCTCGCCCGCCGGCGGCTATGCGCCGACCGGCCCGGCCGTGACCGGCGGTACGCCGGGTTCGACGCTGCCCCCGGTCTTCCGTCAGGCGCCGACCCCGGATCAGGCCTTCCCGCCGCCCCCGGCGAAGGAAAGCTACCCGATCTGCAAGAAGGGCCAGTATGACGGCTGCATGCAGGCGAGCCAAGCCCCGCACAAGGCGAAGCGCCGCGCGCGTCGCTAAGCACGGCTGACCATCGACGGGCGCGACATCCTGTGTTGCGCCCGTTCGAAGGTCCGGTATGGAAGGCGCTTCATCCCATCGTGGAAGGAGCGCCTTTTCCATGTCCAGTCCGATCCGCTTCGATGATCGCGTTGCCATCGTCACCGGAGCCGGCGGCGGCCTCGGCCGTCATTACGTCCTTGAACTCGCCAAGCGTGGCGCCAAGGTCGTCGTCAACGATCTCGGCGGCGCCCGTGACGGCACGGGCCATTCCGACGCGGCGCTCGCCGTAGTCGAGGAAATCCGCGCGGCTGGCGGCGAGGCCATGTCGAACGGCGGAAACGTCGCCGAATACGATCAGATGGTCGAGATGGTCGCCCGCGCCAAAGAGGCTTGGGGCGGCGTCCACGTCCTCATCAACAACGCCGGCGTCCTGCGCGACAAGACCTTCGCGAAGATGGAGCCTGCCGATTTCGAATTCGTGGTCCGCGTCCACCTGCTCGGCTCGGCCTTCGCCACCAAGGCGTGCTGGGAGACGTTCCGCGAGCAGAATTACGGCCGCGTGCTGATGACCTCGTCGTCCAGCGGCCTGTTCGGCAATTTCGGCCAGGCGAACTATGGCGCCGCCAAATTGGGCCTCGCCGGCCTCGCCAAGACGCTGGGGATCGAGGGCGCTAAGAACGACATCCGCGTCAACACGATCGCCCCGACGGCCGGCACGCGCATGACCGAGGATCTGTTCCCCGCTGCCGCCTTCGAAGCCTTCGCACCCGAAAAGGTCGCGCCCGGCGCGCTGTATCTGGTCAGCGAGAATGCGCCGAGCAACGTCATCCTCGGCGCCGGCGCCGGCGTCTTCCAGGCCTCCTATGTCACGCTGACGCCCGGTACGTTGCTGACCGGCGAGGCGCTGTCACCCGAAGGCGTCGCCGACGCCTGGGACGCGATCGCCGACCGCCATGGCGAGATCGTACCGAAGACCGGGGCCGAACAGGCGATGACGATCGGCAAACTGCTCCAGGGCGGCTGAGCCGCCAGCCTGCGCGCCCCGCCGGCTCGGGCCGGCAGGGCGCCAGGGATCAGTCGACGAACGCGCGCTCGATCACATACGTCCCGGCCTTGGCGTTCGAGCCTTCCTCGAAGCCGATGCCGTCCAGCATCGCCGCCGTTTCGCGGATCATCGCCATCGACCCGCACAGCATGATGCGGTCGGTTTCCGGATCGAGCTTCTTCGCGCCCTGCACCGGATCGCCGAACAGCGCCGCGCTCTCGATCAGATCGCCGATGCGCCCCGTCGTGCGGAACGGTTCACGCGTGACCGTCGGGATATAGTGGAACTGCGTCGCCGCTTCCTCCGACACCAACGGATCGTCGGCGAGGCGCGCCTGCAATTCGTCGTGATAGGCCAGGTCACTGACCTGCCGCACCGAATGGACCAGGATCACCTGGTCGAACATGCTGTACACGTCGGGATCGCGCGCCAGGCTGAGGAACGGCGCAAGGCCCGTGCCGGTCGAGAAGAAGAACAGCCGCTTGCCGCCGATCAGCGCGTCGGTGACGAGCGTCCCCGTCGGCTTCTTCCCCATATACACTTCGTCGCCCGCCTCGATCAGCTGCAGCTTCGACGTCAGCGGCCCGTCCTCGACCTTGATCGACAGGAACTCCAATTCCTCGGCATAATGCGGGCTGGCGATCGAATAGGCGCGCATGATCGGCTTGGCGCCCTCGCCGTCACCGGGCAGGCCGATCATCACGAATTCGCCCGAGCGGAAGCGGAAGCTCGCCGGGCGCTCGACCGCGAAGCTGAACAGCCGGTCGTTCCAGTGGCGCACCCACAGCACCTTGACGTTGGCGAACGCCTTGGTTTCGGGGATTGTCTTCGGCGTGCGGGTATCGGTCATCGCGGGCAGGACTTCGGGTTGTTCGAGAAGCGTTCGCAATATGAAGCACGCGCCCCACGGTCAACCGAAGCAAAGCTTGTCGGGACCCCGCCCGGACATTGCCGAGTCTTGCCCCCCACCCCATATCCGTTCCCGATATGGCCATCCAGATTCGCACCACCCTCGACGAGCCGGAAACCGGCCAGAGCTTCATCCCCCACCGCCCGGCGCGCCCCGACAAGGTGGAGGGCGGCCGCCCGTTCAAGCTGGTCAGCGAATATCAGCCGTCCGGCGACCAGCCGACCGCAATCGCCGAGCTGACCGCGACCGCGCGCGCGGGTGAGAAGGACCAGGTGCTGCTCGGCGTCACCGGCTCGGGCAAGACCTTCACCATGGCCAAGGTGATCGAGGAATTGCAGCGGCCGGCGCTGATCCTCGCCCCCAACAAGATTTTGGCGGCGCAGCTCTACGGCGAGTTCAAAAGCTTCTTCCCCGAAAACGCCGTCGAATATTTCGTCAGCTATTACGATTATTATCAACCCGAGGCGTACGTGCCGCGGTCGGATACGTATATCGAAAAGGAATCGTCGACCAACGAGTCGATCGACCGCATGCGCCATTCGGCGACGCGCTCGCTGCTCGAACGCGACGACGTCATCATCGTCGCCTCGGTCTCGTGCCTCTACGGCATCGGCTCGGTCGAAACCTATTCGGCGATGATCTTCGACCTGAAAAAAGGCACGACGGTCGATCAGCGCGAGATCGTGCGCAAGCTCGTGGCGTTGCAGTACAAGCGCAACGACGCCGCCTTCCAGCGCGGCAACTTCCGCGTGAAGGGCGACACGCTCGAAATCTTCCCGTCGCATTATGAAGACAGCGCGTGGCGGATCAGCTTCTTCGGCGATGACATCGAAGAGATCACCGAATTCGATCCGTTGACCGGCAAGAAGGTCGCGTCGCTCAACAGCGTGCGCGTCTACGCGAACAGCCACTATGTCACCCCCGGCCCGACGCTGAAGCAGGCCGGCGAGGCGATCAAGCACGAGCTGTCCGAACGCCTCAAGGAGCTGATCGCGGAAGGGAAACTGCTCGAAGCCCAGCGCCTCGAACAGCGCACCAATTTCGACCTCGAGATGATCGCGGCGACCGGCAGCTGCGCCGGCATCGAAAATTACAGCCGCTTCCTCACCGGTCGCCTGCCCGGCGAACCGCCCCCCACCCTGTTCGAATATCTCCCCGAAAACGCCGTGCTGTTCGTCGACGAAAGCCACCAGACCGTGCCGCAGATCGGCGCGATGGCGCGCGGCGACCATCGACGGAAAATCACGCTCGCCGAATATGGCTTCCGCCTGCCCTCGTGCATCGACAATCGCCCGCTACGGTTCAACGAATGGGACGCGATGCGTCCGCAGACGGTCAGCGTTTCGGCGACGCCGGGCAATTGGGAGATGGAGCAGACCGGCGGCGTCTTCGCCGAACAGGTCATCCGCCCGACCGGCCTGATCGACCCGCCCGTGGAAATCCGCCCGGTCGAGGAACAGGTGCAGGACCTGATCCAGGAGTGCAAGGCGACCACCGCCAAGGGCTATCGCACGCTGGTGACGACGCTCACGAAGCGGATGTCCGAGGACCTCACCGAATATATGCACGAAGCGGGGATCAAGGTCCGCTACATGCACTCCGACGTCGAGACGCTGGAGCGTATCGAGCTGATCCGCGACCTGCGCCTCGGCGTCTACGACGTGCTGATCGGCATCAACCTGCTGCGCGAAGGCCTCGACATCCCCGAATGCGGGCTGGTCGCGATCCTCGACGCCGACAAGGAAGGTTTCCTGCGCTCCGAAACCTCGCTGATCCAGACGATCGGCCGCGCCGCGCGCAACGTCGACGGTCGTGTGATCCTCTACGCCGACCGCATCACCGGCTCGATGGAGCGGGCGATGAACGAGACGCAGCGCCGCCGCGAGAAGCAGGAGGCGTATAACGCCGAACACGGCATCACGCCGACGACGATCCGCCGCAACATCGGCGACATCATCGCGCACGTCAGCCAGGGCGACCAGGTCACCGTCCCCATCGACGAAGACCGCCCCCACATGGTCGGCCACAACCTGCGCGCCTATATCGAGGACCTCGAAAAGCAGATGCGCAAGGCTGCCGCCGACCTCGAATTCGAAACCGCCGGCCGCCTCCGCGACGAAATCCGCCAGCTCGAAAACGAAGAACTCGGCCTGCCCGTACACGAACAAAAGGCCCCGATCATGGGCCGCAGCAACGAAGGCAAACCGGGGACACGCAAAACGCGGTACGGAAAATCCAAGAAATTTGCGAGCGGGCGGAAGGTCTGAGCTCAGACGTCCCCAGGCGTCTTTCCCGCGGCCAGTTTCGCGCTTTCGCTCTTCAGCGGGCGCGATACTGGACACACCTCTTGCACGAACCCGTTCAGCGTATTCGCCAGGCTTTCGGGAACCAAGCGGTAGAAGACGAACTGACCGCGCCGCTCACTCGTGACCAGTCCCGCGCTTTCCAGCACCGAAAGATGCTGCGAAATCGATGGCTTGGACATATCGAATCGGGACGCGATGTCGCCGGCGCTCAACTCCGCGTGTGCCAGATAGGCCAGAATCTTCCGCCGCGGCACCGACGCCAGTGCCTCGAAAACACGCTGCATATAAGCTCCTTATCCTGGTCAGATAGGCATTTCACTAAACGTTGACAAACGTGCCTAGATAGTTAGCTTAATAGCTAACTATTGAAGGATGCGCTATGACGTGCCTGTCAACGGATCGAATGATCGGCGATGCGGATACCGACGCGGTGGAGGGCATCGTGCGCTGGGCGCCTGCGCGCTCGCTTTGGATGACGGGCATGACCGGGGCCGCGGCATCGCTTATCCCGTTCTACACCACGCCTGGCGCCGTCATCGTGTTCGGCCTGACTGCCGGTCTGACCCTGTGCCTTGGCCATAGCATCGGTCTGCACCGGCTGCTGATCCATCGCAGCTTCGTCGCCCCTCTCTGGCTCGAACGGATATTGGTCTATCTCGGAACGCTCGTCGGCATGGCCGGTCCGATCGGCATGGTGCGTTTGCACGACATGCGCGACTGGGCGCAGCGCCAATCCGAATGCCATGATCTCCATGCGCATCGCGCGAAGATCTGGAAGGATGCGTGGTGGCAGATGCACTGCCGCCTTATTCTCGCAAAGCCGCCCCGGTTCGTTCCTGAAGATCGGCTGATCGACGATCGCTGGTTAGGTTTTCTCGAGGCAACGTGGATGCTGCAGCAACTTCCCGTTGCCGCATTACTGTTCGCGGCGGGCGGATGGCCGTGGGTCGTCTGGGGCGTGCCGGTCCGCATTGCTGTCAGCGTCACTGGCCATTGGTTCGTCGGCCACGTCACCCATCATCGGGGGCCGCAGGGCTGGACTGTCGACGATGTGGCAGTCCAGGGCCACGACTGGCCTGCGGCGGCCCTGCTAACATTTGGCGAAGCGTGGCATGGCAATCACCACGCCTGGCCGGGCTCTGCCCGCCTTGGGATTGAACCGGGACAGCCCGATCCCGGCTGGTGGGTCCTGTGTGCTCTACACTGGGTCGGCTTGGTCCATGGCTTGGTTCAACCCAAGGACCTCACCGCGCGCGCCGGCCTGCGTCGCGCCGCTCATCCCGCGGCCAAATTCTCGCTGCCGACACCGTAGTAGCTCGCGACGCGATCGGCATAGGCCTGGTCGAATACGGGGGCGTTGTTCGCCCAGCTGGGGCCGCCTTCCAGGATGCGGCGGTCGATGGTGATGACGTACAGGTCGCGGACGGGATCGAACTGCAACAGGCCGAACGGCACCGGGTAGAAGCTCTTGCCCATCCCCAGGAACCCGCCGAGGCTCAGCACGGCGTGCGTCGTGCGGCCCGATCCCTTGTGGACCATCAGCGCATAGACCGCGCCCACCTGATCCCCGTCGCGGCTTTCGACCTTCAGCGAATGGGCGATATTGGCCTGCGCGAGCAGCTGGGTGGTGGCGGTCTGCGTGTCGGTGGACATCGAAAGGCTCCTGTTTCGTGCCGGGTGAACCGCCTTGTGGCCGCGCCGGTTCCATGTTCACGCGCCTTGAGCGCGCCTGCCGCTTCGCCCATAAGCCCCGCCCATGCGCCGTCTCGCCTTCAATCCTGCCCCCGGTCTCGCCATCGCCCTGCTCGCCGCGCTCGGCGCCTGCGTGCCCCAGCCGATCGCGCCGCCGGCCACGCCGACGCCCGTGCCCGTTCGCCCGCAGCCTGCGCCAGTCGCAGCGCCGCGCGGCAGCGACTGGCGCGACTGGCCGCTGACGCCGGGCACCTGGACCTATCGCCGCGATGCGCGCGGCAGCCTGGCGCTGTTCGGGATGGCGGGCAGCGACGCGTTGGTGACGCTGCGCTGCGATCTGTCTGGCCGACAGATCTTCCTGTCGCGCGCCGGCAGCGTGCTCGCACCGCTGACGATCCGCACCACCAGCACCACCCGCGCACTGGCGATGCGCCCGACCGGCGGCACGCCGCCGTATGTCGCGACCACGCTCGCGCCCAACGATAGCCTGCTCGACGCGATGGGCTTCAGCCGCGGACGGTTCGTGGTGGAGCAGCCCGGCAGCGGCACGTTGGTCCTGCCCGCCTGGGCGGAGATCGAGCGCGTGACCGAGGATTGCCGGCGCTAGCCCAAAGGCCCGGGGCCAAGGGGCGCGATGCTCGTGCAAAACGCGTCGCATTACAAGTCTTGCATGTGGCTGCGGCGATGCGCACATTGCCGGTGTGGCGGGGGTCCCCGGCACATGGCTATCACAAGCGAAAGGAGGTGATCCGATGTCTCATGGTTCAGCAGTGGGGTCGGTTCAGTTCGTTCGGGGGACTGGCCTCTAACACCCGATACGGCGGCACCGGGGGGTATCCTCCCCCAATCAACGATGCTGTCATGGGTTGAAGAGGCCTCATGGTCTCCCGGGCTGGAGCTCTCCGGCCGCTGACCATGTTTGGGGGGTGTCGGGTCGCCGGGAGGCGCCCGGCACCCTCTTCTCATTTCGGGCTACAGGAAGCGGTGCATTATCAACGCATCGACCGGGCCCAGCCGCGGATGGTCGAACGCCTCAGGCACCCGCCCGACGATCGCAAAGCCCAGCGCCTGCCACAGCTTCGCCGCGACCGTGTTGCTGGCGAGCACGAAATTGAACTGCATCGCGCGAAAGCCCGCGGCCCGCGCCGCATCGAACGAATGTTCCGCCATCGCCCGCGCGACGCCCTGTCCGCGCGCCGCTTCGGCCGTGACATAGCCCGCATTGGCGACATGCGCGCCGCCGCCCGCCTGATTGGCTTGAATGTAATAACTGCCCAGCAGCACGCCATCGCGCTCGGCCACGAACACCTGATGCGCCGCCGCGAACCAATGGTCCGCGATGGCCGCCGGGGTCATGTCGCGCGGCAGGGCATAGGCCTCGCCCAGGGCGATCACGGGCGCCAGCATCGCGACGACGCCCGCCACGTCGTCGGAACTTGCCGGGCGGATCGTCGGCGCCGTCACGCCGCTGTCCGCCGCGACGGGGTCTCCTCGATCAGCGTGTAGAGCATTGTCTCTTCCCCTTCGATCCGACGCAGCAGCAGCTGCAGGATCTGCCGCGTGGCAGCCCCGAAGGCAATCCAGTCGTCCGCGATCCGCTCCGCCGGCCAGGCTGCGACATAGGCGCGGTAGCGGTCGGCGAGCGACCCCATCTCGGCGGCGAAGCGGGTTGCGACGGCCGCCACCCGCGGATCGGGGCTCGCGCACAGCCGAGGATAGAGCAACGCATCCTCCTTCGCGAGATGCGCCAGCAGCTTGCGGGTCAGCAGCCACCGCGCCTTCCCCAATGTCGTCAAATCAGGCTGCGGCGCCGCCACGCAGGCCAGCAGCGCTGCGGCCAGCTCGCGCAGCCCGTCATGCTCGGCGGACAAAGTCCTCCTGCTTAACATGAGCCATCCCCACATATTTCGCGTCGAATCAAATACTAAGCCGTCTCGGTTTCTGGCGGGTAAATGCGGGAGGCCACCAAGCCCCTTCTTGAAGCCAAAACGAATCGTTGTGCAAACACAACAGATCATGCAGAATGGACGCATGCACAACCGCATCGCCCTGTTCCGGAACGACCGCAACGTGTCGCGGCGCGAGCTGGCGGAGGCGGTCGGCGTCAACCCGCAGACGATCGGCTATCTCGAACGCGGCGACTACAACCCCAGCCTCGAATTGGGTCTGAAGATCGCCGCCTATTTCGACGTGCCGGTCGAGCTGATCTTCTCGCTCACCCCCTTCCCCTCGCTCACCGACGCGCTGCGCCGGGCCGGAGACGCCTGATGGGCTATGACAGCCGCCGCTGGACCGGGCGCTATGCACCGGGCGAGATGCCGCCGGAGTTTGCCGGTGGCCGGCCCTATCGGCGTCGTTCTTTGCGATGGTGGCTGATGGCCGCCGTGGTCGTCAGCCTTGGCCTAGCTCTCGTCCAGTTCTGGGTGCCGGGCGACCAAAGAACCGGCCTGCCAATCGGATGGTTCGTCGTCATCGGCATCATGAACATGGGCTCGGGCCGCTCACCCTTCGCCAAGGGAGGCTGGATGCAAGACTCGTACGACGAGTTCGAACGCGCGGCCCTGATGCGCGCGACACAGCGCGCCTATTGGGTCGTCACATTGCTCGGCGCCGGTGCGTTCGGCTGGTGCGCACTCGCCACGTCCTACGGCTGGCCGATGCCGCACCGCTGGGGCGACTGGGCAGTCTGGGGCCTCGCGCTTGCCGCCACCGCCTCCAATTTGCAGACCCTGTTCGCCGAATGGGCGATCCCCTTCCCCGATCCCGAGGACGCCGCATGACCTACCGCGACGGCTACGACATCCGCAAATGGCAGGCGAACGAGATCAAGCAGCGTCCGCGTCGATACTGGGTTCGCTGGGGCATGAGCGCTGGCCTCCTCTTCGTCCTCACGATTCCCGTCCTCGCGATGGTCGGCGCCTATGATCGCGGCACCGTGCTGCCGAACGTCATGCCGATGAGCATGCTGCTGCTCATCACCTCGCTCCAGTCCCCTTTCACGCGCGAGGCGTGGCTGAGTCCGGCCGGTTTTGCGACCTTCGACGAGTTCGAACGTACCGCGCTGTCGGACGCGATGCGCCGCGCCTATCTGATCGACATCCTCGCCGTCAGCATGCTGTTCGTCTGGCTGATGCTCGCCAGCCGTCTCGGCTGGCCGATGCCGGCGACCACCAGCCAATGGGGCGCAATCGGTTACGCCACGGTGATGACCATGCTGACGCTCCCCATCCTCTTCGCTGAATTCATGGTGCCGATGCCCGACCTGGAGGATGAGCCGCTGTGACCGACAAAACGACCCTTCAGCGCCTCGACGCGCTCGTCGGCTGGACCGGCATTCCGGCGCTGTCGCAGCACCCGCCCCGCCGCCGCCCCTTGCGCTGGCCCGCAACGATCGCGCTGGCCCTGGCCTTCGCCGGCATCGCCCTGTCGCTCAGCCGCGGCATGCAGACGCCGCTCGCGCTCGCCGGCTATGGCATCGAGATGCTGGGCTTCATGGTCGGCATGATCGTCAAGATCGTCGGCCCGCTGAAACCGTATGGCGGTGTCGAAAAGGCCGACGAATGGGACCGCGCGGTTCGCGCCCGCGCCTATCTGTCGACCTTCGCCGTCTTCGCGATCACCACAATGCTCGCGCTGTTCGCGCTGATGGCCGGCCTCGCGCTCGACTGGCCCAAGCCTGCGCTGATGCAGGGCGCGGCACAGACGCTGTTTCTGCTCTTCACCATCCTCAACGCGACCCCCGCCGCCCAGGCAAGCTGGGCAGTCCGCTGGCAGCAGGACGACGATCAGGCGGGGTGACATCTCCTCATCCGTCATTGCGAGCGTAGCGAAGCAATCCAGGGCGTCCTGGTCCGGCTCTGGATTGCTTCGCTACGCTCGCAATGACGAACTGGAAACGGCCCGCGAGAGTCGCACGAGCCCGGAGGCAGCGTTCTCAGCCGTTTGGCGCCGGCGTCTACTTCACGCCGGCGTCAGCAACCCTTCCTTTGCGATCTTCTCGCGCCACACCAGCGGCGCGAGCTGGTGGACGTTGTTGCCCTCGCTATCCACCGCGACGGTGACGGGGAAGTCGCTGACCTCGAATTCGTAGATCGCTTCCATCCCCAGATCCTCGAACCCGACGACCTTGCTGCCCTTGATCGCGCGCGCCACCAGATAGGCGGCGCCGCCGACCGCCATCAGATAGGCGCTCTTCGCCTCACGGATCGCGTCCGTCGCGGCGGGGCCGCGCTCTGCCTTGCCGACGCAGGCGAGCAGGCCCTGGTCCAGCATCATGCGCATGAACTTGTCCATGCGGGTGGCGGTGGTGGGGCCGGCGGGACCGACGACCTCCTCGCCGACCGGATCGACCGGGCCGACATAATAGATCACCCGGCCCCGGAACTCGACCGGCAGTTCCTCGCCCTTCGCCAGCATGTCGGCGATGCGCTTGTGCGCGGCGTCGCGGCCGGTCAGCATCTTGCCGTTGAGCAGCAGCCGGTCGCCCTGCTTCCACGACTGCACCACCTCGGGCGTCAGCGTGTCGAGGTCGACCCGGATCGCAGCCTTGTCCGGCGTCCAATTGACGTCGGGCCATTCCTCCAGCTTCGGCGCCTCCAGATAGGCCGGGCCGCTGCCGTTCAGCGTGAAATGCGCATGGCGGGTCGCGGCACAATTGGGGATCATCGCAACCGGCTTGCCCGCGGCATGGCACGGCGCGTCCTTGATCTTGACGTCGAGGATGGTCGAGAGGCCGCCCAGCCCCTGCGCGCCGATGCCCAGCGCATTGACCTTGTCGAAAATCTCGATGCGCAGCGCCTCGATATCGTTCTTCGGTCCGCGCGCCTTCAGCGGCCCCATGTCGATCGGCTCCATCAGCGCCTGCTTGGCGAGCAGCACGCAATGCTCCGCAGTGCCACCGATGCCGATGCCCAGCATCCCCGGCGGGCACCAGCCCGCGCCCATCTGCGGCAGCATCTCGATCACCCAGTCGACGATCGAGTCGCTGGGGTTCATCATCTTGAACTTCGACTTGTTCTCGCTGCCGCCGCCCTTGGCCGCGACGTCGACCGATACGGTCGCGCCCGGCACCATTTCGACATGCAGCACGCAGGGCGTGTTGTCGCGGGTGTTGCGGCGGGTGAAGGCGGGGTCGGCGAGCACGCTGGCGCGCAGCTTGTTTTCAGGATGCAGGTACGCCCGGCGCACGCCCTCGTCGATCACCTCCTGCATCGATCGGCTGTTGTCGTCCAGACGGCAGTCCATGCCCCATTTGACGAAGACGTTGACGATGCCGGTGTCCTGGCAGATCGGGCGATGCCCCTCGGCACACATGCGGCTGTTGGTCAGGATCTGCGCGATCGCATCCTTGGCGGCCGGGCTCTGTTCGGCCTCGTAGGCTTCGCCCAGCGCGCGGATGTAATCCATCGGGTGATAGTAACTGATGAATTGCAAAGCGTCGGCGACGCTGTCGATCAGGTCGGCGGCGCGGATGGTCACGGGCAGGCTGGTCACGGGCGATAGCTCCTTCGGGAAGCAGCCTTTACCCCCCGGCTGCGCCCCCGCCAAGCATCGCCGCGATGCGGCCGCTTCGGCTCCCTTTGCAGGGATTTATCAAGGATCGGGGCGCTATTCGGGTCGTATGAATCGCATGACCCGACCTCAACCTCTCGATATGCGGGGACCGGACGCGTCGGCGATGACGATTCTGGGCGTGCGCTACGACAGCCCGGACTATGTCGTCGTGTCGCTCGGGCAGCGGCTCGGCATGGTCGCGACGCTGTGGCCGCTGGCCTGTGCGTCGCTCGCCGCAATGTCCGTGCTGCTGGGCGTGGGCGCCCATGCGACCGGCCTCTCTTTGCCCTTCGTGATCGCCATCCTGCTGATGATCGCAAGCGCCAGCGTGCTGTGGTTCGCCGCGTTCGGGCAGCATAGCGATCGCTGGCCGGTGTTCCAGCGCGTGCGCGTCACCGGGGTCGCCGCGCTCTCTATCGGTGGCGCGCTGGCCGTACTCGCCGCCGATCTGCCGCACGGGTCGTTCGCCATCGTCTGCTGGGTCAGCATCGCGGCGACGATCGCGCTGGTCGCCCTGGCGCTCCAGCCGATCCGTATCGCCACGCTGTCGCTGGCAGTCGGCTTTTCGCTGATGCCCGCGGCGGCGGGTCATATCCTCGCCACGCTCGCCGCGCTCCCCTTCGTCATTGCCTTCGGCTTCGTGATCGTCCGTCTTGCCCGGATCGATGCGCGCACCGCTTATGATCATATGATCGACAGCGGCAACGGCCGCCTGGCGCTCAAGATGATCGCCGAATTTGAAGATCACGGCACGGGCTGGTTCTGGGAAAGCGACCGGCAGGGCCGGCTGACCTATCTGTCGCGCAAGGTCGCCGACGATCTGGTCCAGAACGGCCAGCCGCATCCGATCGGCCAGTTTCTCACCGACGTCTTCCGCATGGACGGCGCCGCGATCGGGACCGAGCGCACGCTCGCCTTCCATCTGTCGTCGCGCACCGCCTTTGCCGATTACATGATCTGCGGCGCGGGCGACGCGCCGGAGGTCGCCGAACGCTGGTGGTCGATGTCCGGCCGACCGATGATCGACGATCTCGGCCGCTTCGGCGGCTTCATCGGTTCGGGCAGCGACCTCACCGAAAAGCGGCGGTCGGATGCCGAGATCACGCGCCTCGCCCTGTTCGACAGCCTGACCGGCCTCGCCAACCGTCAGCGCATGCGCCACAGCCTCGACAAGACGCTGCAACAGCAGGCGATCACGCACAGCCCCGCCGCGCTATTCCTGATGGACCTCGACCGGTTCAAGGCGGTGAACGACACCTTGGGCCATCAGGCGGGCGACGAGCTGCTGAAACAGGTGGCGCAGCGCCTGCAACGGATCGTCGGCGACGCCGGCCTCGTCGGGCGGCTCGGCGGCGACGAATTCCAGGTCCTGCTGCCCGGCAACGACCGCCGCGACGCGCTCGCGCTTCTCGCCCGCGACCTGATCGCTGGCCTGTCGCAGCCCTATTTCGTCGCCGCCACGTCGGTGACGATCGGCTGTTCGATCGGCATCGCGATCGCGCCGCAGGACGGCAAGGATGCCGAGGCGCTGATCCGCAACGCCGACCTCGCGCTCTATGCCGCCAAGGCGGACGGGCGCGGCGTCCACCGTTTCTATTCCGACGACATGCTGGCCGGCGCGAAGAGCCGCAAGGCGCTCGAAGACGACATGCGCCTCGCGCTGACCGAGGGGGGCTTCGTCCTCCACTATCAGCCCGTCGTGTCGACCAAAGACGCGAAGATCGTCGGCTATGAAGCGTTGATCCGCTGGCACCATCCGGTCCGCGGGCCGATCTCGCCGGCCGATTTCATCCCGGTTGCCGAGGAATGCGGACTGATCGAGCCTCTGGGCGAATGGGTGTTGCGCACCGCCTGCGCCGATGCCGCGCGCTGGCCGGGGGACGTGCGCGTCGCGGTCAACGTCTCGCCGATCCAGTTCGCCAATCCCGCCTTCCCCGCGCTCGTCACCTCCGCGCTCGCGCATAGCGGCCTACCCGCGCGCCGCCTGGAATTGGAGATCACCGAAGGCGTGTTCCTCGCCGGCTCGGGCTCGACCGATGCGATGTTCAAGGCGCTGAAGGCGATCGGCGTCCGCCTGGCGCTGGACGATTTCGGCACCGGCTATTCCAGCCTCGGCTATCTGCGCACCGCGCCGTTCGACAAGATCAAGATCGACCAGAGCTTCGTGCGCGGTGCCGCCGCGCCGGGCAACCGCAACGCCGCGATCATCCGCGCGATCGTCTCGCTCGCCGAGACGCTGGGGATGGAGACGACCGCGGAGGGCGTCGAGATCCAGGACGAGATCGATCTGGTCCGCGATCTCGGCTGCAGCCACATCCAGGGCTATGTCTATGGCCGCGGCGTGCCCGCCGCCGACGTCATGGCGCAGCTCGGCGAAGCCGCGCCCGCCCACCCCGTCGGCCACCGCATCAGCCGTGCGCCGCGCACGCGCATGCTGCGCTCCGCCCGGATCGAGATCGGCCGCAAGCAGGGCGACGTGCGCATCCGCAACATGTCGAGCAGCGGCGCGCTGATCGACGGCATCACGATCGATGGCGAGGCGGTGGGCGTCGACGTGATGCTCGAGGTGGCGGAGGACATGATGGTCGCCGCGCGCATCGCCTGGGCGCATGACGGCCGCGCCGGCATTGCCTTCAACGAACGCATCGACCTCGACCGGCTCAGCACTTTACAGAACCGCCTGCGCCACGGCTGACCCGACGGCACCCCGGCCGCGCGCGCCACAGTGCCCCAAGCGCCGCCGCCCTCACGCCGTCCCGGCGTTAAACACGCATTTACCATCACCCGCTAACCCGGTCCGCACCCGCCGGCATTCCGCCGACCGGGTGGCAGGAACCGCCCTCGATGAGCATGCACGCGCCGATCGACATCACCACGCTCGGTCTCGACGAAGCCGCCATCCACGCCATGCGCTTTGCGGGCGGGGTCGAACTGCACAATCCCTACATCGACCTCGTCATGGCGCGCGGATTCCTCAATGCCGACGAATGCGCGCTAATGTGTACGATGATCGACGCCAACCGCCAGCGGTCACGCGTCGCCGATGGCGTGTCGCAGATGCGCACCAGCGAAACCTGCGCGTTCGACGTCGACGAACCGCTCATCCAGCTGCTCGACCTGCGCATCTCGCTGTTCCTCGGCGTTGGTCCGCAATTCGGTGAGAGCGTGCAGGGCCAGCGTTATGCCGTCGGCCAGGAATTCCGCAGCCACGCCGATTATTTCAAATCGACCGATCCCGAAGATACATCGCACCTGCGGCGCTGCGGCCAGCGCACCTGGACCGCGATGATCTACCTCAACGAGCCCGAGGCGGGCGGCGAGACCTATTTCCACCATCTCGACCACGATTTCGTGCCCGAAATGGGCACCATGTTGTGCTGGAACAACATCGACGCCGAAGGCAAGCCCAACCCTTACACGGTCCATCAGGGCAAGCCGGTGATCGCCGGCACCAAGTACATCATCACCAAGTGGTTCCGCGAGCGCCCCTGGAACAGCCCGCTGCCCACGCCCGCGCCGGTAGCGCCCCCCGCCGTCGACAGCTCGGTCCGCGCAATGCGCGCGCTGAAGGGCCGCCGCTGACACGGG
Source organism: Sphingomonas sp. NIC1 (assembly GCF_001638925.1). NCBI lineage: Bacteria > Pseudomonadati > Pseudomonadota > Alphaproteobacteria > Sphingomonadales > Sphingomonadaceae > Sphingomonas > Sphingomonas sp. NIC1. The sequence goes on from NZ_CP015521.1 coordinate 593,064, forward strand.
CGCGCCGGTGCTGCTCGCCCTCCTCCTCGCCCAGCTCGCCACCGCGCCCGCCGCGCCGCCGCAGCCCGACATAGAAGTCACCGGCCGCCACCTCTCGCGCCTGCGCCTGTCACTCGACCTCGACGGCGGCGTGCTGAAGGCCTGCCGCATCGCCGTCTCCAGCGGCGATGCGCTCATCGACGCGCTGGCCTGTCCCGCCGCCCGCACCTGCGTCGCGCAGCGGCCGCGGACCAGCACCACCCTGCTCGCCTGCATCGACCAGCGCATCGGCGCCGCCGTGCGGGCGCATGATGGAACGCCAGGCAGCATCAATGGCATGGAACGTTAAGTCTCGATCCCCCTCCACCATCCGTTGTGAAGCCCCACCCGCAGGCATAGTACATCCCGCGAGGAGCTATGCCGCGCCATGACGCTGACCGAGCTGGGCACACGCATCTGCATCATGGGACCGTCGAACAGCGGCAAGTCGACGCTCGCGCAGGCGATCGCGAAGGTCCGGGGCTTGCAGGTGGTCCACCTCGATCAGCTCCACCATCTCCCGCACACCGACTGGGTGCCACGACCGCCAGCCGAGTTCGCGGCGCTCCATGATGCCGCGATCGCCGGCAACCGCTGGGTGATGGACGGCAATTACTCGCGGCTGCTCCCGCAACGCCTGCAACGCGCGACCGGCATCATCCTGCTCGACGTTCCGATGACGACCAGCCTGTATCGATACATCCGACGCTGCTGGTTCGAGCGCGACCGCCGCGGCGGGCTGGAAGGCGGTCGCGATAGCGTGAAATGGGATATGATCCGGCACATCACCATCGCCACCCGAGCCAACCGGACCCGCTACCGCACCCTGTTCGACGGCATCACCCTGCCCAAGATACAGATCGCGTCCACCGCAGCGCTGACCGCCTTCTACCACACCAACGGCCTGCGGCGGTAAGGTCGCAACCGTCATTTGACGGACGGCGGGGTCAGCTCGAACAGGAGACGCGCCCCCCTCAGACCACCCCCACGATCGGCGCGCGGAAGCACAGCGGGATCGTCCGGTCCGTCAGCGCACGCGCTGCGAACGGGGGAACGCGGCCGCCGGTGAAGGGGACGAACAGCGCGGGGCCCAGCGTGCATCGATCCAGCGTACCGTCGGCGCGCTTGGTCATGCGCAGCAATTGCGTACTCGTGTCGGACAGGCCGATCGGCATGACGATGCGGCCGCCGACCTTCAGCTGGTCGACCAGCGGTTGCGGCACTGCGGTGGCGCGGGCGGCGACGACGATCCCGTCGAAGGGCGCCTGCTCCGGCCAGCCGAGGAAGCCGTCGCCCGCCCGCACGGTGACGGTCGCATAGCCCATGCGGCGCAGGCGCGCGGCCGCCATGCGGGCGAGCGGCGCGACGATCTCGACCGAGGCGACGCGCGCCGCGACCTTCGCAAGCACCGCCGCCTGATAGCCCGACCCCGTGCCGATATCGAGCACATGAGCGCTGCGATCCGCGGGCAGGTCCAGTGCCGCGGTCATCACCGCGACGACATAGGGATCGGAGATCGTCTGACCGTGGCCGATGTCCTGCGGCAGATCGACATAGGCCGCCGCGCGTCCCCTGGCGTCGACGAAGTTCTCGCGCGGGATTGTGCCGATCGCCGCCAGCGCGCGCGCCAGGGCCGGCGTGTCCGCCGCCGGATCGTTGCTGCGAATGTCGGCACGGATGTCGGTGACCATCGCCGCGCGCTGCTGCGCCGGGGTCTGGTGCGCCCGCGCCTTGGCCAGCATGGTCAGCATATCGACCCCCGCCACCGGTCGCTGCGCACAGCCAGCGAGTATCAGGGCGGAGAGGACGAGGGACGAACGACGGCGCATCGCCGCGGCTTCGACGGTATCCCCGGCCGCCGCAACGAAACTTTCGTTCATGTTAGGCGGACGGGACGACATGGGTTGAATCGCGTCCGAATTGGCCTCTTCGGCCGCTAAAAAAAATTTCATGCCGCCACTCGCCGCTTGCACTTTCCGGAAGCCGCGGAAGTCCACGCGTCGCGGCCCCTCGACCGACCCGCCGCGCCCCGTTCGCACCGGAACCGCACGGCTGTCGCGTCATTAAGCCTCTTGCCCGCGGCGACGCTTTGCCACAATTTGTGGGGGTTGCGTTCGGGGGTGAACCCAATCGCTGGTAGAGATCGATGGCGACATACCTTGTCGGATTCGCCATAGGGCACAATGCGGCCGTGAACCGCGACCCCTTTTTGTTCTCACCATCGGGGCGCCCGGGTGATATGCTGCGCATGTCGCCCCGAGTCGAACATGTATGGAACAAGGGACGGTAATCGATGGATTTCAGGGACACGCAGGGTGAGGCCATGACCGATACGATCGACGCCACCGTCGCCGCCGAGGCGCCCGCCGCAGAGGCGAATGGCGGCAGCAAGGCGATCCACGCCCGCCCCTATCCCGTCGAGGTCGATCATAGCCGCGATGCGCTGCTGACCGATTTCGGCAAGGAAACGCTGAACGATCGCTACCTGCTGCCGGGCGAAAGCTATCAGGACCTCTTCGTCCGCGTCGCCTCGGCCTATGCCGACGATGCCGCGCATGCGCAGCGCCTGTACGATTATATCAGCCGCTTGTGGTTCATGCCCGCGACTCCGGTGCTGTCGAACGGCGGCACGGGGCGCGGCCTGCCGATCAGCTGCTACCTCAATTCGGTGCCCGACAGCCTGAACGGCATCGTCGACACCTGGAACGAGAACGTCTGGCTCGCCTCGCGCGGCGGCGGCATCGGCACCTATTGGGGCAGCGTGCGCGGCATCGGCGAGCCCGTCGGCCTCAACGGCAAGACCAGCGGCATCATCCCCTTCGTCCGCGTGATGGACAGCCTGACGCTCGCGATTTCGCAAGGGTCGCTGCGCCGCGGTTCGGCCGCCTGCTACCTCGACGTCAGCCATCCGGAGATCGAGGAATTCCTCGAAATCCGCAAGCCGAGCGGCGACTTCAACCGCAAGGCGCTGAACCTGCACCATGGCGTGCTGCTGACCGACGCCTTCATGGAAGCGGTGCGCGACGGCCGCGAATGGAATCTGCTCAGCCCCAAGGACGGCACCGTCCGCGCGACGCTCGACGCGCGCTCGCTGTTCCAGAAGCTCGTCGAAACCCGCCTGCAGACCGGCGAGCCGTACATCGTCTTCGCCGATCACGTGAACAAGGCGATGCCCAAGCATCACCGCGACCTGGGCCTGAAGGTCTCGACGTCGAACCTGTGCTCGGAAATCACGCTGCCGACCGGCCGCGACCATCTCGGCAACGATCGCACCGCGGTCTGCTGCCTGTCGTCGCTCAACCTCGAAACGTGGGACGATTGGAAGGACGACAAGGTCTTCATCGAAGACGTGATGCGCTTCCTCGACAACGTGCTGCAGGATTATATCGACCGCCACGAACCGGGCATGGAACGCGCCGCCTATAGCGCCGCGCGCGAACGCTCGGTGGGCCTCGGCGTCATGGGCTTCCACTCCTTCCTCCAGGCGCGCGGCCTGCCGTTCGAAGGCGCGATGGCGAAGAGCTGGAACTTGCGCATCTTCAAGCACATCAGCGCGCAGGTGAACCAGGCGTCGATGACGCTCGCCGCCGAGCGCGGGCCCTGCCCCGACGCCGCCGACGTCGGCGTGATGGAGCGGTTCAGCTGCAAGATGGCGATCGCGCCGACCGCGTCGATCAGCATCATCTGCGGCGGCACCAGCGCCTGCATCGAACCGATCCCGGCGAACATCTACACGCACAAGACGCTGTCGGGCAGCTTCTCGGTCAAGAATCCGTACCTGGAAAAGCTGCTCAAGGAGAAATCCAAGAACAGCGACGCGGTGTGGAATTCGATCCTCGAACACGGCGGCTCGGTTCAGCACCTCGACTTCCTGTCGGTGGAAGAGAAGGACTGCTACAAGACCAGCTTCGAAATCGACCAGCGCTGGCTGCTCGAACTCGCCGGCGACCGCACGCCCTATATCGACCAGGCGCAGTCGCTGAACCTGTTCATCCCGGCGGACGTCGAGAAGTGGGACCTCCTGATGCTCCACTTCCGCGCCTGGGAGCTCGGCATCAAGTCGCTCTACTATCTGCGCTCGAAGAGCGTGCAGCGCGCGGGCTTCGCCGGATCGGGCGGCGTAGAAGCAGACAACACCATCGCCGCGCCGAAGTTCGAAATCGGCGAGACGACGGACTATGACGAATGCCTGGCGTGTCAGTGAGGTGTGGGCGGCTTCGGATGGCGTAAGCCATTCGAAGACTCGCCACGGCGGGCAGCAGCGTCGGCATGAGCCGACGATGTCTGACGGCGTGGCGTAGCCGGCGAGGGGCCACCCTCACCCTCCCACCCGCTGACGCGGGCGGGCCCCTCCCTCTCCCGGGGGGAGAGGGGTGAGGTGCCGCCAATTCCCTCTCCTCCTGGGAGAGGGAGGGAGCGCCCGTCAGGGCGCGGAAGGGTGAGGGTGACATGCGATACAAAGACGCACCGTCCGGCACCGTCCAACGCGCTCGAGATCTACGCCGCAATGCCCCCGGGCCCGAACGCCACCTGCTCCGAGCGCTCCGCGACACCTATCCGCATCTGAAATGGCGCCATCAGGCGCCGCTGGGACCTTTCTACGCCGACATGCTGTGCTTTTCCGAAAAGCTGGTCATCGAGGTCGACGGCGATACCCACGCCGGCGCGGAAGGCTCAGACGCGTCCCGCGCAGGTTTCATGGCCCGTGAAGGCTACAGAACGATCCGCGTCTCGAACACGGACGTGATGACAAATCTCGAAGGCGTGATCGAACACATCTCCTTCTCCCTCCGGGAGAAGGAGGGAGCGGCGAAGCCGCGGAAGGATGAGGGTGTCGCACCAAAGAAAAAGGGCGGCACCGCATGAGCGGCACCACCCCTCTCCTCCGCCACGCCGTCAGACGGGACGGCTATGCCGCCCCGCTGCCCGCCGTGGCGTCTCCCGGATCGCTTATGCGATCCGGGTGCGCCCGCCCATCACGCCTCTTCGAACATGTCCTGGGCGTTCTGCGCGGTGGCCGACAGGCGGACCGTGTCGCCTTCGATCTCGGCGACCAGGCCGGCCGGGAGGTAATGGTGCTTGGCGCCCTGCCCGTCTTCGGTGCTGGGGCTGTCGGTCTTGGTGAGCTTGATGCGCTCGCCCTCGACATGATCGACGGTGCCGACGTGGACGCCGTCCGCGCCGATGACCTTCATGTGTTCCTTGATGTTGCTGTGATCGTGCATCATGCGTCTCCTGGCTTGGGTTCGGCGGTGAAACGACCCGTGTTCCAAATGGATGCATCGGAGGCGCAGCACTGATGCCGCGCGAGAGCCTCATCATGTTCGCCGTCGCCGCGGTGCTGGGCCTTGCCGGCCTGTGGCTGCTGCTCCAGCTGCGAGCGCCCCAGGGCCCGGCGCGCGTCTACGTCTATCGCATGGCCGGCATCATGATGGTCGCCGGCGGCATCGTCCTCGGCTTTTCAGCCTATGCGATGTGGCAGTGGAGTGCGCAGCCATGATCGCCGCGATCGAACCATGGATCCGCGTCGCGTTCGGTGCATGGCTGATCGTTCTCGGCTATCGCTGGGCGCGCCACCCGAACCGATTCGTCGGCCACGGCGTGATTCCCATCACCGTACCCCGCACGATCCGCGGCCTCGGCATCGTCGCGATCCTTCTCGGCGCGATGACCCTGGCCAGTTATTCTTCCAAGCTTATCCCGGAGTAACCCCATGTCCCTCCTCCAAGCCTCCAAGCAGTACAAGCCGTTCGAATACCCCTGGGCGTTCGAATTCTGGAAGCGTCAGCAGCAGCTCCACTGGCTCCCCGAAGAGGTGCCGCTGGGCGAGGATTGCCGCGACTGGGCGCAGAAGCTGACCGATCACGAGCGCAACCTGCTGACGCAGATCTTCCGCTTCTTCACGCAGGCGGACGTCGAGGTGCAGGATTGCTACCACGAGAAATACGGCCGCGTGTTCAAGCCGACCGAGATCAAGATGATGCTGACCGCGTTCAGCAACATGGAGACGGTCCACATCGCCGCCTACAGCCACCTGCTCGACACGATCGGCATGCCCGAGAGCGAGTACGGCGCCTTCCTCGAATATGCCGAGATGAAGGAAAAGCATGATTACATGCAGAACTTCGGCGTCGACAGCGACGAGGATATCGCCCGCACGCTCGCCATGTTCGGCGGCTTCACCGAAGGCGTGCAGCTGTTCGCCAGCTTCGCGATGCTGATGAACTTCCCGCGCTTCAACAAGATGAAGGGCATGGGCCAGATCGTCAGCTGGTCGGTGCGCGACGAGTCGCTGCACTGCGAAGGCATCATCAAGATGTTCCACACCTTCGTGAAGGAACGTCAGTGCCTGACCAAGGCGGTGAAGGACGATATCGCCGACGTCTGCCAGACCACGATCCGGCTCGAGGACAATTTCATCGACCTCGCGTTCGAAATGGGCCCGGTCAACGGCATGACGCCCAAGGAGATCAAGAAGTACATCCGCTACATCGCGGACTGGCGCCTCGGCCAGCTCGGCCTGAAGCCGATCTACATGATCGACGAACACCCCCTGCCCTGGCTCGCCCCGCTGCTCAACGGCGTCGAGCACGCCAACTTCTTCGAAACTCGCGCGACCGAATATTCGAAGGCCGCGACCAAGGGCCAGTGGAACGACGTCTGGGATAGCTTCGACAAGCGCCAGAAGGCCAAGGCGGTCAAGCCCGCGAACGAAGACCTGGGGCTGCTTGATGGCGGTGACATGTTCTCGCGCGCTGGGGTTGCGGCGGAGTAAGATGAACAAGCCCAAGCGGCATCACTATGTACCACAATTCTATCTCCGGCGGTTTTCAACCGACCGGAGATCAATTATTTGCTACAACAAGGCCAAGCGCCTCTTAATTCCGAGAGCGTCCATAAAGGGGCAGTGCGCAATAGATAACTATTATAGTTGGAATGATCAGGTTGAACCATCGCTTGGAATTTTAGAAGGGTACATTGCCTCTCTTCTTAAAGAGATTGACAATTCCAATACGCTTCCTCCAGTTCACTCTGATGAATGGCAGATACTCCTTGTCTTTATAGCCATCCAATCAGCCAGAACCAAAATGAGCGGCGACTCGAATAACGCCATGACCGATTATTTTGCCAAAACAATGGCAAGAGGGGCGCCCGAACTAAAAAATATTAATATTGATGAGTTTGAGGTCAGAGAGACGTATCCAACAGCGATGCCAATACAGATCTCAGTACAGTCATATGAATATTTAGCCAGCCTTGGCCGCTGCCTACTGGTAAACAGCGAAAAGCTGCCATTTATCTGCTCGGACAATCCGATAATTCTTTACAATAGTCAGAGATCTCACTGGCAAGATAGGGGAGTTATAGGGCTAGATTCTGCGGGAATTCAGATTATATTTCCTATCAGCCCACGCCTCGCTATATATCTGTATGATAGCGACGTCTATGCCAATCCATCAAATACACCGTCGCGGAAAATCAGGAAGGATGATGCCGCGAAGATAAACTTACTCAATTTTTTATGGAGCGATGAAAACGTTTATTTAAGTTCTATTGATCAATCTCATATGGTGCATTTGATTGCAGAGATATCAGACAATTATATGAATTATGAGCGCGTATCCATTCGGGAAAGCGCGCCCGTAAGCAGGCAAGATGGAGAGACTTCCTCTTTAATATTACACTTTCGACCTCATGCGCCAATCGAACTATCATTTGGCTTTGCTAATTACAGCGCCGCGGTTGATAAGGGCCAAGTGGATGTTCGGACAGAAACCAATAGATCGCAAAAGCGAGGTCCTGTCACAGCAAGGTATGAGTTTTCGGTAGAAAATGAGCGCCGGCATTTGGCGGGCAATGAACTAACAAGAGGATTGCGGCGCATTCTGAAACTGGCGGAGTAACGTCTTCCCAACTCCCCCATCGCTTCATTCTGTGAGTCTCACCCGCATGCTACAGGCGCTTAACCCCGGTTAGCAACGTTTCGACCCATGCTTAGCGCCTCCCGATCCAGTCGCGGATCGCCCAAAGGTTGTCCTGCGCCTGCGGAGTGAAACTGACTCTCAAAGCGAGAGGTTTCGCAGCACCTGATCTACCGGGATCATCGCAGCGCGATCGCGGCTCTGCTCCAGCCCCCGCTCGATCTTGGCGCGCTTCCACGCGTCGTACCCGGCCTCGGTCGCGACCGGCTCGGCGTCGAGTTTGTCGCGCTGATCGACCACGGATGCCATGCTAGAAGGATACCTCATGCGCAGCAGCAATGTAAGACCCGCCCCTCACTCCACCATCGCCTCGTTCCCCGCGAACCCCAGCCGCGTGATCCCCGCGCGCTTCACCTCGGCCAGCACCGCGTCGAACCGGGCGTAGCGCGCCTCCGGGTCGGTGCGCATCACCAGCAGCGCCTTGGGGTCGGCGTCCAGGGCCTTGAACCGCGCGGGCATGCCGGCATCGCTCAGGCCCACGCCATCCAGCGTCACCGTGCCGTCGCGCGCCAGCACCAGCGGGTGCGTCACCGTCTCGGACGGTGGTGCCTTGCCCTGCGGCAGGTCGATCGGCACTTTGTGCAGCACGGTCGGCAGCGTCAGGATCATCATCACCAGCAACACCAGCATCACATCGATCAGCGGCGTGATGTTGAGGTCGGACAGCGGCGCGTCGAAGGCGGGGCCGGCCGGGGCGGAGAAGGCACGCTTGCGTGGCATCCTGACGTCTCCTCATCGATGTGATGGTAGACCATCACGATGCCTGTCCGCCGTCAAGGGCCGGTGATTAACCCTCCCCCGCAACCGTCTGACAACACGGACCGCGCCAGACTGCCGCGATGCTCCCCAACCCGCGCCTCTTCCGCAGCCGCTGGGCGGCGCTGCTCTGGGCGGGCGGCGTGCTGTGGTTCGCCTATGACGTCGCCGGATCGGCGCCCGCCGGCAACGGCGCCGCCACCCCTGCGACCACCACCGATGCGACCGCCACGGGCGCCAATGCCGCCGACGTCGCCGCCGTCGCCAACCTGCTCGCCCCCTGATCGCGCGCCCCAGGGCTGCGCCGCGGCGATCCGGCATGGCCTGTTGGATCGCACCGCGCCCGCCGCCCGGCCAAGCCGCTGATCGATCGCGGCTTTTCCGGCGCCCTATGAGGCCCCCTGTCCTACACGCCCGATCGCGCGTAGCTGGATCGGCTCCTCGAACAGGAGCATCGTGTATGTCATCCTTCCCCGACGACGATCCCGGCCCCATCCCGCGCTCGCATGCGGACGACGACGCCTTCGACCCGCCGTCCTATCGCCGGCCCAAGCGCAAACCCCCGCCCCGCGCGCCGCGCGAGATCGTCGAGGATCGCCTGACCGTCGAGCTGCGCCGTCGTCACGACGGCTGGACCGCGGAACGCCAGCGCATCTTCCTCAACACGCTGGCCAACACCGGCCGCATCACCGAAGCGGCGGAGATGGCGGACATCACACCGCGCTCCGCCTATCGCCTGCGCAACCATCCGCAGGGCGCGGCCTTTGCCAAGGCGTGGGATGCCGCGATGATGCGGGCCAGCGGCCGATTGCTCAGCGTCGCGATGGAGCGCGCGATCAGCGGCACGCCGCAGGTCGTCTGGCGCGAAGGCCGCATCGCCGCCGAAATCTGCCGGCCGTCGGACCGGATGCTGATGTTCCTGCTGCGGCACCTCAACCCGGGGCTGTTCGATTCGCGCGATGCGGCGAACCTGCGCGCGCATCATCTCGCCGTGCGCGCGATGGGCTTCGGGCCGGCGATGGAGGCGATCACCGACACCGATGTCGAGGCGGACCTGATCGACATCGACGATTACCGCCCGCACCCGCCGCCCGACCATGAACCGTAAAACACGTGCGTCGGCGTGACTTTTGTGACTTTTCGAACCGTCCGCGGCTCAGCGTCGCCGTCGCACCGGCACATGGAAATCGGCGGGCTTGTCGGCGATCCACGCCAGAAAGCGCGCGATGTCGGGGTGCGCGCGCAGCACCGCGGGCTCGGCATAGTCGCGGGCCAGCTGCGCGTTGGGCAGGGTCGCATGGATGGTGCGATGGCAGATCGGATGGACCGGCGCGGTCACGCGGCCGCCTTCGGATTTGGGGACCAGATGGTGCCACTCCACCTTGGCACCCAGCGGCCGCTCGCACAGCGCGCACGTCGCGGGCGCCGCGGCGCGGGCGGCCAGGGCCTGGGCGGCGGCCAGCCCCGCCTTGCGCTTCACGCGTCCGGTCATCGCCCGGATATAGGGACGCCCGCGCCCCGCCCCAATGCAAAGGGGGCAGACCTGCCCGCAGCAGATCCGCCCCCTCGCGTGTCAGTCGTCACCCGTTGCCGGGTGCGTCATGCACTTAGAAGTGCGCGACCACGCCGCCCATCGGACGGAAGCTGTGCGCGTTGTCGAAGGTCGACACTTCGAGACGCAGGCGCAGGCCCGAATTGCCGGTCAGGCCGCCCAGACCGATGTCCTTCGGGCCGACTTCGGTGCCGATGCCGTACACGGTCGCGTGATAGTCACGCTTCAGGTCGCCCTGCACGCCCGGTGCGAAGTTGTTGAAGTTGTTCCAGCGGTAGCCGACCTTGCCGTAGAACAGGCCGCTGTCGCCGGCGCGGAAGCCGAAGCGGCCGTACGCGCCATACTGCCAGTCGATGTCACCCGACACGCCCTTGGCGACCGCGCCCTCGGCGCCGACGAACACGGGGCCCAGCGGCACGTTGAAGCCGACGATGCCTTCGATCAGCGCGCCGTCCAGGTTGTAGCCCTTGGGCTGCGCGGGAATGCCGGCGACGGTCTGACGATCGAACTGCTCCCAGCCGCCCATCACGGCGACATAGGGCTCGATACCGAAAGCGCGCGTGCCGTCCGGAGCCTTGGGCGCGGTGTCGGCCTGCGCGTCGACGGGGGCCGGCGCGGTCGCGTCGGTCGTCGCGGTGGTCGACATGTCCTGCGCGAAGGCGGGGACGGCAAAGGACGCTGCCGCAACGGCGGCCGCGAGGGCGAGCTTACGCATGATGTGAATACCTTTATTGCCTCAACTCGGGCGGCGGGGACCGTGTCCGCTCGCTGCCCAGGCCCCTCCAAACACGGAGATTACGGCTTTGTTGCAGCGCGGGACGGCTTTTACCGGATCGGCCGGGAAACGTGACAAACTTGCCACAGTTCCTGTCTAACCGATGAACGAAAGCGCGCAATTCCAAGGCAGATGCCCCAGCAGTGCCGCAATTGGGGTGTGACGGAAATACCAAGGCACTGGCAAATCTACTAACGCAGGTGCGAAAGGATCGGGGCCAGACGTGGCTACGGCGCCACCTTCCGGGCGGAAGGCAGCGCCGTCAGCGCATGGTGGAACGGGGGGACGATCAGGGCCGCAGCGCGGCGTCGTCGGCATCGTCCAGCGTGTCGTCGTCGGTCGCCCCGGCGTCGAAATCGTCCTGGGCGTCGTCCTCGTCCATGTCGGCTTCGTCCATGGTCACGCTGGCGTCGGTCTCGCCGACCTCTTCGGAATCCATGTCGACCTCGTCGATCGATTCGTCCTCGACATCGTCATCGCCCAGGTCGGGGTTCAGATCGGTCAGGACCAGGCCGTCGCTGGGGCCGTTGCGCGTCGCCTCCAGGATTTCGGCGCGCTGGCTCTCGTCATAGCCTTCCTCGTCATAGCCGTCGTCGCCCGACCCGTGGCTCTGCACCTGATGTCCACCCATCGTATCTCTCCTGGATTACCCGGGTCGAACGGCGGGGATGCGGGCCGGGTTCCGTCAGGCGGGACGGAACAGGCGGAACCGCTCGGTGATCGCGACGACCAGCAGCGACATCAGGCCGCAGATCAGGAACCCCGCGGCCAGCGGCGCGGTGGTGCCGTTGAACGCCTGCCCGATGACGACGCCCACCACCGCGCCGACGGTAATGCTGGTGAACCCCTGCACGCTGGAGGCGGTGCCGGCGATCCCGCCCATATTCTCCATCGCCATCGACGAGAAGTTGGACGTGGCGAGGCCGAAGCAGCCCATGGTCAGCGCCTGCAACACGACGAAGCCGACCAGCGTCTCATATCCGGCCAGCGCGATGGCGAGGTGGATCGCGCTCAGCACCACCAGCATCGTCACCGCGCTATGGCTGATCAGCCGCGTGCCCAGCCGCATCACCAGCCGCGCATTGGTCAGGTTCGCGCCCGCCATCAGCGTCGCGGTCACGGCGAACATTACCGCGAGCAGCTTGGGCCGGTCGAACGTGTCGAACATGATCTGCTGCACCGAATTGAGATAGCCGTACAGCGCCCCCATCAGCGACGTCGACGCCAGCGTGTACCCCAGCGACAAACGGTCGCCGAGCGTCTGCTTCCACCCCGCCCAGATCCGCGACACCGACAGCGGCTGCCGCGCTTCGGGGCGCAGTGTCTCGGGCATGCGGACAAAGAACCACATCCAGATGCCGAGACTGAGGCCCGCAACCACCCAGAAGATGCCGCGCCAATTGGCGAACAGCAGCACCGTCTGCCCGAACGCCGGCGCCATGACCGGCACGACCATGAACACCATGAACGCGATCGACATCACCCGCGCCATCGGCCGGCCGTGATAGCAATCGCGCACGATCGCCACCGTCGCTACCCGCGTCGCCGCGACCATCGCGCCGCCGAAGACCCGCGCCGCGAGCAGCAGCGTGAAGCTCGCCGACACCGCGCAGGCGATATTGGCGACCACATAGCCCCCGATCGCCCACAGCAGCACCGCCCGCCGCCCATAGCGATCGGCCAGCGGCCCATGCGCCAATTGCGCGATGCCGAAGCCCAGGATGAAGGCGGTGATGATGAACTGCCGCTGGTTCTCGGTCGCCACGCCCAGCGACCGCCCCATCGCCGGCAGCGCGGGGAGCATCGAGTCGATACCCAGCGCCGCCAGCGACATCAGCGCCGCCACCAGCGCGACGAACTCGACGAAGCCGATCGGGGCGCCCGCAGGTTCCGGGGCAACGATGGACGGGGCGCCGGCAACGGCCGGCGCGGTGGACAAGGTCTGACGGGTCACGATGGCTTCCCTGTAGGCGCAAGCGACGCGAACAGGAACCCGCTACGGCACCGATGGTGCCGCCTCGCCGGTGTCAAAGGGCGCGCACGGCCTCCAGCACGGCAGCGGCATGGCCCGGCACCTTCACCTTGCGCCACGCGCGCACCAGCGTGCCGTCGGCACCGAACAGGAAGGTCGCGCGCTCGATTCCCATATACGTCTTGCCGTAGAGCTTCTTCTCGCCCCACACGCCGAAGGCGTCGCAGACGCTGCCATCCTCGTCGCTGGCCAGGGTCACGGTCAGGCCATGCTTGGCGATGAACTTGGTATGCGCAGCCGGTGAATCCTTGCTGATCCCCATCACACGCGCGCCCGCCGCGGCGAAGTCCTCGGCAAGCGCGGAGAAATCCTGTGCCTCGCGGGTGCAGCCGCTGGTGTCGTCCTTGGGGTAGAAATAGACGACGGCCGGCAGCGGCAGATCGGTCAGCCGGATCGTCTGGCCATCGGGGGTCGTCACGCTCACCGCCGGCATCGGCGCGCCGTCATCCATCGCATCCTCCTGTCATGCCGCGCCATGCGGCCTCCACCTCCTGCCGCGTTGCCGCGAAGGCAGCAAGCACCGCCGGCCAGTCGGGCAGCCGCAACGCCCGCGCGATCAGCGCCTGCGTCGCGGGCGGCGGCTCCTGCGCGTCCGGCGCGACCAGCCGCAGCGTCACAAGCAGCCGCGTCAGCAGATCGTGCGCGGTCAACAGCCCATCGGGCAACGCCCCCGCCGCATTCAGAGCAGGGATGGCGACGCGCAGATCCGGGTCGAAGCCGCTCCGGTGCAGCAGCTGTGCCAGATGGACGGCGAACTCCAGATCGACGAGCCCTCCCGGTAGCAGCTTCGCATCGAGCGGCCCGGCGGGCGGTTTGTGCCGCGCCATATCGACTCGCATCGTCGCCGCCTCTGCGGGCAGGTCCCGCTCGGGCCGCGCGCCCTTCAGCACCTCGGCAATAACCTTGGAGACGGCCGCACGCGCCGCGGGCGATGCGAACACCGGCCGCGCCCGCGTCAGCGCCATATGCTCCCACGTCCACGCGTCTTCCCGCTGGTAGCGCGCGAAGGACTCGACCGACACCACCAGCGGCCCTTGCGTTCCCGACGGCCGCAGCCGCGTATCCACCGGATAGAGCGGCCCCGCCGCCGTCGGCACCGACAGTGCGGCCGTGATCCGCTGCGCCAGTCGGTTGTAATAGAGCGTCGCACCCAACGGCTTCGCACCATCCGATTCCGCCGCAAAGTCGCCCGTGAACAGATAGACGAGATCGAGATCGCTGGCATGCGTCAACGCACCACCGCCCGTGCGACCGAAGGCAAGGATCACCAATTCACTGTCCGGCACCCGGCCATGTGCCCGCGCGAATTCGGCGACCGTCCCCGCCGCCAGCACCTCGATCGCCGCCTCTGCCAGCCGCGCATAACCGCCCGCCGCGTCGAGCGGGTCCGCCGCCCCCGCGACGATCTGCGCCCCCACGGCAAAGCGCTTCTCGCCGACCAAGCGCCGCACGGTATCCAGCAGCGCCTGATAATCGCCCTCGTCCGCCGCCCCCAATTCGGTGGCCAGTTCGGCAACGCTGCCAAGGGGTTCGAACGCGCTCGCGTCGATCAACCAGTCGATCAGTTCCGGCCGTGTCGCCAAAGCGTCGGCGAGCGGCGCAGCATGGCTGAGGATCGTCGCGAGCAACGTCGCCAGCCCCGGCCGCGCTTCCAGCAAGCGGAGGATGTTGATCGCGCTCGACAGCCGCTCGAACAAGACATCCAGCCGCAGCAGGGCCGCGGCGGGGTCCGGCGCTCCGGCCAGCGCCGGCATCAGCACGGGCAGCACCGCCTCCAGCGCCGCGCGCGCCGCCGGGCTGCGGAGAGCGGGATAGCGTCCTGCCCGCCACCCTGCGATGCGCGCGGCGGCCTTGCTCGCCCCCTCGCCGTCTGCCGCGAACCCTGCCGTCTCGAGCCAATCGGCCAGCGCCCGCGGCTCGTGCGGCAGTCCCGCAGCCTGCCCGTCGTCGAGCGCATCATAGATCCGCCCGGCGGTCGCCACCGGTTCGCGCAACAGCTCGACCAAGTCTGCGCCGTCCGCCAGCCCGTGTAGCCGTGCCACCCCGTCCAGCGCCTCGCCGGTCGGCAGCGTGTGCGTCTGCCGATCGTCCACCATCTGAACGCGATGCTCGATCGTGCGCAGCAAGGTGTAGGATCGGGCGAGCGCAGCAGCCTCGTCGGCGCCAATCCAGCCCGCCCCGGCGAGCGCCGCCAAGGCATCGCGCGTCGCTGGTGCCCGCAGCGCAGGATCGCGCCCGCCATGGATCAGCTGATGGATCTGCGCGAAGAACTCCGCCTCGCGAATACCGCCCCGCCCCCGCTTCAGGTCGTAGCCGGGGCCGAAGCGTTGACCGCTCGCATAATGGTCGCGGATGCGTCGCGACAGGTCGCGGATTTCGCCGATCGCGCCAAAGTCCAACCCGCGCCGCCACACGAACGGGCGGATCGCGTCGAGGAAATAGCTGCCGAGCGCCTTATCACCAGCCGCCACCCGGGCCCGGATGAACGCCGCCCGTTCCCACGCCAACGCCTGACTTTCATAATAGCCGATCGCCCCTTCGACCGGCAGCGCGATCGGCGTCGCTTCGGGCGATGGGCGCAGCCGCAAATCGACGCGCAGCACATAGCCGTCGCCATCGCGCGCCTGCAGCAACTCGACGACACGTTTGGCGATCCGCACCGCCGCCTCTTCCGGTTCCTCACGCGCCCGGTGCGGCAGTGTTTTGGGGTCGAACAGCAGGATGGGATCGATGTCGGATGAATAGTTAAGCTCGCGACTGCCCTGCTTGCCCAGCGCGATCGCTACGAAGCCGCGCGGCTCCTCCCCCGGGGTACGTTCCGCAATCGCGGCACGGATCGCGCGATCGAGGGCTGCGTCGGCGAAATCCGTCAAGGCGTGCGTAACCGCGGTGAGATTGAGCGCACCGGCCAGATCGCCGATCGCCACTGACAGCGCCAGCGCCCGCCGATCCAAACGTAATTGCCGTGCGACTGGCATATCCGCCTCGGCGCTGGTGAATCCCAGGTCGATCTGCCCCGCCGCGAGTCGCTCCGCCAGCACCGACTCACGATCGAGCAACAGCGACAGGAACGGCGCATGTGACCGCGCACGCTGGATGGCATCGGTAAAATCGGGGCCAGAACCGGGGGGCATCGCGTCACATCCTCCGCGAACGACCGGTTTCGTTCGCACGCAACAATTCGCGTATCCGGCCGTTGGAACGATTATGAACGCCGATGCGCATCCCGTCGAGAAAAGCCGTCAGGGCGACTATGTCGTCCGGCGCCCGCGCTCGACCGACGCACTCGGCCATAGCCTGCGCGGCGCATTCGGCAGTCCAGACATGCCCGATGACTTCGCGATGCTGCTAAAGCGGATCGACCGCGCGACCCACTGATCCGCGCGCCAGCAGCGGGTGCTTCAACGCCCGCGGCTGAGTTCGTCGACTTCCCCCATGATCGTATCGAGCGCCGTCTTGTTGACGTCCTGCTCATGCTCACGACGCGACGGCAGCGTGCCATCGTTCAGGATCGTTTCCAGTGCCACGCGTCCCCGCGCGACGCGGCTCTTGATCGTACCGACCGCGACCTGGCAGATTTCAGCGGCCTCCTCATAAGCGAAGCCGCCGGCACCAACGAGGATCAACGCCTCGCGCTGCGGCTGCGGCAGGTGGAGCAAGGCACGCTGCATGTCGCCCAGTTCGACGTGACGATCCTGGCTTGCCGGCGCCGCCAGAATGCGGTCCGCGACCAGATCGTCCCACTCGCCCTTGAAGCGCGCACGCCGCATCTGCGACAAATATAGATTGCGCAGGATGATAAAGGTCCAAGCGCGCATGTTCGTGCCCGCCTGGAAGCGCTGACGCGCCGCCCATGCCTTCAGCAGCGTTTCCTGCACGAGATCGTCGGCGAGATCGCGGCTGCCCGACAACGAGCGACCGAAGGCGCGCAGATGCGGGATGACCTGCGCCAGCTGTTTCTTGAACTCGGGATCCGACAGCGCAACGTGTTCGACCGGCTCGACCACCGCATCGTCGTCATCGTCATACTGGTCGTCACGCGTAGCGGGCTGGGTCATGCAAATCCGTTCGAAGCCGGGGACAACATCGCCGCCTGTCTGGCGAAAATAGGTGTCTCTTCCGGCAAATACCAGTCGTGCGGCCGAAAAGCCTTGCGGTCAGCGCAAGATCAGAAAGGCGAATATGGCGATGACGAGCACCAGCGAAATGCCGAGCACATAGCGGGCAACTCCCGGAGTCGCGCCCGCACGGGCCTCGGTTGCGGTGACATGCACTGGTTCGTTCGGATCAGCCATGATCATCAAACCCCCGAAACCCGTTTTGGGTCCGTAACTTTTCGTCAATGCCTCACGGGCGGGCGGGACAGCGCCCGACCACGCCCGCTACGCCGTCACGCAACCGCCGTCGGCACCGTCGCTTCGTCGAAGAACAGCGCCTGACTGATCGCCGCCTTCACCGTCGACCGCTGGAACGGCTTGGTGATGAGGAACGTCGGCTCGGGCCGCTCGCCGGTCAGCAGGCGCTCAGGGAAGGCCGTGATGAAGATCACCGGCACTTCGAACTCGGCGAGGATGTCCTTCACCGCGTCGATGCCCGAGCTGTCGTCGGCCAGCTGTATGTCCGCCAGCACCAGACCGGGGCGATCCTCCATCGCCAGCGCGACGGCTTCGTCGCGGGTGACGGCAACACCAGTCACCTCATGGCCCAGATCACGCACGATCGTCTCGATATCCATTGCGATGATCGGCTCGTCCTCGATGATCAGCACGCGCGCACGCGTCTGCTTCTCGATCTCGGCCAGCGCCTCGGCGACCAGAGTTTCCACCTCGCTGGTGTCGACTTCGATCAGATAGGCGGCGTCCTCGGGCGAGAAGCCTTCCATCGCGGTCAGCAGCAGCGCCTGTCGCGACAGCGGCGTCATGCGAGCGAGGCGCGCGCGCGCCACCGCTTCGGTGCCCTCGGCATCGCTCTGCGACGTCTGCGCTTCACCATCGGCATTGGCCGACGCCCAGATGCCCTGGAACATGCGATACAGGCCAAGCCGCGGATCGACGTCGCGCGGGAACTGATCCGGCGCCGCAACGATCGCCTCCAGCGTCGCACGGACGTATTTGTCGCCTTGATTCTGGCTGCCGGTCAGGGCCCGGCCGTAGCGCCGCAGGAAAGGAAGGTGCGGTGCGAGTTGCTGTCCAAGCGACATGGGTCGTGTTCACTCCCTGAGATACTGAACGGGCACCCCATCTGAGCGGGCGCCCGTACCTTTACAACGGTGTTTGTCGAAGAACCCACCCGCCCCCTCGGACCTGCGGAATTTTCGCGCTGCAATGGAACCAACGAACGCGACTTTGGTTTCATCGCCACTTGAACGGCCAGACCGCACCTGCAAAGCGGGGCCGTTCGTGTAGCGTCGACTGCCCGGGTTCAGCCGGGTCACCAGGGGGACATGTTGGATTTGCCCGACAACAAGGACAAGAAGGCGTCTTCCAAGAAGTCTCCTGCCAAGGTTCAGAGCAAGGATCGCGACATGGGCGCGGCCCTGCGCTCGGCCTATCAAAAGACGATCGAGGAACAGGTGCCGGACGAAATGCTCGACCTGCTGAACAAGCTCGCCTAGCAGGGGGCATGGCCTCCCAACCCGACGCAGCCTCTCTACCGCGCCGTACGGCGATGGCCCCTATGTCCATGCTGTCGCGCCTGCCAACTGGCGCCAAGCTCTTCATCACGCTCAGCATTGCGCTGCTGTTGCTCGCCTTGATCGCGATCGGCGCGACATTGCAGACCGGGCGGACCGCGGACGCCGAGGCGCGCGCCCGTCTGCGTATCGCCGCCAACGAAAGCGCGCGCAGCATCGCCATCGAGCTTGTCGGCGACATGACCGCGTTGCGCGTCGCCGTCACCGCGTTGCAGGCCGACGCCGGTGACGCGCCCAGCTGCGCCCGTGCGCAGGGGGTGTTCGCGCAGCAATCGACGATCGGCACGCGCTTTTCGATCGTCGATCGCAATGGCCGATTGCTGTGCGGCGAACCGTTCGACGCCAATGTCGCGCTTGATACCAGCACGCCGGTCGGCGCGGCCATCGTACCCGATCGCGGCCTGATCCTGTCACTGCCCGGCTTGCGCCATGGCCCCTCGGCACGCGTCTTCTTCCCCAAAGCCTTTCTGACGCAACTTGCGGCCCCCGGCACGCGGGCCATGCCGCTCGCGAGCGCGCTGGTGCATGACGACGAGACGCTGACCCTCTCGCGCATTCCTGACCTCGGGGCGTTCGACCGCGTCGAGACGGTACAGACCGATCTGGGCCTCGGCGGCCTGGCGTTGCGTACGAGCATCCGCAGCGCACCGATCACCTCGTCCTTCCTCGTGGCGCTGATGCTGCCCCTGCTGATGTGGGCGGCTGCGGCAGGCCTGTCGTGGTTCATCGTCGACCGGCTGCTCATCCGGCCGCTGCGCGTGCTCCGCGCAAGTGTCGCGGCTTATACGCCCGGTGAGGTCATCGATCCGGGCAAGCTAGGCCCCCTCCCCGCCCAGGAGATCCGCGAACTCGGCGACACCTTCCGCGCGATCAGCCGCACGGTCGCGCTGCACGAGGCCGGCCTAGCCGAAGCGGTGGTGCGTCAGACCAAGCTAACGCGCGAAGTCCATCATCGCGTGAAGAACAACCTCCAGGTCATTTCCAGCCTGATCAACTTCCACGCCCGCGGCGCACCCAGCCCCGATGCAACCGCCGCCTATGCCTCCATCCAGCGCCGCGTCGATGCGCTCGCGGTCGTCCACCGCAACCATTTCGCCGAAATGGAGGACAATCGCGGCCTCAACCTGCGATCGGTGATTGGCGAACTCGCCTCCAATATCCGCGCGACCGCACCGGAAGGGGCCACTAGTCTGTCGATCGTGCTGGATGTCGATCCCTACCTTGTGAACCAGGACGTCGCCGTCGCCGTTGCCTTCCTCGTCACCGAGACGATCGAACTGGCGATGAACTGCGATGCCGCCGCCCAGGTCCGGGTCGCAGTCAAACCCGGCGAGGACGCTAAGAAAGCAAAGCTGCGCGTCGTCTCGCGCGCCTTCGTGGAAAGCGAACGCCTGGAGACGTTGTTGTCGACCCGCTACGGCCGCGTGATCGAGGGCCTGTCGCGGCAGCTGCGCGCGCCCCTGCATCACGATCCGATGACCGGCGCCTATGAGATTGCGATCGCCGTGATGGGCCGCGATTGACGGCTTATCGACGATAAAGATTCGTAAAAATTCGCTGGCGGACGTGGAACCGCGATCCGTCGGCCGTGTTATGCACTGCGGATCGCGACCTTATGCCCCCCGCTCTCGCGATCCACGACATAGGCCCGGAAGCATCCACCCTCCCCCCCCCGGTGATGCTTTCGGGCCTTACTCATTTCCAGCTGGAAAACTTTCGCCTCCCTGCCCGCTCAGTTGCGGAGCCGGAACGAATGGCCCGACCGATCATTGTTCTCGGGCTATCACGCTCAGGAGGTTTTATGCGCAAGGTTCTCGGTTTTGCGGTCGTCGCGGGCGCGCTCATGGTCAGCGCGTGCAACACGGTGGAAGGCGTCGGCAAGGACGTCAGCTCGGCGGGCCAGACGGTCGCCAAGACGGCCGACAAGTCCAAGTAAGCCTTCGGGCTCAGCCTCACCCGGCTGCGCAGGGCCTTCGCTCCTCGACGAGCGAAGGCCCTTTTCTTATGCCTCGACGATATCGGTGCCGGTATCCTTGCTGCGGCGACGCTCGGTGAACCAGATACCGACGATGGCGAGTTCGTAGAGCAGGATCAGCGGCACGGCGAGCAACACCTGGCTCATCAGATCGGGCGGCGTCAGCACCGCCGCGATCGCCGTTGCCGCGACGATGGCATAGCGGCGCGCGCCGATCAGCTGCTTGCGCGTCACGATACCCGCGCGCTCCAGCAGCATCAGCAATACCGGCAGCAGGAAGGCGAGACCGAAGGCAAACAGGAACTGCATCACGAACGACAGGTAGTTGCCGATGCCCGGCAATGCCTCCTGCTGCACGCCGCCGATATTTCCCTGGAAACCTAGCAGGAAATGCAGCGCCATCGGGATCGCCATATAATAAGCGAGCGCCGCGCCGGCGATGAACAGCACTGGTGTCGCGAGCAGGAACGGCAGCAGCGCGCGCTTTTCCTTACGGTACAGGCCCGGCGCGACGAACTGCCACAGCTGGTTGGCGATCACCGGAAAGGCGATCATCATTGCCGCAAAGAAGGCGACCTTCACCTTAACGAAGAACGCTTCGAAAATCTGCGTGTAGATCAACGTCTTCTGCCCCACGGCCAGCAGCGGCTGGACGAGGAAGGCGAAGATGTTTTCGGCAAAGAAATAGCTGACGCCGAAGGCCAGGACGACCGCGATGATGCAATAGAGCAGGCGACGGCGCAGCTCGATCAGGTGATCGAGCAGGGGCGCGCGGCTGGCGTCGATCTCGTCTTCCACGTCGCTCATGACGGCGTAACGTCGGACTGTGGGGCGGGTTTATGCTCGGGCGCAGGGGCAACCACGGGCTTTTCCACCATAACCGGCTCTGCCTCGTCGTGCTGGACCTCATGCTGCCCGGCAGGCGTCGGCGCGGGCGAGACACCAGCCGCCGCCTCGGACTCCGCATCGGAGGTCATCGGATGCTCCGCCATGATCCGCGCATTTTCGGCGGCCCAGCGCTTTTCCATCTCGGCTAGTTCCGCCTCGCGAACCATATTGTCGAAGCCCTGCCGGAATTGGCGCGAGACGCCGCGCGCCTTGCCGACCCAATAGCCGACGACGCGCATCGCCTTTGGCAGGTCCTTCGGCCCGATCACGACAAGCGCCACGATCGCGACCAGCAGGAACTCGCTCGAATCGATGTTGAACATGGACGCCGGATACTATCGGGCGACGCGGATCAACGCTGTTCGTCGCGGATGCGGTTACCGTCGCGATCGAACGCGGGATCGGCGGTCTTCTGCGCCTCGATACGCGCAGCAGGCTTGGTGGCCGCGTCGTCGTCTTCGGCCATGCCCTTCTTGAAGTTCTTCACGCCCTTGGCGACGTCGCCCATCAGGTTCGAGAACCGCCCGCCACCGAGCAACAGGATCGCGACGACGGCGAGGACGAGCAGATGGATCGGGCTGAAGCTGCCCATGGCATATCTCCTAGAATGCCCAACTATCTAGTCGCTCTCATCGTCCTTTGCCACCTCCAAAGCTTCCTCCAGTGCAAGATCGACGGGGTCGAGCAAGCCGGCGGCGCGCAGGTCGTCGATGCCCGGCAGATCACGCCGACTGGAAAGCCCGAAATGCGCGAGGAAACCGGGCGTCGTCGCGAACATCAGCGGGCGCCCGGGCACCTCGCGGCGACCGGCGGGGCGCACCCAGCCCGCCTCCATCAGCACGTCGAGCGTGCCCTTGGCGGTCTGCACGCCACGGATCGCTTCGATCTCGGCGCGCGTGACGGGCTCGTGATAGGCGATGATCGCCAGCGTCTCGGTCGCGGCGCGGCTGAGGCGGCGCACCTCGTCGCGGTCGCGGCGCAGCAGGTGCGCCAGATCGGGCGCGGTCTGGAAATGCCAGCGACCACCGCGGTGGACGAGCGTGATGCCCCGCCCCGCATAATCCTGCTCCAGCCGGGCCAGCGCCGCGCGCACGTCGATGCCGCCGACATGCGCACGGATCGTATCGATTGCCAATGGTTCGGCGGCGGCGAACAGTAGCGCCTCCACCGCCCGCACGCCATCGTCCGACGGAGTCATGCGAGCGCCCGAACGTAGAGCGGTGCGAACGCGGCCTGCTGGCGCAGTTCGACGCGCCCCTGCTTGGCGAGCTCCAGCGCGGCCAGGAACGACGAGGCGAGCGCCGACTTGCGCAACCGCCCCGACCCTTCCGGCAGGAAACTCTCGAGCATCGACCAGTCGAGCCGCTCGCCGACGAGGCGCGCCACGCGCTCCAGCGCCGCCTCCAGCGTCATCACCTCGCGATCGGCGACGACGTGCATCACGGGCCGCGTTCGCGCGCTGACGCGGCCGTAGGCGGCGATGAGGTCGTAGATCTCCGCTTGCCATTGCGCATGGCGGATCGTGCGCAGCCCCTCCGGCGCGGCACGCACGAAAACGTCACGGCCCAGCCGGTCGCGCGCCATCAGTCGCGCGCCCGCCTCGCGCATCGCCTGCAACCGTTCGAGGCGCAGTTGCAGCCGCAGCGCCAGTTCCTCGGGGTCCGCTTCGTCCTCCGCCTGGCGCGGCAAGAGCAGCGCGGATTTCAGATACGCCAGCCATGCCGCCATCACGAGGTAATCGGCCGCGACCTCCAGCTGCACCGACTGCCGTTGGTGGATGTAGCGCAGATATTGCTCGACCAGCGCCAGGATCGAAATGCTGCGCAGATCTACCTTTTGCGATCGCGCCAGCGTCAGTAGCAGGTCGAGCGGCCCTTCCCAGCCCTCGAGGTCGAGCGTCAGCTGTTCGGGTTGCGCCACCGATCCGCCGTCAGGCCAGCGCGAGGAAGGCGTCGCGGCGTGCGATCAGCTCCGCGAAATCGCCCTCGGGCGCGCCGACGCTCGCCATTGCCGTGTCCAGCCGCGCACGCGCCGCGTCGCTGATCGAGCCCAGCCGGTCAGCGATCTCGACCATCTCGCCCATCCGCGCCCAGCAGTCGAGGACGAGGTCGCATCCCGCCGCGATCGCGCCTGCCGCCTTCTCGCCTGCGGTGCCCGACAGCGCCTTCATATCGATGTCGTCGGTCATGAGTAGTCCGTCGAAGCCGATCATCCCGCGGATCACATCGTTGACGATGGTCGGGGAAAGGGTTGCCGGGCGCTCGGTATCCCAGGTCTCGAACACGATGTGGGAGGTCATGCCCATCGGCGCATGGCGTAGCGTACGAAATGGTTCGAGGTCCGCCTCCAGCGCCTCCGCTGACGCGCTGACCGTGGGGAGCAGATGGTGGCTGTCCACCACCGCGCGGCCATGGCCCGGCATATGCTTCACGACGCCGACAACCCCACCGGCCGCCAGCCCCTCCAGCATCGCACGCCCTAAGGCGGCGACCTGCATCGGCCCGGCGCCATAGGTCCGGCAGCTGATCGCCTCGGTGGTATCGGGCTGAGCGATGTCGAGGATGGGCGCGCAATCGACGGTGATGCCGACCTCTGCCAGCATCAGGCCCAGCGCCTGCCCGTTGGCGCGCATTGCCTGGATCGCCGACATGGGTGCGGTGTCGTACAATTTGGCGAAGGCCGGACCGGCAGGGAAGGCCGGCCATTCGGGCGGCCCCATGCGCGCGACACGGCCGCCTTCCTGATCGATCAGGATCGGCAGGCGATCGTTGCCCGACAGCGCCCGCAGCGAATCGGTCAGCGCCCGCACCTGTTCGCGGGTCGCGATGTTACGCTTGAACAGAATGTAGCCGGCGGGCTCCGCCTCGGTGAAAAAGGCGCGTTCGTCGGGGGAGAGCTCTAGGCCGGCGATGCCGAAGATGACGGGCTTCATGCCGGACCGGTTAGCGCGGACGCCGCCAATATGCGAGCGCCGCGCCACCGCATCACGCCTCAGCTGGCGACGAAGCAGCTTTCGCCGGCGACGCGCAGGCGGCCGCAGATGTCCGCCGCCTGGTTGGCGCTGCCCGCATTCACGCGCAGACGGTACAGCGTCCGTCCGCCGATCGCGACCGACTGGACCGATTTGCCAAGTGGCGCGAGATAGCTGAACCGCTTCGAAAAGCCGGTCCATGCCGTGTTCGCCGCCGCCTCGCTGGGATAGGCGCCGAGCTGGACCAGCGAGCCGCTGGCCGCCGGGCCCGCCGCCGCGCTGCGCTGCGCGCTCACTGGCTGTGCCGCGACGAGGCGACCGCCCGAAGCCGGCACCTGCGCTACCGCATTGGCACCGCCCGTACCGCTGGGCTTTGCGGTCGGCGCGACGCGATGGCCGTCGATCGGCTTCTCCGGCACCGCGCTCAAGTCGATCGAGCCGTTGCCCGCCTTGCCGGCGCTGGTCGCGATGGCGGCATTGCCCTCGCCCTTCACCTTCAGGCCGCCGGGATCGTCGGGCTTGACCTTGTAATCACCCTCCTGCGCGGCGATCAGATCGCCGTCGGGGGTGGCGCGGTTCTGGAGCTTGTAGATGCCGAAGATGATCGCGGCGAGCACGGCCAGGCCCAGCACGACCAATGCGAGCACCTTGCCGATCGGTGCGCCGCGCTCCTCGTCCGGCTCGACCGTTTCGAGCCAGGGCAGCCGCTCCTCGTCGCGCAGGTCCAGACCGTCCGTCATCACTTCATCTCCGAAACCGCGACAACACCCATGATGCTGAGGCCATTACGAATAGTCTGTGCAATGGCGCTCGCCAAGGCGAGACGCGCACGCGTGGCATCATGATCCTCGACCACCAGGAAACGCCGCTCCGGACGGTCGTTGCCGACGTTCCACAGGGCATGGAACGCAGCAGCTAAGTCATACAGATAAAAAGCGATTCTGTGCGGCTCGCGCGCCGTCGCGGCGGTTTCGACGATACGCGGGAATTGCGCCGCCAGCTTCACCAGCGCCAGCTCTTCCGTATCAAGCCGGGACAGGTCGGCACCCTCGGCCGCGATCCCCGCTTCCTCGGCGCGGCGATGGAGCGAGGCGACGCGGGCGTGGGCGTATTGGACGTAGAAGACTGGATTGTCCTTCGACGCCTCGACCACCTTGGCGAAGTCGAAGTCCATCTGCGCGTCCGACCGCCGCGTCAGCATCGTGAAGCGGACGACGTCCTTGCCGACCTCGCGCACGACATCGGCAAGCGTCACGAAATTGCCGGCGCGCTTCGACATCTTCACCGGCTCGCCGCCGCGCAGCAGGCGGACCATCTGGACGAGCTTGACGTCGAAGCGCGTCTTGCCCTCCGTCAGCGCGGCGACGGCGGCCTGGATGCGCTTGACGGTGCCGGCATGGTCGGCGCCCCAGATGTCGATCAGCTGGTCGGCGGACTGACTCTTCTGGAAGTGATAGGCCAGGTCGGCGCCGAAATAGGTCCACTGGCCGTTCGACTTCTTGATCGGGCGGTCCTGATCGTCGCCGAATTGCGTCGAGCGGAACAGCGGCAGCTCGACCGGCTCCCAATCCTCGGGCGTTTCGCCCTTGGGGGCTTCGAGCACGCCGTCATAGACGAGGCCATGATCGCGCAGCCATGCCTCGGCGGCTTCGGGCTTGCCCGCCGCCTGCAATTCCGCCTCCGACGAGAACAGGTCGTGGTGGATACCGAGGAGGGCGAGATCGTCTTTGATCATGACCAGCATCGCCGCGACCGCGCGGGTGCGGAACAGCGCGAGCCATTCGCCTTCCGGCGCCGACGCATAGCGGTCGCCAAATTCGTCGGCGAGCGCCTTGCCGACCGGGACCAGATAGTCGCCCGGGTACAGGCCTTCGGGGATCGTGCCGACGTCTTCGCCCAGCGCCTCGCGGTAGCGCAGGTGCGCCGAGCGGGCGAGCACGTCGACCTGGCCGCCAGCGTCGTTGACGTAATATTCGCGGATCACGTCGTGTCCGGCGAATTCGAGCAGGCTGGCGAGCGCATCGCCGACCACCGCGCCGCGGCAATGGCCCATGTGCATCGGGCCGGTCGGGTTGGCCGAGACATATTCGACGTTGACGCGCACGCCCTTGCCGCTGGTCGAGCGGCCGTAATCGTCGCCCGCCGCCGCGATCTGGGTCAGTTCATCGCGCCACGCCGCGTCGGTCAGGCGCAGGTTGATGAAGCCGGGGCCTGCGACGGTCGCTTCGGCCACTTCGTCCAGCGTGCCGAGTTCGGCCGCCAGCGCTTCGGCGAGCGCACGCGGGTTGGTCTTGGCGGGCTTGGCAAGCACCATCGCGGCGTTGGTGGCGAGGTCGCCATGCGTCACGTCGCGCGGCGGCTCGACCGTCACGTTGCGGCGGTCGAGATCGGCAGGCAGCGTGCCCGCGGCGACCAGGGTATCGAGGGCCGCGGCGACATGCGCGGCAAAGCGGGTGTAAAGCGTCATGAGCGTCCGTTCGGCGAAAGCGCCGCGCTCTACCGCAAGACGGGGGTGGGTTCAAATCGCCCGGACATAGACAACATGAACACCTTGGGCGAAACGATCCGGGGTTATCGTTTGCGGTTGCGAGACATTGAGAACGAACCGTGTGAGACCATAGCCTGCGCTCGGGTGACGGCGTGGGCGATGAGACAGAAAATTGCCCTGCAGGACAGAGCCGCTCGATTAAACTTCGTACTCGGCGGGTTACGCCACACACCCTCCGACACTCGATCAGACGCGCAGCAATCCCCCGATCGCCGCAGTGCGCTGGCTGGCCGGGAAGAGCGCAGTCATCGCGCGGGAGGGGTCGACGGCGAAATGGTCCGCCACCGCACCGCCGATCAGCGCATCGAGCTGCGTGGTCGGTTTCAGGTCGCGTGCTTCGTACAGGTTGGCGGTGGCGAGGCCGGGCCAGTCAGCGAGCACGCGGCCGCCCTTCACCGGGCCGCCGAACAGCATCGTGGCGGTGCCGGTGCCGTGATCGGTGCCGCCGGTGCCGTTGACCGCGACGGTACGGCCGAATTCGGTCGCGACGAGGACCAACGTGTCATCCCACACTGGGCCGAGTCCCGTCTGGAGCGCGGCGAGCATCGCATCGAGCCCCTTCAACTGCTGCGCCAGCCGGCCGCGCTGGCCGGCGTGCGTGTCCCAGCCGCCGGTTTCGATCGTCGCGATCCGCGCGCCATTGGCGGGGGCGAGCAGCCGGGCGGCGAGTGCGCCGGTGGCGGCGGCGTTGCGGCCATTGTCCTTGGCCAGATCGTCGGTCAGCGCGCGCGTCTGCATCGCCTCGCCCCACAGACGGTGGAGCTGGTCGTCGCCGCGATAGAGCTGCGTCACCCGCGCCATGAGGTCACCCGACGCATCGGGGAGCGACGATGGCGCGTAGCTGGCGACCTCGCGCGCGCCGCGCAGCGCCATCGGCACGGTGGCGGCGACGGCGATCGCCTTGGCATCGTCGGTCGGCACGATCCCGAGCAACCTGTTCATCCAGCCGTCCTTCAGCTGATAGGCGCCGGTGCCACCCGTCTCCAGCACGTTCTGCCCGTCGAAATGCGACCGGTCGCGGTAGGGCGACGCGACGGCGTGCGCGAACAACGCCTGCCCCGTGCCGTACAGTGCCGCCGCGGTCGTCATCGCCGGGTGGAGCGCGAACATCGCGTCGAGCTTCGTGCCGTTGGCGACATCGGCGGCAAGATCGCCACGCGCGCCAATGAAGGCCGGATCGCCGACTGCGCCGATCGTGCCGAGGCCGTCGGCGGCGCCGCGTTGGATGATGAAGACGAAGCGCTTGGCCGTCGCCGCCTTGGCGAAGGCGATGCGGGGGGCGAAGGTGCCGAGCAGGCCGAGGCCGCTGCGGGCGAGGAAGGCACGACGGTCCATGGGATTACCTCCGCATCATTTCGGGCGAGACGAGCAGCAGCGCGAGCGCCTGCGTCGGGCTTTCGGCACGGGACAGCGCCTGGGCGGTCATGGGGGACAGCGCGGCGGGAAACAGCTGCGGCGCCAGCGCGCGCGCGTCGATCGAGGGCGGCGCCTTGGAGGCGAAACGCTGTGCCGCCTCCACCCGGCGCAACACCGCATCGGGCGCCGCCCAGCTGGCGGCGGTGTCGTCGTAACCGATCGGCTGACCCGGCTTCCACATCGGCTGGCCCAATTGGTCGAGCAGGCCCTGCATCGCCTTCGCCGGCACCTCCGTAGCCCCGAGCGCGCGATAACTGGAGATGCTCCATTCCCATGGTGTCTTGAACTTGGCGGGCGCCGCGACCCAGGCTTCGGGCGAGGCGATCAGTGCGCGATAGACCGTAGGCAGATCGCCGCGCGACGACAGGAACGCTTTTTCCAGCCGCGCGACCATCGCGGGGGGCGGATTGTCACCGGCGAAATGGCGGGCGAGCTTTGTCGCGATATGGCGTGCGGTCGCGGGATGAACCGAGAGGTCGGTCAACACAGCCGACGCCTGCGCCTCGCCGTCCTGCCCGTACGCCTTGCCCATGATCGTCCGCGTGCCCGGTTGATGCACCTGGGGCACGAAGGCGAAGCTGCCCACCGGCCGATCGGCGACGAAGCGCGCCGCCGGGCCGCCGCCGATTCCGCCGACCGTCCAGCCGGTCATCGCGCGGGCGAATTCGGTCACGTCCGCCTGGGTATAGCCGGTGCGCACGCCGAGCGTGTGCAGCTCCATAATCTCGCGCGCGAGGTTTTCGTTGAGGCCAGAACGGCGGCGGCCCTTGGCGCGCAGCCCAAGCGGGCTGTCGGGACCGATCGACACTGCCTGATCGAGGTAGATCAGCATCGCCGGATGCCACTCGACGGCGAACAGCATGTCAGCGAAGCGACCCATGACGTGCGGGCGGATCGCCTCATTCTCCAGCGTGCCGGCAAGGCCGATCAGTTCGAGTTTGTCGGCGGAGGTGGCGAAATGGTTCGACCAGAAATGCACCAGCCGTTCGGCGAACGGCGTCGGCGTGGTGAGCGCCGACGTGGTGCGCAGGCCGACAAGGTTGGTGTAATCGTCCTGCGCGAGCCGCCGGGCATCCTGTCGCGCGACCTGCTGCGCGCTGCGTTTTTCCTGCGCGGGCGATGGAGGTGCCATGACGGTGGCCGCCATGTTGGCGGTCAGCGGCGTCATCGCCGGAGCGGGTGGCGGCGTCGCCACCGCCGCGACGGTGGGAGCGCCCTGCTTGGCCATAGCGGCCTGACGGATCGCCCGCTGTTCGGCTTGATAAGCGGCGATATCCTCCGCCACCGCGGCGCTGGTCGGGGCGGTGGCCAGCACGGGCGTAACGGGCTGATAGGCGTCGATCTGGTCGAGCAGCCAGCGTTTGGGATTGCCGGGCGGCTCCTGCCCCCGCGTAGCCCCCAGGCCGAACCGGTTCATCGCTACGGCAGCGTCCGACATCACGACTCACTCCACCTCGTAAGAGTGGGCATAACCGAGGTTTGTCGCAGAAGTGTGCCGGTCGGTGGGACGGTTTTGCTGCGCGCCCACGAACGTCACGCCAGCGCAGACTGGCGTCTTTCGCGGCTCCTGCACCGTGCCGTCTCCGGGAGATTCCGGCCTGCGCTGGGATGACGGGTCTCGATGAGGCCGTCATTACGAGCGGAGCGAAGCAATGACGGATGGGGTGTCTGGACCTTGCCTCAGAACCCTTCGGGCAAGTCGATGTCGCCGACCAGTTCGCAGTAGCGCGCGATGGCGTAGCGGTCGGTCATGCCGGCGATGAAGTCGGCGATGTGGCGGCTGCGGGCGGGCTCTTCCGCCGGCACGTCGGCGGCCCATTCGGGACTCATCGTCGCGGGATCGTCGCGATAGGCAGCGAACAGGCCGCGGACGATGCCATGCGCGGCATCCGCCGCCGCGAGCTGGCGCGGGTGATGATAGAGGTTGGCGTACATGAAGCGTTTGAGGTCGCGCTCCTCCTCGCGCATCGCGGGTGAGAAGCCGCATAGCGCCTGCCCCGCCGCGCGCACGTCATCGACAGTGGCGACGCCAGAGGCAGCGATGCGCCGGTGCGTTTCCTCGATCAGGTCGTTGACCATCGTGCCGATCTGGCTGCGCACCAGCTCATGCGCCAGCCGCCGCGGCGCGATGTCGGGGAAGCGCGCACGCGCCGCATCCCAGCCGCGCGCGACGATCGGCACCGCGAGCAGCTGGTCGAGCGTCAGCAGCCCCGCGCGCAGGCCGTCGTCGATGTCGTGGTTGTCGTAGGCGATATCGTCGGCGATCGCGGCGACCTGCGCTTCCAAGCTGGCGTGGCTGGCGAGGTCGAGCGGGAAGGCGTCGTCCGCCTCGCGCAGCGCCCAACCGGGATGGCGGACAGGGCCATTGTGCTTGGCCAGCCCCTCCAGCATCTCCCACGTCAGGTTGAGGCCGTCGAAGCGCGGATAGGGCCGTTCGATATGCGTCAGCGTGCGGAGCGTATGGCCGTTGTGGTCGAAGCCGCCCGCATCTGCAAGCGCCGCCTTCAGCGCATCCTCACCCGCATGGCCGAAGGGCGGGTGGCCGATGTCATGTGCGAGGCACAACGCCTCGGTCAGATCCTCGTTGAGGCCGAGCACGCGCGCGATCGTGCGGCCGATCTGCGCGACCTCCAGGCTGTGCGTCAGGCGGACGCGGAAATGATCGCCATCGGGCGCCATGAACACCTGCGTCTTGTGGCGCAGGCGGCGGAAGCTGATCGAATGGATGATGCGGTCGCGGTCGCGCTGGAAATCGTCGCGGGGGCCGCGCACCGTCCCCTCCCCTTCGGGATGGAGGCGGCCACGGCTGGCGGCGGGATGGGAAGCCCAGGGGGCGATGGCGGTCATGCCGCCGGCCTTACTTCGCCGACAGCCGCTCCACCACCTGTCCCGCGTCGCTGGTGAAGGTAAAGGCGCCGATGCCCTGCTTGGTCAGCTGGTTGACGAAGCTGCGCGCCTCCGCATCGGTCTTGAACGGACCGGTCAGCACGCGGTTGGTGGCGCGCAGCGGCGTCTTCCAGCCGTTCTTGCCAGCGAGGGCGGGTGCCTTGGCCTTGGCGGCGGCCCAGGCCTTGGGCAGATCGTCCTCGTTCGCGCCGCCCGCCACCTGAACCCAGATGCGCGACGGATTGGCGCGAGCGAGCTTCTTGGCCTCGGCGGCTTCCTTGGCCTCGGCGAGCTTTTTCTCGGCCGCTTCCTTCTTGGCGGCGGCGGCTTTCTCGTCAGCGAGCTTCTTGGCGGCGAGCGCCTTCTTGTCGGCCAGCGCCTTGCGGTCGGCAGCGCGCTTGTCGGCGGCGGCCTTCAGCGCGAGCGCCTTTTCGGCGGCGGCGTCGCGTTCCTCCTTGGCTTTGGCCTCGGCGAGCACGCGGGCGGCGGTGTCGTCGGCAGTGACAGGAACGGGCGCGGCGCGGACCGGCTCGGTCACGCCCAATTCGGAAGCGGGGATCGAGAGGCTGGCGACGATGCGCGCGAGCACCGAATCGCTGTCGGGCTTGGCCGGCGGTACGGACACGATGGGCGTCGCGGTCGCGACCTCGGCCGGGCGGGTCGCGGGAAGCGGCTGCACGACCGCGGTCGCTGGAGTGGATGCCACCGTCGTGCTGACGGCGGCTGGCTTGGTGGGCGTTGCCGTCGCGGGCGTCGGCGCGACTGCCGCCGCCGTGATGACGGGTTGTTGCGGCGTGACGGTTGCGGCCGCCGGGTTCGCCGTAGCCGGCGCGGGCGTGACCACCGGGCGCGTGATCGCGCTGGCAATCGCGACATTCGCGGCGGACGCGGTGGTCGGGGTCGCCACTGCGGGCGCGCGCGAGGGCAAGGGCTGCACCATCGCCGTCGTGCTTGCCTGCGCGACGGGGGCGGGACTGGTGGCGGCGGGCACCGGCTGGACGCGCGCGAGGGCCGCGGTCACCGCTTGATAGGACGGAGCGCTGGCGGGCGTGGCGACGGGCGGCGTGTTGGCCGCCAGCGCGACCGTCGGCTGCTTCGTCTCGCGCGTCGTCCGGCCGCGACGCGCTTCGCGACCGGTGGGACGCGCCGGCGTCTGGACCGCGGCCAGCGCCACCGGCGGCCGTTCGGGTGCCAGCTGCGGCAGGACGGGCGCGAGGCGGGCGTCGGCGATCCGTTCGGGCGAGGCGTGGACCTCACCAAAATGGACGGCGAAGGCGCGATCCGCAGGCGACAGCGCCGGCAGGCGCTGGAAGAAGGGCAGCAGCCCCTGCGCCATGCCCTGCGGCAGCATCGTCGTGACGATCTTTTCCGCGCCGGGCTGGTCGCCGGTCATCGCCAGGACGAAGGCGCGCGTCCGCCACGCGCTGCGATCCTGCTTGCGGACCAGCGGATCGAGCAGCTGCAAGGCCGCGTCGCGCTGGCCGACGATGCCGAGCGACAAAGCGTAACGCTGGATGACCTCGTCATTCGCGCCGTTCTGCATCGCCAGCCGATAATCGCGCTGCGCCCTCTCCGGCTGGCCGATCAGATCATAGGCGAGGCCGCGATCGCCGGCATAACGGCGCACGTCATATCCCGCCGCCTCGGCCTGCGCGAAATAGCGCAGCGCCTCACCGGGCCGTTCCGACCGGACCAGGATCGCGCCCTCGCCCGCCTTGATGCGGGGATCGTTCGGCGAGACCTTTTCGGCGCGCGCATACAGCGACGCCGCGCCGCTAAGGTCGCCCAGCGACAGCGACAGGTCGGCCGCCGCGACCAGCGCGTTCAGATCGCGGGGATTGGCGGCGAGCGCCCGCATCTGTTCGGCGAGCCGATCCGCGTCGGTGGTGCCGGGCAGCGGCTGCACGACCTCCTGCGCCAAGGATGCGGCTGGGACGGATGCCAGCAGCAGGGCCGCGGACGCCAACAAAGCGGGGACGATGACACGCATGAGATACCATCACGCTAAAGCCGGAACCGGCTGAACCGGCAATGTCCGGCGCCCGGCGGCGCGGTGAAGCGAGACGCGCCGGCGACGAATGCGGGTTGGGTGGTTCGGAATCGGACGCGGTGGCGGTGAGGAAGGGGCGCGCTTGGAATCGGCTTTACCTGAGCCCACGCACCGCCGATCGGGGGCCGTGGCGTTTGGCCCTAGTACCGCGTCACCCCGGACTTGGTCCGGGGTGACGGGTTGGATGGGGCGAGCGGTCGCCCCGCGCCGGTTACTGGTTGTTCTGGCGGTGCAGGAAGCGCGGGAGGTCGAGCGGTTCCTTCGAATCGCCTTCGCTATCGTCGCGCGCCGGGCCGCGGGCGGCGTTCGACATGCGTTCGAATAGCGTGCCGCCCAGCTTCACGCGCGGCTGCGGGGCGGCGTCGGCCGGGGCCGCGTCGCTGCCGGGCGCGATCCACGAGCGGCGGGCGGCGGGGGCCTGGGCCGGCGCGGCAGGCTCTTCGCCATAGGTCTTGGGCGTCGGCGGGACCATGGTTTCGGCGCCCAGCACTAGCTCGTCGTCCGCGGCGGCAGGCGCCGAGGGCTGCACCGCCTGCGTCGGCTGCAGATCGAGCGGCGCAGACTGCGGCACAGGCTGGGTGGCGGGCGGCGCGGTGAACGACACCGACGGCGACGGCGCGGCCGCCGGGGCCGGCGCGGGTTCCGGCGCGCTCACCGGCGCCGACGTAGTCGCGCTGGGCCGGAAGGAGGTGCTGTCGTCGGTCTTGCGGCCCATGCCGAAGCTGAACGACTTGGTCGGTTCGGCAGCGGGCGCGGCGAGGCCGGGCTTGGCGTCCGAATCGATGCCGGTCGCAACGACCGACACGCGGATGCGGCCTTCGAGTTCGGGGTTGAACGCCGAGCCCCAGATGATGTTCGCATCGGGATCGACCAGATCGCGGATGTGGTTGGCCGCTTCGTCGACCTCGAGCAGACGCATGTCGTCGCCACCCGTAATCGAAATGATGACGCCTTTGGCACCCTGCATGCTGACGCCGTCCAACAGCGGGTTTGCGATCGCCTTTTGCGCCGCCTCGAGCGCGCGGTTGTCACCCGAAGCTTCGCCGGTGCCCATCATTGCCTTGCCCATTTCCTGCATCACGCTGCGGACGTCGGCGAAGTCGAGGTTGATCAGGCCGGGCATGACCATCAGGTCGGTGATGCCGCGCACGCCCTGCTGCAGCACCTCGTCCGCCATCTCGAACGCTTCCTTGAAGGTCGTGTTCGCGTTGGCGATTAGGAAGAGGTTCTGGTTGGGGATGACGATCAGCGTGTCGACATACTTCTGCAGTTCCTCGATGCCGCCATCGGCGCTCTTGGCGCGACGGTTGCCTTCGAAGCTGAACGGCTTGGTGACGACGCCGACGGTCAGGATGCCCATGTCGCGCGCAGCCTTGGCGATGACGGGGGCCGCGCCAGTGCCGGTGCCGCCGCCCATGCCGGCAGCGATGAAGCACATGTGCGCACCTTCGAGCCGCTTGGCGAGATCGTCGATCGTCTCTTCCGCGGCGGCACGGCCGATTTCGGGCCGCGAGCCGGCGCCCAACCCTTGCGTGATCTTCGCACCCAGCTGGATGCGCTGCGGCGCGATCGACGACTTCAGCGCCTGCGCGTCGGTGTTCGCGACCAGGAAGTCGACGCCCTGCACGTCGGCACGCATCATGTTCGCGATGGCGTTGCCACCCGCGCCGCCCACGCCGATCACGGCGATACGGGGGGTCAGTTCGTCGACCTCGGGAGTGATGAATTCGATGCTCATGGCCTAAACTTTCTCCGCCCCTGTCCGGAATTGCGCGCCGGGACCCTGATTAACCTTTTGCCTCAACGATTCACGCTCTTCCATAGGAAAACAGCGCGAAAGGTCATCGGCGCTTAATAATTTGCCCGCGCCGCCTGAATCAGCTTGCGGACCATGCCCATGCCACGCTGGCGATGAACGGTGGTTTGCTGGGGTGCCACCCCGCGCAGGTCGATCGGATCCGACGCTGCGTAGAAGGCAAGGCCCGCCAGCGTCGCGAACGCCGGCCCGCCATGCGCCTCCGGCAGCGCGGTCAGCCCGCGCGGCCGGCCGATACGCACCGAGCGGCCGAGCGCCTGCTGCGCATAGTCGGCGATGCCCTTCAGCTCCGCACCGCCGCCGGTCAGCACGACCTGCCGCCCCACGGGCCCTTCGAACTTCAATTGGGCGAGCGACTTGCGGATCTCGTCCATCTGATGCTCCAGCCGCTGGCGGACGACGCCGATCAGCTGCGCCTTGGTGATCTGCATGCCGCCATGCACGTCGTCTTCGGCGGCGATCGGCATCACCGGGATCATCTCGTGATTGTCACGCGGGGAGGCATTGGCCGATCCGTGGAAGCACTTCATCCGCTCCGCCTGCGCGCGGCGGGTGCCGAAGGCGCTGGCGATATCGTCGGTGATGTCCTGGCCACCCATCGGGATCGAGCACAGGCCGACCAGCATGCCGCCCGCGAACAGCGAGACGTTGGTGATCCCCGCCCCCATCTCGACCAGCGCGACGCCCAGCTCGCGCTCTTCGTCGCTGAGGCAGGCAAGGCCAGTCGCGACCGGCGCGGCGATGATCGACTTCACTTCCAGATGCGCCGAGCGGACGCACAGATCGAGGTTGCGCACCGGCGACCCGTCCGCGGCGACGACGTGGATGTGGACGCCAAGGCGGTCGGCGTGGAGGCCGAGCGGTTTCTTCACGCCGGTCAGCCCGTCGAGCGTGTAGAGCGCGGGCTGCGCGTGCAGCACCATCCGTCCCTGTGGGTCGATCGAATTGCGCCCCGCCGCGAGCAAGGCGTCGATATCCTGCTGTTCGACGCGATGGCCGCCCAATTCAAACTCGACCTCGGCGACGTCGCTGACGAGGCCGCCGGCGGAGAAGCCGACCCAGACGTTTTCGATGTTGATGCCGGCGATGCGTTCGGCCTGCTCCACCGCCTCGCGCACCGCGGCTTCGGTGGCGCCCATGTCGGCGATATAGCCGCGCTTCACGCCGCGGCTTTCGCGCTGGCCGGTGCCGAGCACGATCAATTCGCCGCCGTCACCCTTTTGCGCGATCATCGCCGACACCTTGGACGAGCCGATGTCGAGCGCGGTGATGAGTCCTTCCGGTGCTACTTTCGCCATTATCCCTCGACCCCCGTGTGCGCGTCTGCCGCGTGTCGATCGCCGGTGTTTCCCGCACCGGTATCGGTCTGTGTACCCGCCGGTGCCGCGATCTCACTGGGATCGGGCACGTCATGCGCCATGCTGGCGCCGGGCTTGCGCGCGACAAGCTTGCTCGGATCGCGCATGTCGAACCGCATCCAGCCGCGCCCCAAAAGGGGCCGCGCGCCATCGAGCTCGGCGAATTTGAGCAAAGCTGCGGACGCGCCGTCTTCGGGCAGCGCCAGCGTCTCGCCGCTGTCGAAGGTCAGGTCCCAGCGGCGGTTGCCGATCCAGGTCGCCGCCTTGACGCGGGGCTTGAGCGCAGGAGCCGCGGCGAGCAAGGCCTGATAGCCTGCCTCCTGACGGTCCGCGCCGGGGCCGATCACCAGCGGCAAGTCGGGGATCGCATCCGGCTTCACCGGTTCCAGCAGCACGCCGTCCTTGTCGATCAGCGTCAGCTGGCCGTTGTCCTGCCACACCGCCGCCGGGCTACGCTCGACGATGTCGATCAGCAGCGTGTCGGGCAGCCGGCGCGAGACGTGCGCGTCGGCGATCCAGCCGTAGCGCAGCAGCTTCTGGCGCACCGCCTCCAGATCGACGAGCGGCATCGCGCGGCTCTGCTGGTCGAGCGCGACGGCATAGACGCTCATCCGGTCCATGCGCTTGAGGCCGGTGACCTCGATCTGCTCGACGCGGAAGCCCGCCTGCCCCGCGCCTTCGGCGATAGCGGTGCCGATCATGCCGGGAATGCCGATCCAGGTCAGCGCGGCGAGCGCCACCGCGATGCCGCCGCCGGTGATCGTCCAGGTCGCCGCCTTGCGGATCGTCTCTTCGCTGACCGGCAGCGCGGCGATCGCACGCTCGACCAGCCCGACCTTGCGGACGGGCTGTTTGCGCCGGGCAGCGGGGCGCTTGGGCGGCGGGCCGCGCTTGATCGTGCGGCTCATCCCGCGGCAGCCTTGGCATCGGCGAGCGCCTCGTCGACGATCGCCTGGACGAGCTGTTCGTAGCTCATGCCGATGTGGCGCGCCTGTTCGGGGACGAGGCTCAAGGGCGTCATGCCGGGCTGCGTGTTGACCTCGAGTAGGAACAGACCGTCGACGCCGCGCTCGTCATCCCAACGGAAGTCGGAGCGGCTGGCGCCCTTGCATCCCAACAGGCGATGCGCCTCGAGCGCGAGCCGCTTGCAGGCGTCGGCAATCTCATCGGGGATGTCGGCGGGGCAGACGTGTTCGGTCAGGCCATCGGTGTATTTGGCGTCGAAATCGTACCAGCCGTTTTTGGGCTTCAATTCGGTGACGCCCAGCGCGCGTTCGCCCAGCACGGCAGTGGTCAGTTCGCGGCCGCGGACATAGGGTTCGGCGAGCAGTTCGTCGAACTCGGCCCAAGGTCCCGCCACGTCGCGGCCGATCGGATTGCCGTAATTGCCGTCATCGGTGACGATCGCGACGCCGACCGACGAGCCTTCGTTGATCGGTTTCAGGACATAGGGGCGCTGCAACGGATCGCGCTCGTGGATGTCGGCGGACTTGACGATCCGGCCGCCCGGCATGGGGATGCCGGCGGGGACGAGCACCTGCTTGGTCAGCACCTTGTCGATCGCGATGACCGAGGTGGCGAGGCCCGAATGGGTATAGGGGATGCCCATCAGGTCGAGCATGCCCTGCACGCTGCCGTCCTCGCCCGGCGAACCGTGCAGCGCGTTGAAGACGAGATCGGGCTGCGCCGCGGCAAGGCGCGCGGCGACGTCGCGGCCCATGTCGATCCGCGTGACGCGGTGGCCGTTCGCCTCGAGCGCATCGGCGCAACCGTTGCCCGACAGGAGCGATACGGGGCGTTCGGCGGACCAGCCGCCCATGAGAACCGCGATGTGCATCAATTCCTCCCCCGCAAGGGGGAGGTGGCATGCGCAGCATGACGGAGGGGGAGGACACGGAACAGCGGAGCGGACACTGCCGTCCTCCCCCTCCACCACTCGGCAGACGCCGAGCGGTCCCCCTCCCCCTGGCGGGGGAGGAACTGGATCGCACCGTTCACGCCGCCACTCCCACGCGCTGAATTTCCCATTCCAACGTCACGCCCGACTGCGCCTTCACCTTGTCCCGCACCTCTTCGCCCAAGCCCTCAATATCGGCGCTGGTGGCCAAGCCGAGGTTGAGCAGGAAATTACAATGTTTCTCAGATACCTGAGCGTCACCACGCCGCAAGCCCCGGCAGCCGGCGGCATCGACCAGCGCCCAGGCCTTGTGCCCGTCGGGGTTCTTGAACGTCGAGCCGCCGGTCTTCGACCGGAGCGGCTGCGATGCCTCGCGCGCGGCGGCGATGCGGTCCATTTCCGCCTGGATCACGGCCGGCTCGGCGGGCGCGCCGCGGAAGGTCGCGGATACGACGACCGCGCCGTCGGGCAGCGCGCTGTGGCGATAGGTGTAGCCGAGGTCGGCGAGGCCAAGCGTCACGCGTTCGCCGGAGCGCAGCACGACATCGGCCTCGACCAGCACGTCCTTGACCTCACGGCCGTAGGCGCCGCCGTTCATCCGGACGAAGCCGCCGACCGTGCCGGGGATCGAGCGCAGGAATTCGACGCCGCCGATACCCGCATCGCGTGCGGTCGAGGACACGAGGATGCCGCTCGCCCCGCCGCCGCAGCGCAAGGTCACGTCGTCGAGCCGCTGAACGTGCGCGAATGGCTTGCCCAGCCGCACCACCACGCCCGGCACGCCGCCGTCGCGGACGATCAGGTTCGATCCCAGCCCCAGCGCCATCACCGGCACCGCTGGGTCGAGCGCGGCGAGGAAGGCGGACAGATCGTCGGCGTCCGTCGGCTCGAACAGCCATTGGGCATTGCCCCCCGCCTTGAACCAGACGAGCGGCGCCAGCGCGGCGCCCTCCGTCAGGCGCCCACGGACCGGGGGCAGTGCGGTCACCAAGGCCCGACGCCCCAGAGTCGCGTCCACGCCTGGAAGGCGGCGAGGTTCGCCTCGGCCGCCTTGCGCGTCGCCTCCTGGGCCTCGACCATCGCAGCGCCGGCGTCGACCGCGTGACCACCGGCCTCCAGCGCCTGGCGCTGCGCGTCGAGCATCTGCTTCTGGAGCTTCAGGCCTGCATCGAACCAGTCGGTCATCGCCGCGCTCCGATCGCGGCGGCGAGGCCCGCCGCCCATTTGGTGATGTCGCCCGCACCCAGGCAGACGACCATGTCGTTGGGCTGCACGGTCGCGGCGAGTTCGTCGGCGAGCGCATCGGCATCGGCAACGGTCGCGGCGGAGCGGTGGCCGCGACGCTTCAATCCCTCGACCAACGCCTGCGCGTCGACGCCCTCGACCGGCGCTTCGCCCGCAGCATAGACTGGAGTCACGAGCACGCGATCGGCGTCGTTGAACGCGGTCTGGAACTCTTCCATCAGGCTACCCAGGCGCGAATAACGATGCGGCTGGACGACGGCGATGACGCGGCCCTCCGCGCCCTCGCGGGCGGCGGCGAGCACGGCGCGGATTTCAACCGGATGGTGGCCGTAATCGTCGATGATCGTGACGTTGCCGTCCTCCATCGCCACCTCGCCGACGTGCGTGAAGCGGCGCTTGACGCCACCAAACGCGGAAAAGCCGCGCTGGATCGTCTCGTCGGGGATGCCGAGCTCCAGCGCCACGCCGATCGCGGCGAGCGCGTTCTGGACGTTGTGGCGGCCGGGCATCGGCAGCTCGATATTCTCGATCGAGCGGCTGGTGCCGTCGCGTTCCCGCACGATGCATTCGAAGCGGTTGCCGCCCGGCACCGGGGTGACGTTGACGCCGCGGACGTCGGCCTGCGCCGAAAAGCCGTAGGTCACGACGCGTCGGTCGCGGACGCGCGGCAGGATGTTCTGCACCTCGGGGTGGTCGAGGCAAAGAAGCGCCGCGCCGTAGAAGGGCACGTTTTCGACGAATTCGACGAACGCGTCCTTCACGCCGTCGAAGCTGCCGTAATGGTCGAGGTGTTCGGGATCGATGTTGGTGACGACCGCGATCGTGCCGTCGAGGCGCAGGAAGCTGCCGTCGCTCTCGTCGGCCTCGACGACCATCCAGTCGCTCGCGCCGAGGCGTGCGTTGCTGCCGTAGCTGTTGATGATGCCGCCGTTGATGACAGTGGGGTCGACGCCGCCGGCATCGAGCAGCGCCGCGACCATGCTGGTCGTCGTCGTCTTGCCGTGCGTGCCCGCGACCGCGACGGTCGACTTGAGGCGCATCAGCTCGGCGAGCATTTCCGCGCGGCGGACGACGGGGATGCGCCGTTCCAGCGCCGCCTCGACCTCCGGGTTGGTGCGCGTGATCGCGGTGGAGGTGACGACGACGGCAGCGTCCGCGACGTTCTCGGCGGCGTGGCCAATCGTGACGGCGATGCCCTTGTCGCGCAGGCCCTGGACGACATAGCCTTCGGCGACGTCGGAGCCCTGCACGGTATAGCCGAGGTTCTTCATCACCTCGGCGATGCCGGACATGCCGATGCCGCCGATGCCGACGAAGTGGATCGGGCCGATGTCGGTCGCGACGCCCCTAATCATGCCGTCACCGCCTTGGGCTTGGTCGGCACGCCGACGGGGAGGCGCGACAGCGGGGCGTCGAGGCTTTCGACCAGATCGGCGAGGTCGCTGACCGCGGTCGGGCGACCGACGCTCTTCGCGCGCGCGGCGGCATTTTCCAGTGCCGCAGGGTCGAGGCCCAGTTTCTGCATCTGCTTGGCAAGCTCCACGGCGGTGAATTCGGGCTGCGGGATGGTGCGCGCGCCGCCCGCCTTGGTGATCTCGCGCGCGTTCGCGGTCTGATGGTCGTCGGTCGCGCCGGGTAGCGGCACGAGGATGGCGGGCCGGCCCGCCGCGGTCAGTTCCGCGATCGTCGAGGCACCGGCACGGGCGATAACGAGGTGCGCCCAGGCCAATTGCTCAGGCATGTCGGGCAGATAGGTGGCGAGTTCGGCCGGGATCTGGTGCTCGGCATATTGCGCGCGCACAGCGTCGATATCCTCGATCCGCGCCTGATGCGTCACCTGCAGGCGGCGGCGGAAGGTGACGGGCAGCATGGCGAGCCCATCGGGCACGACCTGGCTGAGGATGCTCGCGCCCTGGCTGCCGCCGGTGACGAGGACGCGGAAGATGCCGTCTTCTTCCAGCAGCGGATAGGGTTTCGCACGCAAAGAGAGGACCGCGTCGCGCACGGGGTTGCCGACGAGATGGACCTTGTGCTCGTGCTTCGCCGCCAGCCGTTCGGTCGTCTTGTACGAGGTCGCGATCGCATCGACCTTGCCCGCGACGACGCGGTTGACGCGGCCGAGGACGGCATTCTGTTCGTGGACGGCAGTCGGAATCTTCTCCGCGAAGGCTGCGAGCAGCGCCGGGAACGCGGGATAGCCGCCGAAGCCGATCACCGCGGCGGGCTTGAACGTGCGGTACAATTCGCGGGCCATCGCCCGGCCGCGCAGCATCTCGCGCACCGCGCTCGCCCAGCCCTGCGGCTTCTTCGCCTGGAAGCGGCCGGCGGGCAGGACGTGCGTCTGGACGTTGTCGAACAGGCCGGGAAAGCGCACGCCGCGCGCGTCGCTGACCAGCGCGACGCGGTGGCCGCGCCGGGTCAACTCCTCCGCCAGCGCCGCGGCGGGGACCATGTGACCGCCCGTGCCACCGGCTGCCAAGACGTAATGCTTGCTCAATTCGAACCCCATCTCACCACGTAAGGGCTGCGCGTCAGGAACGGATTGCGCCGGGTGAAGGCGAGCAGCAACCCCATGCCGATCGACAGCGCGATCATCGACGACCCGCCATAGCTGATGAACGGCAGCGTCATACCCTTGGACGGCGCGAGGCCGGTGTTGACCGCCATCGACACCAACGCCTGAGCCCCGAACTGCACGGCGAGGCCACTGGCGGCGAGCAGCTTGAATTCGTCCTGTTCGTCCAGCAGCTTGACGAACACGCGCACGACGATCGCCAGAAACACCAATGCTATGATCGCGCAGGCGATCAGGCCGAATTCTTCGCCGATCACCGAATAGATGTAATCGGTATGCGCCTCGGGCAGGCCGAACTTCACCGTGCCGCCGCCGGGGCCGGTGCCGGTCCAGCCGCCGCTGGTGATCGTCGCATGCGCGGCGTTGGTCTGGAAATGGTCGCTCGCGCCCTCGCCCTCGACACTGGGAAACAGGAAGGCATCGATGCGGTTGCGGGCGGTGCTGTAGAACATGTACGCGCAGACGAGGCCGACCGGCACCATCGCGATGATCCCGCCCAGCACGCGCATCGGCGTGCCCGCGATCATCAGCAGCGCCATCCACACGGTGCAGAAGATCACCGTTTGTCCGAAATCGGGCTGCATCATCAGCAGCAGCGCGATCAGCCCGGTCATCGCGCCGGTGATCAGCACGGTGGGCAGCGTCGGGTCCTTCGCCTTGAGTGACAGCAGCCATGCAACCGTGACGATGAAGAGCGGTTTCAGAAACTCGGAAGGCTGGAACGAGGCGAAACCATAGCCGATCCAGCGCCGCGCGCCGTTGATACTGTTGCCGACGAAGGGCGTGAGCGCGAGGCAGACGATCAGCACCGCAGCGCCGATCAGCGCGAGCCGGCGGGCGAGCGGCACCGGCAGCATCGACACGCCGAACAGGACGGGCAGCGAGATGCCGACCCAGATCAGCTGGCGCCAGAAGTAGTAGAGCGCGGTGAACTTGTGATGCTCGCCCGAATAGCGGACCGCGGTAGCGGGGCTTGCCGCCGCCACCGCCACCAGCCCGATCGCGATCAGGAACAGGGTGAGCAGCAGGAGCATCCGGTCAATGTCCCAGAACCAGGTGCCGAGCGGCGATCGGTCGCCGCGACCGCCCGAGCGCTTCACCTTGGCGATCAGGGTGTCGCGCTTGTCGTCAGTCATGCTGGCGCCCGTCATGCTAGAGCCTCGACAGCCGCGCGGAACGCAGCGCCCCGCGCCTCGTAATCGCGGAACTGGTCGAAGCTAGCACAGGCCGGCGACAACAGCACGACCTCTCCGGGCTGCGCCGCAGCGGCGGCGGCGCGGACGGCGGTGGCGAGGTCGCCGCTGCGTTCGACGTGGGGGAGTTTTGGCGTCAGGATGTCGGCGAACAGCTCGGTCGCCTCGCCGATCGTATAGGCCGCGACGACGTGGCTGAGGAACGGCGCGCAGGCGTCGAGATCGTCGCCTTTGCGCTTGCCGCCGACGATCCAATGGATGCGCTCGAACGCGCCGAGCGCGGGCGCGGTGCTTTCGGGGTTGGTCGCCTTGCTGTCGTCGATGAAGGCGACGCCGTTGCGGTCGGCGACGCGCTCCATGCGGTGGGGCAGGCCAGTGAAGGTTTCGAGCGCTGCGGACAGTTCGCCGGCGGGCACGTCGAGCCTCGCCGCGACGATACGTGCGGCGGCGACGTTCTGCGCATTGTGCGGACCGCGCAATGCGGGTCCGAACACCGCGCCGTTGTATTCCGCGGTCGATACTTCAATCAGATCACCCCGATCGCGAAGCGCGACGGCGATGTTCCGCGTGGCGTCATCGTCTATGCCAACAACCGCGAGATGACCCGCTGACTGCATCTCGAACAGCCGAGCCTTTGACGCCGCATAGCCCTCGAAGCCATCATAACGGTCGAGGTGGTCAGGTGTGATGTTGAGCAGCACCGCGACGTCGCAGTCGAGCGTCTGCGTCAGGTCGATCTGGTAACTCGACAGTTCGAGCACATAGACGCCGCCCTCCGGCAGCAGATCCTGTTCGAGGATCGGCAGGCCGATGTTGCCGCCCATCAGCGTCGGGACACCGGCGGTCTTGAGGATGTGGTGGACCAGCGCGGTCGTGGTCGACTTGCCGTTGGTGCCGGTGATGCCGACGACCTTGTGCGGCGGTAGCTGGCTGCGGGCCTGGGCGAACAGTTCGATGTCGCCGATCACCGGTACGTCCGCGGCGCGCGCCTGCGCGACCAGCGGGTGGGTGTTGAGCGGGACGCCGGGCGAGACGACCAGCCCGGCCGCGCCGGTGAGGTCGAGCGTCGCGGGATCATGGACGATGACGCCGTCGATCGCTTGTGCTCGTTCGCGCGCGGCGGGGTCGCTGTCCCACGCCACGACATAGGCGCCCGCCGCGGCGAGCGCGCGGACGGTCGCCATGCCGGAACGGGCGAGACCTAGGACGGCGTAGCGTTGGCCTTTCCAGGCGGTGGAGAGGATCATGCCACACCTGCCAAAAACGCTTCGTCACCCCGGACTTGGTCCGGGGTCCACTCTGCGGCGAGGGGGATGGCTAGAGCCTCAAAGCAATCACGTGCGGCCCGGTGGACCCCGGA
This sequence comes from Sphingomonas sp. NIC1, assembly GCF_001638925.1. Taxonomy (NCBI): domain Bacteria; kingdom Pseudomonadati; phylum Pseudomonadota; class Alphaproteobacteria; order Sphingomonadales; family Sphingomonadaceae; genus Sphingomonas; species Sphingomonas sp. NIC1. The sequence continues at coordinate 638,049 of NZ_CP015521.1, forward strand.
CCAAGTCCGGGGTGACGGCGTGTTTGGGGCGACCGGCATCGTTTTCACCGCAGCTTCAGCGTGGACAGGCCGGCGAGGGCCAGCACCAGGCTGATGATCCAGAAGCGGATGACGACGGTCGGCTCGCTCCAGCCCAGTTGTTCGAAATGATGGTGGATCGGCGCCATGCGGAACACGCGCTTGCCGGTGCGCTTGTAGAAGAACACCTGGATGATGACCGACAGCGCCTCGACGACGAACAGGCCGCCGATGATGCCCAGCACGATTTCGTGGTGCGCGACGACCGCGATCGTGCCGAGTGCGCCGCCCAGCGCCAGGCTGCCGGTATCGCCCATGAACACCGCAGCGGGCGGTGCGTTGAACCACAGGAAGGCGAGTCCGGCGCCGACCACCGCGCCGCAGAAGATCGCGAGTTCGCCCGCGCCGGGGACGTGCGGGATGCCCAGATACGTGGCAAACTTCACGTTACCGGCGAGGTAGACGATCAGCATGAACGCCACGCTGGCGATGATGACCGGCATCGTCGCCAGGCCGTCGAGCCCGTCGGTCAGGTTCACCGCATTGCCGAAGGCGACGATGGTGAAGGCGGCGAACAGCGGGAAGGCATAGCCGAGGTCGAGGTACAGCCGGTCGGTGAACGGCAGATACAGGTGCGGACCGTTTTGCTGCATGATGATCCACGACGCGATGCCTGCGATGGCGAATTCAAGCAGCAGGCGCGTCTTGCCCGAGACGCCGGCGGTGCTCGCCTTTCGCACCTTGTCGTAATCGTCGAGGAAGCCAATCGCACCGAAGCCGAGCGTCACGAACAGACACGCCCAGACATAGGGGTTGCTGAGGTCCATCCAGATCAGGATCGCGAGCGCCATGCTGGTCAGGATCATCAGCCCGCCCATCGTCGGCGTGCCCCGCTTGGCAAGGTGCGTCTGCGGGCCGTCGGCGCGGATCGGCTGTCCCTTGCCCTGGCGCACGCGCAACCAGCCGATGAAGCGCGGCCCGATGATCAGGCCGATGAACAGCGCGGTCGCCACCGCCGCGCCCGTCCGGAAGGACTGGTAGCGGATAAGGTTCAGCAGCCCGGTGAAGCCCAGGTGCTCGGCGATCCAGTACAGCATTTACGTTCCGCCCCCCATGCGATCTGCGATCGCAACACCTGCCTCCAGCCCCGCAACCAGGCGCGACAGGCCGACACCATTAGACCCTTTGACGAGTACCGCGTCTCCTGCCCGGACCAGGTTCTTCAGCCGGTCGAGCGCCGTCGCAGCATCCGGCACATGCATGATGTCGACGCGTCCCTCAAGGGCCTGTGCCAGCGGCGCCATCGCTTCGCCGACGAGCAGCGCCGTTTCGACGCGCGCGGCGAGGATGGGTTCGGCGAGAGCGGCGTGATAGGCGGCGGAGTCGTCGCCGAGCTCGCGCATCTCCCCCAGCACCGCGACGTGCCGGCCGGGCTCTTCGGCCAGCACCGCAAGCGTCGCGCGCATTGAGGCGGGGTTGGCGTTGTAGCTTTCGTCGATGACCAGCATCTCGCCCTCACCGACGCGCGCCGTGACGCGGAGGCCGCGCCCGGCGAGGCCGCCCATTTCGGCAAGCGCGAGACCCGCACGGGCGAGGTCGGCGCCAGCGGCATCGACTGCGGCGAGGACCGCGAGGGCGTTCGACACCCAGTGCATACCCGGCTGCGACAGCGTGAACGACAATTCGCGCGCGCCGACCTTCGCGGTGACGAACGACCCGCCCGCAGGCAGACGCATCGCCTCGACCGCATGGACGTCGGCGCCCTTGGTCAGACCGAAGGTGACGGTGCGCGCGGCGTAGGGGGCGGCGGCGGCCATCAGCCGGTCGCGGTGCGGGCTGTCATAGTGGACGATGGCGACGCCGCCCGGCTCAAGACCCTGGAAGATCTCGCCCTTGGCGTCGGCGATGGCGCTTTCGTCGGCGAAGAATTCGGTATGGGCAGGCGCGATGGCGGTGACGATCGCGATGTGCGGGCGCACCAAGCGGGTGAGCTGCGACAGTTCGCCCGCGTGGTTCATGCCCATCTCGAACACGCCGACCGTCGTGTCACGCGGCATGCGGGCGAGGCTGAGCGGCACGCCGGTGTGGTTGTTGTAGCTCTTGACCGAGCGATGCACCGCGCCGGTCAGCGACCGGTCGAGCGCGGCGAACAGCGCTTCCTTGGCGCTGGTCTTCCCCACCGAGCCGGTGACGCCGATCACCGTGCCGCTCATGCGGGCGCGGGCGGCACGGCCGAGGTCGTTCAGGGCCGCGAAGGTATCGGCGACGCGGACGTGCGGATGGGGCGTGTCGGCGGATACGACAGCGCCGGCGGCCCCTTGCGCGAAGGCCTGATCGAGGAAGCGATGGCCGTCGGTGCTGTCGCCGGTGAGCGCGATGAACAGGTCGCCGGGACCGACCTCACGGCTGTCGAACGCGACGCCGGTGACGGCGAAGTCGGTGGAGGCGGTGCCGGATGTGGCGGCGGCGATTTCGGCGGCGGTCCAGAGGGGACGCATCATCGCCCAACTCCTTCGTAACCCCGGACTTGTTCCGGGGTCCACCAGTCCGCGAGGGGCGGGCAAGAGCCTCCAGCCATCCCCCTCGCCGCGGAGTGGACCCCGGAACTAGTCCGGGGTGACGAAGAGTACACGCCCCTCACGCCGCATACTCCCGGGCCACGCTGACGTCGTCGAACGGCAGCACCAGGTCGCCGACGATCTGACCCTGTTCGTGGCCCTTGCCGGCGATCAGCACGATGTCCTGCGAGCCGGCTTCGCGGATCGCGGTGGCGATGGCTTCGCGGCGATCGCCGATCTCGCGGGCGTCGGGCGCGCCCTTCAGGATGGCGGCGCGGATGGCGGCGGCATCCTCGGTGCGGGGATTGTCGTCGGTGACGATCGCGAGGTCGGCCTGCATCTGCGCGACCTGCCCCATCGTCTCGCGCTTGCCCGCATCGCGGTCGCCGCCCGCACCGAAGACGACGATCAGCCGGCCGCCGGCATGCGGCTTCAGCGCGGCGATCGCCGCCTCCAGCGCGTCGGGCGTATGCGCATAGTCGACATAGACGGGCGCGCCGCCGCGCGCGATCGCGGCGCGCTCCAGTCGACCACGCACCGGTTGCAGGCGGGCAAGATTGGCGATCGTTTGCGTCACGTCGCCGCCGGTCGCGATGACCAGTCCCGCCGCGACGAGCGCATTCGCCGCCTGATAGCCGCCGATCAGCGGCAGCGTGACGCGATGCGTCGCGCCCTCCGCCTCGATCACCAGCCCCTGCCCCAGCAAGGTCGGATCGCGCTCGACCAGGCGCAGCGTGCTGCCGCGCTCGCCGACCGTCACCAGCCGGTTGCCGCGCGCCTGGGCGAGGTCGATCACCCGCGCCGATTCGACGTCGTCCGCCCAGACGACCGCAGCGCCGTCGGGGCTGAGCACTTCGGAAAACAGCCGCAGCTTGGCGGTGAGATAGGCGCCCATGTCGCCATGATAGTCGAGGTGGTCGCGGCTGAGGTTGGTGAAGGCCGCCGCGGCGACGCGCAGCCCCTCGGTGCGATATTGCGTCAGGCCGTGGCTCGATGCCTCGAAGGCGACATGCGTCACGCCCTCTCGCGCCAGCCCGGCGACGTTGGAGAGGAAGGTGACGACGTCCGGCGTCGTCAGCCCGGTCGTCACGCGCTCGTCGGCGGTGGTGACGCCCAGCGTCCCGATCGAGGCGGCATGCTCGCCCGCCATCCGCCACAATTGCCGCGTCATTTCGACGCTGGAGGTCTTGCCGTTGGTGCCGGTCACGGCGACCGCGACCTCGGGAAACGGCGCGAAGAACTGCGCGGCAAGCTGCGCAAAACGTTCGCGCGGGCTGTCGGACGGGATCGCCACCGCCCCCTCCACCGACACGCCCGGCCGCGTCACGACGGCGATCGCGCCCGATCGCACCGCGTCGGCGATATACTCCTCGCCATTCACCCGCGCGCCCTGAAACGCGCCGAAGACGGTGCCCGGCGCGACCTTGCGATGGTCGATCGCAAAGCCGGTGACCACCGCCTCTTCACTCCCGCCGGTGAGCGTCCCCAGCTTCATGTCGCGCTCCTCAATAGTCGGCTCGTCAATTGCCGTTCGCCTGCTTCGGCGGCGTCTCCTGCCAGATCAGCGGCATCATGTCAGCGACGTCGATGTCGCGCTGCGCATCGGGCACCACGCCGAGCATCGATCCGACGCGGGCGATCGTGCGGCCGACGACGGGCGCGGCGTTCCAGGCGGCGGTCTTCCACCCGCCCGTCTCCTTCGTGCCCTGCGGCGAATCGAGCATCGCGAGCACGACATATTTCGGCGCGTCCATCGGAAAGGCTGCAGCGAAGGTCGCGACGTTGCGCGAATGGTCGTAGCCGCCCGCGACCGCCGCCTCGGCGGTGCCGGTCTTGCCGCCGACGCGATAGCCCGGCGCATCGCCCTTGCGACCCGTGCCGCGCATGACGATCAGACGCAGCATCTGGCGCATCTTGTAGCTGGTCGCCTCGCTGATGACGCGGCGGCCGGCGGGGGCCTGGCCCGGCGCGATCTTCATCAGCGTCGCCGGGCGCCAGATGCCGCCGTTGACCAGAGCCGCATAGGCGCTGGCAAGGTGCAGCGGCGTCACTGCGATACCGTGACCATAGGCCGTCGTCATCGTCGTCGTCCGCGCCCAGTACCGCGGCCACAGCGGCCGGCCCTTTTCGCGCAATTCGATGTCGGGCCGGGTGTCGAAGCCCAGCTTGCGGAACATCGTCTGCATCTTCTGCGGACCCACCTCGTCGGCGATGCGCGCGGTAGCGATGTTGGACGAATAGATCAGCGTTTCGGGCATCGACAGCCAGCGCTGCGGATCGCCGCGCTCGTCATGGATGGTGAAGCCGCCGACCTTCAGCGGATGCGTCGCGTCGAACTTGCGGTTCATCGTGATCGTGCCGGTGTCGATCGCGGTCGCGACGGTGATCGGCTTGAAGGTCGAGCCCAGCTCGAACACGCTCTGCGTGGTCAGGTTGCGCAGTTCCTCGCTGCCCGCCATGCCGACGCGATTGGGGTTGAACGTAGGCAGCGACACCATCGCGAGCACTTCGCCGGTATGGACGTCCATCACGATGCCACCCGCCCCGCGCGCGGAGAAGGTGCCCATCGCGCGGCCGAGTTCGCTCTCCATCGCCGCCTGCACGCGTGCGTCGATCGCCAGCGCGACCGGCTTGCCCGCCTGCGCCGGATCGAGCAGCCGTTCGTCGAGCACGCGCTCCATGCCGCTCATGCCGTGGCCGTCTGTCGACAGGAAGCCCAGCGCATGCGCCGCCATCGTCGACTGCGGGTACAGGCGCTGCGTCTCGCGCGCGAAGACCAAAGCCGGCTCGCCGATCGCATTCACCTGCTCGACCAGCGCGGGGCTGGCGCGGCGCTGGAGGTAGACGAAGCTGATGTTGCGGGTGAGCTGATGGTAGAACCACGCCTGGTCGCCGCGATCGGGCATCAGCGCCGCGAGCCGGGCGGCGATCTCCATCTTGTCGCCGATGATCTTGTTCGGGTGGACCGCGATCGTCCACGCGTCGATCGTCCGGGCGAGCGGCGCGCCGTTGCGATCGACGATATCGCCGCGCGCCGCCAGTGCCGCCGTGCGCGCTGCGGCCTCGCCGCCCGACAGGATGCCGAGCATTGCCAGCCGGCCGATGATCAGAACCACCGCCGCCGCGAACAGCATCATCAGCATCATCAGCCGCATATGCGACGTCGCGACCAGCGCGTGACGCTGGCCGGCGCTGCGATGCTGGGCCTGGGCCGGACGGGCGACGATGACGGTCAACGTTTGCGGGCCTCGGCGCGCGCGCTGCTGAGGATATCGCCCAGCGTGCTGTCGGACAGCAGCTTCTTGTCGAGCATCGCGACCGCTTCGGGCCGCACCTTCGCCACCGCCGCCTTGGCGCGGGCCGCCTCGTTCAGCTTCGCCAGCATCGGCGCGCTCTTTTCGATGGCGGCGACCTTGATCACCGCGCGCTGCGCCTTGGGCATGGCGGCGGCGACCTGCACCACGGCCGGAGCCGGCGTGGCGGCGGGCGCGGCGGCGCTGACGCCCGGCTGCGACGGCACGACCAGCGACGCCATCTGCATCCCGGACTTGCCATCGGTGGGCACGCCCACCTGATTGACGTCGAGGCTGGCGAGCGCCGCCTCGTCGGTCACGAACTGGCCCGCGGTCGGCGCGGCGAGCGACAGCGTCTCGCCGTTCCACTTTTCGAGCTGGGCGAGGTTGGCGCGCGTTTCGAACTCCGTCTCCAGCGCGCGGATATCGCGCTGCGCGGCGTCGATCTTGCGATCCATGCTCTCGAGCTTCTTGCGCTCGGTCGCGACCTGCAGCGAGACCAGGTAGAAACCGAGGACGATGGCGACGCAGCCACCGAACCATCCGATCCCCTTCAACCGATACGCCGCCGTCATGCCGTCACCTCTTCATTCCATGCAGGGGCGGCCGTCCGGATGGCGGTCCGCAATGTTGCCGATCGTGCGCGCGGGTTGCGCGCGAGTTCCGCCTCGCCGGCACGGATGCCGCGGCCGACGGTCGCGAAGCTGGGTGCCCGCGTCGCCCCCGCCTGCGGCAGGTGCCGCGAGCCGCCGGGCGTGTTGCCCGAGCGTTCACGCAGGAAGCGCTTGACCATGCGATCCTCCAGGCTGTGGAACGTCACCACCGCCAGTCGACCGCCGGGCTTGAGCAGCCGCTCGGCCGCGGCGAGGCCGTCGGCCAGCTCGCCCAACTCCCGATTCACATGGATACGGATCGCTTGGAAGGTCCGCGTCGCCGGATCCTTCTTGTCGTGCGGCCGGTGGCCCAGCGCCTTGCGCACGACGGCCGCCAGTTCGCCCGTACGGGTCAGCGGCCGCGCCGCGACGATCGCGCGCGCGACGCGGCGCGACTTGGGCTCGTCGCCATACTGGTACAGCACGTCAGCGATGACTTCCTCGTCGGCGGTGTTGAGGAAGTCCGCCGCGCTGGGGCCGTCCTGCGCCATCCGCATGTCGAGCGGGCCGTCGGACTGAAACGAAAAGCCGCGCTCCGCCTGATCGAGCTGCATCGACGACACGCCGATATCCATCGTCAGCCCGTCGACGGGCGCATCGATCGCCGCCTCCATCGCGGAGAAGTCGCTGTGGACGAGCGTCAGCCCCTCGATACCAGCCGCCCGCCCTTCACGAATCGCGTCGGGGTCGCGATCGAAGGCGATGACGGTGGCGCCGGTCTTCAGGATCGCGCGCGTGTAGCCGCCCGCGCCGAAGGTGGCATCGACCATCACTTCGCCCGGGGCGGGGGCGAGTGCGGCGACCACTTCGTCGAGCAGCACGGGGATGTGGGGCGCGTCAGTCAAGCGGCACCCCCTTGTCCTGGCAGTAATAGCGGCAGGCGGCGACCATCTGCGGCGCGATGCCCGGCGTCGACAGCAGCGTCTTGGGGTCCCAGATCTCGATATAGTCGAGCGTGCCCCAGAAGAAGGCATGCGCGCCGATATTAGCATAGAAGCGCGGAAATCCGGGCATGATGAAGCGGCCGGAGCCATCGAAGGGCACGGCTTCGCCGTTCGCGCCGCCGCGCTTGATATTGTGGTCGATCTTGCCGTCCGCACCGCGCGACAGGGCGACGCGCTCGTTCAATTCGCGCTTCAGTTCGGCGATATAGGCGGGATCATAGGCGATCAGGCAGGGCTGATCCTCATGCGCGGCGATGATGACGGTGCCGCCGTCCTTGCCGTCGGCGCGCGGAGCGTTAGCCGCGAGCGTGTGGCGGAGCGCATTGGGGATGGCGACGCGCCCCTTGTCATCGACAAGAGCGAGTCCACTTCCCTGATAGTCGCCCCTTTCCAACACGCCCGTCTCGCACCCTGACGCGCACGGCTCATCGTCTGGAAAGTCGGATTTTCACCGCCTCCCATACATTTGCGCCCAAACGCAAACGATGATGCCTGCCCCGTTGTTAACTGTCGCTACCAACAGCCAACCGGGGATGCAACGGGATTTTTGGGGATGAGCGGGGAAAAGCTCCCTGGAGGCGGCTAAATGGGCGGGAAACACCCCCATGGTGGCATGGATGCCACAGCCGCCAACCGCCCGTGCGGGCGTGCGATTCCGCCGGCGCGGGGCGCCGTCCCCGGTTTTCCCCGAAATTGGATCATCGTGCGGCTTGTGCGTTGCCCGTGGCCGGCGCGACGCCGAGTTCGGCCAGAGGTTCGCCCGAGGCATCGGCCGCCGCCGCGGCGCCGGCATTGGTCATGGCGATATTCGCGACGACGTCGGCCTGAGCCGATCCGGCGGTGGCGATGGGCTTTTCGCGCGTCGCCGACCCCAGAATCGCGGTGGCGATCGCGATGAGCATGACGACGGCGACAAGGCCGATCACGCCGACCTTGATCCGTTGCATCGTCTGGTGAGTGTCTCGCACGGCTCTCATCTTGTCGTGCGGCTGTACCGCTTTGTCGGGCGCTTGTCGATTGGGCGGCGAGTCGGGGGCGCTTTCCGCCCATTCTCCCGTCACCCCGGACTCGTTCCGGGGTCCACTCCGCGGCGAGGGGAGTGGCTTGAGGCGCAGGCCACCCACGTGCGGATGGGTGGACCCCGGAACACGTCCGGGGTGACGGGGGAGTAGTGTTACGCCAGCCCCTTCTCTGCCCGCCATGCCGGATCGTGCAGCGTCGACAGATACCGGAAGCCCGTGTCGCACAGGATCGTCGCGATCCTTTTGCCCGATCCCAAATGCTTCGCCAGCCGCACGGCGCCCGCGACGTTGATGCCGGACGACAGACCGAGGCACAGCCCTTCCTCGTCGAGCAGGCGGCGAACCCAGTGATAGCCTTCCTGATCGGAGATGCGGAACTGCGTGTCGATCGGCGCACCCTCCAGATTGGCGGTGATCCGCCCCTGCCCGATCCCCTCGGCGACCGACGATCCCTCGCTGCGGAGCTCGCCGTGCGCGTAATAGTCATACAGCGCCGCGCCATGCGGATCGCTCAGCGCGATGCAGACGCGCTCGTCCTTCGCCTTCAGTCCCAGGCCGACGCCCGCGATTGTGCCGCCGGTGCCCGCCGCGCAGGTGAAGCCGTCGATCCGCCCGTCCATCTGCTGCCAGATCTCTTCCGCCGTGCCGACGATATGCGCGCGGCGGTTGGCGACATTATCGAACTGGTTCGCCCAGATCGCATTGTCGCGTTCCTCCGCGATGCGGCGGCTGGTGTGGACGAAGTGGCAGGGGCTGGAATAGGGCGCCGCCGGCACCAGCACCAGCTCGGCCCCCAGCGCACGCAGCGTATCCATCTTCTCGCGGCTTTGCGTTTCGGGCATCACGATGATCGTGCGATAGCCCTTGGCATTGGCGACCAGCGCCAGACCGATGCCGGTATTGCCCGCCGTGCCTTCGACGATCGTCCCGCCGGGATGCAGCACGCCGCGCGCCTCCGCATCCTCGACGATGCCGAGCGCCGCGCGATCCTTCACGCTGGCGCCGGGATTGGCGAATTCGCATTTGCCGAAGATGTCGCAGCCGCTCGCCTCGCTCGGCCCCTTCAGCCGGACGAGGGGCGTGTTGCCGATCAGCGCAAGCGTGTCTGGGGTCGTATGCATGCCCGCTAGATGGCGCGTGGCCGGGCCTGCGACAAGCAAAGCTGCACTTGGGACGCGCAAAGGCGCGCGATCAACCGAACGACCAAATCCGACGGATCGCCTTGACGCTCCCCCTTCGCATGCGCAAAGCTTGCCCTCGCTATGAAGAGCCTCCCCCTGTTCGCCGCCACCGCCGCGCTTCTCGCGCTGGCCGCCTGCAACTCCAAGCCCGCGCAGCCGGACGTGCTGGATTCGAATCCGGATCCGATGGCCAACCAGCTCGCCAACCGCGCGCCGGTGGAACTGCCGCCCGCGATCAAGGCGGAAAAGACCTTCCGCTGCAAGGACAACAGCCTGCTGTACGTGACGCTGTTCGACGGCGACAAGCTCGCCCTCGTCAAGACGTCGCAGACCGGCACGCCGACCCGCCTGACCGCCGAAAAGGCTGGCGAGCCGCTGACCGCCGAGGGCGGCTGGAAGCTGACCGGCAATGCGTCGAACATCACCGTGTCGCAGCCGGGCAAGGCCTCGCAGACCTGCAAGTCGTAAGCCACGACGGACCGACTTTTCACAAGGGCCGGCGGATCACTCCGCCGGCCCTTTTCTTATGCGCGGCGCACGGCCACCCTTCCCGCACATTGCTATTGCGAACGATCCGCAAGTTCAGTAGCTGGCCGTCGAGACCGGAACTGTCCGGCCGATTCCAGGAATTTGCTGCGTGATCCTTGCACACGACCGGCGCGTCGCCGTGTCCGTTCTTGCCATCGCCTTCGGGCTTGCGGCGCCGGCGATGGCGCAGACCACCGGCGGCGATACGCCCTCGCCCGAGACCCAGGCCGACATCATCGTCACCGCGCGCTCGGCCAGCGCCAGCATCATCGGCAGCCGCACGCCGTTGCTGCGCTATCCGCAATCGGTGCGCGTGCTGGACGAAGACGACCTGACGCCGCTCAACGCCACGCGGTTGCAGGATGCGCTGGATTATGCGGGCGGTGTCACCCGCCAGAACGATTTCGGCGGCCTGTGGGACAAATATGCGATCCGCGGCTTCGCGGGCGACGAAAACACTGGCCCCGATATCCTGATCAACCGCTTCGGCAGCAACCTAGGCTATAACCCGCCGGTCGATAGCGCAACGATCGAGCGCGTCGAGGTGATGAAGGGCGCGAGCGCCGCTTTGTCCGGTCGCGGCGAGCCGGGCGGATCGATCAACATCGTCACCAAGGCGCCGCTCGATCACGCGCATGCCGCCGTCAGCGCGATGGTCGGCAGCTGGGATCAGCGGCGCGTGACGGGCGACGTGGGCGGCCCGATCGCCGATGGCCTGTCGGTCCGCCTGATCGGCGTCGCGGAAGACCATGACAGCTTCCGCGACCATGTTGGCGGATTGCGCCGCCTGATCGCGCCCTCGATCGCCTGGACGCCCGCGCCGGGGCTGCGCCTGCTCTATCAGGCCGAATATATGCGCAACCGGTCGGTGCTCGATCGCGGCGTGGTCGGCATTGCCGGCAACGCCCGCGCGATGGATCGCACCACGTTCCTCGGCGAGCCGGCGGACGGCCGCATCACGCAGCGTATCCTGTGGCAACAGGCCAGCCTGTTCGCCGATCTGGGATCGGGCATCGGCCTGGAGCTGGGCGGCAGCCAGCGCGACGGGTCGCTGCGCGGCTTCGGCACGATGGTCGATTTCGGCGCCCGCGGTCTGCAAAGCGACGGGCGCACCGCCGGGCGCGACCGCCGCTATCACGACTTTGCGTGGAACGATCTGTCGTTGCGTGCCGAACTGACCGGGCGCCTTCGCCTGTTGGGGCTGGAGCACGACCTGCGCGTCGGCATCGACCGCGTACGGCATGCGCTCGACTTCCGCCTGGATCGCGCACGCGGCACGACGACGCGGCCGATCCTCCTCATCGATCTGTTCGCCCCCGTCTACGGTCAGCCGCTGCCGACCCCGCCCGCCTCGCTCAGCCGCACCGCGTCGTTTCGCAGCGAAAGCCTCTATGCGCAGGACGTGATCCGGCGCGGGCCCCTCACCTTGCTGCTCGGCGCGCGATGGAACAGCTTTCGCGAAGATGTCTTCAACCGCCTGACCGTCCGCGAACTCGACACGCGCGACGCCGGCGTCACGCCGCGCGCGGCGGTGTCGTGGCAAGTCCGCGAGGGCGTATCGCTCTACGCCAGCCGGGGCGATTCGCTGCGGCTCAACCCGTCCGACGGCACCGCGACCTTCGATGCAGAACGCAGCCATTCGACCGAGGCGGGGGTCAAGGTCAGCCTGTTCCAGCGCCGCCTGACCGGCACCGCCGCCGTGTTCGACATGGAAAAGCGCAACGTCCTCAATCCCAATTCGGTCGATCCGTTCGTCAAGAGCCAGATCGGCCGCCAGCGGTCGCGCGGCGCGGAGGCGGAACTCACCTATTCCCGCCCCGACGATCTCTACGTCACCGCCGCCTATACCTATGTCGACGCGACCATCCGTAACGATCAGGACCGCACGCTGATCGGCAAGCCACTGTCGAACGTGCCGCGCCATGCGGGCAGCCTGTTCGCGCTGAAGACGGTCGGCCGCCTGGGCGTGGGCGGTGGGATCACGTACGTGGGCACGCGCGCCGGCGATCCGTTCGGCACCAGCTATCGCCTGCCCGCCTATACGATCGCGCGCGCGACGCTGAGCTATGCCGTCACGCCGCAGCTGAGCGTGCGGGCGGACGTCGATAACCTGTTCGACACCTATTATATCGCCAGTTCGTACGCGAACGTATGGACCGTTCCCGGCGCGCCACGAAACGCGCGCGTGACGCTGGCGAGCCGGTTCTAGGGGCGATCCGCGGCCGGACCGGTCACAGCATGCCGATATCGCGCAGCCATTGCTTGAGCGCCCCCGGCCATTCGCGCGTCACCGGGTCGGCGGTCGGACGCATTCCGAAGGCGTGGCCGCCTTTGGCGTACAGGCGCATGTCGACCGGCACGCCCGCGTCGGTTAGCGCCAGGGCATAGGCCATGGGCTGGCGGATCGGATCGGTGGAATCGTTCATCGCGTGCAGGATGAAGGTTGGCGGCGCCTTCGGGCTGATCGTCACCCATGGCCGCAATTCCAGGCTGTTGCGGCCCTTGCTGTCGTCGAGCATGCGCGCGGTATAGGCGATCACCGCAAAGTTAGGGCGCGGCGATTGTCGATCGGCGGCATCGGCGATGGGATAGGTTCGCGCCTCGGTATTGCTCATCGCCGCGGCCAGATAGGCGCCGGCCGAAAAGCCGATGACGCCGATGCGACGCGGATCGATGCCATAGCGCGTCGCCCGCGTGCGCAGCAGCCCCATCGCGCGCTGCGCATCCTCCAGCCCCAGCAGCACCTTGGGCCGCTGCTGCCGCCCGTTCACCACGGGCCATGCTTGTGGCACCCTATATTTGAGCACCGCGCAGGTGATCCCCTGCCGCACCGCCCAGTCGCAGATTTCGGTCCCCTCCAGGTCCATCGCGACGACGGTGAAGCCGCCGCCCGGCAGCACAAGCATGGCCGTGCCCGTGTTGCGCCCCTGCGGCCGGAACACCGTCATCGTCGGCCGCGTGATCGATCCCGCCCAATGCCACATCCGCCCGCCGACGATCGCCGAACCGTTGCCAGTTTCCTCCGGCGCATTGCCGCTGTCCGGCTTGGCGAGCGGGACGGTGACCGCCCATAATAGCTCCTGCCGTCCACCCGCCGGCGCCTGCCACACGCCGGGCCGCGAAACGATCGGCACGGTCTTGCGCACCGGCGCGGATGCCCGCCCACCTGTCGACGATGCAAGCGACGCGGCAAGCAGGATCGCAGACCCAAGGACGGCACGGCGCAGCATATCGAACTCCCGATCCCGACAGCGACGCAGCGCATCGCCACCCGATGCCGCCCCGCCTTGCGTCCGGCCCGTATCGGGCGGCCTCGCACCCGACAAAGCACCTTTGCTCGGGCCAGCCCCCAGTTTCCCTCATGGCGCGGATGGCGCATTGCCCCATCGGGTCCAGAACGGTACGATCCCGCCCCATGGCAACGATCGCGATCTACAGTTCGAAGGGCGGCGTCGGCAAAACCACGCTGGCCGTCAATCTGGCCTATTGCGCCGCCACCCTGTCGAAGCGGCGCACCGCCTTGTGGGACCTCGATCCCCAGGCGGCGAGCAGCTGGGTACTGGGTCGCGATCCCGCGGGCGATCAGGCGCGCGCGTTGTTCACGAAGGATACGAAGGTCGCGCGCCACGCCCGCCCGACCGAGATCGCGAAGCTCGATCTGATCCCCGCCGACGCGTCGTTGCGCGACCTCGACGTGCTGCTGCACGATCTCGGCAAGAAGCGGCGGCTCGACAAGCTGGTCGCCGACCTCGGCAGTTACGATCACGTCCTGCTCGATTGTCCGCCGGGGCTCACCGAAACCAGCGAGCAGGTGATCCGCGCCGCCGACCTGATCGTCATGCCGATCATCCCATCCGCCCTCGCGCAACGCGCCGCAGAGGAAGTGGTGCGCCATCTCGGCGGCAAGGTGCCGGTGCTGCCCGTCCACATGATGGTCGACCGCCGCCGCCGCCTGCACGCCGCCGCGCTCGCCGCGCAGCCCGACTGGCCCGCGATCCCGATGGCGAGTGCGGTCGAGGCGATGGCGGATCATCGCGCGCCCGTCGCCACCTATGCGCCGCGCAGCGCCGCCGCGACCGCCTTCGCCGAACTGTGGCGCGCGATCGAGAAGCGGGTGGCGCGCTGATCCGACGCGGGATGCGGGTCGCCCGGATCTAGGCCCGTGCCGGCATGACCGTCGTCCGGCCAGAGCGGACCACCTTGCCATAGCCCCCTGGCACCGCCACCTTGGCCGGCGATGGAGACGCTCGACCCGAAACTCGTGCTCGGCGCCTATGCCATGGGCGTCTTCCCGATGGCGGATCACCGCGATGCCGACAGCGTCTATTGGGTCGAACCGCGCACCCGCGCGATCCTGCCGATCGATGGCTTCCACCTCTCCGCGTCGCTGCGCAAAACGATCGCGCGTGACCGCTTTCGCGTCACCGTCGACACTGCGTTCGAGCGGATGATCCAGCTGTGCGCCGAAAGCGCCGACGATCGCCCGGAAACCTGGATCAACAGCGGCATCGAGCAGGTGTTCGTGACGCTGCACCGCATGGGCTATGCGCATTCGATCGAATGCTGGGACGGCGACGATCTGGTCGGCGGCCTGTATGGCCTGGCGCTGGGCCGGGCCTTTTTCGGCGAATCGATGGTCAGCCGCCGGACCGATGCGTCGAAGGTCGCGCTCGCTTGGCTGGTCGCGCGCCTGAAGGCCGGCGGGTTCACCTTGCTCGACTGCCAGTTCCAGACGCCCCACCTCGCCTCATTGGGCGCGGTGGAGATCGACCGGAACGATTATTGCGCGTTGCTGGCCGGGGCGCTCGACGGGGCGACCGGCTCGTCGGCGGGTGCGGCATCATCGCCCCCGTTCGCATCGGCGTCCGCCTCGCCCGATTTCTTTGCGCTGGAGCGCGCCGCGCCGCCACTCGCCGCCGATACCGTGTCGGGGCCGGTTTCCGGCCAGGACATCGTGCAGCTCTTGGTCCACACGTCATAGACGGGGTGCTGGACGACGTTGAGCGCCGGGCGTTCCTTGAACAGCCAGCCGGAAAAGGCGCGGCGCCAGTGCCGGTCGGTGCCGCGCACGTCGAGCTGAACGAAGGCGCCGGTCAGAGGATCCTGCTCCCAGGGCGCGGTCTTTTCGCAGGCGCGCAGGCGCACGATCGCATCGCCGACGCGCACCGCCTGCCCCGGCTTCAGCGTCAGGTCGCGGCTGACGCCGTTACGCTTGTTGAGCAGGCCGACGACGGCGACCCGTTCGGCCATCGGCGTGCCGCCGGTCGGCAGCGTCGTGTCGGAGGCGGCGATCGTCTCGATCCCATCGCCCTTGGCGGGATCGGCGGGCAGGTCCTGCGTCGCGACCGTCCGGTTCGCCGGCCCATTACTGCCATGCCAGGCGCGATAGCCGAAGACGCCGGCCACCGCGAGCGCGACCAGCAGGACGCCGGCGGCCAGCCAGCGGCCGATCCGTGGGCTCACCCTTCGGGCGTCCACGCCTCGTAATCGCCGGTCGCGGCGGCGCGCTTGCCGCCCTTCTCCAACGAGCCCGAGGGGCGATAGGCGAGCGGCGTGCCGGTCATGTTAGGGATCGGCGGCTTCTGCCACGCACGCACCGGCGGCAGCGCGCGATCGGGCACGTCGTCGATGTGATGGTGGAGCCAGCTGAACCATTCAGGCGGCACCCGGCTGGCATCGTTCGCACCCTCATAGATCACCCAGCGCCGCTTGCGGCCGCTGCCGTCCTTGCCGCCTTCGTAATAGACGTTGCCGAGCTGGTCGGTGCCCATCTGCGCCATGCCGCGCAGGCCATAGAGCATCGTGCCCCACGACGCGCCGGTCCACCAGGTGAAGGGATTGAGGTTGATGCCCATAGTGGCTCAGCGCTTACTCGTGTCCGCTGCGCCCTTCAACAGGGGATCGCGATCGGAGATGACGGCCGTGACGAGAATCCGCGCGAAGGGCGTCGGCGGTCGGGCCGCCCCCTCACTTCGCCCAGGTCACCTTGTCGCCTTCGGCGATGCCGAGGTCCGCCGCGCGGCCGCCGACCAGTTCCAGCACCGCCGCCACCGGCTCGCGCGACAGGACGGGCGTTTCGGAGAAGGGCACCGTATTTTCGGCGATCGTCGCGATCGTGCCGTCGGCGCGAATGAACAGGATGTCGAGCGGCGTCGGCGTGTTCTTCATCCAGAAGCTCGCCTGACGCGGACCGCCGCCCTCGGGCGGATAGGGCCAGAACAGCATGCCGCCATCGGGCTTCAGGTCGGTGCGGTACATCAGCCCGCGTTCCTGCTCGGCGGGCGTAACCGCGCGTTCGACCGTAAAATTATGCGTGCCGTTGGCGCTGGCGATCGTGATCGGCAACAGCGTCTTGGCCGCATCCTTCGCCGCCGTATCGTGCGAGAAGACACCGGTCTGCACCGCGACCCCGGTCGCGCCCAGCCCCAGCGCCGCGACGATCGCCACCAGCGCCTTCGTTCCGATCATCGCTCAATCCTCTTCGACGCTGACCGCCAGAGGCCCCTTGTTGCCCGCGACGATCCGCGCGCGCAACCGCTGGCCGGGTTCGACCACCGCCAGCCCCGCACGACGCAGCGTTTCCATATGGACGAACACGTCCGCCCCATCCGCATCGCGGACCAGGAAACCATATCCCTTCAGTCGATTAAACCATTTCACCACCGCGCCTTCGAACGCGCCGGCCGCATCGATCAGGCTGAGCGGATCGACGCGATCAGGATTGCGCGGTGGCCGGGGCGCATCTTCGACGGCATGCGTCAGGTCGATGCCGGTCACTTCGCGCGCCTGATAACCGCGGCCGCGCTGCACCGACAGCGTCTCCACCCGCGCCCCTTCCGGCAGGCTGCGCCGGCCGTGCGGCTGCAACACGGAAAAATGGATCAGCACGTCGCCATAGGCCGGATCGTCCGCCACCGCGAAGCCGAAGCCGCGCGTCGCGTCGAACCATTTGACGACGCCGCCGATCGCGATGGGGCCATCGTCTGCGACGGCGGCGCGGGCCGTCGCGTTCGGCGCGACGGTGTCGATCGTATCCTCGGATTCCAGCTGTCGCCCGAACGCACGATCACGGTCGCCGGGCATCTGCCCGCCGTCTCGCTCGTCGCACTCCCGTTGCGGCTCGCCACGCATTACTGCACCCCTGTCGCCGACACGCTAGCACGGTTCGTCGCAGCCGCAATTATGAAACGAAAGGCTTTGCGGGTTTTTAGGCCACTCAGAGCAAGAAAAAGGCTTCAACCGCAGCCTCATCGTCCGATTCGAGTCCCAGATCGGACAGGTCGGGCGCCGCCAGGATGCGTCGGGACAGGTCGAGCGGATGGCCGGCGCGCAGCATCGCGGCCAACTGCCGATCACGGATCGCACGATCCGCGACCTCTGGCCCGAACGGTCCGACGCGCCGTCGCCGCGCAAAGGTGAGCGCGGCGGTCAGCGCCCGCGCGGCAATGTCGGGCGCCAGATCGTCCGCCACGTCCGCGACATGCGCCTGGCGTAGCGCCGCGCCGACCCTTCGCGCGCCCAGCCCGCGCCGCGCCAGCGCTGCCGCCTTGCTCTCGGCGTAGAGGCGGTCGTCGACATAGCCCAGTGCCGCCATGCGCTGGGCGATCGCTGCCGGATCGGCGGGCTCGCCCTCCCAGCCCCTTTCGCGCACCTTGCGCCGCAGGTAATCCGCCAGTTTGCCCTGCGTCGTCGCAAACCGTTCGACGTAGCGCAGCGCCAGTCGGTCGAGCGCGGCGGCGTCCAGGGGACGCGGGGGGCGACGTTCGGCGGGCATGGCCATGTTGTTGCCACAGTGGCAACGGAATGAGAACGTTGATCGCGCGTTAAAGCGCCAGGATATGACAGCCGCATGATAGCGGCGCGTGAACAGGAATTTCGATGACCGATCAGTCTGCGGCTTCGCCGACTCCCCGACCGGCCCCTACCCCGACGCTCGACGCGCTGCCGCGCCGCTTCGCCGATTTCGCCACCTTGGGCGAGGCGCTGGACTATGCCGCCACCGGCGTGCGCGGGCTGAATTTCCATGACGCGCGCGGCACGCTGGCGCGCCCCTATCCCTTCGCCGAGCTGCGCAGCGACGCGATTGCCGCCGCCTATCGCCTGATCGCGGCGGGTGTGCAGCCCGAAGATCGCATCGCGCTGGTCGCCGAAACCGGGCCCGAATTCGCCGCTTTATTCTTCGGCACCATCTATGCCGGCGCCTGGCCGGTGCCGCTGCCGCTGCCGACCAGCTTCGGCGGCCGCGATTCGTATATCGAGCAGTTGCGCGTCCAGCTGGCGAGCTGCGACCCCAAGATACTGATCTTCCCGCCCGAGCTCAGCGCGATGGCAGCAGAGGCCGCGCGGCTGGCGGGCACGGACGGCATCGACTGGTCCGAATTCGCGACCCGCGCGGCGCCGGAAGCCGCGCTGCCGCAGGCGCATGGCGAGCAGATCGCGTACCTGCAATATTCCAGCGGCTCGACGCGCTTCCCGCACGGCGTCGCGATCACGCACCATGCGCTGCTCAACAACCTCGCCGCGCACAGCCACGGCATGCAGATCGACGGCACCGATCGCTGCATCAGCTGGTTGCCTTGGTATCACGACATGGGGCTGGTCGGCTGCTTCCTGTCGCCGATCGCCAATCAGGTATCGACCGACTATCTGAAGACCGAGGATTTCGCGCGCCGCCCGCTCGCCTGGCTCGACATGATCTCGCGGCACGACGGCACCGCTTTGTCCTATTCGCCGACCTTCGGTTACGACATCTGCGCGCGCCGCATGTCGTCGCAGACCAAGGCGGCCGAGCGCTTCGACCTGTCGCGCTGGCGCGTCGCGGGCAATGGCGCCGACATGATCCGCCCCGACGTGATGCAGGCGTTCGTCGACGCCTTCGCCGATGCGGGCTTCAAGGCAAGCGCCTTCCTGCCCAGCTATGGCCTTGCCGAGGCGACGCTCGCCGTGTCGCTGATGCCGCCGGGCGAAGGCATCCGCGTCGAGCTGGTCGAGGAAACGCAGCTGTCGGGCGGGGGCGATTCGCTCGCCGCCAACGATGGCCCGCGCCCGCAGCGCTTCCGCGCTATCGTCAATTGCGGCAAGCCGGTGCGTGACATGACGGTCGAGATCCGCGAAGAGGACGGCACGCCCCTGCCCGACGGCGCAATCGGCAAATTGTGGTGCAAGGGCCCCAGCGTCATGGTCGGCTATTTCCGCGATCAGGAGGCGACCGACGCCTGCATGGTCGACGGTTGGCTGGATACCGGCGACATGGCCTATATGTCGGACGGCTACATCTATATCGTTGGCCGCGCCAAGGACATGATCATCGTCAACGGCAAGAACCACTGGCCACAGGACATCGAATGGGCGGTCGAGCAGCTCCCCGGCTTCAAGTCGGGCGACATCGCCGCCTTCGCGATCACGACACCCGGCGGTGAGGAGACCCCCGCCGTCCTCGTCCAGTGCCGCAGCAGCGACGATGCCGAGCGGCTGCGCCTGCGCGACGAAATCCGCGAGCGCGTCCGGTCGGTCACCGGCATGAACTGCGTGATCGAACTGATCCCGCCGCGCACGCTGCCGCGCACCAGCTCGGGCAAGCTCAGCCGGGCCAAGGCGCGCAACCTGTACCTCAGCGGCGACATCAAACCCTATCCGATCGCCGCATAATTCGGTCGTCAGGGCGGCGAACCGGCGCCGCCCTAACTATCCGTAAACGTTCAACACCTTACCATCTCAGGCGTGACAGTCGCGCCGCTCCAAACCCTCGATTCCGAAACGATCGGATTCGCCCAATTGCTGGGCCTGACCGACGGCGCCGATGCCGCGCAATGGGCGCGGATCCGATCCAAACAGCTTGATGCGGGGCGCCATCTGGCGCTGTTCCTGCTCGCCGCGAATCTCATCGGCGCGGCGCTGGTCGTTCCCCTGTTCGCGGGTAACGAGCCCCTATCGTATTTGATCGGCTGGGCCGCGCTGGTCGGCATCGTGGCGGTCGCCGTGGCGATCCGCCGCCTGAGCACCCATCACCGCGACGGTGGCTATGCCAGCGCCCGCGACGTCCGCACCACGCTGTGGGAAGGCGTGGCGCTTGCCGTCGTCTGGGCGGTTCCCGTCTTCGCCTTCCGTGTCGATCCCGGCTCGCACGGCACCTACGCCCTCTGGATGATCCTGGCGCTGCTGATGACCGCGGGCGCGATGGCGATGGCACCGCTGGCGCTGGCGACGATCGCCTTCCTGGGCGGATTGGGCGCCGCGGTGTCGCTGCGTACCGCGTTGGACGGCAGCCCGACCGGCGCCGCGGCGACGGCGCTGTTCACCGTCATGCTGATCGTCATCTGCCTCCATCGCGCACGCGCGCTGGTGGTGATTCGCGCGGTCCAGATCGCGCTCGCGGAACGGAACGACACCGTCAGCCTGCTGTTGCGCGAATTCGAAGAGACCGCCGCCGACTGGCTGTGGGAAACCGACGCGGGCAAGCAGATCGTCAAGGCCTCGCCGCGCTTCGCCTATGCCTGCGGCCTCGATCCGATCGCGATCAACGGCCAGTCCTTCCTGCGCGTCCTCGCCGGGCCGGCATGGGACACGGGCCACTTTTCCGACGCCCTGCGCGAGTTGGCCGCCAAGATGAAGGCGCGCGAGAGCTTCCGCGACCTGCGTATCCCGGTCGAGGTGAATGGCGAGCAGCGATGGTGGCAGGTCTCGGCCAGCCCGCGATTCGACGAAAAGGGCAGCTTTGGCGGTTTCCGCGGCGTCGGGTCCGACGTCACCGAACAATGTATGAGCGCCGATCGCATCGCCCGGATGGCGCGCTTCGACACACTCACCGGCCTGCCTAACCGCCTGATGATCAACGAAACGCTGGCCCAGGCGATGGCGGAGGCGGAGCGCAACGGCCAGCGCTGTAGCTTCATGATGATCGATCTCGACCGATTCAAGGCGGTCAACGATACGCTCGGCCATCCGATCGGCGACCGGCTGCTGGCCCGCGTGTCGGCACGGCTCGCGCAATTGATGGACGCCTCCACCGTCTGTGGACGGCTGGGCGGTGACGAATTCGCCGTGGTCGTGCGCGACGCGACGCGGATCGACGCGGTCGAGGCGCTCGCCCGCCGCATCATCGACACGCTGTCGCAGCCCTATGAGATCGACGCGCACACGCTCTACATCGGCGCGTCGGTAGGCCTGGCGATCGGTCCGCGCGACGGGCGGACGGCCGAGATGCTGATCCGCTCCGCCGATCTCGCCCTTTATCGCGCCAAGGATGCGGGCCGCGGCGTCTACCACGCCTACGAACCCGAATTGCACGTTCAGGCGGAGGAGCGCCGCGTACTCGAAATGGCGCTGCGTCAGGCAGTGGAACGCAACGAGCTCCACCTGCAATACCAGCCCGTGGTCGATGCAGGAAACGGGCGGCTGACCGGCTTCGAGGCGCTGCTGCGCTGGCGCCACCCCGAGCTGGGGCTGATTTCGCCCGAGAAATTCGTGCCCCTTGCCGAGGAATCGCGCCTGATCGGGCCGATTGGCGAATGGGTCGTGCGGACCGCCTGCGCCGAAGCCGCGCAATGGCCGTCGACCGTCCGCATCGCGGTCAACGTATCGCCGGACCAGCTGCAGAACCCGCAATTCGTCGCCGTCGTCGCCTCCGCCCTCGCCAACTCGCGCCTGCCCCCCGAACGGCTGGAGTTGGAGGTCACCGAAAGCGTGTTCCTGCACGAAGGGCTCGGCACGACGAAGGTTCTGGAACAGTTGCTGTCACTCGGCATCCGATTAAGCTTGGACGATTTCGGCACCGGCTATTCGAGCCTCGGCTATCTGTCGCGCACGCGCTTTTCGTCGATCAAGATCGACCGCAGCTTCGTGCAGGGCGCGTCGAGCGGCGTGAAGGAAGCGGTGGCGATCATCCGCGCCGTCGTCGCCCTCGCCCAGAGCCTGGGCATGGCGACCACGGCGGAAGGCGTCGAGACCGAGGAGGAGCACCGGCTCGTCCAAGAGCTGGGCTGCACCAAGGTGCAGGGCTTCTTCTTCAGCCGCCCGCTCAGTGTCGAAGACGCCCGCGCACTCGTCGCGCGCAGCTGGAACGCCTCGGCCGCCGCCTGACCCTATTTCTCGGGGTCGTGCCCCCAGTTCATCAGCGAATAGCGCCAGTCGCTGTGCGCCTTGTCCTTGTCGGGGCCGCCCTGCGCCAGATGGCGGCGGACATAGCCGACCACCTTCTTCATATGCGCATAATCGTCATCGGTCAGGTCCGCCTTGGCCTTGCGCTTGATCGCCACGATCCGCTTGCCCGATTTGTGGCCGACGCTCTCGCCCGATCCCTCGCCGTCCTCGCCCTTCCAGCCGACGCGCTTGCTGTCGTCGGTGTCGAGGAAGTGTTCGAGTTCGGCCGGCGCCATGTTCACCGCGTCCTTGAAATCCTTGTAGATCTGTTCGTGATCGTCGGCCATCGCATCGCTCTCCTTGCGCGCCGCCAACGATCGCCCGCTGCCGCAGTTGCACGCGATCAGCCGAGCATCCCGCTATAGGTCTGCGCCGCCTGCGGCAGCCAGAGGCGCGCCGCGATCCCGCCGACGAGCACGAAGAGCACCGCGCCCCATGCCCAGCCGCCCCGTGGCATGCGGCCCAGCACCACCCAGCCGATCGCGGTCGCGGTCATCGCCCACAGATGATAGCGCAGGTCGGACGCGATGCTGATCACGGCAAAACTCGCCTCCTGCCCGACCGCCGAGGCGAAGAGTGCCGCCGCGAGGCGGCCCGCCGCATCCTCCGCCCGCCATGTCGCGGCCAGCCCGATGACGGCGAGCACCGCCCATAGCGCCGGCCAGCCGAATGGCGTTTCGACGAGCACGCCGGCCAGCTGCTGCCAGCGCCCCGCCGCCTTGCCCGGCGCGCGGAAATCATAGGGGTTGGGCTCGTTGGCCACGGGCGGTGCCGCGCCATACCAGTGCAGCGGCACCAGCCAGCGATCGGTCGCATTCAGATGCGACAGCCGATGCGCGGCATAAGCGAGCGGATGATTCACAACGGCCCGCGCCAGCGTGCCGTAGAGCGCCCCGACCGACGTTGCGCGCAGCCCGGCCGTCTCCGCCCCGCATCGCCCGCCGTCGCCCAGCGGGTCCCAGAAGAACGGGCGCACGCAAGTCTTGGCCCGCAGCGTCGCGATCTCGGGCCGCGTCAGGCCGGTGTCCGTGTCGTCGGTCGCGACCGCAATGCCCGACAGGTCATACATCGCCTGCGTCCGCTCCACCCCGCTCGCGCCCGCGCCGAGCAGCCGATGGTTGATCGGCCCCGCCGCCGCAAGCACCAACGGTACGGCCACAGCGATCGCCGCCAGCCGCCAGACCGTCCAGCGCGGCGGGATCGCCGCCATCGCCGCCAGCGGCAAGACGGCAAAGACCGCATTGGCGCGGACCAGCATCGCATAGCCCGCCAGACACCCCGCCGCCGCCCATGCCCCCGCGGGCACGCGCATCCCGCGCAGCCGCCACGTCGCGACCAGCCCGGTCGCCGCCAGCAGCGCCGCGAGCATCTGCAGATCCTTCAGCACCACCGCCTGCCAGCCGAGCAGCGCCGGCCAGCACGCCAGCCCCAGGATCGCGAGCGCCGCCAGCCGCCGCCCCTGCGCGGTCAGCGTCACTGCCAGCGCGCCGAAACCACCCCAATAGCAGAGCATCTGAAGCACCAGCATCGGTGCGGGGCCATGGGCGCCGAACAGCGCCCATAGATGCGCCATCGCCGGCGGGTGCCAGTCGTCATACCGGCCGCTGAGCGCCTGCCGATATTGGGCGAGGCTGTCGTATGAAACGTAGCCCGGCCAGAACAATGCGAGGCTGCCGCCGAACAGGATCGCGACCGCGAGCGCCACGCGCGCGGCGGTGACGCGGTCGGTATGTGGATCAGACGCTCGGTTCATCGCCTCGTGTCCATCAGTGCGCGATTAGTCGACGGACGTCGTCATTGCGAGCGCAGCGAAGCAATCCAGGGCGTCGTGGTACGGCTCTGGATCGCTTCGCATGCGCTCGCAATGACGGGAAATCTCGGCGTATTACCGCCCTAGAAGTGCAGCGCGCGGCCGTAGGCGCTGAGCGTGCTTTCGTGCATCATCTCGCTCAACGTCGGGTGCGCGAACACCGTTTCCATCAGCTCGTGCTCAGTCGTTTCCAGCTGGCGCGCGATGACGTAGCCCTGGATCAGCTCCGTCACTTCCGCGCCGACCATGTGCGCACCCAGCAATTCGCCGGTCTTGGCGTCGAACACCGTCTTGATGAAGCCTTCCGCCTCGCCCAGCGCGATCGCCTTGCCGTTGCCGATGAAGGGGAACTTGCCGACCTTCACGTCATGGCCCGCATCCTTGGCCTTCGCCTCGGTCAGGCCGACGCTGGCGACCTGCGGGCGACTGTAGGTGCAGCCGGGGATGTTCCACGTCTCGAACGGATGCGGGTTCTGGCCGGCGATCTTCTCGACGCAGACGATACCTTCGTGGCTCGCCTTATGCGCCAGCCATGGTGCTCCCGTGACGTCGCCGATCGCGTAGATGCCCTCGACGTTGGTGCGGCCGTAGCCGTCGACCTTGATGTGACCGCGCTCCGTCTCGACGCCCAGCGCCTCCAGCCCGATATTCTCGGTGTTCGGCACGATACCGATCGCGACGATCGCATGGCTGAATTCGGTGCTGGTGACCTTGCCGTCCGCGCCCTTGATCGCGGCGGTGACGCCGTTCGCGCCCGGCTCCAGCTTTTCCAAGCCCGACTTGGTGAGGATCTTGATCCCCTGCTTGGTCAGCGCCTTGGTCATGAAGTCGCTGACTTCGGCATCCTCGACCGGCAGGATGCGGTCGAGCATCTCCACGATCGTCACGTCGGCGCCCATGTCGTTGTAGAAGCTGGCGAACTCGACGCCGATCGCGCCCGATCCGATGACCAGCAGCTTGGTCGGCATCACTTCGGGCACCATCGCGTGGCGATAGGTCCAGATGCGCTTGCCGTCGGCCTTGGCGAACGGCAGGTCGCGCGCGCGCGCGCCGGTGGCGACCATGATGTGCTTGGCGGCAAGCTCGACGGTCTTGTCGCCCTGCTTGACGCTGAGCTTGCCCTTGCCCGTCAGCGTACCGAAGCCCTCGACCACCGTGACCTTGTTCTTCTTCATCAGGCCTTTGACGCCGGCATTGAGCTGCCCCGCCACCTTGCGGCTGCGATCGACGATCTTGCCAAGGTCGAAGCCGACATTGTCCGCCTTCAGCCCATAGGCATCGGCGTGGGTCATATAGTGATAGACCTCCGACGTGCGCAGCAGCGCCTTGGTCGGGATGCAGCCCCAGTTGAGGCAGATGCCGCCGAGGCGTTCACGCTCGACGATCGCGACCTTCATGCCCAGCTGGCTCGCGCGGATCGCCGAGACATAGCCGCCGGGGCCGGAGCCGAGGACGATGAGATCGTAGGTGTCAGCCATGGTCGTTCCCTGGGGAAAGGAGTTTGGGGAGAGAAGAGATCAGAATGTCACGCCGGCAACGGCGCGACGCGCCGGGGCTGGCGGTTGGTGTCGGTGGCGACGAAGACGAAGCGGGCTTGCGTCACCTTGCACGCGTCGTTGGCGTGGCGGGCGCGGCGCCACGCCTCGACCTCGATCGTCATCGACGTGTTGCCGACCGCGACGAGGCGGGCATAGACCGACACCTCATCGCCGACGAGCACCGGCGCGTGGAACTTCATCGCGTCGCAGGCGATCGTCACCGCCCGGCCGCCGGCATGGCGCGAGGCGACCGAGCCGGCGGCCAAGTCCATCTGTCCCATCAGCCAGCCACCAAAGATGTCGCCATAGGGATTGGCGTCGGCAGGCATGGCGGTGACGCGGATCGTCGGCGATCCGTCCGGCAGGCCGCTCATGCGCTCATCCGATCGGCAGCGCGGGCGCGGCGCAGCGGGCCGATGCCCATCAACACCGTCGCGACCATCGCGGCGGCCCCGCACCACCAGATCACCTCGCGGCCCAGCGGATAGGACCAGGCGGCGGCCCAGGTCATCGCCACGGCCGCGATCAGGCCCGCCACGATGGAGATCACCTCCATCGCCGCGCGCGAGATCGGCAGGCGAGACAGGAAAGCCAGACGCGTCATCGCAGGCGTTTCCCGGTCAGGCGAGCATGCCGAGCGGACGCTCGACCAGATCCTTGAACACCTTCATCAGCTCGGCGCCATCGGCCCCGTCGATCGCACGGTGATCGAAGCTGCCGGTCGCCGACATGACGGTCGCGACCGCCAGTTCGCCGTTGACGATATACGGGCGCTTCTCGCCCGCGCCGATCGCCATGATCATGCCCTGCGGCGGGTTGATGACCGCTTCGAACTGCTTGATGCCGAACATGCCCATGTTGCTGATCGACGCGGTGCCGCCCTGGAATTCCTCGGGCTTCAGCTTGTTGTCCTTGGCGCGCGCGGCGAGGTCCTTCACTTCCGTGGAGATCGCCGACAGGCTCTTGGTATCCGCGCCGACGACGATCGGCGTGATCAGGCCCGATGGGGTCGACACCGCAACCGAAATGTCGGCGCGCTTGAAGCTGATCAGCTGGTCGGGCGTGAACATCACGTTGCACTTGGGCACCGCGATCAGCGCCTGGGCCAGCGCCTTCACCAGCATGTCGTTGACCGAAAGCTTGACGCCACGGCTTTCCAGGCTGGCGTTCAGCTCGCCGCGCAGCTTCAGCAGCGCATCGAGCTGGATATCCACCGTCAGGTAGATGTGCGGCACCGTCTGCTTCGATTCGGTCAGGCGGCGCGCGATCGTCTTGCGCATGTTGCTGAGCTTGGTCGCCTCGTGCGGAATATCCGGCACGGTGGCGGGCTTGGGCGCAGCGGCCGGCGCCGGAGCAGCGGCGGTCGGGGCGGCGTCGGCCTTCGCGGCGGCAGGCGCGGCGCCGGGCTTGGCGCCCTCGACGTCCGCCTTCACGATGCGGCCGTTCGGCCCGGAACCGCTCAGGCCGGACAGGTCGATGCCCTTGTCCGCGGCGATACGGCGCGCGAGCGGGCTCGCCTTCACGCGGCCGCCCTTATCGGACGCGCCGGCATCGGCGGGACGGCCATGGTCCTCGGCCTGCGTGACGGTGCGTTCGACGGGCTTCGCCTCGCTGCCGGTTTTGTTGGGATCGGCGGGGTTGGGCTTGGCCTCCGATTCCTTCGCGGCGGGCTGCGGCGTCTCGCTCTTCGTCGGGGCGGATACGGAGGCGGCGTCCTCGCCTTCTTCGGCCAGGATCGCGATCACCGCGCCGACCTTCACGCCGTCGGTGCCTTCGGCGATGAGAATCTTGGCGATCGTGCCTTCGTCGACCGCCTCGAACTCCATCGTCGCCTTGTCGGTTTCGATCTCGGCCATGATGTCACCGCTCTTGACGGTGTCGCCTTCCTTGACGAGCCATTTGGCCAGCGTACCCTCCTCCATCGTCGGCGACAGCGCGGGCATCTTGATCTCGATCGACATGCAGGTCCTCTTGCCTGGGGAGCGGATTGCTCCTTCGCGCCGCAAAGCCGGGGGGTCAACCCTTGCACGCGCTTCATCCACGCGGCACGTAACGGAAAAGGGGAGCAGCCATGCGGATCTACCTGGTCGTGATCGACGATAGCCCGGAGGCGGAGATCGCGCTGCGCTTTGCCGCGCGCCGCGCCGTGAAGACCGGCGGCGGCGTCGAAATTCTCACGCTGATCCCGCCGCAGGAGTTCATCGCCTTCGGCGGCGTGCAGGCGACGATCGAGGAAGAAGCGCTGCAACATGCGGAGGGACTCGTCACGGCAGCCGCGGGCACGCTGGTCGCCGAATCCGGCCTGAAGCCGGCGATCACCGTCCGCCAGGGCGACGGCCCGCGGATCATCCGCGAAATCATCGCCGCCAATCCCGATATCGCCGCGCTGGTGCTGGGCGCGGCGGCCGGCGGTGCGCCGGGCAAGCTCGTCGCGCATTTTACCGGCACCGACGCGGGCGCCCTGCCCGTCCCGGTCATGATCATCCCCGGCTCGCTGACCCGTGAGGCAATCGATCGCCTCAGCTGAACCCAATGAAAAAACAATGGAAATTTGCTTTTGAATAGCATAAAATAGGACATCTTGGAGACCAGCATGATACCTGTGGCGCGATACATCGACACGCTGGCGCTCTTGACCCAGGCGCTGCAGACGCTCGACGAACTGGGCGAAGGCATCGCCGCCGCGCATCTCAGCGGCGTGATCGACATGATCAGCCAGCGCGGCGACGCCCCCTCGCACCTGCACCACTGACGATTCGGACGGCGCACCGGCCAAGCCGCTGGTGTGTCGGATAAATCCGCGCCTTCCCCCTTGAGCCGACCCGCGCGGCGGTCCACACCGTCGGCCATGATCCTCGTGCCGCTCCTCGCCGCCGCCGCTGCGGCCGCCACGCCCCCCGCACCGCCCCCCGCACCGCCGATGCCCAACGCCGCCCGCCTGCGCGGCGACGTGACCGCGTTGGTCGGCTTCGGCACGCGCCACACGCTGTCATCCGCCACCGACCCCAAGCGCGGTATCGGCGCCGCACGCAACTGGATGGCGGCGCAGCTCACCGCGATCGGCAAGACGTGCGGCGGCTGCATCCGGGTCGAGCGGATCAGCCGCCGCTTTACCGGTCCGCGCGCACCCAATGGCGTCGTGGTCGAGGATGTGCTGGGCATTCAGCCCGGCCGCGATCCCAATCGCGTCATCATCGTCGGCGGCCATATCGACAGCCGCGTCACCGACGTGATGGACGCGACGCACGACGCCCCCGGCGCCAACGACGATGCCTCGGGCGTGGCGCTGGTGCTGGAGACCGCGCGCCTGCTGTCGAAGCGGCAATTCGACGCGACGATCATCTACGTCGCCTTCTCGGCCGAGGAACAGGGGCTGTGGGGCGCCGAACTGCTCGCCGACACCGCGCAGCAGCGCGGCTGGCAGGTCAGCGCGATGCTCAACAACGATATCGTCGGCAATTCGATCGGCCAGGGCGGCGTGAAGGACGCCGGCCGCGTCCGCGTCTTTTCCGAAGGCATTCGCGCCGCCGAGGACCTGCCCGGCCAGATGCGCCGCCGCGGCGATGGCGGCGAGGACGACGGCCCCAGCCGCGCGCTCGCCAAGGTGATCGACGGCATTGCCCGCCGCATCCCCGGCGGCCTCGATGTGGTGATCGACCGCCGCCCCGATCGCTTCGGCCGCGGTGGCGACCACGAACCGTTCCTGAAGCGCGGCTATCCCGCGGTCCGCTTCTCGGTCGGTGCGGAAAATTGGGACGCGCAGCATCAAGACCTGCGCACCGAAGGCGGCGTGACCTATGGCGACACGATCGACCGGATGGACTTCGCCTATTTGGCCAAGGTGACCGCCATCAACGCCGCGACGATCGCCCGCCTCGCCGCCGCTCCCGCTGCCCCGGCCGCCGTGACGCTGTCGGGCGACCTGTCGCGCGACACGAAGGTCAGCTGGACGCCGGTGCCGGGCGCTGCGGGCTATCGCGTTCGCTGGCGTGCGAACGACACGCAGGATTGGAGCACCGCGCGCGACGTGCAGGGGGATCAGACGACGATCACGCAGGTGCCGGTCGACGACACGTTCTTCGCCGTCTCCGCGCTGGCGGCGGACGGCAGCGAGAGCGTGCCAACCTTCGGGGGGCGTGCCGTCCGGCGCTGACCGGACGGCCGGCGATCAGCCCTTTGCGCCGCCCTTGCGCGCGTCGGCGAGTTCCGCAAACCCTTGGTCGAGCAGCCGTTCGACCCGCCGGTCGCGCGCCTGGATCGATCGTTCGCCGATCACCACCGCAATCAGTCGACGGCCGGCGCGCTTCGCCGATGCGGCCAGCGCGAATCCGGCCTCGGCGGTATAGCCGGTCTTGATTCCGTCGGCGCCTTCGAACGCGCCGAGCAGATGGTTGTGATTCTGCACGCGCCGCCCGGCCCAACTGAACGAGCGCGTCGAAAACACCGCATAGCGTTTGGGATGCTCGCGCAGCAGCGCCAGCGACAGTTTCGCCATATCCTCGGCGGTGCTGAGGTTCGCGCCGGGCAGGCCGGTCGCGTTGGTGAAGGACGTGTCTGTCATGCCCAGCGCCCTGGCGCGTTCGGTCATCATCCGCGCGAACCGATCCTCGGTGCCGCCCACCGCCTCTGCCAGCGCCACCGCGACATCGTTGGCGGAGAGCACCGCGACCGCGCGAATCGCGTCCTCCACCCCCATGCGCGCGCCCGGCTTGAACCCGACGCGCGAGGGTCGCTGGCTTGCGGCATAGCGCGAGATGCGGATCGAGCCACTCGGATCGAGCTTGCCGTCGTCGATCGCATCGAAGGTCAGCAGCAGCGTCATCATCTTGGTCAGCGATGCCGGCCGCCGGACGATCCCGGCATTTTCCGCATACAGGATGCTACCGTCGCGCGCGTCCATCACGATCTCGGACACCGGACGCGGCGCCGCCAGCGCCGGCACGCTGCCGCCGACGAGTCCCGTCAGGGCCAGCGCCACGCCCCAACGATGGAGCGCGCGCCGGTTCGGCATCCGCGTCATGGCGCGACCGTCGCTTATTGCGGCGCCGCGTCGTTGCCCGCGGCGGCCGGCGCATCATCGCGCGAGACGCGCGCGGTCATACCCGTCGCGTCGGCATCCTCGATCATCTGCGCATCGGGCGCGACCGGCTTTTCGGGCGGCACGTCCGCGACATTGGCGATCGGCGTCGGCGTGGCCACCGGCTCGGCGGAGGGCAAAGCCTCAGGCGTCGCGTCCGCGGTCGGCATAGTCTCGACCACATTGTCTTCCCCAGCCGGCTGCTCCGGCTCGGGGCGCGAACAGCCGGCCAGCGCCAGCAGCCCCGCCGCCGCCAGCAGCGTCGTCATCCGAATCGTGCGTCGTGTCATCTGCGTCGTTCCTCGTCAGCGGCTGGCCAGAACGGCGCGCGCCGAGCGCGCCTCGATCTTCGCGGCGAGTGCCGCATCCCAGCCATAGGGATCGTCCCGGAAGTTCATCTGCCCGTTGCCGCTGGCAAAGGCAGTCCAATAGAGCAGGTACACGGCCACCGGCTTGGCCAACCGCGCGCGGACCGTCTCGCCCTTCTGCACCTGCGCGGCGATCGCCTCGGGCGTCCAGGTCGGATCGCCCTTCAGCAACAGGTCGGCCAGCTGCTCCGGCTTTTCCAGCCGCACGCAGCCATGGCTCGCGAGCCGGCTGAAGCTCGCGAACTTCGCGCGCGACGGCGTGTCGTGCAGATAGACCGAGAAATTGTTGTCGAAGTCGAACTTGAACCGGCCCAGCGCGCTCTGGTCGCCCGCCTGCTGCTGCAGCCGGGTGCCGTCGATCACCTTGAAGCCGTTGCGCTTCAGATAACCGGGGCTCTTCTTTTCCTTTGGCCACAGCTCCTTGGTCGCGATCGACGTCGGCACGTTCCACGGCGGATTGATGACCACGCTGTGAATCATCGACGACAGCATCGGCGTCTCGTCGCCCGGCCGCCCCGTCACCGCGCGCATCGACAGCACGGGTGCATCGCCGTCGAACACGGTCATCACCGCGGCGGCGATATTCACCTGTACACGATCCTTTGGCAGCTCCTGCGGCAGCCAGCGCCAGCGCTCCATATTCGCCATGATCTGGCGTACGCGCGCGATCGCCGGCACGTTGAGCGCCGCCAGCGTCTGCCCGGCGACGGTGCCGGTGGGATTGAGGCCATAGCGGCGCTGCGCCCGACGCACCGCCTCCAGCAACGCAGCGTCGAAGGTGGTGCCGCTGGTCGCGACGTCCTTGTCCTCGACCGCCAGGCGCTGGCGCAGCGCAATCACGCGCGCACCGCTCGACCCCAGAGTCAGGTCCGGACCCGCCGCCAGCGTCGGCCAGCCGCCCGCCGCCGCAATGGCGCGATAGCGGACCAGGCCCGCCTTCAGCCCGTCATAGCCGGCATACGGTGGTGGCAGCGATGCGATCCACGCCGCGATCCGGTCGGTGCGCACGGCTTCGGCGAATCCCGGCAGCGGGTCATAGGCCGGCGGCCGCAGGCCCCAGTCGCGCTGGAAATCCTCTTCGGCAAGCCGCCCCGAATGCACCGCGCGCGCATGGTCCAGCGCGTCGCGCACCAATTGCTCGCGCGCCGCCGCGTCCTCGGGACGCGGGTTCAGGCTCAGTCCCTGGGCGATCGTGTCGGCGGGCAGCAACGCCGCCAGCTGCGTCGCCTGCGCTTCGCTGATCTGCGGCAGCACCACCGGCGCAGCCGCACTGGCGGGCACCGGCACCTGCTGGATCGTGGGCTGTACGGTCGGGGGCGCCACCTGCGCCGCCGCGGGCAGTGCAGACAGGATGGTGGCCGCCATGGCAGCCGCCGCGATCGTTCGTCTCATGTCGTGTCCCTACGGGGTATGCGTCACCGGCGCTGTCGCACCGGCTACCTCGCTCTAGGCTGAACGCGATGCGCGTGGCCATGGCTTGGGCATGGTTTATTTTGCCGACGGGGTCGGCGAACCGCCCGCCCCACCCCTCCCGTCACCCCGGACTGGTTCCGGGGTCCACTCCGCGGCGAGGGGGCGGCTCGAGCCTCTTGTCATCCCCTCGCGGCCCGGTGGACCCCGGACCAAGTCCGGGGTGACGGAGGAATGGGGAGCTTCGGCTCAATACCCCGCGTAATCGCTGAACTTCGTGATCGTCGGATCGAACTTCAGCACCACCTTGCCCGTCGCACCGTGACGCTGCTTGGCGACGATCATCTCGGCCAAGCCATAGACGCGCTCCATGTCGCTTGCCCATTTGGCGTGATCTTCGAAGACCTTGGCCTCGTCGCCCTCCATCGGGCGCTTGGGCTCGCGCTGCGCGGTGTAATAATCCTCGCGGAACACGAACCAGACCATGTCGGCGTCCTGCTCGATCGAGCCCGATTCGCGAAGGTCGGACAGCATCGGGCGCTTGTCCTCGCGGCTTTCGACCGCACGGCTCAGCTGCGACAGTGCCAGCACCGGTACGTTCATGTCCTTGGCTAGCGTCTTGAGCCCACGCGAAATCTCGGAAATTTCCTGCACGCGGTTTTCCTTGCCGCCCTTGCCGCCGCTGGTCAGCAGCTGGAGGTAGTCGACGACGACCAGGCCGATCTGGTTGTTGTGCCGCCGCTGCAGGCGACGCACGCGCGTGTGCAGTGCGCTGATCGACAGGCCGCCGGTATCGTCGATGAACAAGGGCAGCTTTTCGAGCTCGGCTGCTGCGGCAGCGAGCTGGCCGAACTCGGCCTTGCTGATCTTGCCCATGCGGAGCGATTCGGAACTGATTTGCGACTGTTCGGCCAGGATACGCGTCGCCAGCTGGTCGGCGCTCATTTCCAGGCTGAAGAACACGACCTTCGCACCGACCGATTCGCTCGGCGGGATGCCGTCCTCCATGTCGCGCATCCAGCGCCGCGCTGCGTTGAACGCGATGTTGGTGGCGAGCGAGGTCTTGCCCATGCCGGGGCGTCCGGCGAGGATCATAAGGTCGGAATGGTGCATGCCGCCGATCTTGGCGTTGACCGAATCGAGGCCGGTCGTGACGCCTGACAGGTTGCCGCCGCTGTTCAGCGCACGCTCGGCCATCTTGACCGCCATCGTCGTCGCCTGCGCGAAGGTCTTGGTGGCATTCTCCGCGCCGCCGTCGCCCGCGACCTTGTACAATTCCTCCTCGGCCAGCTCGATCTGCGCGCGCGGATTGACCTCCTCGGACGTATCCATCGCGCGTTCCACCAGCGTCCGGCCGACCTGTACCAGCGCGCGCAGCATCGCGAGGTCATAGATCTGCGTCGCGAACTGGCGCGCACCGATCAGGCCGGCGCCCGATCCGGTCAGGCTGGCGAGATAGGACGGGCCGCCCAGCTCCTTCATCCCCTCGTCCGCTTCGAACATCGGCCGGAGCGTGACCGGGGTCGCCAGCATGTCGTTGACGCGCAAGGTCTTGATCGCGGCGAAGATACGGCCGTGGACGGGTTCGTAGAAATGCGCGGGTTCCAGCCGGTCGATCAGGTCGTCGGCCAGCCGGTTGTCGATCATCATCGCGCCCAGCATCGCGGCTTCGGCTTCGACGTTGCGGGGCAGCTGCAGGGGTTCGGCGGGGACCGCCGGGGTCGGAAATGCTAGAGTCGCCATGGGAGACGCTCTTACCCGAAATTTCGCGCGACGACACGATTTGTCGGATCGCCTCAACCCGACTATCGGACCGTATGGCCGACCCGCGGATCATCGACATCACCCTGGACGAGCACAGCATCGGCTGGCGCTCGGCCGATGTCGAGCAGGAGCGGCGGATCGCGATCTTCGACCTGTTGGAAGGCAATCACTTCGCCCCCCAGCGCCAGCACGCGGACGGCTACGCTGGCCCCTACAAGATCAAAATCGAATCGGCGGAGGGTCGCCTCGGGATCCACATCCATCGCGCCGACGATACCCATCTGGAGACGCTGGTGCTGGCGCTCGGCCGCTTCCGGCGCGCGATCAAGGACTATTTCGCGATCTGCGACAGCTATTATCAGGCGATCCGAGCGTCGACGCCGCAGCAGATCGAGACGGTCGACATGGCCCGCCGCGCCATCCACAATGATGCCGCCACGCTGCTGCGCGAACGGCTGGAGGGAAAGATCGACGTCGATTTCGATACCGCACGCCGCCTCTTCACATTGATCTCCGTCCTGCATCTGCGCGGCTGATGGCGTACGGCATGTTGAAAGCGGTGGGCGCGATGGTCGTTGCCGGTGCGATCGGCATCGGTGGGTGGAGCTATGCGACGGCTTGGCATCCCAAGGTGAGCCAATATCCGTTGCAGGGCATCGATCTGGACGAACGCCCCGGACCGGTCGAATGGGGCACGGTGCGTGCGCGCGGCGCCGACTTCGCCTATCTCGTCGCCACCTCCGGCGCCGACCGCCGCGATCCGGGGTTCGAGACGAATTGGGCGGCGCTGCCCGATGCCGGGCTGCGCCGTGGCGCGATCCATCTCTATTCTCTCTGCCAGCCGGCGAAGGATCAGGCGAATGCGGTCAACGCCTTCGTGCCCCGCACCGCCGACGCGTTGCCGATGGCCGTCGACGTCAGCTTCCGCGGCGATTGCACCGCGCGGCCGGATCGCGACGCGCTGATCGCCGACCTAAAGACGTTCATCCATATGGTCGAGACGCACACCGCCAAGCCGGTGATGCTGCGGGTCAGCAAGCCCGTCGAATCGACCTATCAACTCACCGCCGCGATCGAGCGCCCGATCTGGGCGATGCGCACCTTCTTCGCCCCCACCTATCCGGCCCGCCCGTGGCAGATGTGGCGGGCGAGCGATGTGCGCCGCATCGACGGCATCGAAGGCCCCGTGAATTGGGACGTAGTCGCACCATGACCGAAACCACCCCCGCCGATCTGATCGCCGCTGCACGCGAAGCGGCGACCCGCGCCCATGCGCCGTATTCACGCTTTGCGGTGGGCGCGGCGCTGCTGATGACCGACGGCAGCCTCGTCACCGGCGCGAATGTCGAAAATGCGAGCTACGGCCTGTCGCTCTGCGCGGAGACGGTGGCGATCGCCACGGCCAGCGCGGCCGGGCGGCTGCGCGAGGTCGTCGCGGTCGGCGTTATCGGCGGCGCGATGGATGCGGACGGCCGTGCGACGGGCACCGCCCCCGTCAGCCCGTGCGGCCGCTGCCGCCAGGTCCTCAACGAAGCCGCGCAATTGGGCGGCCGCGACCTGCTGGTTCACTGCGGCGCTGCCGAGGGTGACGCGATCGCGACCTACCGTTTGTCGGAACTGCTGCCCGCCGCGTTCGGACCGGCGGACCTGGGGATCGGGTAACCGCTCAGTAGAAAGCCGGCGCGACGCGGATCGCCGCATCGCGCCGTGCTTCGCTTATTGGCAGGCGCAGGTCGGCGCCGGGCGCCAGACGCGCTTGGTCTTCGTATGCGCCGCGATCGGACGCCGCACGGCCCTGGCGCGGCGGGTATAGGTCACCGCGTCCTCATAGGTCTCCGTCGTCGTGGTCGTCGTGACCACGGGCGCGGTCTGCACCACGACCGTCGTGGTCGTCGCGCCGGGGTAATAATAGCCGCCCTGATAATAACCCGAGCCACCTGCGCTGGTCGTCACCGTGGTGACTCCGTCGGCCGAGCGCCATGCGCGACCGTTGTCGACATAACCCACCGGCGGGGGCGGGGGCGGGGCATAAGCGGGCGGCGGCGGCGGAGGCGGCGGCGCATAGGCCTGCGGCGGCGGGGGGCGGATAATCCGGCGCGACCGGGATCGCATAGCCACGATCGTCGCGGCGATGGCGGCGGCCGCGGTCCTCCGCCTGGTCGATCGCATAGCCCGCTGCGGCCCCAACGCCCGCGCCGATCAGCGTGCCCCCCAGCCGATTGCCGCGCCCGGCGATCAGGTTGCCTGCGACACCACCGACGACGGCGCCCGCCACGGCGCCACCGACGCCATTGTCGCGGTGCTCATAGCCACGAGGATCGTAGCCGCTATCCGCATAGACGCGGTCATCGCTGGCATAATAGTCGCTGTCATAGGCATCCCAATTGATGCCGGGCCGCGTGTCGTAGACCGCGCCGCGACCATCGACGAGCACTGCATCGTCGTAATAACGGACCCAATTATAGCCCGCCGTCGGCTGCGTCAGGCCATAGGTCTGCCAGTCGGTGATGTAGAAGCGGGGCGACACCCAATAGCTGGGCAGCGCATAGCCCCGATACGGCCGGCGATAGGCCCGCCAGCCGCCGGGCGCGTTCGCCCCGCCCCACCAGCGGCCATCCACCTTGCTGCCCCAGCGCGACCGGCCCAGCTGCACCCGCGGCGGCTGACCCGCCGGACCATTCCACTGCGGCTGTGGCTGCGGCGGAACGGGGCGCACCACGGGCGCCGCTCCGGGCTGCCCAGGGTAGCCGCCGCGCTGCCACGGCGCCGGCTGCCACGCACCACGCCCCTGGATCGCCGGAGCCGGTGCCATGCCGACGCGCGGTGCCGGGAAGTTCGCCCCCGGTCCCTGCATCACCACGCGCTCCTGCGCGCTCGCACCGGTAGCGGTCAGCGCCAGAGTTGCGGTCGCGATCAGCACGCTGCGCATCGTCGTCTCCCTGTTGCCGAGGCGCATGCCTTCGCCCCGGATATTAACACGCTATTCACCTTGCGGCGTATCACGCGCCAAACGGAGTCGCCAGAGCGCGGGTTCCCTGCCCTGTGAGGTGGCCTGTCCCGATTCGGTTCAGGCGATCCGTGCGGCCAGCCGCGCGCACAGCGCCTCGCACCCTGCGGCGTCCTCCGCATCGAAGCGGGCGGGCTCGGGACTGTCGAGGTCGAGCACGCCGACAAGCCGCCCGTCATGGACGATCGGCACGACCAGTTCGGACCGGCTTGCCGCGTCGCAGGCGATATGGCCGGGAAAGGCATGAACGTCCTCGACCAGTTGCGTCTCGCGCGTCGCCGCAGCGGTGCCGCACACGCCCTTGCCCAACGGGATCCGGATACACGCCGCCTTGCCCTGGAACGGTCCCAGCACCAGCTCGCCCCCGACCATGCGATAGAAGCCCGCCCAGTTGAGGTCCGGCAGATATTGCCACACCAGCGCGGCGGCATTGGCCATATTGGCGATGGCGTCGGGTTCGTCGACGGTCAGCGCGTCGAGCGCCCCCAACAGGTCGAGGTACAGATCGGCCTTGGAGCCGGCGGTGATATCGAACTGGTACATGGCCCGCGATGTAGGCAAGCGCCGCGCATCAATCCAGCCGCACGCGACCGCGGTTCGCCTTCACCGTGCTGCGGCCCTTTTTCTCGTCGACGCGCTTCGCCTTGGCCGATCGGCTGGGCTTGGTCGGGCGGCGCTTCTTGAGGACGATCGTCGCCTCCTGGATCAGCGCGACGAGCCGTTCGCGCACCTCGCGCCGGTTCAGTTCCTGCGACCGCGACCCGTCGCCGCGCAGCGTCAGCACGCCATCCTTGCTCAGCCGCGATCCGGCGAGCACGGTCAGCCGCTGCTTCACCAGATCGGGCAGATTGGGCGATCCCCACACGTCGAAGCGCAGCATCACCGCGCTATCGGTGGTGTTGACGTGCTGGCCGCCGGGACCGGACGCGCGGGTGAAGCTTTCCTCGATCTCGCGCTCGTCGATCGCGATGACGCGGGTGACGTGGATCAGCGGCACGGGGGCACCGTCAGGCCTCAGCGAGATCCGGCCAGGCGCCGAAACGCTCGGGCAGCGGCGCCTCGGCGCGCACCGGCTCTTTATTGGCGCGCGGCACGGTCAGGGCGGCGGCGTGCAGCATCATGCCGCCCGTCTCGCCCGCGCCGTAGACCGGATCGCCGACCACCGGCAGACCCAGTCCACTCGCCGCGTGGACGCGGATCTGGTGCGTGCGCCCCGTCGTCGGCCGGAATTCGACCAAGGCGCGCCCGTCACGCACCGCGAGCGTCCGCCATGCGGTATGCGCAGCCTTACCGGCCGGATCGGCGACCATGCGCCAGCCCGTCTCTCGCGTGCTGACCTTGGCGAGCGCCAGATCGATCTCGCCCGCCGATTCGCGCGGCACACCTGCCAGAATGGCGAGATAGCGCTTCTCGACCTCGCCGCGCTCGAACGCCTGCTGCAAACGCGCATGCGCTTTCGGGTTGCGCGACAGCAGCAGACACCCGCTGGTATCCCGGTCCAGGCGATGCACCGCCTGCGGCCAGCGCTGGAAGCCGAACTTCAACGAATCGAGATGGTTCTCGAGACTGAGGGAGCCGTCACGGGGCTTGTCCACCGGCAGCCCGGCGGGCTTGTCGATGACCAGGGCCTCGCCGTCGATGAACAATACGCGGTCGCCATGCATGCGAAACGCCTTGCCACTCCATCGGTCTTCGCGCCAGAGGCAGCCGCGATGCGCCTCCCCGCCCTTCTCGCTTTGCTGTCCCTGGCCTCGCCCGCCGGGGCGCAGGTCTGCGCCGGTGCCGCAGCGGCGATGGCGAACGATGGCCGCGTCTATGGTCACCTGGCCTATGGCGACGCGCCGCCGGACGATTTGGTCGAGGCGCCGCGCGGCTTCGGGCTGCACGGCTGCCTGTTGCGGCGCGACGTCATCCCCGATCTCGAACGCCTGCTCGCCGCGGCAAAGGGCGATCCGGCGGTGATGGGCACGCTACGTGGCCTGTCCTGCCATCGCTCGATCCTGCGCCAGGCATCGGTCTTCTGTCGCGAACATCCCGACAGCGCCGTCAATGCCGATGCCACGCGTGCGATTTCGGTGGCGCCCCCCGGGCATAGCGAACATGCGACGGGCTATGCGCTCGATTTCGCGGTCCGCCCGGCGAATGGCTGTCCCGATGCCGAAGCATGTATGGCGGCGACCCCGGCCGCGCGCTGGCTGCTCGCCAATGCGCCGCGCTTCGGGTTCGAGCTGTCCTTCCCGGGCGGCAATCGTCAGCATGTGAAGTGGGAGCCGTGGCATTGGCGTTGGGTCGGCACCAGCGCGACCGCGCCGGGCGCCGCCCGCGCCCGCTTTCTCTTCGCCCGCGCGCGCGGCCAGTTCCCCGCCGACCCCGCGGTCGACCCGGTCAGGACGATCGCCCGCGTGACGCCGGTGGTCTACGTCGCAGTGCCGACCTGGGTCGCCCCACCGCAAAAGGGAAAGACGAAGCGCCGCCGCTGACGCCTACCGTCGGACGTAGCGGAAGTACCACACCTCGTGGCCCTGCCGGCGCGCCTTGCGTTCGTAGCGGGTTTCGGGCCAGTCGTCGGGGCGGACCAGGAAGTCGGCCGGCTCGCGCGCCTGCCATTCGAAGTCGCGGCGCTGGTCCATCACCATCATCGCCCAGCGGCAATAGGTCGGATCGTCGGTGCCCAGCCGGAATTCGGCGCCCGGCTTCAGCTTGGCGGCGATGGCGTCGAGCGGGCCATGGTTGACCATGCGGCGCTTGGCATGGCGCGCCTTACGCCATGGATCGGGATGGAGCAGATAGACGCGCGACAGGCTGGCATCGGGCAGTCGCTCCACCACGTCGAGCGCATCGCCCATGTGCAGCCGCACGTTGGTGAGGCCGCCATCGCGGATATGACCCAGTGCGCCGACCACGCCGTTCAGGAAGGGTTCGCAGCCGATGAAGCCCGTTTGCGGCCGCATCGCCGCCTGCCCCGCCAGATGCTCGCCCGCGCCGAAGCCGATCTCCAGCTCCAGGGGCCGGTCGTCGCCGAACAGCGCCTTGCCCTCGATCGGTCCCGTCTCGGAAACGCTGAGCGCGTCGAGCGTCTCCTCGACCAGCGCGGCCTGACCGACGCGCAATTTGTGGCCCTGACGGCGGCCGTACAGGCGGCGGATGGTGGCGGGATCGTTCATGGCGCCGCGCCCTAGAACAGATGGGGGAAGAGGGAAACGCCTCAATCGCCATGGCACGCGGGAGCCAAGCACCACCACCGACCGTTGCACGTCACGATGGACGCCCCTTCAGACACCTCCGACGATGACGATCTGAAGGCCGCCGACGCCAAGGATTTGCATCGCACCGTCCGCGAAGAGGGTGAGGAGGAACTGCGCCGGCCGATCCGATCGCTGTTCTTTTCCGGGCTGGCGGCGGGCATTGCGATCACGGTGTCGCTGCTGGCCGAGGCCGCGTTACATGCGGTCTTGCCCGCCATGCCGTGGCGCGAATTGATCGTGGGGCTCGGCTATCCGGTCGGGTTCATCGTCGTCATCCTCGGCCGGATGCAGCTGTTCACCGAAAGCACGATCACGGCGATGCTGCCGCTCGTCACGCGGCCGTCGCGTTGGGCGCTGGGGCGAACGCTGCGCCTGTGGGGCATCGTGCTCGCCGCCAACCTCTGCGGCACGGCCATCGCCGCCTTCGCGATCGCCAGCGGTGCCATGGGCAATGCGGCGATCCACGATGCGGCACTCGCCATCTCGCAGGGGATTACCGAGCTGTCGCCGGGGCGTACCTTCGTCAATGCGGTGCCGGCCGGCTTCCTGATCGCCGTCCTCGCCTGGGCGCTGCCCAATGCGCGGGAACAGAGCGTCACGGTCATCGGCATCTTCACCTATGTTCTTGCGATCGGCAGCTTCAGCCATTCGATCGTCGGGTCGGCGGAGGCATTTCTATTATGGTTCGCCGGTCAGACCGGGGCGTGGCAGACGCTGGGCGGATTGATCGCGCCGGCCGTGCTTGGCAATCTGTTCGGCGGCGCCGGCATCTTCGCACTGCTCGCCCACGCACAGGTTCGCGGCGAAATGCCACAGGGAGACAATCGGTGAGCCACGCTATCGTACCGGCAAACGACACCACGCGACGTCTGCCGGTATTTCTGGGCGATATCGCGCAGCAGCCCCAGTTGGTCGCGGCATCGGTTGGCACGATCGCCGCCGGGCTGGTCACCCGCCGACCCGACCTGATTCGCGGCGGCGCGCGGATGCTCGCGGTGCATGTCGTCGCCAGTGCGGTCCGAACGGCGATGCGGCAGCGAACGCATGCCGCGAAGCATGCGGCGGACAGCGCTGGGTCGCCCTCGCCGCTGTCGGAGGCGATCGTGGCGGGCCTGGTGGGATGGGTAGCGGAAGCCGCGATCGATAGCGCGCTCAACCACTTAGTCCCCGACCGCGAAACAGCGCCGAAATAGCCCCATTTGAGGGGCAGTCACCCCACATTGGGTCGTTTACAAACCGGTGACTAATCTCTGTCAGATCGATCCGCGCACGCCATGGAACCGATACCCGAACCCGCGCGCGAGAAGCGCAACAGTGTCATCGTCCGCGCCATCGTGATGACCGCCGATGGCCGATCGCGCGAGCGCCGCGTCCGCAATCTGTCGCGGCATGGCGCCTGTATCGAACACGACAACGACCTCACCACCGGCGCGACGGTCATGCTGCACATGGGTTCGATGCCCGATCTGGTCGCAACCGTGCGGTGGGTCAGCGACCGGCTCGCCGGGCTGAGCTTCAACGAGCTGATCGACCTCGACGAGGCGCGCAAACCGCGCGGCGTCGGCGTCACGCCCCGTGCCGGCTGGATCGCCGAACTCAACAATCCCTACCGCTGACACCCAGGGCGTCTCGGGTCCCAAACCGAAACGCCCTCCCCCATCGCGAGACGGGGAAGGGCGCTGTCATGCAACCTCAGGATGCGTGATCGTCAGGCGACGGCGGCCTTCAGCGCGTCGACCAGATCGGTCTTTTCCCACGTGAACAGATCGCCTTCCGGCTCGCGGCCGAAGTGACCGTAAGCGGCCGACTTGACGTAGATCGGCGCGTTCAGCTTCAGATGCTGGCGGATGCCCTTGGGGGTCAGGCGCACGAGCTGCGGCAGTACCGCCTCCAGCTTGTCCTCGGCGACCGTGCCGGTGCCGTGGGTATCGACATAAACCGACAGCGGCTCGGCGATGCCGATCGCGTACGACAGCTGGATCGTGCAGCGCTTGGCGAGGCCGGCGGCGACG
This sequence comes from Sphingomonas sp. NIC1, assembly GCF_001638925.1. Taxonomy (NCBI): domain Bacteria; kingdom Pseudomonadati; phylum Pseudomonadota; class Alphaproteobacteria; order Sphingomonadales; family Sphingomonadaceae; genus Sphingomonas; species Sphingomonas sp. NIC1. Next base: position 680,615 of record NZ_CP015521.1, read on the forward strand.
ACGTTCTTGGCGAGATAACGCGCGACATAGGCGGCCGAACGATCGACCTTGGTCGGATCCTTGCCGCTGAACGCACCGCCGCCGTGCGGCGCGGCGCCGCCGTAGGTGTCGACGATGATCTTGCGGCCGGTCAGGCCCGCATCGCCGTCCGGACCGCCGATTTCGAACGCGCCAGTCGGGTTGATGTACACCTTGGTGTCGTCGGTGACGAAACCGTCGGGCAGCACGTCGGTCAGCACGCCCGTGACATAGGCGCGCAGTTCCTCATACTTGGCCGGATCGGCGTTCTGACCCTGTAGGCAATAGCCCGCCTTGTGCTGCGTCGAGACGACCAGGGCGGTCGCGCGGACCGGCACGCCGTTTTCATACTGCAGCGTGACCTGGCTCTTGGCGTCCGGCTCCAGGAACGGCGCCTTGCCCGAATGGCGGTCGGCCGCCATCGTTTCGAGGATCTTGTGGCTGTAATAGAGCGTCGCCGGCATCAGGCCCGGCGTTTCGTCGGTCGCATAGCCGAACATGATGCCCTGGTCGCCCGCGCCCTCGTCCTTGTTCGAGCCTTCGTCGACGCCCATTGCGATTTCCGCCGACTGGCCGTGCAGGTTGTTCTCGAACGTGAACTCGTTCCAGTGGAAGCCCGACTGTTCGTAGCCGATGCGCTTCACCGTCGCGCGGACCGCCGCCTCGATCTCGGCGAGCGCGCCGTCGGCCCAGGCGTTGTTCTCATACACGCCCTTGCAGCGGATTTCGCCGGCCAGCACGACGAGATTGGTCGTGGTCAGCGTTTCGCAGGCGATGCGCGCTTCCGGGTCCTTCGACAGGAACAGATCGACGATCGTGTCGCTGATCTGATCCGCGACCTTGTCCGGATGACCTTCCGAAACCGATTCCGACGTGAAGATGTAATTGCCGCGCATCATTGCCTCATAACGATATAAAGATACCTTTATATGTCGTCCTTACCGCGCTGAACGGCGGTTGGCAATTGCCGCCACCAGGAAGGAGAATGCGACGACCAGCGCCGCCCAATTGCCCAGCCGGCTGAACAGCGTGGGCGGCAACGCGGGCGGCATCCGCACTTCCACCACCCCTGCCCGCTCATGCGGGATCGTCGCGACGAGACGCCCGTCGGCGGCAATCACGGCGCTGATCCCCGTGGGCGTCGCGCGGACGATCGGCAGCCCCTCCTCAATCGCGCGCATGCGGGTCTGCGCGAGGAATTGCGGCGATCCCCAGCTGCCGAACCAGGCATCGTTCGACGGATTGAACAGCAGCCGCGGGCGGCGGCCCGGCTCGATCAGCTCGCCCGAGAAGATCGTTTCGTAACAGACCTGTACGCCGATATCGCCGAAGCCGGGCAGGCTCAGCGTGCGCGGGCCGGGACCGGGCGTGAAGTCCATGTCGCCGGGCACCAGCCGGGCAAGGCCCAACGGTCGCAGCAGCCACGGCATCGGCAGATATTCGCCATAGGGGACGAGGTGCGCCTTGTCGTAGCGGCCGACGATCCGGCCGACGGAATCGATCGCGAGCACGGAATTGGCGGCGCCGGACACCTCGCCGCGCGCGTCGAACGACAGCGTATCGGCGCTGGTCATCAGGATATCGCCCGGACGCAGTGCGGCGGCGATGCGGCGACGGGTCCATGACGGCGGGCGATCGCCATAGATCCAATAGGGGTAGCCACTTTCCAGCAGGTCGCGCAGCAGCCCTTCGGGCCACAGCACCAGCCGGGGCGGGCCGCCGGGGTGCCGCGTGCCGCGCAGCAGGGTCGCCAGGGCATAGTCGCCCGCATTCTCGCCGCGCACGTCGTTGCCGATATTGGGCTGGACGATGCGCAGGATCGGCGCATCTGGTGCCGCCGAGGGCGCATGGGTCCAGAGCGCGGATAGCGCTGCCCCTGACAGCACCACTGCGAGGCCCGCCGCCAGCCGCCAGTGCCGCCGCACCGCCATCAGCAGCGCTACCGCGAACAGCACGGTTACGCCGGACAGCGCATAGGTGCCGATCCATGCCGACAGCCGCGCGATGCCGATGACGGGCACCCAGATCACGCCGATCGGGTCCCAGGCGTAGCCGGTGAACAGCGTGGCGCGCAGATATTCGCTGCCGATCCATGCCGCGGCGAAGACAAAGGCGAAGGCCGCATCTACGCCGTCGCGCCCCCGGAAGCGCCAGCCGACCAGCGACGCCAGCATCGGAAAGACCGCCAGATACAGCGCGAGCCCGACCGCCGCGAAATAGCCGAGCACCGGCGGCATCTTGTCCTGGAAGTCGAAGGCGTGCTGGAACCAGTTGTTGTTGATCGTGAAATGCCCGACGCCCCAGCACCAGCCGATCCATGCGGCGCGGCGGCCGGTGGGCGCGGCCTGCACCAGCGCGGCGAGACCCGCGAGGCCGAGGAGCGTCAGCGGCCACAATTGCAACGGCGCAAAGCCGGTGGCGGCGACGGCGCCGAGCAGGAGGGCGGTTAGCGCGGGACGGCGGGACACAGCGGCGATCATGCGCGGCGCTTTACTGTACCGTTGGTGGCTTGTCCCAGGCCTTTCACCCCACGCGTCACTCCGGACTTGGTCCGGGGTCCACTCTGCGGCGAAGGGGGCGGTTCGAGCCTCCGGCCACCCCCTCGCGGCCCGGGGGACCCCGGAACCAGTCCGGGGTGACGGGGGGTTTGTAGACACGTGGCGCGCCCATCGGGCCTCGATTCGGACCTCGTCCGACGCTCTGCGCACCGCGGAAGTGGACAAAGTGGACGGTACGTAATCGTCGGAATGCCCTCCCGTCCGTCGGCACGCGCAAAAGCCGGCTTCACGGTATCAAAGAGCGATGGAAGGGTAGGCATAATCGGGTCGCGTAGGACAGCGAAAAATGCGGACGTCGCCAACGCGAGGCGCCCGAGACAGGTGAGCGCGGCCCCCCCCACCAACACCATGTCGCGTTAACCCTGTCTCCGCTATGACCGCCGCCATGCAGGGCCGTTTCGACCACATCCCCAATCGTCGCGCGATCATCGATCGGCGCGCTCTTGCCGAGCGTATCGCGGCGATCGATGCCGCCGATGCGCCGTTGCGCGCGCAGGCGACGCATCTGCTGAAGGCTGCGCTGGGCGACGGCCGCACCGAAATCCAGCGCCGTCTGGCCGCGCATCCCTCGCGCGGGCTGGAGGCATCGAACGCGCAGGCGTATCTGACCGACCAGCTGCTGCGGCTGCTGTACGATCTGGCGACACAGCGCCTCCACCCGCTCGCCAACCCGACGGCGGGCGAACGGCTGACGCTGATCGCGGTCGGCGGCTATGGCCGTGCCGAGATGGCGCCTTATTCGGATGTCGATATCGGCTTCCTGACGCCGGGCAAGCAGACGCCCTGGGCCGAGCAGGTCATCGAATCGATGCTGTACGCGCTGTGGGACCTCGGGCTGAAGATCGGCCATTCGAGCCGCTCGCTCGACGAGATGGTGCGCCAGGCGAAGGCCGACGTGACGATCCGTACGGCGCTGCTGGAGGCGCGCTACGTCATCGGCGACCAGTCGCTGTATGACGAGGCGGCGCGGCGCTTCAAGGCGGAGGTGCAGCACGGCACCGAGCGTGAATTCATCGCCGACAAGCTCGCCGAACGCGACGCGCGCCATCGCAAGATGGGCGACACGCGCTACGTCGTCGAACCCAATGTCAAGGAGGGCAAGGGCGGCCTGCGCGATCTGCACGCGCTGTTCTGGATCGGCAAATATATCTACGACGTGCAGCGCGGAGCAGACCTCGTCGGCGTCGGCCTGCTGACGCCGGAAGAATATAAGCTCTTCCACCGCGCCGACAATTTCCTGCAGGCCGTGCGCTGCCACCTGCACAGCATCACCCGCCGGGCGGAGGATCGCCTGACGTTCGACGTGCAACGCGAAGTGGCGGCGCGGATGCGCTTTTCGGATCGGCCGGGCAAACCCGCGGTCGAGCGGTTCATGCAATATTACTTCCTGCAGGCGCGCACCGTCGGCGACCTGACCGGCGTGTTCCTGGCGCACCTGGACGAGCGGTTCGCAGCGCGCGGGCGGCGGTTCGGCCTGCCGACGATCCGGCGCCGTCCGGGCAAGCTGCACGGCTTCGTCCTCGACCGCGGACGCCTCGCGCTACCGCGTGACGACTATTTCGCCGAAGACCCGGTGCGGCTGATCGAGATCTTCCAGCTCGCCGACCTGCACGGCGTCGAAATTCACCCGCTCGCGATGCGCGCCGCCAAGCGCGATGCCAAGCTGATCGACGGGCACCGCCGCGATACGCGCGCCAATGCCTTCTTCCTCGATGTGCTGACGTCGCCGCGCGACCCCGAACTGGTGCTGCGCTGGATGAACGAGGCCGGCGTCTTCGGCCGCTTCGTGCCCGATTTCGGCCGCGTCGTCGCGCAGATGCAGTTCGATATGTACCACCATTATACGGTGGACGAGCATACGATCCGCGCAATCGGCCTGCTGAGCCGGATCGACAAGGGCGAGTTGAAGGAGGACCATCCGCTGTCCTCCGCGATCATCAAGCACATCATTTCGCGCCGCGTCCTCTATGTCGCGGTGCTGCTGCACGACATCGCCAAGGGGCGCGGTGGCGACCATTCGATCCTGGGCGCGGAGGTGGCCGAGCGGCTGTGCCCGCGCTTCGGCCTGTCGCCCGCCGAGACGGAGACGGTGGCGTGGCTGGTGCGCTGGCACCTGCTGATGTCGGCGACCGCGTTCAAGCGCGACCTCAGCGATTTCAAGACGATCCTCGATTTCTGCGAGGTGGTGCAGAGCCCCGAACGCCTGCGCCTGCTGCTGGTGCTGACCATCGTCGACATTCGCGCGGTGGGGCCTGGCACGTGGAACGGCTGGAAGCGGCAGCTGCTCGCCGATCTGTTCGAGGCGGCGGAAGAGGTGCTGCGCCTAGGCCACAAGCAGCGCGGCCGCGCCGAGCGGATCGCGACGCGGCAGGAAACGCTCCAGGCGACGCTGGCGTGGGACGACGCGCGCTTCGCCGCCTTCGTCCGGCGCTTTCCCGAAGCCTATTGGATCGCCGAGCCGGACGACGTGCTGGCCCATAACGCGCGCTTCATCGATGCGGCCGGGGACGCGCAGCTCTCCATCGATGCGCAGGTCTATGCGACGCGCGGCGCGACATTGGTGACGATCTATGCCGCCGATCATCCCGGGCTGTTCTATCGGATCGCCGGCGCGATCCATGTCGCGGGCGGCAACATCATCGATGCGCGCATCCACACAACGCGCGACGGCATGGCGATCGACAATTTCCTGGTGCAGGACCCGTTCGGCCGCCCGTTCGACGACGTCAGCCAGCTGACGCGGCTGACGATGGCGATCGAGGATGCGCTGGCCAATCGCGGCAAGCTCGCCGACCGCCTCGTCGCCAAGCCCGCGGCGCGGACACGGGCGGACGCGTTCGAGATCGTGCCGAACGTGTTGATCGACAATCATGCGTCGAACCGATTTACCGTGATCGAAGTGAACGCCCGCGACCGGCCGGCGCTGCTGAACCAGCTGGCGCATGCACTGTTCCAGTCGAAGGTGACGCTGCATTCGGCGCATGTCGCCACCTATGGCGAGCGCGCGGTCGACACCTTCTACGTCACCGATCTGACGGGCGACCGCATCACCCAGCCGGCGCGTCTGAAGACGCTGGAACGGCGGCTGCGCACCGCCGCGGCGGGCGAGACGGAGGACGTGACGGCTTAGGGCCCTTTCGCCGGCACCCCGGACGTGATCCGGGGTGACGGTGGATTGTGTGGGATCACGGGATGATGAGTGGTTTCGTCACACCGGTTCGGGCGGGGCGAAGGTGAGCATCGTGTCGCCCGGCTCCACCACCGGACGCTGCGTCGTCGAGAAGAGCAGCAGGCGGCGGTCGGGCTTCATCACCGCGACCGGCTCCGCCTCGGGGGCGAGGCGTGCGCGATAGGCTTCGTAGGGGAAGACGCTGGTGATCCGCGTCCGGCCGAACGCCCAGCCGGCGGCGACGCGCACCTGCAATTCGTCCACCGTCTCGCCGCCTTCCAGCAGCATGCGCGCGCGGCGGCGGCTGAGGCGCGTTTCGTCGACGCCGGTCTGCGTCAATTTGTCCTGCCCGACTTCGGGGCCGAGGTCTGCGCAGACGAGGCTATTGTAGGAATCGTTGTCGGTCGCGGCGATGACGTGCTGGAACTGCTGCATGTCGAGCGTGTCCTGCGTCACTTCATCTAGGATGTCGCCCTGATGGACGTCGAGCGACTGTTTGCGTGCGGCGCGGAGCGCGAACTTGGCGGTGTCGGCGATCATCACCGTCAGCCCCATCTTCTGCAAGGCGCCGCCCAATGCGGTGGTGAAGGCGTTGGCGCCGACCAGCAACACGCCCTCGCCCTTCCCCTTGTCAATCCCCAGCCGCCGCGCGACCCAGCCCGCCGAAAAGCCGTGTGCGAAGATCGTCGCGACCACCACGCCGAACACCAAGGGCACCAGCGCATCGGCATCCTTCATGCCGAAATCCTCCAGCCGCAGCGCGAACAGGCTGGTGACCGCGATCGCGACGACGCCGCGGGGCGCGATCCACGCGACGAACAGCCGCTCGCGCCACGGCATGCCCGAAAAGGCGAGGCTGGCAATGACGGTCAACGGCCGCACGACGAACAGCAGGAGGAAGAGGAAGATCAGGAACCGCGCCTGGAAGCGCTCCACCACCTCCCATTGCAGCGTCGCGGACAGGATGACGAAGACGCCCGAAATGAGGAGGACGGCGAGGTCTTCCTTGAAATGCTTGAGCGCGGCGGTCGACTGGGTCTGGCGATTGCCCATGACGACGCCCATCAGCGTGACGGTGATGAGGCCAGTTTCGTGCTTGATCAGGTCTGCCGCGACGAAGCCGGCGATCACCGCGACGAGGACGGTCGGCGCCTTGAGATATTCGGGGATATAGGCGCGGCGGAACGCGGTGGTGAGGCCGAAGCCCAGGCCGACGCCGATCGCGCCCGCGACCAGCGTCGCCGCGGCGACGTCCAGCCCGATCGCGATCGCGCTGCGGTCCGGGCCGATATAGGTGATATAGGCATAGATCGCGACGGCGAGCAGCGCGCCGATCGGGTCGTTGACGATGCCTTCCCATTTCAGCGTGTCGCGCACCCGTGCGGGAACGCGCAGGGATCGCAGCATCGGTCCGATCACCGTGGGGCCGGTGACGACGAGGATGCCGCCGAACAGCGCCGATATGCCGAGCGGCAGTCCCGCGCCGTAGAAGGCCGCGGCGGTGCCGAGCACCAGCCCGACCGGCACGCCGATCACCACGAGCCGCAGCACGGCCGGGCCGGCGTGGCGCAGATCGCGGAAGTTGAGGCTGAGGCCGCCTTCGAACAGGATCACCGCCACGGCGAGCTTGATGATCGGCTGTTGCAGCGCGCCGAAATCGCGTTGCGGATCGATCAGTCCCGTCACTGGCCCCGCCAGCACGCCAGCGATCAGCATCAGCGCGATGGCGGGCTTGCCCGTCCGCCACGCGATCCACTGCGCGCCGATGCCGAGCAGGCCGATCAGCGCGAATTTGACCAGCATCGATTCGAAGATCAGCGATCGTCCCCTTCACCGCCCCAATCGGCGATAGCGGGTGCCGGTTCCCTGCCCCCCGTCAAAACGCTTGCGGTACGACGAGCCTGCGGCCGGGTCAGCCGTGCCGCAAAAGAAACGGGCCGGCGCGCATCGCTGCGGCCGGCCCAGGAGTCGTTGCCTTGCTTGAGGTCAGAAGCGCGCGCGGATCGTCGCACCATAGGTGCGCGGTTCGGCGAGATATTGCGAGAACAGCTGGCGGCCGCCCGGATATTGCGGGTCCTGGAACGCCGCGGTCGCAGCGCCTTCCTGGAACGGCGAGTTGAACGCGACCTGCGCGTAATTCACGTTGGTCAGGTTCTGCGCCCAGAATTCCAGGCTGAACTTTTCGTCCGGCGTACGCAGGCCGATGCGGGCGTTCACGATCGCATAGCCGTCCTGCACCTTCTGCGGGAACAGATCGGACCCGGTGTTATAGTCGCTGGTCATGCGCGTATCGACGTAGAACAGCGCCGAATAGCCACCGCCGAGTTGCGGCGTCCACGCCGCCGACGCGGTCGTCACCACGTCCGCCGAGTTGGACATGCGGTTGCCCGGCAGCTTGCGCAGCGCCTGATCGAGCGGTGCGCCGGCATCGGTTCCGACCAGCTGGTCGCGATAGCTGGTGTCGGTGAGCGTCAGGCCCAGGGTCACGCGGAAATCGCGCGCCGGGACCAGCGAGGCCTCCAGCTCGACGCCTTTGGAGCGGACGCCCCAGCCCACGTCGCCCGACGGGCAGACGCCGGTGGTCGCCGCCGCGGCATTGTAATTGCCGGCCGCCGCAAACTTGCTCTGGTCGCGATCGCCGCCGTTGAGGTTCGACGAGCAGCCGTTGATATTCTGGACCAGGAAGACGGTGCCGTTGAACGTGTTGAGCTGGAAGTTCTTGAAGTCCTGCAGGAACGCCGCGGCGGTCAGCGTGAACGGTCCGGTCGCGTATTTGGCGCCGATTTCATAGGCGTTGACCGTTTCCGGCGCGAATTGCAGCGCGTTGACCAGCGCCTGCGCACCGCCCGATGCCGAGAAGGGCAGGATCGGCGACTTCAGCGCCGAACGGTCGAGGTTGAAGCCACCCGCCTTATAGCCGCGCGAATAGCTGCCGTAGACGAGCAGGTCGTCGATCGGCTTCCACGACAGCACCGCGGTGCCGGTGAACTGGTCTTCCTTGCGGACGCTGTTGATCGACACGCCGTTGAGCTCTGCGGTCGAATTGCCCTGGCACGACAGGCCGATGATGCCGCCCGCAGTGGCAGCGAGGCCGGCGTTCGACAGGAAGGGCAGCAGCGCGCGCTGGTTGGCGACGCAGCCGACGTTGTCGTTGGTGAAGGTCGCGTCGAAGCGCTTGCGTTCGTTGGTGTAGCGCAGGCCCAGCGTCAGATCGACGGTGCGCGTGACGTGGAAGATGTTGTGCGTGAACAGCGCCCAGTTGCGGCTGTTCTGATTGTAAACGTCGCGCGTTGCGCCCTTGTCGTTGATCGCATCCAGCGTATCGATCGCGCCGACGATCGTCGGCCCCGCCGCGCCGAAGGGCGATGCGACGCCCGGCACCACGCCGCTGAGCACCGCACGGCCCGTCGCGCTCAGGCAACCCGCATTGCCCGGCGCATAGAATTGCGCGAGCGCGCTGCCCGACACCAAGCGACAGGTCGCGAAGCGGCCGTACTGGCTGCCGAAGCGCAGGTTATCGAGGACGCGCAGGTCTTCGTTCGCGAAGAAGCCGCCGACCAGCCAGTCGAGCTTGTCGTTGAACAACGAGCCGTTCAGGCGGACTTCCTGCGTGAAGGTGCGGAAGCGACGCGCCGAATTGCCGTTGGCGGCGCGGTACAGAATGTCGACCCGGCTGTAATCGGTGTCCGACCCCTGGCTCGAATCGTAATCGCGATAGGCGGTGATCGAGGTCAGCTTGGTGCCGCCGATATTCCAGTCGAGCTGGCCGGACACGCCCCAATCCTTGGTGATGCCGGCAAAGCTGCGGCCGGGGCTGACCGACACGTCGCGGCTGTAGCCGGCGGCGTTGACGTAGTTTAGCGGCTGGCCGAGGTCGCGGATGACGTTGACGATGTTGTTGCCGTTGCTGCCCGCGGCGAGGCCCGCGTTCACCGAAGCAACCGGATCGTTGAGGTTGCCGACGGCTTCGTTGACCGAGCGATCGACATAGGTCGCCGCGCAGCACTTTTCGTCGCGATGCGTATAGTCGCCGATCAGGCGGAAGGTGACGTCGCTGCTCGGTTCGAACAATAGCTGGCCGCGCAGGAAGTAGCGGTCGCGGTTATTGACGTCGGTGTTGTTGGTGTAATCGCGGTAGAAGCCGTCGCGCTTCACATAGACGCCATCGACACGCGCCGCGATCGTTTCGCTCAACGGCAGGTTGAGGTTCCCGGCGAAGCGGTAGAAATTGTAGTTACCGTAGGTCGCTTCCGCGCCGCCGCTGAAGCCCGAGAAGGACGGCGCCTTGCTGACGATGCTGATCAGGCCCGCCGACGAGTTGCGGCCGCCGAGCGTGCCCTGCGGGCCGCGCAGCACCTCGACCCGGTCGATTTCACCCAGTTCGGTGAGGCCGATGCCGGAGCGCGAGCGGTAGACGCCGTCGATGAACACCGCGACGGAGCTTTCGAGGCCGGGGTTGTCGCCGACCGTACCGATACCTCGAATACGCGCCGAGCCGTTCGCTTCCGAGCCTGTCGACGACACCAGCAGAGACGGCGCGAGCTGGTTGAGCTGGCGGATGTCGCTGGCGCCCGAATTCTGCAGCGTTTCGGCGGAGACGGCGGAGATCGCGACCGGCACGTCGGCCAGCGCCTGGGCGCGGCCCTGCGCGGTGACGACGATGTCCGCCCCCATCTGATCGTCCTGCGTCACCGACCCGGCGGCGGTCGGCGTCGTCGTCTGCGTCGCCGCGCTCGAGGGTTCGGGGCTGTTGTTCTGGGCCATCGCGGGCGAGGCGATGGCGATCGTCGCTGCCGACAGCAGGTACGCGGTAAGGCGCATGGGCTTCCTCTCCAGATCGATTTCGATTGTTTTCGAATATCGGGTTTTCTTTTGAGGCTAGGTGGTCGCAGGCGTGAGCGTCCACTATTTTCATGATGGCGTCATGCTTTTCGAATGCAGTGTCTCCCATACGCAACACCGGGCCCGTTGCCGGACCCGGTGTTCAAAAAGACCGATTTCAGATGACGCTACGGAAAGCGCCGATCCGGCCGGATGCTTATTTCGGCGCGAGCACCATCAGCATCTGGCGGCCTTCCATACGCGGATAGGCTTCGACCTTGGCGATCTCCTGCACCTGCTCCGCAACGCGCTGCAGCACGTTCATGCCGAGCTGGCCATGGCTGAGCTCGCGACCGCGGAAGCGCATGGTGACCTTCACCTTGTCGCCATCCTCGATGAATTCGGCGACCTTCTTCATCTTAGTGTCGTAATCATGGTCGTCGATGTTCGGACGCATTTTGATCTCCTTGATCTCCTGCGTCTTCTGCGACTTCCTAGCGAGGTTCGCCTTCTTCTGCGCCTCGTACTTGAACTTGCCGACGTCGAGGAACTTGGCGACGGGCGGATCGGCGTTCGGCGACACCTCGACCAGATCCAGGCCGACTTCCTGCGCCTGCGCCATCGCCTCGCGCGTGTACATCACGCCAAGATTCTCACCCTCATGGTCGATGACGCGGACCTTGGGGCTCTGGATCCATTCGTTGAAACGAGGACCGTTCATCGGCGGCGCCTGGTTCGGCCGGCGCATCATGGGAGGACGTATGGGTATTGCTCCTGTGGTGGTTTGCGAACGTATATAAGGGATCGGCGCGCCTTTTGAAAGACGCGCCGTCTCCTTCAGCCGCGCATGTCCGGCGCCAGTGCCTCGTCGCGGAGCATAGCGAGCGCTTCGTCGATGGTCACGATCTGCTGCGCTTGGCTGCCGAGGCGGCGGATGGCGACCTTGCCTTCCTCCGCTTCACGCTTGCCGACGACGAGCAGGACCGGGACCTTGGCGACGGAGTGTTCGCGGACCTTGTAGTTGATCTTCTCGTTGCGGAGATCGGTTTCGACGCGCAGGCCTGCCTTGCGCAAGCGCGCCGCCACCTCTTCGGCATAATCATCGGCGTCCGAGACGATCGTCGCGACGACCGCTTGCACTGGGGACAGCCAGAGTGGGAAGCGGCCGGCGTGGTGTTCGATCAGGATGCCGATGAAGCGTTCGAACGTGCCGAGGATCGCGCGGTGGAGCATGATCGGGCGGTGGCGGTTGCCGTCCTCGCCGACATAGCTCGCGTCGAGGCGGTCGGGCAGCACGCGGTCGGACTGGATGGTGCCGACCTGCCACGTCCGGCCGATCGCGTCGGTCAGGTGGAATTCGAGCTTGGGCGCGTAGAAGGCGCCCTCGCCTGGCAGTTCCTCGAACTTCGCCTTGATGTCCTCAGGCAGGTTCGAGGCCTGCACCGCTTCGCGCAGTTCCTGCTCCGCCTGGTCCCACATCTCATCAGAGCCGAAGCGCTTTTCGGGGCGCAGCGCCAGCTTCACCGCATAATCGGTGAAGCCCAAGTCCTGATAGACCGAGTGGAGCAGTTCGCAGAACTTGCGCACTTCGTCGACCAATTGGTCCTCGCGCACGAAGATATGCGCGTCGTCCTGCGTGAACTGGCGGACGCGCATGATGCCGTGGAGGGCGCCGTGCGGCTCGTTGCGGTGGCAGCAGCCGAATTCGGCCATGCGGATGGGGAGGTCGCGGTAGCTCTTGATCCCCTGCTTGAAGATCAGGACGTGCGCGGGGCAGTTCATCGGCTTCAGCGCCATCAGGTCGGCATCGCCCGACAGGATCGCGCCTTCGTCCTCGGTGTTCGGAATCTCGTCCGGCACCACGAACATGTTTTCGCGATACTTGCCCCAGTGGCCCGACTGTTCCCACTGGCGTGCGTCCATCAGCTGCGGCGTCTTCACCTCGGCATAATCGGCGGCGTCGAGGCGGCGGCGCATATAGGCCTCCATCTGCCGCCACAGGACGAAGCCCTTGGGGTGCCAGAAGACCGAACCCTGCGCTTCGGACTGGAGGTGGAACAGGTCCATCTCCGCGCCGATCTTGCGGTGATCGCGCTTGGCGGCCTCTTCCAGCATGAAGAGGTGCTGATCGAGTTGCTTCTTGTTGAGCCAGCCGGTGCCGTAGATCCGGCTGAGCATCGCGTTCTTCTGGTCGCCGCGCCAATAGGCGCCCGATACGCGCGTCAGCTTGAAGGCGTTGGGATCGAGCTTGCCGGTCGAGACCATGTGCGGCCCGCGGCACATGTCGAGCCATTCGCCCTGACGGTAGATCGTCAGTTCCTCGCCCTCAGGCAGTTCGGCGGCCCATTCGGCCTTGAAGGTCTCGCCCTGCTTCGTCCAGGTGTCGATCAGCTGTTCGCGGCTCCACACTTCGCGCGTGAACGGTTCGTTCTTCGCGATGATGCGGCGCATTTCGGCCTCGATCGCGGGCAGATCGTCCTCGGTGAAGGGACGGTCCTTGGGTGCGAAGTCATAGTAGAAACCGTCGTCGGTCGCGGGACCGAAGGTGATCTGCGTGCCGGGGAACAGATGCTGCACCGCCTCGGCCATCACGTGCGCAAGATCGTGGCGGACGAGTTCGAGCGCGTCGGCTTCGTCCTTCGCGGTCACCAGTGCGAGCTGCGTGTCGCCATCGAACGGCCGGTTAAGGTCACGCACCTGCCCGTCGATGCGCGCGGCGAGCGCCGCCTTGGCGAGGCCCGGACCGATGGCGGCGGCCACGTCCGCGGGGGTAGTCCCCGGCGCAACCTCGCGGACGGAACCGTCGGGCAGCGTGATACGGAACATGACAGACATGGGTTCAAGGCTTCCTTGGGTATTGAGAGCGCGGCTTATGCACGCGGGGGAGCGACGGACGCAAGGCGAGTCGCGGGGGCGATTCGGGGGCGCGGCGGCCGTTCGGGGCGCTGGAAGTGGACGAAGTGGACGATACGTTATGATCGGAAGCGCCACCCGTGCTGTCCCAACGCGGCGGTGCCGGCGTGATGGGCGGAGGCGCGACATGGGCCATCGCGGGGAGCTTAGGCATAAATGGGGCGTGTAGGACAGGGCCTCTTTTCGTCACCCCGGACTTGGTCCGGGGTCCACTCTGCGGCCAGGGGAGTGGTTCGAGCCTCTTGCCGTGCCCGCGCGGCCCGGTGGACCCCGGACCAAGTCCGGGGTGACGGAGTGGAGGTGGCTACCGTCGCGCCTCACACGATCCCGAACGGCACCACGCGGTTGGTTTGGGTGTGGCCGACGTCAGCCCTCCCCAAATAGGGCACGCCGAGGTCGGCGCACCAGCGGCGGACCATATATTCGATGTCCTCGTTCCATTGCGGCTCGTTCGGCGTCACCGCGGTGACGCTGCCGACGCGGACGCCGGCGATGCCCTTCAGCTGCGTCGCATGGCCCATGTGAAACAGCAGCCGGTCGATATTGTACATGGGTTCCGACACTTCCTCGATGATGAGGACGTGGTCGGTGAGGTCGGGCAGATAGGGCGTGCCGATCAGCGCGCCCAGGATCGACAGGTTGAACGCCGCCGCCGGGCGCCCGTCGAGCCGCGGCTCCAGCCCCTGCCGGTCGCCGCGCGCCAGCCAGCCGAGCGAGCGCGCGATCGTCTGGTCGCCGTGCGTGCGGCGGATGTCGCTCGCCATCGGACCATGGACCGGCCGGCCGATCCGCCGGGCGTAGAGCGCGCCGAGCAGGAAACCCATGTCGGAATAGCCAAGATACGTCTTGTGCCGCGCCGCCGGCCCCAGCTGCGGCATCACCAGCGGCAGGATTCGGTTCGAACCATAACCGCCGCGCAGGAACCAGATCGCGTCGAAACCGGGATCGTTGGCGAATTCGAGGAAGGCGTCGGCGCGGCGACGGTCGCTGCCGGCGAAATGGCCGTCCGTCTCCCAGCATTGCGGGTGAACGATCAGGTCGACCTCGGGATAGGCCAAAGCGGTGAAGGCGATGAACGGCGCCTCGGCATCCTTGTTGCCGATGCTCGCCGGCGCCACCACTCCAATCCGCATGCGCGTATCCCCGCTCGCCGACAGAGCCTTGTGCCTGCCGATGCCCGGCGATAGCGCGGGCCGATGGCGAACGGCAACATTTCCGAGACGGTACAGGGTCAGCGCTTCTTTCTGGTCGGCATCGGCGGATCCGGCATGCTGCCGCTGGCGACGATCCTGGCTGGACGCGGCGCGATCGTCGAAGGATCGGACCGCGGGCTGGACCAGGGGCGCGTGCCCGCCAAGTTCGACAGCCTGATCGCGCGCGGCATCCGCCTGCACCCGCAGGACGGCAGCGGGATCACCTCGCCCCAGCAGATCGTCGTCGCCTCCGCCGCGGTCGAAGACACGGTGGCGGATATCGTCGCCGCGACGCGGCTGGGGTGCGCGCGGATGAGCCGTGCCGAGCTGCTGAGCACCCTGTTCAACGCGAGCGAACTACCGATCGGCATCGCCGGCACCAGCGGCAAATCGACCGTGACGGGCATGATCGGCTGGATCCTGCACGCGGCGGGGCGCGACCCCACGGTGATGAACGGCGCGGTGATGAAGAACTTCGCGGCGCCGGATGCGCCGTTCGCGAGCGCGCTGGTGGGGGCCAATAGAAAGGAGGGGGGCGATGCCTTCGTCAGCGAGGTGGACGAGAGCGACGGGTCGATCGCGCGCTACGTGCCGCGGGTTGCGGTGCTGAACAACGTCAGCCTGGATCACAAGGCGCTGGACGAATTGCGGCGCCTGTTCGCCGACTTTGCGGGCAAGGCCGATGTGGTCGTCGCCAATGTGGGCGATGCGGAGACGGCGGCGCTGGTCGCGGGCATGGCGAATGTGGTGACCGTCGCGGTGGAGGCGGAGGCGGATCTGCGCGCCGAGAATTTGGTGCCGGAGCCGTTTGCGATATCGTTTGAGCTGGTAGCGCGCCTGCCCTTCGGCGCGGGCGAGATGCGGCGGCATGTCCGACTCGCCGTACCCGGCCGGCACAATGTCGCCAATGCGCTGGCCGCGATCGCCGCGGTCGCCGCCGCGGGCATTCCGCTGGAGCAGGCGGTGGAGGCGATCGGCGGCTTTACAGGCCTCAGGCGCCGGTTCGACTTCATCGGCGCGGCGGGCGGGGTCGCGGTGATCGACGATTTCGGGCACAACCCCGACAAGATTGCCGCGACGCTCGATACGTTGCACGCCTTTCCCGGGCGCCTGCGCATCCTGTTCCAACCCCACGGCTATGGCCCGCTGAAGGTGATGCGGCGCGAGCTGGTCGAGAGCCTGACGCAGCGGCTGCGGCCCGACGACCTGCTCGTCCTGCCCGATCCGGTCTATCACGGCGGCACCGTGAGCCGCGAGGTGACGAGCGCCGACATCGTCGCGGATCTGACCGCCGCCGGCCGCGACGCGCGCCATGTCGCTAACCGCGCGGAGGCGGCTGCGCTGCTGGTCGCCGAAGCGCGACCGGGCGACCGGGTCGTCGTGATGGGCGCTAGGGACGATACGTTGAGCCTGCTCGCCGCCGAGATGCTGGAAAGCCTGCGCGCGAAGGGATAGCATCCGGGGCAGGAGGTGTCCGATGAACCCCTTTACCCACCACCCCGCCTCGGTCGGCGAGAGCTACACGCAGCATCTGGGCGTCGCGACCCGGTTCGGCCTGCGCATGATCGCGGGCGGGCTCGGCGCGCTGGCGCATGGCGTCTTCCCGTTCCTGTTCACCACCACCGGCAGCCGCACGATCAGCGCGCTCCACGCCGAAATCGTCGCCAAGCGCGCCGACGAGGCGCAGCGCCGATCGGTGGAGTTTGTCATCTGATGTAAAGCGCGCTTGACGTAAAGCGAGCTTTCCATGTAAAGCCTCCTTCACATACGAAGGAGGCTGTTATGTTCTCGATTCGACGCAGCGAAAAGCTGAACCCGGCGCAGCGCCGCTATCTGCGCCGCTTCTTTCCAGCGATGACGATGTACGTGCTGGTGCTGTTCGCCTGCACGGCCATGATCCGCGATCAGAAGCCGCAGGGGGCGCTGCTCGCGCTTCTGTCCGTAGCGCCGGCGCTGCCGATCGTTGCAGCGATCCTGGTGATGGGCGCTTATCTGATCGAGGAGCGCGACGAGTTCATCCGCACGCGGCTGGCCACGGCGATGCTGGGCGGGCTCGGCGTCATGCTGGTCATCACCACCGTCTGGGGGTTCCTCGAGAACGGCGGCGCGGTCGGGCACTTCCCGACCTTCCTGACCTTCCCCGTCTGGTGCGGCTGTTTCGGCCTGTGGCAGTGCGCGATGGGGCTGCGCGACCGCTTTGCCGGGGACGGCGCATGAACAACCACCTGCGCGCGCTGCGGGCGACGCGGGGGTGGAGCCAGCAGCATCTCGCCGAACAGCTGGAGGTCAGCCGGCAGAGCGTCAATGCGATCGAGACGGGGCGCTACGATCCCTCGCTCCCCCTCGCCTTCCGCATAGCCGAGCTGTTCGAGCTTGCCATCGAAGACGTCTTCGTCAGTCCGTCCAAGGAGAAGTAATATGATCCGGTTTGTCGGTATGCGCCTTGCTGCCTCCGCCCTGACGCTGGGCGTCGTCCTGCAGCCGGCGCCGAGCCATGCCGCGACGCCTGCGGCCGACACGCGGATGCCGCATATCTCGGTCGTGGCGACCGGCAAGGGTAGTCCGGTCATCCTGATCCCCGGCCTGTCGTCCCCGCGCGCGGTGTGGGACGGCGTGGTGCCGGGCCTTGCGAAGACCCATCGCGTCTATGTGGTGCAGGTCAACGGCTTCGGCGGCGACGCACCGGGGGCGAACCTGTCGCCGGGCGTGCTGGACGGCGTGGTCGCGGACCTGCACGCGCTGATCGCCAAGGAAAAGATCGCAGGCGCCGCAGTGGTTGGCCATTCGATGGGCGGGCTCGCCGCGCTGATGCTGGCCAAGGCGCATCCGGGCGATGCGGGCAAGCTGATGATCGTCGACTCGCTGCCCTTCATCGGCACGCTGTTCGCGCCGACCGCGACCGTCGCGATGATCGAACCGCGCGCGAAGGCGATGCGCGACATGCAGGCGGCGAGCTATGGCAAGCCCGCCGATGCCGCCGCCGCGACCGCGATCGCCGAACGGCTGGCGCTGCGCCCGGAGGCGCGTGCGAAGGTGACGGCCTGGGCGATGGCCGCCGATCCGCGCGTTTCGGCACAGGCGATGTACGAGGACATGACCACCGACCTGCGCCCCGCGATGCCGCAGATCGCGACGCCGATCACGCTCGTCTATCCCTGGGCGACGTCGGGGCCGAGCGAGGCGCAGGCGAAGGCGCTGTACACCGCGGCCTATGCGGGTGCGCCGAACGTGCGGTTCGTGGGGATCGGCGATGCGGCGCATTTCGTGATGCTCGACCAGCCCGCGGCGTTTCAGGCGGCGATCGAGGGGTTTGCGGGGTGATGCTGGTTCGGTGTTGATGTGAGTGGCCGTGGTGGAGAAGCGGGACCCCGGATCACGTCCGGGGTGACGGAGGGGGTTTGGGGGGCGGTCCGTCTTTGCCAGCGCGCCCGTCATCCCGGCCTTGAGCCGGGATCCCGCTTCTTCTCTTGGGGGCGAGAAAGCGGGACCCGGGACCCGAGCCGTCGTCCCGCCTCATTGGCAAAAATGCCGGATCGTCATTCCCGGCAACGAAGGCGAGCGTCGTGAGGGGCTTAGGCGCCGGCATGCCGTGCGGGGCGGCGCGTCGGCGGGGGGATTGCCCTGTCCATGGCCCAGATTGTCGTTGACCCGTCCCCGGCGCTCGGCTCCACTGCCCCGCGAGGGGGACGGACATGAGTGACGAACAGGCAGCGACGCGGGCGTTCCGCTTTACCGGGCGGTGGCAGGATTATGCGCCGATCGCCTTCACCAACCTGCTGCTGACGATCGTCACGCTGGGCGTCTACGTCTTCTGGGCGCGGACGCGGACGCGGCGGTATCTGTGGAGCCGGACGCAGTTCATCGACGACCGGCTGGAATGGACGGGCACGGGGCTGGAGCTGTTCGTCGGCTATCTGCTCGCCTTCGTCCTGTTCGTCCTGCCGCTCGGCATCATCAACCTCGTCCTGCAGGGCGTGATGATGCGCGGGCATCAGGGTGCGGCGGGGCTGATGGTGGGGCTGCTCTATCTCGCGATCCTCTACCTGTTCGGCGTCGCGCGGTTCCGGGCGCTGCGCTACCGCCTCAGCCGCACGCTGTGGCATGGCATCCGCGGCGGCAGCGACGACCAGGGCGTCGCCTATGGCTGGAGCTATTTCTGGCGGACATTGCTGTCGTTCCTGACCATCTATCTGATGACGCCCTGGGCGATGGCCAGGCTGTGGAACCAGCGGTGGAATGCAATGAGCTTCGGTTCGCTGCCCTTCCGCAGCGAGGCGCGCTGGCAGCCGGTTTTCAAGCGATTCCTGCTGTTCTACGTCGCGCCGATCCTCATCGTCGTGGCGGCCGGCATCCTGGGCTTCCTGTTCGCGGGGGCGTTTGCCGGGATGAAGCCCGGTACGCCGCCGACGGCGGGCGTGATCGCGACGGTGGTGCTGGCCGTCGTCGGCTTCTACGTGCTGTTCTTCGGCGTGCTGGGCCTGATCGCCATGGCCTTCTACGCCGCCTTCTTCCGCGAAGCGATCGGCGCGACGTCGCTGGGCAAGCTGGAGTTCGGGTTCGAGGCGTCGACGATGGACTGGGTGAAGCTGTACCTCGGCAATTTGGGCCTGACGGTGGTCACCTTCGGCGTCGGCTATATCTTCGTGCCGTACCGCAATTGGGCGTTCTTCATCCGCCACCTCGCGGCCTATGGCGAGGTGGAGATCGACACGCTGACCCAGTCGCGCACGCGCGAACCGGGCCAGGGCGAAGGGCTGCTCGACGCGTTCGACGTCGGCGCGTTCTGACCCCATGCGCGCAGGCGTCTGGCATTACGACGGCGTCACCGCGCTGCGCCGCCGGGTGGAGCTGGTCGCCGAGGGCGACGGCTTCACGCTGGTGGACGACGGGCAGGCCGGCGCGCGGGTGCCGTTCGCCGAGCTGACGCCGGGCGACGGCGACGCCGGCCATGCAAGCTTCGGGCGCAAGGGGCACCCCGGCTGGCGCATCACCTTCGACGGCGCGGTGCCGGCCGATCTCGCCGCGGCGCTGCCGGGCGCGCATCGCTACGGCCGCTGGGTCGACCGGCTGGGGCTGTGGCGCGCGGTCGGCGTCTTTGCGGTGCTGGCGGCGATCGTCGTGGTCGTCGTTCTGCGCACCCCTGCCCTGCTCGCGCGGCTGATCCCGGCGTCGGCCGAACAGCGGCTGGGCGACGTGATGATGGGCGATTTCGGTCGCAAGGGCTGTTCCGATCCCGCCGGACGCGCCGCGCTGGCGACGCTGGTGCAGCGCATCGACCCCGACGATCGCACGCTGGAGGTGCATGTCGTCAAACTGCCGATGGTCAATGCGGTGACGCTGCCCGGCGGGCGGATCGTGGTGTTCGACGGGCTGATCCAGGCGGCGCAATCGCCCGACGAGGTGGCGGGCGTGATCGCGCATGAGATCGGCCACGTGCGCGGACGCGACGTGATGGAATCGCTGCTGCGGCAAATGGGCCTGTCCGTCCTGCTCGGCGGGATGGAGGGGCATGTCGGCGGCTATACCAACGCGCTGCTCGCCACCGCTTATTCGCGCGATGCGGAGGCGCGCGCCGATGGCCGGGCGATCGAGATGCTGCGCGATGCGAAGCTGTCGCCGGTGCCGACCGCGCGCTTCTTCGACCGGCTGGGCAAGGGCGCGGGCGGTACGGAGCGGATGTTCGCCTATATCGCCAGCCATCCGATGTCGGCGGACCGGGCGAAGCGGTTCCGGGCGAGCATCGTGAAGGGCGCAGTGTATACGCCTGCGCTGGACGCGCGCCAGTGGGCGGCACTGCGCGGGATTTGCAAGGGCGAGACGGATAGGGTCGACTGGCGGTTCTGAGGGGGGCGTCGTTTGCACCGTTGCTGCGGGGTTTCTGCGGCGCGGGGGAGTTGGAGGCTCTGGCCGTCCCCGTGTGGCGGGGTGGACCCCGGACCAAGTCCGGGGTGACGGCGTGGGTGGGATAGGCGGTCGGGCCGTTTTCCGTGGATGGGTTAGACAGGGTGGCGGCTTGGGACATCCAGCTCGTACGCCTGCTCTTGTCGGCTGGCGGCCGGGCGGGGCGTTTCCCCACCCGCTCCGTCACCCCGGACTTGGTCCGGGGTCCACTCTGCGGCGAGGGGGCCGCTGGAGGGTCAGGCCATCCCCGTGCGGCGCGGTGGACCCCGGAACGAGTCCGGGGTGACGGGGTGAGTGGAATGGGTGTTCCGGCCCTTTCCTTAGCGCCGGGATGACGGGCGGGGCGGCGCGCGCTACCACGATGGGTATGAGCCACGCCGTCCGCCTGCCACCGCCTGCGCCTGCGCCTGACGATGCCGCGGCGCGCAATATGCGGCAGCTGGTGCTGCTGCGCTGGATGGCGGTGGGCGGGCAGCTCGCGACGATCCTGACGGTGCATTACGGCTTCGGGATCACGCTGCCGATCGCGCAGATGTTCGTCGTGCTCGCCGGGCTCGTGATGCTGAACGTCATGACGTGGTTGGGACATCCGCATTGGCCGGTCACCAATTTCCAGCTGTTCGGCACGCTGGTGTGCGACGTCTTCGCGCTGTCGGTGCAGCTGTATCTGTCGGGCGGCGCGAACAATCCGTTCGTGTCGCTGTACCTGTTGCAGGTCGTGATGGGCGCGGTGCTGCTGCATACCTGGTCGAGCTGGGCGCTGGTCGGCTTTACTGCCGTCGCCTTTGCCGTGGTCGCGGCGGTCAGCCCGCCGCTGGCGCTGCCGCCGTGGTTCGCGACGCATCTGTCGCCCGTCTATGTGCTGGCGCTGTGGTGCAATTTCGTGCTCGCCGCGGTGCTGCTGGTGCTGTTCGTGACGCGGATCGCGGCCAATCTGCGCGAGCGCGACGCCTATCTGGCCGACCTCAGTCGCCGAGCGGCGGAGGAGGACCAGATCGTGCGCATGGGCCTGCTGGCCAGCGGCGCGGCGCATGAACTGGGTACGCCGCTCGCATCGATCGCGGTGCTGTTGGGCGACTGGAAGGCCGACCCCGCGGTTATCCACGATCCCCGCCTCGCCGCCGAAGTCGCGGAGATGCAGGCCGAGGTGATGCGCTGCAAGACGATCGTGTCGGGCATCCTGTTCGCCGCGGGCGAGGTGACCGGCGTCGCCCCCGAACGCACGACGGTGCGCCGGTTCCTACGCCAGCTGATCGACGCGTGGCCGGGCACCGTCGCCTTCCATGATGCGTTGTCCGACGATACGCCGATCGTGGCCGATCGCGCGCTGGGGCAGGCGCTGACCAATTTGCTCGACAATGCGGTCGAGGCGGGGGCGGAGCGGATCGCGCTGACGGCGCGGATGGAGGAGGCGATGCTGGTGCTGACGGTGCAGGATGACGGCAGCGGCTTCCCCCCGCAGGTGCTCGACAGCCTGGGGCGGCCGTACAACACCAGCAAGGCGCGACGCGGCGCCGGGCTGGGCCTGTTCCTCGCGACCAACGTGCTGCGGACGCTGGGGGGGACGTTGCAGGCGCGCAACCGGGCGGAGGGCGGCGCAGAGACCGTCCTGCGGCTACCCATCGCGAGCCTGGCGCTGGAGGCGCGCGGATGAGCGAGGCCCGCCGCCTGCTGATCGTCGAGGACGACGCCAATTTCGCCCGCACGCTGGGCCGATCGTTCGAGCGGCGCGGCTATGCGGTCGCGATGATCGACGGGCCGGACACGCTGGAGGCGACGGCGACGGCGTTCAAGCCCGACCATGCGGTGGTCGACCTGCGACTGGGTGGCGCGTCGGGCCTTACCTGCGTCGCGGCGCTGCATGCGCTCGATCCGGGGATCAAGATCGTCGTCCTCACCGGCTTCGCCAGCATCGCGACCGCGGTGGAGGCGATCAAGCTGGGCGCGACCAACTATCTGACGAAGCCCGCCAATACCGACGATATCGAGGCGGCGTTCGCGCGTGTCGAGGGCGATGCCGACGCAACGATCGCCCCTGCCCCGCCGACGTCGATCAAGACGCTGGAATGGGAGCATATCCACCAGACGCTGGCCGATGTGGACTTTAACATTTCGGAAGCCGCGCGGCGGCTGGGGATGCACCGGCGGACCTTGGCGCGGAAGCTCGACAAGCGGCACATGGGGTAGCATCAATCCTCCCCCGCCAGGGGGAGGTGGCGCCGCGTAGCGGTGACGGAGGGGGAGGTAAGAATTGCCCTCAGTCATGACGGGCGCCGCCGTCCTCCCCCTC
The DNA here is from genome assembly GCF_001638925.1 of Sphingomonas sp. NIC1. Classification (NCBI taxonomy): domain Bacteria; kingdom Pseudomonadati; phylum Pseudomonadota; class Alphaproteobacteria; order Sphingomonadales; family Sphingomonadaceae; genus Sphingomonas; species Sphingomonas sp. NIC1. Next base: position 703,478 of record NZ_CP015521.1, read on the forward strand.
CACCATTCGGCTGACGCCGAACGGTCCCCCTCCCCCTGGCGGGGGAGGACTTTTGAGCGGCGGTGAATGAGGGGGCAGCCCTGAGCGCCGCGCTCGTGGAAGGGCCCCTCCACCATTCGCTGCGCGAACGGTCCCCCTCCCCGCTGCGCAGGGAGGAATCTTTATTTGAGCAGCTTGGGTGCTTCCTGTTGGATGACGTCGCGGATCTTGCCGGCGAACAGGCCGAGGAAGCCGGGCAGGTCGACGATCGCGTGGACGTTGCTGTCCGACACGGTGGCGCGGCAGCCGATCTGCTGGCCCATCGCGCCGACGGTGAAGTGCATCGTGTCGCCCTCCCACCGGTGATCGACCTGTGCGCCGCCGGGTATCAGCCGGCCGATCTTGCCGATGCCGCCGTCCAGCCGGTCGCGGACGCCCTGCTTGCCGAGCTGGTGGGGAATGTTGATTTCGATCGGCGCGGTCATGCGGGGTCCTTCGTGGTGGCGAACAGCATCGCGTCGTCGGCAAACGCCTTGAACTCCAGCGCGTTGCCCGAGGGGTCGTAGAAGAACATCGTCGCCTGCTCGCCCGGTTGGCCGACAAAGCGGACATGCGGGGCGATGCCGAAGCGGGTGCCCGCCGCGACGAGGCGGTCGCGCAGGGCCTCCCAGTCCGGCATGGTCAGCACCGCGCCGAAATGCGGGACCGGCACGTCATGGCCGTCGACGGCATTTTCGACGCGCACCGCGCGCGCGGCGGGATCGAGGTGGGCGACGATCTGATGGCCGTACAGATCAAAATCGATCCAGGCGTCGCTTGATCGCCCCTCCGCGCAGCCCAGGGTGCCGCCGTAGAAGGCGCGCGCGGCGGCGAGATCGTGGACGGGAAAGGCAAGGTGGAACGGGCGTATCATGTCGACACGATAGGGGGATCGTGGTGCCGGTGCCAGCGTCGCTATCATCCGATCCGGCCGTCATCGCGGCATAGGCTGGGATCGTTCGGTTGAGACGCGGGGCAGGAGCCGCGAAAGACCCCAGACTGCGCTGGGGTGAGATCAACAGGTGGATCAGCGCTTTTCCGGCAGCGTATAGGGCGTGAAGCGGGTGAATCGGCAATAGGCGGAGGGGATCGACGTACCCGGCGTCAGCACGCGGAAGCGATCGTTGCGACACAATTGCCCGCCCCACACGTCGATGATCAGCGTGTTGAGCGGCGCGAGCGACGGGCAGGCGCCGACCGGTCCCGTCTTCCACACCGTGCGACCCGCGCCCTGGCGATAGAGGATGGTGTGCGCATCGACGATCTCCGGGCCGTTGGTGCTCGACAGCGTGATGCAGTCGGCCGGGGTCCCCGCCACCCGGTCGGCGAGCGGGTCAGACCTGGCCGCCATGAGCGGCAGCGCGAGGGCGAGCAGCGCCAGCGCCTTCATCGCGCCGGCCGTTCGTAGCGGACGAATGGACCGAGCGAGCAGCTGCCCGACATCATCCGCGATCCTTGGTCGACCGTGGTCGCGATATCGCCCTGGCACGCCTGGCTCATCGGGCTTTGCGTGACGAGGATATCACCGCGTGCAACGCGCTCGCAGCCGCCCGACGTATCGGTGCGGTATTTGAGCGTACGGCTGACCGAATAGACCAATGTCGGGCCGAACGCCTTGACCTGCGTATTGTTGAAGCGCGGCATGCACGCCATCGGCTGACCGGGGGTGAGGCCGGCGAGTTCCTTCTGTAAGCCGCTGGCCGCGGCGGCGCTGTCCTGTTCGGCGGCAAGGCGTTGCTGCGGCGTCTGAGCGCAGGCCGCCGCCAGCAGCAGCGTCGCCAACGCAAGGGGTGTCCTGATCGCCATATGTCGCTCCTGTCGCCGGGTAAAACGTCTCAGCCTTTGAAATTGTCCTTGCCGGCCCGCAGCGTGGCAAATTCGTCCGCGTCCTTCGCCCGCAGGAACGGATTGGTCGCGCGCTCCAGGCCGATGGTGGTCGGCACGGTCGCCTCGCCCGCCGCGCGGGCTGCGTCGACCGCGCGCATCCGCTCGACCAGCGCCGCATTGTCCGGCTCGACGCTGAGCGCGAAGCGGCCGTTGCTTTGGGTATATTCGTGGCCGCAATAGACGCGCGTCGCGTCGGGCAGCGCGGCGTAGCGCTGCATGTTGGCGAACATCTCTGCCGGCGTGCCTTCGAACAACCGCCCGCAACCCAGCGCGAACAATGTGTCGCCGGTGAAGATCGCCTGATCGTCGGCGAGGTGGAAGGCGATGTGGCCGGCGGTGTGGCCGGGAACGTGCAGCACCTGCGCGACCGATCCGCCGATGTGGACCACGTCGCCTTCGTCCACCGTCGCGTCGAGCGTCGGGATCTTCGCGGCCTCGCGCGCCGGACCGGTGATGCGGGCGCCCGCCGCCCGCAACGCCTCGTTGCCGCCGACGTGATCGGGGTGCCAGTGCGTCGTCCACACCTGATCGATCCGCCAGCCGCGCTGTGTGGCGGCGGCCTGTACGGGCGCCGCCTCGCCGGGATCGACCGCGACCGTCTCGCCGCTGGCATCGTCATGGATCAGCCAGGCGTAATTGTCGCTGAGCACGGGAACGCGGACGATCTCCAGCGTCATGGCGTCACCAGCTGCCGGTGTTGGGCATCGACGCCCAGGGCTCGGCCGACGGCAGCGGGTCGCCCGCCTGCAACAGCTCGATCGAAATGCCGTCGGGGGTCTTCACGAACGCCATGTTGCCGTCGCGCGGCGGGCGGTTGATCGTGACGCCGTGGTCCATCAGCGCCTGGCAGCTGTCGTAGATATTGTCGACGCGATAGGCGAGGTGGCCGAAATTGCGGCCGCCGGTGTAGGTTTCGGGCGCACTGCCGTCCTGTGCCGGCCAATTGTAGGTCAGCTCCACCTCGGCGCGGCGGTCGCCGAGCTTGGCGTCTTCGGGCGTCGCGAGGAAGATCAGCGTGAAGCGGCCCTGCTCGTTGTCGATGCGACGGACTTCGTGGAGGCCGAGCACGTTAAAGAAGGCGATCGTCGCGTCGGGATCGCTGACGCGGATCATGGTGTGGAGGTAATGCATGCCTTGCCCTTGGACTTGGGGAACGATCGTGCCCCAACGCGTAAGGGAGGGCGTCGGTGCCGTCGAGGGGGGGCCACTTCGTCACCCCGGACTTGTTCCGGGGTCCACCGGGCGGCGGGGGGACGGCAAGAGGCTCAGGCGCTGCCCCCGCGGGTCAGTGGAACCCGGAACAAGTCCGGGGTGACGGGTGGGGGTTGGGCGCAGTCATAAGTCCTCCCCCGCCAGGGGGAGGTGGCGCCGCCGAAGGCGGTGACGGAGGGGGAGGTAAGGGTAGCGCTTCGTTACTAGAGACGTTTCCGTCCGCCCCCTCCGTCATGCCTTCGGCATGCCACCTCCCCCTGGCGGGGGAGGACTTATGGCTGCGCAGATTGTCGCCCAGTGCTTCTGCTGGACGACTCGATGGGTTCGGTGGGCGTCAGCGGCCTGTCGGTGCCGCCTTTGCCGCCGGCACGTCGCCGAATTGGGCGAGCGCGGCGCGGGCTTCCTTGCCTGCGGGGGCGTTGGGGGCGAGGCGTGCGGCTTCGGCCCAGGCGGCGCGGGCGCCGGCCTCGTCGCGGGCGAGCGCGGCGATGTTGCCCGCCTCGAGCTGCACCGAGGCGTCGTCGGCGGAGCGTTTCAGCGCCTCGGCAATGTCCGTCTTGGCGCGGATCACGTCGCCCTCGCGCCGTGCCAGCGTCGCCGACAGTAGCCACGCCAGCGGGTCGTCGCCCGCGGTCTTGAGCGCCATATCGATATCGCGACGCGCGCCCTCGGGCTCACCGGCCGCGACCAGCACGCGGGCGTGGTCGAGCTGCGCCTCGCCGAGCGCCAGCCCCTCCAGCGTCCCCGCGATCAGCGCGGTGTCGAGGTTGGACCGCGCCTTGGGCACGTCGCCGGCCGCGAGCCAGGCATTGCCCGCCTGCGCACGGTAATTGGCGGCGCGTTTGTCGTGCGCGGTTTCGGCCGCCTTGGCGGCCGCTTCGAATTCGACGGCGGCGGCGGGGAAGTTGCCCTCCTGCGTGTACGCCAGGCCGGCGCATTGGCGTGCGAACCAGGCGCCGCCGCTGGCGCCCCAGCGGACCGCTTCGGCACGGGCGGCGGCGGGATCGGTGCGGGCGAGCGCGACGCAGCGGTCGAAACGCGCCTCGCGCGGGTCGGCAGGAGCAGCGGTGGCGGCTTGTAAGGCGGCGGCGAACAACAGGATCATAAGCGGCTCAGCACGTCCTCGACCGCGCGGACGATCAGCGCGACGTCGGTGTCGCGCGACAGGCGGTGGTCGCCGTCCTTGACCAGCCACGTCTGCACGTCGGCTGAACGGATCAGCTCGGCCAGATGCACGGTGCGATCCCACGGCACGTCGGGGTCCGCTTGCCCCTGCACCAGCCGCACCGGACCGTCGAAGGGAATGGTGCCGAACATCAATCGGTTGGCTTCGCCCGACTGGAAGAAGGCGCGGGTGTAGAGCGTCGGTTCGGGACCATAGGGGTTGGCACGCTCCAGCTTGCCCTGCTGCAGGATCGCCATTTTTTCGTCGAGCGTGAAACCCCAATCGGTGAAATCGGGGGCCGGCGCGATGCCGACGAGGCCGCGCACGCGATCGGGCCGTGCCCTGGCGGCGAGCAGCATCAGCCAGCCGCCCATCGACGATCCCACCAGCACCACCGGTCCGGCGACGATCTGGTCGATCATCGCCAGCGTATCGTCGCGCCAGCCGGCGAGCGTCTGGTCGGCGAAGTCGCCTTCGCTCGCGCCGCAGCCGCCGTAATCGAAGCGCAGGAAGGCACGGCCGGTGCGGCCCGCCCAGGCCTCCAGCGCCAGCGCCTTGGTGCCGGTCATGTCGGAGGCATAGCCGGGGAGGAAGACGATCGTCGGACCGGTGCCCGGCGTGTGGTGATAGGCGAGACGGGGACGTGGGGGGTGCGTGGGGGCTTGGGTCATGTGCGGGTGGTAGCGCGGTGGCGGGCGGGCGTCATCATGGCGTGGGGGGCGTGATGCTTCACCCAAAATGCCCCGTCACCCCGGACTCGTTCCGGGGTCCACCGGTCCGCAAGGGGGAGGCTGGAGCCGCTTGCCGTCCCCGTGCCGCTTGGTGGACCCCGGAACGAGTCCGGGGTGACGGGGTGGGTTTGGCCGCCGTTACGCCTTCAGCTTCGCCGCCGTCTCGGCGATGCGCTTGCCCTGGTAGCGGGCGCCGGCCAGTTCCTCGGCATGCGGCTGGCGCGAGCCGTCGCCGCCGGCTATCGTGGTGGCGCCGTAGGGCGAACCGCCGCGGACTTCATCGACTCCCATCTGGGCCTGGAAGCCGTAATCGAGGCCGACGATCGCCATGCCGTGGTGCAGCAGGTTGGTAATGAGCGAGAAGAGCGTCGTTTCCTGCCCGCCGTGCTGGCTGGCGGTCGAGGTGAAGGCGCCGCCGACCTTGCCGATCAGCGCGCCCTTGAACCACAGGCCGCCGGTCGTGTCCCAGAAGGCCGCCATCTGGCTGGGCATCCGGCCGTAGCGGGTCGGCGCGCCGACGATGATCGCGTCATAGTCGGCGAGCGCATCGGGGCCCTCGATCAGCGGGTGCGCGGTGTCGGTCTTGAAGCCGGCCGCCTTGACGATCTCGTCCGGCGCGGTTTCGGCGACGCGGCGGATGGCGACCTCTGCCCCACCCTCGCGCGCGCCCTCGGCGACGGCGTCGGCCATCTTCTCGATATGGCCGTAGGAGGAATAATAGAGCACCAGAACCTTGGTCATCGCGAACATCTCCATCTGTCTTGGCCGCCAAGATGGCGTCGGCCCATCGGCGCGTAAACGGAAACGGTGGAAACCGATCGTTTCCTCAAGCGGTTCCTTTGGGTAAGGCTGGCGGTTGCAACCTGTGGGGGGATCGATGCGACTGCCGGATCTGGAGGCCTGGGCGATCTTCGCCGCGGTGGTGGAGCATCGCTCGTTTAGCGGCGCCGCCGATGCGATCGGGCTGAGCAAGGCGACCGTCTCCAAGGCGATCAGCCGGCTGGAGGCGCATATCGGCCAGTCGCTGTTCCACCGCACGTCGCGCCGGCTGGCGCTGACCGAGGCGGGGCGACCGCTCGCCGACCATGCGACGCGCATCCTGGGCGAGGCGCGCGCGGCGGAGGAAGCGGCGCGCGATGCCGCAAGCGTACCGACCGGGCGCGTCCGGCTGGCGGCGCCGATGAGCTTCGGCATCAGCAACGTCGCCCCGCTGCTCGCGACGTTCCTGAAAGAGCATCCGGGCGTCGAGATCGACCTGCATTGTTCGGACGCACGGGTGGATATCGTTGCCGAAGGGTTCGACGTGGCGCTGCGCATCGGCGAGCTGGCCGACAGCAGCCTGCGCGCGCGGCGGCTGGGCGATATCGCAGCGCATCTGGTCGCGTCGCCTGCCTATCTGGCGGAGCATGGCACGCCCGCGCACCCGGCGGCGCTGTCGGCGCATCGGCTGCTCGGCTATTCGAACGTCACCGGGCCGTGGCATTTCCAGCACGCCGACGGCAGCGACGTCGCGATCCGGCCGCAGGGGCCGCTGATCGCCAACAGCGGCGAGGCGCTGGTGCCCACGTTGCTCGCCGGCCTGGGGATCGCGCGCCTGCCGGCCTTCATCGTCGGCCCGCATCTGGCGAGCGGCGCGCTGGTGCCGCTGCTGGCGGACTGGGCGCCGGCGCCGATCGGGCTGCACATCGTCACCCCGCCCAGCGCGCTGCGCCCGGCGCGCGTCGAGGCGCTGATCGCCTTCCTGTCGCAGCATCTGCGCGATCCGTGCGCGGGGCGGGACTAACGGGCCATATATCCCCCGTTCGTGCTGAGCTTGTCGAAGCACACCTGTACGCACGAACCGCACCGCGCGGAGCACCCAGCCCTTCGACAAGCTCAGGGCGAACGGCGTTTTTGGTCCGCCCCTACCCCTTCCGCGCGACCTGGAAGCCGGCGAAGGATTGGCTGACCGGCATCAGTTCCAGCCGGTTGATGTTGAGATGCGGGGGCAGCGTCGCGACCCAGAGCATCGTCGCGGCGATATCCTCCGCGGTCATCGGGTCGGCGCCCTTGTAGAGCGTGTCTGATGCCCCCTGATCGCCGCCGGTGCGCACGACGGTGAACTCCGTTTCGACCATCCCCGGCTCGATCGAGGTGACGCGCACGCCGGTGCCGTGCAGGTCCGAGCGTAGCCCCAGCGAGAATTGCTCCACGAACGCCTTGGTGCCGCCGTAGACGTTGCCGCCGGTGTAGGGATAGGTCGCCGCGACCGACGACAGGTTGATGATCGCGCCCTGGCGTTCGATCAGGCCGGGGAGCAGCCGGTGCGTCAGCGCGACGAGGGCCGAGACGTTGGTGGCGATCATCGTGCGCCAGTCGTCGAGCTTCGCCTCCTGCGCGGGCTTGGTGCCGAGCGCCAGGCCGGCGTTGTTGATGAGGAGGTCGATGTCGCGCCAGTCGGCGGGCAGGCTGTCGAGCGCGGCGGCGGTGGCGGCGTCGTCGGCAATATCGAAGGCGAGCGTGTGGACCGCATCGCCCAACTCCGCCTTCAGCGCGTCCAGCCGGTCGGCGCGGCGGCCGGTGGCGATGACGCGCCAGCCGGCGCCGACGAATTCCTGGGCGGCAGCGGCACCGATGCCGGCGGTGGCGCCGGTGATGAGGGCGGTCTGGGTCATGGCGTCTCTCATGAAAGGGAGGAGTGTCTGCGGGTCTGATGCCGCGACGCGGGCGCGCTGCCAACGATCATCTGCGCGGGGCGATCCGCGGGCATGCGGGCGATCTTCTTTTGCCCAAGCGCGGAACGGCGATGGGCGGGCGGGTGTTTCCGGTTATCCTTCAACAGGATGCCCCAGTTCATGCGTACGCTGTCCGCCGCGGAGATCGCGACCCTCGCCCCGGGCGACGACCGGCCCCACGGGCGGCTGGGCATTGCCGAAACCGCGGCGGGGCTCGCCGGTCTGCTGCGCAAAAGCGACGTGCTGGCGGCGGAAGCGGACGAGGTACGCGCGGCGGCGCTGACCCGCGCGCTCGCCGCGATGATGCCCGCGGCGACGGTCGTGGTCTGTCCCGGCACCGACGCGCTGCCCGGGGACGAGGCGCCCGCCTCCCCCGCCAACGTCGGGCAGCGCGTGTCGGCGCTGCGCACCGTGCGCTGCACGCTCGCCAGGCGTCGCCGGCCGCGGATCGCGCTGATCACAACGGGTGAGGCGCTCGCCCGCGCCTGCCCTGCCCCCGCAGCCTTCGATGCCGAACCGCCGCGAGTGACGGTCGGCAGCGCATGCGATCTGGCGACGCTGGCCGAGGCGCTCACCGACCTCGGCTATATCGCCGACGAGCGGGTCGACGAACCGGGCGAGCTGGCGCTGCGCGGCGCGGTGCTCGACGTCTTTCCCGCCGATGCGGACGCGCCGCTGCGGATCGAGGTGGGCGATGGCCATGTCGTCGCGATCCGGTCCTACGACCCCGCCGACCAGCGCAGCACGGGCGAGGTCAAGCAGCGCGAGCTGGGCCGCGTCGCCGAACCGCCGCTGGGCGCGGAACGCTGCACGCTGATCGACCATCTGCCCGATGCGACGATCGTCGTGTCGCCCGCCGCGGACGACCGCCGCCGCCGCCTGCTGCTGCTGAGCGCGGATGCCGCCGCGCGGGGCGCCCGCCGGGCGGCGCGCGAAGTGGTGGACGAAGACGCATGGACCGCGGCGATGGCAGAACGGACCGTCAAGGCTCTGCCCAAAGCAGGCGATCCCCCGCCCCGCTTCGTCGAACAGCGCGGACCGATGCGCGCCTTCGCTAAGGTCGCCAAGGCGGCGCTGGCCGCGGGCACGCGGGTCGTTGTGCTTGGCAGCGCGCGCGACTTGCGTTTCCTGACCAAACGGATCGAGAAGGCGGTGGACGCGAGTGCAACCACGCTGGACGACTGGGCGGCCGTAGCCGAGGCGCCGAAGGGATCGCTGCTCACGCTCGCGGCCCCCGCCGATCGCGGGTTCGCGACGAAGGGCGTGCTGGCGGTCGCCGCTGCCGACCTGATCGGCAGCCGTGCGGATCGCGACGACGGGGCGGTGCGGCGCGTCGACCCTGACCTGCTCCAGACGACCGAGATCCGCGTCGGCGATACGGTGATCCATGAGGATCACGGCATCGGCACCGTCGCAGGGCTGGAAACTCTGGCGGAGGACGGGGAGACCGGCGGCGACGCGATCAAGCTGGTGTATGCGCGCGACGCGGTACGGCTGGTGCCGGTGGCGGATGCCGACCGGCTGTGGCGCTATGGGGCCGAAGACGATGCGGTGAAGCTCGACACGCTCGATGGCAAGAGCTGGCACGAGCGCCGCGTCGGCATCGACGCCGCGATCGCCGAAACCGCGCGCGGGCTGACGAACCTCGCCGCCGAACGCGGCGAGCGGACGGCGCCGGTGCTCGATCCCGATCCCGCCGCCTATGAACGCTTCGCCGCGGGCTTTCCCTTCTCCGAAACGCCCGACCAGCTGCTCACGATCGAGGCGGTGCGCAGCGATCTGGCCTCCGGGCGGCCGATGGACCGGCTGGTGATCGGCGACGTCGGCTTCGGCAAGACCGAGGTCGCATTGCGCGCCGCGGCCATCGCCGCGCTTTCGGGCAAGCAGGTGGCGCTCGCCGCGCCGACGACCGTGCTCGCCCGCCAGCATCTCGACAGCTTCACGCAGCGCTTCGCCGGCACGGATATCGTCGTCGCCGGCCTGTCGCGCCTGTCCACTGCCGCCGAGGCGCGCCGAGTGAAAGCGGGGCTGAAGGATGGCAGCATTCATATCGTGATCGGCACGGGCGCGGTGGCCGGCAAGGGCGTGGCCTATCGCGACCTGGCGCTGGTGATCGTCGACGAAGAGCAGCGCTTCGGCGCCGCGGACAAGGCGAAGCTGCAGGCGTTGTCGGCCGGCGATGGGTCGGCGGGCCATGTGCTAACGCTGTCGGCCACCCCGATCCCACGCACGCTGCAAGCGGCACTCGTCGGCCTGCGCCAGCTCTCGGTGATCGCGACGCCACCGGCGCGCCGCCAGCCGATCCGCACCGCCGTCTCCGCCTTCGCGCCCGAGACGCTGCGCGCGGCCCTGTTACGAGAGCGCGCGCGCGGCGGGCAGAGCTTTGTCGTCGTGCCGCGCATCGCCGACATGGCGCCGCTCGCGGACCAGCTGGCCAAGCTGGTGCCCGAACTCGAGCTGTTGCAGGCGCATGGCAAGATGCCGGCTGCCGAGATCGACGAGGCGATGGTGCGCTTCGGCCGCGGCGACGGCGACGTATTGCTCGCGACCAACATCATCGAGGCGGGGCTGGACGTGCCGCGCGCCAATACGATGGCGATCGTCCATGCCGACCGCTTCGGCCTCGCCCAATTGCACCAGCTGCGCGGGCGCGTCGGGCGCGGGCATCGGCGCGGGCAGGTGCTGCTGTTCACCGATGGCGAGCATGCCATCGCGCCGCGCACGCTGAAGCGCCTCAGGACGCTGGAGGCGTTCGATCGGCTGGGCGCGGGGTTAGCGATCAGCGGGCGCGACCTCGACATGCGCGGCGCGGGCGATCTGCTCGGCGAGACGCAGGCGGGGCATATGCGGCTGATCGGCGTCGAGCTCTACCAACAGTTGCTCGAAGGCGCGCTACGCACCGCGCGCGGCGAGACGGTGGAGCGCTGGACGCCCGAACTGCATTTGGGGCTGGAAGGGCAATTGCCGGCGGACTGGATTCCGGACGAGGATTTGCGGCTGTCGCTCTACGCCCGGCTCGCGCGGCTGCGCGACGTCGAGGACGTCGAGGCGTTCGAGGAGGAATTGCGCGACCGGTTCGGCGACGTACCCGACGCCGCCATGCGGCTGATCGCGCTGGCCCGCGTGCGCGAACTGGCCCGCGCGCATGGCGTCGCGCGGATCGATGCCGGCCCCGCCGCGGTGGCGCTGACGCCGCGGGCGGACAGCGATATCGCCGGGCAGGTCGACGGGCTGGAGACAAAGAACGGCCGGCTGATCCTGGCCGAACGGATCGCCGACGCTGGCGAACGGATGGAGCGGATCGCGACGCTGCTCGCCTGAGCTTCACTGCAAAGGGCTGCGCCGGGTCGCGATCGTCATTGCGAGCGCAGCGAAGCAATCCAGGGCGTCCTGGTCCGGCTCTGGATTGCTTCGCTACGCTCGCAATGACGGATGGGGCTTAGGCCTTACGGGTGGCGCGTCGCTCCGACTGACGTACAGCGCTTACCCGACCGATCAGAACGGCAGCCACTTCGCCTTGTGCGTGATCTTCATATAGCCGACGTTGACGCCCGCGCGGTAACCGACGCCCAGGCGGATCGGGATCAGCACGATGTTGCCACGGCGCAGATAGGTCGCGGCAAAGCCGCCGACCAGATACAGCCGCCCCTCCACCGCCGGGAAGCGGCGGAACAGCTCTTCGGTATCATAGAGGTTGTAGACGAGGACGAACACCTTGTTGGCGTCGCCGCCGACGTCGAAGCCCACCGACGGGCCCGTCCAATAGACGGGCTGCTGTCCCTCCACCTTGTGGCTCATGATCCCCGAGCCATAGCGCACGCCCAGCACGAACGCGCCCGCCGCCTCGCGGCCCGCGATATAGGCATTGGGCTCGCCCTGCTCCTTCAGCACCTTTTCCAGCATGCCGGCGAGGCCCGCCGCGCCCTTGCCGAACACGCCCTCGCCCGCGGCGAGCAGGTCTTCGCGCTGATAGGTGGAAGCGGCCTTCAGCGTGGCGTCGGCCTGCGCCTGCTGCTGCGCCTCGGTCGTCTGGCTGGCATAGGCGGGTGCGGGGGCCTGGGTGAAGCCGGCGCCGGACGCGCCAGCCGTGGTCTCCGGCTGCGCCGCCCAGTCGCGCTCCACGGAGGGAGCCGGGGTCGGCGTGGGGCGCGGCGCGCTGCGCGGGGTGGAGGATGTCGTCCGCGCCTGCGTCGACAGATCGCCGTCGATCGCGCGATTGGGATCGATCGTCGTCACCTGTGCGGGCGCACTTGCTGCCACCAGCGCACTCGCCGCCAGCGCGAAACCGATCACCCGCATCACCATTCCCCCTCGTCGCGCCACACGGCGCCGCCCCCCGTTAACCACCCCGGCGCTTGCCCGGCAATGAACGAACGGCGGGCGGCGCCGAAATTACGATCGAATGCGGGCCTCAACCCCGTTGATCCCCCGAAAGACCCTCGCTATAGCCGCCCGACGCCGCAGCTCGGAGACGTGGGTGAGTGGCTGAAACCAACGCTTTGCTAAAGCGTCGTACGGGAAACCGTACCGAGGGTTCGAATCCCTCCGTCTCCGCCAAATGCACTTCCCAAGTGCATGTAACCGTTGTGTTTTATGCCCTGGCCACGCACATAGACCCACACCCAGCCCCACAGTCGCATTCCGTGGCTTTAGCGGACACATGGTCGGACGTGCCCGATAAGGGTAACACCCTCATTTTCAGCTGAAGTCCACGGCTGGTGCGATAGTGCCCCATCCGGTCGCGTTCTATTTTTTGCACTTTTTGCGCGCGCTTAGTGCTCATGTTGCCAGAGCTGAACGATACGCGGGACAGGTCAGGGAACGCCGCCGAATAGCAGCTGATCCCCTAATGCACCGGCGAGTGTCGGCTTCCAAATGTCCTCTTGCATGAGCATGGTGAAGCGGACCGCCTCAGGGGAGTCGTCAAACAGCTCCACTTCACCGGCGGCGGGACGCTGACAGGCGTTCTGTAGCGCCGCCATCAGCTCGCGTTTGAACGCCGTATCCTCGTTGTCGAGTTGCTTAGTCGGGAGCCCCAAGCGGCCGAACTACCTCGCCCTGAATGAACGGCAGAACCTTCGTATCGTTGATGACCCGCACCAGCTCGTTGCTGACGACGAGGAACTCGTGATCGCGTTCAATCTCGCACTGCTGTGCGCAAGGCTCGTGGAGCGAGGGCGTAAGCCGATGGTGATCGTCAGATTCCCGGAGGAATGTGGTGTGCGGACAATCCGAAGGCTTACAGGTTTGACGGTGGATCGCTAGCGTCGGCTACCAATCATTCTGTCAACCGGACGAGCTTGCTCCCGCTGACGTGACCCCCGGCTTTCATCCAGCCGGGACCAGAGACCGGCGTTTGTTGTGGTGCACGAGCGCACACGAAGCAACGGCCTGGACGCGTCCAGGCCGTTGCTTCTCGATCTCGGCGGCGAAGGCCGCCGGGGTGGCGTAGCCGAGCGAGGAGTGCGGCCGCTCGGTGTTGTAGTCGTCGACCCATTCCCGGACCACGGCGCGGGCGTGCGCGAGGCTGAGGAACAGCGTCTCGTTGAGCAGCTCGTCGCGCATACGGCCGTTGAAGCTCTCGACATAGCCGTTCTGCATGGGGCGGCCCGGCGCGATGTAGTGCCACTCGACCTTTGACTCGTCCGACCAGACCAGCACCGCATTTGAGGTCAGCTCGGTGCCGTTATCGCTGACAATCATGCCTGGCCGACCACGCTCGGCGACCAGGTCGACCAGCTCGCGTACGACCCGCTTGCCGGAGATCGAGGTGTCCACCACCGCACGCAGGCATTCGCGCGTGACGTCGTCGACGATGTTGAGCACGCGAAACCGCCGGCCGGTGGCAAGCTGGTCATGCACGAAGTCCAGGCTCCAGCGCTGGTTGGGGAGCGCCAGCACCGGCCCAGGTGCCCGCGCGCCCACGGCGCGCCTTCGTCCCTTCCTGCGCCTCACCGTCAGGCCCTCCTCTCGGTAGAGCCGCTGCGTCTTCTTGCGGTTGATGGTGACGCCGTCGCGCCGCAGCAGGATGTGCAGCCGTCGATAGCCGAAACGGCGACGCTGGCCTGCCAACTCGCGCAGCCGTGCCCGCAGATCCTCGTCGCCCCCGCGACATGAGCGGTAGCGCATGCTCGTCCGGTCGGCCCCGATCACGGCGCAGGCGCGCCGCTCGCTCATCCCGAATCCAGCCTGCAACCGCGCGACCGCCTCCCGTTTGGCGGCCGCGCTCACCACTTTTTTGCCAGCAGGTCTTTCAACCCCGCATTGTCCAGCATGGCGTCGGCCAGCAGCCGCTTGAGCCTGCCATTCTCGTCTTCCAGCGCCCGCAGTCGCTTCGCCTCGGACACCTCCAGGCCGCCATACTTGGCCTTCCAGGCGTAGTAGGTCGCGCTCGACATGCCGTGCTTGCGGCAAAGCTCCGTCACCACCGCGCCGGCCTCGGCCTCCTTCAGAATGCCGATGATCTGCTCTTCCGAAAACTGCTTCCGCTTCATTCCGTCCGTCCCTTCCATGGGCCGGTCTCTAGTTCCAGGTGGATGAAGAAACGGGGGTCACGTCACCGCCTGCCACTTGTTCTTAGGAAGTTTCATGTCTTTTTCCGCCCTTAGAACTGATGCCGGGCTCACCATTGAAGAAGTTGCGTCACAGTTTGGCGTGAGCGCCGCCGAAGTGGCTGGATGGGAAAGCGGCAGCGCTCGCGCTCCTCAGCACGTCTGCCTTGCTCTCGATGTGCTGACACGTTTCACACCGTGTCAATCGGCGTCCAAAAAGGACCCCCTATCGGCGTGCAAAAGGGACCCCCTTCGTCGAGCAGCGTAACGGGTATGACGGGCGCACTGTTCGTGCTGGTTGCGGCGTAGGGCGGGCGTAGCCCGACCGGAGGCGCAACCAGCACGAAGCGTTCTCTGCCGGTGCCCCAGGCTTCAGCTTCGATGTTTGAAGCGCCAGCTGTCGTTGCCGGTTTCGACGATGTCGCAATGGTGGGTAATGCGGTCGAGCAGCGCGGTGGTCATCTTGGGGTCGCCAAAGACGGTCGGCCACTCACCAAAGGCCAGGTTGGTGGTGACGATGACCGAGGTCTTCTCGTAGAGCTTGCTGACGAGGTGGAAGAGCAGTTGACCGCCCGAGCGTGCAAACGGCAGGTAGCCAAGCTCGTCGAGCACCACGAGATCGAGGCGCGAAAGCTGGGCCGCCAGCGTGCCGGCCTTGCCGAGGCGCGTTTCCTCCTCGAGCCGGTTCACCAGGTCCACTGTGTTGAAGTAGCGTCCGCGGGCGCCGGCTCGTACCACATTGGCAGTGATGGCGGTGGCGAGATGCGTCTTGCCGGTACCCGTTCCACCGACCAGCACGACGTTGCGTTGGCCCGGAAGAAACGAGCCGCTGTACAGCGAGCGCACCAGTCCCTCGTTGATGGGAGTGTCGCCGAAGACGAAGGCGTCGAGGTCCTTCACCGCGGGTAACCTGGCGGCCGACATCCGGTAACGGACCGAGGCTGCATGGCGGTGCGTCGCCTCGGCACGCAGCAGGTCGGTCAGGACCTCCATGGTCGTGCGCTTGCGCTGGAGACCGGTAGTGACCGCCTCGTCGAAGGCGCCAGCCATGCCCTTCAGCCCCAACTCGGCCATGGCCGTCATCATCTCATGCCGCTGCATGGAGACCTCGCAGGCTGTCATAGCGGTTGCAGTCGGCACGGGGCGGATGGCGCAGCGCCAGATCTTCTGGCGTGACAATAGTCAGCGGTCGCGGCGGTTCGCGCCGGCGGGCCAGGATGTTGACGATGACGTCGTCGCTGGCGACGCCGGCCAGCAATGCTTCGCGCACGGCCACTTCTACCGCCTCCAGCCCGTCGTCGAGCACCGCTGCCAGCACCCGCACGAACCGCCGGTCGGCATCGTCGCCGGTGCCAAGCTTGCGCCGCAGTCGTGCCAGCGCAGGCGGCAACTCCCAGCCCTGGAACGGTGCGCCGTTGCGCAGGGCACCCGGCTTGGTCACCAGCACCGGCAGATAGTGCCACGGGTCGTAGATGGTCCGGTCGCGGCCGAAGAACCGGGGATGGTCGGCGACGACTTCACCGTCGCAGCGCACGACGATGCGGTCGGCATAGGCGCGGACCTGGACGGCACGTCGCACCACCCTGGCAGAAACGGAATAGCGGTTGCGCTCGAAGCTGATGAGGCATGTGCCGCTTACCGCATGCTCGCTCTCGTGGAAGCCGTCGAAGGGTGCGACAACAGGCTGGAGCACCGCCCGTTCTGCTGCCCATGCCTGGGCGACTGTCAGCTCCTTCTGCTCGGGATGCTGGTGCAACTCTGCCCAGCGCCGACACTCCGCCTCCAGCCAGCCGTTCAACTCCTCGAGGCCGGTAAATCGCAGGCGCGGCTGGAAGAAGCGACCGCGTGCGGTCTGCACCTGGTTCTCGACCTGACCTTTCTCCCAGCCCGACGCCGGCGAGCAGGCGGTCGGCTCGACCATGTAATGGTTGGCCATGACCAGGAAGCGACGGTTGAAGACCCGCTCCTTGCCGGTGAACACGCTCGTCACCGCCGTCTTCATGTTGTCGTAGATGCCGCGCGTCGGCACGCCTCCGAAGAAAGCAAACGCCCGTGCATGCGCGTCGAACAGCATCTCCTGTGTCTCGCGGGGATAGGCCCGCACATACATTGCCCGCGACGCGCACAGCCGGACATGCGCGACCTTCACGCGCATCGGCTTGCCCGAGATCTCGACGTCCTCGTGGCTCCAGTCGAACTGGTAAGCCTCGCCCGGCCGGAACAGCAGCGGGATGAACGCCGGCGCATTCATCACGTCGCGACGCTGCGCCTGCCGCCAGCGCGCCGCATAACGGCGAACCGCGTCGTACGAGCCATCGAACCCCTCGCGTAGCAGCAGGTCGTGGATGCGCGTGAGGCGCAGCTTCTCGCGCCGCGGCCGTGCCTCATCTTCCTCCAGCAACGCATCCAGTCGCGCCTGAAACGGCCCCAGCTTCGGCAGCGGCTGCACCTCTCGCCGATAACCCATGTCCGCTTCCGGCGCCCGGATCGCCTTGCGCACCACCTTGCGCGACAGGTGCAGGTCCCGCGCTATCGCCTTGATGGCCTTGCCCGACGCGTGCTCGCGCCGGATCCTCAACACCGTCTCCAATACCAGCATCCCGATCTCGCCGCCTGACACACCGCCAAGCGAACAGCCTAGAACACCAGGATGAGGGGTCCCTTTTCGACGCCGATCACCCCGCTAACGGGGTCCCTTTTCCACGCCGATCCACACTCGGCGGGAACAGTCCAGATGCCGTCGCCGATCTCGTCCCACGTCGCGCCACGCACCTCGCCGGATCGCGCAGCAGTCAGGATCAGGAAGCGAAGGGCAAGCCGGCCGGCCGTGTCGCTGGTCGCCAGCTTCACCATCAAAGCGGCGACCTGATCGTGCGGCAGTGATGCGAAGTGCTCGGGCTTCTTGGTCTGCCTGTTCAGCCCGGCCCGGATCGAGCGCATCGGGGCCTCGCCAGCGCAGTGGCCCTTGGCGTAGCCCCAGTCGAGCACCTTACCGATCCGTTGAAGGACACGCCGCGCCGTCTCGGGTTTGCTCTGCCATATCGGCACGAGCAGGTCGCGTACGTCGCCACTCGTCACCTTGTCTATTGGCCGGTCACCGATCGCGGGAAAGGCATAGGTCGTCAGTGTGTTGATCCACTGCGCCTTGTGCTTGTCGTTGCGCCAGTCGCCTTCACGCTCTGCATGAACCATCCCAGCGGCGGCGCGGAACGTGGGGATTGTGGCAGCGGCCTTCTTCGCCGCGCGCTTGGCTTCCACAGGATCATCACCGGCCCGCATCTGCTTGCGCGTTGCCGCTGCCTTATCGCGGGCCTCGGCTAAGCTCACGTCCGGGTAGGAGCCTAGTCCTATGTCACGCCGCTTCCCGTTGGCCTGCCCGCGCCAGAGCCATGACTTCGCGCCACTCTCGCGGACTACCAGCAGCAGGCCGTCCCCATCGGAGTAGCGGCCCGGTTCCTTTAGTGCCTTCACCCGCACCACAGTCAGGTTGCCCATCAGCCTTCAAGCCCCACATTGCGCCCCACACTTCTATGCGGTTGTGGCCGGTCGTCAACGGTCAGGTGCGGAAGCTACAGGGTAGAAACGGAAGGGTTTCTGCGGTCTGGTCGGTCAGCACTGAATCAGGCTGGTCATAGGTTCGGAGGACTCCGTCTCCGCCACTTGCTTGTTCAGGTGGTTCGTTCAGCCGACGATGAGCGGCGGCGTGTATCTCTTTCGAGACGACATTAGGCCACGTTCCCCTCGGAACGTGGCCTAATGTCGTATTGGGCCCCGCCCGGTCAGAAGCGCAGGCTGAGCCAGCCGGCGAGGAAGTCCGAACTGCTGTAGCCGGCGTTCTTCAGCGCCGGACCCGCCATCAGATGTTCGTAGCGGCCGGTGACGCTGACGCGGGGCGAGATCGTCCAGACCGCTTGCAGGCGCGCGGTGTCGGCGATTTTGCGGCCCGGGACATTCTGCGTGCCGGCGAAGGCGGTGCCGTTCGCGCGATACACCGCATCGCGGACCGTATCGCGCCAGCTGAGCTGATATTCCGCCGAGAGGCGCACGGTCTTCAGCGGGTTGAAGGTGAAGGTCGGCGCGAGCGCGATCAAATTGGTCGGTGTCGCGTACAGCTGGTAGCTGTAATAGATGTTGTTGCCGAAGGGCGCGAGCGCGTTGCGCAGCGTGCCGCCGGTATAGGCGCCGCCGCCCGACGCGTAATCGGCGTGAAAGCCGACGCGCGGTGCGCCACGATCCTTGCCCAGGCGATAGTTCTGCGCGAACAGTAGCAGCCAGGCGCTGATCGGCCGGCCGTCAAAATGGCCGCCCTGATGATTGACCGTCCAGTCGAGGTTGACCGGGCCGATGTCCCCCAGCGTGTGCAGGCCGTAGAAGAAGCGCTCTTCACGCGTCGTCGTACGGCCCCAGGTGGCGGCACTATTGCGCAACCGCCAGAAGAAGGGGTCGAGGTAGAGTTTCGACCCGCCGAACAGCGTCTTGGGCAGGACGATACCGCCCGAAATGCCAGAGAAGCGGCGGCCGCGATCGCTGATGTCGTCGCCCGTACCGCCGACGCCCAATTGGGTCGTATGGAAATCGAACAGGTCGACGCGCACCTGTTTCGCGCGCGCCCAGGCGCGGGTGCCGTTATAGACGGTGAAGATCGTGTTGTTGTCGCGCGGCACGACCATCAGGTTCGGGCCGTCGGCGAAGGTCTGGCGCCCGTAGCGGATGCCGACGTCGGCCTGCGCGACCGTGCCGGTGAGGTCGACGAAGGATTGCTGGACGACCAGATCGTTGCGCATCTGCGGGGTGATCGTACCGAGATTCTGCCCGGCGAGGCCGCCATGCGCCAGTTCGCCGAACAGGCGGACGTAGCTGCCCAGATGCAGATCGGCGCCGCCGACGATGCGCGTGATGTCCTGCCGCTGCGCCTCACCCGCGCGCAGATTGGGGTTGGTCGTTTCGTTGACGCGGAAGCGCAATTCGCCCGACAGCGTCAGATAGATGTCGCCCTTGCCGTCGAGCGGGATGAACTTCAGCCGGTCGAGGATGTCGTCGCGCTTCTTGGGGTCGCGATAGCGGCGCCAGTCCTCCACCCAGCGCGACTGGTTGTAGCCGCCGCTGGTGACGCCGTCGCCGATTGCTTCGGCGGGATAGGCTTCGGAGACGGGAGAGGCCGGGACCTGATTGCCCCGCTCCTTGGGCGGTAGCGCCTGTCCGGCGGGGGCGGCAGCGGTTGCAGTTGCGGCGGCGGGGGTCTCGGCCAGCGCCGGGGTGGCGGCGAGAAGGGCGAGCGTGGCGGTGGCGACCAATTGGCGCGCGATGTTGGACATGGGATCGATCTTTCAGTCGGTGGTGGGACGGCGGCGCATCACCGGCGCCGCCGTCTGGTGCGGTCATTCGGCCGCGACGGCACCCGCGGGCAGATCCTCGACGCGGGGCAGACGACCGGCCACCGCCAGGTCGAACTGCTGCTGGTCGAACTTGCCCTCCCACCGCGCGACCACGACGGTGGCGACGGCGTTACCGATGAAATTGGTCAGGCTGCGGCATTCCGACATGAAGCGGTCGATGCCCAGGATCAGCGCCATGCCGGCGACCGGCACAGAGGGGACGATCGACAGCGTGGCGGCCAGCGTGATGAACCCGGCCCCGGTGACGCCTGCCGCGCCCTTCGACGAGAACATGGCGACGCCCAGCAGCAGCAATTGCTGGCCGATCGTCAGGTCGACGTTGCACGCCTGCGCGATGAACAGCGCCGCCAGCGTCATGTAGATGTTGGTGCCGTCGAGGTTGAACGAATAGCCGGTCGGCACGACCAGGCCGACGATCGACTTGGGGCAACCTGCGCGCTCCATCTTTTCGATCAGCGCCGGCAGCGCGCTTTCCGACGACGAGGTGCCGAGCACCAGCAGCAATTCCGCCTTCAGATAGCGGATCAGCGTGAAGATCGAGAAACCGGCGAGCTTCGCGACGATGCCGAGGACGACGACGACGAACAGGAAGGAGGTGAAGTAGAAGCTGCCGACCAGCCAGGCGAGGCCCTTCAGCGCCACGATCCCGTATTTGCCGACGGTGAAGGCCATCGCGCCGAACGCACCGATCGGCGCGACCTTCATGACGATGCCGACCAGCTTGAAGAAGGCGATCGACACGTCTTCGAGCAGGTCGAGCACGCGCGCGCCGCGATCGCCGACCAGCGCCAGCGCCACGCCGAACAGGATCGATACGAGCAGCACCTGCAGGATGTTGCCCTCGGTCATCGACGACAGGAACGTGTCGGGGATGATGCTCATCAGGAAGCCGACCAGCGTCGTTTCATGCGCCTTTTCGGCAAAATCGGCGATCTTGCTGGTATCGAGCGTCGCGGGATCGATGTTGAGCCCCGCGCCCGGCCGGACGACATTGGCGACGACCATGCCGATGATCAGCGCCAGCGTAGAGAAGAACAGAAAGTAGATGAACGCCTTGCCCGCGACGCGGCCGACCGAGGCGAGATCGCGCATCCCGGCGATGCCGGTGACGATGGTGAGGAAGATGACCGGCGCGATCACCATCTTCACGAGCTTGATGAAGGCGTCGCCGAGCGGCTTGAGCGCTTCGCCGGTGGTGGGCGCGAAATGGCCGAGCAGCACGCCCGCGACGATCGCGGCGAGCACCTGGACATAGAGGTGGGCGTACCAGGGGCGTGCCGCGGGCGGAACCGCGTGCGGCGTTCCGCTGGTGGCCGGATAGATCGTCATGGATGCGGCTCCTCTCGAATAACCCGCGTGCGTCGCGGTGTGGTTGGGAGCAGTGTTGCCGGACGATCCACGCGGACTGAAACAGTAAACCGCGCATATTTTAATCGTTCATTTGTAGCGGTTTAGCGAGGTCATCCGTTGCATACCGTGTCACTATTCGCCTTCTCCGCATCATCCAGTGCCGAAAATTGCACACGGGCCGTCACCGGCGTACGGTGCCGGCATGCGGGATTCGAGAATCGTGCGCCGGATCGGATGGGTGCTCGCCGCGCTGGCGGCCAGCGTGCTGGCGGCACTGGCGATCGGCATGGTCGCCGAACGCAACGCACGCACGCGGTTCGAGGCCGCGCTGACCGCCGACGTCCGCTTGCGCCAATCGCTGCTGACCAGCGAGATCGCCCGATTCCGCCTGCTGCCCGAAGCGCTGTCTGACGATCGCGACGTCGTGGGCACGCTGGCGGGCACGCCGGGCTTTGCGGCGGCGCTGAACCGAAAGCTGGAGGGGCTGGCCACGAGCACCGGCGCGGCGGTGATCTATGTGATCGACCGCGACGGCAACACGCTGGCGGCGAGCAACTGGCGCATGCCCGACAGTTTCGTCGGCAACAATTATCGCTTCCGCCGCTATTATGCGCAGGCCGCGCGGACCGGTCAGGCCGAGCAGTTCGCGCTCGGCACCGTCAGCCATCGGCCGGGCCTGTACCTGTCCAGGCGCACCCGCGACGGCGGCGTCGTGGTGGTAAAGCTGGAGCTCGACCGGGTCGAACGCGAATGGCGGCAGGCCGGCGGCATCACCTTTGCCACGGGGCCGCAGGGCGTCATCCTGGTCACCAGCCGCGGGTCGTGGCGCTTTGCCGAGACGCGCCCGCTGGCGCCCGCCGCCGCCGCCGCAGCCCGCGCCGATTTCGGCATCGCGGCGCTGGGCCCCCGCCCCTGGCGCGATGCCGATGGCCGGCTGACCGATGGCGCGAGTGGCGAGACGCTGATGATGGCGACCAGCCCGGCGGATGCCGCCGGCTGGCGGGTGACGCTCGCGATGCCGACGCGCGGCGCGATCACCGCGGCGATGCGCAATGCCGCCGGCGCGGCGGCGCTGGCGATGCTGGCACTCGTCGCGATGGGCTGGGCGTTGCGTGAGCGTGCCCGCCGCCGCGCGGAACGGACCGAGGCGCTGGAGGCGGCGGTGGCCGAACGCACCGCGGACCTGAGCCGCGAGATCGCCGAACGGGCCGCGGCGGAGGCGCGCGCCGACGACCTGCGCGAGGGGCTGCGCCAGGCGAACCGCCTCGCCGCGCTGGGCCAGATCACCGCCAGCGTCGCGCATGAAACCGCACAGCCGGTCGCGGCCATCCGTACCTATGCCGCCGCGGGCGAGGCGCTGCTGGATCGCGGTGCGCTGGAGGAGGTGCGCGGCAACCTGCACGCCATCGCGCGGCTGACCGAGCGGATCGGCGCGGTGACGGCCGAACTGCGCGGCTTTTCGCGCAAGGGGTCGGGCGCGATCGGTCCGGTGGCGCTTGCCGAAGTGCTCGACGGCGCGCGGCTGATCCTGAAGGAGCGGCTGTCGCGTGTCGCGGTGCGCTGGCCCACCTTGCCGCCCGGCCTGCTGGTGGTCGCCGGTCGCGTGCGGCTGGAACAGGTGGTGGTCAATATCCTGCAGAATGCGGTCGAGGCGCTGGACGGCCAGCCCGCGCCCGCGATCACCATCTCGCTGGACGATCAGGGCGAATGCGTGGTGCTGACGATCGCCGATACCGGCCCCGGCATCGCGCCGGACATCGCCGAACGGCTGTTCACCCCCTTCGCCACCAGCCGCCCGACCGGGCTGGGACTGGGGCTGACGATCGCGCAGGATATCATGCACGACCTCGGCGGATCGCTGCGGCTGGTGCCGAGCACGCAAGGCGCCGCCTTCGCCATCGCGATGCGGCGCGCATGAGCGAGATCACGCCCCGCGTCGCGCTGGTCGACGATGACGACGATCTGCGCGCCGCAACCGCGCAATGGCTGTCGCTGGCCGGCTTTACCGTCGACAGCTTCGCCGCCGCGCCGCCTGCGCTAGACGCGCTGGGCGCCGACTATCCGGGCGTCGTGGTCAGCGATATCCGCATGCCGATCATGTCCGGGCTGGAGCTGTTCGCAACGCTGCACGCGCGCGACCCGGCGCTGCCGGTGATCCTGGTGACGGGTCATGCCGATGTGGCGACCGCGGTCGGCGCGCTGAAGGCGGGCGCGTGGGATTTCCTCAGCAAGCCGTGCGATCCCGATGCGCTGGTCGCGGCCGTCGGCCGCGCCGCGACGGCACGCGCGCTGACGCTGGAAAACCGGCAGTTGCGCGCCGCGGCCGAGGAGGCGGAGAGCGGCGGCGTCGCCGCGGCGCTGGTCGGCCGCAGCCCGGCGATCCGGCGGCTGCGCGAAATGGTGCCGGTGCTGGCCAATGCCGACATCGACCTGTTTATCGAGGGCGAGACGGGGACGGGCAAGGAATTGCTCGCGCGTCTGATCCACCGGGCCGGGCGGCGCGGGCGGCACCGCTTCGTCCCCGTCGCCTGTGCCGCGATTCCCGAAGAGCTGATCGACGGCGAGCTGTTCGGCCCCGGCGACACGGGCGTCATGGCGTCGAGCCGGGGGACGCTGTTCCTCGACGATATCGATCGCGCCTCGCCGCGCCTGCAGGCCCGGCTGGTGCCGCTGATCGAGGAGCGCGCGGTGCGGACGGGCACGCGGGCGCCCGCGCCGATCGATCTGCGTATCATCGCGGCGGGCGGCGAAGCGGGCGAGCACGGCCCGGCGGCGATCAGCCCCGAGCTCTTCTATCGCCTCGCCGCAGTCCGCCTGCGACTTCCGCCGCTGCGCGAGCGGCGCGAGGACATCCCCCTGCTGTTCGCGCATCTGGTCGACGCGTCCGCCGCACGGCTGCGCATGCCCGTGCCGCCGCTAACCGCGATGGCGCGCGAGCGGCTGGCGGAGCATCACTGGCCGGGCAACGTGCGCGAGCTGGCGCATTTCGCCGATCGCGTCGTGCTCGACCTGGAACCGGGCGATGGCGCCCCCGCCGTGTCCTCCGCGACGCTGCCCGACCGCGTCGCCGCGTTCGAACGCGAAGCGATGGTGGAGGCGATCCGCGCGGCGGGCGGCGACGCCAGCATCGCGATGGAGCGGCTGGGGCTGCCGCGAAAGACCTTCTACTATAAGGTGCAGCGGCATGGCATCGACCTGACCGCGCTACGCCGGGGGCTGCGCGGCGATTAGGGGCGTATTCGTCCAATTCGCTGCGGCCGCGGTCATCCACGCATAGCCGGCCCGAACCTCTAGGCGACGCCAGAGACGGCACCGCAGAACATCCCCGATCGTCATTGCGAGCGAAGCGCGGCAATCCAGGGCGTCCAGGTCCGGCTCTGGATTGCTTCGCTGCGCTCGCAATGACGGAGCACATCCCTCCCATCCCACGACGTCGCCCCGGCGCTGGTGAAAACGGGTGCCCTGCACACCGGCCATGGCGTCGCGCGGCGCGATCGGGCAGACAGCGGGCATGGCGGGGGACGGTCTTGATGGGCAGGCGCGATCGGACGGCGCGTCGTCGGCCCCTGCGCCAGCGCCAGGCTCCCATGGCGACCCCGACGCCGATCTGGTCGCTGCGGCGATAGCGGGGGATCGCGACGCGTTCGGTGCGCTGATCGATCGGCATTACGACCGGATCCATGCGCTCGCCTGGCAGCTGACCGGATCGCGCAGCGATGCGGAGGATATCGCGCAGGACGTGTGCTGTGCGCTCGTCCGGCGGATCGGCAGCTTTCGCGGCGAGGCGCGGTTTTCGACTTGGCTGTGCGGCATCGTCTTCAACGCCTGCCGCGATGCGCGCCGCCGCGGCCGCGCGTTTCGCGGGCTGACCGAACGGCTGGCGGTGATCGCCGGGATCGGGCGCGGCGGCGATCATGCCGACCTGCACGATGCGATGTGGGTGAAGAGCGCGGTGATGAAGTTGCCCGCCGCCTATCGCGATGCGGTGGTGCTCGTTGCGGGGCAGCAGCTGACCCATGCCGAGGCGGCGGCGATCCTGGGCGTCGCCGAAGCGACGGTGTCGTGGCGCCTGCACGAGGCGCGCAAGCGGCTGGGCGGGGGCGCGTAAAAAATGCACGGGCGCTCCCAAGGATCATGCGGGCTGCCGCGTCGAAGGAACAGGCGGACGATGTGCCGCCGGTTCTTCGAGGAGACTGCCATGACCCGTGCCCGCTTCGCCCGCCGCCCCGTCCTGCTCGCCGCGCTGAGCCTTCCCGCGCTATTCGTCGTTGGATGCGCCGATACCACGCGGCGGACCGGCGCAGAGACTCCGGCGCCTGTCGCGCAGGAGGCCGCCAACGATATCGTCCTGACGGGATCGCGCGTCACCGCCCCCAACGAGCCGGCACCGCCGCCCCCGCCGCCGCCCGCGCCGGCGCCGATCATGATGTCGTCGGCGTACCGCGTGAACGCCCCCTTCGCGCCGCACCTGCCGCCCCGCCCGATGACCGGCCGCGACCGCTTTACGCCGATCAAGCAGAATGCCTTCCAGCGCGTCGCCGAGGCGCCCGTCTCCACCTTTTCGCTCGACGTGGACACCGCCTCCTATGCGTTCGTGCGTGCGTCGCTGAACCGCGGCACGCTGCCGCCGCGCGACGCGGTGCGGACCGAGGAGCTGGTGAACTATTTCCCCTATGACTACGCCCCCGCCAAGAGCGCGGCGGAGCCGTTCGGCACCGATCTGTCGGTCTTTCCCAGCCCCTGGGCGCCGGGGCGGCTGATCGTCCGCGTCGGCGTGCGCGGCTATGACCTCACCCGCACCACGCGGCCGCGCGCGAACCTCGTCTTCCTCGTCGATACGTCGGGATCGATGATGGAGCCCAACAAGCTGCCATTGGTGAAACAGTCGCTGCGGCTGCTGCTCGACAGCCTGGGCGAGAACGACCGGGTGGCGATCGTTGCCTATGCGGGTCAGGCCGGCACCGTGCTGGAGCCGACGCCGGCCAGCGACCGGACCCGCATCCTCGCCGCGCTCGACCGGCTGGAAGCGGGCGGCAGCACCGCGGGCGCCGAGGGCATCCGCCAGGCCTATGCGCTCGCCGAGCGCGACTTCGATCCCAAGGGCGTGAACCGCGTGATCCTGGCGACCGACGGCGATTTCAACGTCGGCATCACCGATCAGGACCAGCTGAAGGGTTATATCGAGGCGGAGCGGGCGAAGGGCGTCTATCTGTCCGTGCTCGGCTTCGGCATGGGCAATTACAACGATGCGCTGATGCAGACGCTGGCGCAGAACGGCAATGGCGTCGCCGCCTACATCGACACGCTGAACGAGGCGCGCAAAACATTAGTGACGGAGGCGAGTGCGTCGCTGTTCCCGATCGCCAAGGACGTGAAGGTGCAGGTGGAGTTCAATCCCGCCGCGGTCGCCGAATATCGGCTGATCGGATACGAAAACCGGCTGCTGGCGCGCGAAGACTTCAATAACGATAAGGTCGATGCCGGCGATGTCGGCGCCGGGCGGACGGTGACGGCGCTGTACGAAGTGGTGCCGGTCGGCGGTCCGCGCACGGTCGATCCGCTGCGCTATGGCAAGAACGCCAAGGCCAGCGCGGCAAAGGCGCGCGCCGCCGAGCTGGGCTTCGTCAAGATCCGCTACAAGCTGCCTAAGGCATCGACCAGCCGGCTGATCGCGCGGCCGATCCCGGCCGCGCATGCCGCCCGCTTCGCCGATGCGCCGCGTGACGCGCGCTTTGCCACCGCCGTGGCCGGATTCGCCGAGCTGCTGCGCGGCGGCACCTATGAAGGGCGGTTCGGCTATGACGATGTCGCGCGCATCGCGGCGGGAGCGAAGGGGGCCGATCCGTTCGGCTATCGCGCCGAGTTCATCGACCTCGTCGCCAAGGCGCGCGCCGCGCAGGCGATGCCGCCGCTGGTGCGCTGAGCGATGGCGGGCGGCATTGACGCTTTCGGTGGCCGCGTCGATGCCGCTATAGCCGGGGGGATGGCGCGCGTCCCTCCCCCCTGCCCGGCCGGTTGAGCCGCGATGGACGACGATCTCGCCCGCCAGCTGCCCGACCCACCGCCGCCGCGGCCCGCCGCGCGGCGGGCGGCGCTGGATGCGGCGATGGCGCGGTTCGATGGGGTGGAGGCGCCCGCTCCGCCCCAGCGCCAACCGCCCGCACGCGTTGGCTGGCGCTTGCGGCCGGGGCCGGTGGGGGCGCTCGCCTCGATCGCGCTCGTCGCCTTGGTGGGCATCCCGATGGCGCTCGATCATCGCGACGTGCCGAGCGAGGTCGCGCGCCAGCGACCCAAGAGCGACGCACGACCGGAACGGATCGCGGCGGACCGGACGACGCCGGCGCCGCCATCCGCCGTGAAGGTCGAACCGACGCCCACCCCCGCCGCACCGGCACGCCGCGCGACGGATACGCAGGAAGAGGCCGTTCCGCCGCCGCCTCCTGTGCCCGCGCCGGTATCCGCACCCGTGTCCGCGTTCGCGCCCGCGCCGGTGCCGGAAGCCGTGGTGGAACCTGCGCCGCCGCCTCCACCACCGCCCCCGCCCCCCCCGCCCGCGGCACCGATGTCCGCCCCGGCTCAGGCGCAGGACGTCGTGGTTACGGGATCGCGTGTCGCACGCCGCACCGGCGTCGGTCGCTACACGGAACGCGCCTCCGGCATTGCCGCCGACCCCGCGGATACGGCCTTGCGCGCCGGCCTCGCCGCGCTGGAGGCCGGCGATTCCACCGCCGCGATCGGCGCGCTGGACCGCGCCGTCGCGCTCCGCCCCGACCTGGCGAGCGCTTACCTGAACCGCGCGCTCGCCTATCGGCAGCGCGGCGACCTGGCGCGGGCGGAAAAGGATATAGACCGCGCGATACGCCTCAATCGCTCCGCCCGCGCCTATCGCCTGCGCAGCGACATTCGGGCGGCGCGCGGCGATGCCAAAGGCGCGCAGAAGGATCGCGAGCGTGCCGAGCGGCTGGAGGCGGATGGCGACGGGCGATAGGCGTGTCCCCCGGGACTTGGTGTTTGCACCCGCCTCCCCTAAAGCACCGGCATGTCCCGTCTTCCTATCGTCGCGATCGTCGGCCGTCCCAATGTCGGCAAGTCGACGCTGTTCAACCGCCTCGTCGGCAAGAAACTCGCGCTGGTCGACGATCGGCCGGGCGTGACGCGCGACCGGCGCGAGGGCGATGCGACGCTGATCGGCATGGACTTCCGCGTCGTCGACACCGCCGGCTACGAGGATCACGACGCCCAGACGCTGCCCGGCCGCATGCGCCTGCAGACCGAGGCGGCGATCGGCCAGGCCGACGTCGCGCTCTTCCTGGTCGATGCGCGCGCGGGCGTCGTGCCGCTGGACGAAGAGATCGCGCGCTGGCTGCGCTCGTCGTCCACCCCCGTCGTCCTCGCCGCCAACAAGGCGGAGGGGAAGGCCGGCGAACAGGGCGTGCTCGAGGCACTGGCGCTCGGCTTCGGCGATCCGGTGCAGCTGTCCGCCGAACATGGCGAGGGCATGGGCGACCTGTTCGAGGCGCTGCTTCCCCATCTGGAAGCCGCGATCGAGGCGATGCCGGAGGAAGAGGACGACGACTCCCCGGACGCCCCGCTGAAGCTCGCGATCGTCGGGCGCCCCAACGCGGGCAAGTCGACGCTGATCAACAAGATGCTGGGCGAGGACCGGATGATCACCGGGCCCGAAGCCGGCATCACCCGCGATTCGATCGCCGTCGACTGGACCTGGTACGACCGCGACAACTTCCCCCGCGCCGTCCGCCTGATCGATACCGCCGGCATGCGCAAGCGCGCCAAGGTGCAGGACAAGCTGGAAAAGCTGTCGGTCGCAGATGCGCTGCATGCGGTCGACTTCGCCGAAGTGGTCGTGCTGCTGCTCGATGCGACATTGGGGCTGGAGGCGCAGGATCTTCGTATCGCCGACAAAGTCCTGTCCGAAGGCCGCGCGCTGGTGATCGCGCTGAACAAATGGGACGTCGCTGAAAACGCCTCGTCGCTGTTCAACGGCGTCAAGCGCGCGCTGGAGGACGGCCTGTCCCAGGTGAAGGGCGTCACGGTGATGACCGTGTCGGCGGCGACGGGCAAGGGCATCGAC
The DNA here is from genome assembly GCF_001638925.1 of Sphingomonas sp. NIC1. Lineage (NCBI taxonomy): Bacteria > Pseudomonadati > Pseudomonadota > Alphaproteobacteria > Sphingomonadales > Sphingomonadaceae > Sphingomonas > Sphingomonas sp. NIC1. Next base: position 732,594 of record NZ_CP015521.1, read on the forward strand.
CAGCTGATCCAGGCCTGTTTCGAAACGCGCGAGGCCTGGTCGCAGCGCGTCGGCACCGGCGAGCTCAACCGCTGGTTCGAACGCGCGGTCGAGGCGAATCCCCCGCCCGCCCCCGGCGGCAAGCGAATCAAGATGCGCTACGTCACGCAGATCAAGACACGACCGCCGAGCTTCGTAATCTTTGGCACGCGCGTCGATCAATTGCCGGCGAGCTATGAACGCTATCTGGTCAATTCCATGCGTAAGGATCTGGGATTTGGGGCAGTTCCTGTTCGCCTGACCTTCCGCGCGCCGAAGAATCCCTTCGACACCAAAGATTAGGGTCCGCCCTAATCGGCCGCATCGGCAACCAGCTGTTTACCGCTGCTCAATATGGTTGGCCTGATCCTGAGGGGAGAAGGCCGTGTCGTTCGAAGGCAGCACGTTGGTGGATTGGGCGGCGTTCGCCCAGGCGCGCGCCGAGCTGGGCGCCGGCTTCGTGCGCATATTGGGCTATTTCCGCGAAGACGGCGTGAAATCGGTGTCGGCGATCGAACAGGCGATGCGCGCGCAGACCGCCGCCGCGATGGTGATTCCGGCGCACACGCTGAAGGGCGAGGCGCGTCAGTTCGGTGCCGAGCCGCTGGCGATGCTGGCCGAGACGATCGAGGAATTCGCGCGCGACTGCGTCGAGCGCCACGAAACCTGCGAAGAGGCGCTGGAGCATGTCGTGCGCCTGCGCCCGCTGTTCTTCGAAACGCTGGCGCTGCTGGAGCGCGAGGCGAACCCGCTCGTGCCGCGGCGGCCGGCGGGCGGCGGCTTCGGGCGGCGGTTGGGGTGAGCCAGGGCCGATCGGCATTCACCGTCGTGATGCATTTCCCGACGAGCGGAAAAACCTGAAGACAAAGAGTTTTGTTCGCGCGGAGGCGCGGAGGACGCGGAGGTGTCACGCGCGTTGCAACGCTTCGCCTTGACCTCGACCGAGATGGACAGGCCGCTCGCGCGGCAGACCCCACACCTCTGCGTCCTCCGCGCCTCCGCGTGAACCGTCTTTTCTTCATGTCTTCGCATCTTGGCGTGCATGAATGTCGATCGGTCCTGGGGATACGTCATCCCAGCGCAGGCTGGGACGAGGACGATGGTGGGTCCGCTACGCCGCCAGTTCCACCTCTAACCCGACGCACGCCTCGCGAATATCCGCTGCCAATGCGTCGATCCGCGCCGGGTCGGCATCCCAGGCGAACATGAAGCGCGCGCCGCCGCCGATGAAAGTGTAGAAGCGCCAGCCGCGCCGCCGCAGCGTATCGAGCACCGGTTCGGACGCGATCAGAAACACCGAATTGGCCTGGACCGGGAATAGCAGCTCGATACCGGGCAGCCCCGACACCTGATCCGCTAGCCGCCGCGCCGCGGCATTGCCGTGTTCGGCGTTGCGCAGCCACGCGCCGCTGTCGATCAGTCCGATCCACGGCGCTGACAGGAAGCGCATTTTGGACGCGAGCTGTCCCGCCTGTTTGCAGCGATAGTCGAAATCCTCAGCGAGACTGCGGTCGAAGAAGATCACCGCCTCGCCGATCGCCAGGCCGTTCTTGGTGCCGCCGAAGCACAGCACGTCGACGCCCGCGTCCCAGGTGATCGCCGCGGGCGAGCATCCCAGCGCCGCACAGGCATGCGCGAAGCGCGCGCCGTCCATATGGAGCTTGAGCCCCAGTTCGCGGCAGACCGCAGAAATCGCCTGCACCTCTTCGATCGCATAGACCTGCCCCGTCTCGGTCGGCTGGGTGATCGTGACGACGCGCGGCTTGGGGAAGTGGATGTCCGACCGGCTGGTGGCCAGCGCGCGGATCGCGTCCGGCGTCAGCTTGCCGTCGGCGGACGGCGCAAGCAGCAGCTTCGATCCGTTCGAGAAGAACTCCGGCGCGCCGCATTCGTCAGTTTCGACATGCGCCGCCGACGAACAGATGACGCTATGATAGGACTGACACAGCGACGCGAGCGCCAGCGAATTGGCCGCGGTGCCGTTGAACACGAAGAACACCTCGGCATCCTTCGCGAACAGCGTGCGAAGACGGTCGGCGGCCGCCTGCGTCCAGTCGTCGTCGCCATAGGCGACCGCCGATCCGGCATTGGCGGCGAGCATCGCCTGCATCGCCTCGGGGCAGGCACCCGCATAATTGTCGCTGGCGAATTGCTGGGGCTGGGCGGTCACGGCGTCGGGTCCTTGTGCAAAACGGTCTGCACCCGGAGACGAACGACGATGTGGCGTGAGGTCCCGTTTGGTTGCCGGTCCGGCCACATCCCCCCGTAGCCGGGGGCGCCACCTTGCTCGGGGAGCAGGTTGGCGTCGAACGTCGTTCGACTCTTGATGCTGGCGGGGCGGTTAGCCGCCGCTCCCCGTGCGGTCAAGCCGCGCTCGGGCCCAGGCCGCCGCCTCCGCCACCACCGGGTCGTCGTCGCCGAGCAACCGGTCGAGCGCCGGGATCAGCGCCGGTGACCCGCTGTTGCCCGCGGCGATCGCGGCGTTGCGCACCATGCGATTGCGACCGATGCGCTTGATCGGCGATCCGGAGAAGACCTGCCGGAACCCCGCATCGTCCAGCGCCAGCAAATCGGCGAGCGCCGGCGCGGTCAGCTCGGCGCGCGGGTGGAACGCCATATTGGCCGCAGCGCTCGCGGCGAACTTGTTCCACGGGCACACCGCCAGGCAATCGTCGCAGCCATAGATGCGGTTGCCGATGCCAGTCCGAAATTCCTCGGGGATCGGCCCGGCATGTTCGATCGTCAGATAGGAGATGCAGCGCCGCGCATCGAGGCGATAGGGCGCGGGGAACGCATCGGTCGGGCAGGCGCGCTGGCAGGCCTCGCACGATCCGCAGCTGTCGCGCCCCGGCGTGTCCGGCACGAGGTCGAGCGTCGTGTAGATCGCGCCGAGGAACAGCCAGCTGCCGTGATCCCGGCTGACGAGATTGGTGTGCTTCCCCTGCCAGCCGAGACCGGCGGCTTCGCTCAACGGCTTTTCCATCACCGGCGCGGTATCGACGAACACCTTGAGGTCGCACCCCGCCTCGCGCGCCAACCAGCGCCCCAGCGCTTTCAACGCGCGCTTGACGACATCGTGATAATCCCCGCCCTGCGCGTAAACGGAGATGCGGCCGCGCTCCCCCTCGTCCGCCAGCGCCAGCGGATCGCGTGCGGGCGCGTAGCTCATGCCGAGCGCGATCACACTGCGCACGTCGCCCCACAGGGCGGCCGGCGCGGCGCGCTGGGCACTGCGTTCCTCCATCCAGATCATGCCGCCGTGGCGCCCCTCGTCGAGCCACTGCCGCAACCGTTCGCCACTGCGGGGCGCGGCGTCGGCACGCGCGATCCCGCAGGCGACGAAGCCGAGCGCCGCCGCCTCGGCCTTGATCCGCGCTTCGATAGGGGTCGGGGAAGGCTTGTCTTTCGCCACGCGCGCCCGCTACCACAATCCAGCCGGAGACACAGGCCTGCCGTTCGTGCTGAGCCTGTCGAAGCACGGTTGAGTCGCATGCCCTTCGACAGGCTCAGGGCGAACGGGGGTTTGCGTGGGGAACGAACGAGTGCCGGGATCAAGCGAACCGGCGGTTTTTGCCGAACATCTGGTCAAGCGCTTTGGCGAGCGGCGCGTCGTCGACGGCGTCGACCTGTCGGTGCCGCGCGGCGCGATCTACGGCGTGCTCGGCCCCAATGGCGCGGGCAAGACGACGACTCTGCGCACCCTGCTTGGCATCATCGAACCCGACGAGGGGCATCGATCGATCCTGGGCTACCCCGCCCCGCGCGAGGCGAGCGACCGCGTCGGCTATCTGCCCGAGGAACGCGGTCTGTACCCGTCGATGAAGGCGCGCGATGCGATCGCGTTCATGGGCGCACTGCGCGGGCTCGATCGCCGTACCGGTCGCGCACGGGCCGCCGAGATGATGGAGGCCGCGGGCCTCGGCCATGCGATCGACGAGAAGATCAAGAAACTGTCGAAGGGCATGGCGCAGCTCGTGCAGCTACTGGGGTCGGTGGTGCATCGCCCCGACCTGCTGGTGCTCGACGAACCGTTCAGCGGCCTCGACCCGGTCAATCAGGAAAAGCTCGAATCGCTGATCCTCGCCGAGCGCGATCGCGGCGCGACGGTGCTGTTTTCGACGCATATCATGGCGCATGCCGAGCGCGTGTGCGACCGGCTGGCGATCATCGCCGGCGGCAAGCGCCGCTTCGAAGGGACGGTGGACGCGGCGCGGGGCACGCTACCCAGCCAGGTCCGCTACCTGCCGACGCATCCCGACGCCACGATCGCCGAGGTGTTGCCGCATGACGCCGTCCGCGACGGAGAGGGCTGGCGCTTCCAGTTGCCCGGCGAAGGAATCGAGGGGCTGCTCGGCACGCTGATCGCCCGCGGCTATGGCATTGGCGGCCTGTCGATCGAACGGCCCAGCCTGCACGACGCCTTCGTCCGCATCGTCGGTCGCGACGCCGCCAACCCGCCGGGCGCCAGTCAGCCGCATGGGGGAGCCACCGCATGACCAACCTCGCCCGCACGCTGCGCCAGGCGCTCACCATCGCGCGCCGCGATTTCATCGCGACCGTCTTCACGCCGATCTTCCTGCTGTTTCTGTTCGCGCCGGTCATCATGGGATCGTTCGGCGCGATCGGCGGCATGGGTGCGGCGAGCGTCGCCGATGGCCGTGCCGACAAGACGCGGATGGTCGCCATCGTATCGCCCCATCAGGCGCGCGTGATGACCGATGCGGACGATCGCCTGCGCGACGTGTTCCGCCGCGACGAGGAAGCGCCCCCTGCCCTCGCCACGCTGACGCCGACGGGCGACGCTGCGGCGCAGGCGCGCGCAGCGTTCGAGAGCAAGGACTATGAGGCGAGCGCCGTGCTGTACGGCCCGCTCGACCGGCCGCAGATCCTGTACGGCCCGCGCGGCAAGCGTGCCGCCGATTATCTGGGCGTACTGGCGCAGGAAACGCTGACCGCCGACAGACTGGGCAGCGCCGTGCCGCGCGTCGTCGCGACCAAGACGCCATTGGAACGGCAGAGCGGATCGGCGGGCAATCGCCGCCAGTCCGCGTCGTTCGCGGTATTCGGCGTGTTCCTGCTCAACCTGTTCCTCGCCAGCCAGGTCGTCGGCACCATGGCCGAAGAGCGTAACAACAAGGTGATCGAAGTGCTCGCCGCCGCGGTGCCGCTGGAAAGCGTGTTCCTGGGCAAACTGCTGGGCATGTTCGGCGTCGCGCTGCTGTTCGTCGGCTTCTGGGGAACGATCATCGCCAAATTGGGCTCGTTCCTGCCGCCAGAGGTCGCGCGCGCTCTGGCGATCCAGACCGCGGTCGGCACGCCGGTGTTCGTCGCGCTGTTCGTCACCTATTTCACCATGGCGTATCTGCTGCTCGGATCGGCCTTCCTCGTCGTCGGCGCGCAGGCGTCGACCCCGCGCGAAATCCAGATGCTCGCGCTGCCGATTTCGGTGTTGCAGATGAGCATGCTGGCGCTCGCGCTGGCCGGGACCGCCAACCCCACCGGCTGGGTGGCGACGGTGGCGGAGCTGTTCCCGCTGTCGTCGCCCTTCGCGATGGCCGGCCGCGCGGCAACGTCACCGACGATCTGGCCGCATCTCGCGGCGATCGCCTGGCAGCTGTTGTGGGTGTCGATCTTCATCACGCTCGGCGCGCGGCTGTTCCGGCGCGGCGTGCTGCAATCGGGCAGCGCCCGGCCGTTCTGGAAGCGCGCGAAAGCCAATTGACATAAGTGTCAGTCGGGTATCTCCTGTCGGCAAAAGACAGGAGAGTGATGATGGCGACCCTCATGCAGGCGACCGCACCCGCGGTCGATCCGTTCGACGTCAGCCGCGCGGAACTGTACCGCGACGACACCTGGCACGCGCCCTTCGCGCAATTGCGAGCCGAGGCCCCAGTCTATCGCTGCGAGCATAGCGACTACGGCCCCTATTGGTCCGTCTCGACCTACAAGCCGATCGTCGAGGTCGAATCGCTGCCTGAGATCTATTCGTCCGAGGTCGGTGGCATCACCCTCGCCGACTTCATCCCGGAAAGCGACGTGCGCATGCCCATGTTCATCGCGCGCGATCGGCCGGTGCATACCGGGCAGCGGCGCACCGTAGCGCCCGCCTTCACGCCATCTGAAATGGTGCGGATGAGCGACGACATCCGCCGCCGCACCGCCGAAATCCTCGACAGCCTGCCGTGGAACACGCGGTTCGACTGGGTGGATACGGTCTCGATCGAGCTGACGACGCAGATGCTCGCCATCCTGTTCGACTTTCCGTGGGAGGACCGGCGCAAGCTGACTTTCTGGTCCGACTGGGCGGGCGATATCGAGCTGGTGAAGAACGAGGAACTGCGCAAGCAGCGCCTCGGCTACATGTACGAATGCGGCGCGTACTTCCAGAACTTGTGGAACGCCAAGGTCGGCCAGCCGCAGACCCCCGACCTGATCAGCATGATGATCCATTCGGACGCGATGAGCCACATGGATCATTTCGAATTCATCGGAAACCTGATCCTGCTGATCGTCGGCGGCAACGACACGACGCGCAACTCGATGACCGCGCTCGCGTATGGCCTCGATCGTTTCCCCGACGAGCGGGCGAAGCTGGAGGCGGACCCGTCGCTGATCCCCAATACGACGCAGGAGATCATCCGCTGGCAGACGCCGCTCGCGCACATGCGCCGCACCGCGACGCGCGATACCGAACTGATGGGGCAGACGATCCGCGAAGGCGACAAGCTGGCGCTGTGGTACATTTCCGCCAACCGGGACGAGAGCGTGTTCGGCCCGGATGCCGACAAGATTGTGGTCGATCGGCCCAATGCACGCCGGCACCTCGCCTTCGGCCACGGCATCCACCGTTGCGTGGGCGCGCGGCTGGCCGAGCTGCAGATCGGCATCCTGATGGAGGAAATGGCGAAGCGGCGGATGCGGGTGAACGTCGTCGGCGAACCGACGCGCGTCGCCGCCTGCTTCGTGCACGGTTACCGGCAATTGCCGGTGGAGATCAGCCGATATTGATGGCTGCCCCTTCCGTCGTTGCGAGCGAAACCATGCTACGCTCGCAATGACGGCCAGAGGACCCATCCCTTAGTTCGGCTTCACCACCTCGACGCTCACCGGTGCCACGCCCGAACAGTCGCCCGCTTCCGCCTTCGCAACAGCAGCCGGCTTCTTGCGACCCATCGTCCAGTTCGCCTGCATCCGCACGCGCGGATTGGGCGCACACCAGATTTCACCGGTGTCGTTGATCGCGGTGACCCAGATGAGATTATGCTCCTGCCCGTAATCGATGACGGCGAAGGCATAGCCTGCCCCCTTGTCGAGGACGTGGACGGGAAGCGGCGGATCGAGCTGCTGGAACGACATGGTATCACCTCTCGGTCATGCCAAGCGCGCGAATGGGAAGCGAGGTTCCCGGCTAGATCAATAGCATGGGTGGGGATGAAACCGGCCCCATCGCGTCCTACATCACGATCATGACCGATCAGCCCAGCCGCCGCGCGCTTCTATCCCTCGCCGCCACCGGCGCCGTCGGCGTCTTTCTGTGGGGGTGCCGCAACGCCCCTGCGGCCGCCGCGGAACGCTATCCGGTGGAGATGAGCGATGCGGCCTGGCGCAGGAAGCTGGGCGATGCGGCGTGGACCGTGCTGCGGCACGAGGGCACCGAGCGGCCCTATTCCAGCCCGCTGAACGGCGAGCATCGCACCGGCACCTTCGCCTGCAAGGGCTGCGCGCAGCCACTGTTTTCGTCCAAGACCAAGTTCGAAAGCGGCACCGGCTGGCCCAGTTTCTACGCGCCGCTGAAGGGTGCGGTTGGCACGCGCAGTGATCGATCGCTGATGATGGAGCGCATCGAGGTGCATTGCAGCCGCTGCGGCGGGCATCTGGGCCATGTGTTCGACGACGGGCCGAAGCCGACCGGCAAGCGCTATTGCATGAATGGCGTGGCGATGACGTTCCGGGCGGGGTGAGGGCACGCTCTTTCGTTCGCGCTGAGCCTGTTTAAGCGCGCCCCTCCCCCAAAGCGTCACATCCGCGGATAGCTGCCCTTCGACGGGCTCAGGGCGAACGGCGTTGGAGGTAAGCCCGTAAGCCCGGATTACTTCGCGGCGACCGGAACCACCGGCACGGCGGCAGCGGTGGCGATGATGCTGGTGTCCATGTCGACCGTCGGCGTGGCGGGCTCGTCATCGATCGCCGGGGCATGGCCCGAGTAGATGAAGCCGTTGGTGGGATAGCTCGAGGTGCCGAGGCCGCCGGTCGGGCCGTACCACACCTTCACTTCGCTCCAGTCGCCGGCGGCCGAGACGTCGATCGCGCGAACGTTGCGCTCGATCGCGCCGGGGCGCGACCAGTTAGCGTGGGTGAGGAGCACTTCGCGGTCGCTGACGACCCGCGACACCATCGCGACATGGCCGACGCGCATGCGGCGGGTGGACTGGAAGGCGAGGACCGCACCGACCTTCGGCGCGTGGCCGCGTTCGTACCGGCCGGCGGCTTGGCTCCACCAGGTGTTGGCGTTGCCGTGGATGTCGATGCCCGAGATTTCCCGGGCATAGGGCGCGCACTGCCAGAACTGCGCCATGGCCGGGGTGGCCATCATCAGGCCGCACGATACCACCAGCGCAAACCGCGCTGCCAACGCCTTCAAAGTCATTTGCTGACCCCCCGGTCAAAACCCGTTCGTCGAGGATGTCGCTACACAGGGGGTCGGCTTTCGCCAACAGGCGCGGGAACCATAAGCGCCCAACGGTGTTTGCGCGCCGACGAAGCGATGGGATGAGCGGTGAATCGCGATCCTGTCGCCACGCTGAACGGCGAAATGCTCAGGAATCAGCCAGTTTTGCTGCCCCAAGTCGCGCCAGCCGCGCCTCATGCTCGGCACGGCCGAACGGAAAGCGGGTGAAGACGAACGCCGCGCAGCCGGCGATCAGCAGATAGGTGACGCCGAAGGTCAGCGTCAGCCGGTCGATCGTGTCGACCGGTACGGTGCCGGGCACCGCCTTTTCGGGGAAGCCGGCGATCGCCAGGATGACGCCCGCCAGGAAGATGCCAATGCCCGACGTGCATTTCTGGACGAAGAAGGAGCCGGCGAAGAACACCCCTTCCGACCGGCGCCCCGTGCGCATCTCCGAATCCTCGACGACGTCCGCCATCATCGACGCGCCCAGGATGAACGCGCTGACATTGCACGCGGTCGCCGCGGCGAAGAAGACGAGCAGGATCGGCAGCAGCGCGGGCTGCCCCACATCCGGCAGCACATGCAGCAACCGCAGCGCGTACGGCGCGATGTTGAGCGTCGCGCCGATCGCCACCGCGCTCGCCGCCGCGCGCGGCTTGCTCATCCGCTTGCCGATCCGCGGCGCGGCGACGAAGGCGACCAGCACGCCGCCGAACAGCGCGACCGTCGCATAGACGAACACGACACCCTGGAAGCCCCAGACGTAGGTGTAGAGATAGGTCGACATCGCATAGCTGATGCCCTGCACGGTATAGGCGCACAGCCCCGCCAGCATCAGGATGGCGAAGGCGCGGTTCTTCACCGTGTCTGCCAGTTCGCGCAGATTCTCGCGAAACGTCTGCCGTTCGATCGGCGGGTTGGGCAGGTTGGGGATCTCCTTGTGCGTCCCCGCCGCCGAGGTCAGGATCGCCGCCCCCATCAGCAGGGCGCCGAGGATCGAATAGCCGATATAGCCCTGCCGGTTGAGCAGCCCGTTGGCATGCTCCGGCGTCGGCGCAAGGAAGTAGAGATAGGCGGACACCAGCATGGTGAGCCCGCCTGCCCAGCCGAACAGATAGCGCCACGCCATGATCCGCGTCCGCTCGTCATAGTCCGACGACAGTTCGGGCGTCAGCGCGACCGAGGGGACCTCATAGGCGCTGACCGCAGTGCGTACGAGGACGGCGCAGGCGAACAGCCAGCCAAGCGTCGCGCCCTGCCCCCAGCCGCTCGGCGGATTCCACAGGAGAACCCAACCGACCATGATCGGCAGCGCCGAGCCATACATCCAGGGGTGCCGCCGTCCCCAGCGTGTGCGCGTACGATCGGACAGAAATCCTACGGCGGGATCGACGAAGGCATCGATCAGCAAGGCGACCATCACGACGAGACCGACGGTGGCGGAGGGCAGGCCGACGACCTGGTTGTAGAAGAGCAGCAGGAACGTGCCGAACCCGGCATCCTTTACCCCATAGGCCACCGCGCCGAAGGCGTAGCTGCTCATCGCACCGCTTCGCAGGCGCCGTGCCGCCGGTACGGCCGTCGTCCCTGCTGTCGCCTCTGCCACCGGTCGCATGCAAGCTCCTGTTTTGTCGAGGATCATAGCCGCGCACCGGGGGTGGTCAATCACGCTTTCGAATTTCGGGTTTGCAGCCGCTTCGTCCAGATCATAGGATAATCAGGTCACAACCCGCCCGCATAAGGGCATCGCAGTGGATACGGCATGGCCCTCGACCCCGAAACCTTCGACGCGCTGATCGATACCGTCCGTCGCTTCGTCGGCGAACGGCTGCGCCCCCTCGAAGCCGATGTGGAGGCCGCCGACGCCATTCCCGACGCAGTCGTCGCGGAGATGAAGGAGATGGGCCTGTTCGGCCTGTCGATCGCCGAGGAATACGGCGGCCTGGGCCTCGACATGGTCGAGGAATGCCGCGTCGCGATCGAGATGGGCCGGACCACGCCCGCCTTCCGATCGACGTTCGGCACCAATGTCGGCATCGGCAGCCAGGGGCTGGTGATGGCCGGCACGCCCGAACAGAAGGCCGAATGGCTGCCGCGCATCGCCAGCGGCGAGATCGTCACCAGCTTCGCGCTCACCGAACCCGATGTCGGCAGCGATTCCGGCAGCGTAAAGACGCGCGCGGTGCGGGATGGCGATGTGTATCGCCTGTCCGGCACCAAGCGCTACATCACCAATGCCGACAAGGCGCAGCTGTTCACCGTGATGGCGCGCACCGGTGACGAGAAGGGCGCGCGCGGCGTCTCCGCCTTTCTGGTGCCCAATGACCTGCCCGGCATCACCATCGGCGAACCCGAAAAGAAGATGGGGCAGAAGGGCGCGAAGGTCGCCGACGTCCATTTCGACGACGTGCCGGTGCCGGTCGCCAACCGGCTGGGCGCGGAGGGCGAAGGCTTCAAGATCGCGATGCGCGTGCTCGACCGCGGCCGGCTGCACATCAGCGCGGTCTGCGTCGGCGTCGCCGAACGGCTGATCGCCGACAGCGTCGCTTATGCCACCGGCCGCCAGCAATTCGGCAAGGCGATCGCCGAACACCAGCTGATCCAAGGCATGATCGCCGACATGAAGACCGAGGCGCTCGTCGCCCGCGCGATGGTGCTGGAGACGGCGGCGAAGAAGGATGCGCTGGATCAGGCGGCTGTCCGGGGGACAGCCGGCCCGGCGCATGGCGACGTCGTGCTGGAAAGCGCGGCGGCGAAGTATTTCGCCAGCGAGATGGTGGGTCGCATCGCCGACAAGGCGGTGCAGGTCTATGGCGGCGCGGGCTATATCGCCGATTACGGCATCGAACGCCTGTACCGCGACGTCCGCCTGTTCCGCATCTACGAAGGCACCAGCCAGATCCAGCAGGTCATTATCGCGCGCGAAACGATGAAACGCGGGGGGTGACGACCGCCACTCACCCCATCCGTCATCCCCGCGCAGGCGGGGATCCAGACCCGCAGGTCCGTCGATGGAATCGCGCCGTCAGCCAGTCTGGATTCCCGCCTGCGCGGGAATGACGGCAGGGACGAAACACCGATCACGCCTACTCCACAGCCTTTAGGGGAGCATCCATGGACACCACCAACCTCTTCCGCCTCGACGGCAAGGTCGCGCTCGTCACCGGCGGCAGCCGCGGCATCGGCAAGATGATCGCCGCCGGCTTCATCGCCCAGGGCGCGAAGGTCTATATCTCGAGCCGCAAGGCGCCGGCCTGCGACGACACCGCCGCCGAACTCGGGCCCAATTGCATCCCCCTGCCGTGCGACGTCAGCACCGTCGCCGGCTGCAAGGCGCTCGCCGAGCAACTCGCCGCGCATGAGGACAAGCTCGACATCCTCGTCAACAATGCGGGCGCCGCCTGGGGCGTGCCGTTCGAGGAGTTCCCGGAAAGCGGCTGGGACAAAGTGATGGACCTCAACGTCAAATCGCCCTTCTTCCTGACGCAGGCGCTGCATGGTCTGCTGAAGGCCGCCGGCACACCGGGCCGCCCGGCCAAGGTTATCAACATCACCTCGATCGACGGCCAGCGCCTCAACCCGTGGGAGACGTACAGCTACCACGCCTCGAAGTCGGCGCTGATCTATCTGACGAAGCGCATGGCCGCGCGGCTGGTGCGCGACCACGTCAACGTCACCTCGATCGCGCCGGGCGCCTTCGCCAGCGACATGAACAAGGCCGCCCGCGACCATGGCGACGACGTCGCGCAAGGCATACCCGCCGGCCGCATCGGCACCGATGAGGATATGGCCGGCGCCGCCATCTACCTCGCGTCGCGCGCGGGCGATTACGTGATCGGCGAGACGATCACGGTCGACGGCGGCCTGGTCCACGCCGCGTTGGGCACCAGCATCGACGCCTGAGCCCAGCGGCCGGGACGGCGATGTCCGTCCCGGCCAGCGCACGCCCTCACCCGGCCGCGGCGACCGCAGCCATCTCGGCAGGGGGAGGCGCATCGGGCAACGCCTCGACGCCGGGGAGGTCCCAGCGATCCATCGTGATCGCCGAACAGGCATAGGTCGCCTTGTTGCGGAAGACCGCTGGCTTCAGCGCCGCGGCGAGGGCCGGCTGCGATCCGGCCAGCGCCTTCTGCGCGTCATCGGCATGGCGGACATAGGCGATGCCCGACGTCGAGACGCCGAGCGCCGACTTGCTGTCGACGACCGGGATGAAGTCGCCGAGATAGGCCACCTCGCCCGCCTCGACGTGGAAGGTCGGCGCGCCGAAGCAGTTGGTCGTCGTCGCCATCTTGGTGATGACCGCGGTCGAGGCGATGACATAGTCGCCCGGCGTCACGCGCAGCACCTGCACCTCATAGGGTGCCTTGCGATCGGCGCTGCCGACGGCGAGGTTGTAGACGGTCTTGTCGCCCGTCTTCTTCCAGTCCTTAGGGCGATAGACGAGGTCCCGTCCCTTCGTATCGTACCGCGTCAGCTGCACGAAACCGGAGCGGCCCGCGCTCGCCGCGTTCGGGCGGCGGAAGGCGACGACCACCGCCGCTTCGCCGGGCGCCAGGACGAAGGGCGCGGCGGCATCCACCTTCTTGCCCAGGAATAGCGTGCCGGGCGTGCTGAGCGGCGCATCGACACGCGCGACCAGATCCTCGGGCTGCGCGAAGGTCGTGCGTTCGGTGATCGTGCCATCGACGGTCTGCGCACCGACGATGCCGTTGAAATAGGCGTCGCGATCCGCGTCGGTCATCGCACCGACCCGCGCGGCATTCTCCTTCGACACCTCGACCACGCGCCAGCCGTCGATCAGCAGGCAATTGCGGCGATTGGCGCGCCGCTGCTGCCCCTCGGCGATCGCGCCGGCGATCAGGCCGCCAATCCCGCCGCCGATCCCCGCGGCGATCGGCGACATCAGCGCCGGGTTGTAATAATAAGGGATCGACCCCGAGGGCGTCCGCGACCCGCGCGCGATCAAGCGACAGCGCTGCCAGGCCGCGTCATATTGTGCGCGCGTCGCGCCCGGCCTGTTGTAGAAATGGCTGTCCTTCAGATCGCGCGCCGCATCCTTGGCGATCTCTTCGGGTGTATCGCGCGGATCGGCGGGCGGCGTCTGCGCCACGGCGGGCGGTTTGGTGCCGCCATAGGTCATCGGCAGCGTCGCCTGCGCATAAGCGATATGCGCCGTGCCGCACGCCGCGAGCAGGCTCGCAGCCACCATCATCCTGTTCATGCATCCCCCCGGAACTGGTTCCGAAGCGGATCATACGCAGGCCGAGGCCAGCGGCAAGACGCTATCGCCCGCCGCCGGCCCCTGTCCGGTCAGCGCGCGATACCGCCCGCCGCCAGCACTGCCAGCGTCACCAGCTCGCTCGCCGTCGAGGTCATCGGCGCGATCTGCACGGGCTTTTCCATGCCGATCAGCATCGGACCGATCACGCTGTCGCCACCCAGTTCGCGCAACAGCTTGGCGGCGATGTGGGCCGATTGCAGGCCCGGCATAATTAGGATGTTGGCGGGGCCCGACAGGCGCGCGAAGGGATAGTTCGCCAGCTGCTTGGGGTTCAGCGCGACGTCGGGCGGCATCTCGCCTTCATATTCGAAGCCGACATTGCGCTTGTCGAGTTCGGACACCGCGTCGCGGATATTGTCGACCCACGCGCCCTTGGGATTACCGAAGGTCGAATAGCTCAGCATCGCGACGCGCGGTTCGTGGCCCATGCGGCGCGCGACCTGCGCGGTCTGTTCGGCGAAGTCGGCGAGCTGTTCGCCGGTCGGCCGTTCGTTCACCGTCGTGTCGGCGATGAAGACGGTGTGGCTCTGCCCGACGAGGACGTGGATGCCGAAGGGGGTGCGCCCCGCCTCGGGATCGATCACGCGCTTCACCTGGCGCATCGATTCCGCCCAGGTGCGGGTGATGCCGGTGATCATCGCATCCGCCTCACCCAGCTGCAGCAAGGCCGAACCGAAGACGTTGCGGTCCTGGTTGATCATCCGCTCGACATCGCGGCGCAGATAGCCGCGGCGTTGCAGGCGGTTGTACACGAAGTCGACCATCTTCGGCACCAGCGGCGAATGGCGGCTGTTGTGGACCTCATATTCCTGTGGGTTGGAGACACCCAAAGCCTTCAGGCGATCGTAGACGTCGTCGCGGCCGACGAGCACCGGCGTGCCATAGCCGCCCTCCTTGAAGGCAATGGCGGCGCGCAGCACCACTTCCTCCTCGCCCTCGGCGAACAGCACGCGCTTCGGCCGCGCGCGCGCGCCCTCATAGGCGAGGCTGAGCACCGACGTCGTCGGGTTCAGCCGCGCGCGCAGCTGCTGGCGGTACGCCTCCATGTCGAGGATCGGCTTGGTCGCGACGCCCGAATCCATCGCCGCCTTGGCGACGGCGGAGGGCACCAGCTCCATCAGCCGCGGATCGAAGGGCGCCGGGATGATATATTCGGGGCCGAAGCTGTGCTGCACGCCATAGGCCATCGCCACCTCTTCCGGCACGCGTTCGCGTGCCAGTTCGGCGATGGCATTGGCGGCGGCGATCTTCATCGCATCATTGATGCCGGTGGCGCGCACGTCGAGCGCACCGCGGAAGATGAAGGGGAAGCCGATGACGTTGTTGACCTGGTTCGGATAGTCCGACCGGCCGGTGGCGATGATCGCATCGGGGCGCGCCGCCTTGGCGAGTTCGGGGCGGATTTCCGGTTCGGGATTGGCCATGGCGAAGATGATCGGCGCCTTCGCCATGTCCTTCACCATCTCGGGCTTCAGCGCGCCCGCGGCGGACAAGCCGAGGAACACGTCCGCGCCGTTCAATGCCTCGGTCAGCGTGCGGCGGTCGGTGGCGGCGGCATGCGCCGACTGCCACTGGTTGATATCCTCGCGCCCCTGATAGATCACACCTTCGCGGTCGCACATGATGACGTTGTCGTGGCGCACGCCCATCGCCTTCATCAGCTCGGTGCAAGCGATCGCCGCCGCGCCGGCGCCGTTGACGACGACCTTCACCTCGTCCAGCCGACGCCCGGTCAGCAGGCAGGCGTTGATCAGCCCCGCCGCACAGATGATCGCGGTGCCGTGCTGGTCGTCATGGAAGACCGGGATGTTCATCCGCTCGCGCAAAGTCTGCTCGATGATGAAGCATTCGGGCGCCTTGATGTCTTCCAGGTTGATGCCGCCGAAGCTCGGCTCCATCAGCTCGATCGCATCGATGATCCGGTCGACGTCCTCGGTCTTCAGCTCGATATCGATCGAATCGACATCGGCGAAACGCTTGAACAGCACCGCCTTGCCCTCCATCACCGGCTTCGACGCCAGCGCGCCGAGATTGCCCATGCCGAGGATCGCGGTGCCATTCGAGATGACCGCTACGAGGTTGCCCTTGGCGGTGTAGTCGTAGGCGGTGGCGGGATCGTCGGCGATCGCCTGCACCGGCACCGCGACACCGGGCGAATAGGCGAGCGCGAGGTCGCGCTGCGTCGCCATCGGCTTGGATGCGATGATCTCGATCTTGCCCGGGCGCCCCTCCGAATGGAACAGCAGCGCCTCGCGCTCGGAAAACTGGACGGACGCTGTGTCGGACATGGGGACCTCGCTGCCGGGGAAGGACGCTACGGCTCTTGGCCGTTCCGGCACAGGCTTTCAACCCAAAGGCGGAGCAGGTATGATCGCGGCATGAAGCACGAGGCCGGATTCTCTACGCCGACGATCCCCCTGCCGACGGCCGCGGACTTCGCCCGCGCCAAGCAAGGCTATCAGGCAGGCGACGGCGTCGATCACATCGTGGTGCGCCAGTGGCTTCGCACGTGGGGCGAACCCGATCACCTACCCTTTGAGGAATGGCTTGCCGCCCAGAATGGCTAGGGTCGTCTGGAGCCGACAGGCCCTGGTCGACCTGAATGCCATAACCGCCTATATCCAACAGTTCGATCCCGGCGCCGCCCTGCGAACGCGAACCCGCCTGTCGGACCTCGGCGACAGTCTGATCTTCTTTCCGCATCGCGGACGGCCTAAGGAGGATGGTCGCCGCCAGCTGACGACGGCACCGCCGCACATCATCACCTATGCCGTCGAGGGCGAGGACGTGACTATCCTCTCCGTCCACCACGGCGCCCGAAACATAGACTGAGCCCATGAACACCCCTACCCCGATGATGGCGCAATACCTCGGCCTGAAGGCGGAGGCGGAGGATTGCCTGCTGTTTTACCGCATGGGCGACTTCTTCGAACTGTTCTTCGACGATGCGCGCATCGCGAGCCAGGTGCTCGATATCGCCCTCACGGCGCGCGGTGAGCATGACGGCGAGAAGGTGCCGATGTGCGGCGTGCCCGTCCATGCCGCGACCGCCTACCTCCAGCGCCTGATCAAGGCGGGCCACCGCGTCGCCATTGCCGAACAGACCGAAAGCCCCGAGGCGGCGCGCAAGGCCCGCGGCAGCAAGGCGCTGGTCAATCGCGCGATCGTGCGGGTCGTCACTGCCGGCACGCTGACCGAGGAAGCGCTGCTCGACGCGCGTAGCGACAATTGGTGCGTCGCCATCGGAGAGGCGGCGGGCGCGGTGGCGCTGGCGGCGGCGGATGTCTCGACCGGGCGGTTCGTGGTGATCGACTGTTCGGCCGACGCGCTGGGTGCGGAACTGGCGCGACTGGGCGCCGCCGAGGTGGTGGCGTCCGAAACCAGCGACCATGCGGACGCGGCGACCAGCCTGCGGCCGCGCGGCGGCTTCGACAGCGGCAGCGCGGAGACGCGGCTGAAAGCGCTGTTCGGCGTGGCGACGCTCGACGGCTTCGGCAGCTTCTCCCGCGCAGGCCTGGCCGCGGCGGGCGGCCTCGTCGCCTATCTGGAACATACCGCGAAGGGCGCCCTGCCCTTCCTCCGTCCGCCGCAGCTGGCCCGCGCCGCGGAGACGATGGCGATCGACGCCGCGACGCGCGAAAGCCTGGAGCTGACCTGCACCACCAACGGCCAGCGCAAGGGCAGCCTGCTCGACTGTATCGACCGGACGGTGACGGGCGCGGGCGCACGGGCGCTGGCGAGCGATCTCGGCGCACCACTGATGGATGCCCGTGCGATCGACGAGCGGCTGGATCTGGTGCAGCATTTCCACGATCAGGCGGGCCAGCGTGAGCAGGTGCGGTCCGCGCTGCGGGCGCTGCCCGATATCGGGCGCGCCATCGGCCGGCTGGCCGCAGGGCGCGGGTCGCCGCGCGATTTGGGACAGCTGCGCGACGGGCTGGACGGCGCGTGGCACCTCGGCGAGCGGCTAGGCCAGATCGACGCACCGCTGGCGTTGCTCCGCCGGATCGCGCCCGCGCTGCGCGGCCATGGCGCGCTGATCGACCTGCTCCGCCGCGCGCTCGTCCCCTCGCCGCCGATCGAGGCGAGCGATGGCGGCTATATCGCGGCGGGCTATGACGACGCGCTCGACGCGCTGCGCGATACCGGTGCGGGCGGGCGCCGTGCGATCGCGGCGCTGGAGGCGGAGATGAAGGCCGCGACCGGCATCACCACGCTGAAGGTCCGCCACAACAACGTGCTCGGCTATCACGTCGAGGTGCCGGCGCGATCGGCCGACGCGCTGATGCAACCCGATAGCGGCTTCACCCACCGCCAGACGCTGGCGGGCGTCGTGCGCTTCAACACGCCCGCGCTGCACGAGGTAGCGGCCAAGGTGTCGCAGGCCGGCGCGCATGCGCTCGCCGCCGAAGCGGCGCATCTTGAAGAGCTGACCGCCGCGGCGCTGGCGCAGCGCGAGGCGATCGCCGCGACCGCCGATGCACTCGCCCGGATCGACGTGGCGGCGGGCCTCGCCGAGCGCGCGGCCGAAGGCGGCTGGGCGCGCGCGACGATCGCCGACCATCCCTGTTTCGACGTCGTCGGTGGGCGGCATCCGGTGGTCGAGGCCGCCGTCGCCAAGGCCGGCGAGCGCTTCGTCGCCAACGACTGCACGCTGTCGCCGGACTCCCGCCTGTGGCTGGTGACGGGCCCCAACATGGGCGGCAAGTCGACCTTCCTCCGCCAGAACGCCCTCATCGCGGTGCTGGCGCAGGCGGGCAGCTTCGTGCCCGCGACCAGCGCGACGCTGGGGTTGGTCGACCGGTTGTTCAGCCGCGTCGGCGCGTCGGACAATCTGGCGCGGGGGCGCTCGACCTTCATGGTCGAGATGGTCGAAACCGCGGCGATCCTGGCGCAGGCGACGCCGCAGAGCTTCGTCATCCTCGACGAGGTCGGGCGCGGCACCAGCACCTACGACGGGCTCGCCATCGCCTGGGCGGTGGTGGAGGCGATCCATGAGGACAATCGCTGCCGCTGCCTGTTCGCGACGCATTACCACGAGCTGACCCGTCTTGCCGAACGCTGCGACGCGCTGACGCTCCACCATGTCCGCGCGCGCGAGTGGAAGGGTGAGCTGGTACTGCTGCACGAACTGGCCACCGGGCCGGCGGATCGCAGCTACGGGCTTGCCGTGGCGCGGCTGGCGGGGATGCCGCCGGCGACGGTGGCGCGGGCGAAGGCGGTGCTCGCCAAGCTGGAGGCGGGGCGCGCGAAGACCGGCGGTCTGGCTGCGGGGCTGGACGACCTGCCCTTGTTCGCCGCCGCCGCGCAGGTGGAGGAAGAGACGTGCGATGCCATCCGCGCGGAGGTGGAGGCGCTCGACGTCGACGCGCTGACGCCGCGGGAGGCGCTGGATACGCTGTATCGGCTGAAGGCGTTGGCGCGGGAGAGTTGAAGCGGCTCGGGCCGCCCCCCACTTCGTCACCCCGGACTTGGTCCGGGGTCCACTCCGCGGCGAGGGGGACGGCTAGAGGCTTGACCGCCCCCGTGTGGCACGGTGGACCCCGGAACACGCCCGGGGTGACGGGGTGGGTGGGGCGACGTCCCGGTTACAGCACGAACCGGCTCAGGTCCGTATTGCGCGCGATGCCGGCCAGCTGCTTTTCTACATAGGCCGCATCCACCGTCACCGGTTCGCTGCGGTCTTCGGCATCGAAGCTCACCTCTTCCAGCAGCTTTTCCATCACCGTCTGCAGGCGGCGCGCGCCGATGTTCTCGACCTGGCCGTTCACCTCGGCGGCGATGCGCGCGATGGCGCCGATGCCGTCGTCGGTGAACGTGACGTCGACGCCCTCGGTCGCGATCAGCGCCTTATACTGCGCCGGCAGCGACGCCTTGGTGTCGGAGAGGATCGCGATGAAGTCGGCCTCGGTCAGCCCCTTCAGTTCGACGCGGATCGGCAGGCGGCCCTGCAGTTCGGGCAGCAGGTCAGACGGCTTGGCGACATGGAAGGCGCCGCTGGCGATGAAGAGGATGTGATCCGTCTTCATCGGCCCGTATTTGGTCGCGACGGTGGTGCCCTCGATCAGCGGCAGCAGGTCGCGCTGCACGCCTTCGCGGCTGACCGAACCGCCGCGGACGTCGCTGACCGCGATCTTGTCGATCTCGTCGAGGAAGACGATGCCGTTCGCCTCGGCGTCGGCCAGCGCGGTGCGGCTCACTTCGTCCTGGTCGAGGCGCTTGTCGGCCTCTTCCTCGACCAATTTGTCCCAAGCCGCGCGCACCGTCAGCTTGCGGCGCTTCAATTGCTGGCCGCCGCCGAAGGACTTCATCATCTCGGTCAGGTTGATCATCTGCGGCGCGCCACCGGGCACCTCGAACGGCATCGACGGCGCCTGTTCCAGCTCGATCTCGATCTCGGTCTGGTCGAGATGGCCGTCGGCAAAGCGCTGCTTGAAGCTTTCGCGCGTCGCCTGGCTGCTGTCCTTGCCGACGAGCGCGTCGAGCAGCCGCTTCATCGCCGCGTCCTCCGCCTTGTCCTTCACCGCGAGGCGGCGGCGCTCCTTCTCCAGCCGGATCGCCTCTTCCACCAAGTCGCGCGCGATCTGTTCGACGTCGCGGCCGACATAGCCGACCTCGGTGAACTTGGTCGCCTCGACCTTCACGAACGGCGCATCGGCGAGCTTGGCAAGACGGCGGCTGATCTCGGTCTTGCCGCAGCCGGTGGGGCCGATCATCAGGATATTCTTCGGCGTCACCTCGTCGCGCAGGTCGGGCGAGAGCTGCTGGCGGCGCCAGCGGTTGCGCATCGCGACGGCGACCGCGCGCTTGGCGTCGGCCTGGCCGATGATATGGGCGTCGAGCGCGGCGACGATCGCCTTTGGGGTAAGATTTTCGTTCATTATCTGCCTGTTCGCCGGAATCTGGCGATCTGAAAGGTCACAAAAGTCGCACGGATGCGCGTGTTTTTCAGCTCGCGCTGTCGAGCATTTCGATCGTCGTGCGGTCGTTGGTGTAGACGCAGACTTCCGCCGCGATCGCCATCGCCTTGCGGCAGATCGTCTCGGCGTCCTGTTCGTAATCGACCAGCGCCCGGGCCGCGGCGAGCGCGTAATTGCCGCCCGATCCGATCGCCGCGACGCCGTTTTCCGGCTCCAGCACGTCGCCGTTGCCGGTCAGGATCAGCGTGACGTCTTTGTCCGCGACGATCATCATCGCTTCCAGGTTGCGCAGGTACTTATCGGTACGCCAGTCCTTCGCCAGCTCGACCGCGGCGCGCATCAGCTGGCCCTGGTGGCGCTCCAGCTTGGCCTCCAGCCGTTCGAACAACGTAAAGGCGTCGGCGGTCGCGCCGGCGAAGCCGCCGATCACCTGCCCCTCGCTGCCGAGGCGGCGGACCTTCTTCGCATTGGGCTTCATGACCGTCTGGCCCATCGAGACCTGGCCGTCGCCGATGACGACGACCTTGCCGTTGCGACGGACGGACAAAATGGTGGTGCCATGCCAGACCGGCATGGCGTGTGGATCGTTCCCGCTCATGGCCCGCGATGTAGGTGCGCGGCGGGTGGGTGCAAAGGGGGCCGTTCACTCGGTGTCGAGAAGAGGGAAGAAGGGGTTCACGCGGAGACGCGGAGACGCGGAGGGGTTGCGCCCGACGCGAAGCGTCTTTCTCCCTCGCGAGACAATCGTAGGAGGGCCGCTAGCGCAGCGCGCCCTCTTCTTCTCCGCGTCTCCGCGTCTCCGCGTGAATCACCCTTCTCCTTCGCGCCTTCGCGTCTTCGCGTGAATCACCTTTCCACCCCCTTCGCCTTCCCCCACGCCCGCGCGGCCGTGTAACCGAGGTAGCCCGTGCCAAAGAGCGCGTAGAGCGGTTCGGGAATGGCATTGAGGTACGCACCCGCCCCCCGCGCCATGGCGATGGCGACATCGGGCCGGATCGCGGCGATCAGGCTCATCGGGATGGTCCACAGGATCAGCGCATACATCACGTAGAGGAAGGCGGGGCGCGCGCGGCGCACCCATCGGTCCTCCGCAGGCGGCCGGCGCGGCGTCACGAGACGCGCCCCGCGAGCCAGCCGTACAGAAAGGCCTCGTTGGCGGGGCGGCGCTCGGCGAGCGCGACATAGCGTTCGCCCTGCAAGGCATCGATCGCCTTGACCAGCACCGCCTCCCCCGCTTTGCCGCGCCGCGCCAGAAAGGCATCGAGCGCCGCGAGCGTTCGCGCGCCCACCGCTCCGTCGGCGGCGAGGTCGGGATAATCGGCCTGCCCGCGGTTAAGCGCGTTGAGCGCCCGCTGGAGAAACCCGATCGCGGTCGCGGTGCCCATGTTGACGCCGGTATCGAACAGCTCGCCCGCCAGGACGGGCGCCCGCGTGGCGATCCGGTCGAAGCCCGGCCCCCGCCAATAGACGCGCTCGTAGATCTCGGCGGCACGCGCCCGCGGCAGGTCGCGGATCGCCCCCTGCCAGCCGTTGGCACGGGCGACCGCGGTGGTGATCCCCCAACTGGTGGCGTCGCCACGATCGGCGGGATGATCGACATAGCCGCCCTCGCGGGCGATCAACCGGTCGATAAGGGCATGGATGGTCATGATGCGCTCCCCTGCTGTGACGGTGCGGGGGAGGATCATGGTTTTGGGGAATAGGACAGGGGGTGGGTCTGGCGGCGGGATTTCCGGTTGTTGGGCAAGGAGATGCGCCGATCGGGTTGTGACCGGCGTCCAACACGCCTTGGCGGCGACTCATTCCCGTCGCCCACATGATCCGTCACCCCGGACTTGTTCCGGGGTCCACCGGGCCGCGGGG
Organism: Sphingomonas sp. NIC1; assembly: GCF_001638925.1. Taxonomy (NCBI): domain Bacteria; kingdom Pseudomonadati; phylum Pseudomonadota; class Alphaproteobacteria; order Sphingomonadales; family Sphingomonadaceae; genus Sphingomonas; species Sphingomonas sp. NIC1. The sequence continues at coordinate 755,347 of NZ_CP015521.1, forward strand.
GAGCGTTCGCGCCTCCAGCCTTCCCCCTCGCCGCGGAGTGGACCCCGGACCAAGTCCGGGGTGACGGAGGGAATGGGGCGGGCGCTGCGATCCCCTCGCCGTCCCCCATCCTCCCCACCGCCCCGGATTTGCATCGCGGCGCGCTTCGCGCTAACCGCGCCGCATTCGCATGGACCCGGTGCAATTCCGGGTGGCTATTCCGGCCGCCGATCCGCCGGACAACGTATACCGCGCCCTTTCACGCCATTGCCTTTGCCGGTGATGTCTCACCTCGCGCGGTCGATACGGACCCTCGTTACATGACTTTCGATTTCGCCCGCTACCGCGCCGAATGGTATAGCGGCCCCGCCGCCGCGCGACGGGACATCCTCGCCGGCATGGTCGGCACCTTCGCGTTGATCCCAGAGGTCATCGCCTTTTCCTTCGTCGCGGGTATCGACCCGCAGGTCGGCCTGTTCGCCTCCTTCGTCATCGGCATCGTCATCGCGATCTTCGGCGGGCGCCCCGCCATGATCTCGGGCGCGGCCGGCTCGGTTGCGCTGGTCGCCGCCGCGCTGGTGACGGCGCATGGCCTGCCCTATCTGCTCGCCGCCACCGTCATGGCTGGCGTGTTGCAGGTCGCGTTCGGGCTGCTCCGGCTCGACGTGCTGATGCGCTTCGTGTCGCAATCGGTGCGCACCGGCTTCGTCAACGCGCTCGCGATCCTGATCTTTTCGGCGCAGGTGCCGCAATTGCTCGGCGTCGACTGGCACACCTATGCGATGATCGGGCTCGGCCTCGCGATCATCTACCTCACACCGCGCGTGACGACCGTCATTCCGTCGCCACTGATCTGCATCGTCGTGCTGACTGCGGTCAGCGTCGCGTTTCCGATGCCGCTGCGCACGATCGCCGACCTTGGGCGCCTGCCCGACGCCCTGCCCGCCTTTGCGCTGCCCGCCGTCCCGATGGAATGGCGCGCGCTTGCCATCGTCGCGCCCTATGCGTTGGCGATGGCCGCGGTCGGCCTGCTCGAATCGCTGATGACCGCGCGCGTCGTCGACGACTTGACCGAAAGCGGCAGCGACAAGGCGCGCGAGGCGACCGGCCTCGGCCTCGCCAATGTCGCCGCCGGGCTGTTCGGCGGCATCGCCGGCTGCGGCATGATCGGCCAGACCGTCGGCAACGTCCGCTATGGCGGGCGCGGGCGGCTGTCGACGCTGGTCGCGGGCGTGTTCCTGCTCGTCGTGATGGTGCCGCTGCGCCCGTGGGTCGCGCAGGTGCCCGTCGCGGCGCTGGTCGCGATCATGGTGATGGTGTCGATCAGCACCTTTTCCTGGGGATCGCTGCGCGACCTCGCCCGCCATCCCAAGGTGTCGGGCGTGGTGATGCTCGCGACCGTCGCGGTGACGGTGGCGACGCACGATCTGTCGGCGGGCGTCGCGGTCGGCGTGCTGCTGAGCGGCGTGTTCTTCGCGTTCAAGGTGATGCGGATGATGCGCGTCGACGTCGCCTATGACGCCAGCACCGACACGCGCGTCTACACCGTGTCGGGGCAGGTGTTCTTCGCCAGCGCCGAAATGTTCGCAGACCGGTTCGACCTGCGCGACAGCGCCGCGGGCGTGCGGGTCGATCTGACGCACGCGCATCTGTGGGACGTGACGGCGGTCGCGGCGCTGGACGACGTCGTCGCCAAGATGCGCAGCCATGGGATGGTGGTGGAGCTGGTGGGGCTCAACGCCGCGAGCGCGGTGCTGGTCGATCGGCATGCGCCGCTGGTGATGGGGGTTTGAGCGGGGGCATTGCCCCCCATGCTCGTCATTCCCGCGGAGGCGGGAATCCAGACTGGCTGACGGTGCGGCTTTATCGCCAGCGTTAGAGGTTATGGATCCCCGCCTGCGCGGGGATGACTTAGTGGACCGGGCGCGACCCTGTCGTCGCGCCCGGCCCTACCCGATCAATACACCCGCTTCTTCGGCTTGATGTATTCGACGTCGTCGGTGAGCGTGTAATCGTGGACCGGGCGATAATCGATCGCGGTCGCGCCGCCGACGCCGCCCCAGCCGGTGAAGGTGGCGATCGTGTGCTTCATCCAGTTCGCATCGTCGCGATCCGGGTGATCCTCGTTCACGTGCGCGCCGCGCGATTCCTTGCGGTTGGCCGCCGAATCGATCGTCACCAGCGCCTGCGCGACCAGATTGTCGAGCTCCAGCGTCTCGATCAGGTCGGTGTTCCAGATGAGGCTGCGGTCGTTGACCTGCACGTCCTGCATCGAGGCGTAGATGTCCTTCATCAGCGCCTGGCCTTCGCTGAGCAGCGCATTGTCGCGGAACACCGCGCAATGCTTCTGCATCGTGCGCTGCATCTTGCCCCGGATTTCCGCGGTTGGCGTGGCGCCAGCGGCATTGCGGAACTTATCGAGGCGCGTCAGCGACAGCTCTTCCGAACCCTTGGGCAGCGGATTGTGCGTCGTGTTGGGCTTGCAGATGTCGGCGATACGCTTGCCGGTCGCTCGGCCGAAGACCACGAGGTCGATCAGCGAGTTGGAGCCGAGGCGGTTCGCGCCATGGACCGACACGCATGCCGCTTCGCCGACCGCGAACAGGCCGGGGACGACCGTGTCCGGATTGCCGTCGACCAGGTTGACGACCTCGCCGTGGAAGTTCGTCGGGATGCCGCCCATGTTGTAATGGACGGTCGGCGTGACGGGCAGCGGCTGGCGCGTCAGGTCGACGCCCGCGAAGATCTTGCCCGTCTCGGTGATGCCCGGCAGGCGCTCGTGCAGCACCTTGGGATCGATGTGGTCGAGGTGCAGGAAGATGTGGTCGCCGTTCTTGCCGACGCCGCGGCCTTCGCGCATCTCCATCGCCATCGAGCGCGACACGACATCGCGCGACGCCAGGTCCTTCGCCGACGGGGCATAGCGCTCCATGAAGCGCTCGCCTTCGGAATTGGTCAGATAGCCGCCCTCACCGCGTGCGCCCTCGGTGATGAGCACGCCCGCGCCGTAGATGCCGGTCGGGTGGAACTGGACGAACTCCATGTCCTGCAACGGCAGACCGGCGCGCAGCACCATGCCGCCGCCGTCGCCGGTGCAGGTATGCGCCGAGGTCGCCGAGAAATAGCAGCGGCCATAGCCGCCCGTCGCCAGCACGGTGTTGTGGCTGCGGAAGCGGTGGATGCTGCCGTCTTCCATGCACAAAGCGATCACGCCGCGGCACACGCCGTTTTCCATGATCAGATCGAGCGCGAAATATTCGACGTAGAAGTCGGCGTCGTAGCGCAGCGACTGCTGGTACAGCGTGTGGAGCATCGCATGCCCCGTACGGTCCGCCGCGGCGCAGGTGCGCTGCGCGGGCGGGCCTTCGCCCATGTTCTGCATCATGCCGCCGAACGGGCGCTGGTAGATGCGGCCTTCGTCGGTGCGGCTGAAGGGCATGCCGGCATGTTCCAGCTCGTACACCGCCGCCGGTGCCTCGCGGACCATGTATTCGATCGCGTCCTGGTCACCGAGCCAGTCCGACCCCTTGACGGTGTCGTACATGTGCCAGGTCCAGTGATCCGGACCCATGTTGCCGAGCGATGCGGCGATGCCGCCCTGCGCCGCGACGGTGTGCGACCGGGTCGGGAACACCTTGGTGATGCAGGCGGTCTTCAGGCCGTTCTGCGCGCATTCCATGACGGCGCGCAGGCCCGAACCGCCCGCGCCGACGACGACGGCGTCATAGGTGTGGTCGATGATCTTATAGGCAGGCGCGTTCATGCCGCAGCTCCGAAGGCGACCTTGAGGATCGCGAAGATGGCGATCGCGGCGGTCGCGACCGTGAAGAAGTTCAGCGCGAGCATGTAGGCGACGCGCTTTTCGCCGTGCTGGTAATCCTCGATCACCACCTGCAGCCCGAGGCGGAAGTGATAGAAGACCGACACGATCAGCAGGATCATCGGCACCGCGACCCAGCTGTTGCGCAGCCAATCGTGAACGCTGGCATAGTCATAACCCGGCAGGCGCAGCAGCGAGAAGACGAACCAGAGCGTCAGGAACAGGTTCGATCCCGCGGTGACGCGCTGACGCCACCAGTGATGCGCGCCTTCCTTGGCGCTGCCGAGGCCGCGGACGCGGCCGATGCTGGTGCCCGAACCCATTACTTCATCCCCAGGTAAAGCCAGAAGGCCGCGGTCAGCACCACGCCGCCGACGATGACGACCATGCTGAACATCTTGTTGCGCTTCAGTTCGAACGCGGCGCCCGCATCCATCACCAGGTGGCGGATGCCGTTCAGCGCGTGCGTGAAGAACGCCCAGGTCATGCCGACGCCGATGATCCAGCCGAGCGGATTGAGCGCGCCGCTGTCATGGGTGAAGACGTCGCGGAAGGTCGCGTAGCTTTCCGCCCCGCCCGCGATCGCGGCGAGCCACCACACCAGCAGCACCGTGCCGACCGTCGCCATTCCCGAACCCGTGGCGCGATGGAGGATGGAGACCAGCATATGCGGCCCCCAGCTGTAGTGGAGCTTCATAAAGCCCGAGAAAAGATGCGGGCTGCGCGGGCGCGCCGGGGTACGGGATGCCATGAACGGTCCTCGGGCAAGATCGATTGCAGTGCCTATTAGGCCACGCGTTCGCCGATGCAACCCATAGCATCCGCTCCTAACCGAGCATTAACCACTTGGGCGGTAGGCACGACGGTCGAGAGGCCCGTTTACCGGGCACGTCGCTCGTTCGCCGGAGACTTCAGCTTTGCCCGACATCGCCCTGCCGCCCCCGGCCAGCATCGCCGCCAGGATCGACCTGCCGAGTCGAATCAAGGCGTTCGACGGCGGCGACGACACATTGGTCGCGCAGGCACGGGAATTGTGGACGATCATCGAACCCGATGCGGGCGAGATCGTCGATGCCTATTGGGATCATTGGCGCGCCGCCAATCCGGGCGCGCCGACCTGGACGCCGATGGAGGGCGAGCGTCGCCGCGCGGCGGGCGTGGCCTATCTGCGCAACCGCTTCTGCCATCTGGAAGGGATCGCCTGGGTCGAATCGCTCGAACGCTCGGTCGCCGCCGCCTATGCCGCGGGCGTCGAGACGATGGAATTGCTCGCCATGTCGTGCGCCAGCGACCGCGCCGTCCTGAAGGCGCTGAAGAAGCGCCTGCCCGAAGACACGATGCACCGCACCGGACTGGTGGACGCACTGATGCGGCTGTTCGGCATGGAGACCGAGCTCACCGTCGCGCTGTTCGCGGGCTTTGACGGCTATAGCGCCCATGCGGCGCGCGAGCGGCTGGCGGGCGATTTCCGCGAAGGCATCGCCGACGCGGTCGAGACCGCGACCGTCGAAGGCCGCACCTTGCGCGCACAGGCCGAACGCAGCTCCGGCTCGGCACGCGGCATGCTGGGCAAGACCAGCGAGGTCGCCGCCGCCGCCGAACAATCCGCCGTCGCGATGCGCGAGGCGGCACAGACCGCCGCGGGCCTGATCCGCGCGATCGAGGACGCCCGGACCGAGGTGGAGGCCGCTGCCGAGATCGCCAGCCGCGCCTCGCGCCAGGCGACCGATGCGGTCGGCATGTCGGAAACGCTGTCCGACCACGCCAAATCGATCGAATCGATCCTGGGCCTGATCCGCGACATCGCCGGGCAGACCAACCTGCTGGCGCTGAATGCGACGATCGAGGCAGCGCGCGCCGGTGACGCCGGCCGCGGCTTCGCCGTCGTCGCGCAGGAGGTGAAGAGCCTCGCCAACCAGACCGCGCGCGCGACCGACGACATCGCCGCCAAGATCGCCTCGATCCAGTCGGCGACGAAATCCACCGTCGAAACCAACGCCAGCATCCGCACGACGGTGACCGAGGTGCAGGAATCGGCCGATCGCATCCGCTTCGCCATGGAGGCGCAGGCGCAGACCGTCACCGCCATCACCGCCGCGGTCGACGAAACCGCGCTCGCCGCCGATTCGATGGCGAGCACGATCGCCACGATCCGCATGGACACCGAAACCGTCGCCGCCGAGATCGACGGCGTGGGCCGCGGCTTCGACAGGCTCGACGGGCGGTTGCAGACGCTGAAGAGCAGCGCCGGCGATTTCGTCGCCAAGGTCGCCGCCTGATGGCCCGTGCCATTCCGTCGCTTCGATCGCCGAGGGGCTGACAGCATCATGCAACGCCGCATCGTCGACCATCTGGGCGAATATGACTGGGACGGCACGCTCGCCGACACCTCGCGCGACATTTGCGCCTTGCTGTCGGAGGCGGATTATCGCGACATCGCGCGCTGCTTCTGGGACCAGTATCTGTCGCTGCCCGCGACGCAATCGGTCCGCCACCTGTTCCATGGCGATCGGCTGGAACGCCGGATGCGCGAGAGCATCGAATATGCCCGGCTGAAATACGGCGCCCCGTTCGACGACGGCTGGGTGAAGATCGCCCACCGCCATGCCGACCAGTGCATGCGATCGAACGTCCCCTTGCCCAGCCTGCAGGCAGCGCTCGCTCATTCGCACAGCCACACGGTTCGGATCATCGAAGGCTATTGCACGGGCGACACGCCGCGCCTGCTGCGCATGTGCGACGCGGTGCAGCGCATCTCGCTGGTCGAGGCCGATCTGATGTCGGGCTATCTTGCCGAGGTTCACGAGAACGAGGCGCGAAGCGAACGGCAGGAACGCTCGGCCGCCTTCCGCGAAAGCATCGCCGTCTCGATCGAATCGGCGGTGGCGCTGGGTGCGCGTATCCGCGTGCAGGCCGACGCGGCCTCCACATCGACCCGCACCGTCATGGAAAAGGCGCGGATCGTCGCCAGCAATGCCGAGGAAACCGCGCTCGCGATGCGTAGCGCCGCGCAGACCGCCGCCGGCCTGACGCATGCGATCGACAGCGCCCGTACCGAGGTGGAGGCCGCCGCCGGCATCGCGACGCGCGCCAGCGAACATGCCGTGGATGCAGTGCGCGCCAGCGAGACGCTGTCCGACCACGCCAAATCGATCGAATCGATCCTGGGCCTGATCCGCGACATCGCCGGGCAGACCAATTTGCTTGCGCTCAATGCGACGATCGAGGCGGCGCGGGCGGGCGATGCCGGCCGCGGCTTCGCCGTCGTCGCGCAGGAGGTAAAGAGCCTCGCCAACCAGACCGCGCGCGCGACCGACGATATCGCCGCCAAGATCGCCGCGATCCAGGCGGCAACGCGGTCCACCGTCGAAACCAACATCAGCATCCGCCAGACGGTGGATGCGGCGCGCAACTCGGCGCTGCGCATCCGCAGCGCGATGGAGGAACAGGCGCGCACCGTCGACACCATCACCGCCGCGATCGACGAAGGCGCGCTCGCCGCCGACACGATGGCGGCGACGGTCGACACGATCCGCGACGACACGCATGCCGTCGTCGGCGAGATCGTGTGCCTGGGCGCCGGCTTCAGCGAGGTCGGCGACCGGCTGGCGCAACTGCAACGCTCCGCCGAAAGCTTCTCCGCCAGCGTGGGCTGACGCGGATTTCCGCGCCTATCGCCGACGGTTGCCCGCCCGGCCACCGCCGGTTAGGGCCGCGGCCATGACCATCATCGTTACCGGATCGAGCCGCGGCATCGGCGCCAGCATCCTCGCGACGCTCCGCGACGGCGGCCATGCCGTCATCGGCCAGGCGACCACCACCGGCAGCGGCGCCGACATCGCCGCCGATTTCGCCGACCCCGCCGCCCCCCGTGCGTTGTGGGATGCCGCGCTCGCCCGCGCGGGCGGCACGATCGACGTGCTGATCAACAATGCCGGCGTGTTCGAGGCCAATCCGCTGGACCGCGCGTCCGACGACTGGGTCGCCGACTGGGAACGGACGCAACGCATCAACCTGACCGCCGCCGCCGAGCTCTGCCGCCTTGCCGTGCTCCACTGGCAAGACCGGAAGGTCGGCGGCCGCATCGTCAACATCGCCAGCCGCGCCGCCTATCGCGGCGACAGCCCCGCGCACTGGCATTATGCCGCCGCCAAGGCAGGCATGGTCGCGATGACCAAGACGATTGCGCGCGCCTATGCGAAGGACGGCATCCTCGCCTTCGCCATCTGCCCCGGCTTCACCATGACCGGCATGGCCGACGACTATCTGGCCAGCCGCGGTGGCGACAAACTGCTCGCCGACATTCCGCTGGGCCGCGTCGCCGACCCGGATGAGGTGGCGACGCTCGCCCGCTTCTGTGCGCTCGAAGCGCCCGCTTCGATGACTGGCGCGGTGCTCGACATCAATGGAGCCTCCTATGTCCGCTGAGTCCAACGGCACGAGCTGGCGGATCACCCTGCCCTGCACCCGCGCCGAGGCGGAGGCGATCGACAGCGCCTCCGATCTCGCGATCGATGCGGTGCTGATGACCACCGAAGAGGTGGAGGACGACGTCGAACGCTGGCGGCTCGACGCCTATGTCGAGCATGAGCCCGACGCGGCGATGCTCGCGACGATCCACGCTCTGGTGCCGAGCGCGAGCGGCCACGATCCGGTGGTCACGCAGCTGGGCGACGAGGATTGGATCGCGATGAGCCAGGCGGGGCTGGAGCCGATCCGCGAAGGCCGTTTCGTCGTCCACACCAGCGCGCACCCCGTCGCGGCGCCCGCGGGGGGCCGCGCTTTCCTGATCGATGCGGGGCAGGCCTTCGGCACCGGCCATCACGGCACGACCAGCGGTTGCCTCGCCATGCTCGATGGCCTGGCGGTAGCGGGCAAGACCTTCACCCGCGCGATCGACGTCGGCACCGGCACCGGCCTGCTCGCCTTCGCCGCTGTCGAATTGTGGCCCGACGCGCTGGTTGTCGCGACCGACATCGATCCCGTCGCGGTCAACGTGACGCGCGAGAATGCCGCGCTGAACGGCATTGCGGCGGACGCAGTGACGCTGTTCGTCGCCGACGGCGCGCGCCACCCCGATATCGACGCCGCCGCGCCCTACGATCTGGTGATCGCCAACATCCTCGCCGGCCCCCTGGTATCGATGGCGCCCGAGCTCGCCGCGATCGCCGCGCCGCACGCGACGATCGTGCTGGCGGGCCTGCTGGAAACGCAGCGCGACACCGTCGTCGCGGCCTATGTCGCCTGCGGCTGCACACTCGACGCGATCGACCGCCGCGGCGACTGGACCGTCCTGCGCCTCACCGCCGGCGCGTACCGCTACGTGCCGACGGCTCCCTTCGACCCGAAGGGCCGCGACGGCTGGGCATTGGATCTGTAATCCTCACGCCGTCATCCCGGCCTTGAGCCGGGATCCCGCTTCTTCCTCGGCCGGTTAAGAGCGGGACCCCGGATCACGTCCGGGGTGACGGGTTTCATGGAGCAACGGCTACCCTACCCACACCGTCATCCCCGCGAAGGCGGGACTATCCTCGTGGGTTCACGAAGGGCGGATGAACGGCCGGTCGAAACATGTCTATTCCTCCCCCCGCCAGGGGGAGGAATTGCCGGCTGACTGAATGTCATCCTAGGCCTGCGCGTCATTCCCGCCTCCGCGGGAATGACGCCCTTGTCGGCTCAGCCCGCCTTCCCCCGCGCATAGGCCTGCGTGCCGTGCGTCAGCACCTCATCCCCCTCGACGATCGCCGCGACCGGAATGTCCTCCTGCGCCTTTAGCGCTTCGTACAAAGGCGCGAAGTCCGTCTCGACCGTCACGCGCAGCAACTCGTCGAAGCTCGGAATGACGAAATAATTCTGCTGGAAATCGTCGATCCGATACTCCGTCCGCATCACGCGCGCGATATCGAAGCCGATGCGATTGGGGCTGGGATCGTCGAGCGCGAAGCGGCTCTCGGCATAGCTCGACACGATGCCCGACCCATAGATGCGCAGGCCTTCCGGCTCCTGGATCAACCCGAACTCCACCGTATACCAGTACAACCGCCCCAGGTATTTCAGCGCGTCATGCTGCATCGCGCGCTGCCCGCCGCGGCCGTACGCCTCCAGGTAATCGGCGAACACCGGATCGGCCAGCATCGGCACATGGCCGAACACGTCGTGGAAGACGTCGGGCTCCTGCAGATAGTCGAGCTGGTCCGGCCGGCGGATGAAATTGCCCGCGACGAAGCGGCGATTCGCCATGTGATCGAAAAAAACATCGTCCGGCACCAGCCCCGGCACCGCCACCACCTGCCACCCGGTCAGCTTCATAAGCCGTTCGGACAGTTCCTCAAAATCCGGGATGCCGGGTTTCGACAGCTTCAGCACGTCCAGCCCGCGCAGATAGGCGTCCGATGCGCGGCCGGGAAGCAGTTGGGATTGGCGCGCGAACAGCGTATCCCAGGTCGCATGTTCTTCCGCCGTGTAATGCTGCCAGTTCTGGGGGATCGTCCAGTCTGCGGCGGCATCGGTGGGGGGCGAAGCGAGCGCGTGCGTGTCTGTGGCCATGACGACGGCGTAACATAAGGTTTCGGATGATACTATATGCGGCGATACGACGGATGGGACGGGGGCTGCTCGTGGCGCTTGCCGTGCTGGCCGTCGTCGTCGCGAGCTATGCCGGCGCCGGGATGATCGGTGGGGCGATCCCCGCCAACGCCGGCTGGCGGCCGCCGACGCGCGGCATACCCGTCTATCTCGAATCGAACGGCGTGCATGTGTCGCTGGTGCTGCCCAAGGTCGCGGCCGGAATCGACTGGCGCCACTGGGCACCGGGAGCCGACCTCGCCGATCCGCGTTATGCCCGTTATGACCATATCGCGATCGGGTGGGGCGAACGGACCTTCTTTCTCGATACGCCGACCTGGGCGGACGTGCGGCTGGCGACGATCCTGCATGCCGCGATCGGCAGCGACGCGACGCTGCTCCACGTCGAGCACGTGCCCGCGCCCGCGCCTGGCGACGGCATCCGCGTCGTGACGCTGCGGCCCGAGGAATATCGCCGACTGGCGGCCGGCATCCGCGCCGGCGCCGCGCCGGTCCGCCGCAGCTTCCGCGGTTATGGCGCGAACGACGTCTTCTATGCCGGCACCGGCCATTACAGCGCGCGGCACACCTGCAACGCCTGGGTCGGCGCGACGCTGGCGAACGCGGGCGTGCGGGTTGGGCGCTGGACGCCCTTCCCCATCACGGTGCTGTCATGGTTCTGAGCCGGTTGCAGACGGGCCTCGCCCGCTGGCGCAGCGAACCGCCGTCGCACGCCCGCTTCGGTGACCGCTTCGACGCGCCCCCGCCCCCGCCCAAGGCGCTCGCGGCGAGCGAGGTGCCGCGCGTCGCCTGGATGCTCGCGACCCGCTGGCGCCACGCCGCCGCGCTCGCCGCAGTGCCGCAGGGCGCGGGCGGCACGGTGATGATCCTGCCCGGCCTGTTCGACGCCGACGGCTCCAGTCTGGTGCTGCGGCGCTTCCTCGAAGGCCTCGGCTATCGCGCCGAAGGCTGGGGGCTGGGCCGGAACCTGGGCGTGAAGAGCGTCGGCGCGGAGGCCGAACGGCTGATCGCCCGGGTCGAGGCATTGAAGGCGGAGGACGGGCCGGTGACGCTGGTCGGCGTCAGCCTCGGCGGCATCATGGCACGGCTGGTCGCGCATCGCCGGCCCGATCTGGTCCGGCGCGTGGTGACGGTCAGCTCGCCCTATGCCGGCTGGGGCCGCGCCACCAACGTCTGGCGCGCGTTCGAATGGGCAACGGGCGAGCGCGTCGACGACCCCGCCGTTATCGCCCGCAGCGAAGCGATCGCCGCCCCGCTGCCGGTGCCCTGCACCGCGATCTGGAGCCCGCACGACGGCTTCGTCAACGGCTTCATCTGCCACGATCCCAGCGCCGAGGCGGTGCAGGTGAATAGCGGCCACCTGGGCGTGCATATCCATCCGGAGGTGATGATCGCCGTGGCCGCGGCGCTGGCGAAAGGCGCGGTGGCGCAGGATCGGTGAGGGTTTGGCGCCCGGCGCCCGCCAACCTTCCGCCCGTCATTCCGGTTTAGGTGCCCCTAGGCTTCCCTTGGCCGCCGGCGTTCCGCCAACACTCCCTCCGTCATTCCCGCGGAGGCGGGAATTCAGACGGGCTGACCGTGCGGCTCCATCCCAACCGTTAGAGGTTCTGGATTCCCGCCTTCGCGGGAATGACGGACGTGGGGGTCGCAGGCGCCTCTCCCACTCTCGTCATCCCGGCGAACGCCGGGATCCATGGTTGCGGTGAACGCCGTTGTTGTGAGGCACCTTCAGCCGCCCGTGTCCATGGATCCCGGCGTTCGCCGGGATGACGGGAGGGGCGTGTCGCAAGACGGTGTGACGATAGGAGCGATGCCCCCGCTCAATACCCCGCGCGATACCCGGAATAGCGGCACGCATCCTGATCGTCGGGATGCTTGCGGCATTGCTCCGCGGCCTTGCGGCGTTCGCGGCCCTCTTTTGCTTCCTGCTTGCGCATCTTGCGGCCGTAATTGCGGTCGGCCTCGTCCTGGCTGGTCGTCGTCCAGTCGATCGCCTTGCCGGCGACCTTGAACGGCGCCTTCACGATCGTGGCGGCGGTGCTGACGCAGCCGGTGGTGGCGAGCGCGAGCGGTATCAGAACAACGCAGGAAACAGGGGCGATACGCATTTACGGATGATCCTTGGCCGACCGAAGGGTCTCTACGCCAATTAGCGGATAATCCGTGAAGAATCCGTCGATCCCCTGCGCCAGCCCGGCTTTGATCTCGCCCGCGATATCGCCATGCGCGGCCTTGTCCGTCCCCCGTTGGAAGCGCGGCGGCAGGAAGGCGTTTTCGGCGCGGTACGTCCAGGGGTGGACGCGGACGCCCGCGGCATGCGCATCGGCGACGAGCGTGGAGGGCGTGGTCGCCGTCTTGTCCGTCCACAGCTGTGCCTTGTCGGGCCCGATGCCAAAGGCATAGGTCGCGATTTGCTTCAGCCCCGCGGGCGTCAGCATCGCGGCATAGGAGGGCGCGGCGCCATCCGCCGGCGCCCCCTCGCCCGCGACGAGCTGGATCAGGCGGATGCCCGTCATCGCGTGGATGCGTTGCAGGTTCTTCACCTCGAACGACTGGATGAACACCGGCGCGCTGGCGTCATGCCACCCCGCCTTGCGCAATTGTTCGACCAGCAGGACGTCGGTCGGATGGCCGATGCTGGCGAAATAGGTCGGATGCTTGGTTTCGGGATAGATGCCGATCGTCCGCCCCAGCTCCTTCGACCGACGCTTGGCGAGGTCGATGATCTCGGCCAGCGTCGGCACCTGATACTTGCCGTCATAGGCGGCATTGCCCGGACGCAGCTGCGGCAGGCGCTCCTTCGCGCGGAGCGTCTTCAATTCGGCGAGCGTGAAATCCTCGGTAAACCAGTCGGTCAGCGTCTGGCCGTCGATCGTCTTGGTCGTCTTGCGGCTGGCGAATTCGGGATGCTGCGCGACGTCGGTGGTGCCGCCGATCGCATTTTCGTGGCGCGCGACCAGCACATTGTCCTTGGTCGGCACCAGATCGGGTTCGATGAAATCGGCGCCCTGTTCGATCGCCAGCTCGTACGAGGCCAGCGTATGTTCGGGGCGCGATCCGCTCGCGCCGCGGTGCGCGATCACGATGGGAGGCGACAGGGGAGCATGCGTCATGGGGCGATCCTGCCCGGTTGCGGGAACGGATGCCAGCAGCATCCCGGTGAGAGCGATTCGCAAAGCGGAAACCATCATGACCCAGAGCGTTACGGCCCTAATCTGACAGGGGTGCGACACCCCCGAACTGCGAGGGTTTCCATGCACTTCACGATCAACGGGCAGTCCTATCAGGCGGAGCCCGATATCCGCACCTCGCTGCTCGACCTGTGTCGCGAGCATCTGGGGCTGACGGGCAGCAAGAAGGGCTGCGACCACGGCCAGTGCGGTGCGTGTACGATGCTGGTCAACGGCCGCCGCATCAACAGCTGCCTCAGCCTCGCGGTGATGCACCAGGACGACGAGATCGTGACGATCGAGGGCCTCGGCACGCCCGACGACCTCCACCCGCTCCAGGCCGCCTTCGTCCGCCACGACGGCTATCAGTGCGGCTATTGCACACCGGGCCAGATCTGCTCCGCGGTCGGCATGATGGACGAGGTGAAGAAGGGCTGGCCCAGCCACGTCACCGACGACCTCGACGCGCCGCGCTTCGACGATGGCGAAATCTCCGAACGGATGAGCGGCAATCTGTGCCGCTGCGCCGCCTATCCCAACATCGTCGATGCGATCCGCGAAGTGGCGGAGGCGAACGGCACGGTCGATGTTGCGCTGCGCCATAGCAACACCAAGGCGGAGGCAGAGGCATGAAGACCTTCACCTATGCCAAGGCGGAGAGCGCCGATGCCGCGGTGCGCGACGCGCACAGCTCGGGCGCCAAGTTCATCGCGGGCGGCACCAATCTGCTCGACCTGATGAAGCTGCAGATCGAAACGCCCGAAAAGTTGGTCGACATCAGCCGGCTGCCCTTGGGCGAGATCGAGGAGCGCGAGGATGGCGGGCTGACAATCGGCGCGCTCGTGCCCAATTCGGACCTCGCCGCCGACCCCCGCGTCATCGCCAAGTACGAGGTGCTGAGCCGCGCCATGCTCGCCGGCGCCAGCGGCCAGTTGCGCAACAAGGCATCTACGGGCGGCAACCTGCTGCAGCGGACGCGGTGCTACTATTTCTACGACACCGCCATGCCGTGCAACAAGCGCGAGCCCGGCACCGGCTGTTCGGCGATCGGCGGGTTCAACCGCATCCTCGCGGTGCTCGGCACGTCGGAGCAGTGCATCGCGACGCACCCCAGCGACATGGCGGTGGCGATGCGCGCGCTCGATGCCACGATCATCACGCAGCGCCCCGACGGCGACAAGCGCCGCATCTCCATCCACGATTTCTACCGTCTGCCCGGCGACACCCCGAACATCGAGACGGTGCTGGAGACGGGCGAACTGATCACCCACATCGAACTGCCCGCGCCGCCAAAGGGCAAGCAGGTGTACCGCAAGGTCCGCGATCGTGCGTCTTATGCCTTCGCGATCGTGTCGATCGCCGGCGTGGTGCGTGTTGAAGACGGCAAGATCGCCTCTGCATCGCTCGCCTTCGGCGGCCTTGGCCCGATGCCGTGGCGTAACCCGGCGGTGGAGGCCGCTTTGGTCGGCCAGGCGCCGTCCGACGCCGCGTTCAACGCCGCCGCCGATGCGCTGCTGGCGGATGCCAAGGGCTATGGCTCGAACGACTTCAAGATCCCGCTGACGCGCCGGGTGCTCGTCGCCACGCTTCGCGACCTGACGGGAGAATAAGGCATGTTCGGTTTCGGCAAGGGCGACACCAATTCGCTCACCATGAATGCAAGCCATCCCGACAGCTTGCTCGACACGTCGTCGCAGGACGTGATCGGCAAGCCGATCGACCGGATCGACGGCCCCAAGAAGGTGTCGGGCAAGGCAACCTATGCGGCGGAATATGCGCTCGGCAACGTTGCCTACGGCTATCTCGTCCGCGCGACGGTGGGGGCTGGCAAGATCACGTCGCTCGACGCAAGCCGTGCCAAGGCGCTGCCCGGCGTGATCGACGTCATCACCGATTACGCGAGCTTCATCCGCAACCCGCAGCAGGGCGGCGAGACGACCGCGCCGACGCAGGGCGTCGAGGATGTCGCCTATCACGGCGAGATCATCGCGATCGTCATCGCCGAAAGCTATGAGGCCGCACGCGACGCCGCCTTGCACGTCGACGTGCAGTACGACGCCGCGGAAGGTCGCTACGATTTCGAGGCGCACAAGGGCGAGGCGGAAGAACCCAAGCCGCAGCAGATCCCGCCGCACCACGACCAGGGCGATATCGACAAGGCGATGGCCGACGCCGCCTTCACCGTCGATGTTACCTACACGACGCCCTCGCAGAACTCCGCCGCGATGGAGCCGCATGCCAGCCTGGCGGTGTGGGAAGACGGCGCGCTGACGCTGTACGGCGCCTACCAGATGCCCTCGTCCGACAAGCAGCAGCTCGCCAAGGCGCTAGGCGTGGCGGCTGACAAGGTGCGGATCGTCGCGGCCTATGTCGGCGGCGGCTTCGGGTCGAAGCTCGGCATCGCCCCCGAAAGCGTCGCGGCGGCGATCGCCGCCAAGCGTCTGAACCGCCCGGTGAAGGCGGTGATGGCGCGCCAGCAGGTGTTCGACGCGACCGTGCGCCGCTCGAACACCGAACAGCGGATGCGGCTGGGCGCGACCGCCGACGGCAAGCTCACCGCGATCGGCCACGAAACCCTGGTCAGCAACCTGCCGGGCGAGGATTTCTTCGAACCGACCGGCATGGCGACGCACTTCCTCTACGCGGGTGACAACCGGCGGATCACGCACGACATCGTCCGTCTCGACTGGATGCTGGCGGGATCGATGCGCGCGCCGGGCGAGGCGGTCGGGCTGATCGCGCTGGAAGGCGCGATCGACGAACTGGCGGAAAAGATGGGCATCGACCCGATCGAATTGCGCCGCCGCAACGAGCCCGAAAAGGACCCCGAAAAGAACATCCCCTATTCCTCCCGCTCGCTGATCCCGTGCCTGGAGCGCGGGGCGGAGGCGTTCGGCTGGTCGAGCCGCAAGCCCGCCGGCACCGACCGGCGCGGCGACTGGCTGTACGGCATGGGCGTCGCCTCCGCCGCGCGATCGAACATGCTGATGAAGTCCGCCGCCAAGGTTTCGATCGACGGCCAGGGCAAGGCGCATGTCGAAACCGACATGACCGACATCGGCACCGGCACTTACACGATCCTGGGCCAGATCACCGCCGAGATCCTCGGCCTGCCGATCGAGGACGTCACCGTCCACCTCGGCGACACCGATGCACCGCCGGGCGCGGGGTCGGGCGGATCGTGGGGCGCGGGATCGTCCGGCACCTCGGTCTATCTCGCCTGCGAGGCATTGCGCGCCAAGATCGCCAAGGCGATGGGCGTCGCCGAAGATGCGATGACGCTGAAGGACGGCCGCGTCATCGCCGACAATCGCAGCGTGCCGCTGGCCGAACTCGTCGGCGACGGCATCGAAGCGACCGGCGAAGTCAGCCCCGGCCGCCAGGAGAAGACCTTCAACCAGGCGAGCTACGGCGCGCATTTCTGCGAGGTCGCGGTCCATGCGGTGACGGGCGAGGTGCGCGTCAAGCGGATGCTCGGCGTCTTCACCGCGGGCCGCATCCTCAACGCCAAGACCGCCCGCTCGCAATGCCTGGGCGGCATGACCTTCGGCATCGGCTGCGCACTGTCCGAAGAGCTGGTTCACGATCCGCGCAACGGCAAGATCGTCAACCGCGACCTCGGCGAATATCACGTCCCCGTGAATGCCGACGTGCCGCAGCTGGAGGTCGAATTCCTGCCCGAACGCGACATCCAGGCGAACCCGCTCCACGCCAAGGGCATCGGCGAACTCGGCATCTGCGGCGCGGCGGGCGCGGTCGGCAATGCGATCTACAACGCCACCGGCGTGCGCGTCCGCGACTTCCCGGTGACGCTCGACAAATTGCTGGAGGGTCTGCCGGCGGTGTGATTCCCTCGCCCCGAACCCCAACCGTCATTCCCGCGAAGGCGGGAATCCAGACGCGCTGCCGTCGCGCCTCTGTCGCGATTGTCAGAGGGTATGGATTCCCGCCTTCGCGGGAATGACGGGAGGGGTGACGAAGTATGAAGGGGCCACCCTTTCCCCTCCCCGCCCAACACCTTACATTCGCCCTCACCCGGTCCCGGGCAAGGATCAGAAGCCTGTATGAACGAGATGACGATGGACCGCGCGTATCGCCCCCACGGGCTGGCGCACGGGCAGCAGGGCGTGCTGGGCGCGCCGATCGCGCGGATCGAGGGGCCGGCGAAGGTCAGCGGCACCGCCACTTACGCCTATGAGGACGCGCCCGACGGCACGCTCTACGCCGCCATCGTCGGCGCGCCGGTGCCGCGCGGCCGTGTGACGGGGATCGACGCCAGCGCCGCAGAGGCGATGCCCGGCGTCGTCGCGGTCATCCACGACGACCCGCGCATGGTCACCGGCGGCAGCAATTCGCAGGGCGCCGCGCACAGCGGCACCGACACGATCTTCCATTACGGCCAGCCCGTCGCGATCGTCGTCGCCGAGGATCAGGCAGTCGCGCGCGACGCCGTCAGCCGCGTCGTCGTGTCGGTGGAAGGGGCCCCCGCCCGCCTTGCCATGGCGGAGCAAGCGATCGAGCAGGATCACGATCTCGGCTTCCTCCCCGCGATCGACAAAGGCGACCTCGACACCGCGCTGGTCGGCGCGCCGGTGACGGTCGACCTCGCCTACACCACCCCCGTCCATTTCCCCGCCGCGCTCGAACCGCATGCCAGCACCGTCTGGTGGCAGGATGGCACGCTGACCGTCCGTACCAGCAACCAGGTGATCGGCGCCGCGCGCACCACGATCGCGAAAGCGCTGGGCCTCGACCCGGACAAGGTCCGCGTCCTCGCCCCCTTCGTCGGCGGCGGCTTCGGCGGCAAGACCGGCGTCGGGCCGGAGGTGATCCTCGCCGCCATCGCCGCACAAAAGACCGGTCGTCCGGTCAAGGTCGCGCTCCCCCGCGCGCAGACCGCCTATCTGGTCCACCACCGCTCGGCGACGACGCAGCGCGTGCGGATCGCCGCCACGCAGGATGGCTGCATCACCGCTTTCGCGCACGAAGGCGTCGCCGCGCAGAACGACGACGCGCGCTTCCTCGAACCCATCCCGTTCGGCTCGCTGCCGCTCTACGGTGGCGCAAACCGCCGCTTCCGCACCGATCTCGTCCGGCTCGACCTGCCCGCCACCGGCGCGGTGCGCGCGCCGGGCGAGGCGATCGGCACCTTCGCCGTCGAATGCGCGATGGACGAACTCGCCGAACGGTTGGGGCTGGACCCGGTCGAGCTGCGCCGCATCAACGAGCCGGACGTCGACCCGGTCAGCGGCAAGCCCTTCTCCACCCGCCGCCTGCTCGATTGCTATGACGAGGGTGCGCGCCGCTTCGGCTGGGACCAGCGCAACCGCACGCCCGGTGCGCGCCGCGAGGGCGAATGGCTGATCGGCCACGGTATGGCCGCGGCACTGCGCGGCAACTTCACCGTCAAGGCCGAAGCCGAGGTGCGGCTGGAGGCGAACGGCCGCGCAATCGTCGCCTGCGACATGACCGACATCGGCACCGGCACCTACACCATCCTCGCGCAGACCGTCGGCGAGATGCTCGGCCTGCCCGTCGCCGCGGTTGAGGTACGCCTGGGCGACAGCGACCTGCCGCCCAGCGCCGGCTCGGGCGGATCGTTCGGCGCGGGCAGCGCCTGCGCCGCCGCGGCGCTTGCCTGCGAGGATATCCTCAGCGACCTCGCCCGCCGCATGAACGCCGCGCCCGAAGATTTGACGCTGAAAGACGGCTGCGTCACCGCCGGCGGCCGCAGCGTCGCGCTGCCCGACTTGCTGCGCGGGGAACCGATCGTCGCCCGCGGCAAGACCGCCCCCGGCAAGGAAAGCCAGCGCACCAGCCAGGCAAGCCATGGCGCGCATTTCGTCGAGGTCGCGGTCAACGCCGTCACCGGCGAGGTGCGCGTGCGCCGCATGCTCGGCGTGTTTGACGTCGGCCGCGTGCTCAACGCGAAGACCGCCGCAAACCAGCTGATCGGCGGCATGGTGTGGGGCATCGCCTATGCGCTCAGCGAAGAGGCGGTCGTCGACCCGCGCTCGGGCCATTTCGTCAACCCGGACTTCGGCGAATATCACGTCGCGGTGAACGCCGACGTGCCGCAGATCGAGGTGCATTTCGTCGAGGAGATCGACGACAGCGCCAACCCGGCGGGCGCGAAGGGGGTGGGCGAACTCGGCATCTCGGGCGCGGGCGCGGCGGTGGTTAATGCCATCTACAACGCGACCGGCGTGCGGGTGCGCGACGTCCCGGTCACGCTCGACACGCTGCTGCCGGGGTTGCCCGCTCTCTAAAATTCCTCCCCCGCCAGGGGGAGGTGGCAGCGAAGCTGACGGAGGGGGAGGTAAGCAACGACGTTGGCCGCTTGCGGAAACGCCCCCTCCACCATTCGCTACGCGAACGGTCCCCCTCCCCCGCTGACGCGAGGGAGGACTGAAGGAAAGACGACATGGCCGAAAACGCCGCCGCCCTCGCCACTGCCAGCCGCCCCACACACCGTCACCCCGGAACACGTCCGGGGTGACGAAGTGAAGGTGCCAAGCGCCTTTCTATGAACCTTACCTCTCACGATCACCGCTAGGGCAGGAACCGCAACACCATGGCCGAAAACGACAGCGTCCTCGCCGCCGCGCGCGACTGGAAAGGCGAACCGCTCGCCCTCGCCACCGTGGTTTCCACCTGGGGCAGCGCGCCGCGCCCCAAGGGCAGCCACATGCTCGTCCATGGCGACGGCCGGTTCGAAGGATCGGTGTCGGGCGGCTGCGTCGAAAGCGACATCCTGCAGACCGCCGCCGACGTGATCGCCGGCGCGCCCTTCCAACTGAAGCGCTACGGCGTCGCCGATGCCGCGGCCTGGGAGGTCGGCCTGCCCTGCGGCGGCGAGATCGCGGTGATGGTGCAGCCCGTCTCTGCCGCCGGCTTCGACCCCGAACTCTTCGACCGCATCGCCGACGCGCGCGACCGTGGCGAAGCGCTGACCGTCACCACCGACCTCGCCACGGGCCACAGCGATCTCAGGCCGCAGGAAACCGGCGAAGTGTTCGTCAACCGCTACGACCCGCCCCGCCGCTTGCTGATCGTCGGCGCGGTGCAGATCGCGCAGAGCCTCGCCGCGCTGGCGACGACGCTCGGCATCGCCACGACGGTCATCGACCCGCGCGCGCGCTTCCTCACCGAAGAGCGCTTTCCCGGCGTAACGCTGGACGACCGCTGGCCCGATGAGGCGATCGCCGCGCTGAAACCCGGCCCCGCCACGGCCGTCGTCACCTTGAGCCACGACATCAAGATCGACGATCCCGCGCTCATCGCCGCGCTCGCCACCGACGCGCCGTACGTCGGCGCGCTCGGCAGCCGCCGCAGCCATGCCGCGCGCCGCGAACGGCTGACGGCGGAGGGCCTCAGCGCGGCGCAGATCGACCGGATCGACGCGCCCGTCGGCATCGATATCGGCGCGATCGGCCCGTCGGAAATCGCGCTGTCGATCGCCGCGGCGATGGTGGGAGCGTTCCATGATCGCCGCTGAAGACTGCGTCCTTGTGCTGCTCGCCGCCGGGCGCTCGCAGCGGATGGGTGACCTTGGCAGCAAGCTCGACGAACCGTTTCTCGGCCGCGCGCTCGGCCTGCACGTCGCCGTCGCGCTCGAAGACATGCCGTTCCGCGAACGCGTCGCCGTCGTCGGCAAGGCGCAATGCGATTATGCCGCACACGGCTACACGACCGTGCGGAACGACGATCCCGCACTTGGGCTGGGTCGATCGGTCGCGCTCGGCGTCGACTGCGCGCGCGCGCATGGTGCGCAGGCGGTGGTCGTCGCGCTCGCCGACATGCCGCGCGTCACCGCCACGCACATCTGGCACCTGCTCGAGGCTGCGGATGGCCCCGACGCGGTCGTCGCTTCCAGCGACGGCATCAGCCCCAAGCCCCCCGCCGTCTTCGGCCGCAACCGATTCGACGCCCTCCTGGCGCTGGAAGGCGATCAGGGCGCCCGCGACATGGTCCGCGGCGGCAAGCACGTCGTCACGACCCCCGCCGAACTGATCGACGTCGACACGCCCGAGGAACTGGAACGGCTCCGCGCGCTGGTCGGCGACCCAGAAACCTACACGCGCCTGCGACGGTCGTAAGGCGCCGCCGCCTTCTCCGTCACCCCGGGCTCGACCCGGGGTCCCGCTTCTTCTTAGACGCCTGGAAATAGCGGGACCCCGGATCAAGTCCGGGGTGACGATACACCAAGCCGCGTAGCTCCTCGCCCCTCACCCAGTCGTCATTCCCGCGGAGGCGGGAATGACGAAGGCTGACGTCTTCGGGCCCGCGACGGCGTTGGACGCAACCCATCCCAACCCATTCAGGCGTTCATCTTGTCCATGTTGCCGCGCACGTCACTCGTGGCGCAGCGCGTCGATCGGGTTCAGCGCCGCCGCGCGCCGCGCCGGGAAATAGCCGAACACCACCCCGATCACCGCCGATATGCCGAACGCGATCAGGTTGATCTGCGGATCGAACGTCCAAGGCACCTGCATCAGCGGCACCAGCGCCAGGATCACGCCCTGCGCGATGATCAGCCCGACGATCCCGCCCAGGCACGACAGCGCCACCGCCTCGACCAGGAATTGCAGCAGCACCTCGCGCGCGACCGCACCGATCGCCAGGCGGATGCCGATTTCACGCGTGCGCTCGGTCACCGACACCAGCATGATGTTCATGATGCCGATCCCGCCGACGACCAGGCTGATCGCCGCCACCGCTGCGACGATGCGGGTCAGCAAGGTCGTCGTGCCCGTCAATGTGTCCGAAATCTGCTTGGTGTCGAAGATGTTGAAATCGTCCGGCCGCGCGCCGGTCAGGTGGCGGCGTTCGCGCAGTAGCGCGGTGATCGACGATTGCACGGTCGCGCTGGAATAGGCCGGATCGACGCCGACCAGCATCACGCGCACGTCGTCGTTGCCGACGAAGCGGCGCTGTACCGTCTTGATCGGCATGACGACCACATCGTCCTGATCGCCAAATCCGCCCTGCCCGCGCGTCGTCAGCACGCCGATCACATCGCAGCTGACATTGCCGAGCCGGATGCGCGTGCCGACCGCGTTGCCGGACGGGAACAGGTTCTTGCGGACGGTATTGCCGATCAAGCACACCGCCTTGCCCGCCTCCTGCTCCGCCGGCGACCAATAGCGCCCGGCGGCGAGCGGCCACGGCTGCACCGTGTTGAATGCCAGCGTCGTGCCGTTGATCGTCGTCGACCAGTTCGCGCCTTCGTAGATGGCGGTGGCGCTGGCGTTGGTCTGCGGCGCGACCGCGGTGACGCCCGCGATCTGCGTCGCGATCGCATCCGCATCGGGCACCTTGAACGGCGGCGGCAGCGGACCGCCACCACCCCGGCCGAAGCCCTGGCCGGGTCGCACCTGCAACACGTTGCTGCCCAGCGCGCTGATCTGCTGCTGCACCGCGGCCGTCGTCGCCTTGCCCAGCGTCACCATCGTGACGACCGCGCCGACGCCGATGACGATGCCCAGGATCGTCAGGAACGAGCGCAGCAGATGCCGCCGGATCGACCGGATCGCGAGGATGAAGGTGGTGCCTAGCATCTATGCCTCCACCGCCTCGCCCTGTCGGTGCTGCGCCTCGATCCGCTCGACCAGTCCGTCCTTGAAATGCACCACCGTGCGCGCGAACGCCGCCATGTCGGGTTCGTGCGTCACCATCAGCACGGTGATGTTGGCGGTGCGGTTGAGGTCGGTCAGCAATTCCATGATCTCGACCGATCGTTCGCTGTCGAGGTTGCCGGTCGGTTCGTCGGCGAGCAGCACGTCGGGCTGCGTTACGATCGCCCGCGCGATGGCGACGCGCTGCTGCTGGCCGCCCGATAGCTCGGCGGGCGTATGATCCCACCAGCGATCGAGCCCCACCTTCTCCAGCGCCGCCATACCCAGCTCGCGCCGCGTCTTCTTGTCCTCGCCGCGATAGAGGAGCGGCAGCTCGACATTCTCCAGCGCGCTGGTGCGGCTCAAGAGGTTGAACCCCTGGAACACGAAGCCGAGGTAGCGCCGCCGCAGCAGCGCGCGCTGGTCGCGATCCAGCGTTTCGACATGGTGACCACGGAACAGGAAGGTCCCGCCCGACGGCACGTCGAGGCAGCCGAGGATGTTCATCGTCGTCGACTTGCCCGACCCCGACGGCCCCATGACCGCGACGAAATCGCCGGCCTGGATGTCGAGGTCGACACCCTTCAACGCCTGAAATTGCGTTGCGCCGGTGCCATAGACCTTGGTGACGTTGCGGAGGGAGATGAGCGGGTCAGCCATGGGCACCGTCCGGCTTTCCCGCCACGGAGGGAGGCACGCAACAGCGCCACACCCTACCCGTCACCCCGGACTCGGTCCGGGGTCCACTCCGCGGCGAGGGGAATAGCTGGAGGCTCAAGCGCTGCCCCCGCTGCCCGGTGGACCCCGGAACAAGTCCGGGGTGACGGGGGTGGCTTGGCAGACGTCGCCGCATTTCCACAATCCCCGCAACGGCGCGCTTACTGCCCACCGGCCCCGCCCCCGCGACGGCCACCGCCGGCACCGCCCGCACCGCCACCACGCCGCGATCCGCCGGCCTTGTCGCCATTGCCCGCCAGCTGACCGGTTATCACCTGCTGTCCCGGCTTCAGGTCGCCGCTCAGCACCTCGGTCATCGTGCCGTTGGTGTCGCCGGTCGTCACCTGCACCGGCTGCGGCTGGCCGTCGGCACCCTTGACGTAGACCGTCTGCGTCGCGCCGCGGCCCAGCGTCGCGGTCCGCTCCGGCCGGTCGCGGCGCGGGCGGAAGGTGAGCGATCCGGCGATGCCGCCGCTCGATCCGCCAGCCGACGCGCCGTCGCTCGGCTTGAAGCGCAGCGCCGCATTGGGGACGAGCAGCACGTTCTGCTTGTCCGACGTCACGATATCCGCGGTCGCGGTCATGCCCGGGCGCAGCTGCAACGACGGGTTGGCGACGGTCAGGTCGGCGGCATAGCTCACCACCTGGTTCGACGAAGCGGTCGTCGCCGTCGTCGCGGTGGAGCTTGCCGAATTGACCGTCAGGTTCGATCCCAGATCGACGCGGCTGATCGTCGCAGGGAAGGTGCGGCCGGGGAAGGCATCGACGGTGAAGGTCGCTTTCTGCCCGGTCTTCACCTCGCCCACGTCGGCCTCGTCGATCGCGACCTCCAGCTTCATCTGGGACAGGTCTTCGGCGATCACGAACAGCGTCGGCGTGTTGAACGAGGCGGCGACGGTCGCACCCGGATCGATCTGGCGCGCCAGCACCACGCCGTTGACCGGCGACCGGATGATCGCGCGCTGCCGCTGCGTCTGGCTCTGCGCCAGCAGGGCTTGCGAGGCGCTGACGTTCGCCTGCGCGGTCTTCAGCGCCGCGATCGCGCGCTGGTAATCGGCGCGACCGGACTGGAGTTCGGTGCCCGACGGCACGCGCCCGTTCGACAGCTTGTACACCTCTTCGAGACGGGCGAGCTGCGCGCGGCTTTCGGCGACGGTCGCCTGCGCCTGGTTTACTTGCGCCTGGTTGGCGGCGATCTGCGCACGCTGCTGGCGAATCTGGTCGTCGATCTGCTGCGGGTCGATCAGCGCGAGCGGCTGGCCTGCCCGGACGCGATCGTTGACGTCAACCACCACCTTGGTAACGAGGCCCGACAGCTGCGAGCCGACCGTCACCTGGTTGGTCGGCGCGAGCTTACCCGTCGCGGAGACGGTAACGGTCAGGTTGCCGCGCTCCACGCCCTGCGTTGCATAGCCCGCCTCTGCCTTGCCGCCGAAGCAGCTCTTCAGCAGCAGCGCGAGCAGCACCACGCCGATCGCGACCAGCCCCCATTTCAGATAGCGGCGCCACACCGGCACCGGCTTCACGCCGAGGAAATCGTCGAGCTGTGCGTCGGCCATCAGCGGGGTTCCGTTGCGAAAATGGGGGTAGCGCCGCGCTCGGGCGCCTGCGGCACGATGCTGGGGTCCCAGCCGCCGCCCAGCGCATCGTACAGCGCAATCAGCGCCGTCGCCTGATCGGAGCGCGCCTGCGTCAGGCCGTTCTGCGCCGAAAGCAATGCGGCTTCCTGCTGGTTCAGCGTCGTAAAATCGGTAAGCCCGGTGCGATACTGGCTGCGGCTCAGGATCGCCGAGGCGTTGGCGGCATCATAAGCGATCGCGAACTGCGTCTCGCGCCGCCGTGCCGAATCCAGCGCGACGATGGCATTTTCGATGTCCTCGAGCGCCAGCAGCACCACGCCCTTGTAATTGGCGAAGGCCGTATCCGCCGCCGCTTCGTTACTGCGCACCTGCGCGCGCAGCCGCCCGCCGTTGAAGATCGCCTGCGTCAGCCCGGCGAACAGGCCGCCGGTGATCGCGTCGCCCAGTCCCGTAAGGCTGGTCGCGTTGCTGTTGATATTCCCGGTGATCGCCAATGCCGGATAGAGTTGCGCCTTGGCGACGCCGATCCGCGCGGTAGCGGCGGCCAGCGTGCGCTCTGCACTGCGCACGTCGGGGCGGCGGCGCAGCGCATCGGCCGGAATGCCGACGCCGACGCTCGCCGGCCCTTTCGGAATGGCACGCGGTGCCGCGAGCGCACTACGCAGCGCGCCCGGCGCCTGCCCGGTCAACACGCCCAGCCGCGCGACAGCGGCGGCATATTGCTGTTCGATCTGCGGCACGCTCGCCGCGGTCTGCGCCCGCTGGCTGCGCGCCTGTTCGACATCGACCGACGAGACGAGGCCCGCCTGCACGCGGAACCCCGCAATCTCCAGATTGTCGTCCTGGATCGCCAGGCTGGCGCGCGCATTGGCGAGCTGCGCCTGATAGGCGCGCGCCAGAACGTAGTTGCGCGCGACCTCGCTTTCGACGCTCAGCAGCACGGTCGCATAGTCGAACCCGCTCGCCTCATATTGCGCGCGGCTCGCCTCCACCGTCCGGCGGATCTCACCAAACAGGCCGACCTGATAGCTCGCCGACAGGCCGGCGGAGAAGCTGTTGGTGCCGCCACCACCCGTGTCGACCACGGTGCCGTCGGGCAGCGTGAACGAGCGGCCACCGCCGCGCAGGTTTTCGTTGCGCTGATAGCCCGCCGACCCCGACAGCGTCGGCAGCAGCGACGCGCGGCTCTGTACCAGCGCCTCGCGCGCCTGCCGCAGCCGCCCGATCGCCTGCGCGATATCGGTATTGGCGCTGCGCGCCTGCTCGACCAATCGGCCAAGCACGGGGTCGTCGAAGTTCGACCACCAGCGCGTGAGATCTTCGGGACTGGCCGGCGCCGGCACCGAATAGGCGGTGGGAACGCCCAGCTCGGCGGGCGTCTTAGCGCGATAATCGGGGCCGACGGTGCAGCCCGCCAGGGCCAGCGCGGCGAGCGCCGGAGCGGCGAACGGGGAAGCGGTCAGGCGAGCCATGCGTCCTGTGTGATCAACACACCGCATCGCGTCCAGCGCTTTTGTGTCGCAAAATGTCACGTCCGCGTCATCAACGCCCCTGAAACGCCGGCTTGCGCTTTTGCAGGAATGCCATGCCACCCTCGGTCGAGTCCGCCGATCCGCGCGCGGTGCGCTGCGCATCCGCCTCGGCGGCCAGCGCCGCGGCATAGTCGCTCTCCATCGCCCGGCCCAAGGCGCACCGCATCAAGCCCAGCGCCACCGTCGGGCCCGCCGCCAGCCGCGTCGCGAGCGCCAGCGCCTCGGCATCCAGCGCCTCGTCGGCAACGACACGGTGGATCATACCCCAATCGAGTGCCTTGGCCGCCGGCACACGCTCGCCGAGCAGCATCATCTCCGCCGCCCGCGCCCGCCCGATCAGCCGCGGCAGCATCCACGACGCGCCACCGTCCGGCACCAGCCCGATATTGACGAACGCCTGCAGGAAATAGGCGGTCTCGCTCGCCACGCAGAAATCCGCGGCCAGCGCCAGGCTGCACCCGATCCCCGCCGCCGGTCCGCGCACCGCGCTGACCACCGGTACGCTCAGATCGGCGATCGCCAGCATCGTCGGATTGTACTGGTCGGTCAGCGCCGCATAGGTCGCCTCGCCGGGATCGTCGGCGCCCAGCGCGCCGCCGCCGACGTCCGCGCCCGAACAAAAGGCCCGCCCCGCCCCCGCCAGCAGCACCGCCCGCGCGCCATCCAGTCGCGCCAGCGCGTCGCGCAGCTCGTCGAACAGCGCCGGCGGCGCCGCATTCAGCCGATCGGGCCGGTTGAGCGTCAGCACCAGCACCGCGCCCTGCCGCTCGGCCAGAATATGCTCATACGCCATGGTCACGTCTTCCTCTCCCGTGCGACGTCGATTTCACCGGTTCGTCCGCCGCTCGTCCCGAGACATAGCGAAGTGCGGAGCGGGTGCCATAGGGGACTTCGGCCGATCCCGGATCAGCCCATGATGCGATGAGCGATGGCACAGGCATCTTCATCCGTCAGCAATTCGGACCTTTCATGCGCCAAAGACTGTCCTCGCGACGTTTTCCAATCGCCGAGCGCAACATAATAAGACAATGTTGCATACATATCACAATGCCGAGAAACGTTCATAATGCTGTCATTTTGTTGCTTGATCCGGATGCGGCGAACCGATCTTATGGCCGCTAGAGGCTCCGTAAGGGGCTGGGACCAAAGGGGTTAATTCGTGAAACTGTCGCATCTTTATGCGGCGACGGCGATCCTGCCGCTCGCCCTCGCTACTGCTTTGCCTGCGTTCGCGCAGACCACCGCCACCGATACCCAAACCAGCCCGGTTCCCGATCCTACCCAGGTCCCGACCGACCAGCAGAACCCGCAGTCGCCCAACGCCGACGCGGGCAGCAACACGCAGAGCGGCGGCGACATCGTCGTCACCGGGTCGCGCATCCGCCGCGACGAATTCTCCGTCTCCGATCCGATCACCGTTATCGGCAAGGACGAGATCACGCAGGCCGGCTTCGCCAGCGCCGCCGACGCGTTGCAGAGCAATGCGATCACGCAGGGCACGTCGCAGATCAACAACACCTACGGCGGCTTCGTCACCGACGGCGGCACCGGCGCGAACACGCTCGGCCTGCGCGGCCTCGGCCCCAACCGCACGCTGATCCTGCTCAACGGCCGCCGCTTGGCACCGGGCGGCACGCGCGGTTCGGTGGTCGCCGCCGACCTCAATGTGCTGCCGACTGCGATCATCGACCGGATCGAAGTGCTGAAGTCCGGCGCGTCGTCGGTCTACGGCTCCGACGCGGTCGCGGGCGTCGTCAACATCATCACCGACAAGGCGCTGACCGGCCTGCAGCTCGACCTGCAGACCAACGTGCCCGCCGTCGGCGCCGGCGTCGATCGCCGCGCCAGCGCCAGCTTCGGCATGCAGACCGATCGCCTCGGCATCGTCGGCTCGCTCGAATATCGCAAGCGCAATGCGCTCGCCCGCGGCGACGTGCCGTTCTTCAACTGCCCGATCGGCGGGTTCCTCGATGGCGAGGGGTCGGCGTTCGGCTCGGGCGATCCCTTCCCGGTCGGCGATCCGCGCAACTGCTTCACGATCGACAATGGCGGCACCACGATCAACACGCTCGGCCTGCCGACGCGTCAGGCGATCGGCCGCACCAGCGGCGTGCTCGGCAACTTCAACCGCTTCGTCCCCGCCCCCGGCGTCACCACCGGGCCGTTCCCGGGCTACCTCGGCGTCGGCAATTACGATCGCGACACGTTCGATCCGGCGATGCAGCGCGAACCGCTCGTGACAGGTGTCGAGACCTACACGGGCTACCTGTCGGCGACCTACAAGCTGGAAGCGCTGGGCAACGCCGAACTCTACGGCGAACTGCTCGGCACTCGCCGCAAGTCGGGATCGCCGCTGTATCGCCAGCTGTCGCTCGACTATCTCCAGGGTAGCCCGCTGCTCCCGGCGAACATCCGCGACGGCTCGTTCGCCAACCCGACCAACACGTCGAGCGGCAGAATCATCGCGGCGCGCGCCTTCATCGGCTTCGGCCTGACCGAAGACGCGCAGACCGTCGATTACGTCCGCGCTTCGGGCGGCATCCGCGGCGACTTCTTCTTCCCCGGCTGGCGCTATGACGCGTATGTCGGCAAGTCGTGGAACGATGGCGTCTACACCGGACAGTCGTTCCTGATCGATCGCCTCGCCAACTCGCTCAACGTCGTCGCCAACCCCGACGGCACCTTCAGCTGCGTCAGCGCCGCCTCCAACCCCAATTGCGTCGCCGCCCCTGCGCTGACCGCCGGGGTGATCGGCGGCCAGCTGCCGCAGAACTTCCGCAACTACATCTTGGCGAATACCCGCGGCACGACGGCGTTCCGTGAGACGACTTATGCCTTCAACATCGACGGCCCGCTGTTCAAGCTGCCGGGCGGCGACGCGCAGCTGGCTTTGGGCGTCGAGCACCGCCGCCAGAGCATCAACGACCAGCCCGACCTCAACTCGATCAACGGCAACCTGTACGGCCTGACCGCCGCGACGCCGACGGTCGGCAAGGACAACGTCAAGGAAGCGTTCGGCGAAATCTTCCTGCCGCTGCTGCAGGACCTGCCCTTCGCCTATCGCCTGAACGTTACCGCATCGGGCCGCTACACCGATTACGCCTCCTACGGCTCGGGCACGACCTACAAGGTCTCGGCCGAGTGGGAACCGTTCCGCGGCTTCGGCTTCCGCGGCAGCTACGGCACGTCGTATCGCGCGCCGGCGCTCGCCGAACAGTTCCTGGGCGCGACCAGCGGCTTCCTGCCGACCAACTCGGATCCGTGCAGCGGCCTGCCGGTGCCCGCGCAGCAGTCGCCCAACCAGCAGATCATCGCGCGCAACTGCGCCTCGATCGGCCTGCCGGCGGACTTCGAACAGCGCAACAGCATCACCTCGTTCCGCGTCGGTGGGGCAGAGGCGGGCTTGAGCGCGGAAACCTCGACCAACTGGACGGTCGGCGCGGTGCTGCGTCCGCGCCTGCCGGAATCGGTCGGCCAGCTGTCGCTGTCGCTCGACTATTTCGACGTGAAGGTCGACAACGGCGTGTCGGACCTGTCCGGTGCGACGATCCTGTCGCGCTGCTACAGCAACCCGAATTTCGATGCGAACGCCGGGTTCTGCCGCTTCGTGCAGCGTGACGCCAATCAGGCGCTTACCGTCACCAGCAGCTTCGTGAACCTGTCCGAAAACATCGTGAAGGGTTACGAGTTCAACGGCCGCTACGCCCGCAACCTGTTCGGCGGCAAGTTCGTCTTCAACGCGAACGTCACCAAATACACCGAACAGTCGACCCGCCTGTTCCCCGAGGAATTCCTGACCGATGCCAACGGCATCGTCACCTCGCCGGAATGGGTCGGCAATTTCGACGCCAACTACACCGTCGGCCCGATGACGGTCCGCTACGGGCTCGACTGGATCGGTGGCGACCACAACAAGACGTATAACTATTTCGCGTTCGACAATTTGACCGGCATCACCGACCCGGCGCTGGTCCAGCAGTATCGCGACAATTACTTCTTGGAAGCGGACGGCTACGTCCTCCACCAGCTGTCGGTGCAGTTCAACGTGCAGAAGAAGTACCAGTTCACCTTCGGCGTGCGGAACCTGCTCGACACGAAGCCCCCGCGGATCACCTCCATCGGGTTCACGACCATCGGCAATGCCCCGCTCTATTCGGGCTATGATTATGTCGGCCGGTCGTTCTTCGCGAACGTCAACGTCAAGTTCTAACCTGTATCGGAAGGCTCCGGGGCAACCCGGGGTCTTCCTTTTTTCCTCATGACGATCGATCCTCAACCGCCCTGCGACGCCCGAGCCGAAGCGATCCGGGCAAACCTGCGCCTGGCCCTGGCCGATCAAGTGAAGGCGTGGCAGGTGCCGCAATCGACCGCGGCCGCACGGCTTGGTATCGGGCGCTCGACGCTCAACAACATCCTCAACCACGACAACCGCCGGATTTCGATCGCGTCGCTGATCACGATGCTGTCGCGCGCCGGCGCCGAAGTGTCGGTGGAGGTAGCACTCGCGCCGGCTAGGCCTGACGCGCAATGAGGCACCGGATTCGTCATTGCGAGCGAAGCGTGCTTCGCTTGTGCTCGCAATGACGGATTAAACCGGACTGCCGTTTCTTAACAAGACGGCCGAAACACCCTTACCGCCCGGACCAATTCCCCGGCCGCTTCTCGACGAAGGCGGCCATGCCTTCCTTCTGGTCCGCCGTGCCGAACAGCCCGTTGAACAGCCGCCGCTCGAACTGGATGCCCTGTGCCAGCGGCGTTTCGAACGCGGCGTTCACCATTTCCTTGTTCGCCAGCACGGCAAGCGGCGCCATCGCGGCGATCGACGCGGCGGTCTTCACCGCCTCCTCGACCAGATCGGCCGCCGGGATGATCCGACTGACGAGGCCGGCGCGCTCCGCCTCGGCGGCATCCATCATCCGTCCCGTCAGGCACATCTCCATCGCCTTCGCCTTGCCGACCGCGCGGGCAAGCCGCTGCGATCCGCCCATGCCGGGGCTGACCGCCAGCTTCACTTCGGGCTGACCGAATTTGGCGGTGTCGGCGGCGAGGATGAAGTCGCACATCATCGCAAGCTCACAGCCGCCGCCCAGCGCATAGCCGGCCACCGCCGCGATCACGGGCTTGCGCGTCTGCGTCAGCCGCTCGTAGCCGGCGAAATGGTTCGTCCCGTACATGGCGGCGAAATCCATCGCCGCCATCTCCTTGATGTCCGCGCCCGCCGCGAACGCCTTGGCGCTGCCGGTCAGCACCGCGCAGCCCTGGCTCGCGTCGGCGTCGAAGGCCGCGAGCGCCGCCAGCAGATCGGCGAGCACCTGCGCATTGAGCGCGTTCAGCGCCTCCGGCCGGTTAAGCGTGATGAGCGTCACGGCATCGCGCCGCTCGACGAGGATGGTCTGGTAATCGGACATAGGGGCCTCTCCTTAATTCGGCGTCCACGCCTCGGCGGGCGGCAAGGGCGCGAAGATCTGGTCGATCAGGTGATCGGTCACGGCCTCCGGCGTCGCCGGGTTCCAGCGCGGGCTGTTGTCCTTATCGACGATCACCGCGCGCACGCCTTCCAGGAAATCGTGGCGCTGCACGACATGCGTCGCGACCGCATATTCTTGGCGCATCTCGTCGGCGAAGCTCTGCAACAGGCTGCCGTCGTACAGCAGGCGCAGCGACACCTTCATCGACTGCGGCGACTTGGTCTTGAGGATCGCGAGCTGTTGCGCGGCAAAGTCGCCACCATCCGCCTCCAGCGCCGCAAACACCTCTTCCAGCGTGTCGGAGGCGAACAGCCGGTCGATGTCGGCGCGATGGTCGAGCAGCGCTGCATGCGGGGCCGCGACGCTCGCCGCAGTCAGGATCGCGTCGATACCGTGCGGATCGGCGGCGATCGCCGTCTTCGCCTCGGGCAGCGCGCTGGCAGGCAGGTAATGCGTCGCCAGGCCCAGCGCATGCGCCTCGGCCCCGTCGAGTCGGTGGCCGGTGAGCGCGATGAACTGGCCGATCCGCCCCGGCAGGCGCGACAGATACCAACCGCCGCCGACGTCGGGGAACAGGCCGATCCCCGTTTCCGGCATCGCGAACTTCGTATTCTCGGTGGCGACGCGATAGCGGCACGGCAGCGCGATGCCGACGCCGCCGCCCATCGTCACGCCGTCCATGAACGCAACGGTCGGCTTGGCATAAGCGAACAGCCGGTGGTTGAGCTGGTACTCGGTATGGAAGAAGGCCCGCGCCGCCGCGCCATCGCCCGCGCCGCTGTCGGCCAGCATCCGGATATCGCCGCCCGCACAAAAGCCGCGCGCGCCCTTGGGATCGCCGTCCGCCGAGGGCGCGTGGTCGATCATCACCGCCGCGATGTCGGCATCGGTACGCCAATCCTCCAGCGCCGCGAGCATCGCCTCGCACATCGCCATGTTGAGCGCATGCAGCGCACGCGGGCGGTGCAACCGCAGCCGCCCGAGCGCGCCATTGATCTCGATCAAAACATCCTGGGTCATGGCCGCGAGCTTTGCCGAGCGGCAGGCCGCGCGTCCATACCGATCCGACGAATTGGTCTGCCTAAGGGTTTGACTCGCGCCCAACCCCGGCCCATTTCAACACCATGCCCGCGTTGCGTCCGAAACAGACCCTTGATTCCGCTCCCCAATGGCCGCTCGGCGGCGGAGAGTGCGGTGCGCTGATCCGCGATCATGACTGGTCCGCGACTCCGCTGGGGTCGGTAGCCAACTGGTCGGGCGCGCTGCGCACGACGGTCGCCAATATCGTCAACTCGCCGGTGCCCAAGGTGCTGATGTGGGGGCCGGCCAACGTCCTGATCTATAACGACGCCTACACCGCCATCGCGGGTGACAAGCATCCGGCGGCGCTCGGCGGCACCGCCGAAGGCGTCTGGCCCGAAATCTGGGACTGGAACCGCGCGATCCTCGATCGGTCCGCGACCGGAGAGGTCGTCGCCTATCGCGACCAGCCGATGACGCTGCTGCGCGACGGCGTACCGCAGACCTTCTTCTTCGACCTGTTCTACACCCCCGTCTACCTCGACGACGGCACGGTCGGCGGCGCGATGTGTACGGTGATCGATAATACCGCTCGCGTCAGCGCGGAAGTGGCGGTCGCGCACAGCGTCGCCGAATTGCGCACCATCACCGACGCCTTGCCGGTCCTCATCTCGTATCTCGACCGCGATCTGGTCTACCGTTTCGCCAACGGCGCCTATCAGCAGTGGTTCGGCCGTACGCCGGATCAGATGGTCGGATGCCACCTGCGCGAGGTGCTGGGCGAGGAGAGCTACGCCGAGCGCCTGCCGTTGGTCGAACGCGCGCTCGCCGGTGAACCGATCGCATCGGAAGGACGGCTGCCGCATCGCGACGGCAGTTTCCATCGCGCCGACATCCGGTACATCCCCCGCCTCGGTGACGATGGCGACGTGCTGGGCATCCATGTCCTGGTGACCGACGTCGAGGAGCGCGCGCAACGCGAAGCGGCGGTCCGTCGCAGCAATGACCGCTTCCGCGGCGCGATGGAGGCGGTCCACGGCGTCTTGTGGACCAATTCGCGGGATGGTCAGATGACCGGCGAGCAGCCCGGCTGGGCGGCGCTGACCGGGCAATCGCGCGAAGACTATGCCGGCTATGGCTGGGCGAACGCCGTCCATCCCGAGGATGCCGATGCGACCGTCGCAGCCTGGAATGCCGCGGTCGCCGCCAAGTCGGTCTTCGTGTTCGAACATCGCGTCCGCCGCCATGACGGCGCGTGGCGCAACTGCCTGATCCGCGCGCAGCCGATCACGGATGCCGACGGCGAGATCGTCGAATGGGTCGGCGTCCATACCGACATCACCGAACAGCGCGCCGCCGAACAGTCGCTGCGCGATCAGGCCGAGCATCTGCAACGCCAGGTCCGTCATCGCGAACGGGCCGAGGAACAGCTGCGCCACCTCAACGAACATCTCGAAGCGCGCGTCATCTCCGAAATCGGCGAGCGTCGCCGCGCCGAGGCGGCGCTGGCCCAGGCGCAGAAGATGGAGACGATCGGCAAGCTGACCGGCGGCGTCGCGCACGATTTCAATAACCTGCTGCAAGTCGTGTCGGGCAACCTTCAGCTGCTCGCCAAGGATATCGCCGGCAACGATCGCGCCGAACGCCGCGTCGCCAATGCGATGGCCGGCGTGTCGCGAGGGTCGAAGCTCGCCGCGCAGCTGCTCGCCTTCGGCCGGCGGCAGGCGCTGGAACCCAAGGTCGTCAACGTCACCCGCTTCGTCCAGGGCATGGACGACATGCTGCGCCGCGCGATCGGCGAGGGTGTCGAGGTGGAGACGGTGTTCGGCGGCGGCCTGTGGAATTGCTTCATCGATCCTGCGCAGATCGAGAATGCGCTGCTCAACCTCGCGATCAACGCGCGTGACGCGATGAGCGGCCAGGGCAAGCTGACCATCGAACTGTCCAATGCGCATCTCGACGACGACTATGCCCGCACCCATGACGAGGTCGAGCCGGGCCAATACGTCATGCTGGCGGTGAGCGACACGGGCACCGGCATGACGCCCGACATCGTCGACAAGGTCTTCGAACCCTTCTTCTCGACCAAGTCGGAGGGCAAGGGATCGGGCCTTGGCCTCTCCATGGTCTATGGCTTCGTCAAGCAATCGGGCGGCCATGTGAAAATCTATTCGGAGCCCGGCCACGGCACGACGATCAAACTGTACCTGCCGCGCAGCATGGACAGCGAGGATGTCGAGGTCATCGTCAACACCGGCGCGATCGAGGGCGGCACCGAAACGGTGCTGGTCGTCGAGGACGATGACGAGGTGCGCGCCACCGTCGTCGAGATGCTGGGCGATCTCGGCTATCGCGTCCTGAAGGCGGTCGACGCGCAAAGCGCGCTCAGCGTCATCGAAAGCGGCATCCCGATCGACATGCTGTTCACCGACGTGGTGATGCCCGGCACGCTGAAGAGCCCGGAGCTTGCACGCAAGGCGAAGGAGCGGCTGCCCGAACTCGCGGTGCTGTTCACCAGCGGCTATACCGAAAATTCGATCGTGCATGGCGGCCGCCTCGACGCCGGCGTCGAGCTGCTGTCGAAGCCGTACACGCGCGAGGCGCTGGCGCGGAAGTTCCGCACCGTGCTGGCCAACCAGCGCCAGCGCAGCGCCAGCCTCGCCGCGCGCGACCTGACCACGGCGCCGGCCCCGCTGCGCAGCGCTGCGGGTGCGGCGGGACAGGTCACGGTGCTGCTGGTCGAGGATGACGAGGTGATCCGCGCGACCACCGCCGAAATGCTGCAGGCCTGCGGCTATGTCGTCGTCGATGCGGCGAGTGCGGAGGATGCCGCCACGGCGCTCCAGACCGTGCCGATCGACGTGCTGGTCACCGACGTCAATCTGCCCGGCGCCTCCGGCCCGGCCTTCGCGGCCCGCGCGCGCGATCTGCGTCCGGGCGTCGGCATCGTCTTCGCGACCGGCGACACGGCGGGCGTGCCCCCGGGCACCGGCGCGGTGCTGCTCGCCAAACCTTATGGTGCCGATGCGCTGCAGGCCGCCATCGCCGCAGCGCGAACGGGCGAGACGCCGGTGCAGGCGCGCAAGCTGGAACGCGAGGCGGACTGACGGGACGGAGTGACGGGACGGACCGGCGGAACGGGGCGAACGCGCCCTCAGCCGAACGGCAGTTCGCCGTCGCGTCGTTCCAGCGCCAGCAAGTGCGCCTTCGCCGTCATGCCGCCCGCAAAGCCGGTCAGCTTGCCCGTCGATCCGACGACGCGGTGGCAGGGCACGATGATCGAGATCGGGTTGCGCCCATTCGCCGCGCCGACCGCCCTCGACGCATCGGGCCGGCCCAGCGCCAGCGCGATCGCGCCATAACTGCGGGTTTCGCCATAGGGGATGGTCAGCAGCGCCGCCCACACCGCCTTTTGAAAGTCGGTGCCGCGCATATCGAGCGGTACGTCGAACACCCGCCGCTCGCCCGCGAAATAGGCCGTCAGCTGCGCGGTCGCCGCCCGTAATATCGGATGGTCGTCATGCGGCACGAGCGCAGGCAACGGCACCCGCCGCGGATCGTCATCCGGCCACAGCACCGCGACCAGCCCGGCGTCACTCGCCACCAGCGTCAGAACACCCACGGGGGAATCGAGGCGCATGGCGGCGAGCGTCATGGTGTCCGGGCTAACCCGAACGCCGACATCGGGAAAGCCCGTCAGTTGCGCAGCGAATCCGGCACGATGCCGCCATTCTCGGCCAGCTTTGCCATCACCGCCTTGTGCAGCGCGATATTCTGTTCGGCGCTGCCGTCCTCGCCCGCATGGACACCCAGTTCCTGCCCCAGCTCACGCCGCGCGGCGAGGCTGGAATCGAGGTCGAGCAGCTTCAACAGGTCAACGATCGACGATTGGTAATTGCCTCCGCCATTCTTCATCGTCGCCATTTCCGAAAGCACCGCGCCGACATCGACCGGCGCCGCGGGCGTCGGCGCAGTGGCGGCAGGGGCCTGCGGCGGCGCAGAGGTCGGCTGCGGCGCCTGCGGTGCAGCCTGGGCCGGCGCCGGGGTCGGAGCGGCCGAAGCGGCGGGCTTATGGCCGAAAACCTTGCTCATGATGCTGCCGAAGATGCTCATCGTCATGCTCCCGTTGCGTCGCCGAAGCAGCGACCGTCGCGCCATCAAACGTCGATGCGCGCCGAATGCTCCCCGCGCCGGAACGCAGCGCCGCGTCCGAACGTTGGCCACCCCGGATTGAGGGAGTGGACAATGTCTAAGAATTTCATGGGGATCGCGTCGGTCGCAGCGCTCGCGCTGGCGCTGTCCGCCTGCGGATCGCGTACCGACACCGCCAACAGCGCGGACGCCACGATGGCGAATGACACCGCGGGCTTCGACGCGGCCAACGCCGGTGCGACCGGCGCCAACATGGGTGCCGCCT
This sequence comes from Sphingomonas sp. NIC1, assembly GCF_001638925.1. NCBI lineage: Bacteria > Pseudomonadati > Pseudomonadota > Alphaproteobacteria > Sphingomonadales > Sphingomonadaceae > Sphingomonas > Sphingomonas sp. NIC1. Next base: position 793,252 of record NZ_CP015521.1, read on the forward strand.
CGCGTCCCGCCGCGGGCCAGACCTTCGTCAACACCGCAGCGGCGAGTGACGCATTCGAGATCGCCAGTTCGAAGCTCGCGCTCGACAACAGTTCGTCGGCCGCGATCAAGAAATACGCCAACCAGATGATCGCCGCCCATACCGCGTCGACGGACAAGCTGAAGGCGACCGTTTCGGGCCTCAGCCCGGCGATCACGCCCGATCCGACGCTCAACGCCGATCAGCAGGAAAAGCTCGATTCGCTGAAGGGTCTGACCGGCACCGCCTTCGACACCGCCTATATCGCGGCGCAGCAACAGGCGCACCAGCAGGCCTATGACATGCTGACCGCCTATGGCGCGAGCGGCGACGTGCCTGCGCTGAAGACCTTCGCCTCGGGCCTCGCCCCCACCGTCGCGGCGCACCTCAACATGGCAAAGGGCCTGAAGGCCTAAGCCACGCCCGGCATCCTGCTCAGCGCGGATGACGCCGCGCGAGCGCGATGCCGGCCAGATTCTTCGATCGCGGTACATGGCGGACATGGACGCGATCGAAGCTCTCTCGCGCCCTTACCCAGGCGTCACGATGCGGCAGCAATTGCGGGCTGCGGCATGCCCAGCGCCCCAATGCCTGTTCGACGATGGTCCGCGCATCGCCGATGAACAGCACGTCGCGTGCGCCCACAGCGGTGGCGATCGCCGCGGCATAGCGCAGCGCCAGCCACTCCGCCGTGCAATTGTCGCCGACGCCCATGTCGTCCCGAATGTAGCTGTGGCCATGCGCCACCACGCCAATCTCCATCCGCGCTGGATCGCCGCGCGCCCCGCCGTCGAAATACAGCGTCATCCGCTCCCTTGCGGAACGGCGCTGGCCCTCCACCTTTATGTCCCCGAACACCGCAGATTCGTCAGGAGCCGTCATGACCGATACCCGCAAGGCCGTGTTGCACCGGATGGTGCTTGCCGACCATATCTGCCCGTTCGGCGTGCGCGCCAAGCAGATCCTGCAATCCGAAGGGTTTGAGGTCGAGGACCATATCCTGCGGACGCGCGAAGAGGTCGACGCGTTCAAGGCGGAGCGCGGCCTCGCGACCACGCCGTTGATCGAGATCGACGGAGAGGTGATCGGCGGCAGCGACGATCTGGAGCGCTGGCTCGCCAAGGTCGATTGAGCGCGACACCCGCGCCATGCCGGCGCCCGCGGTCGCCTTCGATCGTGACGTCGAACAGGTCGCGCGGGCGCTGATCGGCGCGACCCTGCTGGTCGATGGCGTCGGCGGCACGATCGTGGAGACGGAGGCCTATGACGCCGACGATCCCGCCTCGCACAGCGCGCGCGGCCCCTCGCCGCGCAACGCCGCGATGTTCGGGTCGGCGGGACGCGCCTATGTCTACCGCAGCTACGGTATCCACTGGTGCTTCAACATCGTGTGCGCGCCCGGCAGCGCGGTGTTGATCCGCGCGCTCGAACCCACGCACGGTCTCGATACGATGATCGCGCGCCGCGGCCTCGCCGATCCGCGCCTGCTTTGCGCCGGGCCGGGGCGACTGTGCCAGGCGCTCGGCATCGATGCGCGGCTCGATCACGCCCCGATCGATGCGCTACCCTTCACGCTGATCCCCGCCACCAGCGCAGCGCCCCTGCACGCCGGCCCGCGCATCGGCATCACGCGCGCGATGGACACGCCATGGCGCTTCTGTCTCGCCGGTTCGCGCTACCTCAGCCGGCCTGCGCGTTAGACAGAACCACCTGCGATCCGTCATTGCGAGCGCAGCGAAGCAATGACGCAAAGTGGGCAGCTCAAACCGCCCACGCCAAAGCCGCCGACGATCGGCAAGATACACCAGCTTTCGGCGTCTTTCGCACTCCGCCAAAACCAGAAACCGCAGATTTCCGCCATTCCAGTGTTTGGCATGCATAATGCACTACCACAGTCGCAGCCGCATCGGGCTGTCGCCTTTGGGAGGAAAGTCCATGTTCGCCACCACGCTCGCCGCCGCCATCCTGTCGATCACCACGCCCGCCGCCGCGCCGGCACCGGCCCCCGCAGCACCCGCCGCCGGCCAGAGCGACGCGGCCGCCCAGCCCGCCAAGGGCCGGTACAATCCGCGCGTCTGCATCGTCGAACGCCCGACCGGGACGATGCTGACTCAGAAGACCTGCAAGCCGCTCGAAGTTTGGCGTCATACCGACGGTATCGATCCGCTGCCCGGCAAGTGATCCTCCGGAATGCCGACCGCACGCCCGCCTCATCGCGGGATGTGCGGCCGGGCTGCGATCGACGGGGACCTTCCATGCTGCGCCTGCGTTCTCGCTGGCACACATCATGGGGGTCCTCATCTTGCACAGCCTGCCCGACCGGCTCGACGCCGGCTCGCCCTATCCGCTCGGCGCGACGTTCGACGGCCTCGGTGTCAATTTCGCGGTCTATTCCGCCAATGCCGATGCGATCGAGCTGTGCCTGTTCGACGCCACCGGCAAGCGCGAGCTGAAGCGCATCGCCCTGCCCGAATGCACCGACGAGGTGTGGCACGGCTATCTGCCCGACGCCGGCCCGGGCCTGCTTTACGGCTATCGCGCGCATGGCCGCTACGAGCCCGAGAACGGCCACCGCTTCAATCCCAACAAGCTGCTGCTCGATCCCTATGCCCGCAAGCTGCACGGCCAGATCAAATGGACCGACGCGCTGCACGGCTACAAGGTCGGCCATCCGAAGGAGGACCTGTCCTTCGACAAGCGCGACAGCGCGCCCGCCATGCCCAAGGCGGTCGTCGTCGACGATCATTGGGATTGGTCGCGCGATACCAAGCCCAACACGCCCTGGTCCGAAACCGTCATCTACGAGGCGCACGTCAAAGGCCTGACCAAGCTGATGGAGCTGGTCCCGCCGAACGAGCGCGGCACCTATGCCGGCCTCGGCCATCCCGCGGTCATCGCGCACCTCAAGCGCATCGGCGTCACCGCGCTCGAACTGCTGCCCATCCACAGCTTCACGCAGGACCGTTTCCTCCAGGAAAAGGGCCTGAAGAACTATTGGGGCTATAACACGCTCGGCTTCTCCGCGCCGGAACAGGCGTATATGGCGTCGGACAGCCAGGACGAGCTGCGTCGCGCCGTCCACCGCCTGCACAAGGCGGGGATCGAGGTGATCCTGGACGTCGTCTACAACCACACCTGCGAAGGCAGCGAAAAGGGCCCCACCCTGTCATGGCGCGGGCTCGACAACGCCAGCTATTACCGCCTGGTCAAGGACCAGCCGCGCTACAGCATCAACGACACCGGCACCGGCAACACGCTGAACCTCAGCAAGGCGCGCGTCATCCAGATGGTGACGGACAGCCTGCGCTATTGGGCAACCAGCTTCGGCATCGACGGCTTCCGCTTCGACTTGGGCCTGACGCTGGGGCGCGAAGAGCATGGCTTCGATCCCGGCGCCGCCTTCTTCGACGTCGTCCGGCAGGACCCGGTACTCGGCCGCCTGAAGCTGATGGCGGAACCGTGGGACGTCGGCCCCGGCGGCTATCAGCTCGGCAATTTCCCGCCCGGCTTTGCGGAGTGGAACGACAAATATCGCGACACCGTCCGCCAGTTCTGGCGCGGCGATGCCGGCCAGCGCGCCGATCTCGCCGCGCGTCTGTCGGGATCGGGCGATCTGTTCGACCGGCGCTCGCGCCGTCCCTGGGCGAGCATCAACCTGCTCTCGGCGCACGACGGCTTCACGCTCGCCGACACGGTGATGTACGAAGAGCGCCACAATGAGGCGAACGGCGAGGACAATCGCGACGGCCACGACAACAACCATTCGCGCAACTGGGGCCACGAAGGGCCGACCGACGATCCCGCGATCAACGATGCGCGCGGACGCGTGCAACGGTCGATGCTGACGACGCTGCTCGCCTCGCTCGGTACGCCGATGCTGGTCGCGGGCGACGAATTCGGTCGCACGCAACAGGGCAACAACAACGCCTACTGCCAGGACAATGCGATCAGCTGGCTCGATTGGGACGCCGCGGCGACGCCCGAAGGCCAGACGCAGATCGATTTCGTCGCCCGCCTGACCGACCTGCGCCGCCGCTACGCCGTGCTGCGCGCGCCGACCTTCCTCTACGGGCAGGATACGCCCGGACAGGGCGTCAACGACATCGAATGGTGGGACGAGCGCGGGCAGCAGCTCAGCGCGGAGGATTGGCAGAACCCCGAGGGCCGCGCGCTGATGATGCGCCGGGCCAGCCGCAATGCGGCCGGCGAGCTGGACGTCGTGTCGCTGTTGCTCAACGGTTCGCCCGATCCCGTCACCTTCCACCTTCCCCCGCCGCACGCGACGCGCATCGTCCTGATCGACAGCGCCAAGCCCGATCAGGGCGAGGTGGAGATCGAGGACGCCTACGAGGTCGCGCCGCAAGGCGCGGTCCTCCTCACCTGGACCGGCGCGTTCGAGGACCAGGCATGACCAAGTGCTGGGGCGCGGCGCCGCTGGACGACGGACGCACCCGCTTCGCGCTCTGGGCGCCAGACGTTGCTGGCGTCGAGCTGGAGATCGACGGCGCCCCGCCGGTCGATATGGAGGCGGGCGACGACGGCTGGTTCGTCGCGACGACGCAGGCGCCCGCCGGCACGCGCTATCGCTTCCGCATCGGCGACACGATCGTCCCCGACCCCGCGTCCCGCGCGCAATCGGGCGGCGTTCATGGCTGGAGCTTGGTCATCGACCCGGCCTATCCCTGGACGGTCACCGACTGGCGCGGGCGACCGTGGGAAGAGACGGTGCTCGTCGAGCTGCACCCCGGCCTGCTCGGCGGTTTCCGCGGCGTGATCGACCAGCTCCCCGCCCTCGCCGCGACCGGCATCACCGCCATCGAACTCATGCCCGTGGGTGCCTTCGGAGGTACGCGCGGCTGGGGCTATGACGGCGTGCTGCCCTATGCGCCGCACGAAAGCTACGGCGCCCCCGCCGATTTGCAGGCGCTGGTCGACGCCGCGCACGGCTTCGGCCTCTCCGTCTTCCTCGACGTCGTTTACAATCACTTCGGTCCCGACGGGAATTACATCGGCCAATATGCCGCGGGCTTCTTCGATGCCGAGGTCCACACGCCCTGGGGCGGCGCGGTCGCGACGCACGAAGAGGCCGTGCAGCGCTTCTTCGTCGACAATGCGCTGATGTGGCTGCGCGACTATCGCATCGACGGCCTGCGCTTCGACGCGGTCCATGCCATCGCCGACGACGCCTTCCTTGACGCCATGGCCACGGAAATCCGCGAGGCGCTGCCCGATCGCCACATCCACCTCGTCCTCGAAAACGAACGCAACGATTCCGCACGGCTGCGCGATGGCGGCTATGACGCGCAGTGGAACGACGATTTCCACAACGTCCTCCACGTCCTGCTGACCGGCGAAACCAGCGCTTATTACACCGACTTCGCCGATCGCCCGGCCGAGCGTCTCGCCCGCTGCCTGGCGGAAGGCTTCATCTATCAGGGTGAAGGATCGGCGAACCACGACGGCACGCCGCGCGGCACGCCCAGCGCGCACCTATCGCCGACCCGCTTCGTGTCGTTCCTCCAGAACCACGACCAGATCGGCAATCGCGCGCTCGGCGAGCGGCTGACCGTACTGACCGACCCCGCCAAGCTGCGTGCCGCGACCGCCTTGCTGCTGCTCGCCCCGCAAATCCCCTTGCTGTTCATGGGCGACACGGACGGCAGCGAGACGCCCTTCCTGTTCTTCACCGATTTCCACGACGAGCTCGCCGATGCGGTGCGTGAGGGGCGGCGCAAGGAATTCGCCAATTTCGACGCTTTCGCCGATCCGCAGGCGCGTGAACGCATCCCCGATCCCAACGCCCGCAGCACCTTCGACGCATCGCGGCCCGAGCCCGGCCCCGACGCCGCCACATGGCGTGCGCTGTACCGCGACCTGATCGCACTGCGCATGACGCACATCGTCCCCCACCTTGCGGGCGCGATGGCGATCGGTGCGGAGGCGACCGGCGACGCCGCAGTCACCGCCCGCTGGCGCCTGGCTGACGGCAGCACGCTCACCATCGCGCTCGACCTCGCCGACACGCCCGCGCCGCTTGCCGCGGGCGACGGCGACCTGCTGCATGCCGAGGGCGACCGCTTCGCCGCCTGGATCGCGCGATGAGCGATCTTGCCGCACGCGCCAAGGTTGCCGGCATCGCGGTGCAGTGGGAGGATGCGACCGGCCGCCAGCGCACCGTCGCCGACGATACGCTCGCCGCCATTCTCGACCGGCTCGACCGCTCGACCGACGGCGAGGCGACCTTCGTCACCGCCGATGTCGGCATGCCGATCGTCACGACCGCCGCCCCCGGCGCCGCCACGCTGGCGCTGGAGCATGGCCCCCAGCGTATCGTGCAGGTCGCGTCCGACGGCACCATCCCGCCGATCAGCGAACCCGGCTATCACCGGCTCGACACCGCGCGCGGCGCCATCACCCTCGCCGTCGCGCCACGCCGCTGCGTTCCCGCGCCGCCCGGCCACAGCTGGGGTCCCGCGGTTCAGATCCCGGCGCTTCGCGGATCGCGCACCGCCCCATACGGCGACTTCGCCAGTCTTGCCGAGGCCGCCCGCGCGTTTGCCGGTGCCGGAGCCGACGCGCTCGCGATCAGTCCGACGCACGCGCTCTTCCCCGCCGACCCGTCGCGCTTCAGCCCCTATGCCCCGTCGAGCCGGCTGGTCCACCACGCCCTGCTCGCCAGCACCGCCGACGATGACACGGACTCCGGCGCGCTGATCGACTGGCAAGCCGCCCTCCCCCACCGCCTGACTGCGCTGCGCCACGCCTTCGACCGCGCAACCCCGGACGAGATCGCCCGCTTCGACGCCGCCGCCGCCCACCGTCCCGACTGGCAGCAGCACGCCCGTTACGACGCGATCCACGCCCATTTCTTCGCGGAGAGCGGCGCGCATGGCTGGCAGGACTGGCCCGCCGCCTATCACGATCCCACCGCCCCGGCTGTCGAAGCCTTCGCGCGGGAGCATGCCGACGCCGTCCGTTTCTATAGCTTCCTGCAATGGCGCGCCGACACCGGCCTTGCCGACGCGCACGCCGCCGCGCGCGACGCCGGCATGCGCATCGGCCTGATCGCCGACCTCGCCGTCGGCATGGATGCGGGCGGCAGCCATGCGTGGAGCCGCCGCAGCGACCTGCTGACCGGCCTGTCGATCGGCGCGCCGCCCGATCCGCTCGGGCCGCAGGGGCAGAATTGGGGCATCACCGCGCTCTGCCCGTTCGCGCTGCGCCGCACCGGCTTCGACGCCTTCATCCGCACCGTCCGCGCGGGCCTGGCGCACGCGGGCGGCATCCGTATCGACCACGCCCTCGGCCTGTGCCGGCTGTGGGTCATTCCAGAGGGCGGCAGGCCCGGCGACGGCGCCTATCTCGCCATGCCCTTCACCGATCTGCTCCGCATCCTCGCCATCGAATCGCATCGGGCGAACGCGATCGTCATCGGCGAGGACCTCGGCACCGTGCCGCCCGGCTTCCGCGACACGCTGACCGCGCGGGGCATCTATGGCATGCGCGTCCTGCCCTTCGAACGCGACGCGAAGAGCTTCACCCAGGCCAAGGCATGGGACGCCTGCGCCGTCGCCATGACCGGCACGCACGACACCGCGACGCTCGCCGGCTGGTGGACCGGGCGCGACATCACCTGGGCGCACAAGCTGAAGCGCAGCGACAGCGACGAACCCAGCGACCGCCTGCGCCGCATCGGCGAAAAGAAGGCGCTATGGACCGCCGCCACGCAGGCCGGTGTCGCCAGCGGCCCCGTGCCGCACGACGCCACGCCCGCGATCGACGCCGCGCTCGCCTTCACCGCACAGGCACCCTGCCCGCTCACCATCGTGCCGCTCGAGGACCTGGTCGGAATCGAGGAACAGCCCAACCTGCCCGGCACGACCGACGAACACCCCAATTGGCGCCGCCGCATGCCCGACACGACCGAGGCGCTGCTCGCCCGGCCAGAGGTCGCCCGCCGCACCGCCATCCTCTCGCACAAGAGCCCCGCATGAGCCCCCGCGCCACCTATCGCCTGCAATTCCATAAGGGCTTCACCTTCGCCGACGCCGAGGCGCTGGTCCCCTATCTCAACCGGCTCGGCATCAGCCACCTCTACGCCTCGCCGATCACCACCGCGGCAGCCGGCTCGATGCACGGCTACGACGTCATCGACCCCACGACGATCAATCCGGAACTCGGCGGCGAGGACGCCTTCCGCAGCCTCGTCGCCGCGCTCAAGGCGCGCGACATGGGGCTGATCATCGATATCGTCCCCAACCATATGGGCGTTGCCGGGGGCGGCAATGCATGGTGGAACGATGTCCTCGCCCGCGGGCAGGACAGCGAACACGCCCCCGTCTTCGATATCGACTGGAGCCGCCCGATCCTGCTCCCGGTGCTCGGCGATACGCTCGACACCGCGCTCGCCAACGGCGACATTGCGGTCGAGGGCGATCAGATCGTCGCCTATGGCGAACATTGTTTCCCGATCCGCCCCGAAGACCGGGGCAACACCGCCGACCTGCCCGCACTGCTCGACCGCCAGCATTATCGCCTCGCCAGCTGGCGCACCGCGAATGACCTGCTCAACTGGCGCCGCTTCTTCACCGTCAACGACCTCGCCGGCGTCCGCATTGAAGACCCCGCCGTGTTCGAGGCGACGCACGCGCTGTATTTCCGGCTGTACGACGAAGGGCTGATCGACGGCGTCCGCATCGATCACGTCGACGGCCTGACCGACCCGATCGGCTATTGCCGCACGCTGCGCGACCGCCTCGGCCCCGATGCCTGGATCGTCATCGAGAAGATCCTCGGCGCCGGCGAAGGCCAGCCCGTCGGCTGGGGCGTCGATGGCACCAGCGGCTACGACTTCATGGAGCAGGTCGCGACGCTGATCCACGATCCGCTCGGCGCCCTGCCGCTCGAGGAGCTGTGGCAGGACATGAGCCACCGCTACCTCGATTTCGAAGCTGAGGAATTCGCCGCACGGCAGGACCTGCTCGCCTGGCAGTTTGCGGGGCAGCTCGACGCCTGCGTCGCTGCCTTCGTTGCGCTCAACACCGATTCCGCCGTCACGCCCGCGATGCTGCGCCGCGCGATCGAGCGATTGTTGTGGGTCTTCCCCGTCTATCGCACCTATGGCACCGGCGATGCCGCCCCGGGCAGCGACGCCGCGATCCGCGGCGCGGTGCGCGAACGCGTCGCCGACCTCATCCCGCCGGGCGAGGCGCATGTCGTCGACGCGATCCTCGCCTGGCTCGCCGGCGAAGGGCCGGGCGATGCGGCCGACGCGGTGCGCCGTTTCCAGCAGCTCTCCGCACCGATCGCCGCCAAATCGGTCGAGGACACCGCCTTCTACCGTTCCGGCCGCCTGCTCTCTCGCAACGACGTCGGCTTCGACGCGACGATCCTCGGCATCGGCGTCGGCGCCTTCCACGAGCTGATGGCCGCCCGCGCGCGCGACGTGCCGCACGCCATGCTCACCACCGCGACGCACGACCACAAGCGCGGCGAGGACGTCCGCGCCCGCCTTGCCGCACTCAGCGTCATGCCCGACGCGTGGCGCACCCGCGTCGAGGCATGGGACCAGCTCTCCTGGGCCTGGGATCACGACGTCTCGGGCGCCGACCGCTACATGCTGCTCCAGACCATCGTCGGCGCCTGGCCAGACGAGGGTGCGACGCCCGATTTCGCCGACCGCATCAAGGCCTGGCAGCAAAAGGCGCTGCGCGAGGCGCGCCTCCGCTCGTCATGGGAAGCCCCGGACGAGGCCTATGAAGCCGCCGCCGCCTCCCTCACCGATGCCGTCCTCGCCGACCCGCGCTTCGTCGCGGAGGTCACCGCCTTCGTCGCCGACCTGGCGCCGATTGCAGACGCCAACACGTTGATCCAGACGCTGCTCCGCTACACCGTGCCGGGCGTGCCCGACCTGTATCAGGGCACCGAGCTCGCCGACCTCAGCCTGGTCGATCCCGACAACCGCCGCCCCGTCGATTATGCGCAGCGTCAGGCGCTGTTCGACGCACCGCACGCGCCGGCCAAGTTCCGGCTCATCGCCGACCTGCTCGCCCGGCGCCGTGCCGCGCCCGCGCTATTCGCCGACGGCGACTATCGTCCGGCACAGGTCAAGGGCAGCGACCGCATCCTCGCCTTCAGCCGCCACCATGCCGGCGCCACGCTCCGCGTCGCCGCGCTGATCCGCGCCACCGAAATTCCGGACGCGACGATCCGCTTCGCCGACGGCACCACCTGCACCGCCGCCGACCTCTTCACCACCTCACCGGTCTGGTACGCGCTCGGCTGAGCGCGTTGCCAGCCAGAAGATGGCATAGCCGAACAGGCCGGACACCAGCGACGCGCACAGGATCGCCAGCGACGCCAGCTCGGTCTGCGCCACGTCGGTGAAGGCCAGTTCGGTGATGAACAGCGACAGCGTGAAGCCGATCCCGGCGACGCCACCGATCCCCAGCACCATCCGCCACGTCACCCCATCGGGCAGGCGCGCGCCCAGCACGCGTGTCGCGATCCATGTCGACCCTATGAAGCCCAGCGGCTTGCCGATCGCCAGGCCGGCGACGATGCCCAGGCTCAGCGGTGCATGCAGCGCCTCGGCGATCGCGTCGGGCGACAAATGGATGCGCACGTTGGACAGCGCGAACAGCGGCAGCACGACATAGGACACCCACGGCGTCAGGATGCGCACCAGCCGCTCCGCCGCCTCGTCCGTCGCCGCGACCATTTCATGGATGTACCCCAGCTTCGCCTCGACCGCTTCCTCCTTTTCCTCCGCCTCCGCGGCGTCACCCGCACGCGCCTGTTCGGATTGCGCCGCGCGCAACTCGTCCAAGGGCCGCTCGACGCGCTCGGCGAAGTCGCCATGGCTGAGCCGCGACCGCGTCGGCAGCAACAGGCCGACCGCCACGCCCGCGATCGTCGGATGCACACCCGATCCGAACACCCCGATCCACACCACGGCTCCGAGCAGCACATAGGGGATCGACGCCACCCAGCGCAGCCGCAGCAGCGCGACGATGCCCAGATACGCCGCGGCCGCCACCCCCAGGAACACCGGCTGCACCGACGCGGTATAGGCGAAGGCGATCACCAGCAGCCCGAACACATCGTCGATCGCCGCGAACGCCAGCAGCACCGCACGCACGGCGGGCGGCAATCGCGTCGTGAACATCGCGACGACCGCCAGGCTGAACGCGGTATCCATCGCCGCCACCACGCCCCAGCCATGCGCGGTCGGCGTGCCCCAGTTGAACGCCAGATAGATCGCCACCGGCACCACCAGCCCGCCGATCGCGCCCGCCACCGGGAACAGCGCGGTCTTGCGCGACGCGAGCGATCCCTTGACGAATTCGCGCTTCACCTCCGTCCCGATGATCAGGAAGAACAACGGCATCAGCAGGTCGTTGACCCATTCCGCCGCCGGCCGCGCGAACGCCCAGGCGCCATAGCTCAGCCGGATCGGCCGATCCCATAGCCGCACATAATCCGCACCCCAGGGCGAATTGACGACGATCAGCGCGACGAGCGAGGCGATCAGCAACGGCCCGCCGGACACTTCGCCGATCGCGAAGAATGGCCCGATCCGCTCCAGGATGCGCGCGGCGGGGGAATGATGCGCCCGGGCTTCCACCCGCCCGGACAGGCGCGGAGCAAGGCCCATGCGATCTCCTGATGGCATAAGTGCCACCCTCCATACGGCTCAGCCCCGCGTGCGTTCCGTAGCCGAAGCGCAACGTCATCAGCCTGTTAACCATTCCGCGCCTAATAGGTCGACAATGGACAGCGCATTCCTGCGCGACACCGATGCCGTACGGACCCGATCGATGCGCCTCACCGCCCCGCTTCTCGCCCTCGCCACCGTCCTGCCGGCGTTGCCTGCCGCGGCGCAAACGGTGACGCCGCTTGCGGAGGCGCGGCTGCGGTACGAACATGTCGAACAGGATGGCCTGCCGCAGGATAGCGACGCGGTGACCGTGCGGCTGCGTACCGGCGTGCAGGCTGCGATCGGCCGCCTCTCCGGCCTCGTCCAGGCGCAGGGGAACCTCGCGATCCTGCCCGACTATTTCGACGGCCTGCACGGCCCCGCCACGCTGCGCCCGCTGATCGCCGATCCCGACAGCGTCGCCATCTATCGCGCGCAGGTGCGCTATGCCGCGCCGGGCCTCGCGATCACCGCGGGGCGACAGGTGATCCAGCTCGACGACGAACGCTTCGTCGGCGCGGCCGCGTTCCGCAACAACGGCCAGACCTTCGACGCCGTGCGCACCGAGATCACCGCCGTGCCGGGCCTGAAGGCCGACGTCAGCTATGTCTGGTCGGTCCGCACGGTGAACGGCATCGAAGGGCGCGGCGCGCGGCCGACCGCGATCGGCGGCAACACCGTCCTCGCCAACCTCGGCTGGGATTCGCCGATCGGCAAGGTCACGGGCTTCGCCTATCTGATCGATGAGGACGAAGCGGCGGTGCAGGGCTATCGCCTGTCCAGCCAGACCTATGGCGGCCGCCTGGCCGGCGCGCAGCCGCTCGGCACCGCCAAGCTCGCCTATCAGCTCAGCTATGCGCGCCAGTCCGACTATCACCGCAACCCCAATATGTACTCCGCGGATTACTGGCTCGCCGATCTGTCGCTCGATCTGAACGGCCCGAAGGTCGGCGGGGGCTATGAAGTGCTCGGCGCGGGCCGTGGCGCCAGCGCGGGCGCCGCATACGCCAGCTTCCAGACGCCCTTCTCCGCAATCTTCAAGTTCCAGGGCTGGGCCGACAAGCTCACCACCACCCCCGCCGACGGCATTCGCGACGCCTATGCGAGCGCCGGCTGGGGGTGGAAGCAGATCGGGACGCTGAAGGCGGTGTCGCTGACCGCCGTCTACCACCGGTTCGACAGCGACCGCCTGTCGCGCCGCTATGGCGACGAACTCAACCTGCTCGCCAGCGCCAAGCTCGGCAAGACGACCGCCAGCCTACGCTACGCCGATTATCGCGCCGACCGGCTGTTCACCGACACGCAAAAGCTGTGGATGCAGCTCGACTGGGCGCTGTAACGCCAGCGCCCGGTCGCCCTTATCCCTGCATATCCTCGAGTTCGCGCCCGCGCGTTTCGTGGACCAGCTTCTGCACGAACACGAACGAGATCGCCGCGAACAGCGCATAGCCGGTGTAAGTGACCGCCAGCCCCGGCGACACGGCGAGCGCCGGGAAGCTGACCGAGATCGCCGCATTGGCGATCCACTGCGCAAAGCCCGACACGGCAAGCCCCGATCCGCGGATCTGGTTGGGGAACATCTCGCCCAGCATCACCCACATCACCGGTCCCCACGACGCGTTGAAGAAGATGACGTACAGATTGGCCGCGACCAGCGCGACCAGGCCGTTATGTCCGGGCAAGCTCACCGCGCCCGCCGCATCGGTGACCGCGGTGGAGAACGCCCAGGCCACCGTCGCCAGCGTCACCGCCATGCCCGCCGATCCCACCAGCAGCAGCGGCTTGCGTCCGATCCGGTCGACCGTCGCGATCGTGAACAGGCAGGCCGCGATCGACAGCACGCCGGACAGGATGTTGATCTGCAGCGCATTGTCCTCGGTGAAGCCCACCGCCTCCCACAGCACGGCGCCGTAATAGAAGACGACGTTGATGCCGACGAACTGCTGGAACACGGCAAGGCCGATGCCCGCCCACAGGATCGGGCGAATCTTGCCCGTCGTCTTGTCGATCAGGTCGGACAGTTTCGGCTTGTGGTGATCGGCGGCGAGCGAGTTGCGGATCTCGACCACCTTGCGCTCCGCCTCGCCCGCGCCGAACAGACGCGTCAGCACGGCCTTCGCCTCGCCCTCGCGACCCTTGGCGACCAGGAAGCGCGGGCTTTCCGGAATGACGGTCAGCGCCGCCAGATTGATCGCCGCCGGGATCGCCTGCAGCCAGAACATCCAGCGCCACGCCGGAAAATCGAGCCAGAAGGGCGCGGTCGAACCGCCGGCATAGCGGGCCAGCACGAAATTCGCGACGAACGCGCCGGTCAGGCCGGTGATGATCATCACCTGCTGCACGCTCGACAGCCGCCCGCGGATCGCGGCGGGCGTCACTTCGGAAATATAGACGGGCGAGATCACGCTCGCCGCGCCGACACCCAGGCCGCCGATGATCCGCGCCAGGATGAACACGATCGAGCCGCCCGCCGCCCCTGCGAGCAGCGCGCTCACCAGAAACAGCAGTGCGGCCAGCATCATCACCCGCCGCCGCCCGATCGCGTCGGCCAGCCGCCCCGCGCCGAACGCACCGATCGCTGACCCCACCAGGATCGCGCCGACGTTGACGCCGATGCCGAGGTGGCCGAGTGAAAAGGCCGCCTCCAGCCCCTTTTGCGTCCCGTTGATGACGCCCGAATCATAGCCGAACATGAAGCCGCCGATCGTCGCCACCGCGACGATGCCGGCGATGAAGCCGTGATTGACGCCCTGCTCGGCGCCCAGATTCCCCGGGGCATGCCCCGCCCCCCGCCTGTCCGTCACATCGCTCTCCTCATGCCGGTCGTGCGCCAGCCGTGTGCAATGTGATATCGCTATCACGCCAGTCCGGGCGGTCAAGCCGTTTGGCGCGTGCCGTGGCCGTCGTGCGGAAGGCGTCGCGGCAGGCCTATCCCTCGATCACCCGCGGCCGGCGCCGTGGCGGCGCGTCGGACTGGCGCCGGATCAACGTATAGTCGAGCAGCCGCGTCGGCTCTTCGGGCGCGGCCTCGTCGCCCCCGCGCTGGCGACGCAACAGCGCGACCAGCCCCTCGATTGCCCCCCGCGCCATATCGGCGATCGGCTGGCGGATCGTCGTCAGCTCGGGCCAGATCGCGGTCGACAGCACCGTATCGTCGAAACCGCAGACGGTCAGGTCGCCCGGCACGTCCAGCCCGCGCCGGTGCGCCACCGCCACCGTCGCCGCGGCCATGTCGTCGTTCGACGCGAAGATCGCCGTCGGCGGTTCAGTGAGGTCGAGCAGCTGCTCCGCCGCATCCAGGCCAGATCGATAGGTGTACAGGCCATCGACGACCAGTCCGTCCTCGATCCCGATCCCGGCTCCTTCCAGCGCAGCCCGATAGCCGGCCAGCCGCGCGCCGCTCGCCGACAGATTGGGGTCGCCGCCGATGAAGCCAATCCGCCGATGGCCCAGGTCCATCAAGTGCCGCGTCATCGTCACCGCCGCGGCACGATCGTCGATCCCGATCGCCAGACCGCCCTCGCCCGCGCGCCCCGTCGCCAGTCCGACCATCGGGACGCCAGCCTGGGCCAGCAGGTCGAGCAGCGCCGGCGATTCGCACAGGGGCGGTGGCAGGACGATGCCGTCGATGCCGCCCTTGATCATGTGCCGTGCCACCGCCAGCTCGTGATCGTCGCCGATCTCGCATTTCTCGATCACGATCTGCACATCGTTGCGGCTTGCCTGGTCCAGGCTGCCGAGCAGCATTTCGGACAGAAAGCCGCCCGACGGATTGTTGTACAGCAGCCCCACCCGCAACTGCCCCGCCCCCGCCAGGCTGCGCGCGGCGCGATTGGGCGCATAGTTCAGCGTCTGGATCGCCACGTTCACCGCATCGCGCGTCGCGGGCCGGACGTTGGTTTCGGCGTTGATGACGCGGCTGACGGTCATCGGCGACACGCCGGCGAGCTTCGCCACATCGCTGATCGTCGGTGCCGAACCCGATCGGCGGGAGGGTCGCGAGGGAGGGGGTGAGGAAGCCATGCGGGCGGATCGGGTCCCAGGAGAAACAGCCCGACCGACATGAACGCAAAAGCGCGTCCACGGCAAGCGCCACGTTGCGACCGTTACCGTACCGCTGTCCCCAATTGGTCTCCTGCCGCTCCGCCGGCTGACCCGAGCCGACGCTGGCGACTCCCCTTCCGCGTCATCATCGGCACGCCGTATCCGACGCCAAACACCAGCGAGATCACCCACATCGGGCCGCGCATCGCGCCACGCACGATCAGCACGCCGCGGCCTCCCCCGCACCCGATCACCGAAATCTCCTCCAACGACCCTTGCCGCCGGATGACGATCACCATATGGTAGCGCTATCCAGACGTTTCAGGCCTCGCCAGAAGGCCGATCTTAGGAAGGACGATATCGATGCCCGCCCGCAACACCCGCCTGCTCGCGCTCGCAGCCCTGTTGTCGAGCGGCCTCGCCCTCGCGCAAAGCACCGAACCGCGCAGCCCCGACGGCAAGCGCTACCTCGCACAGCCGCTGGTCAAAGACCTCTATTTCGCCGATCCGTCCGCGCACGTCTTCAACGGCAAGCTCTACGCCTATCCCAGCCACGACGTCGACGCCGGCATCGCCGACGACGATCTCGGCAACCAATATGCGATGCACGATTATCGGGTGCTCAGCATGGAGCGGATCGGGGGCCCGGTCACCGTCCACCCCGTCGCGCTCGACGTGAAGCAGATCCCCTGGGCCTCGAAACAGACCTGGGCACCCGACGCCGCCTATAAGAACGGCACCTATTACCTCTACTTCCCTGCGCGCGACAAAGCCGGCGTGTTCCGCATCGGCGTCGCCACGTCCAAGTCGCCGACCGGCCCGTTCAGGGCTGATCCGCAGCCGATCCGCGGCAGCTTCTCGATCGACCCCGCCGTCTTCACCGATAGCGACGGCGCCAGCTACATGTATTTCGGCGGCATCTGGGGTGGCCAGCTCCAGCGCTGGCAGGGCAATCGCTACGACGCCAACGCCGGCGACACGGACCTGCACCGCGACGACCAGCCCGCGATCGCCCCGCGCGTCGCCAGGATGCGCGCCGACATGCAGCAATTCGCGGAAAGCCCGCGCCCGATCGTCATCCTCGACGAACGGGGCAAGCCCGTCCTCGGCGGCGATCACGAACGCCGCTTCTTCGAGGCCGCCTGGATGTTCAAGCGGGGCGGCACCTATTATTTCACCTATTCGACCGGCGACACGCATTATCTGAACTACGCTACCGGCACCTCGCCCTACGGTCCGTTCCGCTATGCGGGGCATATCCTGAAGCCCGTACAGGGCTGGACCACGCACCATTCGATCGTGGAATTTCAGGGCAAGTGGTGGCTGTTCTACCACGACACGCAAGCGTCGGGGAAAAACCACCTGCGCTCCGCCAAGGTGACGCAGCTGCACTTCACCCCGGATGGTAGCATCCAGACCATCGATCCGTTCAAGGACTGAGGGCATGTTCCTCGGCATCGATATCGGCACGTCGGGCGTCAAGGCGGTCGTCGTGGACGCATCGGGCACGCTCGTCGCGCAAGGCACCGCCCCGCTCACCGTCCAGCGCCCGGAGCCCCTGTGGTCGCAACAGGACCCCGTCGCCTGGTGGCAGGCGACCTGTGCCGCGGTCCTCGCCATCGATCCAGCGGTGCGGCGATCGGTGCGCGGCATCGGCCTGGCCGGCCAGATGCACGGCGCGACTCTGCTCGGCGCCGACGACCGGCCGCTCCGCCCCGCCATCCTGTGGAACGACGGCCGCTCCTTCGCCGAATGCGCTGGCCTCGACGCCGCGACGCCCGCCTTCCGCGAGCGCGGCGGCAACCTCGTCATGCCTGGCTTCACCGCGCCCAAGCTGGCCTGGGTCCGCCACCACGAGCCCGAGACGTTCGCGGCGATCAAGACCGTGCTGCTCCCCAAGGACTATGTCCGCCTGCTGATGACCGGCGAGAAAGCCTCGGACATGTCCGACGCCGCCGGCACGCTGTGGCTCGACGTCGCCGGCCGGCGCTGGAGCGAGACGTTGCTCGCCGCCACCGGCCTGACGACCGAACAGATGCCGCGCCTCGTCGAGGGCAGCGACACCGTCGGCACGCTGCTTCCCGCGGTCGCCGAGCTGTGGGGCATGGCGCCGGTCCCGGTCGCGGGCGGCGGCGGCGACAATGCCGCGGGCGCCGCCGGCGTCGGTGCGGTGCGCGACGGCGACGCCTTGCTCTCGCTTGGCACGTCGGGCGTCATCTTCGTCGCGACGCAGGACTTCCGCCCCAATGTCGCCGGCGCGGTTCACGCCTTCTGCCATTGCGTGCCCGCCATGTGGCATCAGATGGCGGTTCACCTTTCCGCCGCTGCCTGTATCGACTGGGTGGCGCGGCTCACCGGCGCGCGCGGCGCCGCCGATCTGTTCGCCCGCGCCGAACAGGCCGGCCCGGCCAACGGCCCCGAGCTCTTCCTCCCCTACCTCTCGGGCGAGCGCACGCCGCACAACGACGCGCAGGTCCGCGGCGCCTTCCTGCGCCTCGACCACGACACCGGCCCCGAACGCCTGGCGCAAGCCGTGCTCGAAGGCGTCGCCTTCGCGCTGGCGGATGGCGTGCGCGTGCTGCGCGAGGCGGGCACGACGATCGAGCAGCTGTCCGTCATCGGCGGCGGCGCCCGCTCGCTATACTGGGGCGAAACGCTCGCCGCGGCGCTCGACGCGCGCCTCGTCTATCTCGACGGGGGCGAGGTCGGCCCCGCGCTCGGCGCCGCCCGCCTCGCGCAGCTCGCGGTCGACGGCGGCACGCCCGCCGACGTCTGCGTCGCGCCCCGCACCGCGCACGTCATCGAACCCGACGCCGCGCTGCGCGACCGTCTAGCCCCCAAATACGCCGCCTTCCGCGACGCCTATTCCCGCATCAGGAGCCTCTAAAATGGCCGATTACTTCGCCGACATTCCGACGATCCGCTACGAAGGGCCGGACAGCGACACCGAACTCGCCTATCGCTATTACGACAAGACCCGCGTCGTCCTCGGCAAGACGATGGAGGAGCACCTCCGCTTCGCTGCCTGCTTCTGGCACACCTTCTGCTGGCCAGGCAGCGACGTCTTCGGCGGCGGCACCTTCGATCGCCCCTGGCACCGCGGCGCCAACGACGCCGCCGCAGCGGCGCACAAGCGCTCGGTGGCCTTCGACTTCTTCAGCAAGCTCGATGTGCCCTATTATTGCTTCCACGACGTCGACGTGATGGCGGACGCCACGACGGTATCCGAACACCGCGCGCACTTCGCGGACGCCGTCGATCACCTCGAACAGCTCCAGGCCGCCTCCGGCCGCAAGCTCCTGTGGGGCACCGCCAATCTGTTCAGCCACCCGCGCTATGCCGCCGGTGGCGCCACCAACCCGGACCCGGAAGTGTTCGCCTGGGGCGCGATGCAGGTGCGCGACGCCCTTGAAGCGACGCACCGCCTCGGCGGCGCCAACTATGTTCTATGGGGCGGTCGCGAGGGATATGAGACGCTCCACAACACCGACATGAAGCGCGAACTCGACAATCTCGGCCGCTTCCTCAGCCTCGTCGTCGATCACAAGCATAAGATCGGCTTCACCGGCACGATCCTGATCGAACCCAAGCCGCACGAACCGACCAAGCACCAATACGACTTCGACACCGCAACGGTATACGGCTTCCTCAAGCGCTACGGGCTGGAGGACGAAGTCCGCGTCAATATCGAGGCGAACCACGCGACCCTGTCGGGCCACACCTTCGAACATGAGATCGCAACGGCGGGTGCGCTCGGTATCTTCGGTTCGATCGACGCCAACCGCGGCGATCCGCAGAACGGCTGGGATACCGATCAATTCCCGAACTCCGTCGAGGAGATGACGCTCGCGATGCTCGAAATCCTGCGCGCGGGCGGCTTTACGACGGGCGGCTTCAACTTCGATGCCAAGGTCCGCCGCCAGTCGATCGACGCCGCCGACCTGTTCCATGGCCACGTCGGCGGGATCGACGTCGTGGCGAAGGGCCTGCTCAACGCCGCCGCGCTGATCGAGGACGGCCGCCTCGATGCGATCAAGGCCGAGCGGTACGCGGGCTGGACCGGCGCCCTGGGCCAGCAGATCGCCGGCAGCGACCTTGCCGCCATCGCCGACCTCGCCGTCAGCCAGAACCTCAATCCCCGCCCCCGCTCGGGCCAGCAGGAGCGGATCGAGAATATCATCACCCGCGTGCGCTGAACGGCGCGGGCCTCGACATCCCGACCGGCTCCGGCGGATCCGTCATTGCGAACCGTGGCGACGCAATGACGGATCGGGGCGCCGTCGATGGCGCCAGTCTACACGCCTATCTCCCGCAGATACGCCGCCAGCCGCGCCGCCGTATCGTCCGGCACATGCAGCCCCAGCTTGCTGCGCCGGAACAGCACGTCCTCCGCCGTCCGCGCCCATTCCTGCGCAACCAGATAGTCGACCTCGCGCGCGGTCAGCCCTCCGCCGAAATCCTGGCCCAGATCGCGCATCGTCTGCGCATCGCCGAGCACCGCCGCCACCCTGGTGCCATAGGCGCGCGCCAGCCGCCGCAGCAGCGTCGCCGGCAGCCCTTGCCGCGCCCGCACCAGCGCCGCCACGAACGCCTCGAAATCCCCGCCGGGCAGGTCGCCACCCGGCAGCACCGCTCCCGCCGTCCACGCCCCCGCCATATCGGGCAGCACCGCGCCCAGCTCCGCCAGCGCATGTTCGGCGAGCTTGCGATAGGTCGTGATCTTGCCGCCGAAGATGCTCAGCATCGCCGCCCGCCCCGGCGCCGCGTCGAGGTCGAGCACATAATCGCGCGTCACCGCAGAGGCATTGCCGGCATGGTCGTCGTGCAGCGGCCGGATCCCGGCATAGCTCCACACGATATCGCTCTCGCGCAATCCACGCGCGAAATAGCGGTCGGCGGTGTCGAGGAGATAGGCGGTCTCGCCCGCATCGATTGCGGCTTTCGCCGGCGCCCCCTCCCAAGGCTGGTCCGTCGTCCCGATCAGCGTGAAGTCGCCTTCGTAGGGAATGGCGAAGACGATCCGCCGGTCCGGGTTCTGCAGCATGAAGGCATGGTCGCCGGCATACAGGCGCGGCACGACGATATGGCTGCCCTTCACCAGCCGCACGGCGTTCTTGGCATGCCCGCCCTCGACGCGGGCCAGCACGTCATCCACCCACGGCCCCGCCGCGTTGACCAGCACCCGTGCCGACACCATGCGCTCGCCCGCGGCATCGGCGATCGTCGCGACCCAGCGCTCGCCCTCGCGCCGTGCCTGCACCAGCCGCGTCCGCGTTGCGATCGTTGCCCCGCGATCCGCCGCGTCGCGCGCGTTCAGCACGACCAGCCGGCTGTCCTCGACCCAGCAATCCGAATAGACGAACGCCTTTCCCGCCGTATCGCGCAGCCCCGCGCCATAAGGCGTCGCCGCCAGCCCCACCGTCTCGGTCGCCGGCAGCCGTTTGCGCCCGCCCAGATGGTCGTAGAGGAACAGCCCCAGCCGCACCATCCACGCCGCCCGCGGCGAATGCGTCTGCGGCAGGACGAAACGCAGCGGCCAGATGATGTGCGGCGCCATGCCCCACAGTCGCTCGCGCTCGATCAGCGCCTCGCGCACCAGCCGGAATTCGCCATATTCCAGATAGCGCAGGCCGCCGTGGATCAGCTTGGTCGACGCCGACGACGTGTGCCCGGCCAGATCGTCCGCCTCGACCAATAAAACGGAAAGGCCGCGCCCCGCCGCGTCGCGCGCGATCCCGGCGCCGTTGATGCCGCCGCCGACGATCAGCAGGTCGTAATCCGTCTCCGCCACGCACGCCCTCCGTCCGGCGATCCTAACGCCGAACCGCCGCAGTGCGATCCGAAAATCGGCTCCCGCCATTGACGCCACTCGCCGGCCCGCGACACTGGAAGGCGGGACGGGAGAGGACTCTCATGGCCAAGCACATTCTTGCGATCGATCAGGGCACTACCTCGACGCGCGCGATCCTGTTCGACGCACAGGCGCGCCGCGTCGCGGTCGCCCAGACCGAATTCGCGCAACATTATCCGCAACCCGGCTGGGTCGAGCATGATCCGGAGGATATCTGGCGCGACGTTCTGTCCACCGCGCGCGAGGCGATCGGCGCCAGCGGCGTGGGCGCGCACGACATCGCCGGCATCGGCATCACCAACCAGCGCGAAACCGTCGTCGTCTGGGACCGCGCCACTGGCCAGCCGATCCACCGCGCCATCGTCTGGCAGGACCGTCGCACCGCCGACGTCTGCGCCGCGCTCCGCCGCGACGGCGCCGAAGATAGCGTGCGCGAGGCGACCGGCCTGTTGCTCGATCCCTATTTCTCCGCGACCAAGATCGCCTGGATCCTCGATTCCGTCCGCGGCGCGCGCGCCCGTGCCGACCGCGGCGACCTCGCCTTCGGCACGATCGACAGCTTCCTGCTCTGGCGCCTCACCGGCGGCACGACGCATGCAACCGACGTCACCAACGCCGCCCGAACATTGCTCTGGAACATCCGCACCGGCGACTGGGACCCGGAGCTGTGCCGCCTGCTCCGCGTGCCGATGGCCATCCTGCCGCAGGTCCACGACAATGCGCACATCTTCGGGGCGACGGCGCCCGACCTGTTCGGCGCGCCGATCCCGATCGCGGGTATCGCGGGCGACCAGCAGGCCGCGCTGTTCGGCCAGGCCTGCTTCACCCGCGGCATGACGAAATCCACCTACGGCACCGGCTGCTTCATGCTGCTCAATACGGGAACGGAGGCGATCCGCTCGCAGCAGCGCCTGCTCACCACCCCCGCCTACCGGCTGGACGGGCAGACGACCTTCGCGCTCGAAGGCTCGATCTTCGTCGCGGGCGCGGCGATCAAATGGCTGCGCGACGGCATCGGCGTCATCACCCACGCCCGCGATACCGACGACATGGCGACGCAGGTGCCCGACAATCACGGCGTCTACATGGTCCCCGCCTTCGTCGGTCTCGGCGCGCCGCATTGGGATGCGGAGGCGCGCGCCGCGATCTTCGGCCTGACGCTGGGCGCGACGCAGGCGCATCTCGCGCGCGCCGCGCTGGAGGCGGTCGGCTATCAGACGCTCGATCTCGTCCAGGCGATGATCGCCGACGGCGGCGGTCATCCCGCCAGCGTCCGCGTCGACGGCGGCATGGCCGCAAACGACTGGCTGTGCCGCTTCCTCGCCGATCTGCTCGACGTACCGATCGAGCGCCCCGCCGACCTCGAAACCACCGCGCGCGGCGCCGCCTTCCACGCCGGCCTCGCCACCGGCATCTGGTCGGGCCTGCCCGAACTCGAACGCCTCTGGGCCCGCGACGCCTGTTTCGAACCGGCCATGCCCGCCGATCGCCGGGCGACGCTCGTCGCCGGCTGGCACGACGCCCTGCGCCGCACGCTGCGCCACGCGGAGTAACCTGGAGAGGATGGCGACGGTCGCCAGACAGGCACCGAAGCGTGCGCGAAGGCCTGAAAACCAAAAACCCCGCTAAGCCGTTGGCCTAGCGGGGTTTTCGATGGTGGGCGTGGCAAGGATTGAACTTGCGACCCCTGCGATGTCAACACAGTGCTCTACCACTGAGCTACACGCCCGCCGGAGGTGGGCCAATTAGCAGGTTGCTTCGGGCTGGCAAGCCCTGATTTCACGCCGCGCTCAATTTAATCCGCTGGCGCTGCCCATTTCGAACACGCGGTCCACCTCGGCGACTAGGTCGCGCAGGTGGAACGGCTTGGACAGGACGCGTGCGTTGGGCATCTCGCGACCCGCCTTCAGCGTCACCGCGGCAAAGCCGGTGATGAACATCACGCGCAGGCCCGGCACCATCTCGGCGGCGCGGCGGGCGAGTTCGATACCATCCATCTCGGGCATCACGATATCGGTCAGCAGCAGGTCGAACGGCTCGGTTTCCAGCAGCGGGATCGCCGCGGTGCCGCGGTCGACCGCGGCGACGGCATAGCCCGCGCGTTCCAGCGCCCGCGTCAGATATTCGCGCATGACCTGGTCGTCTTCGGCCAGCAGGATACGGATCATCGCCTTTTCGGGTCCTTAGCGTTGCGGTCGATCCTGTATGGACCGGCAGATATGAAGATTTCCAGAGCGCCGAACGCGCGGATGGGCTAAGGCGTGCCACAGATGGACGCTTCGTTCGACCGGATCGACGGCGCACAGGCGCACAATGTGCCCCACGGCACACCCTTCGCCTCGCCGCAAAGCCCCTCCGGCCTCGACACTCCGCCCGCGCCGGCCAGTCCCGTGGTCCTCTCGGTGCCGCATGCGGGCCGCGACTATCCCCCCACCTTACGCGCCGCGCTGCGCCTGCCCGAATCGGCGCTGGTGGTGCTGGAGGATCGCCACGTCGATGCCGTCGCCCGCGCCGCGCAGACGAACGAGACGATGCTGGTGCAGCGCCGCGCACGCGCCTGGATCGATCTCAACCGCAGCGAATATGAACGCGACCCGCGCGTCGACGACGGTGTCCGCCCGCAGGCGCAGTCCGGCCAGTCGATGAAGATCCGCAGCGGCCTGGGCCTGGTGCCGCGTCGCGCGGGCGGGGCGGGCGACCTGTGGCGCGGGCGGTTCACCGGCGCCGACGTCGCGCGCCGCATTGCGGAGGATCACCGCCCCTATCACGCGACGCTCGCCGCCACGCTGGCCGCCGCACGCGCGCGCTTCGGCGTCGCAATATTGGTCGACATCCATTCGATGCCGACCGTCGGCCCGCACGCGCGCCTCGTCCTCGGCGATCGCTTCGGCGCGACCAGCGATGCGCGCTTTCTCGCGCGGATCGAGGGCGCGGCGGCGCAGATGGGCATCGCGACGCAGCGCAACACGCCCTATGCTGGCGCGCATATCCTGCAGACGCACGCCGCGCCCGCCCGCGGCATCCATGCCGTGCAGGTCGAGATCGACCGCGCGCTGTACCTCGACTCCCGGCTCGACGGCCTCGGCCCCGGCTTCGATCGCACCGTCGCGCTGCTGCGCAGCCTGCTTGCCGCCGTCGCGGACGAAGCGCTCGCCGGCACGCCCCCCTTCGCCCTCGCTGCCGAGTAAGACGCGGACACATAAAAAAACCACCCCGTGCTGAAAGCACGGAGTGGCCAAGGTTCAGGGAGGAGACACACCCGAAGGTGTGCCATACGGTCTCGCGAAAGGGGGGACACGAGCGCCGTACAAGTCACAAAATAGGCGAGGCGCGATTTGGTTCAACCCCCGCAACACTTCGTGACGTTTTTTTCACCGCACCATCATGAACGTTCGTCTCAACGGCGCTGCATCGGCACCATCCGCGCGAGGACTGTGTCGCGCAGAATGAGATGGTGGCGCAGCGCCCCGGCGACGTGCAGCACGACCAGCGCCACCATCACCCAGCCGAGCAGCTCGTGCGCTTCATGCCCGAAGCCAGCCGCCCCCGCGCTGGCCGGCAGGCGCGGAATGTCGAACAGGCCGAACCACGTCAGCGGCCGCGCCGGCCCGTCGGTCGGCGGCGCGCTCACCATCAGCCAGCCCGTCAGCGGCATCGCCAGCATCAGCAGGTACAGCGACCAGTGCGTCGCATGCGCCAGCCCCTTTTCCCAGCCGGGCATGTGCGCGGGCAGCGGCGGCGGCCGATGCGCGATCCGCCAGGCGACGCGCGCCAGCGTCAGCACCAGCACGGTGATGCCGATCGCCTTGTGCGCGCCCATCAGCGCGCGCAGCGCGGGGATGCCGTCATGCCCGATGCCGATGATCAGATTGGCGATGATCAGCACCGCGATCGTCCAGTGAAACGCGATCGCCACGGTCGAATAGCGTGCGTCGCGAGCCCAGCCTGTCATCCGTCATGTCCTTTCGAGGTCGGAACGACAGTCCGCCGGATCGGCGACCGGGTCAAGCGGGCTGCCCCAACGCAAACGGGCGGGCGTCGCGCGATGCGACACCCGCCCGTCTGAGTATCGGCGGTTCCGGCTGGCGGAACGGCCCCGGTCGTTAACCGACCGGCGCGAACTGCGGCTGCGGCATCTTGCCCTGCTGCGCCTGGCGGCCGAAGATCTCGCGCATCAGCGACAGCGAGAAGAGGTGCGCGTACAGCAGCGGCAGCATGCCCGACTGGCTCATCTTGCGCAGCTGGTCACCGCGCAGCGCGGCCAGCTTTTCCTCGTTCACCATCTGGAAGCCGCGATAGACGAACGGCGGCTGCTCCTGCTCCGGCTGGATCGTGACCTCGCCTTCCATCAGCAGGTCGAGCTCGCGCAGCTCGTTCATGAACGCCTGCGTGCGCGCGCCGGCCTGTTCGAACTGTTCGGAGAAATCGAGGATCGACTTCGTCACCTGGCTCGGCTGGCCGTTCTCGAACAGCGCATCGCCCTCGTCGAACGCGCCGATCGCTTCCGACGTCGGGTCGAAGCACAGCGACAGCTCTTCGCTGTCCGGGCGCAGGCGCGCCAGCATGTACGGATAGCGGCGGACATAGGCGGGGACGTACAGATTGTTTTCGGTCAGCTTGCCGTCGTCGCCGACGAACACGTTGACGCCTTCGTTCAGGCCCATCAGCGCCAGCGGAATGGCATCGTCACCGATCGAGAAGACGATCGGCATGAAGCGCTGCACCAGCGGGAATTCGTCGGTGGTGATCGGAATGGCGTGCTGGCCGACCAGGAAGGGGGCGGCATCCAGCTGGCGGACGCGCCAGGTGGCGTGCGTCTCGCTCGAGAGCGGCTCCAGGCCGTTGTAGAACAGGGGAAGCGGCGCGCTGGCCATGGGAACTCTCTCCGTCGTGGATAGTTTGCGGACCCGCAATGCCTGCGGGCCGCACGCTGGCGCGTTGCTCTATTGATCCGGCTGCCCCGGCGCAAGCGTCACAAGCTTGCCGGGGTTCAGGATTCCGAGCGGGTCCAGCCCCGCCTTCACCCCGCGCAGCGCCGCAAGGCGCGCGCGCGACGACAGCCGCTCCAGCTCGTGCAGCTTCATCTGGCCGATGCCATGTTCGGCCGCGATCGATCCCCCCGCCGCGATCACCAGATCATCGACGAAGCGCGTGACCACCGGCACATCCTCGGCATACCAGCGCGCCGGATCGGTGCCGGGCGCGGCGCGCACGTGGAAGTGGATGTTGCCGTCGCCCAGATGGCCGAAGCCGCTGGCATGCGTACCGGGAAAGCGCGCCTCGCACGCCGCCGCCGCCTCGATCATGAAGCGCGGCATGCCCTCGACCGGCACCGAAATGTCATGCTGCGACGCCGGCCCCAGCGCCCGCTCCGAATCGGAGATCGATTCGCGGATGCGCCAGAGATCCGCCGCCTGGGCCTCGCTCGCCGCGATCGTCGCGTCCTCGATCAGCCCATCCGCCAGCGCGTCGGCCAGCACCGCCTCGGTCAGCGCCACACCGCGCGGGTCGGTCTGCTCGATCAGCAGATGCCAGCGATGCGCCCCCGCCACCGGCGCCCGCGCGCCCGGGACATGCGCCAGCACCGCCGCCAGCGATTCGGCGGGCAGGATTTCGAAACTCTCCAGCGCATCGGTCGCCGCCTGGAACCGGCGCAGCAGCGCCAGCGCGGCCTGCGGATCGCCCGTCGCCGCCCAGGCGGTCGTACGTGTGGCGGGCAGCGGCACCAGCCGCAATGTCGCTGCGGTGACGATCCCCAGCGTCCCTTCCGCGCCGACCAGCAATTGCGTCAGGTCGTAACCGCGATTGTCCTTCTTCAGCGCCGCGAGGCCATCATGCACGCTGCCGTCCGCCAGCACCGCCTCGACGCCCGCGACCAGCCCGCGCATCGACCCGAAGCGCAGCACCTGCGTGCCGCCCGCATTGGTCGAGACCAGGCCACCGACGGTCGCATTGCCCTTCGCCCCCAGCGTCAGCGGAAAGCGCCGCCCCTGCGCAAGCGCTGCATCGTGCAGGTCGGACAGGATCACCCCCGCCTCGGCGACGGCGAGCCCCGCCGCCGCATCCACGCTCCGCATCCGGTTCATCCGCCTGAGCGACAAAATCAGCGCCGATCCGTCGGCGGGCGGCGTCGCCCCACCGACCATCGAACTGTTGCCCCCCTGCGGCACCAGCGCCACCCGATGTCGCGCCGCCGCGGCGACCACTGCCGCAACCTCGGTGGTCGAGGCCGGCGCGAGCAGCGCCGGCGCGGTGCCGCGAAACCGCTGTCGCCAGTCGATCGTCCACGGCGCGATATCGGCGGGATCGGTCACAATGCCCTTCGCCCCCAGCAGCGGAGCGAGATCGGCAAGCAGTGCGGATTGGGCGGGAGTCATGCGCGTCCGCTACCCCCGGACGCCCCGCCGCTCAACCATGTGCGGCCCCTGCCCGCCTTCGCCGCCGATGACTCGAAATTCATCCTCCGTTCAACGATCGCCGCTAGGAGCCGACACCGAACATGCCGACCCCTGCGTTTTCCTCCGCGCTGATCGCACCCATGCTCCTGGCCGGCACCGCGCCCGTGCTGGTTTCCGCCAGCGAGTCGCCCGACCGGCTGAGCGGCGTGCAGTTCGCGCAGATGACCGTCCACGAACGCATCATCATCCGCGTGCCGCGCATGGGCCCCGCCCGCGGCCCCGCCGCCGCGCCGCGCCTGTCGGTGCCGCAGCCGATGCAGTGGAAGGAAAAGAAGGGCCCCAAATGCATCGCCGTCGCCGACATCGGCGGCGCGCTCGTCTCCGCCCCCGACGCGGTCGACCTGGTGATGGCCGGCGGCAAGCGCCTGCGCGCGCACCTCGACGACGATTGCGGGCCCATGGACTTCTACAACGGCTTCTATCTGCGCCCCAAGGCCGACGGAAAGGTCTGCGCCGACCGCGACGTCCTGCGCATGCGCTCCGGCGCCAGCTGCGGCATCGCCAAGTTCCGGACGCTGGTGGCGCGCTGAGGGGGCGGCGCGCCGTCCGGAAGCCGAGGGCGCCCATCCCAAACCTTCCCCGTCACCCCGGCCGAAGAGCCGGGGTCCCGCTTCTTCTACCGGCGCTAGAAGCGGGATGCCGGATCAAGTCCGGCATGACGAAGTTGGGCGCACGGTCGGCCCCACCATTTCCCCCTGTCCTACACGCCCCGATTATGCCTATCATCTTGCCCGCTCTTTGACACGGCGAACCCCACCCGAACCGCGTCGTCGGGGAGGAAGGCGTTCCAGACATAACGTACCGTCCACTTCGTCCACTTCCGCGCCGTTTTCTCCCGCGGCGCGCCCCCGAATCGCCCCGCTTGTCACCCCGCAAACGCCGCCGCATGATGACGCCATGCTCTTCAGCCCCTCGCCCCTGATCGCAACGCTGAGCTGGATCGTCGCTATCGCCTTGGGCGCGAAGCTGGTGGCAACGATCATCCTGCTGAGCGTGGGCAAAGGCATGCGCGATCGGCCCGGCTGGGGCGCGATGCTGTGGTGGCTGACGAAGATCACGCCGGTGATCGCCGTCCCCTGCGCCATCCTGATCGCCTGGCTGCAAGGGTTGACCGGTCCGCTCTGGCTTTTCGTAGCCCTGATGCTGTTCGTCCTCGTCGCCGTCCCCCTCAAGATACGGGGACGCCGGACCCGCATCGCCAGGCAGGCCAGACACGCGCCGTCATAGCGCCTCACCCACGCTTTCCTTGACTTTCGCGCCCAGATCGGCAAGCGCGACGCTCGGCGTGCCGCACCCGTGTGCGTCTATTTCCGGACCCTTGCATGAGCCTTTTGGCATGAGCTTCGCCGATCTCGGCCTCTCCCCCGAACTCCTGACCGCGGTCACCGACGCGGGCTATAGCGAACCCACGCCGATCCAGGCGCAGGCGATCCCCAGCGTCCTCATGATGCGCGACCTGATCGGCATCGCGCAGACCGGCACCGGCAAGACCGCCGCCTTCGTGCTGCCGATGATCGACATCCTGGCGCACGGCCGCAGCCGCGCGCGCATGCCGCGCAGCCTCATCCTCGAACCGACGCGCGAACTCGCCGCGCAGGTCGCCGAGAATTTCGAGAAATACGGCGCCGGCCACAAGCTTTCGATGGCCCTGCTGATCGGCGGCGTGTCGATGGGCGACCAGATCAAGGCGCTGGAAAAGGGCGTCGACGTGCTGATCGCGACACCGGGCCGGCTGATGGACCTGTTCGGCCGCGGCAACATCCTGCTCACCGGCTGCTCGATGCTCGTCATCGACGAGGCGGACCGCATGCTCGACATGGGGTTCATCCCGGACATCGAGGAAATCTGCACCAAGCTGCCCAAGCAGCGGCAGACTTTGCTGTTCTCGGCGACGATGCCGCCGCCGATCAAGAAGCTCGCGGACAAGTTCCTCGACAATCCCAAGACGATCGAGGTGTCGCGCCCTGCCTCGACCAACCTCAACATCAAGCAGTATCTGGTCCCGACGGCGACCAACGCGTTCAAGAAGCGCGAGGCGCTGCGCCGCCTGCTGCGTCGGGACGAGGTACGCACTGCGATCATCTTCGCGAACCGCAAGACGACGGTACGCGAACTCAACAAGAGCCTGAAAAAGCACGGCTTTCAGTCGGGCGAAATCCATGGCGACATGGAACAGCCGCAGCGGCTCGCCGAACTCGACCTGTTCAAGTCGGGCAAGATCAACATCCTGGTCGCCTCCGACGTCGCGGCGCGCGGCCTCGACATCAAGGGCGTCAGCCACGTCTTCAACTTCGACGCGCCCTGGCACCCCGACGATTACGTCCACCGCATCGGTCGCACCGGCCGCGGCGGCGCGACCGGCGTCGCCTATACGCTGATCACCAGCGAGGATGCCGAGAACATCCAGAATATCGAAAAGCTGACCGGCCAGACGATCGAACGCCTCGATCTCGGCGACGCGCCCGAGGCGGACGCGCCGGCGGCCGAGGAACCCCGCCGTCCCCGCCGCGAGCGCGGTGGCCGCAAGGCGAACGACAGCGCCCCCGTCGAGCAGGCACCCGCACCGCCCCCCGCCCGCCCGGGCCGTGAGGATCGCCGTCCCGCGGCCGCCCCAACCGCCGCCGCGTCGCAGCCGCGCAACGACGACCGCCGCCGTCCCCGCCGCGACGATCGCTACGCCGATCGCGACCCCAATCGCGACGATGGCCCGGACGAAGGCTGGAACGGCCCGATCCCGGACTTCCTCCACGCCACGATCGCGCCCTGAGCGCATCCGGGGGCGGCCCTCATGGTGATCGAGCGGACGCCCCCGGTCGCGATCGACACGCCGTGCATCGGCGTCTGCGTGATGGAGCCGGACGGCCTGTGCCGCGGCTGCGCCCGTACGATCGATGAGATCGTCGGCTGGGGCCAGATGACACCGGACCGGCGCCGCGCGATCATGGCCACCCTGTCGGACCGGCGGCCCTGACCCTATATCGGCGACCGTTCCGCCAAAGGATGCCCGCTTGCCCCTGACGCGCCGCCATCTGTTGCAGGCCGCCCCGCTCGCCGCCGCCGTGCCATGGCTCCCCGCCTGGGCGCAGCCCGTGTCCGCCGGCATCGCCGCCCCGCTGCCGATGCTCACCGGCCCGGACGTCACGCTCCACGTCGCGCATCAGATGATGACGATCGACGGCAAGCCGCAACACGCCATCGGCATCAACGGCTCGGTGCCGGCGCCACTGCTCCGCTTCCGCGAAGGGCAGGACGCGACGCTCACCGTCGTCAACGATCTGGACGAGGAAACCTCGATCCACTGGCACGGCCTGCTGCTGCCGTTCCAGATGGACGGCGTGCCCGGCATCAGCTTCCCCGGCATTCCGGCGCGCAGCCGCTTCACCTACCGCTTCCCGATCCGCCAGGCGGGCACCTATTGGTATCACAGCCATTCGGGCCTGCAGGAGCAGATGGGGCATTACGGCCCGATCGTCATCGATCCCGCCGGCCCCGATCCCGTCGCGAGCGACCGGGAACATGTGATCGTCCTGTCCGATCACAGCCCTCTCCACCCGCACGCCATCTTCCGCCGCCTGAAGCTGCAGGGCGGCTATTTCAATTACCAGAAGCAGACGCTTGCCGGCCTGCTCGCGGGCAAGGACCAGCCGCTCAAGGACCGCCTCGCCTGGGGCGCGATGCGGATGGACCCGACCGACGTGTCCGACGTGACGGGCAGCACCTACACCTATCTGATCAACGGCCATGGCCCCGCCGACAATTGGACCGCGCTGTTCGCGGCCGGCGAGCGGGTGCGGCTGCGCATCGTCAACGCCTCGGCGATGACGAACTTCAACCTGCGCATCCCCGGCCTGAAACTGACGATCGTCCAGGCCGACGGCCTCAACGTGCGGCCGGTGACGGTCGACGAATTCCAAATCGCCGTCGCCGAAACCTATGACGTGATCGTGGAGCCGGAGGCGCGGGCCTATACGCTCGTCGCCGAAGCCTGGGACCGTTCCGGCATGGCGCGCGCCACG
Source organism: Sphingomonas sp. NIC1 (assembly GCF_001638925.1). Taxonomy (NCBI): domain Bacteria; kingdom Pseudomonadati; phylum Pseudomonadota; class Alphaproteobacteria; order Sphingomonadales; family Sphingomonadaceae; genus Sphingomonas; species Sphingomonas sp. NIC1. The sequence goes on from NZ_CP015521.1 coordinate 825,337, forward strand.
CTCGCCCCGCAGGTCGTCATGGTTGCGCCGGTGCCCGCGCTCCGTCCGCGTCCGCTCGCCACCATGACCGACATGGGTATGGGCGACATGAGCCACATGGACGGCATGACCGGTATGAGCGGCATGGACCACGCCGCCGCGCCCGCCGCCTGCCCGCCCGAACACGCCGCCATGGGCCATTGCAAACCCGCAGCCCCCGCAGAACCGATGCACCACAGCATGCGCGACTTCGCGAACGCGCCGGGCCTGCCCAAGACCCCTGCCGTGCAGACGGTCGCCCCCATGCCGATGGACCGCACCGGCGAACCGCCACAGGGCCTTGCCGACGTTGGCCACCGGGTGCTCACCTATCGCGACCTCATCGCGCTCGATCGCAACCCGGACGTTCGCGCGCCGTCGCGCCAGCTCACCATCCACCTCACCGGCAACATGGAACGCTATATGTGGGCGTTCGATGGGGTGAAGCTGAACGCCGTCACCGCGCCGATCCCCTTCCGCGCCGGCGAGCGGGTGCGCGTTCGCCTCGTCAACGACACGATGATGGCGCATCCGATCCATCTGCACGGCCATTTCTTCGAACTGGTGACGGGTCACGGCGACCACGCGCCGCGCAAGCACACCGTCAACGTCGCCCCCGGCGGCATCGTCACCTTCGATCTGACCGCCGACGCGATCGGCGATTAGGCGTTCCACTGCCACCTGCTCTACCACATGCACGCCGGCATGATGCAGGTCGTGACGGTGCGCGCGGAGGATGCCGCATGAGAGCGATGCTGGCGATCCTTGCCCTGCTCCCCCCGCCGGCGATGGCGCAGATGCACCATATGCACGGCATGAGCATGCCGGGCATGACGATGCCCGCCGCGCCGAAACCCGCCGCCAAGGCCAAGCCGAAGCCCAAGACGAAGCCTAAACCCCCGGCCCGCTCGCCGGCACGGCCGCAAAGCCACGCGCACTCCGGCCCGGATCACATGATGGCCATGCCAGCGGCGCCCGTTGCAACCGATCCGAACTGTCCGCCCGACCATGCGGCGATGGGCCATTGCAAGCCTGCGGCAGCCGCTGCTCCCAAGACTGCGATGCCGGCCATGTCGCACGACATGGCCCAAGACATGCCCCAGGACATGCCAATGCATGCGATGCCCGGCATGCACGCCATGCCAGCGGCGGCGGCCGCCACCAAAAGCGGAACCGATTTGCCCGCCGGTAACGCCCCGCCGCCCCCGCCCCCGACCACCCGCGCGGCCGATCGGTTCTACGACCCCGCCGCCATGGCCGCTGCCGATCGCACGATGCGCGCCGAGCATGGCGGCATGCGGTTCTCGCAAATCCTGTTCAACCTCGCCGAAGTACAGGTCCGCCGCGGCGGCGACGGCTATCGCTGGGACGGCGAAGGCTGGTTCGGCGGCGACATCGACCGCGTCGTGGTGAAAAGCGAAGGCGAAGGTACGTTCGGCCGATCGATCGACCAAGCCGAGGTGCAGGCGCTCTACGCCCATGCCATCGGCCCCTATTTCAACCTGTTGGCCGGCGCCCGGCAGGATCTCGGCCCGAACGGCGGCCGCACGCATGCCGCGATCGGCGTAGAGGGTCTCGCGCCCTATTGGTTCGACGTCGAGGCCATGCTGTTCGCCTCCGACAAGGGCGTCCGCGCCCGCGGGTCGGCATGGTATGACCAGCGCCTGACCCAGCGCGCGATCCTGCAACCCCGCGTGGAGGTGAACCTTGCCGCCCAGGACGAACCCGACGCCCGCATCGGTGCCGGCCTGTCCAGCGTCGAGGCGGGCGTACGCCTCCGCTACGAAATCGCCCGCGAATTCGCGCCCTATGTCGGGGTCAATTGGGAACGCCGCTACGGCGCTACTTCACGCTACGCCCGCGCCGATGGCGAGGGCAGCGGTGGCGTATCACTCGCGCTCGGCATCCGCGGCTGGTTCTGACGCCAGCGCGCGCTGCAATCGCCGGACATTCTGCGTCAGTGTCCGCAGTTCGTCGATGCTGAGTCCGGTCTTCGCGAACACCGCCTCCGCCAGGCATGTCGCCTCGCTGCGCAGCCCCTGCCCCGCCTCGGTCAGCACCACGCGCACCTGCCGCTCGTCCTGCGTATCCCGCGCCCTCCGCACCAGTCCGCTCGCCTCCAGACGCTTCACCAGCGGCGTGATCGTACTCGATTCCAGCGATAGACGTTCGGCGATCGCCCCGATCGTTCGCCCGTCCTCTTCCCACAAGGCGTGCAGCACCAGATATTGCGGATAGGTGATGCCGATCCGGTCGAGCATCGGCTTGTACACGCGCGTCATCGCGATCGACGCGCCGTACAGCGAGAAGCAGAGTTGCTCGTCCAGCGACAGCGGGTGGGACGGCGGCATGGTCATCGACAGGTCGTACACGCTTTTCCTCCACGCTGAAACGCCACTGGACAAATCAGTATCGCGATATACATTGTTGCAATAACAGATTTAGCAAGGAGCATGCATCATGTCGGTCGACGTCAAATACGCCACCCGCGCCACCGCCACCGGCGGCCGCGAAGGAAATGCCCGCAGCGAGGACGGCCGCTTCGAAGCCAAATTGTCGACGCCGAAGGAACTGGGCGGCGCGGGTGGCGATGGCACCAACCCCGAACAATTGTTCGCCGCGGGTTATTCGGCCTGCTTCATCGGCGCGCTCAAGGCCGCCGGTCAGCAGCTGAAGGTGAAGGTGCCCGACGCCACCACCGTGACCGCGACCGTGGGGATCGGCCCGCGGGATGCCGGCGGGTTCGGCATCACCGCCGATCTGCTCGTCGATCTGCCTGGCCTGGAGCGCGATCAGGCGCAGCAACTGGTCGATGCTGCGCATCAGATCTGCCCCTATTCGAACGCGACCCGCGGCAACGTCGACGTCGGCCTGACGCTCGCCTGATCCGCAATAGGCTTAGAACAGCGGGGCGTTGCCGATCGCGGCAGCGCCCCGCCGTCGTTTCGGGGGCGTTCGAGATTATCCCGTCCCCCACGCAACCGCTGCGAAAACCGATCGTTCGAGAGAGCCCCCTTTCCAAAGACTTCCCTGACCTTCGGAGACATTCCATGACCCTCGACGGCAAGACGATCGCCATTCTCATCGCCCCCCGCGGCACCGAGGAACCCGAATTCGCGCAGCCCAAGGCCGCCGTCGAACAGGCCGGTGGCAAGGTCGTCGTCATCAGCCTGGAAACGGGTGAGGCGCAGACGGTGAACAACGACCTCGACCCCGGCAAGACCTTCACGGTCGACAAGGCGATCGGCGACGTGTCCGCGGATCAGTTCGACGGCCTCGTCATCCCCGGCGGCAGCGTCGGCGCCGACAAGCTGCGCGCCTCGAAGGAGGTTGTCGCCTTCGTCCACGCCTTCTTCGAAGCCGGCAAGCCCGTCGCCGCCATCTGCCATGCGCCCTGGACCCTGGTCGAGGCGGACGTGGTGAAGGGCCGCACGCTCACGTCCTTCCCCAGCCTGCAGACCGACATCCGCAACGCGGGCGGCAATTGGGTCGATCAGGAGGTCGTCGTCGACAAGGGCCTCGTCACCAGCCGCAACCCCGATGACCTCCCCGCTTTCTGCGCAAAGCTGATCGAGGAAGTCGCCGAAGGTCGCCACGCCGAGCAGGCCGCGAGCGCGTGAGCGGCAATCGGTTCGCCGGCAAGGTCGTCGTCATCACCGGTGCCGCCTCGGGCATCGGTGAGGGCGCGGCGCGGCGCTTTGCTGCGGAGGGCGCGCACCTCGTGCTCGGCGATAAGGACGCGGCGGGCCTCAAGCGCCTCGCCGCGGAGCTGGGCGATGCGGTCGAGACATTGGAGGTGGACGTCAGCCGCATGGCCGATTGCGAGGCGCTGGTCGATCTTGCCGTCAGCCGCTTCGATGGCATCGACGTGCTGGTCAACGACGCCGGTGTCGATCATCTCGGCAAACTCGACGAAGGCGATTTCAGCGCCTTTTCCAAGGTGATCGAAACCGACCTGTACGGCGTCGTCCAGATGAGCCGCGCCGCAATCACGCATCTGCGCGCGGCCAAGGGCTGCATCGTCAACATCTCCTCGGTGTCGGGTCTTGGCGGCGACTGGAACCACAGTTTCTATTGCGCGGCCAAGGGTGCGGTCACCAACTTCACCCGCGCATTGGCGATGGACGAGGCGAAGGCGGGCGTGCGCGTGAATGCGGTCAACCCGTCGCTCACCTATACCGCGCTGACCGAAGGCATGAAGGAACAGCCCGACCTCATCGCCAAGTTCGAAGAACGCATCCCGATCGGCCGCGGCGCGGACCCTGCCGACATCGCCGGGGCCATCGCCTTTTTGGCGAGCGAGGATGCGCACTATATTTCCGGTGTAAATCTGCCCGTAGACGGCGGCCTCTCGGCCTCCAACGGACAGCCGCCGCTTAGCTGAGGAGCCGATCATGGCCGATTACCGCAAGACCGACGAAGCGATCGCGAAGCTGACGCCCGAACAATATTATGTGACGCAGGAAAGCGGCACAGAACGCCCCGGTACGGGCGAATATCTCGGCAACAAGGCCGCGGGCATCTACGTCGACATCGTCTCGGGTGAACCGCTGTTCGCCTCGACCGACAAATATGAATCGCATTGCGGCTGGCCGAGCTTCACCAAACCGATCGAGCCCGCCAATGTCGAGGAACTGCACGATCGCAGCCACGGCATGGTGCGCACCGAAGTGCGTTCGAAGCATGGCGACAGCCACCTGGGCCATGTCTTCCCCGACGGTCCGCGCGATCGCGGCGGGCTGCGCTATTGCATCAACTCCGCTTCGCTGCGCTTCGTGCCCCGCGATGCGATGGAGGCGGAAGGGTACGGCGCCTATCTGGATCAGGTCGAAGACGTCAGCTGATCCGACGCATGTCATGAAGATCACGCGGTAAATTCCGCACGGTTAACGCCTCTTTATCCCCTTTCCGGCCAAGGCTTGGCCAAGGGAATGGATCAAAGAGGGGCATAATCGATGCGGAAGTGGGTATATCTGGCAGCGGCGGCGTCGTGCGTGGGCGCCGTCGCGCCAGCCGGCGCGCAGGGTCTTCGCGGCGTTGTACCGTCGGGCAAGCAGGCCGAAGCGGAAAAGGCCCGCGCCGAAGCCGAATCGAAGAATACTGCCGATATCGTCGTGACCGCCACGCGCCGCTCGCAGCGCCTGTCGAACGTGCCGATCGCCGTCAGTGCCTACAGCACCGCAGCACTCCAGAATTCGGGAGCGACCGATATCCGCCAGATGGCGCAGCTGGCGCCGTCGCTGATCGTGTCGTCCACCGGATCGGAAGCCAATGCGACCGCGCGCCTGCGCGGCATCGGCACCGTCGGCGACAACCCCGGCCTCGAAAGCTCGGTCGCCGTGTTCATCGACGGCGTCTATCGCAGCCGCACCGGCTCGGGCCTCAACGACCTGGGCGAAGTCGAGCGCATCGAAGTTCTGCGTGGGCCGCAGGGCACGCTGTCGGGCCGCAACTCGTCGGCGGGTGCGATCAGCATCTACACCAAATACCCCGAATTCAAGTTCGGCGGCTATGGCGAAGCGAGCTACGGCAATTACGACGCCGTCCGCCTCGCCGGCGCGCTGACAGGCCCGATCATCGCCGACAAGCTCGCCTTCCGCATCGACGGCGTCTACGGCAAGCGCGACGGCTTCCTGCACGACGTCGTCAACAACACCGACTTCAACAACCGCAACCGCTATTTCGTCCGCGGCCAGCTGTTCTGGAAGCCGTCGTCCGACTTTTCGGTCCGCCTGATCGGCGATTACACGCACCGCGACGAAAAGTGCTGCGGCGCCGTCTACATCGACACGCGCGAAAAGTTCGACCCGACGCCGGGCGTGCCGGGCGACTTCTCGATCGCGTCGCAGAACCGCATCGTGTCGATCCTGCAGAGCCTGGGCGGCGTGCTGCCCAGCATGGGTAATCCCTACAACCGCCAGATCGCGCAGACCAAGGGGCAGGCCTATTCGAACGTCACCACCGACGGCGGCGTGTCGGCGCGCATCGGTTGGACGCTGGGCAACGTGCAGCTCATCTCGATCAGCGCCTATCGCGAATATAAGGCCGGCGGCGCGGGCGACATGGACTATGGCAACGTCGACATCGTCTACCGCCCCAACGACGGCAACGCCTATCGCCAGTTCAAGACGTTCACGCAGGAAACCCGCCTCAGCGGCGGCCTGTTCAACAACCGGCTCGACTGGCTGGTCGGTGGCTATTACGCGCACGAGGACCTCGACGTCGTCGACAATCTGCGCTTCGGCTCGCAATATGGCGCCTTCGCCGCATGCCGCGCCGTCGCGACGGTGAACCCCGCCGCCGCTTTGCGCGATCCGACCGCGAGCGGCTGCCTCAGCGCCGCCGGCCGCGCCGTGCTGACCCCTGCGGTCGGCCAGGCGGTGATCAGCGGCATCGATCGCCTCAGCACCGTCAACAACGTCGGCAGCGTCCGCGACCTCTATCACCAGACGAGCAGCAATTACGCCTTCTTCACGCACAACATCTTCAAGATCACCGACACGCTCAGCATCACCGGCGGCCTGCGCTACACCAACGAGCACAAGCGCCTGGACGCGACCTTCAACAACAACAACACCGTCTGCCCCGCGCAGCAGGCCGCGCTCAGCCCGCTGCTCGCCAGTGCGGCGGTGCCCGCGGCGCTGAAGCCACTGATCGGCGGCATCATCACGCTCACCTGCACCGGCAATTCGACGTCGGCGCTGACCGGCGTGCCGATCAAGGACAAGATCGCCGAGGGCCAGTTCACCGGCACCGGCGTCGTGTCGTGGAAGCCCGCGCCCAGCACCTTGCTGTATGCGTCCTACGCCCGCGGCTACAAGGCGGGCGGCTTCAACCTCGACAAGTCGGATCTGTCGGCCACCGTCTTCGCCACGCCGACTGCGGCGGCCGCATCGAACCTGCGCTTCGATCCCGAGACGGTGCAGGCGTTCGAAATCGGCATCAAATATGCGACGCCGAAGTTCACCGCGAACCTCGCGGGCTTCCGGTCGGCGTTCAAGAACTTCCAGCTGAACACCTTCAACGGCACCAACTATATCGTCCAGAATATCGGGTCGTGCAGCACCGGCCTGAACGGTGCCGATCGGGACAATTCCTCGACCACCGGCGCCTGCACGGGCAAGGTGCGCTCGGGCGTCATCACGCAGGGCTTCGAACTGGAGGCCGGCGCCTATCCGACCGAAGATCTGACCTTCAACCTCGGCTACACCTATGCGCACACGCAATATCGCAACAACTTGGTCGGCAGCGATGCGGGCGAGGCACTGAACGCCGCGCTGTTCCTGCTGCCGGGGGCACAGATGTCGAATGCGCCGCGCCACACGGTCACCAGCTCGGCGTCGTGGACGCCGCCGATCGGCGACAATGGCATGCACGCGCTGTTCTACGTCGATAGCCGCCTGACCAGCGATTATAACACCGGCTCCGACCTGTTCCTGGAAAAGCGGCAGGACGGCTTCTTCCTGGTCAACGCGCGCATCGGCATCCGCGGCCGCGACCAGCGCTGGGCGTTGGAATTCTGGGGACAGAACGTCCTCAACACCAATTACCAGCAGGTCGCCTTCGCCGCCCCCTTCCAGGGTGCGGGCAGCGCGTCGCAGGTCGCCGCCTTCGGCTCGCCCGACTTTGCGACGGGCAATGCGATCTTCTCGTCGTACCTCGCCGAACCGCGTACCTATGGCGTGACGCTGCGCTCGCGCTTCTGAACGCCCTTCCACTGATCCGGGACCCGTGGACATTATGAAGATACCGCGCAAACTGGGCCTGTCGTTCCTCACCATCATCGCGACCGCAGCGGTCGTGATGATGGTGCTCTTCGGCACGATCATGCTGATCAGGCAGTCGACGGATCGGAACAACTTCGCCCAGACGATCTATGCCAAGGCCTTGACGCTGGAGACGGCGATCCTCCGCCAGAACAGCCAGTTCCGCGGCTTTCTGGTGACGGGCGACGTCACCTACCTCAAGTCATACGAGGAAGCGCGCAGGGAGTTCGACGGGACCGCCGCAGAACTGGACACGCTGCTGACCGATCCGGTCAAGTTGCGCCAGCTCGACACGGCCCGTCGCGAAACGCTGAAATGGCGCCGCAACTGGGGCGACCGGCTGATCGGCTGGGTGAAGGCCGGGCACCGCGACGAAGCGCAGCAGGCGGTGCGGGACGCGGGCCCTGCGGTGCTCGTCAGCAAGATCGCCCTCCCCCTGCGCGATCTGCGCGCCGCGGAAACGCAGGACATCGATTCGGCTGCGGCCAGCCAGGAAAAGGCGATCCTGACCGCATTGATCGCGCTAGCGATCGGCGGCATCGCGCTGATCGGTGTGGCCATCACCCTGTCCGTCCTGCTCAGCCGCCAGATCGCGCGGCCGATCACGCTGCTGACCGATGCGATGGCGCAACTCGCCAGCGGACGGCATGACATCGTGGTCGAGGCGGACCGCACCGACGAACTGGGCGACATGGCGCGCGCGGTCGCCGTGTTCCGCGACACCGCCGCGGCCAAGGTGGCGGACGATGCCGACCGCGAGGCGGCGATGACCGCGATCGGCGGCGGCCTGCATCGCCTGTCGGACGCGGACCTCACCGTGCGCATCGCCGACGTGCCGCAGGCATTCCGCCTGCTGTCGGACGATTTCAACACCGCCACCGCCAGCCTGTCGCGCGTCCTGGGCGAGGTGCGCGGCAGCGTGCAGTCGATCAAGCACAATTCGGGCGAGATCAATCAGGCCGCGCTCGATCTGGCGCAGCGAACCGAACAGGAAGCCGCCGCCTTGCAGGAATCGGCCGCGGCGCTCGACGAGGTGACGAAGTCGATCCGCGAGGGCGCGGGGGCGGCGATCGGTGCCAGCTCTGCCATGGCGCAGGCCCGCACGGAGGCCGAACGCGGTGGCACGATCGTGCGGCAGGCGATCGACGCGATGCAGGGCATCGAACAGGCCAGCAACGAAATCGCGGCCATCATCAGCCTGATCGACGGCATCGCCTTCCAGACCAATCTGCTCGCGCTCAATGCCGGCGTCGAGGCCGCGCGGGCGGGTGAAGCCGGCAAGGGCTTCGCGGTCGTCGCGTCCGAAGTCCGTGCGCTCGCCCAGCGCTCGGCGGATGCCGCGACCGAGGTGAAGACGAAGGTGACGTCGGCCTCCACCCATATCCGCGCCGGTGTCGATTTGGTCGATCAGACCGGACAGGCCTTGTCGCGGATCATCGACAGCGTCGGTGCGGTCAGCGGTTCGATCGACTCGATCGCGCAATCGTCCGATCATCAGGCCAAGAGCCTGGGCCAGATCAACGTTGCGATCGGTGAGATGGACCAGATGACGCAGGAGAACGCCGCGATGGTCGAACAGACCTCCGCCGCGGCGCGCCAGCTGGTGGCGGAGGCGCAGCAGCTCGCCGCATCGGTCGCGACCTTCGAGATCGACGGTCAGGCCCCTGCCCCCGCTTCTGCCGATTACCGGCCGGCACGATCCCGTCCCGCGGCCGCGGCATCGCGCCCGACCGCCATTCCCGCGCCGCGCCGCGTCGCGAATGGCGACTGGGACGCGTTTTGATCGCAATGGCCGTGCGCCCCGGGCCCATGCACGGGGCGCCATTCCCCAACACGAACGATGACATCGATCCGGGCCCACTCGCCCGGCAGGCGATGGCCGTCCGCGAGATGGGGTCGCCGTTCGTCGCCGCAGTGCTCGCCGCGGGAGAGCGCCAGCTGTACCGCGCACCCCGCACCGCGGCCTTGATCGCCGACTGGCCGCGCGATGTCGCCGCCGACGCGCTGGCGATGCGGTTCAACGCTGCGCTGCATGCGCTGGCGCGGGCCGGCCACGACACGGCCCTCACCGATTTGTACCGGCGGCTGGACGGCGATTTCGATGCCGTGATCGGCGCGGCGATGCACGCTGCCGACGCGCATATCGCCGAATGGATGCGCACGCCGCCGCAGACCAACGAAGTCGGGCGCACCGCCGCGATCATGGCGGCGCTGATGACGCTGCGCAGCCGGTTCGACATGCCGTGCGAATTGCGCGAACTCGGCGCCAGCGCCGGGCTGAACCTCAATCTCGATCGCTATGCCTATGATCTGGGCGGCCATGTCGCCGGGAATCCGGCGTCGTCCGTCCGCGTCGCGCCTGCATGGCACGGCGCCGCGCCTCTCATCCGCCCCATCGCCGTGGCGTCCGCGCGCGGCGTCGATCTCAGCCCCCTCGACGTGACCGATGGCGCCGCCTGCGAACGGCTGATGGCCTTCATCTGGGCGGACGAGCCCGACCGCGCCGAACGCCTGGCGCAGGCACTGCGCATCGCGCGCGCGCACCCGCCCGTCGTCGATACGGGCGACATCACCCGATGGCTGCCGGCGATGCTCGCCGCACCGCAGGCCGCCGGTGTCTGCCGCACGATCGTCCATTCGATGGCGCTGCAATATCTGGACGCGACGGGTCATGCCGTCGTGGAACACGCCTTCGCTGAGGCGGGCGCGCAGGCCGATGCCGATCGCCCGCTGGCCCGCATCGGGTTCGAATGGACCGAGGCGCGCGACGCGGTCCATCTGTCCCTGACGACCTGGCCCGACGGGGTGACCCGTCATCTCGCCACCTGCCACGCTTATGGTGCGTGGATCGACTGGCACGACACAGGGGCCTGACGGCCCCTTTCCTGTATCCAGCCTCTGTAACGGACGCCCCGTGCCGCCATCGCGGACACGGGGCTTTCTTCGTCAGAACAATCCGTCGTCGTCGTCATCCTCCACGACGGCCGCCACGGCCGGCGCCGGCGCGAGGTGCGCGGGCAGATAGGCGGCGTGGACTTCGCGCTCCTGTGCCATCGTGTACAGCGCAGCGATACGCGGCAGCACATCGGCGAGGATCGCCGTCGCCGCCTCCGACGGGTCGCTCATCGCGGGCATCACGCCGAGCACGAGCGCCGCGTCGCGCATCTTGCCCCCCAGCGCCATTTCCGCGCCGATCTCATCGCCGACCGACGCCAGCATCTCGATGATCTGGCGGGCATCGTCACCGCCGACGCGCACCGCACCCTCGGTCCGCTGACACCCCTCGCGGATCACCGCGAGCGCATCGGACAGCTTGCTGCCCAGATCGCGATCGTCCGCCGCCGCGCGCTTTTCGACCAGCGTCGCGTTCACCGCGGCCAGCTCGTCGAGCGGCTGGCGGATTCCGCCCATCGCCTTGCCCAGCGACTGGGCGTGGACGTCCACCTCGCCCGCAACGACCGATACCGCCTTGCCGAGGTCGCCGTGCCGGCGGCACAGCAGCCGCGTATTGGTGGCGATGTCCTGCACGTCGAACTGCACGCGCTGCAACAGCGCCAGCCGCCCGGTCAGTTCGGACACCGTCTCGCCGATCATGCCCAGCATCGCGGTCGACCGCCGGTCGGCATCCTGTAGCTGCGCGGTGATCGATGCGACCTCGCCCACCGCCTTGTCGATCTCGGCGAGGAAGGGGCGGCCGTTGCTGCCCGCGTCGTTATCGATCAGGCCCAGCAGCGCGGTCGTGTCGGGGCTCAGCGCCCGCAGTGCATCGACCAGCAGGCGCGTGTCGCGGTCGAAATCGACCGCGCTGGCCTCCAGTTGCGCCGCGAGCATCGGATGGATGACCGCACAAACCTCCATGCGCACCATGGGATCGATGGAGGGGCCTGTGACCTCCAGCATCTGCAACGCGGACACGACATGCTCCAGGCGCTGGCGCGTGCTGTCGCCGACCTGCAACGCGCCCAGCATCGTCGCGACGCGCCCCTGCACCGTGCGGGCGATCGACGCCACCTGCTGCGCCATCGTGGCGGTCGTGCCGAGATGCGCGTGCAGCGCGGTGGCGTGACGCACCAGATTCTCCGGCACCGCGGGAACGACCTGTCGCGCCTCCTTGGTGACGAGGCGCCCCGCCTGCTGCACCGCGCCGACGCTGTCCTTCAGGTCCTTCAGCTTGGCGAGGAAGCCTTCCAGATGCTCCTCACCCGCCGCCAGCCGATGCCCCATGCTGTCGACGAAGCCGACGAAGGCGGGCTCGCCCGACGCCGCGATCTTGATATTCAGGCCGTAGATATGGAGCACGCGCAGCGCCTGTCGCATCTCCATGATGTGATCGCGCAGCATCCGCGCCGCGCCGCTCACCCGCACCATGTCGGTGTCGCGCTCCTGCTGCACCACGGGCAGATTGGCGAGATCGGCCGCGACCTCTTTCAGGTTGGTCACCGCGATCCCCGCGACGCTTTCGTCGAGCGCCCCCGTGACGCCGTCGATCGCGGAGATGATCCGATCGATTGTTTCTATGGCGCCTGCGAGCGTGGTCCCAGCGCGTACGAAATGCGCATCCATACCCGCCGCCATCAGCGCCAGCGTCCGTTGCAGATCGCCGACGCTCTGGTCCAAGGCGTGATCGGCCGTGATGGAGGTGTGAAGCATGGCCTATCCTTTGCGGGCGAGAAGAAAATGCGGAACAGGCGCGCTCATCGCGCCGTCGCCTGGAGCAGTTCGCGGGCGATATTGCCCAATGGTATGACCTTGTCGGCGGCGTTGCGGGCGATGGCTTCCTTGGGCATGCCAAACACGACGGAGGTTGCTTCGTCCTGGGCGAAAGTTCGCGCTCCTGCCTGCTTCATTTCCAGCAAACCGCGCGCGCCGTCGTCGCCCATGCCGGTCATGATGATGCCGACCGCATTGGACCCGGCATTGCGCGCCGCCGAGCGGAACAGCACGTCGACCGACGGGCGATGGCGCGACACCAAGGGTCCTTCCTTGACCGAGACGACATAGCGCGCGCCCTGTCGTTCGAGCAGCGTATGGCGCAGGCCGCCCGGCGCGATCAGCACGTGGCCGCGCATCACCGTGTCGCCATCCTCCGCCTCCTTGACGTCGACCTGGCACAGGCCGTTGAGCCGCTTGGCGAAGGCGCGGGTGAAGCTTTCGGGCATGTGCTGGACGATGACGATGCCCGGCGAATTGGCCGGCAACGCCTCCAGCACCTCACGCAGCGCCTCGGTGCCCCCCGTCGACGCGCCGATGCACACGACCATCTCCGTCGTACGGCTCATCGCGCGACCGGTGGGAGGCGGCAGTACCGCATCGGCGGTCAGCTTCTGCGCCGGCGACGCCGCCCGCACCTGGCGCCGCGCGCCGAGCCGCGCCTTGGCCGCGCCCTTCACCGTCTCGCGGATCATCAGCTTGGCTTCGTTGAGATGCTCGGCGACGCCCATGCGCGGCTTGAGGATGACGTCCACCGCCCCGGCTTCCAAAGCCTGCAGCAGCGTTTCCGACCCCTCCTCGACCAGCGAGGAGCACATGACGACCGGGATCGGGCGCTGGCTCATCAGCTTGCGCAGGAAGGTGACGCCATCCATCCGCGGCATTTCGACGTCCAGCGTGATGACGTCGGGCACCTCTTCCTGGATGTAGCGGGCGGCGGCGAAGGAATCGGCGGCGGCGGCGATCACCTGGATGTCGGGATCCTCGCCGAGGATCGCGGTCATGGCCTGGCGGACGCTGGCGCTGTCGTCGATGATGAGGACGCGGACGGGTTTCATATCAGCAGCGCTCGAATACGGTGTAGGATACGGTCTTCACGGGCAGATCCATGCCCGCGATCGATTCCGAATGGCCCAGGAACAGATAGCCGCCGGGGCGCAGGCAGTCGCACAATCGTCGGACCACCGCCTCCTGCGTCGGCTTGTCGAAGTAGATGAGCACGTTGCGGCAGAAGATGATGTCCATCGGCTCGCCGACGGGATAATGCGTGTCCATCAGGTTCAGTCGCGCAAAGCCGATCGCGGACCGCAGTTCGGGCGCGATCCGCACCTTGGCCGCCCGCCGGTCGGTCGAGGCGGCGACGTAGCGCTGACGCATCACCGACGGCACCGGATCGACCTGCTCGGCGGGATAGATGCCGCGCCGCGCGGTCTCCAGCACCTCTGTATCGATATCGGTCGCGAGGATGCCATATTCCATGCGGTTGGCTTCGGCGAAGCGATCCAGCACCATTGCCATCGTATAGGGCTCCGCCCCGGTCGAACAGGCCGCGCTCCACGTCCGGATCCGGCGCCGCCCCTGCGCGAGCATGGTCGGCAGCACCGTGCCCGCCAGAAAGTCGAAATGGCCGGGTTCGCGGAAGAAGTCGGTCTTGTTGGTCGTCACCGCGTTGATCAGATGATCGATCTCGCCATTGGCGGTCGGATCGGCGAGCAGCAGGTCGCAATAGGCGTTGAGCGTCGCCGTCCCCGTGTCGCGGACGCGGCGCCGCAGCCGCCCCTCCAGCATCGTCGCTTTGGTCCGGGGCATTTTGATGCCCGTTTCATCGTAGATCAGCGCGGCGAGACGGTTGAACCGGTCGGCGCTGAGGTGATCGAGATCGGACGGGGCAAGCGCTTTGGCGACAGCAGCCATGATGGTCGTTCCATCGACGGGAACCGGGGGTCCGGGCCGTCGTCAGTGAGGGAAAGGGGGGAGCCGCAGCGACCGCGGCTCCTCTTAGAAAGACCGACGCCGGGTCAGGCCGCGGCGGCGAGCGCGGTGGCGTCGATGTCGTCGCGGGAGAAGATCTCGGCGACGTTGATGACGACGACGAAGCCCTCGGGTTCGCGCACGACGCCCTCGATATAGTCCGAGCGCCAGCGCATGCCGATGTCGGGCGCCGATTCCAGCCGCTCTGCGGCGAAGGTGGTGACCGCGAGCACGCGATCGACCACCAGACCCAGCGACACGGTGCGGTCGGCGAGCGGCACGTCGACGATCAACACCCGCGTCGACAGCGTCGGCTCCGCAGGCGTGAGGCCCAGGCGCACGCGCAGATCGACCGTCGGCACCCCCTGCCCGCGCACGTCGGTCAGCCCGAGCAGCCAGCCGGGTCCGTTGGGGACCCGAAAGGCGGGGGCATAATCGAGGATTTCACGGACCAGCGTCACCGATACCGCGAACACCTCATCTCCCAGGCCGAAGGTAACGGCCTGCATCACAGTCGTGTCGCTCATGCTGCCTCTCCAAATTCCATGTCTTCGCTGTCCGGGCCGCCCTGTGTCAGGTCGAGGGCGAAGCCGCGGGCGCGAGCCTGCTGGTCGGTAATCGAATTGGCCTTGGGGCGCGGGGCCGGCGCAGCCTTCTTGGCGGGCGCCGCCTTGCGGGCCGGGGTGGCCTTGCGCTGCGCGGTGGCGGCGCGGGCGACCGGCGAGGCGCGATCCTCGACCCGGAAGAAGGCGATGCTCTGCTGCAGTTCCTCGGCCTGGGCCGCCAGCTCTTCCGAGGTGGACGAGATCTGCTCGGAGGCGCCGGCATTCTGCTGCGTCACCTGGTCGAGCTGCTGGATCGCCTGGTTGATCTGGCTCGCCCCGATGTCCTGCTCGCGGCACGCGGCGCTGATCTCTGTCACCAGTTCCGCGGTGCGGCGGATATCCGGGACGAGCTTGCCCAGCATGTCGCCCGCGTCGGCGGCGGCGCTCACCGTCTCCGACGAAACGGCGCTGATTTCAGCCGCCGCGGTCTGGCTGCGTTCCGCGAGCTTGCGCACTTCCGATGCGACCACCGCAAAGCCCTTGCCATGTTCGCCGGCACGGGCCGCCTCGACCGCGGCGTTGAGCGCGAGCAGGTCCGTCTGGCGGGCGATTTCCTGGACGATGCCGATCTTGTCGGCGATCGTGCGCATCGCGCCCACGGCGGCATTGACGGCAACGCCGCTTGCCTCGGCATCCATCGACGACTGACGCGCGATCTTTTCGGTCTGCGCCGCATTGTCGGCGTTCTGTTTGATGTTGGCCGCCATCTGCTCCATCGACGCCGAGGCTTCCTCGGCCGCAGCGGCCTGTTCGGTCGCGCCCTGCGAGACCTGTTCCGACGACGCCGACAGCTGCTGGCTGCCCGCCGCGACGTTATCCGCCGCCGCCGACGCGTCGCCGACGACGCTGCGCAGACGGTCCACCATCTCGACCAAGGCGACGCCCAGCGTGTCCTTGTCCGACAACGGCTGATGTTCGACGGTCAGGTCGCCCTTGGCGATGGTTTCGGCGAGCGACGCCGACTTGCGCAGGTTCTGCACCATCGGGGCGAACGCGAGGCCGAGCGTATCCTTGTCCGACAGCGGCTGTGCATCCACCGACAGGTCGCCGCGCGCGATCGTTTCGGCCAATACCGCGGACTGGCGCAGGTTCGTCACCATGCCGACCATCGCATGCCCCAGCGTGTCCTTGTCGGACAGTGGACGATGGTCGATCGTCAGATCGCCCTTGGCGATGGTTTCGGCGACGGTCGCGGTCGCGCTGAGGTTCGACACCATCTTGTTCAGCGCCTGCAATAGCTCGCCGACCTCATCGTTCGACGTGACCGAGGCGGTCGCGGAGACATCGCCTTCGGCGACCGCGCCGGCCAGAGCCGTTGCCTCGCCCAGATTGCGCTTGATCGCGCGGGTCACGACCATCGCCACCGCCGTCGCCGCGCCGATCGTCAGCAGCGTCACCAGCACCATCATCAACGATAGCAGATTGGACTGTTTGACGCCCGCGGCACGCAAATCGGCCGCAGCCTTCAGCTGGAAGTCCGACAGCTGCGAAATCTTCGACGTCGTCGGATCGATCGCCGGATACATGTCCTCGGTCGCGAACCGGGCAAGCGCCGCCGTGTCGTTGCGCGCGATGATGCTGCGAAGCTCCTGAACGGCACGATCGGACGTCAGCATCGACGTCTTCACGGCGTCGGCGATCACGTTCTCATTGGCGTCGCGCTGCGTGTTCATATAGGCCGACCATTGCTGGGCGATCTGCTGCTTCGCCTGGTCGATGTTCGACAGCGCTTCGGCGCTACTCAACCTGCCGGCGCGCAGCTTGTGCGTGGTGTCGACGATATTCACCGCATAGGCATCGGAAACCGACTTCAATTCCTGCAACGGTATGACGCGATCGTCGTAGATGCTGGTCATGGCATCGGTCAGTGCCGACATGCCATAATATCCGCCACCCCCGACGATGGCCCCGATGGCGGCGAGCGAAACGACCTGGGTGGTCAGTACCTTCGTTCCGATCGATCGGAATTTCCCCGGTACGGTGGCGTTCAGCATGGCAATTTTCCCTTTATTGTCGTGCTTGAAGAATAATCAGGTCCGATCCGGCCGCCTGGCGGTGATCGCGCCCCGTGAAACGAGGCGGACCCCGTCGGGCGGCCGGATCGCGCTGTGGATCAGGCAGCCTGACCGAAGTCGGCGTCCTCGCTGTCCGGGCCGCCCTGGGTCAGGTCGAGCGCGAAGCCGCGGGCGCGGGCCTGCTGGTCGGCGACCGAGTTGGCCTTGGGGCGGGGCGCAGGTGCCGCCTTCTTGGCGGGCGTCGCCTTGCGGACCGGGGTGGCCTTGCGCTGCGCGGTGGCGGCGCGGGCGATCGGCGAGGCGCGATCCTCGACCCGGAAGAAGGCGATGCTCTGCTGCAGTTCCTCGGCCTGGGCCGCCAGCTCTTCCGAAGTGGACGAGATCTGCTCGGATGCGCCGGCATTCTGCTGCGTCACCTGGTCGAGCTGCTGGATCGCCTGGTTGATCTGGCTGGCACCGATATCCTGCTCACGGCACGCCGCGCTGATTTCGGACACCAGTTCCGCGGTGCGGCGGATATCCGGGACCAGCTTGCCCAGCATCTCGCCCGCATCGGCCGCGGCCTTCACCGTCTCGGTCGACACCGAGCTGATTTCGGCCGCCGCGGTCTGGCTACGCTCGGCGAGCTTGCGCACTTCCGATGCGACCACCGCAAAGCCCTTGCCATGTTCGCCGGCGCGGGCCGCCTCGACCGCCGCATTCAGCGCCAGCAGGTCGGTCTGGCGGGCGATTTCCTGGACGATGCCGATCTTGTCGGCGATCGTGCGCATCGCGCCCACCGCACGGTCGACCGCCACGCCGCTCGCTTCGGCGTCCTTCGACGACTGGCGCGCGATCTTTTCGGTCTGCGCCGCATTGTCGGCGTTCTGCTTGATGTTGGCCGCCATCTGCTCCATCGATGCCGAGGCTTCCTCGGCCGCAGCGGCCTGTTCGGTCGCGCCCTGCGAGACCTGTTCCGACGACGCCGACAGCTGCTGGCTGCCCGCCGCGACGTTATCCGCCGCCGCCGAAGCATCGCCCACGACGTTGCGCAGACGTTCGATCATCGACACCAGCGCCAGACCCAGGCCGTCCTTGTCCGACAGCGGCTGGTGGTTGACGGTGAGGTTGCCGCCGGCGATCTCGGTCGCCAGCGTTGCGCTCTTGCGCAGGTTGGCGGTCATACCGTTGACGGTGTTGACCAGGTCCTTGATCTCGTCGTTGGTGTTGACCTTGACCTCCTGGTCGAGGTCGCCGATCGCCACCGCGTCCAGCGCGACGCCGATCCGCTTCAGGCCGTTCGACACGAGCAACGAGATCCAGATGGCACCCGCCACAGCGATGATCGTGGCGATCGCCGCGACGATGATCAGCATCGTCCGCGATTCCGCATACAGAGCATTGGTGTCCTGATCCGCCTGATGCATCTGGTCCTGCTGGATCGACACGAGTTGGTCGATCGTCGCGGTCAGATCACCTGCCACCTTACGCGACTCGGTGATCGACAAGGCGCCGGCCTCGGCGTTCTTATTGGCAAGGCCCAGAGCACGGACGCGATCGTTGATCGGCTTGAACGCTTCCCACTGGCTCTGCACCTTCAGCCACGAAGGCTTCCCCTGCTCGCTAGCCGTGGCCAGGCCTTCCGCCACAAGGCCATCGACCTTCTTGCGATGTTCGTTGATCTGCCCGTCGAAGGTCCGCGTAAGCGCGTCATCATTGGTCAGCGCCATGTTCTTTTCGTAGCGCAGCACTAAATTGATTTCGGTCGCGATCTGCTGGGCGACACTCAGACGATGGGCCGGGCCGGAAATGACTTCGGAGATACCCTCGTTGAGGCTGGCCATCCGCGTGACGCCAACGGTCACGACGGCGATCAGGGCCAAGATCAGGACTCCGAATGTCGCCCCCAGTTTCATTTTAATCGTAGCACGCATGTGTTGGGTCCCCCCCGTTGAAATCAGTGGATGGCGCGCGCCGCGGCATCGCCGTGCGCGAGGTTCAGGAAAATCGCTTCGAGATCGGGCAGCACGACGATGTCGTCGCCCTCGTGCCGGATCAGTGCGCGCACCAGATCCCGGCGCCAGCGCAGCCCCACGACGGGTGCGTCCTCGCTGGTATTCGCGTGGAACGTCGCGACCTCATGCACCTTGTCGGTACGCAGGCCGATCAACGTCGCCTCCCCATCGAGATCGAGTTCGATCACGACGATGCGGCTGTCGAGCGTCGCGCCGGTGACGGGCATGCCGAAGGCGAGACGCAGGTCGGCGAGCGGAATGATCCGCCCACGGAAGTTGAGGACATGCGCGACCAGCGGTGGCGCCCCCGGCACCGTGGTTTCGGGCATCATGTCCAGGATCTCGCGGACCAGCACCGCCTCGAGCGCGAAGCTCTGGCCGCCGAGATCGAACACCAGCACTTCGAGCTGGCCGTCATCGGTCCATGGTATGGCCGTGGATCGGCGCGATTCATCCGGCTGCACGCAGGCTCTCCTCTTGGGGTTGGCCCGCGGCGACGAGCTGGGCGATGTCGAGGATCAGTGCGACCTCGCCATCTCCGAGGATCGTCGCGCCGGCGAAGGTGGATACGCCGCGATGCAGCGGCGACATGGGCTTGATGACGGTCTGGTGGTTGCCGATGATCTGATCGACCACCAGCCCGACGCGGCCCTGCCCCGTGGCGACCACGACGATCTTCTGATAGGGATCGGGCTTCGTGCCGCTGGCGAACAGTTCGCGCAGGCGTAGGAACGGCACCAGCTTTTCGCGCAGCGTGATGAGGCTGCGGCCGCGATGGCGCATATCGTCCTCAAGGCTCAGCTCCAGGCATTCCTCGACCGCGGTCAGCGGAATGACGTAGCGGCTGGCGCCGACGCGGACGAGCAGGCCATCGATGATGGCAAGCGTCAGCGGGATGCGTAGGGAGATCGTCGATCCCTGCCCGTCGACCGACTGGATGTCGATCGTGCCGCGCAGCCCCTCGATCGTGCGCTTCACCACATCCATGCCGACGCCGCGGCCCGACAGGTTGGTGATCTGCGCCGCGGTCGAGAAGCCGGGCGCGAAGATCAGCTGCAGCAGCTCCTGGTCGGACAGCACCTGATCGGGCTGGATCAGGCCGTTCGCCTCCGCCTTGGCACGGACGCGGGCGCGATCGATGCCGCGGCCGTCGTCGCGAATGGTGATCACCACCTCGCCGCCGCTCTGATGCGCGCCGAGGCGAACGGTGCCCGCCTCCGGCTTGCCTGCGGCGACGCGCTGTTCGGCGTTTTCCAGGCCATGGTCGCAGCTGTTGCGGACCAAATGGACCATCGGATCGAACAGGCGCTCGATGACGGTCTTGTCGACCTCGGTCGCCTCGCCTTCGGTGACCAGAACGATAGTCTTGCCCGTGTCGCGCGCCAGATCGTGGATCAGGCGACGGAAACGGCCGAACAGGCTGGCGACCGGCACCATGCGCAGCACCATCATCGTGTCGCGGAGTTCGCCGGCCAGCCGCTCGATCTCTTCGGAGACGGAGCGGAGCACGAGGTCATGGCCATGATGCGCAAGCTGCGACAGGCGGCTTTGCGCGATGACCAGCTCGCCGACGCGATCCATCAGCGAATCCAGCCGTGCGGCGGGAACGCGGACGCTTTCGTCGGCCTTCACCGGCGTGCGCGCGGTCGCGGCATCGTTGGCGGCGGCGGGCGGCGCGGCGGACGGCGCCACTGCCGCCTCCACGACCGCTGCCGGGGCAGCCTCTTCCACCGCAGCCGGCTCGGCCGGATCGGCGATCGGCGTGACCGTCAGTTCCATGTCGTCCATCACGAAGATGAAGACATCGTCGATCGCATCGCGGCTGACGTCGCCCATCAGCGTGACGTCCCAACCGATGTGGCAGTGCGTCGGATTGAGCTCCGGCAGCGGCGGCACCTGATCGGTCAGCGCGACGACGGTGCAGCTGCCCAGCTCGCGCAATTCGTCGAGCAGCATCAGCGGGTTGGTGCCATTCGCCATCGAATCGGGCGGCAAGCGGAAGCGGATGTTCCAGCCGGCGACCTGTGCGACGGCGTCGGTTGCCGGAGCGGGCGCCGCCGGGGCCGCATCCTTCGCCGGGGCCGCGGCACCGCCGGAGGCGGCGTCCACCGCCTCTTGCAGCGACGCCAGGATCGCGGCGCCTTCGCTTTCGGAGGCATTGCCCTCCACCAGCCCGCGCATATGGTCCTGTGCCGACAGGATCACGCCGACCAGCGCGGGCGTCGCAGGCACCTGGCCCTTGCGGACGCGATCGAAGGCGGTTTCACAATGGTGGGTGAAGCCGGCAAGCGCATCGAAGCCGAACATCGCGCCCGAGCCCTTCAGCGTGTGCAGGCCGCGGAACACCGCATTAACGAGGTCCATGTCGCCGAGCCGGTGGGTGAGATCGAGCAGCCCCTGTTCGACCTGGTCGAGCAGCTCGCCCGCCTCCACGCGGAAGGCGGCGATCGGATCGTCGGCGCTCACTGCCCCAGCACCTTGCGGGCGACCTTCACCAGCTGGTCGGGCACGAACGGCTTGACCAGCCATCCGGTGGCACCGGCCGCCTTGGCCTGGTTCTTCATTTCGGGATCGGATTCGGTGGTCAGGAAGATGATCGGCACACCCGCCTGCGACGGATTCTTGCGGATTTCCTTGATCATCGTCAGCCCATCCATGTTGGGCATGTTGAGATCGGTGACGATCATGTCGAAGCGGGTCGCATTGGCCTTCGTCAGACCATCGACGCCATCGGACGCTTCGGTGACGGTATAGCCCGCGCCGGTCAGTGCGATGCGGATCGCCATGCGCAGGCTGGCGGAATCATCGACGGCAAGAATGGAAGCGCTCATTGTGGCAGGTCTCCGTGGAACCAGAAATCGAGATCGTCGGGCGTCATCGCGTCGGTAAAGCCGGCGCGGCCCAGCAACGCCGCAAGCGGACCGGCGGCCGGCGCCGACAGGCGGACGCTGCCGCCACCGACACGCGCCTGCGCACGGGCGCTTTCGACGAGTTGCAAAAGGCTGAGATCGGGTGCTGCGACCTGCGACAGGTCGAGCGTCAGCGGGCCTTCGCCTCCCTGCTGGCACTGCCCGATCGTCAGGGCGAAGTCGTGTATCGACGCCATCGTCAGCGACGATGGCGCAGTTGGGATGCTAGTCATGTCGGTGCCCCCTTGGCTGATTAGGCCAATTAGGACTTAACGGTTAATGTCCATTTAAGACTGAGTGGCCGGCGGCAATTCGACGAAGTAAAAAAATCGTCCCGCAAAGGCTTTTCTACTCAAAATGGCGCTTTAAGGTAATGCTCGCTGTCATACCTCAGTAAACCGAGCGCCGAATGAGGTTTTCAACCTATAGATCGGGTTGGATTTTATTTAGTCAGTATAACGGGTTGATACAGATCAATAGATGTCCCGCCGATACCGGTCTGTTTCCAGCATCATTTCCAGGCACGTTTCGCCAAGTATCGACGCCAACGCGTTATGGACGTCGCCCGCCATGCCCTGAAGGCTGCCGCAGACGTAGATCGCCGCGCCGTCCGCCACCGCCTGGGCGATGATTCCGGCCTGCGCCGTCAGCGCATCCTGAACGTAGCGGGGGCCGCTGCCCAGGCGGGACCATGCGACATGCTCCGCCGTCAGCGTATTGCTGTCGCGCAGCGCGGCACGCTCCCCGGCATGATAATCGTCCTGCGCCGGGTGGCGCTCGCCCCAGAACAGCCACACCGGACCGCCGCCGGTCGCATGCCGGTGGCGTGCGTGCGCGAGCAATCCGGCAAGGCCCGTGCCGTTCCCGATCAGGATCAGCGGCGTCGCTTCCGCCTGCGGCGCATGAAACGCCGGGTTGCTGCGGACGCGCGCGCGTACGATGCCCCCGATCGGCGCGCCCTGCGTCAGCCAACCCGATCCCAGCCCCGGCAGTCCGTCCGCGGCAAGACAGTGGCGCACGATGAGCTCGACGCGGCCCGACGGCGCGATCGAGGCGATCGAATAGTCGCGATGCGCCAGCGGCGGCAGCGATTCGGGATCGAGGACGCCTGCATCGCTATCCGGCAGGATCCGGGTCGCGAGCCATGCGCGCAGGCCGGGCGTATCGTCCCAGCCCATGCGCTGCAGAACGGCCTCGACCCGCCGCGGGTCGTGCTGCGGCAGAATTTCGACGATATCCCCCGCCGCCCAGTCGGCCGGCGCATCCATGGGTTCGAGGGCGACATGCCATGTCGCGCCGCCGCTGCTGCCCGGATTGAGCAGGCGCCGCTCGATCAACCGCCAGTCGCCCATCGGCGCCGGTGCCCAGTCAGGCTGATCGGTGCGCGCGCCGAGCGCGCCGAGCTGCTGCTGCCACTGGCGTTGCGCGTCGGCTGCGTCACCGTCCATCTCGATACAATCGAACAGCCGCGTCGCACCGCCCGCGTGTAGCCAGCGATCGATGCGATGACCGAAGGCGCAGAAATCGGGATATTCGCGATCGCCAAGCGCCAGCACCGCATAATTGAGGTGCGACAGGTCGCCGGAGCCCTGAGTAAGACGCCGGGCGAAGGCGCGCGCCGTGTCGGGGGGCTCGCCCTCGCCATAAGTGCTGGCGACCACGAAGAGGCGCGAGGCGCGGGCCAGCGCCGCCTCGTCCAGCGCCGACAGCGGCAAGGCGACCGCATCGGGCAAGGCCTGCGCAGTCAGGCGCGCGATCCGTTCGGCCGTGCCGGTCTGCGACGCATACGCGACCAGCGTCCGGGCATCGTCCGGCACGATCGTGGGCGAATCGTCCGCCATCACGTCCGCGAGCGCGGCCTTGCGACGGCGCCGCGCCAGATAGAGCAGGAAGCCGGTGATCGTGAACAGCGGCATCGTCAGACTGGCGAGCGTCATCGCCAGCCGGCCCGCCAGACCGAAATACGCGCCGCGATGGATCTCGTAGATGCCGAAGACGATGTCCTGCCCCCAGCTCCGCTGCGCATAGGGGGTGTAGGTGGTCACCCTGTTCGTGCGCGCGTCGATCGTCACCTCATCCGACACGCGGTCATGCCGCGCATCGGGCAGTTTCGCGCGGAATTCGATCTTGCCCTCGCGCGCGGTCGCCGTGACCGCCGCATAGGATCGGCCCGCCGTGGCGCGGTCGAACGCCGTCCAGGCGGCGCGCCAGTCGACGGGCGCATCGGCCTTGCCCTTACCCTTGCGCTCTGCCGCGGCGCCCACTTTGCCGCCGGGCTGTTCAGCGACAAGCAGATGCCGCACACCGGTGCGATACCAGTCGTACGACCACCATAAGCCTGTGCTGGCGCTGATCAGGTAGAACAGCACTACCCATCCCCCGACGACGGCATGGAGCGCGCGGTACAGGTTGCGCCCGATGCGCCGCAGGTCGAGCACGAACCAGTTGCGCCAGTCGAGCGGGCGACGCGGCCAGCGCAGATACAGGCCGGATAGCGCGAAGAAGATCAGCGCCAGCGCCGAAAAGCCCGTGATCTGCCGCCCGATTCCTTTGCCGCCGCCGGGCAGCGCGAGCCAGCGGTGCAGATTCTCCACCGTGTCCAGAACGGCTTCGCCACGCGGCGTGCCCAGCACCCGCCCCGTCACGGGATCAAGATAGGTGACGTGACGTGTCTTCGACGGTCCCGTCATATAGCTCGCCATCGCCGCGCGGGTGGGATCGCGCTCGACCACCAGCCGGCCGATCCGGGCATCGGGCCGTTGCGCCTGAAACCGGGCGACGAGGTCCGGCGCGGACAGACGCGGTCCGGGCTGCGGCGTGACGGTGACGATGCCAGGGTTGATCGCCGCGATGATCTCCGGCGAAAAGCTGATCATCGCGCCGGTCACGCCCATGACCGCCAGCACCAGGCCCGCAGTGATCCCCAGGAACCAGTGGATCTGAAACAGGATCCTGCGCGTCATCCGGCTCTTTCGTTCCGCTGTTGTTATTGCGATTTAGTTGCGTTAGCGGGCGCATCCTCAGGGGTCAATGACGCAGCGGTGTTGCGCGACTATGCCGGTGAGGGCTCAAGCGCAGGCGCTCGAAATGGCCGCGCGGGCGCAAGATATCGGAATTGCGGGTGAACATGCCGCCCGTCAGTCGATCCACATCGACGACGACCGCGTGCTCGATTGGCAGATCGCGGTCTTCCGAAGCGATGGCAGTCCCCACGCTCCCCCCGCGCCGACGCTGACGCCTGGCGGGGGACGCATTTTCGATCCGCCACCGTCAGCTTTCGACGAGTTCGACGACCTCGAAATCGTAGCGGGTCCAGCCGCGGTGTCGGGCGGCGTCGGCCGTGGCGGCGCGCTTGCCGTTTGCCTCGCGCAGCGAATTGCTATGGCCCCAGAACACTTCGGTGCCGCCAGCCTCGGTCACCGCGACGATCCGCCAATAATGGGTGAAGGGCGCGGCGGTCGGCCCGATCGTCTTCACATAGCCATCGGACAGAGTGGCGGTCAGCAGCCGCTTGCGCTTTGCCATGGCGCGTGGCTCAGGCGGCGGTAGCCGGCAGCACGACGGATGCCGGCGCCGACGCCAGGCTGGCGGCCAGCTCGGCATTGCGGAACGGCTTCGTCAGACGCGGGATGTCGGGGTCGATCCCCTCCTCCTCCGCATAGCCCGACACGATCAGCACGGGCAGACCGGGTCGCAACCGGCGGATTTCGCGCGCCAGCTGGGCGCCGCTCATCCCGGGCATCAGATGGTCCGACACCAGCACGGCCGGCTCCAGCCCGTTAAGGATCAGCCGCAGCCCCTCTTCCGCCGACGACGCCTCGACCACGTCGTAACCGAGATCGGCGAGCATGTCGGCGGTGCTCATCCGCACCAAGTCCTCGTCGTCGATCAGCAGCGCGATGCCGAGGCGCTTGACGACGTGCGTCACCTCAATCGGCGGCTCTTCGTCGAGCGCTGCGGTGGCGCTGATCGGCAGCCACAGGCTGATCGTCGTGCCCGCGCCCGGCGCACTCTCGATCGTCAGGCC
This sequence comes from Sphingomonas sp. NIC1, assembly GCF_001638925.1. Classification (NCBI taxonomy): domain Bacteria; kingdom Pseudomonadati; phylum Pseudomonadota; class Alphaproteobacteria; order Sphingomonadales; family Sphingomonadaceae; genus Sphingomonas; species Sphingomonas sp. NIC1. Next base: position 851,352 of record NZ_CP015521.1, read on the forward strand.
GCCACCGAGTTGCGCGGCCAGGCCATGCACCATCGACAATCCCAGCCCGGTGCCCTTGCCGACGCCCTTGGTGGAAAAGAACGGCTCGATCGCGCGGCGCAGCGTGTCGGCATCCATGCCGACGCCGGTATCGCTGACGCTCAGCCGCACGTAATGGCCGCGCGGCAGCGCACGATCGTCGAGCGCCGCCACGCTTTCGCGCCGTGCGCTGATCCTGAGTTCGCCGCCGTCGGGCATGGCGTCGCGCGCGTTGACCGCCAGGTTGAGCAGCGCCATTTCCAGCTGGTTGAGATCGGCGCGGGCGGGCGGCAGATCGGACAGGTCGACCCGCACGTCGATCATCGGGCCCAGCGTTGCCGCCATCAGACCCGCCATATTCTCGACCACGCGCTCGACATCGATCGCGGTCACCTGCAACGGCTGGCGCCGCGCGAAGGCGAGCAGGCGCTGCACGAGCGTTTTGGCGCGCTCTGCCGATTGCAGCGCGCCCTCGATCAGCCGTTGTTCGCGCTCGGTGCCGACGCCCTTGCGCACCAGCAGGTCAAGCGAACCGATGATCGGGGTAAGCAGATTGTTGAAATCGTGGGCGACGCCGCCGGTCAGGCTGCCCATCGCCTCCATCTTCTGGCTTTGCCGCAACGCCTCGCGCGCGGTTTCCAGATCCGCCTCGCGCGCCTTGGCATCGCTGAGATCACGGCCGATCGCGACGAAATTGACACCGTCCGCTTCGGGCGAGACGGTCCACTCGATATGCTTCCAACCCCCGTCGCGCGTGGCGATCCGATTTTCGAACCGGGCCGGGCGACGCGTTTGCTCCATGTCGGCGATCGCGGCCGTCGTGTGCGCCACGTCCTCGGGGTTCATGATGCTGATGTAGCTGCGGCTGAGCAGCTCCGCTTCGCTCCAGCCCAGCACCTGCGTCCAGGCCGGGCTGACGGCGGACATCATCCCCACATAATCGGCGCGCGCCAGCATGTCCTGCGATAGCGTCCACAACCGGTCACGCTCGGCGACGCGCGCGGCGACCTGTTCCTCCAGCGTTTCGTTGAGCTGGCGCAGCCCCTCCTCGGCGCGGGCCCGCTCGATCGCGGTCTTGACGCGTTCGGCAACGTCCTGGACCAGCGCGATCTCCGCTGCCGTCCAGACCCGCGGCGTCGCCGACTGCGCGGCCAGCACGCCGACATATTCGGTCTCGTCGAACACCACGACGTCGATGAAGGCGGCGACCCGGCGCTCCGCCAGTCCGGCGCGCGCATCCAGGCTCAGCCGCTCGTCGCCGGGAATGTCGCAGGCGACGATCGGCTGCCCCGAACGATAGGCCTTGAGCAAGTCCGGCCCGAAGGATTCGAGCGAATGAAGGCCGGCGATCGAGGGCACGCCCCGACAATAATCGCGGGGCACCGTCATCCAGCCGCTATCGGCGATTTCGGCGTAGAAGGTGCGATCGGCGTCCAGCCATTCGGCCAGCCGTTCGGAGGCGAGCGCGTTGATCGCTTCCCGCGTGCTCAGCCCGCGCAGCGCATCGGACAACGACAGCAGAAAGGCGGTACGCCGCTGGGCCGCAACGCGTTCGGTCGTTTCCGCCAGGACGCAGATGACGCCGCCCGGCGCGCCGCTTTCGTCGAGCACCGGCGAATAATCGAGGTCCATCCACACGCGCTCGGGCGAACCGTGACGATAGAGCGTCAGCTTCTGGTCATGATAATGCAGCGTTCCGCCCGACAGGCAGACGCGCATGACATTGTCGTTGAAGTCGGCGACCTCCGGCCAGCCCTCGCGGACCTTCGACCCCAGCAGCTGCGGATGCCGGCCGCCGGCAAAAACCGAATAGGCGTCATTGTACAGCATGACGCCGTCTTCGCCCCACAGCATCACGATCGGCACCGGCGAGCGGAGCAGCAATGCCGTCGCCGTGCGCAGGCTTTGCGGCCAGTCGCCAATCGGTCCCAGCGGCGTCGCCGACCAGTCACGCTCCCCAATCAGCACGCCGCATGCCCCTCCGCCGGTCAGGAAATCCTGTCCGGTCGCGCGGTTAGGGGCCTGATCGACGTCCGCCATGGAGTAGTAGCTCATTCTACATGGGGTAACGCACCACCCCGAATGTCGGGTCATTGCGTCGCCGCCTTCTTTTTTCCCTAGACCAATATCGACACACTGCAAAGTGGGCGCCCTGTGAACGCCCATCGACGCCGGACCGCCCATTACCTGATCCCCCACGACTCGTCACCGGTCAGGCTCGGTTCAGCCTGTTCGTGATAGGGTCTGAAGCATGAAAAAGCCCCTGCTCCTCGTCGGCGTCGCCCTCGCGCTGACCACCGCCGCGGCCACCGCCGCCAAGCCGCAACCCACGCCGGACCAGCAATTGCAGACCGCGCTTGCCGGACGCGTCGCCGGCAAACCGACGAGCTGCATCAACCTCGCCAGCGTCACCTCGACCCGCATCATCGACGGCAAGGCGATCCTGTATCGCGTCGGCGGACGCCTCTACCTCAACGAACCGCGATCGGGTGCGCCGTCGCTGCGCGACGACGACATTCTGGTGACCAACACCATCGGATCGCAATTGTGCAGCATCGACACGGTCCGCCTGGTCGACCGTGCCTCGCAATTCCCGCGCGGCTTCGTCTCGCTGGGCGATTTCGTCCCCTATACGATGCCCGCCAAGGACAACCTGCGCTGATGGCATCGAGGGGCATCCCGCGTTAGGGGGCGGGATGGACCTCGATGACCAGATGCGCCGCTATTTCGGCACCGCCGAACTAGGTGCCGTGCCGCCTGCCGCCTATGACGCCGGGATCGAGCGGATGCAGGTCGATCTCGGCCTCGAAACCGATCGCGCGCGACGGTTCGCCTTGTGGACGTTGCTGCACATGCTGGGCGCGGCGCCGGCCCTCGACATCGTCTTTCCCGACGCCGCCGAACGCGATGCCGCGCGCAACTGGATGGAATTGACCGAGCGGCTCGCGGACGCGGCTACATCGCCACCACGCGACTGAGCCGCGACACGCCGCGCTCGTCGAACGCCTCCACCGCGACGTAATAGCGCTGGCCGACGGTCAGCGCGCGCAGCGGCAGCGTTGCTGCGTCGCCACCCGCGACCCGGTCGGCGAACACTTGATAGGTCAGCGCCAGACGATCGGGCCGGATTCCCCAGCGCACGTTATAGCCGACGGCGCCCTGCACGCGCCGCCAGCGGATCGTCGCATCACGCGTGTCCGTCGCGCGCGTCGCCGCAAGCAGGTCCGGCGCGCCCGGCGGCGGGCCATCGGCATTGCCGAACACGCGCAGGTCACTGATCGCGAGGTGCGCGCCCCCGATATGGCCGTGAACGTAGCGGACGTAGCGGGTGCGTGCTGGCTGTGGCAGTTCGATATAGGCGTTGGGCCGATCGCGACGCGGCCCCTCGGTCGCGGCGAGCGGCCGCCATGTCCGGCCGTCGAGCGACTGTTCCAGTCGGAACTCGGTATAGATATCCGGCGCATCGCCAAAGCGGGCCGCTTTGTAATCGGCGAAGTTGACCTGCAGCGCACGCACCGTCTTCGCGGCGCCCAGATCGATCGTCAGCGTCGCACCCGGCGCCTTGCTGGGCGACAGCCAGAAGGTGCGCGGGTTTTCGTCGGTCGCCTGGTCCGGCGCGAAACCGGGAACGCTGGCGCTCGCCATCGCGGGCTTGCGATAGGACAGCAGCATCCAGCCGGTGAACAGCGAATCCGGATCGCTGAAGCGGCGCGTCGGCATGCGCTGCGGAAAGTCGCCGAAGCGCGTCGACACGCGCATCTGCCCGTCCGCGTCGAACACCGTCGGCCACATCCCGATCCGCCGCTCGAACGTCCAATTGTAGCCGATCCACGGCGTACCGGTATTCCACCAATTGCCGTTCAAATCCTGGAACGTATTGCCGTGCCCTGCCCCCTGCACGAACCCGCCGGGCTTGTACCCGACGGGGTTGTAGGCGGCGTAGGTGAACGGCCCCATCGGCGACGTGCCGACATAGGTACCCGTGGCATAGGCATTATATTCGGTGCCGGGCGCGCCATATTGCAGATAGTAGCGGGCGCCGACCTTGGTCATCCAAGCCCCCTCCATGAAGGGCTTGATCGGCGTGCCATTCGGCAATGTGCCGCTATGATCCTGACCGAAGCGTTCCCAGCCATGATGGTCGGGATCGAGCAGGATGAACGATGTACGAGGCGTGCCATAGGTCATCTTGCCATCGGCGAAACTGACCGGCGCACCATAGATCGGAAAGACGTTCGACGAGTTCCAATAGAGATACCAGCGCTTGTCGTCGTCCTGGAACAGGTCGGGGTCCCACGGGCCCGGCGGCACCTGCCCCGGCTTGATCGTATCCTCCAACCCCGATTTCACCGCGTCGGGCAGCGGCGGCATGCGGCGGACGAAATAGTCGATCTTACCGCTCGCCGGGTCTTCGGTACTGTAGATCGTCCCCTGTGTGGTCATCGACGGCATGATGAGCAGGCGTTTGCCGTCCGACGTGACGGCGGGCGCGACGATCCCCTCGGCCGGCCAGCGGCTCGGCGTGATGAACTGCCACGTGAGGAGGTCGGTCGATCGCCAATATCCGTCGGCGAGCGTCAGGAACAGATAATAGGCACCCTTGAACGGCACGATGACGGGATCGGCACCGGTGCGGTACGACACCCCCTCGTTCACCTGCTCGAAATTGTAGCGATAGTCGATATCGACCGGATTGGCGTAGGTCTGCGGCGTCGCGGCCGCCAGGATCGAGAGCAGCAGGGTCATCGGTGCGCCTGTACGAAGAGGTTGGTGGTCAGCCGACCGACGCGCGGGTCGGCGGACAGCGGCATGTCGGCGGGGATGATACCCGAATGGAGCAGGCAACCCTGATAGAGAACGACGCGGTCCCGCTTCGCCGCCACCGCGCCGATCTGATCGAACGCGGCGTTGCTGGCATTGGTATAGCCCGATAGCAGAGCGCTATCGCGCCGGGCGGCGGCGATGAAGGCATCGCGGTTGCTGGCATCGACCCGTTCGATGCCCGTGCTGCGCTGGCGGTAGAAGGCGGTGCCGCTGCCGGGCGTATCGGACAGATAGTGGAGCACGGCGAGATAACCCGGATCGACCGCATCGAAATGCGGCGCGCGCTGCGCCGGTGACAGCGTCGCGGGTGGCGCCGTGACCATCGAGAAGCTACCCTCGATCCAGTCGAAGCCCTCGACGTCGAACGCCCCGCCGATGAAGGGCGCCAGCGTCTGGAGCAGCGCGGTCGCATAGTCATGCGCCGCGCCGTCCGCCGGCGTCAGCACCCGCCGCACGCCGGGGTAATAGCTCCCCGCCACCGCTGGAAACGGCGCCAGCGCCGCGGCCAGATCAACGATCCGGCCGACATCGCCGACGACACCGTCGACCACGACGACGGGACTGTCGCTGGCCCCGACCCGGATCAGCCGCGGCGTCATGCGACCGCCGCGGCCACGCGGGCAGGCGCGGGGATCGTCACGCCCCCCGCCCCCACCAGATCAGAAGCTGAACTTCGCACCGACCTGGAACGACCGCGGAACACCCGTCGTGCCGTCGCCGTCATTCTTCTTGATCGGGTTGGTGCCCGATCCGGCGCCCCAGGCCGAATAGTTGCGGTTGATCGAGTCGAACAGGTTGAAGGCGGCGAAGCTGACCTCCAGCCCGCGACCCCAGGGCAGGTTGAACGTCTTCGAGATGCGCGCATCGACACTGCCGTAACCGACGACTTCACCTGGCCAGAACACGCCACCGAAATTGCCGTAGCAGCAGGCGTTTTCGGGCGGGTTAGAGCGGAAGATGACATTGCCGAACGACGGGCCCGAGCTGAACGTGCCGGTCAGCGACACCTTCGTATCCCACGGACCACGCGCGATGCCGGTGCCGACGAAGCGCCACTTTTCGACGCCTGCGACATAGTTCATGCCATAGGCACCGAAGCGCGGTGCGTTGTACAGCTCGTCGCCCTGCAGTTCCTGCGGCACGTTCGAGCGTGCGCGCTGCAGCGTCAGCGTCGAGGTGAAGCCCCACCTCGACCCGGTCACGAACGGCTTTTCCGCAGTGAAGTAGATCGCAGTGTAATAGGCCTTGCCGTCGTTCGAGCCGATGTTCAGCTTGCCCGAATAGCCCGGCAACTGGCCCGACTCTGGGAAGTTGTCCTCGATCCACTGGTCGCCCTGCGTGGTGTATTGACCGTTGGGCAGGCGGTTGCCGCGCACGAACTTGAAGATGTTGTGGCTGCGGACGTGGCTGAACGTCACCGCCGTTTGGATGCCGCCGAAGCGCTTGCGCACGCCGAAGTTGAACTGGTCCGAATAGGGCAGCTTGGTGTCGTTGTTGAGCAGCCAGACGTCACCACCCAACCCCGATGCGGTCACCGCCGAGCGCAGGCCATCGACCGTCTTCAGCGACGCATTGTAGGCGAGGTAGTTGTTCGGCAGCACGCCGCCGTTGGATGCGCGCGCCTGCGCACAGGTCGGCTGGCCGGCGCCATCGCAGAAATACACCGTCGGCGCCGACTGGTAGATCGCCTTCACCGTCTCGATGCCCGCCGTGATGAACAGCGGACGGTCGTAATAGCGACCGGCACCGGCAAACAGGATCGTGTCGCGATCGCCGTACACGTCGTACGACACGCCGAGACGCGGCTGGAATGCCTTCCAGTAGGGCTTACGGTTGTTGCCGGTCGAGATATAGTCCTCGGGGTTAATCCCCGCGGCCTTCCAGCCCTGATAGTTACGCAGCGCAGTCGCGATACGCGCGGGGGTTACGAAATTCTCGTTCTTCGCGTTGCTCTCGTAATCCCAGCGGATACCGGCATTGATCGTCCAATGCTCGTCGGGCGACCAATCGTCCTGCAGGAACAGGCCCACCTGCGTGTTGTTCGCCGTTGCCGCACGCACGGGCACCGTCGTCACCGAACCCGCGATCGGGGTCGATGCGTCGAACGTGGTGTAGGACGGCGCAGCGAAGAAGAAGGTGCCGTTGCTGCGGAAGTCCTCCGAGCGGCCGTACTTGTTGAACGACAGGCGCACGCCTGCCTTAACGATGTGCTTCTCACCGAAGAAGGTGACGTTGTCCTTGATCGTCCAGCTCTTCTGATCGTCGAACTGTTGGAACGAGGCGGCGCCCAGTTCCGCCTGCGTATCGAGCGACGCACCGACGCCGACCGGACCCGATGCCGGTCCCTGCGACAGAATGATCTCAGGCCCGTTGCTGACGCGCGGGGTGCCGTTGAACACCTTCTGGTACGCGCCGGTGAACTCGTTGAGGAAGCCCTCGCTGCGGTGGGTCCATTCCAGCTGGTACGTGTCGTTATTGCTGGTCAGGAACCGGCCATGCGACGGGACCGACGTTCCCTGGAAGTCAGCCAGATTGCTCTCGCGACGCAGGAACGCACTAGCGTTGATCGTGTCCTTTTCGCCCGCGAACAGCGTCAGCTTGCCGAAATACAGGCGCTGCTTGAAGCTCTGCGGATAACTGCCGTTGAACTGGCTCGCGATCGCCTGCGGCACGTTGGGCACCGCGACGCCGTCGACGTTGCGGGTCGTCAGCAGGTTGATCGCATTCGACGGCAGCTTCTGATCGGTCGCCTCGAACGCGCCGTAGAAGTGCAGCACGTCCTTGATGATCGGACCGCCCAGATCGGCGCCGTACTGCTTGCGATCGTAATCCGCCTTCGGGCGGCCCTCGCGGTTGTTCGTCTTGCCGGGCCGATCGAAATACGGAATGCCGATGAACGCCTTGGGCTGCCATTCGCCGAAGATGTCGCCGTGGAAGCTGGTGCCGCCGGTCTTCGTCACCGCGCTAATGATGGCGGAGCCGGCCTGTTCGTATTCCGCCTTGAAGTTCTGCGTATCGACGCGGAATTCCTGCACGGCAAGCTGCGGGAAGGGGTTGCCGCGACTGAAGTTCTGGCCCGCGACGCCGCCGTGATTGACGGCGTTCTTCTGGCTGAGGCCGTCGATGAAGACGTTGATGTTGTCGGCGCTGACCGCACCGGCCTGCACCTGGCGGCTGCCCGGCGAGGTCGAGATCGCGACGCCCGGCGCGAGCGCGGCGAAGTTCAGGAAGTTGCGATCGTTCTGCGGCAGGCTGTCGATCTGCTGCGTCGACACGTTGGTCGACACGATCGCCGAGCGGACTTCCTGCCCACGGCGACCCGTGACGACGATGTCGGCGCCCGTGCCTGCGCTCGTGCCGGCGGTATCTGCCACAGGCGCCGCCGCACCGATGTCGAAGGTTACGACCTGACCGACCGGAATGACCAGCTGCTCGGCGGGCAGACCGGTCGCCTCGACGCGATAGGTGCCCGGTCGCAAGCCCGCGATGGTGTAGCTGCCGTCGGCATTGACGCGGCCGCTGATGCGCTGGCCGGTATTCACGTCGGTCGCAGTAACGGTCGCGCCTGCCTGCGCACCGGTCACGCGGCCGCGCAGCGTCGAGTTGATCTGCGCCATCGCCGGCGCGCTGATGACCAGCGTTGCGGCGAGGGCCGCTGCCGAAATGCCGCGCCCGAAGCGCGCACGATGAATCCTGGATGCCATTTCAAACCCCTCCACGTCGGTCCCATCGCCCCGTTTTTGCTCCCGTGGAAACCGCCGACGCGCGGCGGCTCCGCGGATCGCGGAGGGCGTATGGAACCGGTTACTCGCCCGCGTAACCGGTTACAACCGCCTGTCTGACGCGCCGGTCAGGATCGGTTCATTATCCGCCGGATTGTTGCTTGCGTGTCACAGTCGGTGGCGGGCGGAGCCCGCTCAGCCGACTTTGGGCGCCTGGCAGTGGCGCGCGATGAAGGCTTCGTGCGTCGGCAGGCCGGCGGCGACATCGGCGACCACGTCCTCGACATCCTTCAGGAAAGCGGTGGTTTGGTCGGCGGGAATCATGTCGACCATCGGGTCGTGATGCGCCTGCAACCCCTGCCCCAGCAGCACCTGCACCCAGCTCTCCTCGCGAAATAGTTCGGCCTTGGCATGCATGAAGAACCGGCCCGAGGAGCGAAACAGTTCCAACCGCTCGGTCAGGCTGTCGGGCACGGGCATGTGCTTCAGATAGCGCCAGAACTCCGTATCCTCGCGGCTCGTCACCTTGTAGTGCGCGATGATGAAGTCGCGCACGTCGCGATATTCGAAATCGGTCTGGCGATTATATTCGTCGGTGTCGGCGGTGTTGAAGCCGCGTCCCGGGAACAGCGCGATCAGCCGCAGGATGCCGGTCTGGATCAGATGGATGCTGGTCGACTCGAGCGGCTCGAGGAAGCCGCCGGCCAGACCCAGCGCGACGACATTCTTCTCCCACGCGCGGTGGCGCTTGCCGGGGCGGAAGCGGACGGGGCGCGGATCGCCGAGCGCGGGCGTGTCGAGATGTTCCAGCAGCGTCGTTGCCGCCGCCTCGTCCGACACGAAGCGGCTGGCATAGACATGGCCGTTGCCGGTGCGATGCTGCAATGGGATGCGCCACTGCCAGCCCGCCCCGTGCGCAGTCGCGCGCGTGTACGGCGTCAGCGGCCCCGTCCCGCGCGCGCTCGGCACCGCAAGCGCACGGTCGCACAGCAACCACTCGCTCCAATCCTCATAGCCCACACCCATCGCGTCGCCGATCAGCAGACCACGCATGCCGGAGCAGTCGACGAACAGGTCGCCATCCACCGAGCGGCCATCGGCGAGCACGACATGGTCGAGGAAGCCGTCACTGCCACGCCGGTTGGCGGCGACGATGCGCCCTTCGATCCGCTCGACGCCCGACGCCTCTGCCCGGCCGCGCAGGAAGCGCGCGAACAGCGAGGCATCGAAATGATAGGCGTAATCGATGTCGGCGATCGGCGACTGCGGATTGCTGGGATCGGGCATCGCGAAGCGGTTCATCCGCGCCGCCAGCGTGTTGAGCGCATAATGATCGAGGTGCTTCGCCCGGCCGCCCGCGCGCTCCTTCAGCCAGAATTGGTGGCAGTGCAGCCAGTACAGGTCCTGCCCGATCTTGCCAAAGCCGTGGATGTAGCTGTCGCCGGGCGCCCCCCAGTTGCGGAATTCGATGCCGAGCTTGAACGTCGCCTGCGTCGCGCGGACCATTTCGAACTCGTCGATCCCGGCAAGGCCGTTGAAGGTGCGGATCGCCGGAATGGTCGCTTCGCCGACGCCGATCGTGCCGATCTCTTCCGATTCGATCAGCCGGATCGTGTAGGCGCCGAGCGTCAGGCGTGACAGCAGGGCCGCAGCCATCCAGCCGGCGGTGCCGCCGCCGACGATCGTGATCGTCTTGAGCGGGGGATTGGGATGGGCGTCGGTCATCGAAGGCTCGCTCAACATGTTACGTCCCAATAGCGTCATTCCCGCGCAGGCGGGGATGACAGGCGGGCTTATCTCACCCCAGCCATCCCCCGGTGAAGCCCGCGCGCTGCAAGCCGCGGCGGATCGCGGGCGATCGGCGCATGACGCGCCACACACCCTCGTCGCGGGTGTTCGCGATAGCGCCGGCGATCGCGCCCTGGTCGATGCCGAGGTAATCGCGCGCCACCCAGCCGCTCTTGGGGTCGACCGACCCCGTCTCCAGCTTGACGTCGGTATAGCGGAACGAGGGGTTGAAGCTGTCGAGGAAGCCGTACTTGCCATATAGGTGCGGCCAGCGCTGCATCGCGTTCGCCGCGGGTACGCAAATCTCGGGCGCGAAGGCGAGACTGCCCAGCGCCGCGGTCGGCGCGATCGTACCGTCGTCGCGCTCGTCGGGCTGGCCCAGCGGGCCTCGGGCGGCATAGCCGAAGAATTCCGCGGTCCGCCCCTTGAACGGCAGCTGGAAATTGCCGGGGCCGTCACAGGCGGTCAGGCCCCAAATGTCGCGCGAATAGCCGTCCCAGTGCATCGGATTGGCGATGCAATAGGCGCGATTGGCGTAGGTGGCGCGGCGGCTGTTCTCGAAATAATCGAAGCCGGCGGCCCGCATCGTCGCATCGCGAATGCCGCGGAAGTCGATCCACATCTGGCTATACTGATGGCCGAACAGCGGCGCGAAGGCGAGGTGCCGCGTATCCCCCTGCCCACGCCAGAAGGCGGGATAGGTCTGCGCCCAGGCGTCCCACGCCCCGTCGGCGAGCGACCGGCCGCGGCTGCCGAGGCCGACGACATAGACCATCATCCCCTCGTTATACCCATCCCACGCGCGCTCGATGAAGCCCTTGCCGGGATGCCAGCCCATGGACACGGTGCCGCGCGCGTTGGTGAACCACGGCCAGTCGGCCCGATCGGTGATCGTTTCGGCGAGCCGGCGGATCTCCGCCTCCACCGGATCGGCTTGATCGTACCAGGCACCAGCGAACAGGATGCCGAGGAACAGCAAGGTGGTATCGACGCTGGACAGCTCGGTATCGCGATAGCGCTGCCCGGTTTCCATATCGAGGAAGTGGTAGAAGAAGCCCTTGTTCCCGGTCATGCCGGTCGGCGCATCGCCCTGCGGCGCGGTCGCGAAGAAGCGCAGCGTCGTCAGCGTCAGGTCGCGGGCTTCTTTGCGCGTGATCCAGCCGCGCTCCACCCCGATCGGATAGGCGGTCAGCGCGAAGCCGACCGCGGCGATGCTGGCGAAGGACGGCGTCGGCCAGCGATCGGGCACCAGCCCGTTCCTGCGATTGGCGAGGTCCCAGAAATAGCGGAAGGTGCGCTGTTCGAGGTCGCCGAACCATGCCGGCAGCGTGGTTGCGGCAGGGGCGGCCAGCGCGTGGCGGGGCAGCGCACTCGCGGCGGCGGCAAGCGGCGCATGGCGCAGCAGCGCACGGCGATCGAGAGACAGGGTCATGACGTAAGGGCTTCCGTGGTGGTGCGGATGACGAGATCGGTGGCGACGACCTGCGTGTCGGGGGTCAGCGTGCCGCCATCCAGCGCGTCGATCAGACGGGCGACGGCCCGCGCGCCCATTTCGGCGAGCGGCACGCGCATGGTGGTGAGGCCGAGATACCGCGCGAGCGGAATGTCGTCGAAGCCGGTGACCGCGACGTCGCCCGGCACCGACAGCCCTTGTTCGCGCAAGGCCGCGAGCACGCCCAGCGCCATCATGTCGTTGGCCGCGACGATGCCATCGAACGCAACGCCGCGCGCACGCAGCATCGCTACGGCGGCGGCGCCCGAATCCTCGCGGAAGTCGCCCTCGATCACCACCGGCTCGATGTCGGGCGCGTGGCGCGCCATTGCGGTGAGGAACCCCTCGCAGCGTTCGCGCGCGTCGATATTGCCCGCAGGCCCGCCGACATGGACCAGCCGCCGCCGCCCGGTCGCGGCGAGGTGCGCGACGACCGTCGCGATCCCTTCGGCATTGGCGATGCGGAAGCCGGCGCGCCCTGCCCCGTCGAGCGAATTGACCAGTACCGCCGGCACGCCGCCCGGCAGCGCCTCGCGCAAGCCCTCCGCATCCAGCTGCGGCGCCATGACGATCAGCCCGTCGACGCGCCCGCGCATCGATCGCATTGCCTGCGCGGCCAGCTCGGCATCGGCATGCATGTTGGACAGCAGCAGATGATAGCCGCGCGCGCCGACCTCGCGATCCATGCCGCGCACGATTTCGGAAAAGAACTCGCCGTGCAGGTCGGGCAGCACCACGCCGATCGCATGGCTCCGCGCCAGCGACAGGCTGCGCGCGCCGGCGTGCGGCACATAACCCAGCGCCTTGGCCGCCGCGAGCACGCGGGCGCGCGTATCGGGATGGACACTGCTATGACCGTTCAACGCACGTGAGACAGAAGCGACCGAGACTTCAGCGACTTGCGCGACGTCGCGGATCGTGGCCGATGCCGACTTCAACCCTTGTCCTCCCCCTGCCGTCCACTGGTCGCGAACGATCATCCGTGCGTGAACCGACACGTCTTGTACCGCACGCCCGGCCTGTGTAACCGGTTACAGGCAACGGTCAACGCGAAAAGCCGGAAGCATCCGTGCAAGCGCGGACGCTGGACGATAGCAGATCAGGGGAGAGGCTGGAACATGACGGATCACACCATTTCGCGCCGCGCGGCGCTGCTCGGCGCGGGCGCGGTCGCCGCCTGGGCGGCCAGCCCGGCGCGCGCGCTGCTGGCGCAGGCGGACGGCGTCGCACTGCCGCCGCGGGTCGAGGCGATCCTCGCCGCGATGACGCTGGAGGAGAAAGCGGGTCAGCTGCAGCTCAACGCCGCGGCATGGAGCGGTGGCGTCGCCACCGGGCTCAACCCGCCGTCGAACGGCCCCAGCTTCGACGGCCAGGTCGCCGACGCGGTCGCGGGCAAGCTGACCGGCGTGTTCAACGGCAATGGCGCGGAGATGGCGCGGCGGATGCAGGCCGCGGTGATGCGCGATTCGCGCCTCAAGGTCCCGCTGATCTTCGCCGCCGATGTCATCCACGGCCACCGCACCATCTTCCCCGTGCCGGTCGCCGAAGCCGCCAGCTTCGACCCCGATCTGGCGATGCGCACCGCGCGCATGGCGGCATTCGAGGCGGCGGCGGCCGGCATCGACTGGACCTTCTTCCCGATGGTCGACATCGCGCGCGACCAGCGCTGGGGCCGCACGATGGAGGGCGCGGGCGAGGACGTGTTGCTCGGCAACCTGTTCGCCGCTGCGCGCGTGAAGGGCTTCCAGGGCAAGAGCCTCGACGCGAACGATGCCGTCATGGCCTGCGTCAAGCATTTCGCCGCTTACGGCGCGGCGGAAAGTGGCCTCGACTATAATATCGTCGACCTGTCCGAACGGACGCTGCGCGAAGTGTACCTGCCGCCATACAAGGCCGGCTTCGATGCCGGCGCGATGAGCGGCATGGCCTCGTTCAACGAGATCGACGGTATTCCGTCCACCGGCAACCCCTGGCTGATGAAGCAGGTGCTGCGCGACGAGTGGAAGTTCCCGGGCATCATCGTGTCCGATTACACCGGCGACGAAGAGATGATCGCCGCGGGCTTCGCCAAGGACGGCAAGGACGCCACGCGAATCGCCTTCCTGGCGGGCGTCGATATGAGCATGCAGTCGAACTATTACGCACAATACCTCCCCAGTCTGGTGCGTGAAGGCGTGGTGCCGCAGGAGGTGCTCGACCGGTCGGTGCGGCGCGTGCTCGCGGTGAAGCAGATGCTCGGCCTGTTCGACGACCCCTTCCGTCGCATCGACCGCAAGCGCGAAGTGGCGCGGTCGCGGACCAAGGCGGCGATCGCGCTGTCGCGCGAGGCCGCACAGAAATCGATGGTGCTGCTGAAGAACGACGGCGACCTGCTGCCGCTCGACACGGGCCGCAAGATCGCGCTGATCGGCCCCTTCGCCAGTGGCCAGCACGACCTCAACGGGCCGTGGGTCGTCTATGGCGACAACAAGCAGGCGATCGACCTTGCCACCGGCCTGCGCAATGCGGGCGCTGCCAACGTCACGGTGACGCAGGGGTCGAACGTCGAGGAGCCGCTGGCCGGCGGTATCGACGCGGCGGTCGCGGCGGCGCAGGCCGCGGATGTCGTCGTGCTCGCGATCGGTGAGAGCGAGAATATGTCGGGCGAGGCGCAGTCGCGCACGTCGATCACCGTGCCCGCGCCGCAGATGGCACTCGCCGAAGCGGTGGCGAAAACGGGGAAGCCGATCGTCGTACTGCTGAAGAACGGTCGCGGCCTCGCGCTGGAAGGCGCGGTGAAGGACGCAGCTGCGATCCTCGTCACCTGGTTCCTCGGTTCCGAAACCGGCAACGCCATCGCCGACGTGCTGTTCGGCAAGGTCGGGCCGTCGGGCCGCCTACCGCTGAGCTTCCCGTATGAAAGCGGGCAGGAGCCCTATTATTACGCGCACAAGGCGACCGGCCGCCCCGCCCCCGCCGGCCCGCGCCAGCCGTACAAGGCGCAATGGCGCACCGCGCCCAATGCCGCGTTGTACCCGTTCGGCCATGGCCTGACCTATGGCGCGGTCAGCTACGACGCGCCCGTGGTGCCCGCGACGCTGCCCTGGGATGGCAAGATCACTGTGTCCGCCACGGTAACCAACACGGGCAAGCGCGCGTGCGAGGAACTGGTACAGCTTTACATCCACGACCGCGTCGCCAGCATCACGCGGCCGGTGCGCGAGATGAAGGCGTTCCGCAAGGTCGCGCTGAAGCCCGGCCAGAGCGAGACGGTGACGTTCACGCTGACCCGCGCGCAGCTGGAATTCCTGGGCAAGGATCTGGCGCCAACGGTCGAGCCGGGTACGTTCGACATATGGATCGCGCCGTCCGCCCAGGCCGACGGCGTCCACGGGACCTTCGATCTGGTCCGCTGAATGCCCATAGCGTGATGACAGGGCGTTGATCCCACCGCACCGTTCGCCCTGAGCCTGTCGAAGGGCGGGGCGCCCCTTGCAAGGTCGTCCTTGCGGGCGCCTGTGCTTCGACAGGCTCAGCACGAACGGTTCGCCGTCTTGCCGTCCGGCTCTATGCCTACCGACGCGCGCGGATCGGGTTGAACGCCATCACCAGTGCGGACAGCGCGAAGCAGCCCAATGGAATCAGCGCAATCGTCGTCCGCATGGTCGCCAGCATCTCGGGCGTCTGCGCGACATTGGCGACATAGCCCGCCTGTCCGAACGCCTGGCCGATCACCACCGTCGCCAGGCCGATCGCAACCCGCTGCAACAGCGCGGCGAGGCCGAACAGCGTGCCCTCGACCCGCACGCCGGTGGTGCGCTGGCCGTGGTCGACCGCATCGGGCAGCATTGCCCAGAAGGCGAAGTGCAGGCCGACCGTCGCTGCCTGCATCGCGATCAGGAACAGCTGCGCCGTGCCCGCTCGGGTGACATCGGCCAGCGCGAAGACGATCAGGCCGGCGGCGCACAAGCCGACCGCGACGAACCACAGCCGCCGCACGCCGATGCCGCGCGCCACCGCCATCCACGCCGGCACCGCCACCGCGCTCACCGCCATCATCGATGCCAGCGCCAGCTGCCCCGCGCCCTCATCGCCGACCGCATATTTGAAATAATAGAGCACCGATTTGTTGAGCACGGTGGTCGCGACGATCATCGCCATCATCGCCCCCGCCAGCGTTACGAACGCCCGGTTGCGCGCCGCCAGCAGCAGCGAAGTGCCGATCGAGGGCACCGGCCCTACCGGCCCGTCCTGCGCGGCGATCGCATCGCGGAACGTCCAGCCGACGCCGACCAGCACGAGGCTGGCGATCCCGGCGAACAGCCACGCCGCCCCCAGGAAGGCGCGTGGCCCCTCCCCCACCTGCATCAACGCGCCGCCCAGCGGCACCGTGCCGATCGCCACCACCACCGCGGCAAGCGTGCCCGCCAACATGCGCAACCCCGCGACGAACGATCGGTCGCGATCGTCCCCGCTCACCCGCGCCGACATGGCGAGATAGGGGATGTTTACGCAGGCGTAGGCGGTGCGGAACAGCAGATGGCCGACGACGACGAACACCGTCGCCGCCACGCCCGTCACCGGCGGTGGCGCATAGGCGGCGACGAAGGCGAGCCCCAGCGGCACCGCGCCCCCGACCAGCGCCAGTCGATAGCGGCCGGGTGCAGCGTGCCGATCGACCAGCGCGCCGACCGCGAAACTGACGATCCCGTCCCACACCGATGCGGCGAAATAGATCGCCGCCGCCGTCTCCACCCCGAGGCCGAGCGCGTCGGTGTAATAGAACAGCAGGTAGAGCATGGCGCTCTGCCAATAGAGATTGAAGGCGAAATCGCCGGCGGCGAAGCCCGCAAGGCGCCATCGGCCGACGCGGCCCGGCTCACGCTGATCCTGCTCCATCCCCGCCCCATCGACTGCGCGGGCGGCGATGTCGAGAGGGCGTTAGCCCAGCGTCCGGTCGAGCCAGCGCGCGAACAGCTGCGGCCACAGGCCGGCGGGCGCATTGTCGGGGCCGATGCCATAGCCGTGGCCGCCCTCTTCGAAGAAATGCGCCTCCGCCTTCACCTTCGCGGCCCTCAGCGCGGTGAGGAACAGCTCGCTATTCTGCCACGGCACCGCGCCGTCATCCATCGAATGGGCGAGGAAGGTCGGCGGAGTGGTCGCGGTGACATGCTGGGCGGGCGAGCGGCGTGTCACCAGCGCCGCATCCGGGTTCGGCCCCAGCAGCAGTTGCGCGGACAGCGGATGGGTAAGCGGCGGCGCGGCGGCGATCACCGGATAGAGCAGCCCACCGGCATCCGGTCGCGCGCTGCCCCGGTCCGCGGCGTCGCGCGGGGCATAGACGCGCTCGTCATACCCCGTCAGCAGCGAGGCGGCGAGGTGCCCGCCCGCCGAAAAGCCCAGCACCGCGACCTTGGCGGGATCGACGCCATATCGCGCTGCCCGCGCGCGGATGAGGCGCATCGCGCGCTGGGCATCCTGCAACGGCACGTCGGCGCGCGGCGTCCAGCCCTCGCCGGGCAGGCGATAGGTCAGCACGAACACGGTATAGCCCAGTTTGGCGAACACGTTCGCCACGCCGACCCCCTCGTTGCGGATCGATACGAAGCTGTAGGCGCCGCCCGGCATGACGAGCAGCGCCCGGCCATTCGCCTTGGCGGGCTGGAAGACGTGCAGGTCGGGCATCGTCACGCCGGTGACGAACGTGGGGCCGCGCCGGTCCAGGTCCTTGCGCGCCACGAACGGACCGCCCGGCGGCGCTCCATCCCACAAGGGTATCCGCTCCGCCGCTTCCCAGGCCGGCGGCAGTTCGCCGCCGCCGGGCGGCGTGTGCAACGGCTCGCGCGCCGCGGATGCCGCGCCGGCCACCATCGCGGCCGCGCCCGCGCCCAGCAGCAGCGCGCGCCGATCGATCCGTCCCGTGGCGTCGTCCATGCGGCCCCTTCCTCGTCACTCTGGTCCGGACGGATGCCATAGCGGAGTCCCGGTGCATAGGCCGTCGCTGCCCGGGCCACGATGCCGGAATGCGACCAGTGGCGATTGCCTTGGTGCGCCGCGGGAGTAAGAGGCGAGGCCGTGACCGCTACCGCCCTCGCCCGCCGGACCCGCGTCCTGTTCGCCGCCTGTGCGCTCGCCGCGATGGGTGTCGGCAACGCCGGGGCGCAATCGACGGGGTTCGATCTGGCGGGCCCGTCGCTGACGGTCAGCGTCACGCACAGCGGCGTCACGCTCCCCTTGTCGCAGGTGCCCAATCTGGCGGTGGGTGACCGCATTCGCGTCGCGGTCGATCTGCCGCGTGCGCAGGGTGCGCGCTACCGGCTGGTGCTCGCCTTCCTGCGCGGCGCGACCAATCCGCCGCCCAAGGACTGGCTGTTCGACGCCGAACCGTGGAAGGCCAAGAAGGCGACGATCGACGCGGCCGTCCCCGCGGGCGCGGAGCAGGCGATCGTGCTGCTGGTCCCCGATACCGGCGGCGCGCTGGACGCCGTGTCGTCGGCGATCCGGGGGCGACCCGGTGCGTTCGTGCGCGCATCGCAGGAGCTGAATCAGGCGATGCTCGACCGGGCGCGACTGGAGACGTTCATCGCCAACGTCACCCATCGCGATCCGGCAGAGCTGGCCGACGTCTCGCCGCAGCTCGCGCGCAGCCTTGCGGTAAAGCTCGATACCGACTGCCTGCTGCGCCAGCCCGATGCGCGCGCCGCCTGCCTGACGCAATCGAGCAACGCCGCCGTGCTCGCCGATGCGCAGACCAGCTCGATCGCGCAGACCCTGGCCGGGACGCCTGCCGACATCGCCTTGCAGCTCAGTTCGACGCCCCAGGCGGGCTATGGCTATTACAGCCCCTATATCGGCGTCATCCGCGACGTCGTACGCCTGTTCGGCGCGTTCCAGTCGGCGCAGCTCCAGTTCATTCCGGCGCTCGGCGTACAGCATGACGCGAGCACTGCGCTGCTGCTCAACACCGTGCCTTCGTTCCGCAAGCCGCAATCGGTGCTGGTCGCGGCCCTGCCCGGCGTCGCCGCACCGATCCTGCCGCCGCTGTCGGCGCGGGTCGAGAGCGCGCTGTGCGCCAGCCGGCCCGGATTGTTGCTGCCCGTCGCGGGCGCGCCTTTGGTATTCGCGACCCGCTATGCCCGCGACCTGTCGCTGCGCGTCAAGGGCGCGGACGGACAGACGCGCGAGGTGCCGCTGACGATCGATCCGGTCGGCGGCGGCTTCGTCCTCGGCAAGACCGACGGTGCCTTCGGACCCAGCGCGGATGCGACGGTCCACGGCCTGTGGGGCTATCAGCCGTTCGAGGGGCCGACGTTCCGACTGGTGGCGACCGCGGGTCGCACGTGGCGGGTGGCCGACGACGCCACGCTGATCGTCGGGCGCGAAACGCCGCTGCGGCTGGTCGGCGGCGCGGCGCCCTGCGTCACCCGCGTCGTGCTGGAACAGGCGGACGGTGCCGCCCGCCCGGTCGCCTGGACGGCAGCGGATGCGGACAGCCTGTCGCTGAAGGTGCCGCTCGCCGATGCGACGCCGGGGCCGGTGACGCTGGCGCTGTACGGCTATGGATCGGACCAGCCGCAACGGCTGGCGTTGCGCACCTTCGCCGAATCGAGCCGGATCGCCGGGTTCGACCTACACGCCGGCGACCGACAGGGTGTGCTGACCGGCACGCGGCTAGATCAGGTCGCCAGCTTGGACATGGCGGGCGTGCTCTTCCGCCCTGGCGCGCTCGAGCGCTCCGGCACGGGTGACCGGCTGCCGATGGTGACGGACATGGCCGATGTCGGCGCCTTCCAGCCCAAACAGGCACGCGAGGCGAAGGTGACGCTGCGCGACGGCCGACAGATCGCGCTGAAGGTGACGATCGGCGCCCCCCGCCCGCAGGCGACGCTGGTCGCGAAATCCATCGAACGCGTCGGCCCCGCCCCTGCCTTGCCGATCGCGCTGACGGGGGACGATCTGGTGCCGCAGGATGCGCGGCTGACCTTCTCGCTGCGGGTCGGGGGCGACGCGCGCCTGTCGCCCGGCGATGCGGTGGAGGTGACGGCAAGCGACGCCTCGCGATCGGTGACGGTGCCGCTCCAGCTCCAGGATGCGGAGGTGGGGATCGCCTCGCTCATCCCCGCCACGGCGCTCGGCGCATCGGCGCATGGGGCGCTGCGCTTCCGGCTGGTGCAAAGCGGCGTTGCGGGTCCGTGGCAGCCGCTGGCGACGCTGGTGCGCCTGCCGACGCTGACCGCCTGGCACTGCCCGAAGAGCGGGTCCTGCACGCTGACCGGCGACGCCCTGTTCCTGATCCGCAGCATCGCCAGCGGCGGACAGAGCGTGCCGGTGCCGGACGGATTTACCGGCGCCTCGATTCCCGTGCCGGCCCCGGCGGACGGGACGCTGAGGCTGACGTTGCGCGACACGCCGCAACCGGTGGTGACGGTGCGTCTGGCGCCATAGCCGTACAGGACGGCGCCGCGCGCGGGACATTCGGCGTGCTCCCACCGGAAGATGCCAGCCTTCACCGGGATGACCGCCTAAGCGTGCCCGCTAACGCCAGCCGGGCAGGTTGGCGGCGATCGCCGCGCCGATCCGATCGGCGATGATGCGCTGATCGCCGAGCGAGGGGTGCGCGTTGCAGCCCCCGAAGGCGAGGCCCGTCACCGGCACGAAGACGATGCGGCGATCCCCCGCCGCGCGCATCGCGGCGACCACCTTGCCTTCCTCCGCCGCAATCTCGCCATCGGCGAGGTCGGTCGCCCATAGAACGATCAGCGCATCCGGATCGCGCGCCCGCAGCGTCCGCAGGAAGCGCAGATAGGTCGCCTCATAATCGGCGTGCAGCGCCGCACGCGTCGCCCATCGCTCACCGGCATGCAGCGGCGTGCTGAAGTCGTTGGTGCCGAGCGCCGCGACGATCACCTGCGGGTGCCACTCCGGCTCCGACGCCTGCGTCGCGCGATCGAACAGGACGTAGGGATAGGCCTCGGGCAGTTTCGGTGCGGCGAAGCCATTATAGTTGCGCACGACGCCGCGGCCGGAGATCGCGTTCACCTGATAGTCCGCCCCATAACGCCGGGCCAGCATCGCACCGAAGCCGCGGGACGTATCGGTCGTCGCCCATACATCCGCCTCCGAGCAGGTGCGTGTGGGCGATGTGACGCCATAGCCGACGGTGTGGGAGTCGCCGACGAACTCGATCTGCCGCGCACGGCGGGGCAGCGGCGCCGCCACGGTGCCGGGCTCCGCGTAGAATGGACCGAAGCCCGTCGGCGCCGCCTGGCTTTCGGACGCGACCTCGACCCGTACGACATGGCGCGCGTCCGACAGCCCGCCGATCCGGTAGAGCCCCGGCGCGGGCTTGACGAGCGTGTCCACCGCCTGCCCATCGACGAGAACATGGAGCGCCACCTCCCCCGCGCCCACCCGGAACAGCACGCCGCCGCCGCGCACCGCCGTTTCCATATAGCCGCCCGGCCACTGGCGGACGATTCCTCCTCCGTCCCGCACCGCGCGCCCATGGACCGCCATCGGCAGCGCGGCGAGGCGCGGCGGTGTGGTCGATACGCGCGTGACGCGTTGGGCCAGGCTCGCGGCGGGCGCGACCGCGATCAAGACCACGCCGGCCAGCCATCCCGTCATCGCCCGTCGCATCGCCATCATCCTCTCCGCCGTGGGGACTCGTCATGGCAGAGGAAGCCCGGCAACGCCAAGGGCGCCTGCGCCGCGCCACCGTGTCTCTTAACGGCCACATGTCCACTGCAATCGCAATCGATTGAAAATGATCATTGCAATCGATTGCCGTCGTGCTATTGGCAGTCTCGCAGACTTCGAAAGAGAGTCGGTGTCAGGGAGGATCGCATGAAGGCTCGCCATTATCTGTTGACCACTGCCGCGCTGCTGATCGCCGGCACCGCCCATGCGCAGGTCGCGCCCGCTCCCGCCGATATGGCGGCGAACGATACCGCGCAGGCCGATGCCGCGCCGGCGCCCGATCAGGGTCAGGACATCGTCGTCACCGGCGTCGCCCAAGGGCGCAACCGCCTCGACACGTCGATCTCGGTCAGCTCGCTCGACGCCGATCTCACCTCGAAGATCCCGCCGCGCAACACCGCCGAAATCCTGCGCAACTTGCCCGGCGTTCGCGTCGAGGCATCGGGCGGCGAAGGCAATGCCAATATCTCGGTCCGCGGCCTGCCGGTCGCATCGGGCGGTTCGAAGTTCCTGCAGCTGCAGGAAGACGGCCTGCCGGTGCTGGAATTCGGCGACATCATCTTCGGCAATGCCGACATCTTCATCCGCAACGACCTGTCGCTCGCGCGCATCGAATCGGTTCGCGGCGGCTCGGCCTCGACCTTCGCCAGCAACTCGCCGGGCGGCATCATCAACTTCATTTCGAAGACGGGCGAGAAGGACGGGGGCTCGTTCCAGCTGTCGAGCGGCCTCGACTATCGCGAATATCGCGCCGACTTCGCGTATGGTGGCCATATCGACGCCAACACCCGCTACGAATTGAGCGGCTTCTACCGGATCGGCGACGGCCCGCGCCATGTCGGCTATGACGCCATGCGCGGCGGCCAGATCAAGGCGAACATCACCCGCGAATTCGACGGCGGCTATATCCGCCTATACGGCAAGTATCTCGACGACCGCAGCATCGCCTTCCTCCCCAATCCGGTGCGCGTGACGGGCAGCAACGGCGACCCGAACTACCAGAACGTCCCCGGCTTCTCGATCAACGAGGATACGCTGCACAGCCGCTACATCCAGTCGGTGTTGACGCTGGACGGCAACAACAATCCGGTCCGCCGGCAGATCGGCGACGGCATGCATCCGGACGTGAAGTCGGTCGGGTTCGAAGGGCAGTTCCGCATCGCCGACGGCTGGAACATCACCGAACGCTTCCGCTATTCGGCGATCTCGGGCGACTTCGTCTCGCCCTTCCCCGCTGCGGTGGGTGACGCGCAGACGACCGCCAACGGCTTTGCCGGTGCCAATGCGCAACTCTTCTACGCCAGCGGGCCGCTCGCCGGGCAGCGGATCACCAACCCGTCGGCGCTCGGCGGCAACGGCCTGCTCGCCAGCGTCGTGCTGTTCGACGTGAAGCTCAACAGCCTCGACAACATCACCAACGACCTGCGCATCAACGGCAAGGTCGATCTGGGCGGCGGCGCGCTGTCGATCGCGGCCGGCATGTACAATTCGCGGCAGGACGTGAAGACCGACTGGCTGTGGACGTCCTTCTTCCAGACGGTGCAGGGCGATGGCCGATCGGTGCTGGTCGACATCCGCAACGCGGCGGGCGTATCGCAGACCGCGGGCGGCACGCTCTATTCGGCGGCCTTCTTCGGCAATTGCTGCCGCCGCAGCTATGACGTGCGCTACACCACCAACGCGCCGTTCGCGCAGCTGGGCTTCGAGGTCGGGCGGCTAAACGTCGACGCCAGCGTCCGCTACGACTTCGGCTCGGCCAAGGGCGGCATCCGCGGCGATCTGCCGGGCGCGGTCACCACGCGGGCGCAGGACATGGACGGCAACGGCGTGATCTCGCCCGCCGAACAGACTGTGGCGTTCCTGCCCGCCAACCGCGCGCCGGTGAACTACGATTACAACTATCTGTCCTATTCGGCCGGCGCGAACTATCGCCTCAGCGACACGCTGGCGGTCTTCGCCCGCTACAGCCGGGGCGGCCGCGTCAACGCCGATCGCCTGCTGTTCGGTCCGCTGGTCAACACCACCACCGGCGCGCTCGTGAACGGCGCCAAGCCCTACGACTTCGTCAAGCAGGCCGAAGGCGGCGTGAAGTTCAACTCCGGCCCGATCGGCCTCTATGCGACCGTGTTCAACGCGCGGACGCAGGAGACGAACTACCTGCTCTCGCAGCAGCAATTCACCAGCCGCGATTACGAAGCGACCGGCGTCGAGCTGGAAGGCCGCTTCCGCCGCGGGCCGTTCTCGCTGACCGCCGCGGGCACCTATACCGACTCGAAGATCACCCGCGATGCGACCGACGCGACGCTGAACGGCAAGCGCCCGCAGCGGCAGGCGTCCTTCGTCTATCAGGCGACGCCGCAGGTGGATTTCGGCCTGATCAGCGTCGGCGCCAACGTCATCGGCACGACGTCCAGCTACACGCAGCCGGTCAACCAGCTGAAGATGCCCGCCTATACGCAGGTCAACGGCTTCATCGTGATCCGCCCGGCGGACAATGTCAGCATCAACGTCAACGCCAACAACATCTTCAACGTAAAGGGCATCACCGAAGCGGAAGACGCCGCGATCCCGGCCAACGGCCTGGTCCGCGCGCGCTCGATCAACGGCCGCACGATCGGCGCCGCGATCCGCTTCGACTTCTGACGCGCGCGAAAGCGGCAGGCGGAGACCGGCATCCCGGTCTCCGCCTGTGCCGTCACCGCCGATCCGCTATCGCTCCGTTCGGACGCACAGCATCGTCAGCCCGCCGCCCACCGCCAGGACGGCCAGCGCCAGCATCACGCCGACGAAATCATGCGGCGTCGCAAAGACCCAGGCGAGCGGCGGCCCCAGCAAGGAGGGCAAGGTATTGGCGAGGTTGAGCAGGCCCAGGTCGCGCCCGCGATGGCGTGGATTGGGCAGCAATTGCATCGCGACACCCGCGTTGAGCGCGACGAACACTGACGACCCCAGCGTATAGACGACGAATGCCGCCGCCCCGGCCGGCCATCCCCGCGCCAGCGCCATGCCGGCGAGCCCCGCCGCCGCGATCAGCGCGGCCAGCAGGATCGCTGGCTTCCTACGCCGCGTCAGGTCGGACAGACGGCCCAGGATCAGTGCCGCGGGCAATGGGACGATGAACGCGATCGTCAGCAGGTGCCCGATCCGGCCGGGCAAGCCCGCCCGCTCCCCGGCCGGCACGATGCTTTCGAAATAATAGAGCAGATAGGTCTGCGTCACGACCCCGGCGATCTGGACGAACAGGCGCGCCACGCCCGCGACGATCAGGTCGCGACGCGACGCGCGCACGTCGCCACGCGGATCGCGATCCGCCACCGCGATGCGGGCGCGGGCCAGCAGGAGCGGCGCGATACAGGCGGCAACCGCCGCCGGCAGGATCGCGAACCGTGCCGCCTCCGTCAGCGTCGCCTGCCCGACCAGCACGGTCGAAACGATCGACGCGAGCGGTCCGCCCAGCGCGAACAGGCCGCCCGCGACGCCTTTCTGCCCGTCCGGCACCTCTTCCGCCATGATCGCCATCATCGGCGCGAGCAGCGCATTCACCGCGATTTGAAACGCGACGAGCGCCGCCACCAGTGCGAGCGGCGTCGCGGCGACGATCAGCCCGCCATAGCTCGCCGCGGTCGCCGCCACGCCGCTCGCCATCCACGCCCGTCGCCCGCCGCCGCGCGCCACCGATCGGTCGCTGAGCCAGCCGAACAGCACGTTCGATAGGCTGGCGGCGATGGCACCGGCGAACACCGTGGCGGTAAAGACGCCGATCCGCGCCTCACCGCTCAGCCCCTCGACCTTGAGCGGCAGCAGCAGCGTCAGCAGCGGCAGATAGGCGATGACGCCACCGGCATTGGCCAGCGCCACCGCCCCGAGGAAGCCGGGCGAGCGGAAGGGAAATCGGGACGCCATCGCCCTCCCCTGCGCTCCTTTGCGCCGCCCGGCAATCCACGTCAGCGGCCGTGCCCTATGGCTTCATCGTCTGCGCTTCGAGCGTCGCGGTCGACACCATCGTGCGATCCGCCGCATCCTGCGCCAGCGCGACCCGATAGCGCCCGCCTGCGATCCGCCAGCCGGGCAGTCCGGTGTCGTAATCGGCGACGATGCGCGGTTCGGCGGTCAGCGTCACGCGCCGCGTCTCGCCCGGCTTCAGGGCGAGGCGGGTGAAGGCACCGAGCCGCATCGGCGTCGCACCATCGTCGCGCGCGACGTACATCTGCGGCACGTCCACGCCCTCGCGCCGTCCGACGTTGGTCACGGTGAACGTCACGCTCAGCGTCTTGCCGCCGGTCACCACCGGGTTGCTATAGGCGAAGCGCGTGTAGGTGAGGCCATGGCCGAACGGGAACAGGGGTTTCAGCCCCTTCTTCTCATACCAGCGATAGCCGACATCGGCGCCCTCGACATACTCGACCGGGAAGCTTTGCAGCTGATAATTGGAGGCCGCCGCCGGGTTCGCCGCTGCCGCCGCCTGCAGGTCGGTCATTGTGTCGAGGCCCACCGGCCGCGGGCGCGGCGGCTGCGAGGAGTCGGCCGGGAAGGTGATCGGCAGGCGTCCGGACGGCGCGACCTTGCCCGTCAGGATCGCAGCCAGCGCCTCGCCGCCACGCTGCCCCGGATACCAGGCCTGCACCACCGCGGGGACCTTAGCGATCCAGGGCATCAGCACCGGGCCGCCCGTTTCCATCACCGCGATCGTCTTGGGCTGAGCGTCCGCGATCGCCGCGATCAGCGCGTCCTGCTGGTTGGGCAGATGCAGGTCGGGCACGTCGTCCGCCTCGGTCGTCCATTGCGTCGCAAACACGATGGCGAGGTCCGCCGAGCGCGCGGCGTCCAGGGTCGCGTTGAAATTGCGCCCGTCGACCCAATCGACCTTCACCCCCGGCAGCGCCTTGCGCAATGCGTCGAGCGGCGAGGAGGCGTGATAGGTGATCCGCGCGAACGACGCCGATCCGCCGGTCGACAGCGGAATCTCCACCGGCGCCCCGCCGACCGACCGGACCTGGCTGGACCCGCCGCCCGACAGCACGCCGACATCGGCATTGCCCCCGATCACGACGATCCGCTTGGCGGTGCGCGCGATCGGCAACAGGTCACCCTGATTCTTCAGCAGCACGATGCCCGCCTCGGCGGTACGCTGCGCGACCAGCGCATGCGCGGCGTAATCGGGGGTCACGGCGCGTGCGGGCACCGCCCGGTCGAACGCGCCCGTCTCGATCAGGCCGGTCAGATAGCGCGCGACCATGTCGTCCAGCCGCGCCTCGGACACGCTGCCCTTTGCCACCGCCTCGGCCAGCGGCGCGCCGAAATAGATCGCCTTGTCGAGTTCCTGGCCCGATTCCTGGTCGAGCCCGGCATTGGCCGCCTTCACGGTCGAATGCACCGCGCCCCAATCGCTCATCACCCAACCGGGATAGTTCCAGTCGCGCTTCAGCACATCGGTCAGCAGATGCTTGTTCTCGCACGCCCAGTCGCCGTTGACCTTATTGTAGGCGCACATGACCGATCCGGGATGCCCCTTCTCGATCGCGATCTGGAAGGCGAGCAGATCGCTCATGCGCAGTGCCGCCTCGCCGATCCGCGCATCGACCACCATGCGGCCAGTCTCCTGCGAGTTGAGCGCGAAATGCTTGATCGTCGAGACGATGTTGTTCGACTGGACCCCCGCGATATGCGCGCCGCCCAGCGTGCCTGCGAGCAGCGGATCCTCGCCCAGATATTCGAAGTTGCGGCCGTTCCACGGATCGCGCGTCAAATTGACGCCGCCCGCCAGCAGCACGTTGAACCGCTTATCGCGCGCCTCCGACCCGATCATCGCGCCGCCCGCCTGTGCGATCGCGGGATCGAAGCTCGCCGCCGTGGCGAGGCTGGAGGGCAGCGCGGTGGCGACGTCGCCCTTGCGCTGTTCCACCTGATTGGCGACGCCGAGCGATGCATCGCTTTCGCGCACCAGCGGCACACCAAGACGCGGAATGCCGTCGATATGGCCGGCGGAGGGGATGAGTTCGTTCGGCGTCTTGCCCGCCGCCATCGGCGGGAACAGGCCGTGGACCAGCGCGAGCTTCTCCGCCTGCGTCATCCGCGCGACGATCCGGTCGGCGCGGGCACGGGGCGACGACGGCCCGCGTGTTTCGTCGTTCCCCGCAGTTTGCGGTCTTGCCGAAGCCGCCTGTGCCGTTTGCGCCTGCGCCTGTGCGGTCATGCCCGCTGCGACCAGCGCGATCGTCGCCAGCCCGCCGGCCATCCTTGCCTTCGTCACCGTCATCCTCCCGAATATCCGATTTTGGCCGCTTGTGTTGCATTTCTGCCAGCCTGTCCAGAGAACGTTCACAATTGCGGATCGCCCACCCCGGACACGTCTTGACACATTCGGGCCTTTGCACGAGTGAACGTTCCCAAGAAGTGCGGCGACAACCGCGCCCTTTTGTTATTGGGGAGGATTTCCATGCGCAGCGTCCATGCTCGCCTGCTTTCGCACTTCGCTATCGGCGTCTCGACCGCCGCCCTGATGCTGCCGGCTGCCGCCGCGGCGCAGGATGCTGCCGCCACCGTCGGCCAGACCGGCCCGGCGCAGACCGATCCGCAGCCCGCCACCGCCGACGGCACCGCGGGCCAGGCGGACGGCGACATCGTCGTCACCGGCATCCGCGCGTCTCTGCGCGATTCGGTCAACATCAAGCGCAACGCCCAGGGCATCGTCGACGCGATCAGCGCCGAAGACATGGGCAAGTTCCCCGACACGAACCTCGCCGAATCGCTGCAGCGCATCACCGGCGTGTCGATCGACCGGTCGAACGGCGAAGGCCAGTTCGTCACCGTCCGCGGCTTCGGCGCCGACTATAACCTCGTCACCCTCAATGGCCGTCAGATGCCGACGTCGTTCATCGGCGACGGCAACAGCGCGCCGGGTTCGCGCGCGTTCGACTTCGCCACGCTCGCGTCCGAAGGCGTGGCCGCGCTGGAGGTCTACAAGTCCGGTCGCGCCAGCATTCCGACCGGCGGCATCGGCGCGACGGTCAACGTCCGCACCCCCCGTCCGCTCGACAAGCCCGGCCTGCGCGGGTCGATCGCGGCGCGCGGCGTCGTCGACACCTCGCAGAACGGCCGCAAGGACGTCACCCCCGAAATCTCGGGCATCATTTCCGATACGTTCGCCGACGACCGGATCGGGATCCTGATCAACGGCACCTACCAGCGCCGTAACTTCAGTTCGAACAGCGCCAACATCGGCTGGCGCGACGGCTATCTGGGTAACGAGAACAACTGGGCGTCGCTGGCGATGCCGGGCGACCCGCGCTACGCGAACATCACCAACCGGCCCAAGGCCACCGACGTGTATCAGGTGCCGCAGAACGGCGGCTACGACGTCATCAATGGCCGGCGCGAGCGCATCAACGGCCAGGCGGTGCTGCAATTCCGCCCGACCGACGATCTGACCGCGACGATCGATTACACCTATGCACGCAACACGATCGACATTCGCGACAATAGCGTCGGCATCTGGTACAACCACAACGACACGCTGAGTGCGTGGACCAACGGCCCGGTCGCCGGCCCGATCTTTTACACCGAACGCTTCGGCTCGGGCGAAACCAAGGATCTGGCCTATTCGGCGTCGCAGACGTCGGTGCGCAACGAAAACAAGTCGCTTGGCGGCAATTTGACGTGGAACGCCCCGGGTGGCGTGACGATGACGCTCGATGCGCATCACTCCACTGCCGAATCGAAGCCGAACAGCCCGTACGGCAACAGCAACTCGGTCGGCACCGCCGTCTTCGGCGTCCAGAACCAGACGCTGAACTTCGATCACGAACTGCCCGTGATCTCGTACAACATGTATTCGGGCATCGATCCGCTGAATGCGGCCAATATCGTTCCCACCGGCAACGCGTTCCGCAATTCCTATTTCCGCGACGAGATCAACCAGATCATGGTGCGCGGCCATTACGACCACGGCCACGGCTTCATGGACAGCCTGGACTGGGGCACCGAATATACCGACAACAAGGTGCGCTCGGCCTACAGCGTCCTGCAGAACGACACCTGGGGCGGCACCGGCGGCGACAGCCCGGCGCAGCGCGCCGCGGCGGCGGCATTACTGCCCGACAATCTGTTCAAGCTGACCAGCATCCCCGATAAGTTCTCCGGGATCAGCGGCGCGAACGACCCTAACATCATCAAGTCGTTCTACAGCTTCGACCTGCCGAGCGTCGTCAAGCTGCTCGACCAGGCGTACAAGATCTGCGGTGGCAACGGCCAGTGTCTGATCCCGTACAACACCGATTCGCGCGTCCATGAAAAGACGATGTCGGCCTATGCTCAGTTCAACGGCAAGTTCGACCTGTTCTCGCGCACCGCGCACCTGATCGCCGGGCTGCGCTACGAACATACCGACGTTTCCGCGTCTGCGCTCGTGCCCACGCCGGTCGGCGCGCGGCAGAATTCGCAGAACGAATTCAACGTGCTGTTCCAGGGTAGCGGCTTCACGACGTTCAAGGGCAATTACGAGAACTGGCTGCCCTCGGTCGATTTCGACTTCCAGCCGCTGGAGAACGTCAAGCTGCGTGCGTCGTATAGCCATACGATCGCCCGTGCGGATTACGGCAGCCTGCAGGGCGGTCGCCGGATCGACCAGCTGTTCCGCGTCGGTGGCGGCACCGGTGCGGTCGGCAACCCCAACCTCGTGCCCTACAAGTCGAAGAACATCGATCTGTCGGCGGAATGGTATTACACCCGCGACAGCTACATCTCGGTCGGCTACTTCCACAAGGACGTGTCGAACTACATCAGCACGACGCAGGTCAACACGACGATCCCGGGCATCACCACGCCCTACAACGGCCCCCGTTATCAGGCGGCGGTCGCCGCTCTTACCGCGCGTGGCCAGGATCTGACCTTCGCCAACATCCGCGATTACATCGGCACCAACTATCCGGGCTCGGTGGTCAACGGCACGATCATCGCGCAGGCGAACGATCCGCTGGTGAATTTCATCGTCTCGACGCCGTTCAACAGCAGCCAGACCGCCGCGATCGATGGCTTCGAATTCGCGATCCAGCACAATTTCTGGAACACCGGCTTCGGCACGATCCTCAACTACACGATCGTCAACAGCAACCAGAAGTACGACAACACCAAACCCTCGAGCGTTGCGCAATTTGCGGTGCTGGGTCTGTCGGACAGCGCCAATGCCGTGCTGTTCTTCGACAAATACGGCATCAACGCGCGTGCGGCCTACAATTGGCGCAAGGGGTTCTTGGCCGCGGCGGGCACCAACCCGGTCTACGTCAACACCTATGGTCAGCTCGACGGCACGATCAGCTATGCGATCACGCCACGCGTCACGATCTTTGCCGAAGGGATCAACATCCTCGGCGAGAATCGCGGCGGCCACCTTCGCTCGGACCGCAACATCAATTTCGTGACCAAGCAGGATGCGCGCTACTCGGCGGGCGCCCGCTTCACCTTCTAAGTCCCCCACGGGCCTGCCAGCCTTCTCCCTCCAGAGAAGGCTGGCTTTTTTCGTGCAGGGACGGCACCCCTGCCTACGACCAGATTTTGACCAAGAGTGGTGCGTTCGATGACCAGCCAGCACGCGATCCTGACCGCGGAGGCGCACCGCGATCTCGCCATCCGTACCGAGCGGGATGCGGCCCTCGGCGACGCGCAGATGTGCTGCATCACCGTCCCCACCGAATTTCGTTCGGTACAGGGCACCTACCCCATCCTGTTCCGGCTCAGCGACACGCGGGACCGTTTCACCGCGCTCGCCATGTTTGGCTTCGAAAACGGCGAGAACCTGTTCCTCGACGGCGATCGCTGGGATGCGCGCTATCGCCCGCTGGCGATGGAGATACAGCCGTTCCTGATCGGCGGCAGTGCCACGCATGAGGGACCGGGGCAGGTCCACATCGACCTCTCCTCCCCCCGGATCAGCGCCACGGGAGAGGGCACGCGGCTGTTCGACGAGCTGGGCCAGCCCACCCCCTATCTGGATCGCATCGCCGGTCAGCTGGGTATGCTCGACGAAGGCTATCGCGCCGCCCCCGCCTTCTTCGCCGCGCTCCAACGCTACGACCTGCTCGAACCCTTCACGCTCGACGTGACGCTGGACGACGGCGCCCGCAACCGACTGGTCGGCTTCCACATCATCGATGAGGATCGGCTCGCCGGGCTCGACGCAGCGGCACTCGCCGACCTGCACGCCGGCGGCCATCTGGAGCCCATGTATATGGCGATCGCCTCGCTGGCGCACCTCGGCGATCTGGTGGAGCGCCGCAACCGCCGCCTCTCCCATGGCTGAGGCGGATCCGGGGCCGCTGGCCGGCCTTGCCGCCGTGCCCGAAGTCACGGTTGCCGACGCCGCCGATCTCGACGCGCGGCTGCGCACGGCCGACACGCCCTTCGTCGTGCGCGGGCTGGCGCGCGACTGGCCGCTGGTCCGCGCCGGCCTGCAATCGGCGGAGGCCGCGCGCGACTATCTGTTGCGCCATCATCGCGACCGCCCCTTCACCGTCGCGGTCGGCCAGCCGGGCAGCGGCGGGCGCCTGTTCTACGACGCCGCGATGGCGATGAACTTCCGCACGTTCGATGCGAAACTGCCCGAGATTTTCGCGCGCATCGCCTCCTTCGCCGGACAGGCGGAGGCGCCCGCCGTCTATCTCGCCTCGATCGACATGCACCAGTTTTTCGACGGGCTGCATGCCGCCAACCATATCGATCTGGGGACGCGCGAACCGCTCGCCAGCATCTGGATGGGCACGCGCACGCGCATCGCCGCACACAATGACGTGCCGGACAATCTTGCGGTCGTCGCCGTCGGGCATCGGCGCTTCACGCTGTTCCCGCGCGACCAGTTCCGCAACCTCCATCTCGGCCCCGTCGACAACACCCCCGCCGGCCGCGCGGTGAGCATGGTCGATCTCCACAACCCCGATCTCGCCCGCCATCCGCGCTTCGCCGAGGCGATGGCGCATGGGCAAATGGTGGAGATGGCGCCCGGCGACGCGCTCTACATCCCGGCTTTATGGTGGCACCATGTCGAGGGGCTGGACGATTTCAACGTGCTGGTGAACTATTGGTGGCGCCAGACGCCGCGCTGGATGGGCCAGCCGCAGGAGGCGCTCAACCACGCGCTGATGGCGATCCGTGACCTTCCCGCTGACCAGAAGGCCCATTGGCGCGACATGTTCGACTATTACGTCTTCGACAATGACGACGCCGTGACGGCGCATATCCCCGAAGGGGGCCGCGGCGTGCTCGACCCGATGACCCCCGAGCTCGCCGCGCGACTGCGCGCCTATCTGTTGCGGGCGCTCAGCCGATGAACGCCGTCACTCCGCGCCGTATCGTCATCGCCGGCGGCGGCACCGCCGGCTGGATGGCGGCCGCCGCCCTCACCCGCACGCTCGGCCGCACCGCGACCGTCACGCTCGTCGAATCCGATGCGATCGGCACCGTCGGCGTGGGGGAATCGACGATCCCGCCGCTCATCACCTTCAACCGGCTGCTCGGCATCAACGAGGCCGAGTTCATGGCGGCGACGCAGGCGACCTTCAAACTGGGCATCCAGTTCGACGGCTGGAAGGGCCCCGGCGACAGCTACTTCCACGCCTTCGGCCTGACGGGGAAGGACCATTGGGCCGCCGGCTTCCAGCATTTCTGGCTCGACGGCCAGGCACGCGGCCATACCGAGTCCTACGACGACCATTGCCTCGAACTGGTCGCGGCGCGCGAGGGCAAGTTCGCGCATCTACCCGACGACCGGATGAGCTACGCCTACCAGCTCGATTCGACACTGTACGGCCGCTTCCTGCGCCGCATGGCGGAAGGCGACGGCGCGACGCGGATCGAGGGCAAGATCGCCCGTGTCGACCTGGACGGCGAGAGCGGCGACATCGCCGCGCTGGTGCTGGACGACGGCACGCGGGTGGAGGGTGACCTGTTCCTCGACTGCACCGGCTTTCGCGCGCTGCTGATCGAACAGGCGCTGCACGTCGGCTATGACGATTGGACGCATTGGCTGCCGTGCGACGCGGCGATCGCCGTGCAAACCGAAAGCGTGCGCCCCCCCGTCCCCTTCACCCGCGCGATGGCGCATGACGCCGGCTGGCAGTGGCGCATCCCGCTGCAGCATCGCGTCGGCAACGGCATCGTCTATTGCAGCCGCTATCTGTCGCAGGACGCCGCGCTCGATCGCCTGCTCGGCAATGTCGAGGGCGCGGTGCTGACCGAACCCAATCGCCTGCGCTTCGTCACCGGTGCGCGGCGAAAGCAATGGCACCGCAACTGCATTGCGATCGGTCTGGCGGGCGGGTTCATGGAGCCGCTGGAGTCGACCAGCATCCACTTGATCCAGCGCGCGATCCTGCGGCTCATTCGCCTGCTGCCGCCGGCCGGGGCGATCTCGGCGCACGACATCGCCGAATTCAACGACCAGCAGCTGACCGACATGGATCAGATCCGCGACTTCCTGATCCTGCATTACAAGGTCACCGAACGCCGCGATTCCCCGTTCTGGCGTCAGTGCGCCGCGATGGACATCCCCGACAGCCTCGCCCAGAAGATCGGCCTGTTCCGCGAGACCGGCCGCGTCTTCCGCCGCAACGACGAACTGTTCGCGGAAAACAGCTGGATCCAGGTGATGCTGGGCCAGGGCATCGTGCCGCAGACCCATCACCCGATCGCCGCCAAGCTGCCCGACGACGAACTCGCCCGCTTCCTCGGCGGATTGCGCCAAGGCGTCGCGACGACGGTGCGCGGCCTGCCCGCCCATGCCGATTATGTCGCGCGCTATTGCGGCGCGGCACCCGCCTGATGGTCCGCCGTCGTCAGGCGGTGACGATCCGCCACGTCGCCGCCGACGCGGGCGTATCGCTCCAGACCGTCAGCCGCGTCATCAACAAGGAGCCGAACGTCCGGCCCGAGATGATGGAGCGCGTACAGGCGTCGATCGCCAAGCTCGGCTACGTCCCCTCGATCGCGGCGCAGCGCATGGCGGGGTCGCGATCCTATCTGATCGTCGCGCTCAACGATCGCGAACGCACCATCGCCGGCTGGCGCAATCGCGAAGGCACCGACTGGGTCGACCAGATGCTGCTCGGCGGCATGCTGACCTGTGCCGAACACGGCTATCGCCTGATGGTCGAGTTGATCGACACGCATAGCGACCATATCGCGCGCGAGCTCCTCGGCGCCATCGCCGCGCTGCAACCTGACGGCGTCATCCTGACCCCGCCGCATTCGGAAAACCCGCTGATCACGCAGTTACTCGAGGCGCAGGGCATCAGCTTCGCGCGCATCGGCTCGCGCCAGCCCGGCAGCGGCTTTGCGGTGGCGATGGACGAGGATGGCGCCGCCCGGCTCGCGACGGAGCATCTGATCGGCCTCGGCCACGAACGGATCGGCTTCATCGCCGGCCCCGACGATTATGCGTTGAGCGGCTGGCGCGTCGATGGCTGGCGCCAGGCGATGGCCGATGCGCGGCTTTCGACCGATAACCTGCTCGCCCAAGGCGATTTCGGCTTCGCATCCGGTCGCACCGCCGCCACCTTTTTGCTGGACGGTGCGACCCCGCCGACCGCGATCGTCGCGAGCAGCGACCAGATGGCGCTCGCCACGCTGGAACTGGCGCGCGAACGCGGCCTCGACGTTCCCGCCGACCTGTCGATCGTCAGCTTCGACGACACGCCGATCGTCCGCTTCGTTCACCCGCCGCTCACCGCGATCGTCCAGCCGATCGCCGAGGTCACAGCCAACGCCGTCGAGCGCGTCATCGCCGACAAGGCGGGTCGCGAACCCTCGACCGAACCGCTCATCGTTCCCGCAACGCTCGCGATCCGCGCCTCCACCGGCGCACCGCGTTAGCGGGCATCACCGCGGCGCCATCGCTCCGTCGCGACGCGGTGCGACGGCCTCCGGACGATCGATCAGATCGCGGATCGCGGCGGGATCGCCCTGATCGACGATGCCAAAGACCGGCGTGCGCGCGGCGCTGCGATCGGTCAGCGACAGTTCGTCGGCGGGACGGACGGCATAGCGATTGACCGCGTCGATCACCTCCTCCAGCGGCTCGCCGTGGAAGACGAGCTGGCCGCGCGTCCAGGCGTCGGCATCGGCGACGCCGACCGGTTCGGCCTGGCTGATGAAGCCCATGCGCGCGCCGCCCTGTTCCATCGTCCCGAACGCCACGCGTTCGCCCTTGCGCGCCAGTTTGGCGACCGGCGTGCCCTCATCACGCGCATCGACCGCGACCGTCACGCGGACCGTGCCGTCGGTCACCGCGACATCGGCCGCCCGGCGACCGATTGTCACGTCGAAGGCGGTGCCGACCGCGGTCACCGCGCCGAACGGCGTCTGCACGACGAACGGCCGGCTGGTGTCGTGCGCCACCTGGAACAGGGCCTCGCCCCCCTCCAGCGCCAAGCGACGCCGGTCTGCCGTGAAGCTGACCGTCAGCGCGCTTTGGGCGCCCAGGATCACGGTGGAGCCATCGTCCAGACGGATGACCTTACGCTCCGCCCGCCCGGCGACATAGCGGGTCAGCGGCGCATGCGTGTCGCCATCCGCCAGCCACGGCTGCGTGCTGGCGCCGACCGTCAGCACCAGCGCCGCCGCCGTCGCCCACCCGATCCACGCCGGCCGGCGCGGCACGTCGCGCAGCGGCGCGGGGCGAGGCTGTTCGCCCAGCCAGTCCCAGAAGGCGGCGGCCTCGGCGCGATCGTCGGGGTGGAGATCGTCGGCCCGCTCGCCGAGCAGCGCATCGAACACCGCATCGCGGCGCCGGCCCAGATCGTGACGATCGCTCACGGCGTCACCTCGCGCAGATGCCCCAGCCGGGCGTAGAGGTGGCTGACCGCATGCGTCAGATGCTTCTGCACCATGCGCGGGCTGATCCCCAGCGCGCGGGCGATATCGCCCGTCCCCATCTCGTCGAAGCGGCGCATCACGAAGATCGTGCGTGCCCGCGGACTGAGTTCGGCGAGTGCCGCTTCCAAGGCCTGTTGCAGGTCGACGACGCGGCGGCGCTCTTCCTGTCGCGGTGCGATCGATGGATGCATCTCGTCGGTCAGCGGCACCACCACGAGCCCGCGGCGGCCGCGATCGGCGATCAGATTGGCGGCGATGCGGAACAGATAGGCCTGCGGCTCTTCGAGCGACCGCTGCTGTGCGGTGGCGATCAGCCGCGCGCATGCTTCCTGCACCAGATCCTCGGCCTCATGCGGATCGGCGATGCGCCGCGCGACGAACGCCCGCAGCGCAGCACGATAGGCGCCAAGCGAGTCGGCCACGATCGTCGCGCCCTCCCCCTCGCCGGCTGGCGCCATCCGGTTGTTCGCGTCCTGCTGCACGTCTGTGCGTCCCCCCTGTCCTCTATGACGCGGGATCAGGCGGATCGCGAACCCCGCGACGTGAAAATGTAAAGAAATGTCGTGCATGGGGTTCGCATTGGTGGCCGCGTTGCGTCGATAGGATCGGGGGCAGCGGAAAGCTGCGATACCGATCCGGGGGGACACGACATGACCAGGGCCTATCGACTGCTGCTGTCCGCATGCGCGACGGCGATGATGTTGCCGAGCGCGGCGGCGGCGAAAGAACAGCGGATCGTTGCGATCGACGTGCCCGCCGGCCGTCTGGACGAGGCATTGATGCGCGTGGCGCGGCAGGCCGGGCTGCAGCTCGTCTTCACCGATCCCGCCGTCGCCGATCGCCAGGCGCCGCGGATCGCCGGCCGCTACACGCCCGACGCCGCGCTGAACATGCTGCTCGCACGCAGCGGCTTCGGCTGGCGCTACACCGGACCGCGCACCGTGCGTGTGATGCCGGTCGACACGGCGTCGCTCGCGCCCGTCAACTTCGTCCAGGCGGCGCCGGCCCCGCAACAGGTGGGCGACGAACGCCTCGCTCCCTCGAATGCCGCGGTCGAAGCGGCGGTCAACGCCGACCCCGGCGCCTCTGCACCCGCATCGGACATCGTCGTCGTCGGATCGCAGATCAAGGGCGCGAAGAACACCGCCGCTCTGCCCGTCACGATCGTCGACGAACAGCAGATCGCCGCCACCGCCGCGGTCAGCGGCGACGAGCTGTTCCGCTCGATCCCGCAGCTGGGCGACGTCACGTTCAACAGTTCGTATTTGCCCAACAGCTCGAACGCGGCGCGCGGCGACGTCGGCTCGGTCAATCTGCGCAACCTCGGCGTCGGCAACACGCTGGTTCTGCTCAACGGCCGCCGCGTGGTGAACCACCCGACCAGCCGCGCCGACGACAATCTCGTCCCCGTGCTAACGTACAACACCAATGCCATCCCCGTCTTCGGGCTGGAACGGCTGGAGGTGCTGCGCGACGGCGCCGCCGCCATCTACGGCTCGGACGCGGTGGCGGGCGTCGTCAACACCGTGCTGCGCACCGACTTCACCGGCGTCCAGATCGAAGGGCAGGTCGGCTACCCCGAGCGCACCAGCCAGACCGAAAGCACCGTCAACCTGCTGGTGGGCACCGACATCGGCAAGGGCCGCGGCAACATCACGCTGTTCGCCAATTACACCAACCGCACGCCGCTGCGCAGTTCGGAACAGGATTACACCGCCTCCGACGACAAGCGCCCGCTGTTTGCCGGCACGCGCTTCGACGGGGCGACCGCGCTCGACGGTCGATCCTCGATCACGCCCTGGGGCTCGTTCCAGACGGTCGGCAACGTCCAGGTGCGGCAGGGCACGACCGTGCTGACCAACGCCTCGGGCCAGTTCCACATCCAGCCGCTCACCAACACCGGCTGCCAGACCAATGCGACGACGGGCCTCAAGAACGGCCTGTGCATCGACGACGGCACCAACACCGCCGCCGCCGACCGCAATCTGCGCTTCGATCCGCGCGCGGCCTACGACACGTACATCATCCCCTCGGTCGAGCGGATCAACCTGTTCGCCAACGGCCATTACGAGCTGACGCCCGGCCTCGAGCTGTTCGGCGAGGCCGGCTATTACAAGGCGACGACCGACAGCGTTCAGTCGTCGTCAGGCACGCTCAGCTCGCTGCCGATCATCGTGCCGGCGACCAATTACTATAATCCCTTCGGTCCGACGACGCTGAACGGTGCGGCCAACCCCAACCGCCTGCCCGGCATCAACGCACCAGCCAGCGGCCTCGCCGTCACGCTGTCGAGCTACAATGTCGCCGACGCCGGCCCGAACCTCGTCCACGTCGAGAACGACCAGTATCGCGTGCTGGCCGGGCTGCGCTGGGACTGGCTTGGCTTCCAGTGGGAAAGCGCCGCGCTCTATTCGGAAGCGCGCGTGCGCGACACGTCGGACGGGATCAGCGCGACGCTGCTCCAGCGCCAATTGGCACTGTCGACGCCGGATGCCTACAACCCCTTCAACGGCAGCGACCTCACCACGCCCTCGGGCCGCGATGCGACGCCCAGCAACGACGCGGCGCTTCGGGCGATCCGCATCAAGACGACGCGCTTCAGCAAGGCAACGCTGGCGCTGGCGGACGTCAAGCTATCCAACGCCCGTCTGCTGTCGCTGCCCGGCGGCAATCTCGGCCTGGCGCTCGGTGCCGAAATCCGCCGCGAAACGCAGCTCGACGACCGCGATCCGCGCGTCGACGGCACGACGACCTTCACCGACAGCGTCAGCGGCATCACCTATGGCTCGGACCTCGTCGGCACCAGCCCGTCGCCCGACACCAGCGGCCGCCGCACCGTCTTCGCCGCCTACGCCGAACTGGCCGTCCCGGTCATCAGCCCGTCGATGAACGTGCCGCTGGTGCGCAATCTCGAATTCCAGCTGGCGGGACGGTTCGAACATTACAGCGACGTCGGCTCGGTCGCGAAGCCCAAGATCGCGGGCGCATGGGACGTGGTCAGCGGCATCCGCTTACGCGGCAGCTATGCGGAAGGATTCAAGGCGCCCAACCTCGAACAGATCAACGCGCGCGTCGTCACCCGCTCGAACACCCGCGTCGACTATGTCCGCTGCGAGGCGCAGCTGCGCACCGGGGCGATCAGCTCCTTCGCCAATTGCGCCCAATCCTTCGCGATCAGCGCGCAGCGCGCCGGCAACCCGGACCTGAAGCCCGAAACCTCCACGACCTGGAGCGCGGGCGTCGTGCTCGAGCCGCACTTCCTCGATTCCGCGATCGGCCGGATCACGCTGACCGCCGATTATTGGAACGTGAAGCAGAAGGGGATCGTCGGAATCTTCGGCGAAGGCAATGCGCTGATCGCCGACTATCTGGCGCGCGTACAGGGCACAACCAACGCCAATGTCGTGCGCGCCGCGCCGACCGCGGACGATATCGCGCTGTTTGCCGGCTCCGGCCTGCAACCGGCGGGCCGCGTGCTGTTCGTCAACGACCGCTACGTCAACCTGCTGCCGCAGGAGGCGTCGGGCCTCGACCTCGGTCTCAACTGGCGACTGCCGGACTTTGGCGCGGGGCGCCTGACGCTGTCGGCCAACGCCGCCTACCTCGGCCGCTTCTTCCTCGAACCCTCGCAGCCGATCCAGCAGCTGATCGACGCGCGCGCGGCGGGCACGATCAATGCCGGCACCGCGATCGCCGATGCGGGCGACCTCGTCCGCCAGAACGGCAAGCCGCGCTGGCGCGTGACGGGGACCGCGACGTGGAATTACCGCTGGTTCCAGCTCGGCGGCTTCACCCAATATACCAGTGACGTCGACGACACGGGCCTCATCGATTCGACCGGCGCAGCTTGGTTGATCAAGGACCAGATGACGTACAATCTCTACGGCCAAGTCAGTGTCGGCAACAGACGCGAAGGCCAGTATCGCATGCGAATCGGTGTCCGGAACCTCACCAACGCGGCCCCGCCGCTGTCGTCGAACGGCTTCCTCGGGTCGCTGTACAATCCGTACGGCCGCTATTGGTATGCCAACATCCGGGCGTCGTTCTGATGCGCGTGCGGCACCTCGCCCTCGCCCTGTTGCTCGTCCCGTCGCTCGCCATCGCCCAGGAGGAAGAGCCGCAGGCCCGCTCGCCATCGGGCGGCGACATCGTCGCCTACGACCAGATCCACAAGCCGATCGTCGGCCGCGGCGGCATGGTCGTCAGCCAGAACAAGCTCGCCGCCGCCGTGGGCGCCGACATCCTGCGCAAGGGCGGCAATGCGGTCGACGCCGCGGTGGCGGTCGGCTTCGCACTGGCGGTGACGCTGCCGCGCGCGGGCAATGTCGGCGGCGGCGGCTATATGCTCGTCCACATGGCGGCGAAGGACGGCAAACCCGCGCAGGACATCGCGATCGACTATTACAGTCAGGCGTCGCGCCACATCACCGACGATCTGTTGCTCGGCGCGGACGGCAAGGTCGACGCCACGAAGGTCATGTCGATGAAAGGCGTCGCCATCCCCGGCACCGTCGCCGGACTGTGGGAGGCGCACCGCCGCTTCGGCTCGCTACCCTGGGGCACGCTCATCGCACCCGCGATCGCGATGGCCGAACAGGGCGTCATTCTCTCCGATGACGAGGCGCAGGCCCAGTCGGCACAGCGCAAGCTGATGGCGGACGACCCGGCGGCGATGGCGATGTTCTTCAAGCCCGACGGGGCCGCCTATGCCGCTGGCGAGACGTTCCGCCAGCCTGACCTTGCTGCGACGCTGAAGACGATCGCCGCCAAGGGTCGCGACGGCTTCTACACCGGTCCGCTCGGGACCCGTATCGCGGCGGGCATTCGCGCCGGCGGCGGCGTCATCGATGCTGCCGACCTTGCCGGCTATCGCGCGATTGTCTCGACGCCGATCTGGTCGAGCTATCGCGGCAAGCGCATCGCCTACATGCCGCCGACCGCTTCGGGCGTCAGCGTCGCGGAGGCGATGAACATCCTCGAAACCTTCCCCGTCGGCGCGCAGAAATGGGGCAGTGTCGCCAATCTGCACCTGCTGTCCGAAACGATGAAGATCGTGTCCGCCGACCGCCGGCTGGTGGGCGGCGGTCCCGACTGGCGGACACCGGCGATCGGCCTCGCCAGCAAGGGCTATGCGACGCAGCGCGCCAAGCTGATCCGCCCCGACCGCGCCCTCGGCAAGGACGACGTGCCCGACGGCAACCCCTATCCGTGCGAAAGCCGCGACACGACGCACTTTTCGGTCGCCGACGCGGCGGGCAACGCGGTCAGCAACACCTATACGCTGTCCGCCTCTTATGGTGCGCACGTCGTCGCACCGGGCACCGGTATTCTGCTCAATAACTCGCTCGGCAATCTCGCCTGGGGTCGCCGCGGCGCCGCAGCCGAGCGCCGCGCCACGCTGCCGGTGCCGGGCAAGCGCGTCGGATCGACGATCACACCGATCATCGTCTTCGACAACGACCGCCCCTGGCTGGTCACCGGCACGCCGGGTGGCGGCTATATCATCGCGACGATGGTGCAATTGCTCTCCAACGTCATCGATCATGGCCTCAACGTCAGCGAGGCCGCCGAACGGCCCCGCATCAATCAGGGCGGCGGCGATGCCGCGCTGGAGCTGGAGGAAGGCTTCTCGCCCGACATCGTGCCGCTGCTCGAGGCGAAGGGCCATAAGGTCCGTCGCTCGAACACGATGGGCTCGATCCAGTCGATCATGGTCGAGGGCGACCGCTTCCTCGGCGCCGCCGACACCCGCCGCCCCGACGCCGCCGCCATTCCCGTCAAGTGACGCACCGAAGCAGGATGCCCGCCATGCACCGCCCCGCCATCGCCCCCATCATCGCCCTTTTCATCGCGACCCCGGCCACCGCGCAGATTGCCGCCCCGGAGCGACAGGCGATCCTTGCCGACGTCGACGCCCGCTCGCCCGATCTCGCCAAGACCGCCCTCGCGATCTGGAATGCGGCGGAGGTCGGCTATCAGGAAACGAAGAGCAGCGCGCTGCTCCAGGCCGAACTGAAGCGCGCCGGCTTCACCGTCACGCCGGGCGTCGCCGGCATGCCGACTGCCTTCGTCGCCAGCTTCAAACGCGGCGGCAAGGGGCCGGTGATCGGCATCCTCGCCGAATATGACGCCCTCCCCGGCCTCGCCCAGCGCGCCGATACCAAGCGCGATCCCATTCCCGGCCAGGCCGCCGGCCACGGCTGCGGCCATAATATCTTCGGCGCGGCGTCGGTCACCGCGGCGATCGCGGTCAAGGACTGGATGGTTGCGAACGCGATCGATGGCGAGGTCCGCGTCTATGGTTCGCCGGCAGAAGAAGGCGGATCGGGCAAAGTCTATCTGGTTCGCGCCGGGCTGTTCAACGATGTCGACGCCGTCCTTCACTGGCATCCCAGCGATTCGAACGGCGTCAGCACCGGCGCCAGCCAGGCCAATATCTCGGGCAAGTTCCGCTTCCACGGCGTGTCGGCACACGCCTCCGCCGCGCCCGACAAGGGCCGCTCCGCGCTCGACGGCGTCGAGGTGATGAACGTCGCGGTCAATTACCTGCGCGAACACATCCCGATGAAGACGCGCATCCATTATGTCATCACCAATGGTGGCGAGGCGCCCAACGTCGTCCCCGATTTCGCCGAAAGCTATTATTATGTCCGCCACACCGACCCGCAGGTCGTCCGCGACGTCATGGCGCGCGTCCAGAAGGCGGCCGAGGGCGCGGCGCTGGCGACCGGCACGACATCCGAATTCGAGGCGACCGGCGGCGTCTATTCGATGCTGGCGAGCGAGACACTGGCCAAGGTGATGGATGCGAACCTGCACGCCGTCGGCGGTCCCCGCTGGACGGCGGAGGAAACCGCCTGGGCCGGCCGCCTGCAGCCAACGCTGCCGACGCAGCGGGCGCTGGACAGCGTCTCCACCGTCGCTCCGATCTCCGACGGCGATGGCGGCGGATCGACCGACGTCGCCGACGTGTCGTGGGTGGTGCCGACCATCGGCCTCGGTGCGGCGACCTGGGTGCCGGGCACGCCCGCCCACAGTTGGCAGGCGGTCGCCGCATCGGGCATGTCGATCGGCGCGAAGGGCGGTACGGTCGCCGCGAAGACGATCGCGCTCACTGCCGCCGATTTGATGCGCAGCCCGCAGACCCTCGCCGAGGCCAAGGCCGAGCTCAACCGCCGCCGCGGCCCCGGCTTCACCTACAAGGCGATGCTCGGCGACCGCAAACCCCCGCTCGACTATCGCAAGACCGCGACGCCGGCGAGCTGACCGGCCTAGCGCGCCAGCAGGTCGGGGAGCGCATCCGCCAGCCGCCCGAGAAGCCGCGTGGCGAGCGCGGCGTTGCCCGCCGCGTTCGCCACACCGTCAACACGGAACGGGGTGGCCTCGCCGCTCGCGGATACGGTTCCGACGCAGGACGAGGCGCAACATCAGCGGCGTATCACGCCGGCAAAGGTGGCAACGTGGCCGTCACCTTCGCAATGTCGGCGCGCAACGCCGCCAGCTGGCGCAGATTGTCGTCGCGCCCCACCGCTTCGATCAGCGGGTTATGATCGCGCGGCCGCACCCCCTGCCCGTCGAGCACCGCGAACCAGCTCGCGTCGCGAAACAGTTCGTCGCTCGACAGCACGATCCGGCCCGAGGCACGGAAGTGCGCGATCTTCTCAGCGAGCGTATCCGGGATCGCCATGGCCTGCCGCTCCTGCCACATCGGCTCGG
Organism: Sphingomonas sp. NIC1; assembly: GCF_001638925.1. Lineage (NCBI taxonomy): Bacteria > Pseudomonadati > Pseudomonadota > Alphaproteobacteria > Sphingomonadales > Sphingomonadaceae > Sphingomonas > Sphingomonas sp. NIC1. The sequence continues at coordinate 895,449 of NZ_CP015521.1, forward strand.
TACGGCCCATCGTCACGTGATAGTGCAGGATCAGGAAGTCGCGCACGTCGAGCATTTCCTGCCCAAACACGCGGTTGAACTGTCGCGCCAGCAGCGGCGAGCAATCGGCCGCGGGGAAGAGCGACAGCAGCTTGGCAATGCCGCTCTGGATCAGGTGGATACTGGTCGATTCCAGCGGTTCCAGAAAGCCGCTCGACAGACCGATCGCGACGACATTGGCGCGCCACGCCTCGCGTCGCATGCCGGGCGTGAAGCGGATCAGTCGCGGATCGGCGAGCGGCGGCCCATCCATCCCGGCAATCAGCGACGCACGCGCCGCCTCTTCGTCCTGAAAGCGGCTCGCGAAGACATAGCCGTTGCCGACCCGGTGCTGGAGTGGGATGCGCCAGCGCCAGCCCGCCTCCGCCGCGGTCGCACGGGTGAAGGGCGTGCGGCCGACCTCCGCCGCGCTCGGCGCCGCCCAGGCGCGATCGCAGGGCAGCCAGTGCGACCAGTCGTCATAGCCCACGCCCAACGTCTCGCCGATCAGCAGGCCGCGCAGCCCCGAACAGTCGATGAAGAGGTCGCCGGCGACGACCTGCCCGTCCGCCAGCGTCAGCGATCGGACGTATCCGCTGTCGTCATGCCGTTCGACCGACGCGACCATACCCTCGATCCGCGTAACGCCCGCGCGTTCGGCGAGCCCGCGCAGGTAGCGCGCATAGAGCCCGGCATCGAAGTGATAGGCATAGCCCAGCGTCGACAGCAGCGAGCGCCGATCGGGCACCGGTCGCGTAAAGCGGCCGGCGCGCGCGGCCTGTGCGGTCAACGAATAGGCTTCGGTGGACGCGGTATCGCCATCGGCGCGCGCGCGGATCAGGCGGTGGAGGAACATCGCGCCGTCGCCCGGCGGCCCGAACGTGCCGAAGGGGTGGAAGTAGCGGCTGCCCTCGCCGTTCCAGCCGACGAACTCGATGCCGAGCTTCACCGTCGCCTTAGTCTCGGCCATGAACTGGCGCTCGTCCAGGCCGATGATCTGATTGAACCAGTGGATCGTTGGGATCGTCGCCTCGCCGACCCCGATCGTGCCGATCGCGTCGGATTCGACCAAAGTGATGGCGACCCCCTGCCCCGCCAGCGCGCGCGATAAAGCCGCGGCGGTCATCCAGCCCGCCGTTCCCCCGCCCAGGATCACGATGCGGCGAATACGTGTGTCGCTCATACCGCCGAGCCTATCCGATCGGGATTGTGCCGGCGAGCGTCATCACCCCGTGCAGGCCACCGCTGTCCCGGTCGGTCGGCGCAGCGCGAGATAGACCGTGCTCCACAATTGCGCCGCGTTGGATTCGTCGACATCCGCGCCCGCCGCGCCGAACGGCACGACACTGTAGCGGCCATCGGCATAGCGCCAGGACCACAGCTCCGAACTCTGGACGCTCTTCGTCGCATCGATCCCGTCCCACAGGCAGGATTGTGCGCGGGTCAGTTGCGCGCGGACGTCGGCCGGTAGGTCGCGCCGTTCGAGCTGCCGCGCCAGCCCGGCCGCGACCAGCGCCTGCTGCCAGCTCCACACCACTGTGCCGTGATAGGCGTTGGGCGAGAATTTCCGCTGGATCGCCGCATCGGCAAAGGCGGGATTGGCGACGAGCATGCCCGCTCCGGTACGCAGCCCCGCCGGGAACGCATCAATGAAGCCGCTCGCCATCACGCGAAGCGCGTCGGCCGACGGCGTCTCGAACAGCAGGGCAAAGCCCGGATCGCTGTTCTGCACCGGGATCGGACGCCCCTGCGCGTCGAGCGCGATCGCCGGGAAGCGGACCGGCGCAGTGCCGATTGCCGCGAGCGCGGGCGCGGCGGGCACGCCGATCGTGCCAGCGTAGCGGCTCACCGCCTGCCGTGCCGTGGCGGCGGGCAGCGTCACGTCGAACAGCGGCGGGGCCTTGGCACGCCACACATCGGCGACCGCGCGAGCGCCCGCGAACGCCCGCGCGTCGCTGGCAGCCAGATAGGGACGGAGCAGCCCACTCGCCTGCAACGCCGCGGCGGAATCCAGCGCGGCGGGCACCAGCACCGCGTTGACGTCATAGGGGATGCGCCCGCCCGCCAGCCCGTCGTTGCTGTCACGCCATTCGCCGGCATCCATGCCGGGCTTCAGCGCGATCAGTTTGGCGGCGACCGGGTCGCTGGCGAAGGGTGCCGCCTGCTGCAGCACGAAGCGCAGGTTGCGCACCATCCGCGCGCCCATCGTCTCAGCCCCGACGCGCTGCGCCAGGAACGCCGCCGCCCGCGTCCGCCCACGCGGATCGTCGAGCAGCCACGCCCGCGCGACCGGGGCGAGCATATAGTCGCTGTCGACCATGTTGTAATTATAGACCGGCACGTCGGACAGGCTGCCGTCCGCCTTCTGATGATCGAGAATGGCGAACTCGCCGATATCCTCCTCATGCGCCACCTCGCCCTGCGGCGACAGACGGGCGAGAACCGAGGCCAGCCCCGTTTCCACCGCCGCGGGTTGCAGCGCGGGCATTAGCAGCCGGACGGACATCAGCGTGTCGCGCCCGAAATAGGTGTCGAAGCGCCACGACCCCGCCAGATATTTTTCGGCATAGCTGAGGAAAGTCAGCGCGTTGCGCGCCCCCGGATCGGGCTGGGCCTTGGTATTGAGCAGGTCCGCGCCGCCGCGCGGGGTCAGCGGCGTCTCGCCCGTCAGCGCGGTGACGGCAAAACGGATCGTTCCGTCCTTGCCGGCAAGGATAGCGCCATCCTTGATCGCACCGCCGGTCACCCGCATCGCGAGGTCGTACCCCGCCGCCCCGTCGAGCCGATCGCGCGACCAGCGGATGGTGTCGCCGGTCATCCGTGCCGGCGTCAGCACTTCGGCGGGCGCCTTGCCCAGCGCCTGATAGTCGCGCAGCACGCGGATGCTGGAGAGCACGGCCTGGCGCGGCACCAGCCGGTCCGCCGCGATCGTCGCCACGAAGCGCACGCCATGCAGCGGGCGCCCCTTGGCGTCGCGCACCGTCACCGGTTGCGGTTCGCCCTCCAGCCGCCATTCGGCGTCCTTGGCCAGCGGCTCGAACCAGAGAGCGGTGCCGCTATTGCCCGCCGGAAAGGCGACGAGCAGGCGGGGTTGCTTGCCCGATCGCAGCACGACATGCGCCGCGACCGGGCCGGCGCGCGTGAAGCTGTTGACGTTCAGCCCCTCGCGCACCGCATAATGCTCGACCTGGGCAGGCGCGGCGCCCGCCCCGGTCAGCACCAAAGCCATCGCCAGACCGAGCGACAGCCGCAACCCCGCCTTCACCCTCACAGCTTCAGCGTCGCGCTGAACAGCGCGTTGCGACCGACGATCGCACGACCGTAGAAATAGCCGTTGACGATCGTCTGCGTCTGGCCCTGCCGCGGGTTGCCTTCGGTGAAGCCCTTCGTATCGGTCAGATTGTCGACGCTGACCGACAGGTTGAGCCGCGGCGTCGCGTCGATGCTCGCACCGACCGAGAAGACGCTATAGTCGGGCAGCGCAATGCCGTTGCCGCTGTCGGCGAAGATCTTGCCGATATACTTCCAGCGACCATAGATTTCGCCCAGCCCGCCCGGCAGGATGAACGACGGCGTCACCGTCAGCAGCTTCTTGGGCGTCCGCTCCGGCGTGTTGCCGTTATATTGCGGCTGCGCGACGCCGTCGAAGCGCAAGTTGCTGAGCTTGGGGTCCTGATAGACGCCCTGCACGTCGACGCTGAAGAACTGCACCGGGCGCAGCGTTGCATTGAGCTGGACGCCGTTGGTGAAATTGTCCGCCAGCGCGTTGCTCGCCTGCGCCGGGTTGGCCGGGTTGATGAACTGATAGCTCTGGTCGCGGAATTCGGTGCGGAAGCCGATGACCGAGGCGTTGAAGCCGCGCGCGTTGAACCGCACGCCGCCTTCATACAGCGTCAGGCCCGTCGGCTTGCGCGTGCCGCCGGTGTCGCCGCCATTGGTCTGGAAGCCGTGCGCACCGCGCACGTACAGCGCGACGTGGTCGGTCAGCTCGTAGTTGATGCCCGCGGTGTAGGCCCAGTCGGAGTAATTCGCCGTCTGGCGCGTGTAGCGGCCGTTGAACGTGCTGCCGACGTTGTCGTAAATCCCGGGCGTGCCGGCCGGAACGAGCGCGTTAGTCCCGGCGGTATTGCCGATATCGACGCGGACGTGCTGGTGCTCATAGCGCGCACCGAAGTCGATGTGCAGCTTCTCGCCAATCGTCAGTTCGTCGTTGAAATAGGCCGACAGCGACGTGACCTCGTCGCTGAACAGGCCCTGACCCCAATTGCCGTAATTGACCATGCCGTTGTTGGTCAGCGACCCGATCACGCCGCCCCCGGCGTTCAGCGCCACCATGTCATAGACGTTGGAATCGTTGCGCACGTCGTTCAGCACCGTCGCGACCGCCGACTGGTTATTGCGACGGCGTACGTTGTACACCATGCCGCCAACGGTCAGCGAATTGTCGATGTTGCTGCCGCCCGCATCCCACTTCACGCCGAAGTCGCTGCCGAAGTCCTTGGTCGCGAGCGTCTGGTGGTTGAGCACCGTCTGCTGGAGCAGGCCGTTGCCGTTCAGCGCGTTCAGCGTCGCCGTATCCGACGCGGCGATCACCTGGCCGGTGCGGATGTTACGCAGGCCATATTGCGCAGTGTTGGGGAAGCGCGCCGCCGCCACCTGGAAATAGGTGAGCGTCGATCCGTTCAGCGGCGTCAGCCCGGCGAGCGGCGAGACGGCCGGATTGAGGTAGTTGACCGCCGAAGTCAGGCCCGCCGTGCCCGATCCGCTGCCCGGGAAGATGCCGTTGAAGTCGTACGATCCATCCAGATAGCGCGCACGGCCGAACAGGCGCAGGCTGGGGGTGACCGGCACCTCGACATCCATGCGATAGGTCGTCGACTTGACGTGGACGCCATCCGCCGAGCTGAAGCGGCGCAGGCTCTGGCCCGTCGCGGGCGCATTGGGCACGAGGAACTGGGTGAAGCCGCGCCCGCCGACGTCGTCGCGCTTCAGGTCCAGGCTGGGCACGCTGCTGATCGTACCGTCGGTCGCGACGCGGAACGGCATGTCGGCGTAATAGGGGAAATGCTTGTCGCCATGCTTGACGGTGAAGCGCACGAAGCCGCCACCGGCGAACTGCTTCTCCAGCATCGCCTTCACGTCATAGGCGTTGAAGGTGAAGGGCGTGCGCCGCACGCCGCGCTGCGACGTGACATAGCCGCCGACGTTGAATGCCCAGCCATCCGCGATCGGCGCGGAGAAATAGCCGTCGGCGCGCAGGTCGCCATAGGTGGTGCCGGTGTAGCGGACCATCGCGGTCGCCTTGTCGTGATCGGGCTTCATCGAGATGAAGTTGATCGTCGCACCCGCGCCGTTCGGCGCCAGCACGCCCGACGTGCCGCCCTGCACCGCTTCCATGCGGGCGATCGTGATGTCGTTCTGGAAATAGAAGTCCGCACCGCCACCGCCGTACAGGATCGGCATGCCGTCCTCTTCCAGCGTGATGAAGCTCTGGCCGCCGCCACGCAGGCCGCGCACCGAATAATTGTTCGAGATTGGGCCCGCCGTGCCTTCGACGAACACGCCCGGCACCAATTCAAGCGTGTCGGCGGTGGAGCGCGGCGCCTTGCGCAGCAGGTCTGCGGCGTTGACCAGCGTCACGTTCGACGACGAGTTGAACAGCGTCCGCTTGTCGGAGGTGTTGCCGGTGACGATGATGTCGTTCTGCGGGTTGTCGTCCGCGGCGGCGGTGTCGGCGACCTGCGTGGGGTCCGTGCCGGTCGGCGCGGCGGTCGTGTCCTGCGGCGCGCCATAGCTGACGGTGCGCGGGGCGCCCCCCTGCGCGCCCGCAGCGATCACCGCGGTACGGCCGTCGAACGAGACGAGGCGCAGGCGGCTGGTCGCGATCAGGCGACGCAGGCCTTCCTGGATGCTCAGCTGGCCCTTCACCGCCTCGACCGTCTGGCCGCGGGTGACGTCACTGGGCGCGAGGATCTGGATGCCGGCCTGCTGCGCGAAGCGGACAAGGCCCGTGGCGGCGGGCTGGCGCGGCACGTTGAAGGTGCGGACCGCGGGCTGGGCGGCGACGGCGGGCGTCGCGATCCCTGCGGCGATCGCCGCGACCGAAACCAGAGGCAGACTGAAGATATGACCGGTGCGCATGGAACCCCTCCCTGAAACTGTGTCCGCGCTTCACATGGCGCGTGCCCTCAAGGATGTATTGCGGCCCTATTTCCGTCAGTGGTGGACGAATTATTTTGCGGGGACGATCCGCGTCACCTCGCCCCCGCCGGACAGGGTGTGCCGTTCGACGCGGCCGCCGACCATCGCCGCGCTGGCGTTGGCGAACCCTTCCATGTCGTAGGTGCGGAACCAGCCGACCAAGCGCCGCCCGGCCAGCGCCGGCGCCACCTCCAGCCGATCGCTATTGTAGCGGTTGAACTCCGCGACGGCGTCGCGCAGCGTCATGTCGTCGAGCACGATGCGCCCGTCGCGCCACGCCAGCTGCTGGTCCGACGTCTGGGCGGATACCGTGCGCACCGCGATCCGCTCGCTGGCGTCGATCGTCGCGGCATGGCCGGCGCTGACGTCGATCGGCGCGACGCCGCTTCCCTCCGTCCAGATGCGCACGACGCCCTTGGTCACTACGACCCGCGCCGCATCCCCCTGCCGCCGGACGTCGAAGGCGGTGCCCACCGCCTGCACGCGCACCGGGCCGCTCGCCACCACGAACGGCCGCTTCGGATTGTGCGCGACCTGGAACCACGCTTCGCCGCTCGCCAGTTCGACATTGCGGCGCGCGGGCGTGAAAGCGACGCGCAGCGCCGTACCGCTGTTGACCACCGCGACCGATCCGTCGGCCAGCGGCATGCGCCGGATCTCGCCGAGCGCCGTGTCGATCCGCGCCGCCCGATCGGGCCACAGGCCGATGCCGACCCCGGCGACCAGCGCTGCCGCGACCGCCGCACCGCCCAGACGCCACCATCGCCGGCGCGATGGCAGTGGGGCCTCGTCCTGCGCCCCCTGCTCGATGCCAGACAGAGCGCGACCACGGTCGAGCAGACTCAGCGCAGCCTGCGCACGAAGCAGCGCGCCGCGGTGGCGCGGATCGTCCTGCAACCATGCGGACAATTCGGCCTGCTCCGACGCATCGAGCCCGCGATCGAGCGCGGCCGCCCAGCGGCTGGCGGCTTCCGCAATCATCGCCGCGTCTCCCCGTCGCGGCCGCGCGCCCGCGGCACGGCCGCCGGTCGGCGGCGACGGATCGGCAGCTCCGCTTTCTCTTCCTCGGTCAGCTGTTCGAGGATGCGGCGCAAGCCCCGCGCCACGTCATTCTCAACCACCGTTTCCGATATCCGCAGCCGTGCGGCGATATCGCGCTGGCCGATGCCTTCGATCTTGCGCAGCCGAAAGATGGTGCGCGCGCGATCGGGCAGCGCGTCGATTAGCCGCTCGATCCGCGCCAGCGCATGACGGCCGGCGACGATCTCCTCGGGCGATCCGGCGGGTTCGGGCACCAGTTCCAGCTCGGCCAGCCCGCTCGCCGCCTCGATGCTCACGACGCGTTCGCGCCGGATCTGTTCCAGCACCACGTTGCGCGCGGTGCGGAAGACGTAGCGCAGCGGATCGTCGATATGATCGAACCGGTCCAGCCCGCTGATCCGGCAATAGGTTTCCTGCACCACGTCGTCCACGTCCACCGTCGGGAAGGCCGCACGCAGCCAGACGCGCAACCGCCGCTCATGCGGCAGGATGTGACGACCGACCCAGGCAACTAGCTGATCTGAATGCACGGCTTCTCCCCGACACCCCTAGATGCAGCAGCGCGCACTTTCCGTCGATGGCCTGTCGCAATTGCCACCGGACATGTCGGAAACCTGTCGTCGAGTTCACTTGCCTCGGCCCCGCGCCGCGCCGCATCCTGCGCCGCATACGACGCTGGAGGGCAGTTCGAATGCGCAAGGTCCTGATCGCGGTACTGACGACATGCGGCGTGGCCATCGCTTCGCCCGCGATGGCGGCGCCCCGCGCAACGGTGGCCGACGGCACGCTGCCCATCACGATCGACGGCACCGGCTATCAGCTTGCCGCGCGCGTGTACCGACCGGCGGGGTCGGGACCCTTCCCGCTGGTCGTGATCAACCACGGCACGCCGCCCGACAAGAGCAAGTTCCCCGGCGTCGAACTCGGCTTCGTCCGCGCCGCCGCCTGGTTCGTCGACCATGGCTATATGGTCGTCACCGCGCTCCGCCCCGGCTTCGGTACGTCGAGCGGTTCGTATCTCGAGGCCGCCGGGCGATGCCAGGACGAGAATTACGTTGCGGCGGGAGAGAAGACCGCCGCGGTCGAGCGTGCCATCGTCTCCGCCGCCGCAACGCTGCCGGGTGCCGATCCCAGCCGGATCGTCGTGGTCGGCCAGTCCGCCGGCGGCTTCGGCGCGGTCGCGCTCGCCGATGCGCCGCCGCCGGGCGTCGTCGGCGTCATCAGCTTTGCCGGCGGGCGTGGCGGCGACGGCAAGGAGCATATCTGCGGCAGCGAAGACCGGCTGATCGCCGCCGAGGGGCATTTCGGCGCGGGCAATCGCGTGCCGCAAGTGTGGCTCTACGCCGCCAACGACCATTTCTTCCGCCGCGATCTCGCCCATCGCATGTATGCGGCCTATGCCGGAGCTTCGACGCCGCCAGTCACCTTCGTCGGCCTGCCGTCCTTCGGCGACGACGGCCACAAGACCTTCGCCAAGGCCGATCCGTCGGTGTGGGAACGGCCGGTCTCCGCGTTCCTGAAGCGCGTGATGCCGGCGGGGCGATAGCGGCCGCTACAGATATTTCAGCCAGGCGATGTCCCGCCGCCGCGCCTTGAACCGCGCGAACCAGGCCGTCGGCAGGTAGAGCGGCACGATCAGCGCGACATACCACAACAGCACCCAGCCGTAGTCATCGACGCCGAACGTCGCGCCATGCGTCGCCCCCCAGATCGCAAACGCGCTGTGATAGAGCAGGCGCAGGACGGTGAGGTGCAGCAGGTAGAAGAACATCGGCGCCGCCCCGAACACCGCGAGTGCCGCAACCAGCCTGGTGCCGTCCAGCCGGTCGAACGCCGCGAGCAGCAGCGCGCCGCAGCCGAGCGTCAGCAGCAGGAACAGCAGCGAGGGTGGATATTTGGTGAGCGCGAAGACGCTCATCCATGTCCGCATCGCATCGCCCGCGACGACGAACCACGGCGCATCGCCATAGACGTTCGCCAGCCGCAGCGCCGCGAACAGCAGCAGCATGGCGCCGCCGGTCATGACCAGCCGCCGGCGACGGGCGGCCGCGGGTACGTCGCCGCCGAACCACGACCCGATCGACCAGCCGAGCAGGATGACGCCGATCCACGGCAGCACCGGATAGGTCGTCTTGGCGATCAGTCCGAACGGCAGCGCGATCACGTCACGCTGGTGCAGCATCGCCCACAGCGGGAACAGCGGATCGCCGGCACGCAGATGGATGGAATCGAGCAGATTGTGCCCGCACACAATTACCAGCCCCACCGCCAGCAACACCCGGCGCGGCACACCGATCAGCGCCGCGAGCACGATCATGCACACGCCGATACACCACATCACCTGCAGCCAGATCGTCGGACTCGCGACGCCCCAATACAATTCGGATAGATAGAAGACGTCGAGCGCCATCAGCACCAGCCCGCGCTTCACCAGAAACGCCCGCGTCTCCGCCAACGTATGCCGGGTGGCGAACAGATAGGCCGACAGGCCGGTCAGCACGACGAACACCGGCGCACACAGACTCGCCGCCAGCCGACCCAGATACAAAGCGGGCAAGATCACCCGCGCATCGACCGGATCGGGCACGGGAACGTGCAGGAACCATGTTTCGCGTAAGTGATCGAGCAGCATCACCAGCATGACGAAGCCGCGCAGCGCGTCGATCCCCTGCAATCGCAGGCGCGCCGCGGGACGAGCGGCGCGCCGCTCCCCCGTGTCCGCCACCATCGTCGCCGTGGCGGGCAAAGCAGCCGTCATCGTCGCCAGTCTCCGTGGGTTCGCTCGGTGCGCACGACCACGACGATGCGGCGCAACGACCGATGCCCTTTGGTCGATCGCGGCATCCGGCACAAGCCGAATGTTACACTATATCAGCGCCAATACGGTCGAACGGTGCCCCGGATCGTCAGAAGACCGCCGGCATCTCCGCCGACGGCAGGCTCGCGCCCAGCCGCCGCGCGATCGACGGCGCGATCGCGCGCATGTCGACGACGCCCAGGTCCTTGCCTTTGGCGACCCCCGGCCCGGCGACGATCAGCGTCGATCGCATCGCGGGGTCCCAGGGGACGTAGCCGTGCATGCCCTTATAGACGGACGGCTTCGCGATCGGCGCCGCCGGATCGCGCCCCGTCTCCGTGCCCGGCTGCATCGCGACGAGGAAGCTCGCCTCGCCATCCCCGCCCGCCTTGGCGATCGCGCTGCGATCGAGGACGCTGGCGATCTTATACGCCGGATTCGCGGCCATCGCCGCGAGCACGCCGCGCACCTTGGCGAGCAGCGCGGCATCGTCAGGCCGGGCGAGGCGGATCGCCGCCGTGCCGCCCGCAATCCACGGCATCGCCTGCCAGCCCGTCACCTGCCCCTTGGCATCGAGCGTGATGAGCCCCGCATCGATGAACGGTTTGAACAGGTTGATGTCCGTGCTCACCGGCAGGAAGCCATGGTCGGACACGACGACCACCGTCACGTCCGGCATCGCCGCGCGGGCCGCGCGCACCAGCCGCCCGACCAGCGCATCGGTCGCTTCAATCGCCGCCTTCGCCGCCGCCGAATCCGGGCCGTCGTGATGCTCGGTGTGGTCGATGCCGGCCAGGTACACCGTCATGAACTGCGGCTTGTCGGCCAGCAGCGCCTCGGCAAAGGCGACGCGCTGCGCATCGCCCTCCACCGTCTCGTCGATCCCCTGCGGATAGCGGGCGCCAACGCGGCGTTCCAGCCGCGCGACGAGGCCGGGCGTCGCCAGCGCGGTCAGCAGCTTGCGATCGTCCTCGGTGCCGGCCCGCCAGATCTGCGGCAGGTTTTCGTCGATCCCCGTCGCGCCGACCGTCACCGGCCAGTGGACGTTGGCGGTCGACAGGCCCGCGGCATGCGCCGCCTGCCACAGGGTCGGCACCTTCACGTCCGACGTATACCAATACCAGCCGCCCTGGTTCTTCTGTTCGGGATCGAACGTCAGGTTGTTCACCACGCCATGCCGGCCGGGCGACACGCCCGTCACCAGCGTGGTGTGGCTGGGGTAGGTGAGCGTCGGCAGCACGCCCACCACCCCTTGTGCGCTCGCGCCCTCCGCCCGCAGGCCGCTCAATACGGGGAGGTTCATGCCCCGTGCCTTTGCGTCGCTGATATCGCCGGGGCGCAGGCCGTCGAGCGAGATCAGCAGCACCGGCGATGCCGCTGCCGGGCTTGCCAGCAACAGCGCGATGAGGGTCGCAAGCCGCCGCATCAGAAGCCCCGACGCAGCGTGACGAAGAACTGACGCGGCGCGCCCGCCAGCAGCGTCTGATTGTCCCCGCTCGCGGTGAAGCCGTTCGTCCCGATCGTCGAGATGTAATTCTTGTCGGTCAGGTTGGTCACGCTGCCCTCGATCGCGAAGCCATGGAACATACCCGTGCCTTCGCCGAAGCGATAGCCGATGCTGGCATCCACCAACACGCGGCCGGGCACCGACTGGTCGTTCAGATAGGTGAAGTAGCGCTTCGACATATAGTCCGCGCCGGCGCGGGCGAAAACGCTGCCGTCGTCATAGACGATCTCGCCCTTCACCATATGCTCCGGCGTATCCACCACCGTCTTGCCCGCGGTCGCGGTCAGCACGGTGCCCGCGGCATTGCGCACGTCGTTCTGATAGGTCGCGTGGTTGTACGAATAGCTGGCGAACAGCGAGAGCGGCTGGACGACGCGGTAATAGGCCGACACTTCGGCGCCATAGCTGTGGACGCTGCCCGCATTGTTCAGCGTCGGCGGGTTGCCGATGATACCCGCGCCGTTCGAGAAGGTGAGCAGGCGGTTCGAGAAGTCGATGAAATAGCCCGCCGCCGACAGCTGCAAGCCGCCGCTGCGCACACGCGCGCCGCCCTCGACCGTCTTCGAGGTTTCGGGCTTCAGCGTGTTGCGGATGCCGTTGAAGCCATCCTGCGTCGTCGCGAACGGACCGGTCGTCGCCGACGAGACGAAGGCGCGCATATTCTCGGTATAGCTCGCGAACAGTTCCGCGCCGCCGCCCAGGCGATAGACCGCGCCGACCTGCGGCAGGAACCAGTCCTCCGCCTTGATCTTGCCGTTGACCAGCGTGCCGACCAGCAGGTTCGCCTGGTTCTTGACGCGCATGCCCTTCCAGCCGCCGTTCAGCGTCAGGTCGCCGAGCGTCAGCGTGTCCGCCACGAAATATTGCAGCGTCTCGGTGTCGTACTTACCGTTCCACTGCGTGCGATAGGCGTTCGACTGGAAATCGCGGGCGTTCCGATCGGGCGTCGTGTTGCTCATCCCATAGAAGCGGCGCGCCTGGGTGAAGCTGTTGCTTTCGTACCAGCCGCCGAACTCCAGCCGGTTCGCGCCCGTTTCCAGCGTCAGGCGGGTAATGTTGCCGCCCCGATCGATGCCATATTCGGTGGTGCGGAAGCCGAGCGGCGAGGCAAGGTTATAGGCCGCGGTCGATGCGAGCGGCAGCGGCTGGCCATTGCCGCCGAGCGCGCCGGCCGGCGTCGGCGAATAGGGCGTGATCCACGATCCCTGCCCCTTGTTGTGGTGGTAATAGGTCGTCGACACGATCGACAGCGCGTCGGTCAGCTTGCCGTCGAACGTGACGCCCGCCAGCCAGTCGCGCCGCAGGCCCGCCGCGTCATAATAGGCATCGTCGGCCGTGCCGAACCCGCTCGGCAGGGTGAAGCCCGCGCCGGTCCAGGGCGCGACATACCCCACCGACGATCCATTGTTCGCCGCCTGATAGGCCGCCAGCGTCGCCTGATTCTGGTAGACGCGCGCGATTTGCAGCGCGAGCGGGTAGTTGTCCGAGATATTGTCGTTGTTCAGCCCGCGGCGACGGATGATGTCGAGGCTAAGGTCCTGATAGTCGTTTTCGCGACGATCCGAATAATCGACGAAGGCGGTGATGCTGCCACGCGATCCCAGATCCTCCATCAGCTTCGCATTGACCTGATGCTGGCGCTGCGAGCCGAAGCCCTTCCACTTGTCGGTGGTGAGATAGCCGTAGCTGATATAGCCCTTCAGCCCGCCGCCGAGATCACCCGTGTCGAGCCGCGCAAAGCCGCGCCACGTGTTGTTGCTGCCATAGGTGCCGGAACCCACTAGGTCGAACGTGTCCGACGGCTTGCGGCTGACGAATTCGATCGTGCCGCCGAGGTTGCTGGTCGAGGCGGTGCCGAGCGCACCCGCGCCCTGTGCCACGGTGGTGCTGGCGAGGTTTTCCGAAATCACCGCGCGGCTGATGTGCAGGCCGTTGACGTTGCCGTAGCTCATGTCGCCCAGCGGCACGCCGTCGAGCGTGAAGCCCAGCTGGTTCTGGTTGAAGCCGCGCAGCGATATGCGCGTCGACCATTCATAGGCCCCGAAGGCATCGGCCGACTGGAAGTTCACGCCGGGCAGCTTGGCGATCGCCTTCAGCGGCGACGTGCCGGGGGTCAGGCGCTCCATCTCGATCGCCGACACGGTCTGCACCTGACGCGTCCGGCCGAAGCCGAGCACGACGATGTCGCCCGACGGGGCGTCGGCGGCATCCGTGGCGGCGGGCGTTTCGACCTGCGCCGTCGCGGCGGCATCCGCCGACACGGTCTGCGCCGCGGCATTGCCCGCGACGAGCGCCATCGGCGCGGCACACAGAAGCCATTTGCAAGCGATCATGATGTAGGTCCCCTTTGGCCCATTCGGCCTGTCGGGGCGGCATTGGGCGGCGATCGTTACGGCCGTGCTACAATTTGGCACGCCCGTCATGACGCATCAAAGACAGTTCCGTGACACCCCCCGCCCCTGTTCGGGCCCCGTGCCACGGCGTCATCGAACGGCCGCAGACATGTCACCGATCTGTTGTCGCGGTGCAGCAAAACTGCCGCGAAAGCGCTCTACCGCGCCGCTCAGCCGCATACGTCTTTGCGGTCGTGGGGGAAAAACCGAATATGATCCGTCCGTCCGTGTCGCTACTGGCCGTAGCCGTCGCATCCGTCAGTCCCGTCGCCGTCCGTGCGCAGCAGGCGCAGACGGCCCCCGCCCCTGCGGACGACACGGCGGATGCCGCCGGGGAGCCCGCCGCCATCGTCGTCACCGGTGGCCGCACGCGCACCGCGGTGGAGCTGCCCGGCACCGAGATGCAGAAGATCCTGCCCGGCGTCAGCCCGCTCAAAGCGATCCAGACGCTGCCCGGCGTGCTGTACGTCACCGCCGATCCGTGGGGGAACAACGAACAGAACGCGCAGATCTTCATCCATGGCTTTGCCGGCAACCAGCTCGGCTATACGATGGACGGCATCCCGCTCGGCGACCAGAGCTACGGCAATTACAACGGCCTGTCGCCGCAGCGCGCGGTGATTTCGGAAAACGTCGGCCGCGTCGTCGTCGCGACCGGCGCGGGCGATCTTGCCACCGCGTCGAACAGCAATCTGGGCGGCACGGTCGAAACCTATTCATCCAGCCCACTGCCGACGCTCGGCATTCAGGCCGCACAGACCGTCGGCAGCTATGACACGTCGCGCACCTTCGTGCGGATCGACACCGGCACCTTCGGCGGCGGCACCAACAGCGCCTATGTGTCGGGCGTCCGCCAGCGGGCCCGCGCCTGGGACTTCAACGGCATTCAGGGCGGCTGGCAGGCGAACGCCAAGTTCGTCCACGATGACAGCCTCGGCAAGCTGACGCTGTACTTCGACTATAACGACATGACGCAGCCGAACGAGGATTCGACGGTCTTCTTCAAGCCCTCCGCCGGCAAAACCGCCAGCGCGACGCAGCTCTACACGCCGTACACGAAGCCGTTCTTCTACCCGGACTTCAACGGCTATCGCACCAATTACCTCAGCGCGCTCGGCAACTCGCCCGCGGCGGAAGGCGGCAATTACCGCAATTATTACTCGGATGCGCAGCGCACCGATTATCTTGCCTATGGCCGGTACGAGGCCCGCCTCGCCAAAAGCATCACGCTGACCAACACGGCCTATTACCACCACAATGACGGCGTCGGCGTCGTCGCGGGGCCGCTCGGCCAGTCGATCACCACCGCGCAGGCCTATCTCGATCCGGCGTACGCGACCTTGCCCAGCAACTGCCGCTTTACCGCCAATACCAACGGCATCCTCCCGACGACCTGCACTGCGCGCACCGATGCGCAGGCGGCGGCGGCCGGGGCCGCGCTGGTCGCCGCGACGGGCGGGTCGGGCCTGATCACCCGCACCACCGAATATCGCATCGATCGCTGGGGCGTCATCTCCGCGCTCGACCTCGATCTCGGCGCACACAAGATCGAACTGGGCGGCTGGTTCGAACACAACAGCACGACGCAGTGGCGTCGCTGGTATGGCGTCGACGTCAACACGCCGGGCAACAGCACGCCTTACATCCGCCCGCTCTCGGTCGCGCAGCCGTTGTTCACGCAATATCAGGGCGATGCGAAGATCGAACAACTCCAGCTGCACCTGCAGGACAGCTGGCAGGCATTCGACCGGCTGCTGATCCAGGCAGGCTTCAAGACCAGCGCGCAATGGGCGACCGGCCGCTTCCCGGTGCAGCCGGTGGTCGGCTCGCTGTCCGGCCTGACCGGCAACCTGCCGCAGGGGCGGATCGACACGCTGCGCTGGTTCCTGCCCGCGGTCGGCGCGACCTATGACGTCAACGGCCACGAACAGCTCTATGCCAACGCGCAGAAAAACCTGCGGCAATATCAGGCCTATCTGGCGGGCGGCGGCGGCCCGTGGTTCACGGGCAGCCAGGCGGCGTTCAACGCCTTCGCGCAGAGCGGCCGGCCCGAAAGCAGCTGGACCTATGAAGCCGGCCTGCGCAGCAACCGCAGCTTCGGCGGCGGCATCGGCTTCAGCGCGCAGGTCAATTATTATCACGTCGACTTCCAGGACCGGCTGCTGGCGATCTCGACCAACCCCGGCGGCATCGCGGGCGGTGCGATCACCGGCGGCACCTCGATCCTGGTCAACGTCGGCAACGTGAAGACCGACGGTGTCGACGCCGCCTTCACGCTGCGCTTCGGCCGCGTCCTGTCGCTGTACAATGCCACGTCGTACAATCTGTCGAAGTACAAGCGCGACTACACTTCGACCGCCAGCGGCATCGGCGCGGCAACGGACACCTGCATCGGCGGCTATCTGGTCGCCGGCGGCATCGTGCCGACCTGCGGCAAGCAGCTGCCCGGCATCCCCAAATGGATGAACAAGTCGGTCGCCACCCTCTCGCTCGATCCGGTCGAGGTACAGGTGATCGGCGATTATGTCGGCGCGCGCTACGCGACGTTCAGCAACGATGCGAAGGTGCCCTCCTACTTCCTTACCTCGCTGCGCGTCGCGGCGCGGGTGCCGGAGGGCGTCATCCCGCTGCGCAAGGCGGAGCTGGCGCTCAACGTCACCAACCTGTTCGACAAGAAGGGCATTTCGACCCTCGGCGTCGGATCGGCGACGAATAATTACTCGGGCTTTCCGATCCCGCCGCGCCAGTGGTTCCTGACGCTGTCGGCCGCCTATTGAGGCGACCCCCCAGCCAAAAACACGCCGTCCTCAGCAGCGCCGATGCACCCCATCGGCGCTGCTTTTGTATGGGTGGCATGCCTCATCAACCCGACATAACGATATAAAGATATCTTTATATCGTGCTTGACAAATGCCGCGGGATCCTGCCTAAGACGCCTGTCGAGGTTCCCCATCCCAGGCATGGCGGTGGGGCTAAGACGGGAAGCCGGTGATGCCCCCTGCGGGCAAAATCCGGCGCTGCCCCCGCAACTGTAAGCGGCGAGCGGCGGTTCCATTTCGTGTCACTGGGCGCTGCACCCGCGCCCGGGAAGGCCGGAACCACCGCATTGACCCGTGAGCCAGGAGACCTGCCTCCGACGCCATAACGTTCCTCGGACGGGGGTTCCTCCGGTGGATCGCGCTTGACGCGGACGGTCCACGGCGCACGCCATCCGGGCCTCGCTCACGCCATGCGCGCTCTTCCATGCCCCTGTTCGTCAACAGCAGGTGAGTCATGACGAATAGCGGCTTTACGTTCACCATAAGCAGCATCCCGTTCGACGAGGACTATCGCCCCGCCGACACCACGCGCATCACCACCAATTTCGCCAATCTGGCACGCGGGGAAAGCCGCCGGGACAATCTGCGCAACACGCTGGTGATGATCGACCGGCGCTTCAATTCGCTGATGCATTGGGACAATCCGACGGGTGACCGCTACACCGTGGCGCTCGACATCGTGTCGGCCGCGCTGCGCATCGGCCCCGACGCGCAGGATGAGGCGTTTCCGCTGATCGAAATCCTGCACACCCGCGTCACCGACACGCGTAGCGGCGCGTGCATCGCCGGCATGGTCGGCAACAATTTCTCGTCCTACATCCGCGATTACGACTTCAGCGTCGTGCTGCCCGATCACCTGCGCCAGTCGGGAAATAAGGGTGCGCCCGCCCAGTTCGGCGACCTGCACGGCAATCTGTTCAAGCATTTCCTGTCGTCGGACGCCTATCGCGAGCAATTCGACAAGCCGCCCGTCATCTGCCTCAGCGTGTCCAGCAAGCAGGTCTATCACCGGACGACCAACGTCCACCCCATCCTGGGGGTGGAATATGCGGCCGACAGGCGTTCGCCCACCGATCTGTACTTTGCAAAGATGGGGATGACGGCGCGCTACTTCATGCCGCCACACAGCGTCGCGCCGCTCGCCTTCTACCATATCGGCGATCTGGTCGACGGCTATACCAACCTCGAACTCGCCAGCACGATCAGCGTGATGGAGACCTTCCAGAAAATCTATCGCCCCGAAATCTACAACGCCAATTCGGCGGCCGCGGCCCGCTATCAGCCCAGCCTGGACGAACAGGATTATTCGCTGACCCGCATCGTCTACGATCGCGAAGAGCGCAGCCGCCTCGCCGTCGAGCAGGGCCGATTTGCCGAAGCCCATCTCATCAAACCGCATGGCCCCGCGCTGCAGCGCTGGTCCGCGACCTGCGGCCTGTGATCGCCCCGAACGCGAAGGTATCCTGATCATGACGACACTCTTGCCGACGACCACCGCGGGCAGCCTGCCCAAACCCGCCTGGCTCGCCCAACCCGAAACGCTCTGGTCGCCGTGGCGGCTGGAGGGCGACGACCTGATCACGGGCAAGCAGGACGCGCTGCGCCTCGCGGTCGACGACCAGCGGCAGGCGGGGATCGACATCGTCGGCGACGGCGAACAGACGCGCCAGCATTTCGTCACCACGTTCATCGAACACTTGGACGGCGTCGATTTCGAACAGCGCGAGACGGTGCGCATCCGCAACCGCTATGACGCCAGCGTACCGACCGTCGTCGGTGCGGTGTCGCGCCCCGCGCCGGTCTTCGTCGACGATGCGCGCTTCCTGCGCGCGCAGACCTGCCAGCCGATCAAATGGACGCTGCCCGGGCCGATGACGATGATCGACACGCTCTACGACGCCCATTATCGCAGCCGCGAAAAGCTGGCGTGGGAATTCGCCTGCATCCTCAATGAGGAAGCCCGCGAGCTGGAAGCGGTCGGCGTCGATATCATCCAGTTCGACGAGCCTGCGTTCAACGTCTTCTTCGACGAAGCGAACGACTGGGGCATCGCCACGCTGGAACGCGCCGCACAGGGGCTGAAGGCGAAAACCGCCGTCCACATCTGCTATGGCTACGGCATCAAGGCGAACACCGATTGGAAGAAGACGCTCGGGTCCGAATGGCGGCAATATGAGCAGACCTTCCCCAATCTGCAGGCCTCGACGATCGATATCGTCTCATTGGAATGCCAGAATTCGCGCGTGCCCATGGACCTGATCGAGCTCATCCGCGGCAAGACGGTGATGGTCGGCGCGATCGATGTCGCGACGGATCGCGTGGAAACACCCGAAGAGGTCGCGGACACGCTGCGCAACGCGCTGCGCTTCGTCGATGCGGACAAGCTCTACCCCGCCACCAATTGCGGCATGGCCCCCCTCTCGCGCAGCGTCGCCCAGGGCAAGCTGCACGCGCTGGCGGCAGGCGCCGCGATCGTCCGCGCGGAAGTGTCGGCCTGATCCTCCGGCACCGGGCTGACGGCGTCCGTCAGCCCAGTCCCTGCGACATCGCCCATTGCCGGAACAGCTCCGGCCACGCCGCCGCCGGCTTGCCGGCCGCGCGGCGAAGGCCGAAGCCGTGGCCGCCTTTCGCAAACAAATGGGTTTCCACGGAGACGCCCGCCGCCTTCAGCGCCGCGCGCATCGCCAGCGTGTTGTCGACGGCCACCGCGTCGTCGTCTTCGGCATGGACCAGGAAACAGGGCGGCGTATCGCGACGGACGTTCGCGGCCGGACTGTGCGCCGCCTCCAGTGCGGGCGAGGGATCGGGCCCGAGCAGGCGCGCCCGCGACCCCGCATGCGCGAGCGGCGGCGTCATCGACTGGACAGCGTAAAGGAGCGCGGCGAGGTCGGGCCGTGCGGACAGCCGGTCGGCCGCATCGACCGGCGCGTAGGTCGATCGGGCGAAGCGCGTCGCCAGGTCGCCGCACACGTGACCGCCCGCCGAAAAGCCCATCGCCGCGACGCGATCCGGGCGGATGCCATAGGAATCGGCCCGCGCGCGGATCAGGCGCATCGCGCGCTGCGCATCGGACAGCGCGACATCGGGTCCTGCGGCCCACCCCTCGCCCGGCAGGCGATAGAACAGGACGAAGACCGTATAGCCTCGCTCCGCCAGCCAGCGGCCGATCTCATAGCCTTCCTTGTCGACGACGACCCAGCGATAGCCGCCGCCGGGCATCACCAGCACCGCGCTGCCATTCGGCACCCGGGGCCGGAAGACGACGAGCCGCGGCCGGGTGATGCCATGGACCGCACGGTCGCGGACCGCCGGATCCGTGCTGCGCTCGTCGATCACCTCTTTGGGCGGCGTCGCGGGCATACCGGGGGCGCCGCCCGGCCATAGCAGGATGGTTTCGGACGGATCGGCGGGGACCGCCCCGGCCGCGGGGCTGCGCGCGCGCGCCGATGCCGCCATACCAGCCGCCGCAAGCGTTCCGAGCAATGCCTGACGGCGATCGATGCCAGCCACCCGCATATCCTCCATCAACGCGTGCGCCGGCGTTGATGACCGGCGCACCCACCCCCTCACATCTTGAAGCGCGCGCCGATCAGCACCGTTCGACCGAAGTGATTGTATTCGTAGTTCCGGTTGGCATCGAGATCGGTGTAGCGATCGCGATACTCGTCGGTCAGGTTGGTGCCCTCGAGCGACAGTTCGACATTCGGCGTCAGCTTGTAGCGGACGGAGGCATCGACGTTGATCGTCGAATTATAACCTTCGAAGATGTTGCCGGTGCCGCTGTTGGCATCGATATACGGCCCACGATAGCTGATCGACCCGCGCGCCGAGAACTTGGCGTCCTCATAGTAGAGCGTGCCGTTATACTGCCGCTTCGACAGACCGAACAAGGTCGCGTTGCGCGTCGAGCTGACGAGCGGCCCGAACGAGCAGGCCGCCGCTGGCGTGGCTCCCGGCACGCAAGCCGACACCGCCGGACCCTGTACCAGATAGTTCGCGTTCGAATCGACGAAGGTCGCGTTGGCGAGCACGCCGAAATTCTTGAGGAAGCCCGGCAGGAACTTGAACGTCGCCTGCAGCGCGATCTCCGCGCCCTTCAGCGAAGCGCCCGTGCCGTTCACCGTGGTGGTGATCGTCCAGATCGGCTGTGCCTGCTGCGCCGGGTTGAGCGCCGCGGGCGAAGACGCCGCGAGCACCGAGGTTGGCAGGCCGGTCGAGGTGAAGGTCGCGTTGGTGATCGACTGCGAGACCGGGAAGCTTTCGACGTTCTTCTTGAACAGCGCCACCGACAGGATCGACTGCGGCGCGAAATACCATTCCGCTGCGAGGTCGTAGGCGGCGGCACGGAACGGATTGAGCTGCGGATTGCCGAACGACACGCGATAGTTGAAGCCGTCGGCCGAACCGCCGGGCGTCAGGTTGCCGAGCGTCGGGCGCGTCATCACCTTGGCGGCGGAGGCGCGCAGGATCAGCTTCTCGGTCGGGAACAGCGCGAGGTTCACCGCCGGCAGCCAGTCGTCATAGTCGCGCTTCACCGTCACGACCGCACCCGAGTTGATGCCCGTCGATCCCTGGGCGGTGTGCGCGTAGCGCATGCCCGCGTTGAGCGCGTAGCGGAGGCCGGCGAGTTCGCCCTTCGCATCGACCTGAAAATAGCCCCCGCTTACCTCTTCGGTCACGCTGCGGTTGTCGCCTACGACCAGCGTCGGCGTACGGCTGTACAGCTTGGTGTAGGCGGTGGCGGCATCGAGGTTGGGAACCAGCCATTGCGCCGTCGTGCCCGACGGCTGGCCCGCATTGCCGAGCGTGAACAGCTCGCTGAGCGCGGGCGTCACCTGATAGCCGTAGACGGCGTTAGGACCGAACGCGCTGGTCGGCGAACAGGTGATGGTGCCCAGCACCAGGTCCGTTCCGCCATTGCCGCAGATCGCCGTATCGCGCTGGAACGAGACGCTGTCGAAATCGAAACGACGGTACATGCCGCCGAGCTTCAGCGTATAGCCTTCAGCGACGTCCCATTCGGTCCGGAGCTGCGCGGTGCGGAACTTATTGGTGACGGTGGACGGGCGATCGCGGATTTCGGCGAGTGACGTGACCCCCGTTTCTTCATCCACCTGGAACTAGAGACCGGCCCATGGATGACGGTCCCCCGGTTTCTCATCCGGGCATGATGCGAGTTTCCGGTTTGCATCCGTCGGGGTTAACCCCGACGGATGCAGCATATTCGGCTGGCGTGAGCCAGCCAAGCGCCGTGTGAGGACGGCTCTCGTTATAGTCCCGCCGCCAGGCCTCGATCTTGGCACGAGCGTCCGCCAGCGACAGGAACCAGTGGCTGTTCAGGCACTCGTCGCGAAGCCGGCCGTTGAAGCTCTCGACGAAGGCGTTGTCGGTCGGTTTGCCCGGCCGCGAGAAATCGAGCGTGACGCCGTTCTCATACGCCCATCGGTCGAGCGCCTTCGAGATGAACTCCGGGCCATTGTCCACCCGAATGGTCTTCGGTGCACCACGTACTGACGCGATCCGCGTCACCGCCGCGACAACCTGCTCGCCCTTGATGCCCTGATCGACGTCGATCGCCAGCGCCTCGCGGGTGAACGCATCGACCACCGTCAGTGCCCGCAGCCGCCGGCCATCGAACAAGGCATCCGAGACAAAGTCCATCGACCACATCTCGTTGGGCGCCGAGGCCGCAGGCTGGCGTTCGCGGTTCGCCGCGCTGACGTTGCGACGGGGACGCTTGAGCCGAAGGCTCAATCCATCCTCCCGATATAGCCGGTAAACCCGCTTGTGATTCACCAGCCAGCCCTCCCTGCGCAGCAGGATGTAGATCCGAAAATAGCCATAGCGCACCCGTGCTGCCGCCAGATCGTGGATGCGCAGCCGCAGCGGCGCCTGGTCCGGCTTGTGCGACACGTAGCGCACCGATGAGCGGTCGACGCCGAGCGCGAGGCAACTGCGCCGCTCGCTGACGCCGTGGGACGCCTGGACGTACGCGACGATCTCGCGCCGTCGCCCAGGCGTCAGAGCTTTTTTGCTAGGACATCCTGCAGGATATGCTTGTCCAGGCTCAGATCCGCGACGAGCTGCTTCAGCTTGCGGTTCTCGTCCTCGAGTTGCTTGACCCGCCGCAGCTCGCCGACGCCCAGCCCGCCATACACCTTCTTCCAGCGATAAAAGGTCTGCTCCGATACGCCCATACGGCGGATGACCTCCGCCACCGGCGTGCCCGTCTCCGCCTGCTTCAGCGCAAACGCAATCTGCTCTTCCGTGTATCTCGACTTCTTCATGTCCCAGCTCCTTGCCCGCAGGCTTCAAAGGGCCGGAAAACTCTCACTCAGCTTGGATGAAAAAATAGGGAGGACGTCATGGAAGGGACGGACGGAATGAAGCGGAAGCAGTTTTCGGAAGAGCAGATCATCGGCATTCTGAAGGAGGCCGAGGCCGGCGCGGTGGTGACGGAGCTTTGCCGCAAGCACGGCATGTCGAGCGCGACCTACTACGCCTGGAAGGCCAAGTATGGCGGCCTGGAGGTGTCCGAGGCGAAGCGACTGCGGGCGCTGGAAGACGAGAATGGCAGGCTCAAGCGGCTGCTGGCCGACGCCATGCTGGACAATGCGGGGTTGAAAGACCTGCTGGCAAAAAAGTGGTGAGCGCGGCCGCCAAACGGGAGGCGGTCGCGCGGTTGCAGGCTGGATTCGGGATGAGCGAGCGGCGCGCCTGCGCCGTGATCGGGGCCGACCGGACGAGCATGCGCTACCGCTCATGTCGCGGGGGCGACGAGGATCTGCGGGCACGGCTGCGCGAGTTGGCAGGCCAGCGTCGCCGTTTCGGCTATCGACGGCTGCACATCCTGCTGCGGCGCGACGGCGTCACCATCAACCGCAAGAAGACGCAGCGGCTCTACCGAGAGGAGGGCCTGACGGTGAGGCGCAGGAAGGGACGAAGGCGCGCCGTGGGCGCGCGGGCACCTGGGCCGGTGCTGGCGCTCCCCAACCAGCGCTGGAGCCTGGACTTCGTGCATGACCAGCTTGCCACCGGCCGGCGGTTTCGCGTGCTCAACATCGTCGACGACGTCACGCGCGAATGCCTGCGTGCGGTGGTGGACACCTCGATCTCCGGCAAGCGGGTCGTACGCGAGCTGGTCGACCTGGTCGCCGAGCGTGGTCGGCCAGGCATGATTGTCAGCGATAACGGCACCGAGCTGACCTCAAATGCGGTGCTGGTCTGGTCGGACGAGTCAAAGGTCGAGTGGCACTACATCGCGCCGGGCCGCCCCATGCAGAACGGCTATGTCGAGAGCTTCAACGGCCGTATGCGCGACGAGCTGCTCAACGAGACGCTGTTCCTCAGCCTCGCGCACGCCCGCGCCGTGGTCCGGGAATGGGTCGACGACTACAACACCGAGCGGCCGCACTCCTCGCTCGGCTACGCCACCCCGGCGGCCTTCGCCGCCGAGATCGAGAAGCAACGGCCTGGACGCGTCCAGGCCGTTGCTTCGTGTGCGCTCGTGCACCACAACAAACGCCGGTCTCTGGTCCCGGCTGGATGAAAGCCGGGGGTCACGTCACCTGGGCGAGCCCGTCCGCTGGGACGTGCTGCTGCCGGGTCACGGCACGATCGTCCTCGATCGGGCCGGGATGGACGTGGAGAAGGCGTACGAGGCGGTCCGTCTCGACCTCCTCGACGGCGGCCGGATCGAGGCGGCACCGTTCGCCACCACCCGATACCGGCGGATGATGTTCGGCAGGCCGTGAGTTCGACGACGGACGCCGATGAGGGGCGGCGGCGCGAGAACCGTCGGGCGACCGATAAGGTCGTTCGCAGCCACGAGGGGGAGGAGTTGATGGCAGGTTCTCATCTGCGACCGGACCAGGCGTGACGAACTTCGAGGATGTCGCTCATGGCGCGCACGCACCCATGTCGGCGGACCTCGACCATTTAGAGCCGATCAACATCCAGTTCACCAGCGGGACGACCGGCTCCCCCCCAAGGCCGCGACCTGTCGCACCCAAAGATCGTGAACAACGCCCGCATGGTGATGGCTTGGGCACCCTGCGGTCGGTCGCCAGAGCGGTCCGCACGCAGATGGCGGACGCTCGCGCGCTGCTGTCCGTAAACCAATCCGACGGCTTCGACTGCCCGGGCTGCACATGGCCGGATCCGAGGCACAGCTCGTCACTCAAATTCTGCGAGAACGGTGCCGAGGCGGTCACCTGTGAAGCTACCGGCCGTGGTGGTGGGGGCCTGGTTCACAGCCTTCCGGTCA
Source organism: Sphingomonas sp. NIC1 (assembly GCF_001638925.1). Classification (NCBI taxonomy): domain Bacteria; kingdom Pseudomonadati; phylum Pseudomonadota; class Alphaproteobacteria; order Sphingomonadales; family Sphingomonadaceae; genus Sphingomonas; species Sphingomonas sp. NIC1. The sequence continues at coordinate 920,491 of NZ_CP015521.1, forward strand.
GCTCCGGCACGATCTCGAACAGGTCGCCCACGAGGCCGAGGTCGGCGACCTGGAAGATCGGCGCGTCCTCGTCCTTGTTGATCGCGATGATCGTCTTTGAATCCTTCATGCCCGCCAGATGCTGGATCGCGCCCGAGATGCCGACCGCGACGTAGACTTCCGGCGCGACGATCTTGCCGGTCTGACCGACCTGATAGTCGTTGGGGACATAGCCCGCGTCGACCGCGGCGCGGCTGGCGCCGACGCCGGCACCCAGCTTGTCGGCGAGCGGCTCGATCAGCTCGTGGAACTTCTCGCCCGAGCCGAGCGCGCGTCCGCCGGATACGATGATCTTCGCGCTGGTCAGCTCCGGACGCGTCGAGGCGGCGATTTCCTGGCTGACGAAGGTGGCGAGGCCGGTGTCGCCGGTCGTGGCGACCGGCTCGACGGTTCCGGCGCCACCCTCGGGCGCCGCCTTCTCGAAGGCGGTGCCGCGGACCGTGATGACCTTCTTGGCATCCGACGTCCGGACGGTTGCGATCGCGTTGCCGGCGTAGATCGGGCGCGTGAACGTGTCCTTGCCCTCCACGGACAGGATGTCGCTGATCTGCATGACGTCGAGCAGCGCGGCGACGCGCGGGGCCACCGCCTTGCCGGTGGTAGTGGCGGGCACGACGAACGCGTCGTGACGGCTCATCAGCTCGACGACCAGCGGCGCGACGTTCTCGGCCAGCGCATGCGCATAGGCCGCGTCGTCCGCCACATGGACCTTGCCGACGCCCGCGATCTTGGCCGCCGCGTCGGCGATGGCGCCGACCCCCTGCCCGGCGACGAGCAGGTGCACCTCGCCCAGCTTCGCCGCAGCGGTGACCGCGGAGAGCGTGGCGTCCTTGACGGTCGAACCATCGTGTTCGACCCAAACCAGAGTCGTCATGTCCGTTCTCCCGCCGCTTACTTCGCGATGCCCATCGACTTCAGCTTGTCGACCAGCGCGTCCACGTCCGCCACCTTGACGCCTGCCTGGCGCTTGGCCGGCTCGGCGACGCTGACCGTGGTCAGCCGTGGGGTGACGTCGACGCCCAGATCGGCGGCGGTCTTGGTCGCAAGGGGCTTGGACTTGGCCTTCATGATGTTGGGCAACGAGGCGTAGCGCGGCTCGTTGAGGCGCAGATCGGTGGTGACGATCGCGGGCAGCTTGAACGTGTCCGTCTCCAGCCCGCCGTCGACCTCGCGCGTGACGGTGACGGCGTCGCCCGCAAGCTCGACCTTCGACGCGAACGTGCCCTGGCCAGAGCCGAGCAGCCCGGCCAGCATCTGCCCGGTCTGGTTGTTGTCGTCGTCGATCGCCTGCTTGCCCAGGATCACCAGCTGCGGCTGCTCCTCCTCGACGATCTTAGCGAGCAGCTTGGCGACGCCCAGCGGCTCCACCTTGGTGTCCGACGTCACGAGGATCGCGCGGTCGGCGCCCATCGCCAGTGCGGTGCGCAGCGTGTCCTGCGCCTTGGGTTCGCCGATCGAGACGACGACGATCTCCGTGACCGCGCCCTTCTCCTTGAGCCGGATCGCTTCCTCGACCGCGATCTCGTCGAAGGGGTTCATGCTCATCTTGACGTTGGCGAGGTCGACGCCCGACCCGTCCGCCTTCACGCGGGGCTTCACGTTATAGTCAAGCACGCGCTTGACCGGCACCAAGACCTTCATCGTCATCCAGCCCCTTGTAAGCTCACGTCGGAGTGTACCGGCGAGGTACGGTTTCTGTTAATTATACACAAGAAGAATAATGCACGCGGCTTGTCCCGGAACCGGTTAGACTGCACTGGCGATGCGGCGGCATTCTCAATCCCTAGGCCGCCTCATCGAGAAAGCAGCTTCCGGCCGGATCTCGAAGTAGTCGGCGGCGTAGCCTGCCCGCAGCACGATGCCGGCCTCGGCGGTAGCGAACAGTCCGCCGTCCAGCAGGGCGCGGTCTATGTGGACGCCGACGATCTCGCCGACCACCAGCCATGCGCCCGCAAGCTCACCCCGACAATCCGTCAGCTGGCGAGCGTCCGCCAAGCGGCATTCGAGCGACACCGGGGCGTCCGCGACCCGGGGACACTGGATGACCACGCACTCCGCCCGGTCCAATCCCGCGGCGCTGAACTCGTCCGCCATCGGGTTCGATGGACGCGAGGTCTCGTTCATGGCATCCGCATGGCGCCGCGTCGCGAGGTTGCAGACGAAGACGCCCGTCTCGCGCACGTTTGAGAGCGTGTCCTTCTCGCCCACGCTCGAGAAGCCGACGAGCGGCGGCTCGTCGCACAGCATCGAGAAGAAACTGTAGGGCGCCAAGTTGGCGATGCCTGCGGATGAGCCGCTCGATATCCATCCAATGGGACGGGGACCGAGGATCGCCCTCAGCGGGTCGCGGGCGAGCCCATGGCCGTTGCGCGGTTCGTAGAAGTGCCGGTCGTGCATGCCGCGTCCCGCCATTGCGCGTGGCCGGTGACGGCCGAAGTCCGGCAAGGGGCCGCGCCCGTCGCATGCCGGTAGGTACGTGCCCGATCGGGCACGCACCTATTTGGAGGTCGTTCCCGCCAGATAGGCGATGACCGCCTTGCGCTCGGACTCCTTGGAGAGGCCGCCGAACGCCATGGCGGTGCCGGGATAGGCGGCCATCGGGTTCTCTAGGAAAGCGTCCAGCTTCTCCGGCGTCCACTCTCCATCCGCCTTCGAAAGCGCCTGGGAATAAGGATAGCCCGACACGCCGCCGATTTTGCGACCGACCACGCCCGCGAGAGAGGGTCCGGCCGGGGATGGAACGCCCGGCTCGGCCGAGTGGCAGACCGCGCAATTGCTGAACACCTTCTTTCCGGCCTGCACCTGCATCTGGTTGCGCGCCAGCGCGGAATAATCAGTGGAAGCCTTGCCGGCGGCCGCGGTGGAGCCCTGGTCGTTGCCGGTCTCGGAACGACCCGAGCAGGCGGCAAGGGCGATCAGGCCCATAGCGGCGGCGATCGTCAGCGCGCGGGGGCTGGGCGAGCGGTCATCCATTGCTGCTCTTCTCCTTCTCGAGCATGGCGGTCATCTCGCGGCAGGCACGGATGCCACTTTCCACCGCGCCGTCGATATACGCGTGCCAGCCGTCGGCCGTGGCGGAGCCCGCGAAGAAGAGCCTTCCCTCGGGCTTCGCCATGTCCTTGTACTTCGCGAACCAGCCGGCGCGGTACGCCGGCCACGCCTGCTTGGAGAACGGATCCTTCACCCAGTTGTAAGGCGCGATGTCGGTGAGTTCGACGCCGGGATGGATCTTGCGCAGTTCGGCGCCGACGGCGTCCTGGTCGTTGATGTCGATGAGCGATTGGCGACCGAGGGTCGCCTTGAGGATCGTCCCCACTTCGGCGTCGGACTCCTCGGTCTGGATCGCGCTGAGCGGATTGGGATCGTCGCAGAATGTGAAGGTGTTGCCGATGTTCTGCTTGATGCGCATGTACATCGTCGCGCCGTCGCATAGGTCGCCGTTCCTAATGAACGCCTGCTTCTCGGCGGAGAGACCCGGCTTGAACTCGATGTCGGGGTAGACCTGCGTCGGAAGGGTGAAGAGGGCGGCCTTCGCCTCCACCACCTGCCCGTCCGCCGTGCGGAGTGTGACCCCGGCTGCCGTCGTCTCGACCTGCTTCACCACAGTCCCGAGCCGAAGGTCGGCCTTGCTGTCGTCGAGAATCGCTTTGGCCAGCGCCGCGGTGCCGCCGTTCGCGATGTGCCAGTGCTTCTCGGAATCGGTGAAGGTGTAGGGATCCCAGGCGGCGAGCGCGAACATCTTCACGTAGCTCATGTAACTGAACGTATTCGTGGGCGAGCCCGCGTAGAGCACCAGTTCGGCGTTCAGCGACGCGCGCTGGATCGGGTCCAGATCGAGCTTGGCCAGGCGGTCCGCCGCGGAGACGGCGTCGAGCTTCGCCACCTCGGGGTTGACGAACGGCGTGAAGGGACGCGGGAAGAGCGTCCTCGCGTCCGCGCAGAACTTCGCGAACGCGTCGTTGTAGCCTTGGTCGAAACGCGCCGGCGGCACGTCGTGCACCTTGCCGTCCGCCGTCATGACGTAGGCCTTGTCGAGGTCGCGGAGCGGAACCTCCTCGAATCCGAAGCCGTAGCGCTGCATCTCGGCGAAGACGTGGGGCTGGATCCAGTGCACCGAGGAGCCGCCCAGCTCGATTTGGCGGCCTAGGAACCTGCTGGTGAAGGTGCGACCGCCGATGCGCGGCCTCGCCTCGAGCACGACCACGCGCCAGCCCTTAGCGGCGAGCTCGCGAGCAGCGGTGACGCCGGCGTAGCCTGCCCCGACCACCGCGACGTCGTACGGTCCCGCGTCCTTACCGTCCCGCGCCTCGCGGCCGGGGTTCTCCTTGGCGCAGCTCGCCAGCGCCACCGCGCCGACGGCGGCGGCGCCGAACCCCAGCAGCGATCGCCGGTCGAGCCTTCCGCCCGCGGAAGTCCGTTCTTCTTCCTCACTCATCGTCATGCTGCCCATCTCCTGCCTCCCTTCCGAACCTCCAGCGGGGTTCAGGCGGCGGCGTTGATCACCTGAACACGAGTGTACTCGTGCACACCCTCCAAGCCGCCCTCGGTCCCAAGACCCGACTGCTTGACCCCGCCGAAGGGGATGTCCGGATGGATGGCGGTATGCTGATTTATCCAGACGCTTCCCGCGGCGATGCCGCGGGCGAGCCGTCGCGCGCGGTCGAGATCGCGCGTCCAGATCGACGCGCCGAGCCCGTATGCCCCCTGATTGGCGCGAGCGACCGCTTCAGCCTCGTCGTCGAAGCGGAGCAGCGGGACGACGGGCCCGAACTGCTCGTCCGTCACCAGTGGCGCGGCGTCGTCCAGGTCGGCGACGACGGTCGGTTCGATGAAGTAGCCGGGGCGGTTGGCGACGTGGCCGCCGGTGAGCACGGTGCCGGCGGCGGCGGCCTCCTCGATCATGCCGCGGACCTTTTCGAACTGCGCCCGATTCTGAACCGGGCCGAGCGTCACACCCTCCTCGTCGCCAGCGCCGATCCTGATCTCCCGCGTGGCCGCCACGAAGCGATCCCGGAACTCCTCGTAGACGGCTTCGGCGACGTAGAGCCGCTTGGGCGCCGCGCACACCTGACCGGCGTTCAGGAAGACGGTCCCGGCCAGTCCCCGCGCCGCCGCTTCCAGATCGGCATCCGCCAGCACGATGGCGGGATCGTTGCCGCCGAGCTCAAGGGTCACCCGCTTCATGTCCTCGGCGGCGCTCCGCATCACGGACTTGCCGGTCTCGGTCGAGCCGGTGAACGACACCTTCGCCACGTCCGGATGGGACGTCAGGCGCCCACCGAGGTCGTTGTCGTCGGCGACGATGTTGAAGACGCCCCGCGGGAACACGTCCGCAGCCAGTCGCCCAAGCTCGAGCGTCGTCAGCGGGGTCGTCGGCGCCGGTTTCAGGACGACCGTGTTGCCGGTGATCAGCGCGGGTGCGTACTTGTTGCTCGCAAGGATCATTGGGAAGTTCCAGGGCGTGATGCCCGCCACGACGCCCAAGGGGCGGCGCTCGACCTCGTAGGCGCCCGTCGGATGATCCCGGACCTCGGCCTTCAGCTCCACATCGGCGTAGAACCTGATACCTCTGATCGTGGCATCGACCTCGTAGCGCGCCTCGCCCCACGGCTTGCCCTGCTCGCGGACGAGCAGTCGGGCGAAGCCGTCCGCCTCCTCGTCCAGCCGACGAGCGAACTCCAGGAGCCGGTCTCGCCGGACCGCCCACGACGTGGCCGCCCATCCCGGGAAGGCGAGGGCCGCGGCGGCTACCGCGCGGTCGAGCTGCGCCGCATCTGCGACGTGCGCCTTCGCGAACGGCTCACCAGTGGCGGGGTCGATCACGGGGATCGTGCGGCAACCCTCGACGAGCTCACCGTCGATGAGCATCCTGTAAGCGGTCATGACTGATCCTGTCCTAGTGCGTACTGGTTCGTTGCGGCGGAGGCCCTCGCCGCCGGGATGTGGGCCACGCACGTGACCTCCACCTGGATGCCCGGGCTGATGAAGCCGGCGACCTGCACGCCGGCGACCGACGGGCCATCGCATCCCTGGTAGAAGGCTCGTCGGTGCGGAAAGAGGCGCTCGGAGTACTCCTGCCCCGTGCAAGCGTAGTAGATCGTCTCGCTGACGACGTCGGCCGCCGAACCCCCGTGCGCCGCGAGCACCCGCCCCATCTGTCGGTAGACGACCTCGAACTGCGCCGCGGCATCACCCTGGTGGAGCTCGTTTCCGTCGTCGTCGACAGCGGTCAACCCGCCGACGAAGATGAAATCGCCGGCCCGCACGCCGATGGACATGCAGTAGGCGCGCTCCATTTCGGGAGCGAGGTGGAAGGGCGTGAGGCTCATATGCGTCCGGCTCCGATTGACGACGTAGTCCCCGGCGCCCGGGCCGCCACGCGCGCCTGACGGGTGGAGGACACGAGGAGTGCCGCGACCAGCGCCGGCACGGGCGTGACGAGGAACACCGCGGAAAGCGAGGCGCGCGCCAGAACCAGGGTACCGATCGCCGGGCCCACGGACTGCGCGGCCACGTTCACGATGTAGATCATCCGCGTATAGCGGTGTCCCGGATCGTTCTCCGCGGTCATGGACATGTAGAATGCCAGTCCCATGCACCACGCCGATGCGTAGACTGCGAACGCAACGGTGAAGAGAATGGTGGAGTGCGCGCCGTAGATTCCAAGCAGCGAGGCTAGGAAGACCGCCGTGGTGACGGCGATCCAGCGCAGATGGCGCCCGCTCTCGCCGAAGACGATGGGGATCAGGCTTCCTACGGCGGAGAAGATGTAACCAAACGCCATCGCGTTGGCGACCGAGGTCTGGTCCAGCCCGTTCGAGAGCCCGATCCGCTCGATGAAGGCGTAGATCACGTTGACGCTGACGCCGAAGAGAAGAAGCCCCAGCAGCGCGATGCGACCCGCGTCTCGAGCGCCGCCGCGCATCGGCGGCACGTCCTCCGGCAGGACCGGCTCCGACGGACCGTCAAGATCGCGTGGCAGAAGCAGGGCCATGACGGCGCCGAGGCCCAGCCACAGAGCCCCCGAAGCAAGCGCAGCCGCGTCGCCGAAATGGGAACGCAGGCCCTCCAGCAACCAGATCGCGACGGCGGACAGCGACATGCCGAGCGCGAGCCCGGCCCCATAGGCTCGTACCGGGACGACGGCCTGGGCCAGGACGCAGGCCGTGACGGTGGTGATGAGCACCACGCCGAATCCGGATACGAAGCGAACGGCACAAAGGACGACATAGCCGTCCGCGACGGCGGTTAGGGCGTTGCCGAGCGTCGCAACGAGCGAGGCCGCGACGATGATCGTCCTCCAAGCCGCGCGCGGCATGAGGAAGAACCCGGCAACCGCTCCCAGAACGCCCCCGGCCTGATCGACCGACTGCACCAAGCCCGCCTGGCTCAGGGTCAGCCCGAGATGGTCGACGTAGAGCCCGATGAAGAAGGGCGCTATGTCGATCAGGATCAGCGAGAAGGCGTAGAGGACGCATGCCAAAGCGAGAGCGCGGCCACCGACCCTCGCCGGTGCGACGCCGCCTTCAGCCGAGGACGAGAGGGTGGCGACCATGCTCAACGGTCGCGTGCGACGCGCGCAGGGCGCCAGACGAAGAGGAGCGGCAGACGGCCGGAGAACGGGTCGCAGCCGGCGAACGGGCGCTGGTCGGTCGCCGCCGACAGGTCAGGCTGGTACCCCGAAGCGCATCCTTCCACGATCATGCCGTTCCCCGTCCCAAGATGCGAAATTCTTCCGTCGCTTGAGCCGTCCGCGCGCGAGCGGCCGACCCCGAAGGGGAAGGCCGCGATTGAGTCGCGAACTGCTGCCGTGACAATACCCAACCCAGCGACCTCGGCAATGTATTTCTTCAACTGCACATTATTGCAGATCGAGTTCTGCGCCTCCGGACGCCCAGCGCCGCGCCCTTCGTCAGAACGGCGGCGACCGTGGTTATGCAGCGGCATTTTCGAGTCGAGGGAGTCAGCCCGCTAGAGACCGGTCAGCCGGTGGCGCAATCAAGACGGCCGTGTTCATCGTTCATAATTATACGGTCCAATAATTTATTGACCTAGCTCCGATCAGCCCATAGCAATGACCATCCGCCCGGATCCCATCCGGCCCGGACGGTGCTGAACGAAAGATCGTGGAGCCGTCGCAGAAGCACGTGCATGCGCGTGCCTTCCGGGAGGCGGGAGGACCTTAGCGGCATTTCTTCCTCGCCGCCGATCACGTCGGTGGCGGTGGCAAAGGGCGGCTCCGGGGCCAGTTCCAGTTCGTGGCCGTTCGAGATGATGCCTTCGCGGAACGCGACCGAGGAGATGTGCCCCTCGCCGACCGAGCGCAAGCTCATCAGGATGCGCATCGATCCTTCGGGCATGCCTGACTGGTCGAAATGCGGCACCGCACTGGGGTTCATCAGCGCCGCGGCGGCATAGCTGTATTCGTGGCAGAAATAGGCGCCGATCAGCTGGCGCTTTTCATCGCTGATCTCGGTGCCGTCGAGGCCGAGCAGCTCCTCGATTTCGTCGTAGCGCGTCATGAAAACACGCCGCGTCTGCCAGTGGCGCGCCTCAAAATCCTTCAGCACGGCCTCGAGCTGGTCGCGTGCTTCTTCCGTCGACATGGCAAGCACTTCGCCGACCAGGCGTTCGGTCCGGTTGGGTGCGCCGCCCTTGCCGCCCCACGCGATGTGGAACGGGCGGACGACGACGCGGGACGGATCGGCATGCAGCCGCAACCCGTGATTGAACAGATCCATCGCGCTTCAGAACCCTCGTCGACCGGTCGTTATGACGTCGTCACCCGATCGTATCAGGCGACGGCGCGCGATGTCCCTGCCACGCCTTGGGTCGCCTTTGAAACCAGATCCGCCGCGCGGTCTTCGCGCGCGTGCCGCTCCCCGCGGCCGCGCCGAACACCCCGGCCGGTCCCGCGGTCGGTGCGATGCTTCCCCAAGTCTCCGGGAACGTCGCGCCGGCCGCGCCAGGGGCGGCGGTCCCGACCGCTTCGCCGTTCGGGCCTGCGCCGGTCTCGCCGGTCGAGGCGACGGTCACCCAGTCCGCGCCGGGAGGGGTCGATGGCAGCGGCAACTGAGGCGCTGGCGCGGGTCGGTCATGCGGCTCCCACGGCGGTTGACGTCGCCGGGGACCGCGCGGCCCGCAAGGCGCTGATCGTCAAGCGGGTCCGCCAGTGGAGCGCGGTCGCGCTGCTCGGGATCGTGTGGGGCGGCTACAACTCGATCGCCGCGTGGCGCGAGACGCACGCCTTCATGATAAACGCGAGCGAGAGTCTCCCCAACTGGGCGTTCTTCATCCAGCGCGGCCGCGTGCCCGCCAAGGGCGACTATGTGTTCTTCGCGCCGCCCGAGGGCGAGCTGGTGCGCCGCCACTTCGGACCGGATTCGGGACCGTTCGGCAAGCGCGTGATCGGCGAGGCCGGGGCGCTGGTCGAGCATCGCGGGAAATGGGTCTATGTCGACGGCGTCCGCGTCGCGCACATGAAGCCGCGCTCGCGCTTCGGCGAGGTGCTGACGCCGGGACCGGTCGGGCGCGTTCCCGAGGGCTGCTATTATCCTGCATTCCCCAAGTGGCGTGGCGTTTGAGGTGAAGATCGCCTGTATCCGAGCGCTAGACAAGGATTTTCTGCCGCAAGCGGCACCTGCGGTCGCGCAGACTGCTGGATCTGGACGGATCAGACCGCGAAGCCGCTGTTTCCTTGCCCAGGGGCGGCGTTTTTCAGCGCAGCGGACAGATCTGTCCAGCCGCTTTCGTTCAGTTTGAGCGTGGATCGCGATCATGCGCATAGCGGTGGCGCTCGCAATCGGCGGATAGCGGCGAGGATGGCGCGTACCATCGTGCCGGTGACAGCGACCTCGGCCAGCTGGAAGGTGATGGTGCGGGCGTGACGGACCACACGTGCCCCGATCTTGATCAGCTTCAGTTGCAGGCTGGTCAACGACCAGTCGGCCATGGCCTCGGGCAGCTCGATGCAGCGCAAGAAGGTGGCCAGGTTGTACGCCAGGGCGTGCAGTTGCAGCCGCACCTCATTGTCGCGGAACTTCCGGCACGACAGCCGCGTCCAGCGAAAGGCGTATTTGCCCTCTTTGATGTGCTGCTCGGCGGTGCCGCGCTGGTTGTAGAACCGCACCACCCAGTCCGGCTCCATCGGCAGGTTGGTGACGATGAAGCCGACACGCGGGAACAGTTCGCCCGGATGCCATTCGATCTTGGCGATCACCCGGCGTTCCTTGTCCCAGGACGCCGCCTGATACTCGAATTCCTCGAAGAACCGCTTGACCTTGGTCAGTGACGGCCGCCCGACAGGGCGCGTTAGCCGATGCGCGATCTTGTCCTTGAGGACCGCGTTTGCGGGCAGCCGGATGGCGTAGAAGAACCGCGCTTCTTCCAATCGCTCATAGATCGCCGGGATCGCGTAGGCAGCATCGGCCCGGAAGAACCTGCCACCAAGGTCGCGCTCCGCGTAGCGCGCAATGACGGGGTCGAGAACATCACGCCAGCCATCGGCGCTGTGGACGTTGCCATGGCGCAGGGCGCAGCGTTCCAGCATCCCGAACTGGTTGAACAGAAAGTTGGGGTGATAGCAGCTACAGTCGAAATGGCCATTCCAGGCGGACCCTTCCTGGTCGCCATGGGTCGGGCTGACCGAGCTGTCCATGTCCAGAACGATGTACTTCAGCCCGTTACGGTCATGGAACCGGTCGATCCATTGCCCGTTCAGGTCGGCCAGCGCGGCACGGTTCCCGGCCAGAGCCAGCGTCTCGGTCTCGAACCGTCCCATCTGCGATGCCGAGGCCGCTTGTGCATCGACCGCTCTGCCGCCGACAACTTGGCGCATGACCGGATCGCAGGCGAGACGGTTGGCGTCGTTGACATCCTCGTATCCGGCCAGCCGCCCAAAGACTGATTGCCGGAACAGGCCGTCGAGCCGATGGACCGTGTTCTTGCCAGAGCGAGTATCGCGCAGCGCCGCTGACGCCAAATCGGACAACCCGAGCGCGTCATCAAGCTCGCGCATCACCAGAAGGCCGCCGTCGGAACTGAGCTGCGTGCCGCGAAATTCCAGCCGCACGCGAGGGTCGAAATCCACCCGATCTGCCCGTTGCAAGCCCGCACCCTCTGGGTGATCCATGAAACGCGCCCCTCGCAGCCTTCAACACCATGTTTTATATAGGAAATATAATGGTCAGGACAGCGAAATCAGCGCCTTACTTGGGAAATGTGGGCTTAGAAGATCAATTTAGGGGAGAGCTTTTCATGCAAGTTCCATACGCTTCGCGCCTTCCGCTGACGGTCCTCGCGACCGCGCTCGGCACGGCCTCGCCGCTCGCCGCGTATGCCCAGGAGGTCGCCTCCCCCGGAACGCCGTCCGCCGCGGCGGGGCAGGTCGTGCCGACCCCAGCCCGGCCACCGGAAGAAGCCGCCAAGGCCGATCCGGTCGACACCGGCGAGATCGTCGTGACGGCGACAAGGCGCGAGCAGCGAATTCAGGACGTGCCGATCGCCATCTCAGCCATCGGAGCCGAGGCGATCCAGGAGCGTCAGGTCACGCAGGTCTCCGACATCATCAAGCTCTCCCCGAACTCGCAGGTCAGCTACCCCTATGGAGAGGGTGGCCCTCCCAACTTCGTCATTCGCGGCATCTCGTCGACCGACTACTCGCCGAACCAGAGCAAGCCGATCGCCATCTACGTCGACGAAGGCATCCGCAACCTGCAGGCATTCGAGTCGATGCCCGTCTTCGACGTCGAGCGCGTCGAGGTGCTGCGCGGTCCGCAGGGGACGTTGTACGGCAAGAACGCGACCGGCGGCGCCGTCAACATCGTGTCGATCAAGCCGGGCTTCACCCCGGAAGGCTATGTCACCGCGAGCTACGGCAACTTCAACCGCGTCAGGCTGCAGGGCGCGGTCCAGGCGCCACTGGTAGACGGCGCCTGTCCATGCGGGTGGCGGGACTGTACGTGCACGACGATGGAGTCTTCCGGAATCTCGCGCCGGGGGCCGGTGACCTGAACCAGACAGACCTGTTCGCGATCCGCGGCGCTCTGCAGTTCGAGCCCTCGCCAGACTTCGAGGCGACTCTGCGCTACAATCACGTGAGCAGCGGCGGACGCAACTACGCCCCGATCGCCGCCAACATCGACTTCAACGATCCCGCCATCCTTTTCCCCGGCAACAATCTCGCCAGCCTGCCCGGCTCGAACAGGAACGGCCTCGGCTTCTTCGAAAGCTCTCTCTCCAGAACCCCGAAGCGCGATATTCGGATCGACGGCGTCAATCTGGTCATGAAGTGGAACGCCTCCGAGACGCTCACCTTCAACTCCGTGACTACCTACGATTGGGGACGGTGGATCGACGTCGTGGACTCCGACGGGCTCGAGATCGCCGTCGAGAGCCCGTTCGTGACGCGTGGCAAGAACCTGAAGCAGTTCGTTCAGGAGTTCCGCCTCGCCACCTCCTTCGCCGGCCCATTCAACCTCCAGGCCGGCGCCATGTACACCAACGACAGCGCCGACGCGGGGTTCGACTTCCGCCTATTCACCGATCCAGGCTGCGGCGCCGCCTGCAGCACGGGTCTGACGCCGACCGGCCGCGGACTGACCCAAACGAACGACTTTCTCCAGAAGCGCGACAGCTACTCGGCCTACCTACGCGGGGAGCTCGAGATCGCGACGGACCTGACGGTCACCGGCGGCGTTCGCTTCAGTCGCGACAAAGTTGCGGTTCGGAACTACAACGCGTTCCTGGGCGATACAGCGGACCAGTTCGCGGTCACGACGATATCCAACGTCTCGGATCGGCGAACCTTCAACAACACGAGCTTCGAGGCCGGGGTCAACTGGAAGCCCGTGAAGGAGGTGCTCCTCTACGCCTCCATGCGCGAGGGATACCGCACTGGCGCGGTGAACGCCCAGGCGTTCAGCGATCCCTCGGAGGTGAACTTCGCGCCTCCCGAGACGGCGCGAACCTTCGAGGCCGGCTTCAAGTCGACCCTTCTTGATCGAGCTCTCACTATCAACGGGTCGCTGTTCCAGACCGACTACAAGAACCAGCAGGTGATCGTACCCGAGGGCCTGCTCCTGCCACTGCGCTCGATCAGCGAGGCTCGGGTCCGCGGCTTCGAGGGCGAAGTGACCGCCAAGCCGACCGATCGCGTGACACTGGGTGTCGGCGTTGGCGTCCTCGATCCGAAGTACGGCGCCGAAGCCGTGGTCACGGGCACGAGCGGCATAGACGTCGCGGGCAACCAGATCGCGAACTCGGCGAGGTTCAGCCTAAACCTGAACACCAACCTCGTGCTGGCGAAGCTCGACGACGCCACGGTCGAATTCAACGCCGACGGGGTATACACATCACGCGTCTTCTACGACATCGGCGAAGTCCTCTCGCAGGAAGGCTACTGGCTGGCGAACGCCCGCGTCGCCTACAACGCGGAGCGCTTCTCCGTCGGCGCGGGCGTGAAGAACCTCTTCAACGAGAAGTACGTCTCCTATGGCCTGCAGCTGCGCGCGCTCGGCTTCGACTTCCTGCAGCGCGGCGTTCCCCGCATGTACAGCGCCGACGTGACCTTCCGCTTCTGATGGACGAAGGCGTTCGGGACGGTGTCACGGCCGGAGGCGCAAGCGCCGCGGTCGCGACACCGTCCCGAGCGCATCCGGCGACGACGCGAACGCTCCTCTCGACAGCCGCGTCACGCGAGATCACGAGCAGGGCACCGTCAGATCGGACCTCGCCGCCACACCGCCGGTCTGACGCCGCCAGTCCGAAAGAGACGCAGGTCGCGTCGGCCGACGTCATTCCATCTTCGATCCCGGCGCGATCCTCGTAGCCGCCCTGCCGAAGGTCATCTCCCGTGGGGACAGCCTCCCGTCGCGTGTGGCATCGAGGGCCGCCGGCGGACGGGCCTTCAGCTCCCGCAGCGTCAGGAACCCGTTCCGATCGCGGTCGAGCCTCCGGAAATTCGCGACCGGCATGCCCTGCATCCGCCACTCGGTGCGTGAGACGCGACCATCCCGGTCGGCGTCCACCTTGGCAATCAGCCTGTGCGGTTCGACGGGCTTCCGGGACGCCGGACCGTTGGCGGTCGCTACCGTCTCCGCCATGACCCAGAGCGCGATTCCGAGCGCCGGCCGGCGCCCAGACCAGTCGAGAAGATGAACCATAAGAAAGCGCTCCTTTCCCCTCAGACGACAACGCACGGGGGATCGCAGGGGGTCATGGGAAATTCCGCCGCCAAGGATTTATTTCGTCACCCAAGCGCGGCGCCCCTTCCCGACTGGCGGAGTTCGAATGCCCGAAGCCGCCATAGCGCGGGCAGAGATCGGCATCGCAACGTTACGATGTACCACTTAGCTAAATTATTCACTCGAATAATAAAGTTGACGTTGCCGAAGGCGCGTGCTCCAAGGAAACTCCGATCGAAGCGAAACCGCCGTTCGGACCGGTTGGATCGGCGACGACGTACGCCCCGCTTTTGGCCAGCAACCTCGAGGGTGCGGCGGTTGCAGCGGCCATGCGATAAGGACTGCTACGGGAGAGGGTAGGATGACGATAATTCACGCACCATCGCGAACGCCCCGCCGCGGCGTCGGCACCGCAATCGCCGAACCGACGCGAGGAATGGCGTCGCCGCGATGATGGTCTTGCTGAAGATTAACGGGGCCTCCGTGAATGTCGACGTCGACGACGACGAGCCGTTGCTCTGGGTTCTGCGCGACAAGCTCCGGATGAAGGGAACGAAGTTCGGCTGCGGCATCGGGCAGTGCGGCGCCTGCACGGTCATTGCCGACGGGCAGGCCACGCGTTCCTGCTCCCTGGCGGCGACCGCGGCGGCGGGCCTCGACATCACCACAATCGAGGGCCTGTCGCAAACCGGCGACCAGTACGTGCAAAAGGCGTGGCAGGATCTGCGGGTCCCGCAATGCGGCTACTGCCAATCCGGCATGATCATGGCCGTCACATCCCTCCTGTCCAAGAAGGCATTTCCGACGGACGACGAGATCGATCGGGAGATCACCAACATCTGCCGCTGCGGCACCTATGACCGCATCCGTGCGGCGATCCACGCCGCCGCGAACAGTCGGGCCTGACGCCCAGATGCGAACCGATCGTCGTTCCCTTCTGAAGTCGATGGCCGCTGTGTCGGCCGGCGTGGTGTTCCCGGTGGCGATGTCGGGGTGCCGGGTGGACGACTTCGGTCCGGCCGGACCGGTGGAGCTCATCTCCTGGGTGGTCATCGAGCCCAATAACACCGTGCGCATACGGATCCCGCAGAGCGACATAGGACAGGGCGTGATCACGACCCTGTCGCAGGTGCTGGCCGAGGAGATGGACTTGGACTGGTCACTGGTCCGACCGGAATTCTTCGACCCGCTGACCAACCTGCGTCGCGGCAACGTCTACGTCTACACCTGCACGGAGAGCAGCTGGTCCGCCGACAGGCTGTTCGACCCCATGCGGATGGCAGGGGCACAGATCAGGCAGATGCTGCTTACCGCGGCGTCGCGGAGGTCGGGCGTCCCGGTCGACGAGCTCAGGACCGAGAGCAGCAGCATCATCTCCGCCGGCGGCGGGCGCCAGAGCTACGCGGAGGTCGCGCTCGCGGCCTCCCGGATCCGGCCGCCGCCGCCTTCGAAGATCAAACTGAAGCAGTCGTCCGACTACCGCCTGATCGGCAAGCCGATCAGGCGCCTCGACCTCACCCCGAAGACGACCGGAGCGCTTCGCTACGGCATCGACGTGGAGCTCCCGGGGATGCTCTACGCCGCCGTGCGGCAGTCGCCAGTCTACGGCGGAAAGCTCGTCTCGTGGGACGAGGCAGCGATCGCGGGCATTCCCGGCGTTATCAAGGTTGTTCGGATCGCCGGAGGCCCCTGCGGACTCAACGGTCCCCTCGCCGACGGCGGCGAGGACTATGGCATGGACGATGCCGTGGCCGTTGTCGCCGACAGCTTCTGGCGGGCGCGCAAGGCTCTGCTCGCCCTACCGGTGCAGTGGGACGAGGGCGAATTCGCGACCGCCAGCAGCGAAGGCATCATGGCGGACCTGAAGCGACGCGTCGGGCAGGCGCAGCCGGTGGTGCGTGAGGCGGGTGAATTCACGCAGGCGATCGGGCGTGCGGCGCAGGTGCTCGAGGCCGACTACTCGTACCCGTTTATGGACGCGATGCCGTTGGAGCCACTGAACTGCACCGCGTGGCTGCGGCCTGACGGTCTGCAGGTGTGGGCCTCGACGCAGTTCGCGCAGGACGCCCACCGGCTGGCCGCCGTCACGGCGGGCCTGCCGCCGGAGAAGGTCCAGTTCAACCTACCCTACGTCGGGGGAGGTTTCGGCCGGCGCTGCCAGAACGAGTACGTGTCACAGGGCGTGCAGATCGCGAAAGCCGTTCCCGGGAGACCGGTCAAGCTCGTCTGGACACGCGAGGAGATGATGGCGCGTGGCTATCCGCCCCCAATCACCGTCTCGCGGTTCAAGGCCGGCCTAGACGAGAACGGCAAGGTGATAGCCTGGTTCAACCGCGTCGTGAGCGGCACCGCTCCGGACCAGAGCTACGGTCCCGCCCGCCTACCCCACTACATTCCCGATCTCCGCATCGAGTACGCGCGGACGAAGACGCCGCAGCCGTTCGGCTGGATGCGCGGCGTGGCGTTCACCCAGCATGTGTGGATGAACCAGGGCTTCCAAGACGAATTGGCCGAAGCCGCCGGGCGCGACCCGGTCGAGCTCTACATGGAGCTGCTCGACGAGACGACCGTACCCTTCGATCTGAAGGACCGCGACATCGCCGTAGGCCGCATTCGCAACATGCGGGACGTGCTGACCCGGGCCGCCCGGATCGCGCGGTGGAGCGAACCGCTGCCGAAGGGTAGAGGCCGAGGGGTGTCCGTCAGCGATTTCAGCTACTGGGTGACGTACAGGACAGGTACCGCTTCGGCGGTCGTCGACGTGACGCTGGACGGCCGGGGCGGGATGCAGGTGGACCGCGTCGTCGTGGTCCTGAATTGCGGCCGCATCCTCAATCCCGAGGTCGTCCGTGGCCAGGTCGAGGGCAGTGTCTTCTGGGCGATCACGACGGCGCTTTACGGCGGGATAACGCTTAAGAACGGACGCGTGGTGCAGCGTAACTTCCAAGACCATGACGTGGCGCGGTTGGCGACGGCCTGCCGCGACATCCACGTCGAGCTCGTCGAGAGCGACGAACATCCCGCCGGGGTCGGCGAGGACGCGGTGCCGATTGTGATGACGGCAATGCTGAACGCAATCCGTCGCGCCGGCGGGCCGCGGGTCCGTTCGCTACCCCTGTCCGACCACGACCTCTCGTTCACCTGAAGCCGGAGATGTCGAGCGCCCGTCAGACGCAACCCCGCGCGGCGTCACGTTGCGGGTTCGGCCGATCTCGAACGACGTGCGCCCCCTTTGGTGATCATGTGCAACGACACGATTGTCCGTTGGGCCGACCGGGTGCCGGCTCTCGGAACCGTCGACGCCCCCCATGCCCCGTGGGCTATGGGGATCGCGTAGACGTCCGCAGCCTATCCCCCGGTGCGGACCGCGAGCGTGTCCGCCTTGCAGAAGGCATTCTTCGAAATCAGCAGACCCTGCCTGAACCGCAGTATGTCCAAACCGTCGATCGACGAGCTCGACCCATCCGACGCTTGCATCGACATCGTCCACGTCACCAGCGCGCGCTGCTCCGTCTCATCCAGGATCGTCGACGAAACGTCGTAGCTCACCCGCCCAAGCGTCCCATCGAAAATCGACTTCAACGACGCCCCGATCGCGTCGACGCCCTCGTGTTCGAAGCCGTTCGGGTCGACGTAGACAGCGTCGGGTGACAGAAGACCCAGCATCCGGTCGTAGTCGCCGTCGTTGAAAGTGCCCATGAAGGCGGCGGTGTTGTTCGAAAGCTCGGACATCGTAGGTTCCTCGTCGTTGATGGTGAACGGCCACGAGCCTCGGCGGGCGAGGCGTGCCCTGGGGGCGGTAGGGTGCGCGATGGTCAGGATGCCAATCCGCCACCGTCGTCACCGAGACCGAGTCCGGCGCGGAATGCGCGAGGCGAGCAGTTGGCCCACCTCTTGAAGGCGTTCCGGAAGTTGCTGACCTCGGTATAGCCGAGCCTGTCTGCGACATCGCAGATGGTCAGGGAGCGATCCGCCAGGCAGTGTCTGGCGAACGCGAACCTCACCTGCGCGAGCGTGTCCGCGTACGTCGTCCCGAGCTCATGAAGCCTGCGCCGGAGAGTGCGCCCGGACAGACCCAGCTCGCGCGCGATGTCGCTCTCGGCCGCATCGAAGCGCGGTCCCGTCAAAACGATCCTCTTGAGTCTCCGCACGAGCGGCGGATCGCACGCGTCGTCGCCAATAACCGGCATGTCGGACGGTACGACCGCATCTGCAGGGCATGCAGCACCAATGCCGCGTACACCCACCGCCTCGAGAACCTCTGGACGCGACTTGACCGGCGGGGCCGCCTCGGCCCGCGCAAGCGACCACATGGGCCAGCACGTGGAGCCGTCGGGGACGATCCTCCAAGTTCCAGCCAGAGGCCGTTCGCCCTCACGCTGGCGTTCGTGCGGGAGGACCCTAGCGCGTGGACCGGGCGCATGCGGCCTGCTCGCTGCTGTCAACGCCATCTAACGGCTCCTCTCTTCTGCTCCCATCCACACTGATCCAGCCGCCGAATGGACTCGTTCGCCACGCTCCGCCGAAAGGCCCGGGCGCAATCGACCAGCGGCAGCCGCGAGACCGCGCGGCGAACCGTGGACGAGGGGACCGTCGCCAACGACTCTCCAATCAATTATCCGCTTGTATAAATTAAGTCAACGAGGAGCGCGTGGGATGTGAACGTTGGCACTGCCAAGCCGCCAACGGCTTCTCCCTACCATGCTCGATGTCCTCTGCGCAGATTGGTCGTACGATCACTGCGAAACCACCTTGTATTTATTCAGATGCAGAATTAACGTGCTAGGCGTAGCAGAGGAGAGGGCGTTGAAAGCCTATCGCATAGGGCAGATCGTGCCGAGTTCGAACGTGACGATGGAGACCGAGATCCCGGCACTTCTCCGGTCTCGCGAGTCCATCTCGCCGGAACGCTTCACGTTCCATTCCGCACGAATGCGGATGAAACACGTCACGAAAGAGGAGCTGTCCAAGATGGACGGCGCCAGCGACATCTGCGCGATCGAGCTGTCCGACGCAGCCGTCAACGTCATGGGATACGCCTGCCTGGTGGCGATCATGTCGATGGGCAATGGCTACCACCGCGAGTCGCAGGCGCGCCTTCACCAAGCCACCGTCGATAACGGCAATCCGGCCCCGGTCGTATCGTCGGCCGGCGCGCTCGTCGATGGGATCAAAGCCATCGGCGCCAAGCGCGTCGCCATCGTCGCGCCTTACATGAAGCCGCTGACGGAACTCGTCGTGGACTACATCCGGGCCGAGGGCGTGGACGTCGTCGAATGGCGCGCTCTCGAGATCTCGGACAACCTGGCGGTAGCGGCGCACGACCCCGCCCGTCTTCCTGGCATCGTGGCCTCCATGGAGCATCTGGCCGACGTCGACGCGGTGGTCCTGTCCGCCTGCGTGCAGATGCCGTCGCTGCCAGCCGTCTCCATCGTTGAGGCCCAAATCGGGAAGCCGGTGTTGACCGCGGCGATCGCGACGACGTGGGCCATGCTTCGCGCCCTCGACCTGGACACGCGAGTGCCCGGCGGCGGTACGCTGCTCTCGGGGGCGTACTGATGATGGGCGGTGGATACGGGTACAACGTCCACGCCAACGGCATCCGGCATCACCTGGTGCGGCACGGTGAGCGCGGAATGCCGCAAATGCTCCTCGTTCCCGGCATCACGTCCCCGGCCGTCACGTGGGATTTCGTGGCGAACAGGCTGGCGGAGACCCACGAGGTCCACGTCCTTGACGTGCGGGGGCGTGGACTGAGCGAGGCCGGCGATCTCGACTACTCGCTCGACGCCATGGCGGACGATGTGGTCGCCCTGACCAGCGAGTTGGGTCTGGACCTTCCGGTCGTTCTCGGCCACTCGATGGGCGCCCGGACCGCGATCCGTGCCGCGCGCAAGGCGCCCGGCACGTTCGGTGGTCTCATCCTGGCGGACCCTCCGGTGAGCGGTCCGGGACGCCGGCCCTACCCCTCCGCCTGGTCGTGGTACGAGGACTCGATCATGCTCGCGCGTCGGGGCTGCTCGGCCGATGACATGAAGGCGTTCTGCCCGACATGGACCGAGGAGCAGCGCGCGCTGCGCGCCGAGTGGCTGCACACGTGCGAACTGGCAGCCATCGACGCGGCGTACCGGGGCTTCCACGAGGACGACGTGCATGCTGACCTGCAGCACCTGGACCTGCCGATGAGGCTCGTCGTAGCCGGCGACTCGCCGGTGATCGAGGACGCGGACGTCGAGGAGATCCGCCGGCTGGCGCCGAGGATCGAGATCGTCAACGTCGAGGGTGCCGGACACATGATTCCTTGGGACAACCTAGAGGGCTTCCTTCGCGCCGTAGCCGGATTCGAGACTTACACCGGGAAGGTCGCAGCACATGGATAGCGCCAGCTTCGCGGAGATCTGCCTCCATCAGCTGAGGATGTCGGGCGTTCGCGCCGACGAGAGGCTCGTCGTGCTCACCCAGGGTGACGAGCGGCTGGACTACGCGGATGCGTTTCTCACTGCAGGACGCGCGCTCAAGGCCAACATCTACCACATGCGCCTCCCCGCCGCGCCACCGCTTGGCAGCTGGGCCGTCGGCCAGACGCCGCTCGCACGGATGCCCGAGGCGGTCGAGGCGCTGAAGAGCGTCGACATGGTGATCGACTGCATCTTCCTGCTCTTCTCGCCCGAGCAGATGGCGATCCAGGCCGCGGGCACGCGCATTCTGACGGTCGTGGAGCCGCCGGAACTCCTCGCCCGGATGCTTCCCTCAAGGAAGCTGCGCGAGAGCGTCGAGGCGGCGGGGGAACTCCTGGCGCGGGCGAGAACGATGCACATCACCTCGCCGCACGGGACAGACGTCACGTACAAGCTCGGCAGATACCCCACGGTGACTGAATACGCGTGCACCGACCAACCAGGCCGCTGGGACCACTGGCCTTCGGGGTTCGTCTTCACGGGCGGTGAAGACGACGGCGTCGACGGGCAGATCGTCGTGGCACCCGGCGACGTCCTGCTGCCACAGAACATCTACGTGCGCGAGCCGATCACCTACACGATCGAAAAGGGCCTCGTCACATCGATCCGCGGAGGCTTCGAGGCCGAACTCGTCAGGTCGTACATGGCCGACTTCGACGATCCCCGCGGCTTCGCGATGAGCCACATCGGCTGGGGAATGAACCCGGATGCGAGATGGCACCGCATGACGCCGGGCGAGTTCCCCGGCGGAATGGGAATGGAGCCTCGCAGCTTTCTTGGCAACGTGCTGTTCTCGACTGGGCCGAACAACGAGCTGGGCGGCGCGAACGACACCAGCTGCCACCTCGACATACCGTTGAGGGGGTGCTCCCTGTTCCTCGACGGCGAGCCCGTGGTCCTGGACGGGCGCATCGCCGCCAAGGAGCTTCTCGACGACGGCAGGAAGGTGTTCGATGTCGCAGGATGAGGTATACGACCGGGCAGGCTTCGGTCGCACCGTACCGCGCGGCACGCGTCCTGCCGTGGTCGTCGTGGACTTCAGCTACGGGTTCACTGACACTCGCTACCCCACCGCCGCCGACATGCGCGACCAGATCGCGAAGACGCGCACTATCACGGACCTGGCACGAGACCGGGGCTTCCCCGTCATCTTTACGACGATCGCCTACCAGCGTTGGGAAGCCGAGACGCTGCCCTGGCTACGCAAGGCTACGGGCATGAAGGCACTCCTTGTCGGCACGAGGCTGGTTGAGATCGACGCTTCCACCGGTATCGCGGCCGGCGACCCGGTACTGGTCAAACACGGCGCATCCGCGTTCCACCGCACGAACCTCGCCTCGCTGCTGACGGGTGCGGGGGTCGACACGGTCGTTGTGACGGGCGCGACGACGTCGGGATGCGTACGAGCGACCGCGGTAGACGCCGTGCAGTCGGGCTTCTCGGTGCTCGTCCCGCGGGACTGCTGCGGCGACAGGGCGACCGGTCCGCACGAGGCGAGCTTGTACGACATCGATCAGAAGTACGGCGACGTCACCGATGCGGCGGACGTCACCGGGTGGCTCGGACGGATCTAGACGCGACAACCGGGACGCGCGAACGCGTCGACCAGGACGGAGAGGGAATGATGGCCAAGCATGTGATCGTCGTCGGAGCGGGGCCCATCGGCCTGCTCACCGCCTACGGGCTCGCCATGGAGGGCGCGCAGGTTACGATTCTCGAGGCGGAGGAGCGCTTCAACGACAAGCCGCGGGCCCTCGTCTACCACTACCCCGTGCTGCCCCACCTCGAACGCCTTGGCCTCCTGCAGGACTGCATCGCCGAAGGGTTCCTGCGCCAGAGCTTCGGATGGCACATTCACAGCACCGGCGAGATGATCGAGTGGAAGTGGGCGCCGGAGGACGCGGGCGGACAGGCGCTCCACCTGCACCAGGGCCTGCTCTCGCAGATCCTGGCGAGACGGGCCTCGGAGCTGCCGAACGTGGAGATCCTGCTGCGCACAAGGCTCACCGCCTGCCGCCAGACGGACGCGGGCGTGATCGCGGAGATCGAGGGACCGCACGGCCCTGCGGTGATCGAGGGCGACTACCTCGTCGGCGCGGACGGCGCCAACAGCACGGTACGCAAGAACGTGCTCGACCTGCAGTTCCTCGGAACCACCTGGCCGGAGCGTTACGTCGCGACCAACACGAGGATCGATCTCACCTCCCGCGGCTACCCGAAGTCGGTCATGCAGTTGGACCAGAAGCACGGCGCCATCATCTGCAAGATCGAGGAGCCCGACCTCTGGCGCGTCACCTTCGTCGAGGATCCTGACCTGCCCATTGAGGGTATCGAGCAGCGCATCGACGACATGTTCGCCGACCATCTCCCTGACCTGCCCTACGAGGTCGTTGCCTACTCGCCCTATCGCATGCACCAGCGGATCGCGGACCGCATGAGGGTCGGCCGCATCCTGCTCGTCGGCGACGCAGGACATGTCACCAATCCGACCGGAGGCCTCGGCCTGACAGGAGGCATGTTCGACGCGTTTGCCCTCATCGGCACCCTGAACCGGGTACTCCACGACGGCGCCGGGGAGGACATGCTGGAATTCTACGAACGCGACCGCCGCCGTGTCTTCGCCGAAGTCACCTCGCCGCGCGCGTCGGGGAACCTCCGTAGCCTGTACCACCTCAAGGAAGGTCAGGAGAAGGAGGACCGCATCCGTTTCCTGCGCACCGTCGCTGGCGACGAGCGCCTCCTCGAGCGTGAACTCAGCTTCACCAAGCAGATGGAGACGCACTTCTGAGCGGTGAACCGTCCTACGACCTGGAGGACTTCGGCGGAGTATTCCTGACGTCCGCGAGCGTCCTTGACGGCGACGCGGTCTGGCCGGGCGTCAATGCCTACGTGCAATGGTTCGTCCCGAACGGAGCGCGTCCCGTCTCCGTGCTGCTGATGCACGGCGGCGGTGGCCAGGGCGCCGACTTCATCAGAACTCCAGACGGGCGGCCGGGCTGGGTGCACAGGTTCGTGCGTGCGGGATACGCAACCTACGTGCTCGACCGGCCGGGTCACGGCAGGTCGCATTGGAACGAACGGGTCCTCGGTCCATCCACACCCGTCGGCGACTACCGCGCCCTGTATCCGCGTTTCGTGGAACCGGCAAAGCACGGCCTGTGGCGCGAGGCAGCGCGGCATAGCCGCTGGCCGGCCGAACCCCTGGCCGGCGACCGCTTCATGGCCAGCCAAGGACCGATGGCCACTTCGCTCGCCGCGAGCCAGCGACACACTGAGGCGATCGCCGAGCAGCTCCTCGATCTCACCGGTCCGACGATCGTGGTGAGCCACTCGATGGGAGCGCCGTGCGCATGGGCGCTCGCATCCATCGGCGGTGACAGGGTGGCCGCCGTAGTCGCCGCGGAGCCGTTCGGGCATCCCGGCATGGTGCATCCGCTCGGCACGTTCGACAACGGCCTCGCCGCCGCATCGTATCAGGGACGCCACGATCCGTTCGCGCGCCCGGTCGCGATTGTAACGGGGGAGGCGACCTGGATGCGCCGATCGAACGTTCTCGCGGCGGAGTTCGTGCGAGTTCGTTCGGACACCTTCGAACACATCCTGCTGGAAGAACGGGGTATCACGGGCAACGGCCACATGCTGATGAGCGAGGCGAACAGCGACGAGATCGCCGACCTTGTTATCGCCTGGCTGGACGCAAACGTCGCCACCAGAACGGGACAGACAGCTTCCTAGACCGACCGTTCCCCGCTACTGCCGACAAGAGACCATGATGTTGAAAGCGGTGGGAATGGAAGCCGAAGTGATAGACGGCGAGGAGGTGCAGGAGAAGCCCGAGAAAGTGAAGGCGCGCCGACCGGGTCGCCCGCGGAAGGATGGTAATCACCGCGAGTCGATCCTCAACAAGGCCGAGATCGCGTTTGCCGAGGGTGGCTACGCTGGCATCAGCATCCGCGACATTTCGGAACGCGCCGGCGTCAACCAGGGGCTGATCCGCTACTATTTCGAGAGCAAGCAGCAGCTGTTCGACGAGGTCTACCGCCGCCGCGGTGGACTGCTTTCCGGACACAGGCACGTCCTGCTCGACCGCCTGCTGGAGGGCGGAGAGCCGCTGACGGTCAAGTCTATCATCCGTGCGTACCTGCAGCCCCAGTGGGACCTGAAGTACAGCGGCGAGGCGGGTGCGGCCTTCGTCAGGCTTCAGGCCCGCCTGCACGCCGAGCCAGAGGAGCACGCGCTCCGCCTGCGGCGGGAGGTCTACGACGCATCGGTCAAGCGCTACGTCGACACGCTCGCCAGCGTGCTGCCGGACGTCTCCCGGAGGACAATCGGCCTCCGCATGGCTTTCCTCGTCGGCACCTACCTCTTCATGCTGAACGACCTCGGCCGCATAGAGGATTTGACAGAAGGCAGGATATTGCAGCTGTCTAAGGACGAGATGCTCGACCACATGGTCGAGTTCCTGGCGGCCGGTATCCAGGCGCCGAATCCCTGAGAAACCTGGACGCCGTCACTCGACGGACGTCCCGTAGCGCATACCTGCCTTCCGTCCGTCGTAGGTCGCCTGGGCGATCTGTCCGGCACCGAGGCAGTCGCCGATCCGCTCCACCGACCGAAGGAGTCCGCCGTCGCGTTTGGCGATGAGCTGGTGGTAGAGTTCGTCCTCGGAGAGCTGACCTGTCACGAGGACGACGGCGTCGGCGGCCATCTCGTTCTCTCTTCCATCCAGCAGTCGACTGACCTTTACCGACGACGGGCCGATCGACGCGATGGCGGTGCCAACCACGATCTCGATTCCAGCCTCGTTCATCGAGTTGACTACGTGGACCATCTCCAGCGTGTTGTGCGTCCACGGCGAGGGATCGCTTGCGGTCGTGACGTAGGTCACCTTGCAGCCGGCTCGAGCGAGGCGATCGGCGACAACGGCGGCCATGTAGTAGTAATCCTCGTCGTAGACGATGACGCTGCCTCCTTCCGGAAGCCGGCCGTCGAGGATGTCCTCGGGCGTGAGCACGTGCGGCAGGTCGCAGCCTGGGATCGGCTCGTCATGGTTGCGGCCGACACCCTCCCCGCGCCACTTGGCGCCCGTCGCGACGATCACGTGGTCCGCTTCGAAACCGGCGACGTCGTCCGCTCCAAGCGGGCTGTCGAGATACATGCTGACGTTCGGCATCGTCTGGAGCTGCCCGACACGGTAGTCGACCACGCGGCCCCAGGCGCTGAGCCGCGGCAGCCTCCGCTCGCGGACGAGACGGCCACCCCACTCGCTGCCGGCATCGGCGATCGAGACCTGATAGCCGCGTTTGGCCAGCGTGTGCGCGGCCTCCAGACCGGCCGGTCCGCCGCCGATGACGAGGATCGACGCGTCCGAATTGTGCGCCGGGGGCACCTTCTCGGGATGCCAGCCGCTGACGTGCTCCTCGCCTGCGGACGGGTTCTGGGTGCAACGGATCCGCGACGAGGTCATGACCTCCGCCGTGCAGGCGTTGCAGCCGATGCACTCGCGGATGTCATCCTGGAGGCCGGCGTCGATCTTGTTAGGCAGGAACGGGTCGGCGATAGAGGGACGCGCGGCGCCGATCAGGTCGAGTACGCCGCGTCGGATCTGGCTCACCATAGCGTCTGGCGAGGTGAAGCGGCCGACACCGACCACCGGTTTGCTTGTGACCTTCTTGACGAAGTCAATGAATGGCTCCTGCTGACCCTCTTCAAAGAAGCGGCTGCTGCCACTGTCCCAAGCCCAGTCGCTGACGTTCACGTCCCAAAGGTCGGGGACGTCGGCGAGCGCCTCGACCACGCGACGACCATCCTCGAGGGCTGTCAGGTTCGTCTGCCTGCGCCGGTCCTCAACCGCGAAGCGAACCGCCACCGCGCAGGTATCGCCCACCGCGTCCTTGACGTCCGACAGCGTCTCGCGAAGCAGCCTGACGCGGTTCTCAAAGATCCCGCCGTAATCGTCGGTGCGCTTGTTCACGCGAGTGTCGAGGAAGTCCTGCAGCAGCGACAGGTTGTGCGCGCAATAGACGTACACGATGTCAAACCCGGCCCGTTTCGCCCGGAGCGCGGCGTCGCGGTACCAGCGGCGGAAGTCGGCTATGTCCTGCCGGTCGATCGTCCGCGCGGCGATCGGGTTGATAAAGTAGTGGGGATACTTCGTCGTCGGCGAGAGCGGGTGCTCGCGATGGTAGATGGCCGGTCCGGACGCACCCGCATGGGCGAGCTCGACCCCGGCGAGGGCACCGTGCTCCTTAACGGCCGCCACAACGCGCGCGAGGGGTTCGATGTACTTGTCAGAGTACATGCGCGGATCCGGCAGCGGCGCGTGATCCGACGTCTCGTGTATCATCGTCTCCTCGAGGCACACGACCCCCCATCCGCCCTCGGCTCGAGCTTTGCGGAACGCGATCATCTCCTCGAGCGCGGTCATCCCCATGGCGGTTGCGTGCGGGACCACATAGAACCGGTTCTTCGTCGTGACGGGGCCGATCTGCACGGGTTCGAACAGGATGTCGTAACGGGGATCGCGCATGGACAACTCCATCGACGGAACGCTTCGGAAGTACGCCCCTCGGAGCGCCGCTGCCATCCCCGCCGAAATCGGATGACGCCTCCGGACCATAGTTGAGCGCTAGCGAGAGCCGGTATGGAAAGCGGCCAAAATGCCATTCGGCACCGCGCAGCGAGCTTCGCGCCGCGCAAGCCGATCACCCGCCATCGAGACGCCTATCCGTTACTCTCCGAAGCTCATACGCTCCAGAGAGGCAGCCGAGAACAGATGTGAGTCCAGGATTGCGGAGAGATGCGGATTGCGCATCGCCAGTCCTGCCAAGTAGCGGCCGAATGCGAGCGCACCGCGGTTCAGCACGGCCGGATCACCGCGCCGCTCGGCCTCGAGGTGCATCAGGAGGAGCAGGGTCAGCGCGACATCGACCTCGGCCTTCGCACGACCGGACAGATCCGGAAGCGGTCCGACCTGCAGGCGAGACGTCGGCGCGAAGCCCAATCCGGCGGCCACGTCCGCCAGGCGGGGCCAGCGGCCATCCCTCGCGATCTCCGGCATCAAATCCCGGTGTCGTCCCGCGTTTCCCCCGAGCCGGGACGTCACGCCGCCATTTGCGAACACGCGGCATCTCAGGAAGGCGAAACGGAGTACGTTGAGATCGTGTGCGCCGTTGTACGTGACCAGTTCCCCTTCGCCGAGATCCGAAAGGGCACGCCGGACGAGTGCGACGACATCCCGCTCGCATCCCGCTTCGGCGTTCAGGCCGAACGCCGAAAAGCTGCCGTCTGCGTCCAGATCGAAGCGGAGTATCGCTACCGCGGTCACCGCCTGCAGCGGGGGCGGCATGTCGCGCGGCGCCCTCGTGCGCCCGGACGCGGCGAGCGCCATTCGGTCGATGCGGGTTTCAACATCCAGGACTAGGCAGCGGGTCACGTGCGGATCTCCGCAGTGGCGTCCCGATGCAAAGTCGGGATCACCGCACTTGATCCGAAACCGTACGCGGGGCACCGATCGCGCATGAATCCGATCGAGCCCGTGAACGCGGTGCAGCTGGGCACCCTCATCAAGGTGGTCTCAGCGATCCACGAGCTGCCGGCCGACCGGCTGCCCGCCCTCAAGGGGCGCTTCCGCAACTTTCTCAAGATGGGCTTCCCGGCCGTGCGTTCGGTCGGGACGGGCAGCAGGGCGGAGTACTGGCCGGCGCACGTCGCGCAGGTGCTGGTGGCCTTCGAACTGGTGGCGTTCCGGGTCCCGCAGACGGCCGCGGCGCACTGCGTCTCAGCATTCGCCACGGAGGTCGAGGCCGCCTTCGGCGCGGCGGCGAGAGCGCTCGCCAAGCCCAAGCCGGCGGATGCCCGCACCTTGCTGCTCGTCGCCTCGAAGGGGCTGCTCGACGACGCGAAGCGGCCGGTGCACGGCGACATGTCCATCATCGTCGCGGCCGGGGCGGAGGAGGCGACGAAGCAGGAGACGGTGCTCGCGATCGACGTCCGGCGCCTGGTCGAGCGCGCGGCGCGCGCGGCGCGCGCGACGGACGAGCCGTTCACCGAGAGGTTCTTCATGTCGCTCGGGCGCGACTGAGCGCCTCGACGTCCGCGCCCGAGGCCGCCGCCGCCTCCACCGCAGGCCCCAGGCCTCGAAAGGCCTGCTGCACGATGTCCAGGATGGCGGTGACCGTCGCGCGGTGCAGGAGGTCGGCGTCGCTCGCGACGATCAGGGCCTCCCTGCAGTGCGACAGAGTGCTCCCCTCGATGTCCTCGCGGCCACGGGGCGGCAGGTCGCCCGGATCGCGCGCGCTCGCCGGCATCGCGTCGCGGTCGACGTCCCAGACTCGGAGCTCGGCCATGTCCGGCGCCGCCCTCTCGATCGGGGCATGCGGCCGGTGGAGGGTCACGAGCACCAGACCGCAGGCGGCGCCGCCGGCGATAGCTGCCAAGCCGGTCGTCCGTGCCGCGCACGCGTCAGGCTCGCGTTTCCAGCGACCGGTCCACTCGCCCGGCTCGTCCTCGAGCGGCAGCCACCAGTCGACCCTGTAGACGGTGGCGGTCACGGTCTGGAAGCCGCGCGAGGCTGCTTCATGCCACCGGCCTTTACCGATACGCGCCAGGGCATCTCGAAGCCGACCTGCCCCGTGGCGACGACCAGTTCATGGCCGGTACGGCGCTCGACCACGCCGCGGATCGGCCACTCGCGGGCCGTGAACCATGGATGCCCCACCAGCAACCCGACCGGCTGGCCGACGACGGCGTTGGCGACTTGATCCGGCAGCCGAAAAGGAAGCCGCAGACGGGCCACCCCTCCGTCCGTCCGCACGTACACATCACCGATCGCCGTGGAGAGCTCGACCGCTCCAGCGCAGATCCGGAGCGTCACCGGATCATGGCTCGAGTCGAGCGGGGGGATGACGACCGAGGCGCCGGCCCGCCGGGTCCAGCGACCGTTCATGCCGGGGGCGTCGGAGAGACGGTCCAGGATGCTGCCGAGAAACTTGGCGCGATGGTCCTCCGGCCAGCCAAACGGCGGACGCAGGCGCCACATCTGCGCCGCGACGTCGACGCCGGCCGAGCGGCACGCAGCCTCCACGAGGGGCGACGCCATCACGACGCCGACCTGAAGGTGGCGGCGATACAATCCCAGCCTTTCGGCGTTCATCTGGCGTCGGAAGCGGCCAATCGCGATGCCCACCTCGAGCCGCTTTTTCGTGAGCTCGCGATCAGAGGATGCAGCGCTCATCGCCCGGTCTCCGTCCGAGGCCACGGCAGTGACGGCATGACGGGCAACGCCAACGCTCCGTCGAAGACCACCGCGCTCGCCAGGCAGTCGTTGCGGTTGTAGGTGAGGATGCGGTCGAGGAGACCGGGATCGCGGCTTCGCATCCACTCCACGAACCACTGGATGCTGCTCGCTCCGCCGGCGTCGGGATCATTCCAATCGAAGCCGAGATGTCGCGCGACGGCCTTGAGGCCGAGCGAGTGCGTCGGCCAGTGCGTAAGGGGCAGGACGACGTCGAAGTACAGGTCGACGCACCTGCCGGCCGAGAACATCGCCTCCACGCCTTCGGCGTCGATCACCTCCGGATAGCGGGCGGCCAGGCGACGGTAGGTCGACCTCTCGAAGGCGCTGAACGTCGTCAGCAGCGCGGACGGGTCGGCAGTCAGGAAGTCGATGGCGGCGGCGAAGACGTCCCGCTCGGCGGACGGTCGGTCCGCCAGGAAGTGGACGTAGTCGCCCTCGTCCACACCGTCCACGCGGCGCCGACGCCAGATGCCATGAAGGTAGGTGAAGTCACCGCCGTGCGCCGTGGGATCGGTCTCCAGGTCGA
Source organism: Sphingomonas sp. NIC1 (assembly GCF_001638925.1). Classification (NCBI taxonomy): domain Bacteria; kingdom Pseudomonadati; phylum Pseudomonadota; class Alphaproteobacteria; order Sphingomonadales; family Sphingomonadaceae; genus Sphingomonas; species Sphingomonas sp. NIC1. Next base: position 950,995 of record NZ_CP015521.1, read on the forward strand.
GGTGGTGCTCGACGTCGCGCCGGGCGAGGCCGAGATCCCTGGTGGCGAAGGGCGCCGCGGACGAGACGAGCATGCGCGCCCGCTCGCGGAACGTGGCCAGGCGAGACGCGCCCACGCCCGGAACAACGGTGCGGCCGCCCCCAACCGACACGCCGCCGATGTCCAGCTCGGCCAGATCCGAAAGCGACGCCGCCACCTGCTCGATCGAGGAGCGGACCGACCGGCCCAGACCGGGGATCAACGTGAGGTCCCCCTCGGCGAGAAGACGCTCCTTGCACACCGCCTTCCAGACGCACAGCCCGCAGATCGACGACAGGGCCGGCCTCGTGTCCGAGGTCCGGTCGCGAATAGCCCGGGCCCGAGCGGTCAGCGACGCGACCATTCCCCGGACGGTTCGTCCGTCCCGACCCATGGGCGCATCGAGGTCGTACCACGTGGACGTCCCGTCCGAGCCGATGACGAAGGCGCGGTGCTCACCGCCGAGCCCGAGCCGGCCGAGCACATCGGCGTAGAAGCCGGTCTGCACAGCGTATTCCAATCGCGGGTCGCGGCCGTTCGGGGCCAGCGCGCCGCCGGACTTCACGTCGCCGCCGAACCAGACGCCGTCGACGCGGCGGAGGAGATCGGGACGGCCCTCGAGATCGTCGATCACCAGTCGGGCGCCGAGGATCCACTCGGCGTTGGAGGACATCGCCAGCACGGTCGCCTCGTACCTCTCGGGCAGCGGCAGGTCCCGCAGGTCGGAGACGAGGCCGCCGAGGCCGTCGAGGACATCCGCCTCGTGGCGGCAACCCTGAGCCCAGAGCATCTCCACGAAGCCGTTGACCTCCCCCTTGCGCTCGGGATCCCCGTGCAGATCGAGGTGGACCCGCTGCTCGCACCGCACGAGGTCGGCCAGCATCGTCGCCGTCACGCGGCCGGCGGGGCGCCCGCCAGCACGCCGCGGGCGCTCCTCCCCATCTAGTTCGCGGGGACCATCCGCCACCATGCGGTCGCTACCAGCCGGCATTCCCTGCTCCCGCTCACGATGCCGCGCAGACGCGCCCGCCGAGGAACGTCGCCTCGTAGGTCACGTCGGCCCCGTCGACGCGCTTGTCGAAGCGACCGAACAGCTTCATCAGTCTGCCCGTGCGCGCGAGCGCCGCCGCGCCGGACTCGCGCGGAACCGGCCTGTCGTATCCGCCGACCGACACGATGCGCATCACGAGACCGTCTTCCCGGTGGTCGATGGAGATGCTGGCCTGGCAGCCGAAGTTCGGATCCGCCGCGGCCTCGACGGCGTGCAGGATCTCGGCCGCGACCAGCATCAGCCAGCGGCAGACCTCGCCGCTGACGAGGACGCAGGCGGTCGACGTGCGCAGCTCGGTCATCACGTCCGAGCCGATCAGGAAGCGCGTCGCGTACCCCTCGAAAACCTCGCCGAGGTCCACCTCGGGCGGCAGGACCTTCTGCAGCATGCGCTCGGCGTCCAGGAGCGTGCTCGTGCGCCAGGCGTGGCGGTCGAGCATCAGCTGATCGCCGCCGGCGAGCCGCACTTCAGCCGCCTCGGCGGCGCAGCTGCGCATCATCCTTTCCGCGCGCGCCTCCGCCAGTTCGCCCCGCGCGATCAGCAGCTTGAGCTGCTTCCTCGCCGTCACCGTTCCTCCGCCATTGGTCATGATCAAACCTCTCTGCTTGTCCGATGACTCCTGTAAGTCTCACTATTCGAGACTTAAAGCGGTAAAGATGGTTAACGGAGAAAAATGTTGGCACACTCCCTGTTGATGCGGGCAGCCGGTGCGGTCGCGACACCGCTGCTCGCGGGCATGGCGATGACGACCGAGATCCATTTCCATCGCCAAGGCGGCGGGAAGGCGCCCGCCACCGACCCCATCGGCGTACCTCGGCACATGCCCACCAATCACGGCATCACATGGTCCTCCGTCATACTGGTCGAAATGCCACCCCCGCAGCGGGGCGGCGTCACGACTCGTCTTCACGACGGGGGCTTGCGCGAACGCGATCATCCTGAAATTGCCGTGCGCGAGATGGAAGACGAGGAAGCAGGCAAGACTCAGCGGGCGTCAGGGACGCAGGCCGTCATGCGCGCGATCGACATCCTCGTCGCCGTCGGGGACGGGCCCATCTCGCTGCCCGACCTCGTCGCGCGCGTGAACATCCCGAAGCCCACCTGCCACCGGATCGCGACGGCGCTCGCCGAACGGGGGCTGCTGAGCACGTCGGGACGCTCGGGCTACCGCCTCGGACCTCTCCTGCGCGAACTGGGCGAGAAGAGCGGCGCCTGACCTGTGGTCGCCCGCCGGTCGGTGGGCGTCCGGCTCATCGCGGGCATAGCCATCCAGATCGTGGACATCCGATCGGCCGGGCGTCAACCCGGTGCCGAGCACCAATCCTCGAACGCCGCGGCGTCGTCGAAGCCGAGCGCCGACGCCAGCCTGCCATCCGTGAGCGAGGAGAACTCCGTGCCCATCTCCGTGCGGCTGACCACGACCAAGACGGGCGTCGCGCACTCCTCCCTTTCGAAGCGGGATAGCGTCGCGGGACTCACGCCGACCAGCGCGGCGATCTCGGCAAGCGTCCTCCCCAACTGGCGGCGACGTCGGCGCGCACACGCGCCCAGAGACGACGAGCCGATGGGCGCCCATTCAGGCCAGTCGGGCACGAGCGTTCCCGGAAGCAGGTCCAGCGCCGCCTCCAGTCTGAAGACGGTGTCGGCGACCGGTCGGCGACCGGCCTCGAGGCGGAGCACGGTCTCGCGCCTCAAGCCGGCTTCCTCGGCCAGCCGGCCGTGCGACCAGCGCCGGGCTTCGCGCTCGGCCGCGAGCCGCTCACCAAAATCGGGCGGAACGGCCGAGGCCGGAAATCTAGAAGGCGTGAAGGAAACCGTGTGACTTCCTTTCAGGAACGGGACGGCCCGTCCCTATAAGCAGGCCATGACCATGTCCACGCCTGCAGAGTGCGCTCCGACAACGAAGAGAAAGGACCCTTCGCGATGACCCACATGGTGAAGCCCGACCGATCCGTCCGGGCCGGGATCGAGACATGCGCGCGCCGCGAATCTCGATGGCGCCCCGCGCGGTTCCGGACCGAAAGGGTGAACGTCCTGGACACCCAGTCGTGATCACCGACGCGGACCGGGAATTCGACCAGCTCGTCGCCGATGGCTTCGCACCCGGGGAGATCGAGGAGCTGACGGCAGAGCTCGCCGAGCGGCTGTACGACCTGTATCCGGGAGCCACGCCGCGCATCTCGCACGTCGTGCCCGAGCCGGTCGATGACGGGCGCACGTCCGCGGTCTTCCACGTGCATCTGACGTCGAGACTGATCCTGCCCGTATTCGTCGAAGGCGACGCCCACGGTCTGAACGTCGGAACCGTCGTCCACCAGGTGCAAAAGCTGTGGCCGCACCTCGATGCGATCGTCCGCAGGGCCGAAGAGGAACTGGTGGCGTTCGAGACGTGCCTCGACGAAGCGGGGGCCGACCTGACCGACATTCGGATGCGACGGGTGGGTCTCGCCGCCGAGGACACCTGGCCCGATCTCGATCTGCCGTGCCTTGCGCCGGAGATCGATGTCCTGGGCGACGGTCTCCGACGCGAGACGCGTACGATGCACTGGAGCGCCTGCGCTGGTCTTGAGAGTGAATACGAGGGGTTAGTCACCAACCAGGCGATGCTGTCGCGGCTGCGGCGCCTCTTCGTCGGACGACGCTCCACGGGTGTGATCGACCAGCTGGCCGCATCGGCGGTCCGGAGCCTGCCCGATCCCTGCGGTACGTTGCGGGCACTCGGCCGGCACGACGACATCTGGCCGGAGGCCAGCCTGCATCTGCGCTGGAGCGAAGGGCGCGTGCAGTCGGATGGCAACGGGTTCCAGGGACTCTCCTGGTCCGGCCGCGTCCTTTCGTTTCCCGGCAAGACGCTTCCGGAGACCGCACTCACGGCGATGGTCGGCAGGCCGGTGACGGACATGTGCGGCCACCCGCTGCTGGAGGACGAGATGACCGTCGCCCGCGCCTGGAACGAGGCGGTCGACGGCGCATCCACCGGCACCCTGAAGGTCGCGATCGCCAGCGTCGACCGGCTGTTCTCCGCCGCGCGCGCAACCGTCGATCCGCAGCCCTTCAAGGTCGTCGAAGCGCTCGCCGATCATGAGACCTAGCGCGTCGGATGCGGATCCGACGGCGCATCGTGCGGGATGACACATCCTAGCCAACGCCGTCGCAGTCGACGGTGGCGGCGACAGTGACGGTGACGATGGCGGTGATGGTGGCGACGGTGGTTCAACCCGCCTCGCAGGAGTGAGGCCTTCCGACAGGACCTGCCGGTGCGGTTGACGCACTGGGAGGACGGGGGCTGCATGCGGGAACCCGCGGCACAGGCCCGGCACCAGTCGTTAATCGCCGGCATGCTGCAGTCCGCGCGCAGCCCACCCGCGGGGTGACTCAAATCGTAGCGAACACCGCCCTCGTCCGCCGCCCCACCGCCCGCCGGGTGATCGGACCCACGCCGTTATCGGCTCCTTAGTGCACCGCCGGGCATCCGCCGCGACGACGGGAGGAAATCGTGAACATGACGTGCAACACCTCGCCCTACCTGCTGGCCGAGCCACCCACCTCCACCGGACGCGCGCTGCTCGCGCGCGCCGTGTCGCACTGGTGCGGCCTGCACTTCGGCCACTCCCCCGAGGAGATCGCCGCTGCCCTCGACCCGGCCGCCGCTTGCGACCCGGAGGTGCGCAAGGACGTGGGCCTCGCCTCCAGGCTGCTTGGCGAGCTAATCGGCTGCGGCGAGCTGAGGACGTACGCGCGGCCGTTCGGAGGCGGCAGCCCGGAGACGCTGCCGGCCTCCCACTGGGAGCTCGACGACTTCCGCTCCCGCATGGCCCTCAGCGCACTCGATCCGAAACGCCCGTTCGACGGCGACGCGGACCCGACGCACTGGATCTTCGTATCGCTGGAGGACTTCAACCGCCTCGCTGAGCAGAGTTGCGAGGAGTTCCTTCCTCCCGAGGACGAAGTGTCGGACGTGGGCCCGGCGCGGCATACTGGTGCGGCGCCCGCCTCGACGGCGCCGCCATCCGGCGCCGATGACCGACACGTTCGCCTCCCCGAACTGGTCCGACGTACGGGCATGTCCCGAAGCACGATATACAGGCGGATCAGCGAGGACCGCTTCCCGCAGAGCCTTCCGCTCGACGGCAACATAAGCGTGTGGCGAGAGAGCGAGGTCGCGGCCTGGTTGGCGGATGCGCGCTGAGGGACGGGTCGGTGTCGCCGGGAAATGGCTCACCTCCTCGACCCAGGGAGCCGGGTGCGATCAGCCACTCGCGAGGCGCAGGTACGGCAGCATGCATTTCATCCAGATAGCCGACGCCCTGTGTTCACCCCAAGCCAGAAGCAGCTGAGCCGCTGGATTCCGCACCGGCCGCTGAAGGTGCGGCGAGCATAGGACTTTATTGTGGGCCCGCTGTCGATGTCGATCGCCATTTCGCTCATTGAGGCGAAACAAGCATCGGCGTCGCCGTCGATCCCATGGCTCCCATCCCGCTGGACTCGCGGCATCCGACGATGCCCCACAGCGAAAGCTCGAGGGAGGCTGCCGGATCGGCCAAAACAGTAAATTAACGTCGATGCGCCTTCTTCATTCACCGCCCTGGTTTTCGTCCAATCGACAAAAGTGTTCGTTCCCTGTGGGTCGTTGCCTATGTTCCAGGCATGCGCGATCTATCCGGCTCCGATCCCATATTGCAGGACCTCGTCGACCATCGGCTCGAGACGCCGACGGCCGAATACAAGAGCTGGGTGTCCCTTGCCGACCAGAAGGCGAGGGCTAAAATCGCACGCCATCTCTGCGCGCTCGCGAATTCCGGGGGCGGACACCTCGTCTTCGGCTTCGACGACGACGGAACGCCCAGCGAACCACATCCAGAAGATCTCTCCGGGTACTCACACGACAGCCTCAACTCGATCGTCGAGCGCTATCTGGACCCGGTGTTCCACGTGGCCGTCCACGCGGTGACGGCAGGTTCGGGACGGACCTACCCGGTCGTGCGCGTACCAAGCCACGGAGCCCAGCCGATCTGCTCCAAGCGCGATGGACCGCACGACAAGGGCGAGAAGCCGGGCATCCGGGGCGGTGTCCACTACCTGCGGGTGCCCGGCCCCCAATCCGTGCCCATTGACACGCCAGAGCGCTGGCGCGAGGTGATCCATCGCTGCGTCGTGGCCGAACGGGACACGCTGCTAAGTTCGATCGGCCGATTGTTCGAGCAACCGACCCAGACCGCGCCGACCCGTGATCTCTACGCGATGCTCGACCGCCTGCTCGCGGACTGGGCTGGGATAGATGCATCGCACTGGCCTGCGAACCACACGGCGAACCGTGTCGCCTTCGGTTTCCGCTTCACTCGCGGGGATGGCTTAGCGGTGGGCGAGATCACTCTGCCGCAACTACAGAAGGCCATACGGGAGGCCTCGATTAAAGTGGCTGGCGAGATCGACTTGGGCCTACCCCCGTTCGCATCGGGCTCACATCTGAAGCGACGGCCGACGGTTGAGGTGTTCGACGGTTCCGAGGGCTTCACCTGCGCCGAGGCCGGAACGAAGCCCGACGACACGCCCGCGCTATGGCAGATCACGACGGACGGCAGGGGTGGCGACGTGAACGTGTTCAGCGAGGATTCGAAGCACCTGCAAGCCTACGCACAGAGAGACCGCCCGGGACGTTGGCCGATCGGCAGCAAGCTCTCCCCCTTCTTCCAGGTGCAGCAGGTCGCCCAACGCCTCGTCTTCGTGCGGGAGTTGGCGAACGCATTCCGAGATGCGACCGATTGCGAACTGGTCGTGGATTATGCGGGCCTCGCGTCCCGCAAGCTCGAGGAGCCCGGACCAGACCGTCAGGTGGCGCGCTTTTATGGAGCTGGCAGGGGGGCGAGACGATCGCCCACGTCCATTCCCATCGAACTGCTCTCAGGCGACTTGGCGAGCGTCGCGGCAGCGTTGCTAGCCCCGATACTACGCCTGTTCGACGGCTTCGACGTCGATGCCGACTACGTACGGCACCAGCTCGACTTGGGAGGCTGACAGCCTCTTGGGATCTACCTCTCGACCCGCCGCCTGCGACCTTCGAGAACCATCGATAGCGGATCGGCCTCCTCGAGCAGGATCGCCGCCCAATCCTCGGCGAGTTCGCGCCGACGCTCCATGTAAGCGTTGCGATTGTAGATGAGCTCGGTGTGCGACATGCCGCTGGGCGTGTGCGCCAGCATCAGGTCGATCACCAGTCGATCGATCATCAGGCGTTCCGCACCCGGATGCGATCGCTCCACCTTGGCGTTCATGATCGTGCTGAAGGAGCTACGCCAGCCGTGCGGCACGTGGCGACCCTTCCATCCCTCGCGGTTGTAGAGGTAGCCGACGGCATTCTCGGACAGCGGTTTACCGGAGTCCCTGCCACCAGGGAAGACGAGACCGTGTCCAGTGGAGAAGGGGCGCACGGCGCGGAGCACCGCGACCGCCGCCGCGGCCAGCGGCACCTTGTGCTCGAAGGCCTCGTCCTCACGCAGATCGAGCTCCTGCTTCATCTTGGCCGCGGGCACGCGCCAAGTCGCGTCCGGCGAGGGCGCCCCGGCATCCGCCCAGTCCACACCCTCGATCTCGCTCCACAGCATCTCCCGCACCATCCCGGGGCGCTGCGCGGTAAGGGCGAGCAGGCGCGAGCTCAGCTTGGTCACCGGAGACGCGGCGGCCCGGTCGATCGAGCGCACGAAGGTCCGGAGCACCTTCAGATCGGTCAGCGCCGGCCGGCGCTTCTTGGGAGGTACCGGCTTGAGCGCGTCGCGGACGTTCACCGCCGGATTCCTGTTCGGCACCCCGGCTCCCGCAGCGAATCGGAAGACGCGTTCGGCCCGCTGCCGCAGCCTGTGCGCCGTCTCGATCGCGCCGCGCGCCTCGACCTTGCGCAGAGCGTGCAGGAGGAGCCCCTCGTCGATCTGATTTATCGGAAAGCCGCCGATCTCGGTGAAGAGGTTGCTCTCCATCGACTCCATCACGTCTTCGGCGTGCACCGGCTTCCAGCGGGCGACCTGGCTGGCGTGCCACTCCCGCGCGAACTGCTCGAAGGTGTTCTGGTGACCGGCCTTCCGCGCGTGGCGGGCGCGTGTCCGCTCAAGCCCAGGGTCCTTTCCGTTCCTGAGCGCGACCTTCGCATCGTCGCGCATCTCGCGCGCGCGCTTCAGGCCGATGTCCGGGAACGCGCCCAGCAGCAGCCGGCGCTCCTTGCCGCCGAAGCGATACTTCAGCCGCCAGGTGCGATGACCGCTCGTCGCGACGAACAGGTAGAGGCCACCGGAATCGGCGAGCTTGTAGTCCTTGCCACCGGGCTTCGCGTTCTCCACCGCCTTGGCGTCCAGGACCTTGCGCTGCTTCCTCTCCGTCTCAGCCGACATCCGTGCCCCCAATCGGTTCGAACCATGCCCCCACAGTGCCCCCGCGAAGGTTGAGATTGGATGAGGCGGGATGAGACGGCATGACGCGCGCAGTGGCGGCATCCCTCTCGTGAGACAAGGGATGCGCTACGCCCTGGAACACGCTGAAATGCAAGATTGGCGGAGCGGGAGTCCGCCCGTCCGCATTCCGACAATGTCCAAGGCGATCCTATAAGTTCATTATTATCAACATCTTACAACCGGCGCTTGTCCAACGGGGGCCGATACGATCCAGTGCATTCCCAACTTTTATGTTGGTCGCTATGTGGGTCAAATGAGCGGTATCAAGCCAGCCGGAAGGCACCAAGAGAAGCGGCTTAGCGCCGTGTTCGTACGGACGATAAAGGACCCCGGCTTTTACGGTGACGGCCATGGCCTGTACCTTAAGGTAGACGCATCCGGCGCTAAGCGTTGGGTCCAACGTATCGTCATCCACGGCAAGCGGCGAGACATTGGGTTAGGCTCTGCCAGTCTGGTTAGCCTCGCAGAAGCCCGTGAAGCCGCCCTACAGCATCGAAAGCTAGCGAGGGCGGGTGATGACCCTATCGCGGCCAAACGACGCTCTGCGGGCATCCTGACGTTCGAAGACGCCGCAAAGAAGGTCCACGAACTTTCGAAGCCGACATGGCGTAACGACAAGCATGGCGACCAATGGATCAACACGATGACGACCTATGTGTTTCCGGTCATCGGATCGAAGCGTGTAGATGTTGTTAGCAGTGCAGACGTTCTGTCCGCCTTGTCCGCTGTATGGAACACGAAGCCAGAAACAGCCCGAAGGATCAAGCAGCGCGTTGGTTCGGTCTTCAAGTGGGTGATAGCGAACGGTTGGCGAACGGATAATCCAGCCGATGCCATCGCGACCGCGCTTCCAAGACACGACCGATCTAAGACGGTGCATCGCAAGGCACTCCCTTACGATCAGGTCGGCGGCGCGATTAGGAAGGTCCAGGATAGCGACGCTGGCACGGTCACGAAGCTGGCGTTCGAGTTCCTTGTTCTAACCGCAACGCGGTCGGCAGAGACGCGCGAAGCGGTGTGGAGCGAATTCGACCTATCTAAAGCCGTCTGGACGATCCCCGCAGCCCGTATGAAGGCAAAGAAGGATCATCGGGTGCCGCTGTCCGCTCGCTGCCTCGCGATCCTCGAAAAGGCGAATACACTAAAGCGCGATACGGACGACCTTGTGTTCCCCGGCACCAAGGACACGAAGCCCCTATCAGATATGACGCTGTCCAAGCTGATGAAGGACTTGGGCATCGCTGCCGTTCCCCATGGCTTTCGGTCATCTTTTCGTGATTGGGCTGGCGAGACAACTGCGCATCCGCGCGAGGTCATCGAATTTGCTCTAGCGCACGTCATCAAGGATAAGGCGGAAGCGGCTTACGCTCGATCCGACCTGTTCGATAAGCGTCGGACGCTAATGGATGATTGGGGGACGTACATCAACGTCAAACAAATATTATGACGTTAATTATTGCACCAATCCAATTTAATAGCCCGTTGCCACCCTATAACGATGACGGCTAAATAGTTCCCCACAAGACTGTTTGTCAATCTCAATTTACCCTAGATCGCCCCTCGTTGGATGGCAGGAGCGATGACATTGGAGCGACTACTCACTCGCAAGCAGGTAGAGTCTATCGTCAGCCTATCGCGATCGTCTATTTATGGAATGATAGCTAATAATTCATTCCCTAAACCGATCCGAATTGGGCGGCGCGCTGTTCGCTTTCTGCAATCCGACATCGAAGCATGGCTACAAGCCAAGATGGAAGGACAGAAATGAGTACAATCGTCAAAGTCAGTGTTAGCGGCAACGGCAAAGGTGCCCTCCGGTCGGCCATCCGCGACGTGATGGTGACTGCTGGTTTCCACCGCGCAAGGCCGGTGGAGTTCCTTAGCCATGACGGCATCCGGCCCAGTGACGCAGCCACACTAATGACAAATCTTTACGAGCAGGAGCGGAAGGCACATGATGCGACGCTAACAACGCTTAGCATCAAATCCACACTGGTTAACGTAGAAATGAAGAGGGATAAGAATAGGTCAATATAATCGAGATTGTGAGTTCCCTGCGGGGGGGGGTGGTGGAATCTATTTTGGCATACCTCCGCCTCCGCTAGGGTGATACCAGTTAGCGATAATCAGTTTATTGATTACACTGTTGCTAACTAATAGCTTACGCGGAGTCTTACACCCAAGATACTTTCTACAATTTCTAATATAGCCTAACTGCTACTTGCTCGATCCCTTGAAAGGAAGGAGGCGGGAGCCACACCGCGTGATACCTAGTGACGCCACTAGGAGCATAATATCAGCCCATTATACGTTAGGTTTTTCCATCGGACTATCTCTGTCCAGCCGGAGGGTCGGAGGTCAGCCTTGCGGCCTAAAAGTTCCCCAAAGAAATCAACTTGGCACCGCTCCCAAGATTTTACGGTGTAAGGCAGTGAACAGCCTAGGTCTGCTGCATATCGGCGGATGCCTTCGCAAGCGAGATTGCTATCGATGTTCGTTGCCCATGTGATCCGGCCCACATGAAAGGCGCTAAAGCTTAGATTGTTTAAAGACGTTCTAGCCGATGGCAATCGTCGTCTGTTGAAAACATTATAGCAGAACAAGGCCGTGCAAGCAATCGGACCTTTGACGGCCTTGTTAACTTTGCTCTGCGGCTAAACTTTCCTTAACGTTGCTAAATTTAGGAAAGAATAGCTGTCATAAATATATCTAAATGCCTCCCAGTACGCACGCGCGCCTGGGTAGCACTACCCGCTTCTATCCGGGGCAGGGAATCCCCGCAATGGTCAGTGCGAAACGCTCTCAACGGGGCTTTTGACCTATTATGTGTGACCATTCTGAAATTCGGCAGCGGCCCACGCCAACCAGCCCTGCCAACGACCTTACTCGACCGGGCGAGATTGCCGGGATGCCCCTGCGTCCAAAGCCTTACGATCCGACATTCGGTTTTCTGCGCCTTGTTCTATCCTCACAGAATGGAAATTTGGGGTCGGCACTGTGAATCGAATGGTATCATCGACCCTGTTTCCACCTAGGACTTCGGCCCTCATTTCAGCCATTACCGATGTCGCTATCGCGTGTCCCAATCTCGCGGACCCGATGTTCCTGTAAACGGATCGGTCACACTCTTTCAGCTATCCCCTTGTAAGACTGCTGAGGGGCATGGCTTGTGAGTGGCAAAGTAATTCGAGTTGCAATGGTCGCAGTCGGTGCCGTCCTGATCTTCACCGCATCCGCGTTAGCGTCGTTCTTGCTGATGCCGAAGGCGGCGTCTGGGGAAAAGGACATAGCGCCGACCGAGCGGCCTATGGCGCAACCAACTGCCATACACAGCGAAAGTCCAAGGCCGGAAGCTACACAAAGCCCGCCCAAGACAGTCGATCCAGAGGCTTTTCTAGACGAGCAGTATCGCAAAACTATCGCAGGTATGGGGGCTGTCGGCTGCGGTCAGCTAGCCCAGCAAGCGGCAGCCAATTCCTGTGTAGCGCAAATGTATCGGAATAATAGCGTTCGGGACGGCTATTATACAAGGGCCAATGGACTAGCCAGTGCGGCTCAAAGTGAAATTTCAGGAAGATGTCCCGCCGATATTCAGATGGCTTCTTTTCAATATTCCACTCGGCTATTTCAACGCGCATACGAAAAGCTCGCAGCACAGGCCCCTTACGCCTCTAACGCGAGCAAGATATTGGAGGCGGGTGTGGAATTGTGCACCGACTTGGCATTTGACGATATGGTGCAAAACTAAATCTCCTCCGTGCATGTTGAATTCTGCATAACGACGTGCCTTCTTCGCCCGCATCCGCTATGTATCCTCTGACGGGTGATCGCCCGGATCATTGCCCCCAGTGATCCGGTAGGGAGCAAAGCCGCTGATCCCCGTCACCTTGTAGAAACCCCATGCGGCAGCTTGTCAGGCTACCGCCATCAACTGTGACGGATAAGCCGTAGCCAACGTCAAGGCGTCCTCGACCGGGGCCTGTAATCACCTGTCGTAGTCATCGTCATGAAGGATGACGGGCATCGCCTTCGGGTAGATCGCACCGACCAAATGCGTTGAGGGATCGCCATCATAGCCGGTTGTTAGAAAGGCGTAGGCGGCGGCATCGCCCGTTAGTCGCCAGACGCTTGGGAAAGGCAAAGATGGGGCGAGGCGAAGCGTCAATAAGGCATTACGGAGAGGCGTGAGAAACTGCTTATACAATTGATGCAGTCATATTAAATGGTACACCACACAAATAAGGCGGGAATGATCCCGCCTTATCCGTTCGAAAATTATTACGTTAATTGGTCCTAAGTTCAACAGTGTAAGAGAACTTATCGCCCGTTTCCTTGATGGTGAATTCGTAGCGCAGATTTACGCTTTGCCCTCTAGTAAAATCTGACAAGAGACTAAAGTTAACGGTCTGTCCACTTTGGATAACCGTGCCGTTGCTAAGGCCGGTAAACGACGCTGCAACACTAGAACCTGTGGTTAGATTGACAGCCGTGGCATTCTGAATTGTGAAACTACCGCCGGTTGCGGTGAAGCTGAATTTATCGATTGTTACACCTGTCGCGCATCCCGTGCCTGTGCATGACACAGATTTTTGAACTGCTGCTGACGTGGTGTAAGGAAGTTTTAGAAGCTCCCGCTGACCCGTGAACTCGTCGACGTGGTATAGCATCAGAGAAGGTGCGACTGCTGTGACTGCCACGGTTGACGGAGAGCTATTGACCGTACCGTCGTTGACCACAAGCGTGGCGACGTAAGTTCCAGCGATATCCGCCGTGAAGGTCGTAGTCGATTGGCTATTTGAGGACAGCGCCGCCGTGCTGCCCGCGGGCTTCGACGTTAGCGTCCAATCAAATTTCAAAGCATCACCGTCGGCATCGCTACTACCCCGACCATCCAATGTGACCGTCGACCGCGTCGGAACGTTCTGATCTTTGCCAGCATTAGCGACTGGCGCCGCATTCGTGCGGGTTGATGTGATCGTCACGCTATCAGCGACACTTTTCAGCGATCCGTCACTCACAACTAGAGACAGAACGTAATTACCTGCCACGTCGGGAACGAATGTGGGCTTTACGACCGTGGTAGACGACAATGCAGCAGAGCTTCCTGTTGGGCGAGCATCCATGCTCCACTGGTAAGTCAGGGCGTCACCGTTGGCGTCGCTGCTTGCACTACCGTCGAGTGTTACAGTGGTACCATTTTTGACATTCTGGTCCGGTCCCGCGTTAGCAACCGGAGCGGCATTCGCAACTGTCGCGGTGATCGTAACATCGACCGGAGCACTATCAACTTTACCGTCATTGACGATCAGCGTGACGACGTATGCGCCAGCAACGTCTGCCATAAACGTTGGTTTTGCGTCCGTTGTAGACGAAAGTGTCGCAGCGCTGCCTGTAGGTCGCGACTTGAATGCCCACTTATATGTGAGGGTATCGCCATTGGCATCGACACTGCCACTAGCGTCCAGCGTCACCGACGTCTTCGTTAAGACGTTTTGGTTTGGGCCGGGATTAGCAACCGGCGCTGTATTGGTTGGCGCCGGTGTAGGCGTAGGCGTCGGAGTTGGAGTGGGGGTTGGCGTTACGATTACCGGCGAGTTGCCGCCGCCACTACTCCCATCGCCCCCGCAACCTGCCAGCAGAATCGCTAGAGTGATGGTTCCAATTGAACCAATTCTGTTGAATTTCAATTATAGTACTCCCCTTTGGAATTTTGGGGAGTAGCGCCGATCAATCGCCTATTGCAACAGCAACATGATTGCCATGCTGGACCGTTTGCCAATCGTTATCGGCAATAATCCAACTTACCTACGGTGGGGATGGGCGATCGGTATCCGTACAATTGTGCCAACCACAAAGTTCCGTTTCGGTACTAAATGCCGCATTATCGAAACTAGCCTGGAAAATGGCAAGTAGCTCATTCTTATCCTTATCAACATACGAATCCATTGTCGGACTGTCGGTTCAGACCCACGGCTCCTCACGGATAAGCTCGACGGTAGATGGCATACTAAGCTTTAAGGATCACAGGACGGCAGGTAGCAGCAACTGCACTTCATCCCCGGACAGCACGGCTTTGGCCCTCTGTGCGGCTCCTACGACCTGTCTGTAGTGGATCGTGCCATATCGTTCGGCATCCTCAAACGGCAGCGGCGACCAATCGTCAGAAGGGTAAACCTCATCATAAATTGCCTTCGCGGCGGCTCGTAGCTGCGTGTCGTGGTGCATCGATCCGACTCCTGTTCCTCACATCAGCCGCGTGGAACAAAGGAAGAACGATTCGCAAGCTGCGTTGATCCCGGACGGAAACGCGATACGCTGCCTAAGCCGACTCATTCGGCCCGGAGGATGCGATGGTTCGTAATCTGATGTTCGCTGCGGCAGCCCTGACCATGGTCGCCACGCCCGCGCTGGCGGCCCCCTGTCGGGATGCAAAGGGTAAGTTCGTCAAATGCCCCGACAAGACACCTGCCAAGCCGACGCGCTGCAAAGACGCCAAGGGCAAGTTCGCCAAGTGCGGTACCGCTGGCGCGAAACCGGCCTGACAATGCTGCGGATCATCGCCACCATCATGAACGCGATGACGATCGCAACGATGGTGGCGGTGTTCGTTTACGAATGCGGCACGGTGTATCGATGGCTACGCCGCAAGCTTACGGGCAGAGCTACCCGCTAATTAGAGAGCAACACAGCTTTCGGACAAATACGGGCCACACGTCTCCCGTCATCCGATTGCGGCTTATAAATCGCCTGTCCGTGTTCAAGCTGCCAGCACGACAAGTCGCCGCGATCACTCGACAGGATCGCAAGCGTTCGCCCGTAATGATCCTCGCCCACCCGGCTGATGCGGATCGTACCAACCAAGGCATCGGCAAGGGAGCGTTTTGAAGCGTAGCCGTCACCGGGCGCGCAATTGCGACCAGTTCGGCAGTGCCCCGGTAACTCGGGTGCATCGATCCCCAACAAGCGGATGCGCTCGCCATTACAGCGGATCGTATCGCCGTCAGTGACAGTGCATCCGCTTACGGTGTCCCTGTGGCCAGGACGCAACGACGGAAAGCCGAGGGAAGGCGTCAAGCCGATGCAAGTGCCAATCGCGGCGGCGGCGGCAAGAACAACCACTGGCACGCCGATACGCTTAGCACGGGCATATCGACGTTTACGCCGATACACCTTGCCCTCTTTGATCGGCACTGCGCGGAACGGCTTCTTGAAGGTCATGGATCGGAACTAGCAAGGCCCTCTGAATAAGCCGTTGCCCGTCCCCCTACCGATCTAGCCACCGACAAACACCAGCGCCGCCACCAAGACCCAACAATCCTTTTGCAGGCCCATAGGCGCCGAAGTCAGCGCCTTCGATAGCCCGCCACGCTTTACCACTCACAAAGAGGATCGTGTACGGCTGATAGCCTGAATACCCGCCCATGGCGTTCGTCGCGTTCACGTCGATGGATGCCGCGTATCCGTACCATTCCTTGCCCGCCAAACCGCCTTTGCAATGGGCCTGATGAATGCCGCCAAAGCGATAGCGGGCGCTGTCAGGGTCACGCAGTATATCCGCCATTATAAGCTTGGTTTCAGCGATAGGATCAGCCGGATCAGGGCCTAGGTCGGGGAGGGCTTCTACGGCCTTTTGGGCAGTGGCAGGTATGGCGACCGATGTAGTCGTGCTGATCGCTATAGCGAGGGCGATACTTACCTTCGTCATTATTCATGTCCCCTGTTGCTCATGAGCGGGCAATTGACCCAGTCCCGCATCGGCCAGTTGCAGTGTCCCCATGATGGGGACGTTTGCAAGGGGGGATATCGCACTCGCTCAATTGCGAGGGCAGCAGCTTTGCAGCGAGGTTGGGTTGTCTCCCCGGATTATCGGGCGCTGATCGACGCCCTGATACGTAAGAGGGAAGAGGCTGGAACCAGTCAGCGCGAGCTTGCCCGTCGCCTTGGCAAGCCGCCGTCGTTCATCAACAAGATAGAGTTGCTAGAACGTCGCATCGACCTATTGGAGTTCATCGCTATAGCGGAAGCACTCGAACTAATGCCCGGTGTGATGCTCGACCAATTGCGGGCGTCTCTCCCCCATAAAGTGTCGATTTAAGCCGCTCGCTTTTCAACCCGCTGGATAGCGGCTCGCGATACTCCATGCTGCTTAGCCAAAGCGCCAAGGGAAACGCCGGCAGCGCGAGCAGTAAGTATTGCCGCCTGTTGCTCGTTAGACAGCGCCTGTGGGCGCCCTAGAGCCTTGCCAGCAGCCTTAGCGCGGCTAAGACCGGCCTGCGTGCGCTCAATCAGCAGATCGCGTTCAAACTCCGCGACCGCTGCTATCACGCCCATCGTCATACGACCCGCAGGGCTGGTCAGATCGACGCCGCCAAGCGCAAGGCAGTGAACACGAACCCCATCCGCAGCAAGGCGATCAACCGTTGCCCGAACGTCCATGGCGTTTCTGCCGAGGCGGTCCAGCTTCGTAACGATAAGCACGTCTTCCGCCTCCAAGCGATCAACCAGCTTAGCGAAACCCTTGCGCTCAATGGCGGCGACGGATCCCGATACCGTCTCTGTCACGATCCGCTTGGCATCGACATTGAAGCCAGCGCTTTCAATCTCTCTGACCTGATTGTCCGTAGTCTGGTCGGCAGTGCTGACGCGGCAGTAGGCAAAGGTGCGGGCCATGGGGGCGTTCCCTGTATCGATTCGGTGTATCGATATTGCCGCTGCATCTAAATGAAGTCGAGTCTATTTTTAGATACATCCATCATGTGTGTATCGAAATCGACCGGTTCCGAGCCACGTGGCCGGGGGTGGGTGTAGTGTGCACGCTCAATGTGCTGTGGGTTCATTTCTAACCCGAACTTGGGTGGAGTGTGGGACGGCGAAGCCCGTGCTGAACTTTCTGCCGAAGATCAGCGTGATAGGAGTGGTGATTACGGAAGAGCACTCCGCCCTCAAACTACGGCGCGGACATATCCACCGCAGTTCGGTATGGTCGCGGTCGAAAGGCTGCCGCATGTCCGACGATGCTGAATATCTCGCGAACTACAAGCCAAACCAACTCTACATACACCCCGGATCGCAGGGAGCATACGCGACGATCGTGGATGAGAGTGAGGAACTGCTAGGGGAAGTTAACGTGACGCCGCGATGCAAGTTGGCGGTTCGTGCTTTCTACGTGCGAGATAAAGCGGACTTCAATTCGCTAAAGATAACCAAGTTGAAGATGAACAGGTTCGGATGGGAGAAAGACGGTCATATACAAGTAAACAAATTCCAAACCGCACAGATGGCTCAATTTTTGTCTATTATATCAAGTCTCGACTTGAGCGACGCCCTAAAATCTAAAATTTCACTCGAACATATAAATCTTGATGCGTTAAGAGCATTGTTGAGCAGCACTAAGGGGCCGGGACTCCTTCAAGAATTAGCCGAGTCACCCGACCTGCATCAAGATATTTATGCGGTGGCATCAAAGCGACAAGCATTAGACCAGTTCGAACGCAACTTAGGTGAAAATTTGTCTGAACCGGATTGGCAAAGGTTCTTCGAACTTAACCCTTGGATATTTGGCCACGGCCTTAGCTACGTTTTCTTAGACAAAGTTGGTCCGAAGCTAGAGGCACGGACGACCGGAAGCAGCTTCGACCGCCATGGCAAAACGGCTGACGGATTGATGCGGACGCGAGCCGCAATAAGCCAATACGTGCTTATCGAGATAAAGAAGGACTCCACCAAGCTGCTAAAGAGCGATGCCTACCGCTCGGGATGCTGGGCGCTTTCGGACGAACTATCGTCCGCAGTGACACAAGCCCAAAAAACGACCTTCGAATTCTCGCGGGATCGATTTCGCGACGATCTGAAGGACGTGGACGGCAACGACACGGGCGAAGTTGCGTACGCGGTGACACCACGCAGCTATCTCGTAATCGGCAACATGGCCGAACTTTTAGGCAATGGTGACAAGGTGGCGTGCTTCGAACTCTACCGTCGGCATATGCGGGCGCCAGAAATCATCACATTCGATGAATTGTATCAACGTGCACGCTGCATCGTTGAAAACATAAGCAATGGCGCGAGCTATCCGCCCGAAGCATTGACCTCTCCCGACGGCGCGCCCATTGATCCCGAGTGGGACGACGTGCCCTTTTAGATGGTACTATGGGCCGACGCCCACAAGAATGATTGGGACTGCCGGAATCCCGCGCCCTTGTCTCATAAGATTGAAGAGGTCGCGTTCGTAATACGGGACACCCGATGACATTTCTCGCTCCATCGACTTCATCGGTACTACTTCAATGCCGACGTCAATGTCGCCAGCGATGAAGAACGACATATGCTTTACGAACAGATCGTGCGCCACGAAGGCGTATTTGCCGAACTGGATTTCAACCGCGACCCGGTCCTTCACGAAGTCGGTTTGGTTGTATGTCATAATTGGCTCTAAGCCCTTCGCCTCAATCGCGGCCTTTTGGGCGTCGGGTTCAAGCGTCATCGTCGCGCGCAAAAGTTCGGTGTCTTCGGCAAGCCAGTTCGTTACGCGTCGTTCGGACCAGTCATGTTGCGCGAACAGGCGACAGAACTCCTTGTTCATATCGACAGGCGAGTAGAGAGTTCGTCCTTCCTTTCGGGCTTCCGCTGACGCCTTTGTTCGGCATCTCTCCGCATCGACGCCAGCCAAAACAGCCTCGAATTCATCCCATATGTGGGGCTTATGATACTTAAGAAACTCGAAACCGTTCAGGTGCGAGTAGAATTGGACAATCTGCATCAATGCCCGCCTTTGGGCAGCGATGGATCATAAACCGGCTTGTTCATAGGCCGGGTGAGCAGCGTTCCTGCGCGAAGCGCGTGGACTCGATCCCATGCTGTATCGACGTATTCCTTCACAACGTCGCAGCCGTAGCCGATGCGATCGTGCATCGCGGCAGCGACAACGCTTGATCCGACGCCCATGTAGGGATCGAACACGTTGTCGCCGGGCTTCGTAAGCGATAGGACCAGCCGCTCGACCAGTTCAACCGGGAACTGGCACGGGTGCATCGTCTTTTCGACGTGGTTCGATTTAACGTTCGGAAAAATCCATACGTCGCCGGGGTTCTTCCCGAGCGGATTGCCCGAAAGCTGCCCGGCCTTCGGTCCCTTGAAATGCTTCTTACCCGGGTATTTCGCGGGAACGCGGATTGGGTCCAAGTCGAAATCGTAATCGTCGCCCTTCGTAAACCACAGGATCGTCTCATAGCGGCCGGACAGCCGGTTCTTGCAATGCAGCCCGTGTTCGAAATGCCACACGATCCGATTGCGAAGCTTCAGGCCGTGCTCTTTGAAGATGGGATATAGCACCATATCGAGCGGGAAGATTTCGCCGCGATCTACATGATTGCCAACTTGCCAGCACAGCGAGCCACCATCTGCCAACAGGCGAACGCATTCAGAAATGACTTGCGCTTGCGCCTTCACATATTCGGCAAGGGGCGACCGCCGCTCATACGCCTTGCCGATGTTATAGGGCGGCGACGTCACGATAAGGTGCATCATGCCATCGTCTAGCGGGCGCATGAATGCGAGATTGTCTTTGCACGCCATATGGGCAGATCGATCGCGCTTAAGCTTAGTGACAGCGTTCGATCGCATGATGGCGGCTCCCTTATTGGTTTCAGCGCATAATTATGAGTCGCGCTTTGTTATGTCACTAGCGTTCGGTTGCGCACCTCAAAATTATGTTGGTTTCTATGTGGGTCGCTCCTCACCGCGAATGATATTCGGGAATAAAATGAACGACTTACAGAAGAATGTGGCGGAGCGGGAGGGATTCGAACCCTCGATACGCTTTTGGCGTATACTCACTTTCCAGGCGAGCGCCTTCGACCACTCGGCCACCGCTCCGCATGTCCTGGAAGGGGGCGCCTAGCCTGTCCGTCGGCGCGCTGCAAGTGATTGCGCGTGGCCTTGGGTTGCGTCAGTCTGGCGCCATGATCCTGAGCCTGCTTCTCGCCGCCGTGCCACTTCAGGCAACGCCCCCCGCCCCGGCCGCAACGCCCGCCGATCCGATCGAGGCCGATTGGCGGACGATCCCCGATGACGAGCTGCTGGTGATGACGCTCGCCAGCGGCAAGCAGGTCGTCATCCGGCTAGCGCCGCGGTTCGCACCCGCGCATGTCGGCAATATCCGCACGCTGGCGCACGCGCGCTGGTGGGACGACGCCAGCGTCTATCGCGTTCAGGAAAATTGGGTCGCCCAATGGGGCGATGCGACTGAAAAGAAGCCGCTGCCCGGCGGCGTGACCGACCGGCCGGCGCCCGAGTTCGAAATTGTTGCGTTCGACCCCGCGGTGCGGATGACGCGCGCCGATCCTTATTCGACCGCCTCCGGGATCACCGCGGACGGCTGGCCGGTTGCGACCAACGGGCGGCAGGCGTGGCTGACGCATTGCTATGGCATGGTCGGCGTCGCACGCGATGCGTTGCCGAGCACGGGATCGGGCGCCGAGCTGTTCACGCCGATCGGCCAGTCGGCGCGGCGGCTGGACCGGAACTATACCGTCGTCGGGCGGATCGTGGAGGGCATGGGCTATCTGTCCGGCCTGCCGCGGAGCGATGCGCCGATGGGGGTCTATGCGACACCGGGCGAACGCACCGGCATCGTGTCGGTACGGCTGGCGAGCGACATGCCGGCCGCCGAACGGCCGCACTTCCAATATCGCGCGGCGGACAATCCCCGCTTCGCCGCAGCGGTCGCCCGGCGCGAGAACCCCGACGCGCCGATGGTCAGCCTGGGCGGGGCAGCGGTGTGCGACGTCCTGCCGGCGGTGCGGCGGCGGCCGTAAGGCTGGGCGCGTTAGGCGCGACGCGACGCGCGCTGGGCCGTTACCGGGAGATCCCAGCCTGCGCTGGGATGACGTTCGTGTGGTTCGGCAGGGCGACCCGCTCCTGCCAATGCCTCACACTACACCAAGGGCGATTGCCCCCAGGATCAGTTCGCCGCGACCCAGGTCGCGACCTCACCAGCGACCCGATTGGCGGCATTGCTGAGTGCGGGCCCGGCATTGGCCGCATCGATCGCGCCGATCGGGACGTGCGCCTCGAACCGGCGCTTGACGACATTGTCCTTGCCCGCCGGCGTCAGCGCCGCGTCGTACACGACCACCGCCTCGCGCCGGGTCGCGTCGAGGCCGAAGCGGCGCAGTTCGCCCGCCAGCGTCGCGGAGGGATCGGCGATCGACTGGACCGACGACAGCACGACCATGTTGGTGCGCGCCGTGACGGTGTCCGCCAGCAGCCGGGCGAACAGGCGCGCGGGCGGCTCCGCCCATTGCGCGTTCTTGACATAGGCGAGGCTGGTCGGCGTTTCTTCGACCGGCACGCGCGTCACCGCGATCGCGGCGGGCGTCGTCGGCACCTGGATCACGATCGAACGGGCGTTCGCCGAATTCTCGACCTTGCCGACCGCCGGCATCGCCGCCTCCTCCAGCGTCAACAGCGAGGGCGGCGGCTTGGCACCGAAGCTGATGCAGCCGGCGAGCGGCAGGGCCGCGGCGAGAAGGAGAAGTCTGGTCTTCATGATCTCACTTGCCCTTGTAATCGGGGAGCTTCTGCTGGCCGATCAGCGATCCTGCCCCACCCTGATCGACCTTGTCGGCGATCGAGGACAGCGCGGTCGCGGTGACGCGCAGGTCGCGCACCAGACGGTTGGCTTCCGGGATCGTCTGCTTCGAGAAGGTCTGCAGGCCCGGCCGCGCATCCTGGATCGCCGAGTTGAGCGTTTCCGCGCTCTGCTTGGCCGCCGCGATCGTCTGGTTGAGGTTGGCGAGCGTCGGCTTGACGTCCTCCGCCAGCACGCCGTTCGTCGTGTCGGCGAGCTTGCCGATCGACTGCGCGGCATCGCCCGCCTGCTGGATCGCGATGCGGGTCTGCGCCAGCGTCGCCGCAATCTCCGGCCCGCGATCGGCGAGCGCGTCGGTCAGGCGGTTGGTATTGTCGAGGATGCCGGCGATCGACGCCTGATTGCGATCGGTGAGCAGGCCGGTCAGTCGCTCGGTCAGCGTCGACAGGCGCTCGAGCAGCTGCGGCGCGCTGTTCAGGATCGCGCCGATGCCGCCCTGCTTGGTCGGGATGACCGGCACGCCATAGGGGCATTGCGTCGGATCGGGCCGTTCGGGGCAGACGATCGGCGGCGCACCCTTGCGCGCGCCGTCAAGCGCGACGGTGCTGGTGCCGGTGAAGCTGCCCTGGATCGTCGCGGTCGTGCCCTGCAGGATCGGCGTATCCTCGTTGAGCGACACGCGCACGCGGACGAACTGGGGATCGGGCTTCCACAGCGCGATCTTCTTCACCTGCCCCGTGGGGACACCCGAATAGGTGACGGTGGATCCGGTCGCCAATCCGTCGACGGATTGCTTGAAGAAGATGTCGTATTCGTGCGTCTTCGCGCCGCCGAGACGGGCAATCCAGACGGTGAAGATCGCAAGCACGGCGAGCAGGATCAGCACGACCGCGCCGACGATCACATGGTTGGAACGGGTTTCCATCAGTCGCTTCTCGCCTGTTCGGCCGGTTCGGTCGCTGCGGCGGGACTTGCCGCGAGTTGGTTGGTCTTCACTTCGGTGGGGTGATCGCGCGCATTCGCCTCTTGTGTGGCGATCGCGGCGCGGCCGCGCGGGCCCTTGAAATATTCCTGGATCCAGGGGTGATCGAGCGCGAGCAGCTCGTCGATCGTGCCGACCGCGATCACCTTTTTGTCCGCGAGCACCGCGACCCGGTCGCAGATCGCGTACAGCGTATCGAGATCGTGGGTGATCAGGAACACGGTCAGCCCCAGCGTCTTCTGGAGCGATTGGGTGAGGTCGTCGAACGCCGCAGCGCCGATCGGGTCGAGGCCCGCCGTCGGTTCGTCGAGGAACAGCAGTTCGGGATCGAGCGCCAGCGCCCGCGCAAGGCCGGCGCGCTTCTTCATGCCACCCGACAGTTCGGCCGGATATTTCGGCCCGGCATCGGGCTTCAGGCCGGTCATCACGACCTTGTATGCGGCGATTTCCGCCATCAGCGCGGGGTTCAGGTCGCGATAGAATTCGCGCAGCGGCACCTGGACGTTCTCGGCGACCGTCAGCGTCGAGAACAGCGCGCCGCCCTGGAACAGCACGCCCCAGCGCTTGCGGATGTTGGTGGCCTCGGTTTCCTCGCGGCCGATCGTCGGTTCGCCGAAGACGGTGATCTCGCCCTCGACCGGCGTCTGCAGGCCGATGATCGAGCGCATCAGCACCGACTTGCCGGTGCCCGATCCGCCGACGACGCCCAGGATCTCGCCGCGCCGCACGTCGAGGTCGAGCCCGTCGTGGATCACCGAATCGCCGAAGGCATTCTTCAGGCCGCGGACCTGGATGACGTGCTCGCCGTCATCGCCGGGGGCGGTGTTGCGCTGCGCCATCAGTTCCACCCCACCCAGGTGAAGAACACCGCGAAGAAGGCGTCGAGCACGATGACGAGGAAGATCGCCTGCACCACCGCCGACGTGGTGCGCAGGCCGACCTGCTCGGCGTCCGATTCGACCAGCATGCCCTGGAAACAGCCGGCGATCGCGATGATCGCGCCAAAGACGGGCGCCTTGATCAGGCCGATATACAGATCGGTGATCGGCACGACTTCGCGGATGCGCTGGATGAACGTGACCGGTGGAATGTCGAGCGACGCCCATGCCAGCAGGCAGCCGCCGATGATCGCGATCAGCGACGAATAGAAGCCGAGCAGCGGCATCAGCAACACCGCCGCGATCGTGCGCGGCAGCACCAAGGCCTCCATCGGCGAGACGCCGATCGTCCGCATCGCGTCGATCTCTTCGGTCAGCTTCATCGTGCCGAGCTGCGCCGCGAAGGCGGAGCCCGAGCGACCCGCCACCATGATCGCGGTCATCAGCACGCCGAGTTCGCGCAAGGTCAGGCGCCCGACGAGGTTGATCGTGAACACCTCCGCGCCGAATTGTCGCAGCTGCACCGCGCCCTGTTGCGCGATGACGATGCCGATCAGGAAACTCATCAGCCCGACGATCGCCAGCGCCTGCACGCCGACCACTTCGAACCGGTGAACCGTCGCGTTGAAGCGGAAGCGGCTGGGGTGGCGGACGACGTTGACGAACGCGATCGTCGTCGCGCCCAGGAAGCCGAGCAGACCGTACAGCGTGCGGAAGGTGATGACGACCGCATCGCCCATCTCGCCCAGCAGGCGGACGAAGGCGTTGGACGGGCGCTGCGGCAGCGCCACGGGCTGGTCGGCGGCCACGACATGGTCGAGCAGGTAACGCCCGCCCTCGTCTAGGCCGTCGATTTCGGCGTCGTGGCGGGCGGCGAAGCGGTGGATCACCCAGGCGCCGACCGTATCGATCCGCCCGACGTCGCTGAGATCGATGCGCGAAACCGGCCCCGCGACGCCATCGAGTCGTTCGGGCAGCGTACCGATGGTACGCAGCAGCAGATCGCCGGAAAAGCGCAGCGTTCCGCCGCTATCCTGCTGGAAGTCCGGTGAGCCGCTCATCGCCATGGCTTGTGCGGCAAGTTGCCCTAAACGGCAAGGCGTTTCGCAGGTGCGACGGCCCACGGCGGGACGGTCGGTGTGTTCAGGTCAGGTTCGATCGGTCACGGCACGCGCGACAGGCTGCCCAAGTCAGAGTAAAACGTCGACGCTATGGATGACGAGGCCGACGAGCCCGCCCACCAGCGTCCCGTTGATGCGGATATATTGCAGGTCGCGGCCGACGGCGTTTTCCAGGCGGCTGGTGATCGTGCGCGTGTCCCAGCCACGGACGGTTTGCGACACGAGCGCGACGATGCCCTCGCCATAATCTGCGGCGATGCCCACGACGGTACGGCGGACGAAGCGATTGATCGTGCGGGCGAGGCGCGGATCGCTGGTCAGCGTTTGCCCGAGCTGGCGCAGCAGGTCGCCGATCTGGCCCTGCATCGCGCCTTCGGGGTCGCGGGCGATGCGCAACAGGCCGGCACGCGCCGATTCCCACAGCCCGTCCATCCAGCGCTGCATCGCGGGATTGGCGATCAGCTCGACCTTCATCGCCTCCACCTTCGCCTGCGTGTCGGGATCAAATTGCAGATCCCAGGCGAGCCGATCGAGCCCTTCCTCGACCTTCAGGCGCAGCGGATGCTGCGGGTCTTCGGCCATGTCGACGATCAACCGGTCGAGCCCGTCGATCAATTTGTCCGCGACGGTTTCGTCGAGCCCCGTCCAGCGCAGGATCGATCCCGCGCGATCGTGCACCATCTGGCGGATCAGATGTTCGTTGGCGGCCAGCGCCTTGGCACTCCAGCGGATCGCGCCGTCCAGAAGCGGGGCATGGCGATTGTCGGCCACCGTGGCGGTGAGGATCCGGCCGAGGATCGGCGACACGTCGGTCTCGCGCAGCCGCGCGGCGATCCCCGCCTTCACCATACCGCCCAGCCGCTGCGGATCGAGGCCGTCGAGCACCTGCGCCACCAGCTTCGATGCACCCTGGCGGAATCGCCCCCCCGCCCCTTCCGGCGGATCGGTCAACCAGCGGGCGATCGCTGTCGCGACATCGACGCGGCGCATCTGGCGGGCGATAATGGCGGGCAACAGGAAGTTGGTGCGCAGGAAGGTCGCGAGCGTATCGCCGATCCGATCCTTGTTGCGAGGCACGATCGCCGTATGCGGGATCGGCAGCCCCAGCGGGTGGCGGAACAGCGCGGTCACGGCAAACCAGTCGGCCAGGCCACCGACCATCGCCGCCTCGCTGAACGCCTGCACGAACCCCGCCCAGGGGTAGAGGGGCGCATAATGCCGGCTGACGAGGAAGATCGCAGCCATCGCCAACAGCAATCCACCCGCGATCCGCCGCATCCTGACGAGGGCTGGCGGGGCCGCCTCGCCGGCGCGGATACGGGGAACGGACGTCATCGGCGAAACAATCCCCGAAAGCCGGGGAAGTTCAAGAGGCGCGATGGATGAGGCATGCGGTGGTCATCACGTCGTCTGCTGCCCAACGTCATTGCCGCCACCCCTACTTGGCGCCGCTTTTCCGTCACGCCCCTACTTCGTCATTCCCGCGAAGGTGGGAATCCAGACACGCTACCCTTGCGAAAGAGTCGCCACGTTAGCGGTTATGGATTCCCGCCTTCGCGGGAATGACGGAAGAGGAGGGGCCCTCTCCGTCATCCCGGCGAACGCCGGGATCCATGGACAGCGTGCCATTCTAGGAGCGCATCACCGCCCGCCCCTCACCTTGATGCACCTGGCCCTCACCGGATGACGGTAGGGCCAAGAACGCCGGGTCCCGCCCCTATTCCGCCGGTTGGTCCCCATGGCCCAGCCGCCCGGGCACCGGCCCCAGCGTCGGCGTGTCCGGACCCGCGATGCCGACCACCGTGCTGCCGTCGTCGCCGGGACGGTAGGTGAGCAGGCGCCGGCCCAGCCGCGGGCCGACATAGCGCTCCACCCCCACCGCCAGGCTGAACGCTGCGGGCACGATCACCAGCGTCAGAATGGTCGACAGGATCAGCCCGCCGATCACGACGATGCCCATCGGCGCACGCCACGATCCGTCGCCGCCGATCGACAGCGCCGTCGGGATCATGCCTGCGACCATCGCGACCGTCGTCATCACGATCGGCTGCGCGCGCTTGTGCCCGGCGTCGATGATCGCGGTGAGCGTGTCGACGCCCTTGTTCATCTCCTCGAGTGCGAAGTCGATCAGCAGGATCGAGTTCTTGGCGACGATGCCGAGCAGCATCAGCAGGCCGATGAACACCGGCAGCGACAGCGGATTGCCCGTCGCCCACAAAGCGATCAGGCCGCCCAGCGGCGCCAGCAGCAGCGACGCCATGTTGACGAACGGCGGCAGCGCGCGGCGGTACAGCAACACCAGCACTGCGAACACGAGGAACGTCCCCGAAATCACCGCGACGACGAAGTTCTGCAGCATCTCCGCCTGCCACTTCGCCTGCCCCAGCGTCAGCTTGTTCACGCCGATCGGCAGGTTCTTCATGATCGGCAGATTGTCGATCTGCTTCTGCGCGACGCCGGAGACGATACCGGGCGCAAGATCCGCGCCCACCGCGATACGGCGCTGCTGGTTGACGCGATCGATCTGCGTCGGCCCCGACCCCAGGCTGATATCGGCGATCAGGCTGAGCGGCACCGATCCGCCCGTCTGCGTCGCGACCGGCAGGTTCTGGATCGTCGACAGCTCGGTCCGCGCGCCCTGGTCGAGCGCGACGCGGATCGGCACCTGGCGATCGGCCAGGCTGAAGCGCGCCGAATTCTGGTCGATGTCACCCAGCGTCGCGATGCGGATCGCGCTGGACAGGGCCTGCGTCGTCACGCCCAGATTGGCGGCGAGGTCGAAGCGCGGCTTAATGATGATTTCGGGCCGCTGAAGGTTGCCCGAGATGCGCGGCTGGGTGATCGTCCCCAGCTTTGCCATCTGATCGACCAGGGTGTTCGCGGTCTTCTGCAGCAGCTCGGGATCGTCGCTGCCGAGGACGACGGTCATGTCGCGACCTGACGAGCCCCAGCCGAACTGCGACCGGAAGCCGACGCGCGCGTCGGGGATCTTGGCAAGCTCGGGCGCGAGCTTGCGTTCGAATTCCGTGCTGGTGACCTTGCGGTCGTCGCGCAGCGTCGCCGTCACGCGACCGTTGGCGACCGATCCGTTCGATCCCGTGCGCGCATACACCGACTGCACCTCCGGCTGGCGACGGAGCAGGTCGGCGACACGCGTCACGACAGCGTCGGTCTGAGCCAGCGTCGTGCCCGGCACCATCTCGATCGTCGCGGTCGAATCGTCATTGTCCTGCGGCGGCGAGAATTGCATCGGGATGACGGTGAACATGAACAGCGTCGCGACGAATGCGGCGACGCCCAGGCCCATCACCCACATGCGATGGTCGCGCCAGCGGCTGGTGACGCGGTGATAGCTGCCCCGCGCTGCACTCGCCTTTTGCCGCGTGCTGTCGAGCGTCCAGCGCAGGACCGCCATATAGGCGTCCATCAGCCGCCCTTCGCCGTGGCTCGCGTGGCCGAAGCTCTTGAGGAAATAGGCCGCGATCATCGGCGTGATGAGGCGAGCGACGGCGAGGCTCATCAGGACCGACACGACGACGGTCAGGCCGAAGTTCTGGAAATACTGGCCGGAAATGCCGGGCATCAGGCTGACCGGCATGAATACCGCGACGATCGACATCGTCGTCGCCAGCACCGCGAGCCCGATCTCGTCCGCCGCATCGATCGACGCCTGATAGGCCGATTTGCCCATGCGCATGTGGCGGACGATATTTTCGATCTCGACGATCGCGTCGTCGACCAGCACGCCCGCGACGAGGCTGAGGCCGAGCAGCGTCATCTGGTTCAGGTTGAAGCCCAGCAGCTCCATGAACCAGAAGGTCGGGATCGCCGACAGCGGGATCGCCAGCGCCGAGATCAAGGTCGCGCGCCAGTCGCGCAGGAACAGCAGCACGACGAGCACCGCCAGCACCGCGCCCTCGATCATCGCATGGATCGCGGACTTGTACTGCGCCTCGGTATATTTGACGCTGTTGGAGCGCAGCACGAAATGCACGCTCGGGTTGCGCTTTTCGAGCGCTTGCAGCTTCTTCACCGCCTCGTTGAAAACGCTGACGTCCGAGGCCCCCTTGGCGCGCTGGAAGTCGAAGCTGATCGCCTGACGCCCGTCGACCGCGGCGCGGCTACGCTGTTCGGCGTAGAGATCGCGCACCGTCGCGATGTCCGCGAGGCGGATGGTGCGGCCGTCGCCGACGCTGATCCGCGTCTGCGCAAGGTCGTTGGCGTTGCGCGCATTGCCGAGCACGCGGACGGATTGTTCGGACCCGGCGATCTCGGCGCGGCCACCGGCGGCGTTGAGGTTGATCTGTCTGAGCTGCGCATTGACCTGCGCCGCGGTGAGGCCCTGCGCCTGCAGCTTCAGCGGATCGAGGATGACGCGGATTTCGCGGCTGACGCCGCCGTTGCGGTTGACCGCGGCCATGCCGGGCACAGACAGCAATTCCTTGGCGACCGTGTTGTCGATGTACCAGCTGAGCTGTTCGACCGTCATGTCGCTGGCGATCGCCGAATAGCTGGCGAGGTCGTTGTCCGTCGTGTCCGCGCGGAAGATCTGCGGTTCCAGGATGCCTTCGGGCAGGTTGCTGCGGATCTGCGCGATCTTGTCGCGCGTGTCGTTGACCGCGCGGTCGATCGGCGTGCCGATCGCGAGCTGGACGACGGTGGTCGACTGGCCCTCGGTCACGGTCGAGGTGATTTCGTCGATGCCTTGCAGCGACCGCACCGCCGATTCGACGCGGTTGGTGACCTGGTTTTCGAGCTCGGTCGGCGCGGCGCCCGGCTGGCTGATGACGACGATGACGACCGGAAAATCGATGTCGGGGTCGTTGTTGACGTCCATCCGCATGAAGCTGACGATGCCCGCCAGCGTCAGCGCGATGAACAGGACGATCGGCGGAACCGGGTTCCGGATCGCCCAGGCGGAGATGTTGCGAAAGCTCATGTCAGCTCGCCTTTCCCACGACCGGCTTCACCTTCTGGCCCGGGACGAGGAAGCCGCCCGCCGCCCGCACCACACGCTCGCTGCCGTCCAGCCCTGAGGTGATCGTCACGCCCGCATCCGACACCTGGCCGATCTTGACGTTGCGGCGTTCGACCTTGTCGTCCTTGCCGACGATATAGACGAAGCTGCCTTTGTCGTCGCTCTGGATCGCCGAATCGGGGAGCAGCGGCGCCACCGCCGCACCGCCGACGATCGTCGCCGAGGCAAAGCCGCCCGGACGCAGCGCCGGGTCGTACGGCAGCGCGACGCGGGCGATGCCCTGCCGCGTCTGCGTGTCGATCACAGGCGACACCTGCCACACCTCGCCGGCGAAGCTGCGATCGCTGCCGACCGGCGTCACCTGCGCCCGTGCGCCGGTGTGGAGCGTGGCGAGATCGGCTTCGGAGAGCTGCGCGCGCATTTCGATCTGGCCGCCCTGTGCCATGCGGAACAGCACACCCGAACCGGCGCTGACGATCTGCCCGGGTTCGGCCTGGCGCGTCAGGACGAGGCCCGCGGCGGGCGCGCGGATATCGAGGCGGCCGTTGCGTGCCTGGGCTTCGCGCAAGCCGGCAGCGGCGACCTGCACGCGCGCGGCGGCGGCATCGCGCGTGGCGGCCTTGCGCTGCAGATCGGCCTTGGAAATGAAGCCGCGGTCGACCAGCTGCTGGGCGCGGTCGAGTTCGGCCTGGGCGATCGTCTGGTCGGATCGTGCAACCGCGACCTGCGCAGCCAGGCTCTGCGCGGTCTGCGTCTGCACCGAACGGTCGACGGTGGCGAGCACCTGCCCCGCATTCACCCATTGACCCGGCTCGACCAGCACGCGGGTGATCATGCCGCCCTCGCCCGCGACGCCGACCGGCATCTCGCGCCGCGCAGCCAGCGTACCGGTGGCGTTGATCGTGCGATCCACCGTCTTGCGCCCCGGCACCACATAGGTGACGGCCGGCATCTGCTCGGTCTTCTTGCCGGCGTTGGGATCGGCCTTCTTGTGCCCGAACATGACATAGGCGAGCACGCCGAGGAGCGCGATCACGATCACGGTGATGACGATCGTCCGTCCGCGGCCCGACGGCGCCGGTTCGCCCGGCAGCGCCATCCGCTCTTCGTGACCGATCGACCCGTTATATTCGTTCATGCCCGTCCCATCCCCGTCCCGGCTTACGTCCGGCCTGTACCCGTCGCACTGTGTTATCGGAATATATCACCGCACTCAAGCCCTGGTCGCGACGATGGGCGGCACGGTCGCCGCGTCATGCCGCAAGCCATTGATCTACGCAACGGATCGACGTCGTTCAGCAACGGTTGACCTTATCGGCGGCAAAGACCGCCCCACACGCAACAACGGGAGTCTTGCGATGAAATATTGGACCGCGCTGGCCGGAGCCGCCGCCGGATTGGTGACGATGACGGGCGCCGCGCACGCGCAGAGCCTGCCGACCACGGTCGAGCCGCTGGTGCCCGCGCAGGGCACGATCCTCGACATCCAGGCGGAAGGCCGCACGACGCGCGTGCCCGACATTGCGACGATCCGTGCCGGCGTCGTGTCGCAGGCGCCGACCGCCGCCGCCGCACTGTCCGACAATGCGCAGCGCATGGCGCGCGTCATGGCGGGCCTGAAGCGCGCGGGCATCGCGCCCCGCGACATCGCGACGTCGAACGTCGGCCTCAACCCGCAATATCGCTACACCGACGGCCAGCCGCCGGCCATCACCGGCTATCAGGCGACCAACACGGTCAGCGTCCGCTTCCGCGATGTCGCGCGCGCCGGCACCGTGCTCGATACGCTGGTCGCGGAAGGCGCGAACCAGATCGAGGGCCCCAATCTCTCGATCGACAAGCCCGATGCCGCGCTGGACGAAGCCCGCGCCGATGCGGTGAAGCGCGCCCGCGCGCGTGCCGATCTGTATGCGTCGGCGGCCGGCATGCGCGTGGTGCGCGTCATTTCGATTGCCGAAGCAGGCCAGAACGACGGCGGATCGCCGGTCGTGCCGATGATGGTCCGCGCGATGAAGGCGGATGCCGCCACCGAGATCGCACCGGGCGAGAAGGACGTCACCGTCACGCTGTCGGTGCGCTACCTGTTGCAGTGAGGTGAAGCTGGGGGCGACGGTTTACACTGCCGCCGCCCATCATTCCGCGCACATCGGATGAGGGAGTTGTGGCATCGCACGACATCGCTGACCCGTTCGCCCTGAGCTTGTCGAAGGGCGGGACGCCTCAGGCGGCACGTTCGTGGCTAGGTGCCCTTCGACAGGCTCAGGGCGAACGGTATCGGGGCGATCCGGTGGGGCGTCCCGCCTCCCACGCGCACAGAAAAAGGCCGCCCGGTTGCCCGGACGGCCCTTTCTTCAACCTTCGAGGGGGAAGCGGCGCTTAGCGCACGCTGCCACGACGCACGAGGTTCACGATCCCGAGCAGGATCACCGCACCCAGCAGCGACACCAGGAACGACGTGACGTTGAGCGGCGCGTTGTTGATCGAACCGCCCGAGATGATCAGGCCGCCGATGAAGGCGCCGACGATACCGACGACGATGTTCAGGAAAATGCCCTGCTGCGCGTCGGTGCGCATGATGATGCTGGCGAGCCAACCGATGACACCGCCGATGATGAGCCAAAGAATGATACCCATAAGTCCCTCCGTTTATCGCCCGGCGTGGGCTCTGGCGGAAAGACTCATGAGGCCGGATAAATGTTCCGCACGCGTTTCGGTCTAGCGTACGATATCGCTCAATATTTCTGCTGGCGCTCGTACAACGACTTATAGTGCTGGATGCGCGTGACGCGCAGGCCCGGCATGCCCGACCGGTCGATCGCGCGCTGCCAGCCGGCGAATTCCTCGACGGTCAGGCCGTAGCGCGTGCAGACCTCGTCCACCGTCAGCAGCCCGCCGTTCACCGCGGCGACCACCTCTGCCTTCCGGCGTACCACCCAGCGCGTCGTCGACGGCGGCGGCAGCGTATCGAGCGTCAGCGATTCGCCGAGCGGGCCGATGACCTTGGCGGGGCGGATTTTCTGATTTTCAATCATCATTCAACCTCGATCGGGGCGGGGGGCCCCCTCTCTGAAAGCAGCACTGTCCTTAGCGACACGGTCTTGAAGATCGGCTGAAACGCCGAGGTAAACGCCGTCTTCATGTTCGTGAGCATCGCCGGTCCCGGCACCGGTCAACGTCCGCAGCAGCATCGCCACCGTGCCGTTGAAGGCACAGTCGAGCGGGTGCAGCAGCCGTGAGCGATGTCCCGTCCGGCCGCTCCGCATGTCGGAACGGAGCGCCGGTGGCACACCCTGCCGCGTCGCCACATCCGCCACGGCCGCGGACAGATCGCGGGGAAGCCGGCTGACTTCGCTACGTCTGTCGAAACCGGGAAAGCTGAGATCCAACGCGGCTGCACTCGTGTTACTCACTAAGGAGAAACGGCTTTATCCCGGTTCGGGTGAAGGTCGGGTAAAGCCCGGTGCAAGAATATGTGAACCATCCTTACTTTGCGGTTCCACCGCCATCGGCGTATGAGAAGACCGTTATGGACGACACGGATTTCCAGCTGCCCGCCCCCCTGTCCGCGCGGCGCATCGTCGTTGCCATGTCGGGCGGCGTCGACAGTTCGGTGGTGGCGGCGCTCGCCGCGCGCACCGGCGCCGAGACGATCGGCGTGACCTTGCAGCTTTACGATCATGGCGAGGCGACGGGGCGCTCGGGCAGCTGCTGCGCGGGCCGCGAC
This sequence comes from Sphingomonas sp. NIC1, assembly GCF_001638925.1. Taxonomy (NCBI): domain Bacteria; kingdom Pseudomonadati; phylum Pseudomonadota; class Alphaproteobacteria; order Sphingomonadales; family Sphingomonadaceae; genus Sphingomonas; species Sphingomonas sp. NIC1. Next base: position 984,777 of record NZ_CP015521.1, read on the forward strand.
ATTCGCGACGCACGCGCCGTCTGCGACCGGCTGGGCATCGCGCATTACGTCTTCGACCATGAAAGCCGATTCCGCGAGACGGTGGTCGATACCTTCGCCGACGCCTATCTCGCCGGCCAGACGCCGATCCCCTGCGTTCAGTGCAACACCGGCCCCAAATTCACCGACCTGCTCGCTTTGGCGCGCGATCTCGGTGCGGACTGCCTTGCAACCGGCCATTATGTCCGTCGCGTCGCGGGGGCCGCTGGCGCCGAGTTACATCGCGGCGCCGATCCCGCGCGCGACCAAAGCTATTTCCTGTTCGCGACGACGCAGGAGCAGCTCGATTATCTGCGCTTTCCGCTCGGCGGCCTGCCCAAGGCGCGGGTGCGCGAGATCGCGGCGGAGATGGGCCTCTCGGTCGCCGGCAAGCCGGACAGCCAGGATATCTGTTTCGTCCCCGACGGCGATTATGCCGGGCTGGTCCGCAAGCTGCGGCCCGAGGCTGACACGGCAGGCGATATCGTCGACCTCAACGGTACGAAGCTCGGCACCCATCGCGGCATCATCCACTTCACCGTCGGCCAGCGCCGCGGCCTCGAGATCGGCGGCAGTCCCGAACCGCTCTATGTCGTGCGGGTCGATGCCGCGAGCCGGCAGGTCGTCGTCGGCCCCCGCGCGGCGCTGGCGGTGGCGGCGGCGCGACTGAGCGGCGTGAACTGGATCGGCGGCGACCATGACGGGCCGCTCACCGCCAAGGTGCGTTCGATGGCCAAGCCGGTGCCGGCGCGACTGGCGGGCGACCGCCTACTGTTCGATGCGCCCGAATATGGCGTCGCGCCGGGCCAGGCGGCGGTGCTCTACGCTGGCGACCGGGTACTCGGCGGCGGCTGGATCGCAGCGACCGAAGCCGCAGCGCTCGCGGCGGCGGCATGACCGTTTCGATCGCGGCGCTGCAGGCGGAAATGGAGGCAGCGGCGGAAGCGCTCGATTTCGCACGCGCCGCGGAACTGCGCGACCGCATCAGCCTGTTGCGCGCCGGCGGCGAGGACGCGGACCCCGCCGGCCTGACGCGCCAACAGCCCGGTGCGATGGGCCTCGGCACGAGTCGCCAGCAGGTCGAACCGCCGGCAGGATGGGTGAAGCCGAAGAAACCCGATCCGATGACCAAGGGGCGGAAGCGGTAGGCCTCCGCGCGCTGGCCTGCCCTTCCCTTCGTCATCCCGGCGAACGCCGGGATCCATGGTTGCGGGTCAGACGGTAAGACACGAACCATCAGCGGCATCGCGTCCATGGATCCCGGCGTTCGCCGGGATGACGAAATGTGGCCACCCTACGGCAGCAGAAACGTCCCCTCGATCACCGTCACGCAGGCCCCGCCCAGCACCACACGCTCGCTCTCCAACGCGCAGGAGAGCAGCCCGCCGCGCTTGCTCGCCTGATACGCCGTGAAGCGATCGCACCCCAGCGTCTGCGCCCAATAGGGCACGACCACCGCATGCGCCGCACCCGTCACCGGGTCTTCGGAAATGTCGTAATAAGGCGTGAAGGCACGGCTGACGATGTCTGTCGCCTGTCCCCGCGCGGTGACGATCGCGACGATCGGGCCCTCTGCGGTCAGCGCGCGATCGTCGGGGCGGACGGCGCGCACCGCCGCCTCGTCGGCGAGTACGACCACGGCATAGCCCTTGTCATGCCACAGCGTCTCGACTGGATCGGTCACGCCCAGCGCCGCGACGACGCCGTCCAACGGCTTCGCGCTCGGTCCCCATGCCGGCAGCGCCACGCGATAGCGGTCGCCATCGCGCGCCACCTCCAGGATGCCCGCCTGCCGCGTCGCGAAGCGCACCCGCGTCAGCGCCGCATCCGATGACAGCACGAAATGCCCGCTCGCCAGCGTCGCATGGCCACACAGCGCCACCTCGGCGGCGGGGGTGAACCAGCGCAGATCGAAATCGGCGTCCTCCCCGTCGTGCGGCACGATGAAGGCCGTCTCGCTGAGGTTGTTCTCGCTCGCGATCTGCTGAAGCACGTCATCGGCCAACCACGCGGCGAGCGGCATCACCGCCGCCGGATTGCCGCCGAACGCGCGTTCCGCAAAGGCATCGATCTGGGCGAAGGGGATGCGCATCAATAGCCGACCCGCTTGCCGAACCAGTGCGGCGTCACGTCGGCCTCGACCAGCGGATTGTCGGTATCGACATGGCCCTCGGGATCGAGGTGGATCAGCACCTCCACCTTCGGGAACATCTGCCTGAGGTTGCGCTCGACGCCCTCGACGATGTCATGCGCCGCGCCGACCGTCAGGTTGCGATCGACTTCCATGTGGAATTGCGCGAAGTCGTGGCTGCCCGAGCGGCGCGTGCGGAAATCGTGGATGCCCTTGAGGCCCGGCTGGCGCGCGGCGACGTCGAGGAAGGCGGCGCGCTGATCCTCGGGCCATTCCTTGTCCATCAGCTGGTCGATCGCGTTGGACGACGCCTGGAATGCCCCCCAGGCGAGCCACAGCGCGATCGCGATACCGAAGATCGGGTCCGCCTTGTGCCAACCCAGATACTGGTCGACCACCAGAGCCAGGATCACCGATCCGTTGAGCAGCACGTCGGACTGATAATGGACGTTGTCCGCCATGATCGCGACCGAACCCGTCGATCGGATGATGCGGCGTTGATACCACAGCAGCACGATCGTCGCGACGATCGCGATCAGCGACACGCCAATGCCGAATTCGGCGTCCGCCGTCGGCCCGTTCTCGCCCAGCGCGGTGATCGCGCGCCATGCGATGCCCGCCGCCGATGCGGTGATCAGCGCGACCTGGAACAGAGCGGCCAGCGCCTCCGCCTTGCCATGGCCGAAGCGATGATCGTGATCCGCCGGCGTCGCCGCGAGCCGCACGCCGTACAGCGTCACGAGGCTGGCGAGCAGATCGAGCGCGGTGTCGGCCAAGCTGCCGAGCATCGCGACTGATCCGGTGTGCCAGGCCGCGAAGCTTTTCAGCGCCAGCAGGAAGCAGGCCATGCTGACGCTGGCGAGCGCGGCGCGGGTCGCCAGCGGCAGGAAACGGCGTTGTTCGTCGCGCGTCATGGGAACAGCAATCCTTCGGTCCAGCCCGAATCGGTCCGCGTGAACAGGCGGCGTTCGTGCAGACGATGCGCACGATCCTGCCAGAATTCGATCGCCTGCGGCGTCACGCGATAGCCGCCCCAATGCGGCGGCCGCGGCACGTCCCCATCCTCGAACCGGGCCTGCATTTCGGTGAAGCGCGCCTCGAACGTCTCGCGCGTATCGAGCGGCCGCGACTGGTCCGATGCCCAGGCGCCCAGCTGCGAATCGCGGCCGCGCGACGCGAAATACGCATCCGACTCGGCGTCCGTTGCCCGCGTTACCGCGCCCTCGATGCGAATCTGCCGGCGCAGCGACTTCCAGTGGAACAGCAGCGCCGCCTTGGGCACCGCCGCCAGATCGCCCGCCTTGCGGCTTTCGCGATTGGTATAGAAGACGAAGCCGTCGGGGCCATGCCCTTTCAGCAGCACCATGCGCACCGACGGCTGCCCGGCGGCATCGACGGTCGCGAGCGCCATCGCATTGGGGTCATTGGGTTCGCTGTCTTTCGCCTCGGCATACCAGGCATCGAACAGCGCGAAGGGATTGTCGGCCATGGCCGGCCCCTTAGCGGAAAATGGCAGCAAACAAAAATCCTCCCCCGCCAGGGGGAGGTGGCGCGGCGAAGCCGTGACGGAGGGGGAGGTGAACGGCGCACGTCATTTATAGGACACCGCTGCCCTCCCCCTCCGTCAGCTGCGCTGCCACCTCCCCCTGGCGGGGGAGGAATTGGCGGGAACGACTCTTTCTCCCATGAATTGAATCGCTTCCGCAACGGAAAGCCCTCGCAATGCCCGCACGCGCCTATTGGCAAGGACAGATCCGGCTCGCGCTGGTGTCGATACCGGTCGAAATCTATTCGGCGACGAAAAGCGGTGCCAGCGTCGCCTTCAAGCAGATCCACGAACCCAGCGGCAAGCCGATCCATTACGAGAAGGTCGTCACCGGCGTCGGCCCCGTCGACACCGACGAGATCATGAAGGGCTATGAGGTGTCGAAGGGCGAGTTCGTGCTGCTGGAACAGGACGAGATCGACGCGGTGAAGCTCGAATCGAAGAAGACGCTGGAGCTGACCCAGTTCGTCGACGCCGACGAGATTCCCGTCCTCTATTACGAAAAACCCTATTTCGTCGTGCCTGCGGACGATCTGGCCGAAGAGGCGTTTATCGTGCTGCGCGAGGCGCTGCGGCGGACGAAGAAGGTGGGCCTCGGCCAGCTGGCGATGCGCGGACGCGAATATGTCGTCAGCCTGAAGCCGTGCGGCCGCGGTATGGTTTTGGAAACGCTGCGCTACGCCGACGAGGTGAACAAGGCGCAGAGCTATTTCCGCGAGATCCCCGATGCCAAGCCCGACAGCGAACTGCTCGACCTTGCCGAAGCGCTGATCGACAAGAAAAGCGGCGCTTTCGATCCGCAGGAGTTCCACGACCGCTACGTCAATGCGCTGAAGGACCTGATCGAGCGCAAGCGCAAGACCAAGGGCAAGGTGATCGAGGAGGCCGACGACGACACACCCGCCAAGAGCAGCAACGTCGTCGATCTGATGGCGGCGCTGAAGAAGTCGATGGAGAAATCGGGCGGGTCGGCAGCCAAGGCCGCGCCGGCGAAAAAGCCCGCCGCGAAGAAGGCCCCCGCCAAACGCGCCCCGGCGAAGAAGCGTGCCTGAGACGGACCCGCTCGCCCGCTACAACGCCAAGCGCGATTTCGCGAAGACGGCGGAGCCGGCGGGTACGCTCGCGCCCGGCAACGGCAACAGCTTCATCGTCCAGAAGCATGACGCCACCCGCCTCCATTGGGACTTCCGCCTCGAAGCGGACGGCGTCCTCAAAAGCTGGGCGGTGACGCGCGGCCCCAGCCTCGATCCCGACGAAAAGCGGCTCGCGGTGCGGACCGAGGACCATCCTTTGTCGTATGCGACGTTCGAAGGAACGATCCCCGAAGGGGAATATGGTGGCGGCACGGTGATGCTGTGGGACCGCGGAACCTGGGCGCCAGTCGCGGGCAAGTCCGCCAAGGACATTGAGAAGGGCCATCTCCACTTCGTCCTCGATGGCGAGCGGATGAAGGGCGAATGGCTGCTGATCCGCCTGAAACCGCGCGGCAAGGAAAAGCGCGAGAATTGGCTGTTGCGTAAGATCGACGACGCTCACGCCGGCGGGACGGACACGTTGGTCGAGGAAGGCCTCACCAGCGTCGCAACCGGCCGCACGATGGCGGAGATCGCCGACGGTAAGTCCTCCCCTGCTTCGCATGGGAGGGGAACCGCCCGCGCAGCGGGTGGTGGAGGGGCAGCCCCGCGCGCGACGCGTGCGAAAAAGGGCAAGAAGGCCAAACTCCCCGCCTTCCAGAACCCCCAACTCTGCACCTTGGTCGACAGCGTGCCCGCCGGCGCCGGCTGGGTGCACGAGATGAAATACGACGGCTATCGCGCCCTCGTCGCGGTCGCGGATGGAACAGCCAAGGTCTACACCCGCAACGGCCTCGACTGGACGGACAGATTTGGGGGGATAGCAGAAGCTGCCGCCGCCCTCCCCGTGTCCTCCGCGCTGATCGACGGCGAGATCGTCGCGTTCAAGGATGGCAAGCCCGATTTCTCGACGCTGAAGGACGCGATCGGTGCGGGCGGCGCGATGACGCTGTTTGCCTTCGATCTGCTGTCGCTCGACGGCGAGGATTTGACCGGCCTGACGACGGTGGAGCGCAAGGAGCGGCTGCGCGGCATCGTCGGCGACGACGGACGGCTGCAATTCTCCGAACACGTCTTGGGCTCGGGCGAGCAATTGTTCGATGCGATGTGTCGCGAGGGGATGGAAGGCGTCGTGTCGAAACGCGCCGATGCGCCCTATACCGGCGGCCGCAACCGGACGTGGTTGAAGGCGAAATGCACGCGACGCCAGGAATTCGTCATCCTCGGCTGGGTGCCGTCCGACAAGCGGCGGGGCTTCAAGTCACTGCTGCTGGGCGTGCGCGAAGGCGCTGGCAAGGCAGGGAGCTGGCGCTACACCGGCAAGGTCGGCACGGGCTTCGATACCGCGACGATGGACGATCTGGCCGAACGCCTTGCGACGCTCAAGACGGACGCACCACCGGTCGACGCGACCGCGCTGAAGCCCTTCCGGGCCGCCATCCGCGGCGCGCGCTGGGTTCGCCCCGAATTGGTCGCGGAGATCGCCTTTGCCGAAACGACGCCCGATGGCCTGCTGCGCCACGCGAGCTTCCTGGGCCTGCGCTGCGACAAACCCGCCGATACGGTCGTCGTGGAAGTGCCCGAACCCGCCCCCGACCAAGGGGACACGCCAGCGATCCACGTCAAGGTCAGCAATCGCGACCGCGTGATCTTCCCCGAAAGCAACGTCACCAAGAGCGAGCTCGCCGATTATTACGCGGCGCTCAGCCCGATCATGCTGCCCTGGGTCGCGCGCCGCCCGCTCAGCCTGGTCCGTTGTCCGCAAGGCCGCGCCAAACAATGCTTTTTCCAGAAGCACGACGCGGGCAGCTTCGGCGAACACGTCCACCATGTCGACGTGCGCGAAAAGGACGGCAGCGTCGAGCCCTACCTCTACGTCGACAGTGCGGACGGTCTGGTCGCCTGCGTGCAGATGGGCGGCATCGAATTTCACGGCTGGGGGAGCCACGTCGACGCGATCGAGATGCCCGACCGACTGGTGATCGATCTCGACCCCGACGAGGGCCTGGGCTTCGCGGACACCAAGGCGGCCGCCGATCACGTCCGCGCGCAGCTTGCCGAGATCGGCCTCGTCAGCTTCCCGTTGCTGTCGGGCGGCAAAGGCGTCCATGTCGTCGTGCCGCTCACGCCCCAGGCGGAATGGCCCGCGGTGAAGGACTTCGCCGACCGCTTCGCGCGCGCGCTGGCCGCGGCGGAGCCGGACCGCTTCGTCGCGGTTGCGACCAAGGCGAAGCGGAAGGGCCGCATCTTCATCGACTATCTGCGCAACCAGCGTGGCAGCACCGCGATCATGCCCTATTCGGCGCGGGCCCGGGCCGGCGCACCGGTGTCGGCGCCCGTGTCGTGGACCGAGCTGCGCGACATCGACACGGCGGCGCGCTGGACCGTCCGCGACGCGAACGAACTGCTGAAGCGCGCGACGTCGCGGGCGCTGGCCGGCTGGGGCGTGGCGGATCAGGTGCTGCCGGACGTGTGAGGCGTTCAATTCCTCCCCCGCCAGGGGGAGGTGGCACCGCGAAGCGGTGACGGAGGGGGAGGATACGGCTTACTGGTCGAGTGCGGAACCGCCCCCTCCACCATTCGCTTCGCGAACGATCCCCCTCCCCCGGCGTTGCCGAGGGAGGACGTGACGGCACATCCCTGTTGCATCCGCCCCAGCATGTGTAGACGGTGCGCCGCACCAAAGGCGGGGGACGAACGGACAGCGATGGCGACGCAGGCGGCGCCCATATTCGATGCCGAGACGCATGCCCGGCGCTGGATCGCCGACTATTGCGCGCGCACGCGCGGCGGCGACGTGCTGTGCGACAGCGGCGATCCTGCCTGGGGCGCGATGTTCGCCGAACTTGCCAGCGTCGCCTCCGACGACCTCGACCATGTCCGCGAACGCGTGCGTCGCCACGCCGCCGACATCGGCACCGGCTTTCGCATCATCGGCGAGGCGGACGAGCGCCCCTGGCCGGTCAGTCCGGTGCCGCTGCTGATCGAGGCAGACGAATGGGCCGGCATCGCCCGCGGCGTCACGCAGCGCGCCGAGTTGATGGAGACGGTGATTGACGATCTCTACGGCCCGCAGCGCCTTGTCGAGCGCGGGTTGATCCCGGCGGCGCTCGTTACCGGCAGCCCCTATTTCCTGCGGCCGATGGTGGGGCTGGATCCGCCCGGCGGCAAGCATCTGCATTTCATCGCGATCGACCTCGGCCGCGGGCCGACCGGCGAATGGCGCGTGCTCGCCGATCACCTGCGCGCGCCCGCAGGCGCCGGCTATGCGCTCGAGAACCGGCTGGCGGTCAGCCGCACGCTTGGCGGATTGCAAGCGCGACTCAACGTGCAGCGGCATGCGCCCTTCTTCGCCGCCTTCCGCGCCGGCATTGCCGCCATGTGCCGCCGCGCCGACCCACGCATCGGCCTGCTGACGCCGGGGCGGTATAACCCGAGCTATCCCGAACAGGCGCATCTCGCGCGCTATCTCGGGCTGCTGCTCGTCGAGGGCGCCGACCTCGCCGCGCTCGAAAACCAGCTCTACGTCCGCACCATCGCAGGCCTCAAGCGCATCGACGCGCTGTGGCGACGGGTCGATCCGCGCATGCTCGATCCGCTGGCGTTCGATTCCCACTCGCAGATCGGCGTCGCCGGCCTCATCGATGCGTATGCCGCGGGCAATGTCGTGCTGTCGAACGCACCGGGCGCGGGCGTGCTGGAGGCACCGGCTTTCGGCGCCTTCCTGCCGCAGCTCGCAACGCGGCTGCTGGGCGAGAGCCTGCATCTGCCCAATATCGCGACCTGGTGGTGCGGCCAGCCGACCGAGCGCGCTCGCGTCGCCGAAGACCTCGACCGCATGCTGATCGGCACTGCCTTCGGTCCCGCCCCGCTCGGGTTGCCGCAGGGCCGCACCGTGCATGGCGGCGAGCTGGACGACGACGCCAGGGCGATGCTCCTCGCCGACATGGATCGGCGCCCGCAGGATTATGTCGGGCAAGAAATCGTCCGCCTGTCGACCATGCCCGTCGTCATCGGTGATACGCTGGAACCGCGCCCCTTCACGCTGCGCGTCTTCGCGGCGCGCGACGCGAGCGGCGGCTGGACGGTCATGCCCGGCGGTTTCGCCCGCATCGGCGAGGCGACCGACCCGCGCGCCAGCGTGCTGGGCGAAGGCCTGTGGTCCGCCGACGTCTGCGTCCATGGCGCCGAGGCGGTGGAGCCCGTCTCGCTCCTCCCCGCCCCCGATTCGCACAACGTCCGCCGCAACCCCGGCACCCTGCCCAGCCGCGTCGCCGACAACGTCTATTGGCTCGGCCGTTACTTGGAGCGCGGCGAGGCACTTCTCGCGGCGATCCGCGTGATGCTGGGCCATTCGATCGCGGCGGACGGCGGGGCGGCCTTGTCCGACGCCACCGTCGCCAAGCTGGTCGGCCTGATCGCAGGCAATGGTGCGGCGCCCCATCCCGATTCGATGCGCCGCGGCGACCTCACCGCCTTCGCGCGCATCGCGATGGAGGACGAGGGCTGGCATTCGGTCGCGAAGATCAACCGCCTGGCGCGTAGCATCGGCGAAGGATCGCGCGACCGCCTGTCCGCCGATATGATGCGGCTGCTCGAAGCGCCCTTCCCCACCCATCGCGGCATGCTCGACCGGGCGGGCTCGCTCCAGCGCCGCTATGCCGCAATCCTCGGCCTGTCGGCAGAGCATATGGGGCGCACCGCGGCCTGGCGCTTCCACGACATCGGCCGGCGTATCGAACGCGCCATCGCGATGACGCGCGCGCTGCGGCTGTTCGGCATGCCCGGCGCGACCGCGGACGATCTGTCGACCCTGCTCGACCTCGCCGACAGCCAGATCAGCTATCGCCAGCGGTATCTGACCGGCATCGCGCGCGTCCCCGTCGTCGATCTCGTCGCGCTCGATCCCGGCAATCCGCGCAGCCTCGCCTATCAGGCCGAGCGCATCACCCAGCGGCTCGCCGACCTGCCGGTGCTGAGCGACGACGGCATGCCCGAACCGCAGCAAAGCCACGCCGCCGCGCTCGCGGCGACGCTGGCGATGACCGATGCGGCGGCGATCGACGCCGATGCGCTGGGCGATATCGAGCGGCGCCTTGCGCAATTGTCCGACGCGATCGCGCGCCGCTACTTCCTGCAAGGCGCCGAGCCGCTGCGCGCCGTGGGCCTCACTCTGGCATGACTACCAACCCGATGCGTTACGACGTCCGCCACGTCACCCGGTTCGACTATGGCGGCAACGTCAAGTTCGCCCGCTGCAACCTGCGGCTGAAGCCGATCGACTGGCCGGGGCAGGTGCTGGAGGATTACCGCCTGACCGTCGAGCCCGCCGGGCGGACGAGCACGGGCCTTGCCGAAGCGGGTCTCGCCCATGTCACGCGACTGGTGGTCGATACGCCGGTGCGCAGCCTGACGATCGAGAGCGTCGCACGCCTGACGGTCGACCGGCTGGTGCCTGTGCCCGCCGCCGACGACCCCACGCTGGGCGAGATCGCCGCGCTGGCGCTCGCCAGCCGCGATCTGTCGGCGGCGGGGCCGGCGAATTACCTGTTCCCCTCGCCCCTCATCTCGCTCGACCGCGACATCGCGGCCTATTGCGCGGAGGACCTCGCGCCCGACCGCGGCAGCCTGGAGGCGGGGATCGCGCTCGCCCGCCGCATCCAGCGCGATTTCGCCTTCGATCCGCACGCGACGCTGGTCGATACGCCCCCGCGCGAGGCGTTCCGGCAGCGCAAGGGCGTGTGCCAGGACTTCGCGCAGATCATGATCACCGGCCTGCGCGCCGCCGGCCTGCCCGCGGCCTATGCCAGCGGCTATATCCGCACCATCCCGCCGGAGGGGCAGCCGCGGCTGGTCGGGGCGGACGCGACGCACGCCTGGGTGCTGTTGTGGTGCGGCCCGTTGCGCGGTTGGATCGGGCTCGATCCCACTAACGGCATCTGGATGGCGGGCGACCATATCGTGATGGCGGTCGGCCGCGACTATGCCGAGATCGCGCCGGTCGATGGTGTGGTGCTGGGCTCGCAGGCGCAGAGCATGTCGGTCAGCGTGGACGTGGCGCCGCTCACCTGACCCCTAGTTTGTCATCCCGGCGCACGCCGGGATCCATGGACAGGAAGCCGCCGACGTTGCGCACGCCATCGGCCCCATCGCGACCATGGATCCCGGTGTGCGCCGGGATGACGAAGGTTAGGGAGCCGGGACTACTTCGTCACCGCATTCGCGTTGCCGACATCTTCGTCCGTATCCCCATCACCCGTGCCGGAATAATCCATCCCGCTCTGCCCGCCATGACCCAGGAAGCCACCGCCGACCCCGTCGCGGTCTTTCGTGTCCTTGCCCGTATGCGGGTTCGGATACGCGCCGCCGTTGCTCTCGCTCGCGGACTTGCCGCCCGGCGCCTCGACGCCGTCGTTCGATCCGCCGCGATCCGTGCTCATCGCCTGCGTGGGCTGTGTGTCGGTCATCGTCACTCTCCTCGATGACCCACCAACGAAGCAGCCACCGATTGCGTTGCGGCGCGGCCTCCCCCACATAGGTTCATAATACACCAACGGGGAACCAATGGCCGATCCATATCAGACTTTGGGCGTCGCGCGGGGCGCGTCCGAGGCCGACATCAAGAAGGCGTATCGCAAGCTCGCCAAAGAGCTGCATCCCGACCGCAACAAGGACAATCCGAAGGCGGCCGAACGCTTCAGCCAGGTGACCGGCGCCTACGATCTGCTGACCGACAAGGACAAGCGCGCGCGCTTCGATCGCGGCGAGATCGACGGCGACGGCAACCCCGCCTCGCCCTTCGGTTTCGGCGGCGGTGCGCGGCCTGGCGGCGGGCGCACCAATGCGGGCGGCGGCTTCAGCAGCGCCGGCTTCGAATTTGGCGCGGGCGACGCCGACATGAGCGACATTTTCGAAGGATTGTTCGGCGGCGCACAGCGGGGCGGTGGTGGCGGCTTCGCCAGCGGCTTCGGCCGCCGCCCGCAGCCCAAGGGCGCGACGATCACCTACCGGTTGCAGGTGCCCTTCGTCGACGCGGCCACGCTGGCGCCGCAGCGCGTGACGCTGGGCGACGGCAAGGCGATCGACCTGAAGCTGCCCGCCGGGGTCGAGACGGGCACCCAGATGAAGCTCGCCGGCAAGGGCGAACCCGGCCCGGGCGGCGCGGGCGACGCGATCGTCGCGATCGAGGTGCAGGGCCATCGCTTCTTCACACGCGACGGCGACGACGTGCGGCTCGACCTGCCGATCACGCTGACCGAGGCGGTGAAGGGTGGCGCGGTGCGCGTGCCGACCGTCGACAAGGCGGTGATGCTGACGATCCCCAAGGGCACCAGCTCGGGCAAGACGCTGCGCCTCAAGGGCAAGGGCTTCCACAAGAAGGACGGCAGCCGCGGCGACCAATTGGTCACGCTGATGATCGACCTTCCGTCCGATGATGCAGCGTTGCAACAGTTTGCCGACGGATGGCAGGACCCACGGAACCCGCGCGCCGCGATGGGCGTCTGACGGGGGTAGTGACCGATACGACAGCCCTGACCCCCGAAGCCCGTGCGCATCTGCGAAAGGGCGCCCGTCATCAACTGGCCAAGCTGAAGCCCGGCCCCGCCGCGATCGAGGTCGTGAAGCGGGCGGGACTCGGCGTGTTCAACGATGGCTTCATCCACGCCGGCAATCTCGCCTATCTCGCGCTGATGACGGTGTTTCCGTTCTTCATCACCGCGGCGGCGGTGCTGTCGTTGCTGGGGCAGAGCGCGGAAACGCAGCGTGCGGTCAGTTCCTTCCTCCACGTCCTGCCGCCCAACGTCGCCGATATCCTGCGCAAGCCGATCGCCGACGTACTTGTCGCGCGGACGGGATCGCTGCTGTGGCTCGGCGGCCTCGTCGGTCTGTGGACCGTCGGCAGCTTCGTCGAGACGATCCGCGACATCTTTCACCGCGCCTATGGCGTGAAGGCCAGCGTGCCCTTCTGGCGATCACGCCTGTCGTCGTCGGGCGTCATCATCCTGTCGGTCATCATCGCGCTGATGAGCTTCCTGGTGCAGGGTATCCTGACCGCGGCCGAACAGTTCATCTATCGCCTGCTGCCCTTCGCCCGCGACGCCGCGGGCTGGGTCGGCCTGTCGCGCCTCATCCCCGGCCTCATCATGTTCGGGGCACTCTACCTGCTGTTCTACTCGGTGACGCCGGGCAAATATCGCCACAGCGACTGCCCGAAATGGCCAGGCGCGCTGTTCACGGCAGGCTGGTGGGTCAGCATGACCGCGCTGCTGCCGCTCGTTCTTAGCCAGCTGGGCGGCTACGACCTCACCTACGGCAGCCTCGCGGGCGTCGTGGTCATGCTGCTGTTCTTCTATCTGATCGGTCTGGGCCTCGTCTTCGGCGCCCATCTCAACGCAGCACTGGCGGAACCCCCCGAACCGGCGCTACAGGAGGCCGCGACCACAGGATAAGGTAATGAGCGCGTGACGGGTTTGATGGCAGGCAAGCGGGGGCTGATCATGGGCCTCGCCAACGACAAGTCGCTGGCCTGGGGCATTGCCAAGCAATTGTCGCAGCAGGGCGCGGAACTTGCCTTTTCCTATCAGGGCGCCGCGATGGAAAAGCGCGTGCGTCCGCTCGCCGAACAGCTCGGTGTCGCCCGCCTGTTCGATTGCGACGTGTCGGACATGACGGCGCTGGATGCGACCTTCGCGGCGCTGGCGCAGGAATGGCCGACGATCGACTTCGTCGTCCATGCGATCGGCTTTTCCGACAAGTCGCAGCTGCGTGGCAAGTTCTACGACACCACGCTCGACAACTTCCTGATGACCATGAACATTTCGGCCTATTCGCTGGTCGCCGTCGCGCAGCGCGCACGGGCGATGATGCCGCAGGGCGGGTCGATCCTGACGCTCACCTATTATGGCGCGGAAAAGGTCATTCCGCATTACAACGTCATGGGCGTCGCCAAGGCCGCGCTGGAAACGAGCGTGAAGTATCTCGCGGTCGACCTCGGCCCGGAAAACATCCGCGTCAACGCCATCTCGGCCGGGCCCATCCAGACGCTGGCGGCGCGCGGCATCGGCGATTTCAACTACATCCTGAAGTGGAACGAGCTGAACAGCCCACTGCGTCGCATCGTGACGATCGAGGATGTCGGCGGCGCGGGCGTCTACATGCTGTCCGATCTGTCGGCGGGCGTCACCGGCGAAATCCACCATGTCGACGCCGGTTATAACGTCATCGGCATGAAGGCAGAGGACGCGCCCGACATCGCGCTGGCGTGATGCCGACGATCCGCCCCGCCGCTGGCCGCGACGTCGCCGCGATAGACGCGCTGCTGCGCGACTGTTTCCCGGCACCCGACGAGGCGACGCTGGTCCGCGACCTGTGCGTGGAGGGCGACATGGTGCTCGTCCTCGTCGCCGAGATCGACGGTGCGCTGGCCGGCCTTGTCGCGTTCAGCCGGATGCGGGTCGACGTCGGCGGCAAGTCCGTTGCTGCGGTCGCGCTGGCCCCGCTCGCCGTCGCGCCGGAATGGCGCCGACAGGGCGTGGCGGAGGCGTTGGTCGCCGCCGGGGTCGAGCAGCTGGAGGCGGCGGGTATCGTGCTCTGCTTCGCACTCGGCGAACCGGCCTTCTACACCCGCTTCGGCTTCGCCACCGATGTCGCGAGCGGGTTCGCGTCGCCCTATGCGGGCGACTATTTCATGGCGCTGCCGCTGCAGGGCGGACTGATCCCGTGCGGCGTGCGGGGCGAGGCGGCGCATGCACCCGCCTTTGCGCGACTGGGGGCATCGCAATGAGCATCAACAGCTTCGGCCATCTGTTCCGCTTCACCACCTGGGGTGAAAGCCACGGGCCGGCGATCGGGGCGGTCGTCGATGGGTGCCCGCCGGGGATCGCCTTGAGCGAGACCGACATCCAACCCTGGCTCGACAAGCGCCGCCCGGGCACCAGCCGCTTCACCACGCAGCGGCGCGAGCCCGATCAGGTGCGCATCCTCTCCGGCGTATTCGACGGCAAGACGACCGGCACGCCGATCAGTCTGATGATCGAGAATGTCGACCAGCGCTCGAAGGATTATTCCGAGGTCGCGCTCGCCTATCGCCCCGGCCATGCCGATTACGCCTATGACGCCAAATATGGCTTTCGCGATTACCGCGGTGGCGGGCGGTCGTCGGCGCGCGAGACGGCGAGCCGGGTCGCGGCGGGCGCGGTGGCGCGGGCGGTGATCCCGCAGGTCAAAATCCGCGCCTGGGTCGAGGCGATCGGCGGCGACCGGATCGATTACGCCGCATTCGACGATGCGCAGATCGACGCCAACCCCTTCTTCTGCCCCGACGCTGCCGCCGCCGCCCGCTGGGAAGCGATCGTCGATGCGGCGCGCAAGTCCGGGTCGTCCGTCGGCGCGATCGTGGCATGCGAGGCGACCGGCGTGCCGGCCGGATGGGGTGCGCCGCTCTATGCCAAGCTGGACAGCGAACTCGCGTCGGCCTGTATGAGCATCAATGCGGTGAAGGGCTTCGAGATCGGAGACGGCTTCGCCGCCGCCGCGCTGACCGGCGAACAGAATGCCGACCCGATGCGCGCCGGCAATACCGGCCCCCGCTTCCTCGCCAACCATGCAGGCGGCATTGCGGGCGGCATCGCCACCGGCCAGCCGGTCACCTTGCGCGTCGCGTTCAAGCCGACCAGCTCGATCCTGACCCCCGTCGACACGATCACGCGCACCGGCGAGGAGACGCAAATCGCCACGAAAGGCCGCCACGACCCCTGCGTCGGCATCCGCGGCGTGCCCGTGGTCGAGGCAATGACGGCATTGGTTTTAGCGGACCAAGCGTTGCTTCACCGGGGCCAGATGGGCGGCTGAGGCCGCGAAGGGCGGAACACTCTCCATGCTAACCCGTTGGGGTCAAGCAATTTTTGCAGGAGAGAACAATGCGTAAGGTCCTTCCGATCATGGCAGCTGCCATGCTGATCCCGACCGCCGCTTTCGCCCAAACCACGATGGGCGGTTCGACCACCGGCTCCATGGGTGGCCAGACGACGACCACGTCGCCGACCGACCAGAGCACCACCACCACCACAACGCAAAGCCGTTCGTCCAAGTCGATGAAGCGTGGCCGTAGCGGCACCGCCGGCATGAACGGCAGCACGACCGGCACGACGAATTCGACGACGACCACCACCCCCGCCCCGGGCACGACCGACACGATGGGCGGCATGACCGGCACCGGCACGGGTAGCACCACCGGTACGATGGGTGGCACCGGCACGACCGGCACCATGGGCGGCACGTCGACCACCGGAACGATGGGCGGCAGCATGGGTGGCACCACCGGCACCACCACGCCGACCCCGTAATCTTTGGCTAACGCCTAAAAAAGGGCCGGGTGGCTTGGCTACCCGGCCCTTTTTTCATGTCGTCAGTCGGCGAAGGGATCGCGGACCAGGATCGTGTCCTCCCGCTCGGGGCTGGTCGACACCAGCGCGACCGGGCAGCGGATCAGCTCCTCGACGCGGCGGATATACTTGATCGCCTGCGCCGGCAGGTCTGCCCAGCTGCGCGCGCCTGCCGTCGACTCCTGCCAGCCTTCCATTTCTTCGTAGATCGGCTCGACATTCGCCTGATCCGCGGCATGCGCCGGAAAATAGTCGAGCTCCGCGCCGTTCAGGCGGTATCCGGTGCAAATCTTCACCGTCTCGAACCCGTCGAGCACGTCGATCTTGGTTAGCGCGATGCCGGTAATGCCGCCGACCGCGGCCGACTGACGCAGCAAAACCGTGTCGATCCACCCGCATCGCCGCTTTCGCCCCGTCACCGTGCCGAATTCATGGCCGCGCTGGCCGAGCCGCTCACCGGTCTCGTCGTCCAGCTCGGTCGGGAACGGCCCCGATCCGACGCGCGTCGTATAGGCTTTGGCGATGCCGAGCACGAAGCCGACCGCCGCCGGCCCCAAGCCCGAACCGCCCGCCGCGGTGCCGGCGATCGTGTTCGACGAGGTGACGAACGGGTAGGTGCCATGGTCCACGTCGAGCAGCACGCCCTGCGCGCCTTCGAACAGGATCCGCTTGCCGCGGCCGCGCGCTTCGTTGAGGTCGCGCCACACCGGCTTGGCGAAAGGCAGGACGAAGCCTGCGATCGCGCGCAGTTCCTCGAGTAGCCCCGCCCGGTCGATCGGCGCCGCGCCGAACCCGGCGCGCAGTGCGTCGTGATGCGCCAGCAGCCGGTCGAGCTGCGGCCCCAGATCGTCAAGGTGCGCCAGATCGCACACGCGGATCGCGCGGCGACCGATCTTGTCCTCGTACGCCGGACCGATGCCGCGGCGCGTAGTGCCGATCTTGCCCGCGCCCGAGGCATCCTCGCGCAGCCCGTCGAGGTCGCGGTGGAGCGGCAGGATCAGCGCGCAGGTATCCGCGATGCGCAGCGTTTCCGGCGTCGCTGAGACACCCTGCTCGCCCAACCGCTCGATCTCGGCCTTGAGCGCCCAGGGGTCGAGCACGACGCCATTGCCGATCACCGACGGCGTGCCGCGCACGATGCCCGACGGCAGTAGCGATAATTTGTAGACGTTCTCGCCGACGACAAGCGTATGGCCGGCGTTATGGCCACCCTGGAAGCGCACGACCATGTCGGCCCGCTCGGCGAGCCAGTCGACGATCTTGCCCTTGCCCTCGTCGCCCCATTGCGCGCCGATGACTGCTACGTTGGCCATGGATACAGGTCTCCGCCTGCCGGCGTGATCCCTTGCGCCCTTCGACAGGACTCGGCGCAACGGATGGTCCTGAAATGCGAGGGCGCAGCTACCGGCATGCGTGCGGCGGGTCAACCGGGTAGTGGTGGATCCCCCTCAGCCTCCTGGGCTGTCAAAGGGTGAGGGCGAGAACGAAGCGATCTCTGGAACTAGATCGCCCGCGCCGTACCGTCCGCGTACACGTGCGTCGCCAGCTGCGCCTGGGGCGTATCGTCCGCCTCCAACGCCGCGACCGTGACCCAGCCCGCCG
The DNA here is from genome assembly GCF_001638925.1 of Sphingomonas sp. NIC1. Taxonomy (NCBI): domain Bacteria; kingdom Pseudomonadati; phylum Pseudomonadota; class Alphaproteobacteria; order Sphingomonadales; family Sphingomonadaceae; genus Sphingomonas; species Sphingomonas sp. NIC1. The sequence continues at coordinate 1,002,531 of NZ_CP015521.1, forward strand.
CGCGCATCGCCGCACCCGCCTCGGCCGGCGTGCCGAAGGGCAGGAACAGGCGGCGGCGCTCGACCGGACCCGCCGTCGCCAGAATCGCGTCGGCGTAGAGCGAGAAGCCCGTGGCAGCCTCCTCCGCCCCGCCTTCGTGCATCACGGTATAGGTCCCGCCGCGGCCCACCTCGCGCGGCGCCCCGGCGATGAACAGCGAGAACCCCAGCCACGTCTGATATTCGAAGCCATGCCGCTCGGTCGGATCGAGCGTCAGCGTGACGCCGTCCCCCAGGCCGGCGGCGATCGCGGCCAAGCCATCGAGCCGGCTCGCCAACACGCCATCGCGGTCGAAGGCGCGCAGTCGCTCCAGTGCCGATGCGAACGGCCCCGCCGCCTCGACCAGCGGCAGATAGTCCGGCGCCAGCGCCGCCACCGCGCCGGCATCCTTCGCGTCCAGCCGCTCGCGCAACGTGTCGATCTTGTCTGCCGCGACCGGGAATGGCCCGGCGGCCAGCGTATCGACCAGATCGGGCAAGGTGAAGTCGATCGACAGGCCGCTCGCCCCCGCCGCGGTCAGTGCCGATACCGCGACCGCCACCACTTCCTGCGCTGCGGGGATCGAATCGAGCCCGATCAGCTCGCAGCCGATCTGCCGCCATTCGCGCGCCGGTGCGAGTTCGGGGCTGCGCAGCTTCAGCACGGGGCCGGCATAGGACAGGCGCACGGGCCGCGGATGATGCCCCATCCGCGTCGCCGCGATGCGCGCGATCTGCGCGGTCACGTCCGGCCGGATCGCGAGCGTCCGCTGCGACACGGGATCGACGTAGCGCACTGCATCGGTCAGCGCGCCGTCCTTCAACCGCGATCCCAACGCATCGGCATATTCCACCAGCGGCGGATCGGCACGTTCATAGCCATAGAGGCGGGCCGCCTCCAGCGCGCGCGCCTCAATCGCCGCGGCGGCATCGGCATGGGGCGGCAGGCGGTCGCGAAAACCTTCGGGAAGCAGGGGAGTCATGATCACGCCGCCCTATCGCCAGCCGCGGGACCGGGCAACGCCGTATCGCGGCGCTGCCCGGCCCATCATCAGAACGCCAGGCCCATCGCGGTCTTCACGCCCGGCAGTGCCTTCACCTTCGCGAGCAGGTCCGCGCTCACCGCTTCGTCGACCGAGAGCAGCAGCACCGCCTCGCCGCCTGCCGAACGGCGGCCGAGGTGGAAGGTGCCGATGTTGACGCCCGCCTCGCCCAGCGTCGTGCCGAGCCGACCGATGAAGCCCGGCGCGTCCTCGTTGACGACGTAGAGCATCGGGCCGGCGAGATCAGCCTCCACCTTGATGCCGAACAGTTCGACCAGGCGGGGGGCCTGATCGCCGAACAGCGTCCCCGCAACCGAGCGTTCACCGTCCGCGGTCTTCACCGACACGCGCAGCAGCGTGTGGTAATCGCCCTCACGCTCGGTCCGCACCTCACGCACCTCGACACCACGATCGCGGGCGAGCAGCGGTGCGTTGACCATGTTCACCGTGTCGGTCTGGTTGCGCAGGAACCCGGCGAGCACCGCGCTGACGATCGGCTTGGCATTAAGGTCCGCCGCCGCGCCTTCGGTATGCACCGAGATGCGGCTGATCGCACCGGTGGTGAGCTGCCCGACCAGCGAACCCAGCTTCTCTGCAAGCGCCATATAGGGCTTCAGCTTGGGCGCTTCCTCAGCCGACAGGCTCGGCATGTTGAGCGCGTTGGTGACGCCGCCCGACACCAGGAAGTCGGCCATCTGCTCGGCGACCTGAATCGCGACATTGACCTGCGCTTCGGTGGTCGACGCGCCCAGGTGCGGCGTGCTGACGAAGTTCGGCGTGCCGAACAGCGGCGACGCCTTGGTCGGCTCCTCGACGAACACGTCGAGCGCGGCGCCGGCGATATGGCCCGAATCGAGACCCGCCTTCAGCGCCGCCTCGTCGATCAGGCCGCCGCGCGCGCAATTGATGATGCGCACGCCCTTCTTGGTCTTGGCGAGGTTTTCCGCCGACAGAATGTTGCGCGTCTGGTCGGTCAGCGGCGTGTGCAGCGTGATGAAGTCGGCACGCGCGAGCAGCTCGTCGAGCGTCACCTTCTCGACGCCCATCTCGATCGCGCGTTCGGGGGTGAGGAACGGATCGAACGCCACGACCTTCATCTTCAGGCCGCGCGCGCGGTCGGCAACGATGCTACCGATATTGCCCGCACCGATCAGGCCCAGCGTCTTCGCGGTCAGCTCGACGCCCATGAAGCGGTTCTTTTCCCACTTGCCCGCCTGCGTCGAGGCATCCGCCTCAGGCAATTGGCGGGCGAGCGCGAACATCAGCGCGATGGCGTGTTCGGCGGTGGTGATCGAATTGCCGAACGGCGTGTTCATCACCACGACGCCCTTGGCGCTCGCCGCGGGGATATCGACATTGTCGACGCCGATGCCGGCGCGGCCGACGACCTTCAGGTTGGTCGCATGCTCCAGGATGTCCTTGGTAACCTTGGTCGAGCTGCGGATGGCGAGGCCGTCATACTGGCCGATGATCGCCTTCAGTTCGTCCGGCGTCTTGCCGGTGATCTCGTCGACCTCGACACCACGCTCGCGGAAGATTTGCGCGGCCTTGGGATCCATTTTGTCGCTGATGAGGACTTTGGGCATTGAGCTATCCCTTCAAATATCGGTCGTCATCCCCGCGAAGGCGGGGATCCAGAACCGCTGACGTTGCGGCTCCTTCGACGACGTGCGTGTCTGGATTCCCGCCTTCGCGGGAATGACGAAGTGGGTGGTTTAGGCGGCGCTCTTCGCGGTCGCGTAGGCCCAGTCGAGCCACGGGCCGAGCGCCTCGATATCCGCGGTATCGACCGTCGCGCCGCACCAGATGCGCAGGCCCGCGGGGGCATCGCGATATCCGGCGACGTCGAAGGCGGCGCCTTCCTTTTCCAGCGCGCTGGCCATCGCCTTGATGAACGCCTCGTCGGCGCCCTCCACGGTCAGGCACACGCTGGTCTTCGACCGCGATGCGGGGTCCGCAGCCAGATGGCCGAGCCAGTCGCGCGTCTCGACGATCCGGTCGAGCGCCGCCGCATTGGCGTCCGATCGCGCGATCAGCCCGCCGGCGCCCAGCGACTTCGCCCATTCGAGGCTCGCGATGCAATCCTCCACCGCCAGCATCGACGGCGTGTTGATCGTCTCGCCCTTGAAGATCCCCTCGGTCAGCTTGCCCTTCGACACCAGGCGGAACACCTTGGGCAAAGGCCAGGCGGGCGTGTAGCTTTCCAGCCGCTCGACCGCGCGGGGGCCGAGGATCAGGACGCCATGACCGCCCTCGCCACCCAGCACCTTCTGCCAGCTGAACGTTGCGACATCGATCTTCGACCAGTCGATATCATAAGCGAACACGCCGCTGGTCGCGTCGGCGAAGGACAGGCCCTCGCGGTTCTCCGGGATAAAGTCCGCGTTCGGCACCCGCACGCCGCTGGTGGTGCCGTTCCAGGTGAACAGCACGTCGTTCGTCCAGTCGATCTGGCCGAGGTCGGGAAGCTGGCCATAGTCGGCACGGATCACCGTGGGGTCGATCTTGAGCTGCTTGACGGCATCCGTCACCCAGCCTTCACCGAAGCTTTCCCAGGCGAGCGCGGTCACGGGCCGCGCGCCCAGCATCGTCCACATCGCCATCTCGAACGCGCCCGTGTCGCTACCCGGCACGATGCCGATGCGATGCGTGTCGGGCAGGTTCAGCAGCTCGCGCATCAGGTCGATGCAATATTGCAGGCGCTGCTTGCCGATCTTGGAGCGGTGCGAACGGCCGAGCGAATCGGTAGCGAGCTTCGACGCATCCCAGCCGGGAGGCTTGGCGCAAGGACCGGAGCTGAAGAAGGGGCGTACCGGCTTGGTGGTCGGCTTGGTCGCACCCGTAACGTCGGGTGCGGTGGCGGTATCCGTCAATGTATCTCTCCTCACAGAGAGCGCGCGCCGCGTTGGGACGGCGTGGCCCGCCGACGGCCCTAGTGGCACGTGCCGGCGCTGGCAACTCAAAAGGCGTGCAAAAGTTCGGATCGACCATTTGCGCGGGCTGCACGATACTAACCTGACAGGGCGAAGGGGGATGAGGCCATGGACATTGCGGCACCGCCGAAGACAGGCGCGAAGGCGACCGTGGCGTGGCTGTGGATATGGCTGGCCTGTCAGGCGGCGGTCGCGGCCTATGCCGTCTTCGCCCTGAACAGCGTGGCGGCCTTCGGCGGCACGCCCTCACCCGACCGTCTTGCCCAAGCGGCACCGGTCGGCGAGGCGATCGGCTCGGTCGCGATCCTGGTCCATCTCGTCACGATCGTGATGGTCCTGCGCTGGGTGTATCGCGCCGCCGTCCGGGCGCATGCACTGAGCGACCGGATCACGGTGTCGCCGGGGTGGGCGGTCGGGCGATTCTTCCTTCCCGTGCTCAACCTGTGGCGCCCGTTTCGCGGCATGGTGGACATCTGGCGGACGAGCGTCGATCCGGTCGCGCCGGACACCGTGCCGGTGCCCGCGCTGCTGCGTTGGTGGTGGGGGTTGTGGCTGCTCGCCAATCTGTTCGGACCGATCGGCGGACCGCTGATGGATGAGGCGCACCGTGCGTCGCACCTCGCGGCCGCACGCTGGGCGGACGTGGTGCTGCTCGCGATCGACGTACCGCTCGTCATCCTGCTGGTGCGGATTGTCACGCAGGTTTCGGCGCGACAGGCCGCGCTGCTGGCGCAACGGGGCACGATCGCGCTCTGATCCCGGCCATCGGCAGGAAAGCCCCTCGACAGGGCACCCTCGATCGGGGAATGTTCGAATCGGACACATTGCCGATAGGAGCCGTCATGACGACCGACCCTACACGCCCCGCGCGCCGCGCCGTCCTCCTTGTCTGGCTCTGGCTGGCCAGCGATATCGCCATCGCGCTGGCCAGCCTGTGGCAGATCAACGTCCTCGGTGGGCTCGGCGGCACGATGCGCGATCATGCCGCCATCGAACTGTCCGACGATATCGCGGCGGTGACCGGCGGCGTGTTCATGCTGATGTTTCTCCTCAGCGGTGTCGCCGTCCTGCGCTGGATTTTCCTGGTCAACCGCAACGCGCATCAGTGGAGCGAGACCATGACCATTTCGCCCGGCTGGAACGTCGGCTGGTTCTTCGTGCCGATCGCGACGCTGTGGAAGCCGTTCATCGGCGTGCGCGAGAGCTGGGCGGCGACCGTGTCACCCGACGATCCGCAGGCGGTGACCACGCCCTATTGGATGCGCGTCTGGTGGGGCCTGTGGCTCGCGACCAACGTGTTCGGCCAGGTGACCTTCCGCGCGACGATGGCGGCGAAGGACGTCGCCACCGCGATCGAGGCCAATTGGCTGTATGTGCTCGGCCTCGCCATCGACGTCCCGCTCGCGATCCTGCTGGTGAAGCTGATGACCGAGCTGTCGTCGCTCCAGCGGCACCGGCTGTCGTAACGCCCCTATCGCCGACCGCGCCGATCGCCGAACGTCGCCGGGATGGGACTGGGGGGCATGTGCGTTTTGCGGTAAACAGGGTTTCGACGGCGGCGGCCTTGCTCGCGCTGGCCGGTTGCGGCAGCCGCGAGCGGCCCACGCCCGCCCCGGCGCGTGCGCCCCGCGCGTCGATCGCGACCCCGTCGATTCGCGAGACCGCGCAATGCCTCGCCGACCTGCGCGCCATGAACGTCGCCTATCGCGTGCTGCCGGACAAGGATTACGGCAACGGCTGCGGCCTGTCGGGCGCGGTGCAGCTGGTCGAGATCGGCGTGCCCGTCCCAGGCCTGGGCGCGGTCCGCTGCGGTGAGGCACGCGCCTTTTCGGCCTGGGTGCGCAATGCGGTGGCCCCGGCCGCTTACCAGATCCTGGGCAGCGAACTTGCGAGCGTGCAGAGCATGGGCAGCTATGCCTGCCGCAACGTCGTCGGCACGGCACACGGCAATCGCCGCTCCGGCCACGCGATCGCCAATGCGATCGATATCGGCGGCGTTACCCTGAAGGACGGGCGGCGCGTCTCGATCCTCAATGACTGGACCTCGCCCGACCCGGCGGTGCAACGCTTCCTGACGACGATCCACGCCTCGGCGTGCCGGCGGTTCGGCACGGTCCTGTCGCCGGCCTATAACGCCGCGCATCGCAACCATCTGCACCTGGAAGACGATCATGCCGGCCTGTGCCGATAGGCCGTTGAGCGGGCGGAAGCTTTGCTCTACTTCCCTCGGATGACCGATACACGCGTACCCGAGCGGGTCTTCCCCCGCGCCAGCCAGGATGCCGCCTCCGCCCAACAGGCGATCTCGACGCCGCAGACCGAGCACCCCGCCTATAAGCTCGCCTTCCAGGACATGGACTTCCTGCTGCGCGAGGATCTGCGCCCCGTCCGCTTCCAGCTCGAACTGCTGAAGCCCGAGCTGCTGCTGGAAGAGGCAAAGATCGCCTCCACCTTCGTCATGTATGGCTCGGCGCGCATTCCGGAGCCCGCCAAGGCGCAGGCGATGCTGGAGCTCGCCACCGACGACACCAGCCGCGCGATCGCGCAGCGGCTGGTCGACAAAAGCCGCTATTACGAGGTCGCACGCGAACTCGCGCAGATCGCCAGCCGCGTGCCGCGCGATCAGAAGGGGATGCGCCAGTTCGTCGTCTGCTCAGGGGGCGGCCCGTCGATCATGGAAGCCGCCAATCGCGGCGCGACCGATGTCGGCGCCGAATCGATCGGCCTCAACATCGTCCTGCCGCACGAACAGGCGCCCAACCCCTATGTCACGCCGTCGCTAAGCTTCCAGTTCCACTATTTCGCGCTGCGCAAGATGCACTTCCTGCTCCGCGCCCGCGCGCTGGCCGCCTTCCCCGGCGGGTTCGGCACGTTCGACGAACTGTTCGAGCTGCTGACGCTGATCCAGACCGGCAAGATCAAGCCGATCCCCGTCCTGCTGTTCGGCCGCGAATTCTGGGAAAAGGTGGTGAACTTCCAGGCGCTGGTCGACGAAGGCGTCGTCAGCCAGCGCGATCTCGGCATCTTCACCTATGTCGAAACCGCCGAAGAGGCGTGGGACGTGGTGCGGGCGTTCTACGAAGAACAGGCGAAGCAAGAGGGCTGAGCGCGGGCTAGCCTGTCAGAGCGGCATCGCCCTCTGACGGATGACCGGTTTCCCGCGACCTCTCGCAACGTATCGTCACCCCGGGCTTGACCCGGGGTCCCGCTTTTGACGCCACGTAAGCCTGCATTGCTGCTGAAGGCGAAGCGGGACCCCGGCTCAAGGCCGGGGTGACGGATGACGGGTGATGGGCAACTGCCGCCCGCTGCGGCACGGCACCCCCCGGAACCAGTCCGGGGTGACGGATCGCTTGCGGCGGACTTACCGCCGAAGAATCCGGCTTACTTCCCCGCCTTCGCGCCTTCCTTGGCGGCGTTGGGATCGACCGACGGTGCGCCCGACGCGGGCGTGCCGGTGTTGCCGAGGTTGTTCGCGGCGTCTGTGTTGGTGATCGAATCCTTGGCGGCGTTGGTTGCGGGCTTCTCCGCGCCTTCCTTCGCCGGCGCAGCGCCCGCGGCCGGTGCCGCCGGCAGCGGCAGGTTCGAACCCTGGCTGTTCAGATAGGCGATGACGTTGGCACGATCCTGCGCATTGCCAAGGCCGGCGAAGGTCATCTTCGTGCCCGGCGCGAACTTGCGCGGGCTGGTCAGCCACGCGTTCATCTTGTCGAAGTCCCAATTGCCGCCGACGCCCTTCAGCGCATCGGAGAAGGCGAAGCCGCCCTTGCCCTGGCCGATCGGTTCGCCGAGCGTCGCGTACAGGTTCGGGCCGATGCCGTTCGCCCCGCCCTGGTTGACGGTATGGCAGGCGGCGCACTTCTTGAACACTTCGGCGCCCTTGGCGACGTCGGCGGTCGGCAGCAGCGTCGCGATCGGCACCGCCGCGGCCTCGCCGCCGCCACCGGCTTCCTCGACGCCCTCGATCGCATAGCCCATCTTTTCGGGGCGCTCGCTGTGGAAGGCCATGCCGCCGACGATCGACAGACCGAGCGCGAGCCCGCAGGCTGCCAGCGTCCACCCGGCGATCGTATTGGTGCGGTTATCCATCTGCCTAACGCTGCCCCTGTTTTATACTTTGCGCAGCGAACCCATAGGAAAGCCGCGGGCCGTCCGCAAGCATCGCTTGCCGGTCGCCCCCCACGCCACTAGGCCCGCGGCCCCATGGAGACCTACGCCGCCCCCGCCCGCCCGATCGTCGCCGCGATGACCGCCGCCGCCGCCGCCGAGCCGGAACGCGCCGTCGCCTTTCAGGGCGCGCCGGGTGCGAACAGCCATGTCGCCGTCACCGAAACCTTTCCCGGTGGCCTGCCTTTGCCCTGTTTCAGCTTCGAAGATGCAATCGACGCGGTGCGCGACGGGCGTGCCGATTGTGCGGTGATCCCGATCGAAAACTCGCTGCACGGCCGTGTCGCCGACATGCATTTCCTGCTGCCGGAATCGGGGCTGGTCATCACCGGCGAACATTTCCTGTCGATCCGCCACGCCCTGATGGGACCGGGCACGCGCGACCAGGTGCGCGAGGCGATGAGCCACCCGCAGGCGCTGGGCCAATGCCGTCACTGGCTGAAGGCGCACGGCATCGCGCAGGCCGCCTATCCCGACACCGCCGGCGCCGCGGCCTATGTGGCCGAGCTCGGCGATCCGGCGATCGCGGCGCTCGCCCCGCCGGGCGCGGCGGCGATTTATGGCCTCAACCTGCTGGGCGTCGACATCGCCGATGCCGAACACAATACGACGCGCTTCGTCGTGCTGGCGCGGGGTGGCAAGCCGCCGGTCGGCGAGGGCCCGTGGATGACGACGCTGATCTTTGAGGTGAAGAATATCCCCGCCGCGCTCTACAAGGCGATGGGCGGCTTCGCGACCAATGGCGTCAACATGACCAAGCTGGAAAGCTATCAGCGCGGCGGCCAGTTCGTGGCGACCGAATTCTTCTGCGATATCGAGGGGAAGCCGGGCGACCCCGCGGTCGATCGCGCGCTGGAGGAACTGGGCTTCCATTCCAAATGGGTGCGCGTGCTTGGCACGTATCGACGGGCACGCGCGCGGGGCTGATCAGCCCGGATCGCGATCGACGATATCATAGTGGATGCGCACCCACGCACCGATCTGCGGCTTGCCGTTGATCCGCGGCGGACGGACCTTGAACTGCCACGCCGCCTCGCGCAGCGCGCGGGCCAGCCCTAGGCCGGGGCGCGAATCGCCCAGCTGAACGCAGTCCTCGACACGGTAATTGGGCGCGGTCTTGCACGCGATCTCGCCCCACGATCCCGCCGGCAGTTCGCGCGGCATGTACGGGCCGGTCTGCGATGCGCTGGGCCGCACATACCATTCGGCGGCGTAGAGCCGCTGACCGCCCGGGCCGATGCCCGCCGACGCGCTCGTCTCGCCCGCGTCACCGTCACCCTGACCGTCGGCTGCGGCAAGCTGTTTGCCCGCGCTGCCGCCCGATCGGGTCGAGGGCATCTTGCCGACGTCGGACGCGCGGAAATCGTTGCGGCTGAGCACCAGATAGCCGGGGAACGGCGTCTCGACCGGGGGCGGGACCGGCGTGTCGTCGGCGAGCGTTCTGGGAGCGGCGGGCGGTTCGGGCGCGGTGCGGCGGCTTGCCTGGGCAGCGCGCGCAGGCGCCTTGGCGCTCTTCGTCGCGGTCGACTGATTATCCCCAATCGGCAGCATGTTGACGGTGAGCGAGCGGCCGGGCTCCTTCTGCACGTCGAACACGGGCGCCAGATGGATCAGCAGCCAGACGAGCAGCAGATGCGCGGCAATGGTCAGCGCCAGCGACAGCGCTCGACGACGGTCCGACGATGGCTGATAGGACCGCATCGAAGGCCGCGCCTAGCGCGCGGCGATGACGGCCGCAATGGGCCGGCCGCTCGGTCGACGAAAAGGGTTTAGCGCGCCGGCAGACGCGCGATGGCGATCCCGCCGGCCAGCACGGCGGCATCCTCGACGAAGCCGGTCGCAGCCTGCCCCCAGCGCCGCATGCCATAGCGCCGCAGCGCGAGACCCGCATAGGCCGCGGCCACCGCGGTCGTGGCGGCAACGAGCGCGCCGGTCATGCGCCGCCGCTCGGCGAGCGCTGCCCCCGCAAATCCGGCGCTCATCGCGCGGGCGATCAGGCCCGGCGGGATCGTGCGATCGGGGGCGGTCGCCATCTTGTCCCCCGCCATCTCCGCCGCCGCCATCGCAACCGCGCCGCCGGCGACGACCGGATGCGCCAACAGGCGAGCGCCCGGCGCGCCGGCCGACAGCGTCCCCTGCCGTGCCGCACCCGCGACCACCGCCAGCGGCGTCATGCCGCGCTGGCCCGCGACGAGACCGATCAGGAAAGAGCGTAGCATGAAGGACATCCCATAATGGCGTTGCCCGGGTCATAACCCGCGCTGCGCCAACGGGTTGCCCGGGGCTCAGCCGAGCGCCGCCATCTTTTCCTCGGCTTCGCGATCCATTTGCGCGCGGCTCTTCTTCTCCGCGGCAGTCTTCAACTGGCCGCAGGCGGCATCGATGTCCCGGCCGCGCGGGGTACGCACCGGCGCCGAGATGCCCGCTTCGAAGATGATGTCGCTGAACCGGCGCACCCGCTCCGGCGTCGACGTATCGTACGGCGCGCCCGGCCAGGGGTTGAACGGGATCAGATTGACCTTGGCGGGCAGCTTGTACTTGCGCAGCAGGCGGACGAGCTCGTGCGCTTCCGCGTCCGAATCGTTCTTATCCTTCAGCATCACATATTCGAACGTGATGCGGCGCGCATTGTTGGCGCCGGGATAGTCGGCACAGGCCTGCAGCAGCTCCTCGATGCCGTATTTCTTGTTCAGCGGCACGATTTCGTCGCGCACCTCCTTGGTCACGGCATGCAGCGACACGGCAAGGTTGACGCCGATCTCTTCGCCTGCGCGCGCCATCATCGGCACGACGCCGCTGGTGCTGAGCGTGATGCGGCGCTTCGAGAGCGCCAAGCCGTCGCCGTCCATCACCAGCTTCAACGCATCGCGGACGCTGTCGAAGTTATACAGCGGCTCGCCCATGCCCATCATCACGATGTTGGTGAGCATCCGCCCCTCGGGCTGGCTCGGCCATTCGCCCAGCGCGTCGCGCGCCAGCATTACCTGCCCCACGATCTCGCCCGCGGTCAGGTTGCGGACGAGGCGCATCGTGCCCGTGTGGCAGAAACGGCAGTTGAGCGTGCAGCCGACCTGGCTCGACACGCACAGCGTCCCGCGATCGGCGTCGGGGATGAACACCGCCTCGTAATCCTGCCCGTCGGGCGAGCGCAGAAGCCATTTGCGCGTGCCGTCGGTCGATACCTGTGCCTCGACCACCTCCGGCCGGCCGATGACGAAACGCTGCTCCAGCCACGGGTGCTGCGCCTTGGCGATATCGGTCATCGCCGCAAATTCGGTCGCGCCGCGATTGTACAGCCAGTGCCAGATCTGCTTGGCGCGCAGCTTCGCCTGCCGCGGCTCCATGCCGGCGTCGAGCAACGTCTGGCGCAGTTCGTCCTTGCCGAGGCCGATGAGGTCGATCCGGCCATCCTCGCGCAGCGTCTTCGCGCGCGGCACGGGCACAGGATCGATATGGCCCGGAATGGGCATGGGGGGCGCAACGCTGTCGAGCATCGCGGGCCTATAGCGGAAAACCGCGTCCATTTCCATCCCGCCGCCGGGACGGGCTATCCGACGCACCCCAAGGTCGCCGCATCGATGGCGGTGGCGGCACCGGCGAGCAGGTAGACATCAGCGAAGGGGCGCCCCCCGCCGCCCACCGCCTCGACGCTCATGCTGCGGCCCGAGCGCAGGGCGGCGACGATCGCGCGATCGCTGGGTGCGTCGGTCGCCCAGGCGTCGAGCCCGCCCGCGGCGAGTTCGAACCGGCGCTCGCCGATGGTCAGCGTGACGGGGGCGGAGCGGTCGCGCTCCCGCGACAGGCGGATGTGGAGCGAGGCGCTGAGGCCACGGCCCGGCCAGTTCGCGACGCTCGCCCAGCCCGCACTGCGTCCACCCGCCGTCACCGGACGCGCGATGGCATAGCAGCGGTGCGGCACCGCATCACGGAACGCGCCCCAGCCCTTGTAGACGCCCAGCGTCTCGCGTGCCGCCGCGGGCCCCGCGACCGCCATCGCCAGCAGCAGGACCGCCCCCAGCCTCACGCGGGGGCGTGGCCCGTACCGCGGTGTACGAGCGTTTCGACGCCGCCTTCGATCACCACCAGCGATCCTTGCGGCAGGCCGTCGGCGATCGGCGCGCGCCATTCGGGGTGATCGGGCAGGCCGGTCATAACGCCGCGCAGCACCCGGCTGGAAATGCCGTGCATGATCACCAGCCGATCGCCGGGATCGTCCGCGGTCGCTTCCAGCCATGAGGTCACGCGCGCCGCAATCGCCTCATAATCCTCGCCATCGGGGGCGGGACGCAGCAGGCCCTCGGGGGTGATCACCGGCCCCACCTCCCCTCCGACATCGGCATAATAGCGCCCGCCCCAGCGCCCCATGCCGATTTCCACCAGCCGCGCGTCATGATGCGCGCCATGCCAGTCGAGTTCCAGATGCTCGGCGATCACCGCCAGCGTCTGCAACGCGCGGCCTGTCGGCGAGGCCCACAAGGTCAGCGCCGGCGCCGCGCCCAGTGTATCGCGCAGCGCCCGCCCCATCTCGTCGGCCTGCGCAAAGCCCGCGCGGGTCAGCGGCGTATGCGGTGCATCGCCCTGCAACCGCCGGGCGGCATTGAACACCGTTTCGCCATGTCGCGCGATAAAGTCGCGGCCCTTGCGGACCGGCAGAGAGGTGGGCGTCATCCCCGCTGTCTCGGATCGCTGTGGCGCAAAAGCAACGGTTTTCCGTGTTTAGCTGAGGTTCATGCAACGCCGTTCCGTCTGGGCCATTGACCCATCGCGCCCCAGCGTTCGGGGCGCCCGTCATACGGAGTAGCTTATGCGTAACCTGATTCTCGCCGCGGTGGCCACCACCGCCCTCGCCGCCCCCGCGTTCGCGCAGACCACCGCCGGCGCCCCCTTTACCGGCCTGCGCATCGAAGGCGTCGCCGGCTATGACGCGCTGAAGGACGGCCACGATACCAGCGACGGCTTCGTCTACGGCGGCGCGGTCGGCTATGACGTGCAGCTCAACAACCTCGTCGTCGGCGCCGAGGGCGAGCTGACCGGATCGACCACCGACACGCGCACCGACAATCTGATCAACCAGGGCGATCGTTTCCGCGTCGGCATGGGCCGCGACGTCTATCTCGGCGCGCGCGTCGGCGTGCCGCTCAACCCGACCACGCTCGCATATGCCAAGGGCGGCTATACAAACGCCCGCGTCGACACCCGCTACACGCAAGGGACGACCGAGACGCGCGATCACACCGATCTCGACGGCTTCCGCCTCGGCGCGGGCCTGGAGCATCAGATCGGTGCGAACACCTATATCAAGGGCGAATATCGCTACTCGAACTACGGCAAGGCCGACAATTCGGTCGGCCGCTACAATATCGACGTCGATCGCCACCAGCTGGTCGCCGGCGTCGGCATGCGCTTCTGACGGCCAGCCCTCTCCCGTCACCCCGGGCTCGACCCGGGGTAACGGATAACGGGCGTGATGGAACCGGAATCGCGGCCAATCCGCTAACCGGCTGTTAACCGGAATCGCCCGAGGGGTCGGAGTGCTTGCTCCGACCCCTTTTTCGTGGGTAGGACTGATGAGGAACACGCCCCGGACTCGGGGGACGGGGGATATCCATGAAGGCGACGATCGAACGTGCAACGCTCCTCAAGGGACTGAGCCATGTCCAGTCCGTCGTGGAGCGGCGCAACACCATCCCGATCCTGTCGAACGTGCTGCTCGAGGCGACGGCCGAGGGCCAGCTGCGGTTGATGGCGACGGACCTCGATTTGCAGATCAACGAATCGGTGCAGGCCGCGGTCGACCAGCCGGGTTCGACCACCGTGTCGGCGCACACCCTGTTCGACATCGCGCGTAAGCTGCCCGAAGGCGCGCAGGTCCAGCTGACCGCCGCCGAAGGCCGCATGACGATCGTCGCCGGCCGCGCGCGCTTCAGCCTCGGCACGCTGCCGCGCGATGACTTCCCGGTGATCGCCGAGGGCGAGCTGCCGACGCAGTTCGAAATTCCGGCGGACACGCTGAAGCAGATCATCGACAAGACCCGCTTCGCCATCTCGACCGAAGAGACGCGCTATTACCTCAACGGCATCTTCCTGCACGTTCAGGACGAAGCGTCGGAGCCGACGCTGAAGGCCGCCGCCACCGACGGCCACCGCCTCGCCCGCGTCACGCTGCCGCGCCCCGAGGGCGCTGCGGGCATGCCCGACGTGATCGTACCGCGGAAGTGCGTCGGTGAATTGCGCAAGCTGCTCGACGAGATCGATGGCTCGGTCGGCGTGTCGCTGTCGGGCACCAAGATCCGCTTCGACCTGGGCAATGCCATCCTGACCAGCAAGCTGATCGACGGTACGTTCCCGGATTACAGCCGCGTCATCCCGACCGCGAACGACAAGATCCTGAAGCTCGATCCCAAGAGCTTCATGGAGGGCGTCGACCGCGTGTCGACGATCGCGACCGAAAAGACGCGCGCGGTGAAGATGGCGCTCGATCGCGACAAGATCACTTTGTCGGTCACCAGCCCCGAAAACGGCACCGCCGCCGAAGAGGTGCCGGGCGATTATGCCGCGATGCCGTTCGAGATCGGCTTCAACAGCCGCTATCTGCTCGACATCCTCGGCCAGATCGATGGCGACGTGGTGGAAGTGCATCTCAACGATGCCGCAGCCCCGACGCTGATCCGCGAAAACGACAAGGCGCCCGCACTCTACGTGCTCATGCCGATGCGCGTCTGATTCGGCTAAGCGGCGGGGTCTGCGCGCATCCTTGCGTGCGTCCCGCCGCTGCCCCATAGCGACGCGCATGGATACGCCGATCGAAACCCTGTCGTTCGAAGATGCTTTGAAGGAACTGGAACGCATCGTCAGCCGCCTCGAAAGCGGCGAAGCGACGCTCGACGAATCGATCCAGCTGTATGAACGCGGCGATCGGCTGCGCCAGCGCTGCGCCGATCGGCTCGACGCAGCCCAGGCCCGGATCGAGGCGATCCGCCTCGATGCCGAGGGCAAGGCCGCCGGCACCCGCCCCTTTGCAGCCGGCTGATCCGATGACCAGCGCGACCGCGCCCTCGCTCGATCAGGCGCTCGCCGCCGTCGCCGCGGATATTGACGCACGCTTCGACCGGCTACTCGCTGTACCCGAGGATCCGCGCGCCGACCTCTACAAGGCGATGCGCCATGCCGCGATCGGTGGCGGCAAGCGGCTGCGCCCGTTGCTCCTGTGCGCGACCGCCGACCTGTTCGGCGTCGACCGCGACTGCGCGGGCGAGGTCGCGATGGCGGTCGAGGCGATCCACGTCTATTCGCTGATCCACGACGATCTGCCCGCGATGGACGACGACGACATGCGCCGCGGCAAGCCGACGGTGCACAAGGCGTTCGACGAGGCGACCGCGATCCTGGCGGGCGATTGCTTGCACGCCCTCGCCTTCGAAGTGCTCGCCGATCCTGCGACGCATGCCGACCCCTTCGTTCGCGCCGAACTGGTGATGGAACTGGCACGCGCCTCCGGCCCGTCGGGCATGGCGGGCGGGCAGATGATGGACCTGGTCGCCGAACGCATGACGTTCGACCTCGCCACCGTCACCCGGCTGCAGCAGATGAAGACCGGTGCGCTGATCGGTGTGTCGGTGGAAATGGGCGCAATTTTGGGCCGCGTTCCGCCAGAGGGGCGCCGCAGCTTGCGCGGCTATGCGCACAACCTGGGCCTCGCCTTCCAGATCGCCGACGACCTGCTCGACGCCGAGGGCGACGAGGCGGTGGTCGGCAAGGCGCTGCGCAAGGACGGTGCGGCCGGCAAGGAGACGTTCCTGTCGCTGCTCGGCGTCGACCGCGCGCGCGACCAATGCCGCATGCTGGTCGACCAGGCGATCGCGCACCTGCATGGTTTCGGGCCGGAGGCCGATGTGCTCCGCGCGATTGCGCGCTACGTCGTCGAGCGGGATCGCTGACCGACATTCATCCAACACGATAATGATCGAACACAGGGGGCGGACATGAGCGAGCGGATCGGCGTCTATCCGGGCACCTTCGACCCCATCACTTTGGGGCATATGGACATCATCCGCCGCGGCGCCAAGCTGGTCGACCGGCTGGTGATCGGCGTGACCACTAACCCCTCCAAGTCCCCCATGTTCAGCGTCGACGAGCGCATGGCAATCGTCCGCCGCGAGGTGGAGGGGATTGCCGGATCGATCGACGTCGTCGCCTTCGATTCGCTGCTGATGGACTTCGCCGAGCGCGAGGGCGCGAAAGTCATCGTCCGCGGCCTACGTGCCGTCGCCGATTTCGAGTATGAATATCAGATGGCGGGGATGAACCAGCAGATCAATCCGCGCGTCGAAACCGTCTTCCTGATGGCCGACGTCGCGCTGCAGCCGATCGCCAGCCGTCTGGTCAAGGAAATCGCGATGTTCGGCGGCCCGATCCAGCGCTTCGTCACGCCGACCGTGTGCGAGGAAGTGGTGGCACGGGTCGAGAAGCTGGGCCGGCGGGGCAGCTGACGCCCCCTTCTCGTCACCCCGGACTCGTTCCGAGGTCCACGGGGTCGCGGGGGAATGGCAAGAGGCTCCAATCATCCCCCTCGCCGCAGAGTGGACCCCGGAACCAGTCCGGGGTGACGAGAGAGTAAGGCACCTGCCCGCCCCATTGCCGCCACGATGTTCAGTTTGGTGCAACCTGCGATTTGCTCTAAGCCGCACCGCATCACCTAGGTTGGGAATCTCATGCGCCCGTTCGCCCGTCTGTTTGCGTTTCTGTTGTGCCTGTTCGCCGCGCCTGCCTTTGCGCAGAGCGTACCCGGCACCGACGACGTCACCCAGCGCGCGACGCCGCCGCTGACCACCGACAAGGAAAACCTGTGGCTGCTCGACCTGTCGGACGGTGGCCGCGTCACCATCTGGCTGCGTCCCGACGTGGCGCCCAAGATGGTCGAACGGATCAAGACGCTGACCCGCCAGCATTTCTATGACGGCCTCGCCTTCCACCGCGTGATCGACGGGTTCATGGCGCAGGGCGGCGATCCCAAGGGCGACGGCACCGGCGGATCGACGCTGCCCAACGTACCGTCGGAGTTCAACTATCTGCCCCACGTCCGCGGCGCGGTGTCGGCGGCGCGTGCGGACGATCCGAACAGCGCGAACAGCCAGTTCTTCATCGTCTTCCAGCCGAAGCTCAGCCTCGACAAGAAGTATACCGTCTTCGGCCGGGTGATCGACGGGATGCAATATGTCGACGCGATCCAGCGTGGCGAGCCGCCTGCGGACCCGACCAAGATCGTCCACGCCTACATCGCCGCCGACAATCCTCCGGCCTACACCCCCGCACCTGCTCCGGCCCCGGTCACGCTCGGCGCCCCCGTGACATTGCCTGGCGGCGAATCGGCTGGCACCGCGGCGCCCAAGAAGGCGGTCGCCCCGGCCCGCAAGACGGCACCCGCCAAGAAGGCGCCTGCCCGCAAGTGAAGGTCGAGCTTTTCGATTTCGAGCTGCCGGCCGAGCGTATCGCGCTGCGGCCGGCATCGCCGCGCGATTCGGCACGGCTATTGGTGCTCGACGGCGATGCGACCTGCGACCGTATCGTCCGCGACCTGCCGGCCGAATTGCGCGCTGGCGACTGCCTGGTCTTCAACGACACGCGCGTGATCCCCGCGCAGCTCGAAGGGCGACGCGGCGAGGCGAAGATCGGCGCGACGCTACACAAGCGCGAAGGACCGCGCCGCTGGCGCGCCTTCGTCCGCAACGCGCGCCGTTTGCGTGACGGCGACAGCGTCGATTTCGGCTCGGGCGTCACCGCCATCGCCACCGATCGCGGCGAGGATGGCAGCCTCGCGCTCGACTTTGCCGGTGACGAGCCGGTCGAGCTGTTGCTCGAACGCGCCGGCCGCATGCCGCTGCCGCCCTATATCGCCGCCAAGCGCCCGACCGACGCGCGCGATGCCGACGATTATCAGACGATGTTCGCGGCCGAACCCGGCGCCGTCGCCGCGCCCACAGCGGCGCTGCACTTCACGCCCGATCTGATCGCCGCGCTGGATGCCGCCGGCATCGGCCACGAGACGCTGACGCTGCACGTCGGCGCCGGCACCTTCCTGCCCGTCAAGGCAGACGACACCGACGACCACCGGATGCACGCCGAATGGGGCCGCATCGACGCCGCCACCGCCGACCGCCTGAACGCCGTCCGCGCCCGCGGCGGCCGGGTGATCGCGGTCGGCACCACCTCGCTCCGCCTGATCGAAAGCGCGAGCGGCGAAGACCAGGTGATCCGCCCGTTCGAAGGCGACACCGCGATTTTCATCACCCCCGGCTATACCTTCCGCGGCATCGACGGCCTGCTCACCAACTTCCATTTGCCCAAATCGACGCTGTTCATGCTGGTTTCGGCGTTGATGGGGCGCGAGCGGATGCAGGCAGCGTACGCGCATGCCATTGCCAACGGCTACCGCTTCTATTCCTATGGCGACGCGTCGCTGCTGCTGCCGGCGCGCGGATAGCGATGGCGCGCGGGGCGGCCCGCTGGCATGATCGCCGCCGATGCTGCTGACGCTTCTTCTCCAGGCGGCAACGCCTGTTACCGCCCCGGTCCAACCGCCCGCAACGCTGGTGGTCGAGCCGGTCGCAATGGCGATCGCGGCGTTCGACAGCGACGGCGACGGCCGCACCACCCGCGCCGAGCTTGCCGCCGGCGTGGCGCGCAGCTTTGCCGCGATCGACACCGCTCACACCGGCTCGCTCGGCTATATCGACTTCGCTGACTGGTCGACGCGCTGGCTGGGTGACCCCAATGCGCTGCCCAGCCCGTTCGAAGTGGATAGCGACGGCGACAATCGCATCACGCTCGCCGAATTGCAGGCGGCGATGGCGCGGGTGTTCGCGCGGCTCGACGTCGATAAGGATGGCGTCGTCACGCGGAAAGAATGTTTGACGATCCGCAGCATGGCGACCCGCGCCCCCGACCCGCGTGGCGGCAAGCGCAAGCGGTAGCGGCGGCTCGACACCGCTGACCGCTTTCGCCAAAGCGCACGACATGTCTTCCCGTTTCGCCTTCACCATCGCCGCCACCGACGGCTGCGCCCGCACTGGCACGATCCAGATGCAGCGTGGCGTCATCCGCACGCCCGCCTTCATGCCGGTCGGCACCGCCGCCACCGTGAAGGCGATGAAGCCCGCCGACGTCGCCAATGCGGGCGCCGACATCATCCTCGGCAACACCTATCACCTGATGTTGCGCCCGGGCGCCGAACGGGTCGCGCGGCTGGGCGGTCTCCATGGCTTCATGGGCTGGGACAAGCCGATCCTGACCGATTCGGGCGGCTATCAGGTGATGAGCCTCGCCGACCTGACCAAGCGATCCGAAGAGGGCGTGTCGTTCAAGAGCCACCTCGATGGCACGCGCCACCTGCTCAGCCCGGAGCGATCGATCGAGATCCAGCGATTGCTGGGCTCCAACATCGTGATGGCGTTCGACGAACTGGTGCCGACCACCTCGACGCGCGAGGTGCAGGCCGCGGCGATGGAACGCTCGATGCGCTGGGCGAAGCGCAGCCGCGATGCGTTCGACAGCGGCGGCGAGCATGCCGAGAACAATGCGATCTTCGGCATCCAGCAGGGCGCACTCGACGAGCCCCTGCGCAAGGCGAGCGCCGACGCGCTGATCGACATCGGCTTCGATGGCTATGCGGTCGGTGGCCTGGCGGTCGGCGAGGGACAGGAGGCGATGTTCGGTTGTCTCGATTTCGCACCCGGGCAATTGCCGCAGGACAAGCCGCGCTATCTGATGGGCGTCGGAAAGCCCGACGATATCGTCGGCGCGGTGGAGCGCGGCATCGATATGTTCGACTGCGTGATGCCGACGCGCTCGGGGCGGACCGGCCAGGCATTCACCCGCAACGGCCCGATCAACCTGCGCAACGCGAAGTTCGGCGAGGATCAGGCACCGCTCGACCCGACGTGCGGCTGTCCGGTCTGTGCGACTTGGAGTCGCGCCTATATCCACCACCTCGTCCGTGCGGGCGAAATTCTGGGTGCGATGTTGATGACCGAACATAACATCTGGTTCTACGAAGCCTTGATGGCGGACCTGAGAGCCGCCATTGCGGCTGGTGAACTGACCTCGTTCGCGAATGGTTTTCGCGCAGCGTATCAACGGGGCAAGGGAGAGTGAGTATGTCGGATCAGCCCAACGAGATCCTCGAAGCCGCCGCTGCCGCCAAGGCGCAGCAGGATGCCGCCGCGCAGGCGAAGGTGCAGGGCCGCAAGAGCCATTGGCCGATGCGCATCATCGGCGTTGGCATCGGATCAGCCGCGGTCGCCGCGGCGGTGCTGTTCGCCAATTCGGGGAAGAAGAAGGACTGACCTCAAGCCATCGTCATCCCCGCGGAGGCGGGGATCCATACGCGCAGGTCCCGCGATGGGGCCGAGACGGTAGCGGTTCTGGATTCCCGCCTGCGCGGGAATGACGACGCAGCCTGAGGGGCGATTGACACGATCCCCAAGCTCCGGTTCAACCGACGGCATCATCCCGTCCTAACCGGAGCATCCCATGCGCCTCGTTCGTGCCGCCCTTCTGCTCGGGGCCGCGCTGCTCCCCCTCGCCGCCACTGCGCAGACCGCCGCGCCTGCCGCGACCGCCGTCAAGCCGATCGCCTATACCGAACGCACGCTGGCGAACGGCCTGCGCGTCTATGCGCTGCGCGACACGTCGACGCCCAATGTCGCGGTGCAGGTATGGTATGACGTGGGGTCGAAGGACGATCCCAAGGGCCGTTCGGGCTTCGCGCACATGTTCGAGCATCTCATGTTCAAGGCGACGCGCAACCTCGTCTCCGAACAGATGGATCGCCTGACCGAGGACGTCGGCGGCTATAACAACGCGTCGACCAACGACGATTACACCAATTATTACGAGGTCGTCCCCGCCAACCATCTGCAGCGACTGCTGTTCGCCGAGGCCGATCGCATGGCGAGCCTGGTGGTCGAACCCAAGAGCTTCGCATCCGAGCGCGACGTGGTGAAGGAAGAGCTGCGCCAGTCCACGCTGGCCCGCCCCTATGGCAAGCTATTCTCGACCTATCTGTCGGCCGCGTCCTACACGACGCACCCTTATGCGCGCTCGACGATCGGCAGCATCGAGAATCTGGAAGCGGCCTCGATCGACGACGTCCGCGCCTTCCACGCCACCTATTACCGCCCAGACAATGCGATCCTGGTCGTTGCCGGCAATTTCGATCCCAAGCAGCTCGACGCCTGGGTCGATCGCTATTTCAGCAAGATCGTGCGGCCGACGACGGCGATCCCGCGCGTCACCGTGCAGGAGCCAATGCGCGCCAAGCCGGTAAGCTACACCGTCTACGAACCCAATACGCCTCTGCCCGCGGTCGTCATGACCTGGCACGTCCCCGCCGACCGGAGCGCCGACATTCCCGCGCTGACCGTGCTCAACACGATCCTGTCGACGGGCGAGAGCAGCCGGATGTACGAAAGCCTCGTCTACCGCGACCAGTTGGCGCAGGATGCCTCGTCCTTCCTCGACAGCAAGCAGGGCACGGGCAACCTCGTCGCCTATGCGATCCTGGCCGACGGCAAGACCGCGGATCAGGGCGAGGCCGCGCTGAAGCGCGAGATCGCGCGCTTCCGGAACGCGCCGGTCAGCGCCGCCGAACTCGCCGAAGCGAAGAACGAGATCGTCACCGCCGCGATCAAGAGCCGCGAAACCGCGGAGGGCAAGGCACGCCTGCTCGCCTCGTCGGTGATCATCGATGGCGATCCCCGGGCCGCCGATCGCCAGCTCGCCGCAATCCAGCAGGTCACCGCCGCCGACGTCCAGCGCGTCGCGCGTCAGTATCTGGGCGACGCCCAGTCCGCGACGATCCGCTATCTGCCCGACAGCGCCAAGCCCGCCGGGCAGACCGGCGACAGGATCGCGGTCGCGCCGACCGTGCAGACCGAAGCACTGACCCCGCCTGCCGACATCGCGATCGTCACGCCCGCGCCCGAGGGCCAGCGTATCCTGCCGCCCGCACCCGGCGCGCCGGTCGCCGCCAATTTGCCGCAGCCGGTCGAGACGCGGCTCGCCAACGGCCTGCGCGTCGTCACGGTCGAACGCCATGACCTGCCGATCGCCACCGCCTATCTGGTCGGCACGGGCGGCCAGGCGCTCGATCCGGCGGATCGTTCGGGCGTCAGCAGCCTCGCCGCCAATCTGATGACCAAGGGCACGACGACCCGCTCGGCGACCGAGATCGCGCGTCAGGTCGAAAGCCTGGGCGGCTCGATCGGTGCCAATGCGGCAAGCGAGGGCGGCAGCGTCGAGGTGACGGTAAAGTCCGACCAGCTGGCCCCGGCCCTCAACATCCTCGCCGACGTGGCGCAGCATCCCGTCTTCGCGCCCGAGGAACTGGAGCGTGCGCGGACGCAGCAGGTCGATGCGGTGAAGGTCGCGATGAAGAACCCGGCGCAGCTCGCCGCGCTGGTCGCCGATCGCGCGACCTTCGGCGCCTCGCCTTATGGCGCGCCCGGATCGGGCACGCCGGCATCGCTGAAGGCGATCACCCGCGCCGACGTTACCGCCGCCTATGCGCGCACGTGGCGGCCCGATCAGGCGACGCTGATCCTGGTCGGCGACGTGACGCCGGCACAGGCGGAGGCGCTCGCCAAGGCGCAGTTCGGCGGCTGGCGGGCGCCGGCCGGCGCGCCGATGCCACTGCCGGCGGTCGGCACGCTGCCGGCACCGCGTACCGTCGTCGTCGATATGCCGGGCGCGGGCCAGGCAGGCGTCGTCGTCGAACGCGTCGCGATCCCGCGGTCCGATCCGCGTTATTACCCGTTTGCGGTGGCCAACACGGTGCTGGGCGGCGGCTTCTCGTCGCGCCTGAACCAGGAGGTGCGGATCAAGCGTGGCCTCGCGTATGGCGCGGGCAGCAGCGTCGATGCGGCACGGACCACGGGCAGCATCGCGGCGCGAACGCAGACCAAAAACCAGACCGCGGCAGAGGTCGTCTCGCTGATGACCGCCGAAATGGCGCGGATGGGCGCGACGCCGGTGCCCGAGGCGGAGCTGTCGACGCGCAAGGCGGTGCTGGTCGGCAATTTCGGCCGTGGCGTCGAGACGACCGACGGGATCGCCGGAATCATCGGCGAATATGTGCTCGACGGCGTACCGCTGACCGAATTGCAGCGCTACACCGCAAAGGTGGAGGCGGTGACGCCGGCGGCGGTGCAGGCGGCATCGGCCGCGCTGCTCGATCCCAAGGCAGCGAGCGTCGCCGTGGTGGGCGACGCCAAGCAATTCCTCACGCCGCTCAAGGCCGCGCGTCCGGCCACGGAAACGCTGACCGAGAGCGAACTGAAGCTGGACAGTCCGACGCTCAAGTAACCGCATGGGCAGCGGGGGCAGCCGACGTCTGCCCCGCCCGGCGCGTCACCCCGGCCATGTTCCGGGGTGACGCATTGAGGGGAGAGCCCGTCCCCCAAAAGTCCTACCGCACCGCCCCGTCGTACCAGTCCGGCACGTCCGGAAATCCATGGCGGACGCCGCACGTGCCTTACGCTATGGCGGCGGCATGCAGGTCCGCAGGCAGACGATCCGGAGGTTGACGCGGGCGTGGATCGCGCTCGTGGCCATCGGGCTCGGCATCCTCGCGCTGCTCGCGGCTCAGGGCGCATGGCGGGCGATCGCGGCGCATGGGGCGGGCGATCCGCCGCCGATGCCCGCCCCCGCCGGCTATGAGGCGGAGGATCATTTCCCCGGCGCGGCCCTGCTCTACACCGATGTCGCCCTTCCCGTAGCGTCGACGGCGAGCGACGGCGCCGCCCCCGCACCGGGCGTGACCGGTACGATTGCGCTGCCCGCCACGCCGGTCTCGCCGTCGCTCGCAGCCGCAGCGATGCGCGCCGATGCCGGCGTGGTCGCCGCGGCGCCCTTTTCCACGAAATCCGCCTCCAGCGTCGATCGCGCCCGCGCGCTCGAATGCCTCACCGCCGCCATCTATTACGAGGCCGCGTCCGAACCCGACGCCGGCCAGCTCGCCGTGGCGCAGGTGATCCTGAACCGCGTGCGCCATCCCGCCTTCCCGCATACGGTGTGCGGCGTCGTCTATCAGGGGTCCGAGCGGTCAGGCTGCCAGTTCAGCTTCGCCTGCGATGGCGCCATGGCCCGGGTGCCGTCGCGGGCGGCCTGGATCAGGGCGGCACGCCATGCCGGCATGGCGCTCGCCGGCTATGTCTACGCACCGGTCGGGCTGGCGACGCATTACCACACCTATGCCGTGACGCCCGCCTGGAACCGCAGCCTGGTGATGACCGACGTGGTCGGCGCGCATCTGTTCCATCGATGGAAGGGCTATTGGGGCACCAGCGCCGCATTCAGCGCGCCCTATCGCGGCGGCGAGCCGGTCCCCGGCCCGCACATGCCCCTGATCGCGCCGCCTGTCGCGACGTCGCCGGCGCTGATCGCCAGTGTCGCGCCGGTGCCGCCGATGACGCGGCCCGAGCAGGTCCAGCCCGGCTATGCGGCGAGCGGCAGCTCCATCGCTCCGCCCGCCGCCACACCGGACAAGGCGCGCCCAACCGACAACCTGCCCGCCGCACCCCAGGTGCTCGACCGGTTCAAGGATTCGGGCAAGCCCCTGCTCTGACGCCTTACTTCGCGTTCTTCACGTACGTGTCGAACCACGCGATCGCCCGCGCGCGGACGTCGGCGGCCTGTGCCGGCGCGGTCACGCAATGGCCGGCATCGGGATAGATCACCAGGCTGACCGGCACGCCCTTGGCCTTCAGCGCGTGCCACCATTCGACCGACTGGGTCGGCGGCACCTCGATATCGCGCTCGCCGACATAGATGAACGTCGGCGTCTGCGCGGTCTTCAGGCGATACACCGCCGACACGTCCTCATAGGCCTTCATGTCGTCGTACATCGACTTGCCGAAGAACGGCAGCATCCACTGGTCGATGCCGTTGGTGCCGTAGTAGCTGATCCAGTTGGAAATGCCGGCGCCCGCGACGATGCCCTTGAACCGGTTCGTCTGGGTGTTCGCCCACATCGTCATGAAGCCGCCATAGCTGCACCCGCCCAGCCCCAGCCGGTTGTCGTCGATCGGCGCGACGCGCTCGACCGCGTCGATCCCGGCGAGGATATCGCGCAGATCGCCGCCGCCGAAGTCGCGCTTGTTGGCGGCGGTGAACGCCTCGCCCTGGCCGAAGCTGCCGCGGGCGTTGGGCAGGAAGACGTAATAGCCCGCCTTCAACAGCGCGCCGTTCATCGAATTGGGCGTGACATAGCCCGGCACCGACGCCGACGAGGGGCCGCCGTGGACCATCGTGATCATCGGCGCCTTGCCGGTGGGCGCATTCAACGGCGCGAGCAGCCAGCCCTGCACGTCATAGCCCTCGTTCTTCCAGCTGACGCTCTTCGCGCGGGTCAGTGCAGGCGCGGCGTCATTGTCGTGCGTGACCTGCCGTACCGCCGCGATCGGCCCGGCATAGATCGCCGGCGCATGTTCGTAATCCTGCACCACCGCGGCGACCGAGCGCCCGTCGGCAGAGAAGGCGGCGCGGCCGTCACCCGCGCTGGCTGTGGCAGGCTTGGCGAAACCGGGGGCGACGGGCTTGCCGGGCACCAGCGTGCCGAACTGCGTCGCGTCGCCCGCCAGCGTCACCGTACGCAGGCCGCCCGCGGTCCAGTCCAGCGTCGTCACCGTCGACTTGGCGCCCGCCGTGATGTTGGTCGGCGTACCGCCCGCGAGCGGTACGGTGAAGACGTCGCCGCCGATCGAGCCGTAATCGCTCATCAGGCCACCGATATAGGCCACCGTTCGGCCGTCGGGCGATACGCGCGGATGCTTGATCTGCGTCGCGGGCTTGGCGATCGAGCGGACCGCGCCGCTCTGCGCGTCGATGGCGTCGAGAGTTGCCACCCACCAATTGTTGTCGCCATTGCCCAGCGCCGTCGTCGCGACGAAGCCGCGCCCGTCGGGCGTCCAGTCATATTCGTAGACGTAGCGGCCAGCCGGCGACAGCGGCGTCACGGTCGACGACGGGCTGGCGACATCGAACACGGCGAGCCGCTGTTCGTCGTTCTTCTCGCCGATCTCGCCGATCATGCGCACGCCCGGTTGCGTCGCGCCCGCTTCCTTTTCGGCGCCCAGCGTTACCAGCAATGCGATGCGCTTGCCGTCGGGGGAGACGCGCGGCGTCTGCGCGATGCCGGGGATGGTCGCGATCGTCCGCGTCGCAGTGCCGCTCGCATAGTCGAGCATCACGCCCTTGCTGGCCGGATCGCGCGCCAGGAACACGAGGTCGCCATTGGGCGCGAAGCTCAGGTCCGAATAGCCGCAGGTCGCACAGGGATCGATCGTTCGCAGCACGCGCCCGTCGGTCGCATTGCGCAGCGTGATGACGGTGTGGCCGCCGCTGCTTTCGATCGTCGCGGTACGGCTGCCGTCGGGGGCGATGGCCAGGCCGTAATATTGGTGAAGCCCCTGCGCGACGGCGGGCGCAGCGACGGCGGTGGCGAGCAGGGCGGCGAACAGGGTCTGACGCATCGGAACTCCGGGCAAGGCAGGATATCCCCGCCATGCTTAACCGAAGAGCGCGGCGCGGCAAGCGGAACGGCGCCCTGCCACCAGCCGTTCGTGCCGGCATAAGGAGAGACAGCATGCCCCATTCGTCTGACGACGCCACCGCGCCCACCACCGAAACGCGCGCACCCAATCTGTCGACCGAACATCAGCGCGACGGCGACGCACGCCGGCCCAGCGAAACGCTCGACAAGGGACAGCCCAAGGGCGAGACGATCCCGCGCAAATCCTCGTTGCTCGGGAACGACTGACACGAAAAGGGCGGCCCGCCAAGGCCGCCCTTCGTCGCGTCATTCGCCGTCGATCAGCGGCAGCGGACGTTGTTGCGGTCGACCGACTGCCCAAGCGCCGCACCCGCCGCGCCGCCAAGCAGCGCCCCGAGCAGGCCGGATCCACCCGGCGCGATCGCCGCACCCAGCGTACCGCCGGCGGCTGCGCCGACGATCAGGCCGGTCGTGCCATCGTTGCGACGGCAGTAATAGCGACCATCCTGGCCGCGATAGATGCGATCGTTCGACGACAGGCGGCGTTCGCGATAGCGCGCATTGTCGACGTAATAGCGATCGGCATAATAGCCATTGTAGCTCGGATCGACCCGGTCATAGTCATAGGCCGAATAGCTCCGATAGCGATCGTCGCCATAGGTCGCGCATCCCGCCAGCGTCGTCGCCGCCGCCATTACCGCCAAAATCGCTGTCCGCATTGCATCCTCCTGTTCCCCGCAGTGAGGCCAGAATGTCCCGGCCCCCTGAAAGGTTTCACGCGATCAGGCCGCTCCGGTCGCTTCGCTGAAGCCGCTGCCGCGATCGGCGACCAGTGTCGGGGCGGGGCCGGTGGCGGGGCGCAGCGCCTCTTTCTCATCCTCGGTCGGCACCGCGGTGGGGTCGGGACGGAAGGGTTCGGCCGCCCGGCTGTCTTTACCGGGGTGCGTGTCGCCCATCAGATCGGTCGGCACATGCTCCGCCGCGGGATTGCCGGCACGTTCGGTGAAATGCTTGTCGGTCTCCGCCATGCCGACCGGGGCCGCCGCCATCGTCGCAGG
Organism: Sphingomonas sp. NIC1; assembly: GCF_001638925.1. Lineage (NCBI taxonomy): Bacteria > Pseudomonadati > Pseudomonadota > Alphaproteobacteria > Sphingomonadales > Sphingomonadaceae > Sphingomonas > Sphingomonas sp. NIC1. The sequence continues at coordinate 1,030,296 of NZ_CP015521.1, forward strand.
GCGCGGCGCGATCGGGCTAGTCGTGCTGTCACCCGGCACGGCGCCCGCGCCATCGTCGTCGTTGGACGCCGCGCGCCGTGCCCCGACCTTCGGGCCAATCAGCGCCGTCCCGGCGGTCCAGGCCGCCGCGCCCACTGCAAAGGCCCCGAGGCCAAAGCCGATCTTCTTGTAATCCATGGCATATCGTCCCGTCGTTGCTCGCAATCTCGAGCCCAACCAACCACAGGCTGCGACCGCTTGTTCCGATCGATGTGCGATCGGCTGCATCATCGGTGCGGCAACCGCTTGCCAAGCCACGACTTCCGCGCCATGCTGACATCATTGTCAGTAAAGGAGTCGGTCCGATGGCCAAGCTTCCTCCCTTCCCCGGCACGACCGGCCGCCGCGACTGGCGCACCGCCTTCGGCGCGTTGCGCAAGCTGCTCGCCAATGGCGACGACACCGGCCAGGTGTTCCGCATCATGCGCTCGCTGAACGTGGGTGACACGGCAGAGGCCTATGCCCGCCTGATCGCGACTCCCGAGGGCGGCCGCATGGCCTATGAGCGGGTCGAACTGGCACGCCGCTTTGCGGATCGCGACTGGGTGGACGGCTTCGCGCCCGGCACGGTGGGCGCCGCCTATCGCGATTTCCTCGACACCACCGGCTATTCCGCCGACGGACTGGTCGAGGTCAGCCGGCTCGATCCGTCCGAAACCGACGTCATCCACCCTTGTGCCTGGATGGGGCGGCGCACCCGCGACGTGCATGACATCTGGCACGTCCTCACCGGCTACAAGGCCGATGAGACGATGGGCGAAGCGTGTCTCGTCGCCTTCTCCTACGCACAGACGCGGGGCCTCGGCTGGGCGTTCATCGCCACCGGCGCGGCGCTGAAGTCGATCCGCGAGACCGGCGGCACCCTGCTCGCGAAGGCGGTGCGCGAAGGCTATCGCAACGGCAAACGCGCCGCGTGGCTGCTGGGCGAGGATTATGAGGCGCTGATGCACGAACCGCTCGACGCGGCGCGCGCGCGGCTCGGGATCGCCGATCCCGTGATCTACCGCCATGCGCAGGTCGCGCTGGGGCCGCAGCTCGCCTCCTACGCCTCCACGCAAAAGGCGCGGGCGCAAGCCGCGCTCGCCTAAGCGCTTCAGAACCTGCTAGGCGCGACCGCGATGCTGTCGCGCCTGATCCTCACCGATTTCCGCAACCATGCGGAGCTGGTGCTGGCGCCCGCCCCCGGCTTCGTCGTGCTGACCGGAGAGAATGGCGCGGGCAAGACCAATGTGCTGGAGGCGGTGTCGCTGCTGTCCCCCGGGCGCGGCCTGCGCCGTGCGGCACTGTCGGCGATGCAGCGGCAGCACGGGCCGGGCGGGTTCGGCATCGCGGCGACGCTGGCGCTGCCCGAGGGCGATGTCGAGATCGCGACCGGCACGCTGGCGGCGGCGCCCGAACGGCGCCAGCTGCGTATCCAGGGGGCCGCCGCGACCGCCAATACGCTGGCCGAATGGCTGACCGTGCTGTGGCTGACGCCTGCCATGGACCGGCTGTTCGTCGAGCCGGCGGGCGAGCGCCGCCGCTTCCTCGACCGGCTGACTCTGGCGCTGGTGCCCGCGCATGCGCAACATGCCGCGCGCTACGACGCCGCGATGCGCGCCCGCACCCGGCTGCTGACGGCGGACGAACCGGCCGATCCGCAATGGCTGTCCGCGCTCGAAGCGCAGATGGCGCAGCATGGCGCGGCGGTCGATGCGGCGCGGCGTGAGACGGTGGCGGCGCTCGGCGAGCGGCTGGCGGAGCAACCCGACGGGCCGTTCGCGCGCGCGGCACTGTTGCTGGAGGGGTGGAGCGGCACCGCCGATGCACTGCTTGCCGATCTGCGAAGCGGCCGAGCGCGCGATGCGGCCGCCGGCCGCGCGCTTGCCGGGCCCCACCGCGCCGACCTTGCGGTGACACACCTCGGCAAGGGGCAGGCCGCGGCGCTGGCCTCCACCGGCGAACAGAAAGCGCTGCTGCTCGGCATCGTCCTCGCGCATGCCGAACTGGTCGCCAGCCGCACCGGCCATGCGCCGATCCTGCTGCTCGACGAGGTGGCGGCGCACCTCGACCCCCTTCGTCGTGCCGCATTGTTCGAACGGCTTGGGGGCCATGGGCAGGTGTGGATGACCGGCACGGAGCCGGCGCTGTTCGCCGCGATCGGCCCGGAAGCGACGCGCATCGCGCTCGGCTGAGCGGCCCTTGGAAGCGCACGCGCGGCTGAACCCCGGCTGTCGGCGCGGCTCACGGAACGTTCAAGCCACATCGGCCATTCGGCTCGCCATCGGGCGTGGGGCCAATGGAGAGTATCATGAGCAAATCCATCATCTTCGCCGCCATGCTGGCAGCCGGTATCGCCACCCCGGCGCTGGCGCAGGATCGCTGGGACTGGAGCGGCGGCCGGCCGGGCGATCGCCCCTATCGCCTGATCGGCGCGGGCGTGCAGGGCCTGATCCCCGAATTGCGCGACACGCCCCGCGGCCGCGCGTTCGTGATGCGCAATTTCGATCGCAATCGTGACGGCCGCATCTCGCCTGCCGAGGCGGCCGACGCCAACGGCGCCTTTCTGCGGATCGCCGGCCCGCGCCGCGATCGCTTCGACTGGGATGCGCGCGACCGTACCGTGGTGGTCGAGACGCGAGAAGTGCTCGCCCCCGGTTGGGATCGCCGCGCGATGCACGATTACGGTTTCCGCCAGACGCCGCGCGGCGCGACGCTGACGCTGTCCGAAGACGTGCTGTTCGCGACCGACAGCGACCGTCTGCGTCCCGGCGCGATCGAGAAGCTGCGCCCGCTCGCGCGCTATCTGCGGGACAATCCGGGCGTGCGCGTCGCGATCGACGGCTACACCGATTCGCGCGGCACCGATGCCCACAACCAGGATCTGTCGGAACGCCGTGCCGCCAGCGTCCGCGCCGCTTTCGACGCCATGGGCGTGACGCGCGCCCGCTTCAGCGTCGTCGGCCACGGCGAGCGCGACCCCGTCGCGACCAACGCCACCGCTGCCGGCATGCGCCAGAACCGCCGCGTCGAAGTAACGCTGCTCGGCCGCCGCGCGACGGAATTCGCGCGCTATTGATCGGCCAGTTCCTCCCCCGCCAGGGGGAGGTGGCAGCGCGCAGCGCTGACGGAGGGGGAGGTAAGCATAGAGCTTTATCGGTAAGCGTGACCGCCGCCCTCCCCCTCCACCATTCGGCTCACGCCGAATGGTCCCCTCCCCCTGGCGGGGGAGGACGTTGCCCACCCCATTTCGCTTTCGTTACAGCCGTCCCGCCCCTATATCGGCACGATGGCAAAACCCCAGAATGCGAACGAATACGGCGCCTCGTCGATCAAGGTGCTGAAGGGCCTCGACGCGGTGCGCAAGCGGCCGGGCATGTATATCGGCGATACCGACGACGGATCGGGCCTGCACCATATGGTGTTCGAGGTCAGCGACAATGCGATCGACGAAGCGCTCGCCGGCCATTGCGACCGGATCGATATCCAGCTGAACGCCGACGGATCGGTCAGCGTGACCGATAACGGCCGCGGCATCCCGACCGGCATCCATCCCGAAGAGGGCGTATCGGCGGCCGAGGTCATCATGACCCAGCTCCACGCCGGTGGTAAGTTCGAAAACACCAGCGACGACAACGCGTATAAGGTGTCGGGCGGCCTGCACGGCGTCGGCGTCTCGGTCGTCAACGCATTGTCCGAATATCTCGACCTCACCATCTGGCGCGATGGCGAGGAGCATTACATGCGATTCGCGCACGGCGACGCGGTCGCACCGCTCAAGGTCGTCGGCCCGTCGGAGGGGAAGAAGGGCACGCGGGTCACCTTCCTGCCCTCGCCCGCCACGTTCAAGATCACCGAATTCGACTTCGACAAGCTCGAGCACCGCTATCGCGAGCTCGCCTTCCTCAATTCGGGCGTGCGCCTGTTCCTCACCGACGCGCGGCATGACGAGCCAAAGACGGTGGAACTCTATTACGAAGGCGGCATCGCCGCATTCGTGAAGTGGCTCGACCGCGCCAAGACGCCGCTCTTCCCCGAACCAATCGCGATCAACGGCCAGCGCGACGCGATCGGCATGGACGTGGCGCTGGAGTGGAACGACAGCTATTACGAGAACGTCCTCGCCTTCACCAACAACATCCCCCAGCGCGACGGCGGCACGCATATCGCCGCCTTCCGCGCGGCGCTGACCCGCACGCTCAACAATTACGCCGAAAAGTCGGGCCTTCTCAAAAAGGAGAAGGTGACGCTGACCGGCGACGACATGCGTGAAGGCCTGACCGCGATCGTCTCGGTCAAGCTGCCCGACCCCAAGTTCAGCAGCCAGACCAAGGACAAATTGGTCAGCTCCGAAGTGCGCCAGCCGCTCGAATCGCTGATGGCGGACAAGCTTGCGGAATGGCTCGAGGAGAATCCGGCGCACGGTCGATCGATCGTCGGCAAGATCATCGACGCCGCCGCCGCACGTGAGGCGGCGAAGCGCGCGCGTGAACTCACCCGCCGCAAGGGCGTGATGGATATCGCCAGCCTGCCCGGCAAGCTCGCCGACTGCCAGGAGAAGGACCCCGCGAAGTCCGAACTGTTCCTCGTCGAGGGCGATTCGGCAGGTGGATCGGCGAAGCAGGGCCGCGATCGCCATTTCCAGGCGATCCTTCCCCTGCGCGGCAAGATTCTCAACACCGAACGGGCGCGTTTCGACCGGATGATCTCGTCGAAGGAAATCGGTACGCTGATTCAGGCGATGGGCACCGGCATCGGCCGCGACGACTTCAACGCCGACAAGCTGCGCTACCACAAGATCGTCATCATGACCGACGCAGACGTCGACGGCGCGCATATCCGCACGCTGCTGCTGACCTTCTTCTACCGGCAGATGCCCGAGTTGATCGAGCGCGGGCACCTCTTCATCGCGCAGCCGCCGCTGTACAAGGCGACGCGCGGCCGGTCGGAAGTGTATCTGAAAGACGATGCCGCGCTCGACGATTATCTGGTCGAGGCGGGCGCATCCTCCATGGTGTTCGAAGCGCCGGGCGGACCGCGTTCGGGCGCCGACCTCAAGCATCTGGTCGACCATGCCCGCCGTATGCGCACGCTGATGCGCTACGTGCCGCGCCGCTACGACGCCGGGATCATCGAGGTGCTGGCGCTGGCCGGTGCGCTCGACCCGACCTTCACCCGTGACCAGCGCGCCGCGACTGTCGCCGAGGTGACGCGCCGGCTCGACGCGGGCGACGAGGAAGCCAAGTGGACCGCGCGCCTGACCGAGGACGGCGGCATCCACTTCGAACGGCTGTGGCGCGGCGTTACCGACCACCACATTGTCGAGGCGACGTTCATCGCCAGCGCCGAGGCGCGCAAGCTTCACGGGCTGGCCGCGGAACAGGCGGAGAGCTTCGCCCATGCCGGCAAGCTGATCCCGGCCAAGGGTGCCGCCGCCGTGGAGGCGGACCCCGTCGCGGACGGAGACGGCCAGATCGGCAGCGTCAACACCACCGTCGGCCGCGGCGAAAGCCTGGTCGCGCGCCCGTCGCAGCTGCTCGAGGCGATCCTGGCCGCAGGCCGCAAGGGCCTTGCGATCCAGCGCTACAAGGGGCTGGGCGAAATGAACGCGGAACAGCTGTGGGAAACCACGCTCGATCCGTCAAACCGCACCATGCTGCGCGTCACCAGCGACGACGTCTCGGCCGCCGACATGATCTTCACCCAGCTGATGGGCGAAGTCGTGGAGCCGCGCCGCGAATTCATTCAGGACAATGCGCTGAACGTCGCGAATCTGGACGTGTAATCCGTCAAATTCCTCCCTCGCTTCAGCGGGGGAGGGGAACCGTTCGCGCAGCGAATGGTGGAGGGGGCGTTTCCGCGAACGCGGCGCATGCCGTATCCGCCCCCTCCGTCGCGCCTTCGGCGCGCCACCTCCCCCTGGCGGGGGAGGATTTGGCTATACGAAACGTCCACGTTGCGCCGTCACCAGCGCGGTCAGCCACTCCCGAAACGCGCGCACCCGCTTCGCGCCGCGCGTGTCCTGATGCGTCACCAGCCAGAACGACCGGCGGATCGTCCGCTCGGGCAGCACGCGCCTGAGCGACTTGTCCGCATCGCCGATGAAGCGCGGCAGCACTCCCAGCCCCGCCCCCGCGGCGATCAGCCGATACTGGCCGTTGATGCTGGAGCTGCGGATACGTGGGGACAGCCCCTCCTCGATCTCGGCGAGATAGCGCAACTCGGGCGCGTACAGCAGGTCGGGAACGTAGCCGACCAGCGGATGGTCGCGCACCTCCGCCGCGGTCGTCGGCAGGGCGTGGCGGGCGGCATACAGCTCGCCGGCATATAGCCCCAGGGTGTAGTCGGTCAGCTTGCTGCTGACGAGCGGCCCGGTCTGCGGCCGGGCGAGCAGGATCGCGACGTCCGCCTCGCGGCGTGACGGATTGAGGAAACCGCTCGACGCGACGAGGTCGATCGTCAGGTCGGGATGGCGCGCGGTGAAATCGGGCAGGTGATGCGCCACGAACCACGTGCCGAACCCCTCCGATACGCTCACTCGCAGCACCCCGGACAACCGGTCGGGATCGTCGTCGGTCGGCACGATCCCCGCCGCCGCCTGCCCCATCGCCTCCACCGCGACCAGCAGCGCCTCCCCCGCTGCGGTCAACACCTGTCCCTCGCGCGACTGCTCGAACAGCGTCTGGCCGAGCGCGCCCTCCAGCCGTCGCAGGTGCCGCGCCAGCGTCGTCGCATCGACCCCAGCCGCAGCCGCCGCGCGCGCGATCTGGCCGGCGCGGGCGACGCGGAGAAAATCCTGAAGGTCATCCCAACGCGGCTGCATAATTGCAGCTATGGGTCGCACTTTACGCCCTTGCCTGCAATCCTGCGCAGGCCGATCCTATACACAAACGGAGAGGCATCATGCGCGACATCGACCATTTCATCGTCGGCCATGCCGGCGGCACCGCCACGCGCCATGGCGACGTGTTCGACCCCAATAGCGGTAGCGTGCAGGCCCGCGTCGTGCTCGGCGAACAGGCCGACCTCGACCGTGCCATCGCCGCCGCGCAGAAGGCGCAGCCCGGCTGGGCGGCGACCAACCCGCAGCGCCGCGCCCGCGTTATGTTCCGCTTCAAGGAACTGGTCGAGGCGAACATGGACGCGCTCGCCCACCTGCTCAGCTCCGAACACGGCAAGGTCATCGCCGATGCCAAGGGCGACATCCAGCGTGGCCTGGAGGTCATCGAATTCTGCTGCGGCATCCCCCACGTCCTGAAGGGCGAGTACACGCAGGGCGCCGGCCCCGGCATCGACGTCTATTCGATGCGCCAGCCGCTCGGCATCGGTGCCGGCATCACGCCGTTCAATTTCCCGGCGATGATCCCGATGTGGATGTTCGGCGTCGCGATCGCCTGCGGCAACGCCTTCATCCTGAAGCCCAGCGAACGCGACCCGTCGGTGCCCGTCCGACTCGCCGAACTGATGCTGGAAGCGGGCGCGCCCGAGGGCATTCTGCAGGTCGTCCATGGCGACAAGGCGATGGTCGACGCGATCCTCGATCACCCGGCGATCAGCGCGGTCAGCTTCGTCGGCTCGTCCGATATCGCGCATTACGTCTACCGCCGCGGTGTCGAGGCGGGCAAGCGCGTCCAGGCGATGGGCGGCGCCAAGAACCACGGCATCGTCATGCCCGACGCCGATCTCGACCAGGTCGTCGCCGATCTGTCGGGCGCGGCCTTCGGCTCGGCGGGCGAGCGGTGCATGGCGCTGCCGGTGGTGGTGCCGGTCGGCGACAAGACGGCGGATGCGCTGCGCGCCAAGCTGATCCCGGCGATCGAGGCCCTGCGTGTCGGTGTCTCGACCGATGCGGAGGCGCATTACGGCCCGGTCGTGAACGCCGCGCACAAGCAGCGCGTCGAAAACTGGATTCAGACCGGCGTCGACGAAGGCGCCGAGCTGGTTGTCGACGGCCGCGGCTTCACGCTCCAGGGGCATGAGGAGGGCTTCTTCGTCGGCCCGACGTTGTTCGACCGCGTCACGCCGGACATGTCGGCCTACAAGGAGGAAATCTTCGGCCCCGTCCTCCAGATCGTCCGCGCGGCGAGCTTCGAGGATGCGGTGCGCTTGCCGAGCGAGCACCAATATGGCAACGGCGTCGCGATCTTCACGCGCAACGGCCATGCCGCGCGCGAATTCGCCGCACGCGTCAACGTCGGCATGGTCGGCATCAACGTGCCGATCCCGGTGCCCGTAGCCTATCACACCTTCGGCGGCTGGAAGCGCAGCGCGTTCGGCGACACCAACCAGCACGGCATGGAGGGCGTCAAATTCTGGACCAAGGTGAAGACGGTGACGCAGCGCTGGCCCGATGGAGCGGTCGAGGGCGGCAATGCGTTCGTCATTCCCACCATGGGATGAAGACAATGCGCACGACACTGATCCTCGCCACCGCGCTTAGTCTCGCCGCCTGTTCGGGTGGCGAGAGCCTCGACAATCAGTCGGGCGGCAGCGCCGCCGTCGAGCCGACACCGTCCAACCTGACCGACGATCCGCAGAACATGGTCGTGCCGCTCGAGGCACCGGGCAACCAGGCGGCGCCGGTGCCGCTGCCCACCGCATCGCCCGTGGCGCTGACCGCGATCCCGCAAGGGTTCCAGGGCCGCTGGGGCGTCAACGCCGGCGATTGCGATCCGTCGACCGGCGCCGACAAGGGCAAGCTGACCATTACCGGCAATACATTGTCCTTCTTCGAATCGCGTGGGCAAGCCACGACGATCACGCGCACCCAGGCCGACCAGATCGCCTTCGACCTGCCGATGAGCGGCGAAGGCATGACGTGGAGCGAACCCACCACGCTCACCCTGCTCGACAACGGCAAGACGCTGGTCCGTGTGGTGAAAAGCCCCGCCGATCGTGCCACCACCGACCGCTACAGCCGCTGCCCGGCCTAGGACCATCATGACCGACCAGTTCGACCTGACCGCAGACCAGCGCGAGATACAGGATCTCGCGCGCCGCTTTACCGCCGATCGGATCACGCCGTTCGCGGCGGAATGGGACGAAACGCACCATTATCCCGTCGACGTCTGGAAGGCGGCGGGCGACCTCGGCTTCGGCTCGATCTACGTCAGCGAGGAATCGGGCGGCATCGCGCTCGGGCGGCTGGAGGCGGCGCTGATCATGGAGGCGATGGCCTATGGCTGCCCCGCCACATCCGCGTTCATCTCGATCCACAACATGGCCGCGTGGATGATCGACCGTTTCGGTTCGGCCGAACTGAAGGCAAGGTTCCTGCCCGACCTCGTCAGCATGGAAAAGATCGCCAGCTATTGCCTGACCGAGCCGGGTTCGGGCTCCGACGCCGCGGCGCTGAAGACGAGCGCCCGCCGCGACGGCGACGATTTCATCCTCAACGGCACCAAGCAGTTCATCTCGGGCGCCGGCTATAACGACGTCTATGTCGTCATGGTCCGCACGGGTGAGGAAAAGAGCCGCGGGATCAGCGCGCTCGTCGTTGAGAAGGACACGCCCGGCCTGTCATTCGGCGCGCCCGAGAAGAAGCTCGGCTGGAACGCCTCCCCCACCGCGCAGGTGATCTTCGAGGATTGCCGCGTGCCGGCCGCCAATCTGGTCGGTGGCGAGGGCGAGGGGTTCAAGATCGCCATGGCGGGGCTCGACGGCGGCCGGCTCAACATCGGCGCCTGCTCGCTGGGCGGCGCACAGCGCTGCCTCGACGAGGCGATCCGCTACACCAAGGAACGCCAGCAGTTCGGCCAGCCGGTCGCGGAATTCCAGAACACGCAGTTCACGCTTGCCGACATGGCGACCGACCTCGAAGCAGCGCGCGCGCTGCTCTATCTCGCCGCCGCCAAGGTGACCGCCAACGCACCCGACAAGTCGCGCTTTTCGGCGATGGCCAAGCGGCTGGCGACCGACAACGGCTCGGCGATCGTCGACGCGGCGCTCCAGCTCCACGGCGGCTATGGCTATCTGAAAGATTATCCGATCGAGCGCTTCTGGCGCGACCTGCGCGTCCATTCGATCCTGGAGGGGACCAATCAGGTCATGCGCATGATCGTCGGCCGCGACCTGCTGCGGCAGTAAGACAACAGAACACCATCCGACCGTTCGTGCTGAGCCTGTCGAAGCACAGGTGAGTCTCAGGGCCTTCGACAAGCTCAGGCCGAACGGCACACTTGAGGAGAGCATCAATGGCACGCGTCGCCTTCATCGGCCTGGGCAACATGGGCGGCGGCATGGCCGCGAACCTAGCGAAGGCGGGGCATGACGTTCGCGCCTTCGACCTCAGTCAGGATGCGCTCGACAAGGCGAAGGCGGCAGGCTGCCTGCCCGTCGCCAGCGCGGCCGAGGCGGTCGAGGGCGCCGAGGCGATCGTGACGATGCTCCCCGCCGGCAGCCACGTCGAGGGCGTCTACAATGACGCGGTCTTCGGCCGCGCGCAGCCGTCGGCGATCCTGATCGACTGTTCGACGATCGACGTCGCCACCGCGCGCCGCGTCGCCGAAGCCGCCGCGGCCAAGGGGCTGACGGCGGTCGACGCCCCCGTCTCGGGCGGGATCGCAGCGGCGAATGGCGGCACGCTCACCTTCATGGTCGGTGGCAGCACCGAAGGGTTCGATCGCGCGCAGCCCTATCTGGCGCAGATGGGCAAGGCGGTGATCCACGCCGGTGCCAGCGGATCAGGCCAGGCGGCCAAGATGGCGAACAACATGCTGCTCGGCGCGACGATGATCGCGACGTGCGAGGCGTTCCGCCTTGCCGAACGGCTGGGCCTCGACCCGCAGACCTTCTACGACATTTCGTCAGTCAGTTCGGGGCAGAGCTGGTCGATGACCAGCTATTGCCCGCTTCCCGGCGTCGGTCCCGAAACACCCGCCGATCGCGATTATCAGGGCGGATTCGCCGCGGCGCTGATGCTGAAGGATCTGCGCCTCGCGATGCAGGCAGCGGACGAGGCCGGCGCATCGACGCCGCTCGGCGCGCACGCCGCACAGCTCTATGAGGCGTTCGTCGCCGACGGCCACGGCGGCACGGACTTTTCCGGCATTATCAAGACGCTGTAAGCCTGTCCGCCCGATCGCGCAGCTGTTCGTGCGCCACGCGTTGCAGCGACGCGGCGAGATCGGGCGACAGGCCCAGTTCATCCGCCGCCCGCTCGCCCCGGCCCAGGCTGCGCGGATCGACGCCGGTCACCGCGCCGAAGACGGTCAGCGCCTCGAGATAATAGCCGGCAGTGCTGGCGTGATATTGGTCGTACGACCATAAATTCGCCTGGCCGAAGGTGATGCCGTCATAGGGGTTGGGATCGGCGATGCCGAGCGCGAAGGCGCGGGTCCAGGCCTGCCCCACCGGCACGACGCCCGCGACCCAGGGATGCGCGCGGCGGGCGCGGTCGGCTCCGCGGCGCAGGTCGTCCGCCATTGCCGCGATCGGCCGGCCATACCAGCGGCCCGCGGTCAGATACGTCAGGTCCGCGCGGCTCCACGTCGCGGTCAGATGGACGCGCACCGCCGGATTGCGGGCCCGGAAGAGGGTGCCGAGCAGGCCCACCGCGCGGATATAGGCCGCGGGATCGCCCGGCCGGTCGCGATCGAGCGTGCTATATTCCTGCAGGACTACCGCATCCCACGGCCGGTCGAACAGCTGGCGCCGCTGGTCGTAGTGGAAGGTCAGGCTCTGCCCGCCCTGCGTTTCCAGGCTGACGGCATAGTTGAGGCCGGATTCGTCGGCGAATTCCTTGAACAGCGCTGGCACACCGCCATAGCCTTCGCGGTTGAGATCGGTGACGCGGTTTGCGTGCCAGTTGCGCACCGCCGAATGCGCGCCCTGGGTAAAGCTGTTGCCGAGGAACAGGATCGTCCGCGGCGGCGCGACGACGGGGACCTGTTGCGCCCCACTCTTCGCGTCGGCCGCCGCCGTGTGACCCGCCAACGCGATGGCCAGCATCATCCCCAGCAGCCGCATCCTCGCCATCATCATCCACCCTGCCGTGATATCGCCCGCCGCCTACCGGATCGCAGCCCTACAAGACCAGCCCCGTCGTCGCGGACTGGAACGGGACGGGCGAGTTGCTAAGGCGGCGCGATGCTGGACTTCTACCGCGACGATTTGTCCCGACTCGATGGTTCCGGACGATTGCGCCGGCTGCGCGGACGGACGGGGCAGGACTTCACCTCGAACGACTATCTCGGCATCGCCCAGTCGGCGCGGATGCGGGACGCCGTAGCCGCAGCGCTCGACCGCGGCGTGGCGGTGGGATCGGGTGGATCGCGGCTGCTGCGCGGCAACGATCCCGAACATGAGGCGCTGGAAGCCGAGGCGGCGGCGTATTTCGGTAGCGAGGCGGCGCTGTTCTTCGCCAACGGTTATGGGGCCAATATGGCGGCGCTGGCGACCTTGCCGCAGCGCGGCGATATCGTCCTGCACGACGCGCTGATCCACGCCAGCGCGCATGACGGCATGCGGCTGGGCCGGGCACCCGTCCGGTCGGTAGCGCACAATGATGTCGGCGCGTTCGAGGATGCGATCCGGGCGTGGCGTGGCGATGGTGGCATGGGCCTGCCCTGGATCGTCGTCGAAAGCGTGTACGGCATGGATGGCGACCGCGCGCCGCTGGCCGAACTCGCCGCGCTGGCCGACCGGTCCGGCGCGATGCTGGTGATCGACGAGGCGCATGCGACCGGCGTGTTCGGCGCAGGCGGGCGCGGACTGGCGGCTGACCTTCATGGCCGCGACAATGTCGTCAGCCTGCACACCTGCGGCAAGGCGCTGGGCGCGGAGGGCGGGCTGCTGTGCCTGCCCGCCGTATTGCGCGACTTTCTGGTCAACCGCGGGCGGGGCTTCATCTTTTCGACCGCGCCGTCGCCGCTGATGGCGGCCGCGGTGCGCGAGGGGCTGCGGATGATCGCCGACGAGCCCGAACGGCAGGCGCGGCTGTGGGAGCTGGTACGGCTCGCCGAAGCGGCACTGGGCTTTTCGACGGGATCGCAGATCCTGCCGGTGATCGTCGGCGACGACGGCGCGGCGGTGGAGCGGGCCGCACGGCTGCAAACGGCGGGATATGACGTGCGCGCGATCCGGCCGCCGACGGTGCCGGTGGGCACGGCACGGCTGCGGCTGTCGATCACGACGCAGGTCGACGCGGCGGCGATTACGGGACTGGCGGAGGCTTTGCGATGACCGATACGATCGTGGTGACGGGGACGGATACCGATGTCGGCAAGACGGTGTTCGCCGCCGCGCTCGCCGCCGCGCTGGGGGCGACCTATTGGAAGCCGGTGCAGGCGGGGCTGGCGGACGGCACCGACGAAGGCACGGTGCGGCGGCTGGGCGTGACCCACGTGCTGCCCGAGGCGTATCGGCTGGTGACGCCCTGTTCGCCGCATCGCGCGGCGAGACTCGACGGCGTGACGATCGATGCGGATCGGCTGGCGCTGCCGCAGGTCGCGGGCCCGCTGGTCGTCGAGGGCGCCGGCGGCGCGCTGGTGCCGTTGACCGATGACCTGCTCTACGCCGACCTGTTCGCCCGCTGGGGGGCGCCGGTGGTGCTGGTCGCGCGCACGCAGCTGGGCACGATCAATCACAGCTTGCTGAGCCTGGAGGCGTTGCGCGCCCGCGGCGTGCCGGTGCTGGGCATCGCGTTCAATGGTCCGCCCGAACCTGACAGCGAAGCGACGATCGCCCGCATCGGACGGGTCAAACGGCTGGGGCGGCTCGACCGGGTGGAGCATCTCGACGCCGCCAGCCTCGCTGCCGCCTTTGCCGCCGGATTTAATGTGGAGGATTTCCGGTGAGCTCGTCGATCTGGCACCCCTTCACGCAGCATGGCCTGCGCGAACCGATCCCGGTGGTCGCGCGGTCGGAGGGCGCGGCGCTCTACACCGTCGACGGACGGCGGATCGTCGATGCCATTTCCAGCTGGTGGGTGACGACGCACGGACACCGCGAGCCCCGGATCATGGCGGCGATCGCCGAGCAGGCGGGGAAGCTCGACCAGATCATCTTTGCCGGCTGGAGCCACGAGCCGGCCGAGGCGGTGGCAGCAGGCCTCCGGCGGATGATGCCCGCCGAGCTGACGCGGGTGTTCTTTTCCGATTCGGGATCGACCGCGGTCGAGGTGGCGCTGAAGATGGCGCTGGGCTTCTGGCTTCACCGCGGCGAGGACCGGCACCGTATCCTGGTACTGGAACATGGCTATCACGGCGACACGATCGGCACGATGTCGGTCGGCGCGCGCGGCGCGTTCAACCGCGCGTATGAGCCGCTGCTGTTCGACGTGGAGACGATCCCCTTCCCTGGCGCAGGCGCGGAGCAGGCGACGCTCGACGCGCTGGAGGCGGCATGCCGCGCGGGGCCGGCGGCGCTGATCGTCGAGCCGCTGATCGTCGGTGCGGGCGGCATGCTGATCTATCCGCCTTGGGTGCTCGCCGAGATGCGGCGCATCTGCGCGAGGCACGACGTGCTGTTCATCGCCGACGAGGTGATGACCGGCTGGGGTCGGACGGGCACACTGCTCGCCTGCGAACAGGCCGATGTCGTGCCCGATATCCTGTGCCTGTCGAAGGGGCTGACCGGCGGCGCGGTGCCGCTGGCGGTGACGATGGCGCGCGAGGACATCTATAAGGCGCATTATTCTGATGATCGCGCGAAGATGTTTTTCCATTCGTCGAGCTACACCGCCAACCCAATCGCCTGCGCGGCGGCGGCGGCGAATATCGCGATCTGGGAGGACGAGCCGGTGCTGGCGCGCGTCGCCGATCTGGCGGCGCGGCAGGCCGAGCGGCTGGCGGCGCTGGAGGGCGTGCGCAACGCACGCGCGCTGGGCACGATCACCGCGATCGACCTGGGGACCGAGGCGGCGGCCTATCTGTCGACGCTGGGGCCGCGCTTGCTGGCGTTTTTCCGGGAGCGCGACCTGCTGCTGCGACCGCTGGGGAATACGGTGTACGTGATGCCGCCCTATTGCATCGAGGATGCCGATCTGGACGCGATCTATGCGGCGATCGGCGAGGCAGCGGCGCTGGCGTGAGCCCCGAGTCGCGACATACCGCGGTTTCCAAAGTGGACGATGTTGACGGCACGTCACCCTTTGGTGGGGCGGGGTGAATGTTCGGACCGATTGCTGGAAGGATGCGGCGGGTGAGGACGCGCGCGGCATACTGCCGGGCTGTCATAGCTGTTCCAACATTGCCAGCGGTTTTTTGTTCGCGCAAAGCCGCGAACCGAAGAAGGTTGGTTCGCGCGGAGACGCGGAGACGCGGAGGGGTTTCGTCCGGCGCCGACGGCGCCCTTCCTCACCAACCGTTCCGCTTGGCCGAGCGTCCGTGGGAGAAAGCGGCTTCGCCGCAGGAACGACATCTCCGCGTCTCCGCGCCTCCGCGTGAACCAACCTTCTTCGCGCCTTCGCGTCTTCGCGTGAAAACCTACTCGATAAATGCATCCACCACGTTGCGCTTACCGCGGAGGAATGCGTCGGCGACGTGGCGCAGAGGGGCGATGTCGACGTCGCTCTCCCCCGCTGCCACGATCTCGGCGAAGCGGCGGTAGAGGCCGGCATATTCGCCGTGAAGCGCGGCCGCCGTCGTCGGGGAGCTGCCGTCAGGCAGGATCAGGCGGGCGCCGCCGTCGTGGAGCGTCAGCGTGCCCCTGTCCGTCTCGACGACGATGTCCCAGCTTTGCGGACCTTGCTGGCGGAAGTCGAAGTCGGCGACGATGTTGAGGCCGGCATCGTCGGTGAAGGCAATGCGCGCGGCGATCGGGGAATCGCGGTTTTCGGGGTAATCCAGCTCCGCCTCGGTGACGAAGAACGGGCGCGGCAGGATGCGGGTGACGATCGAGAGGGCGTTGATGCCGGGATCGAACACGCCGAAGCCGCCCGCGTCGAGGATCCATGCCTGGCCCGGGTGCCAGACGCGAATGTCCTCGCGCCACGTCACCGTGACCCGGTCGATCCGCGCGTCAGCCAATGCGGCGCGGGCGGGTTCGACGCCGGGGGCGTAGCGCGAATGCCAGCTGGCGAAGAGGGTGACGCCCGCCGCCCGCGCGGCGGCTTCGAGATTGGCGACCTCTGCCAGCGTCGCGCCGGGTGGCTTTTCGAGGAAGACGTGCCAGCCGGCCTGGATCGCCTGCATCGCGATGGCGCGGCGCACCTGCGGCGGCGTGCAGAGCGCGACGGCATCGATCCCCTGCCCGCTCGCGATCAGATCGGCGATGTCGTGGAAGTGCGGCACGCCCTCGACGCCTTCGCCGTTGCGGCTGACGGTCGCGGCGAGCGCGATGGCGGGCTCGCCGGCGATGGCGGGAACGTGCTGGTCGTGGGCGATCTTGCCCATGCCGATCAGCGCGAGGCGGATCGGGGCGCTCACAGCGGCTTCACCGTGACGGTGTCGGCCGGGGCGGTGGCAAGGGCGTTGCGCAAGGGCAAGGTGAAGGGTGCCGCCTCGATTTCGAAGACGTCGCCGTCCTGCGTCTGGACGCCGTCCGCGCACGACAGCGTCGCGGTGCCGAAGAAGTGGACGTGGATATCGCCCGGCCGGCGGAAGGCGGCGTATTTGAAGTGATGGTGTTCGAGGTTGGCGAGGCTGTGCGACATGTTCGCTTCGCCGGTGAGGAACGGCTTTTCCCACAATGTTTCGCCATCGCGGATGATACGGCTGGTCCCGCGGATATCGGCCGGCGGCTCCCCAAGCAGCAGCTCCGCCCCCAATGACGCCTGACGCAGCTTCGAATGCGCGAGCCACAGGTAATTGTGGCGTTCGGTGACGTGGTCGCTGAATTCGTTGGCGAGTGCGATCCCGAGGCGGAAGGGTGTGCCGTCGTCGCCGATCAGATAGATGCCGGCGAGTTCGGGTTCCTCGCCGCCGTCCTGCGCGAAGGCAGGCGAGGCGAAGGGCGCTTCGGGCGCGACGAGGCCCTGGCCGTCGCCCTTGTAGAACCATTCGGGCTGCGCGCCGATCACGCCCGCGGCGGGGCGACCGCCCTCCATGCCTTCGAGGAACAGGCGCATCGAATCGGTCTGCTTCCCCTCGGCGGCGGCCTTGTGCATCGCATCGCGACCGGCGGCGGAGCCCAAGTGGGTGAGGCCGGTGCCGGCGAGCATCAGCCGCGCGCTGTCGAGATGGTCGATCGCGGGGAGCAGTTCGCCCGCCTCCAGCGCGGCGACGAGATCGACGCTGTCGTCGGAGCGGCGCGCGCGGGCGGCGTCGAGCAGGCTGACGCCCTCGGCGATCGCCGCCTGGGCGAGGTCACGGGTGGTGGCGACGCCGGTCAGGACGTGGGCGGCCTCCTCGGCCAGGATCACGCGGCGCGTGCCGTCGGGCAGGCGCTGTTGGAGCAGGCGGGCAGCAGTCATGCGAGATCCTTTGCGGCTTGGACGAACGCCGCGGCATCGCGCGCGACGTCGGCGGCGGACTTGCCGGCGCGGTAGAGGTTGGAGCCGAGGCCGAAGCCGTCCGCACCCGCGGCGTGCCATGGCGGCATCGTGTCGGGGGTGATGCCGCCGACCGCGAGCACCTTGGTCGCCTTGGGCAGGACGGCGCGCTGGGCCTTCAGGAAGGCTGGCGCGGCGCCTTCGGCCGGGAAGAGCTTCAGGCCGTGCGCGCCGGCGTGGAGCGCGGCAAAAGCTTCGCTGGGGGTGAAATAGCCGGGGAGCGAGATGAGGCCCCGCTCCACCGACGCGCGGATGACGGCGGCGTCGGTGTTGGGTGAGACGATGAGGGCGCCGCCCGCGTCGGCGACGGCGGCGACGTCCTGCGGGGTGAGGACGGTGCCCGCGCCGACGATCGCGCGCCCGGCGTAGCGCTTGGCCATCGCGGCGATGCTGGCGAGCGGGTCGGGCGAGTTGAGCGGGACTTCGAGCAGCGTGAAGCCGGCATCGACCAAAGCGTCGCCGATAGGGGCGGCTTCGTCCGGCGTGAGGCCGCGGAGGACCGCGACGAGCGGGCAGGCGGCGAAGGCCTCGGCGAAGCGGGTGGCGGGGTCGGTCATGCTTGGGGCTCCGGGTGGAATGCGGGGCGGGTGACCCACCCTTTCGTCACCCCGGCCTCGAGCCGGGGTCCCGCTTCATCCGGGCGGTGGTGAGAAAAGCGGGACCCCGGCTCAAGGCCGGGGTGACGATGTGGGTGGGGCGAACGGTGTTTCCTCTCTTTCGTCATCCCGGCGAAAGCCGGGATCCATGGATGCGGGCCGCCGAAGGAGCGCGCTATCGCTGGCCGTGCCGGGACCATCGATCCAGGCGTCCGCCGGGATGACGACGGGAGGAGGGGGAGCGTCACGCGAGAAACGCCCGCAAGTGGTGGATGCCGGCGACGAACGCCGCCGTCGCGTCGATCGGCACCACCGCGCCGCCACGCGTCACGATCGCGGCGGCGTAGAGGTCGGCCAGCGCGCCGGTGGCGAGCAGGTGGACCGCGCGGCCGGCCACATCACGGGCGCCGACGTCGTTGCCGATCAGCACGCCGCTGGCATAGGCGGCGGCCTCCTCCGCCGGGCTACGGCCGAGCAGCACGCCGCTGCGCACTTCGAACACTGCGGCGCCGAGGTCGCACGCCCCTGCCCCGCGCGCGATGCCGTCGCGGAAGGCCGGCCCGTCCGTCACCGCGCCGTCGAGCATGCCGGCGAGGATGCCGTGGCTTTTCAGCAGCCCGAACAGTTCGCCGGTCATCACCGTGGCGATGTCGGTGATACGGCCGCCGTCGGTCGCGACCCATTTGTTGTGCGTGCCGGGCTGGCAGAACAGCGCGTCGGCGGGCGCGAGGCCGGCGGCGATCGCGCCCAGCACCTGCACCTCTTCGCCGCGCATCACGTCGGCGCGCGGGCCGTCCAGCAGCGCGACACCGGGGACGATCGTCGCGCGCTCGGTCTCGATACGCAGCGCCGCGGCGGCGAGCGCAGCGAGATCGGCGGGCGCGGCCGCATAGGGTGCTTCGTGCCAGCCGCGCGTCGAGCCGACCATGCCGGCGGCGATCACCGGCAGGTCGCCGAGCCGCGCGCGCAGATCGGCGAGCGCC
This sequence comes from Sphingomonas sp. NIC1, assembly GCF_001638925.1. NCBI lineage: Bacteria > Pseudomonadati > Pseudomonadota > Alphaproteobacteria > Sphingomonadales > Sphingomonadaceae > Sphingomonas > Sphingomonas sp. NIC1. The sequence goes on from NZ_CP015521.1 coordinate 1,049,324, forward strand.
GGGGCATAGTCGCCCGGCGCCAACCCGAGCACGCCTACCCCGCCCTCGACACGGTCCCCGATGCGGCCATCGGGCTCGATCCGATAGGCGCGCCGGTTGGTCGTGCCCCAGTCGATCGCGATCACCGCGCCGTTGGTCATGCCCTGCGTCATCGCCTCAGACGGTCGGCTCGACATTTTCCTCGATGACGTGCGTCGGGGCCTTCAGCGCCGCGCGCGCATACCAGAGGACGTAGAGATAGCAGACCAGCGGCACGACGAAGGCGAGCGAGCGGGCGCCGTCGGGTGCGAAGCCGGTGAAGGCGTCGATCACCGCGCCGTACAGGATCGACACGAAGCCACCGCCGCAGATCGCCATGCACATCAGCCCCGACGTCGCCGAGGCAGGCGCGGTCGACCGCTCCAGCGTCAGCGTGAAGATCGTCGGGAACATGATCGAGTTCATCAGGCCGAGCAGCAGCGCCGCGACCGCGGGGACGAAGCCCATCGTCAGCGGCGCGACATAGCCGCCGGGCAATGTGATCGTGCCGCCGAGCGGCGTCGCCGCCATGTCGTAGGTCGCGATGATGACGAGGCACAGGATCGATGCGCCCGCACCGACCAGCGTCAGCAGCGTCGTCGCCTTGGCATAGCGCAGCAACACGCTGCCACCGAAGCGGCCGATCATCGCGAGCAGCATGAACAGCGGCGCGATATAGCCGGCGATCTGCGCCGGCACGTCGAGGATGTGGCGCTGTTCGAGGAAGAAGATCATGCCGGAGATCACGCAGACCTCGGCGCCGACGTACAGGAAGATGGCGACCGAGCCGAGGTTCGCCCAGCGCGAGCGCAGCGCCGACAGCGGCGATTCGACGTTGGTGGCGAGCGCCGGCGCGTGCGCGTTGATCGTGCGCTTGGCGAAGAAAACGAGGCCGGTGAAGACGGCGAGGATCACCGCGATCATCAGATAGACGTGGGTGACGAAGCCGAGGCTGTCCGCCTTCAGCGCCGGCGTCAGCACCGCATCTTTGGCGAACAGATCGCCGCGCAGCAGATAGGCCGCGCCGAACGTGCCGCCGACATAGGCGCCGAGCGAATTGAACGCCTGGCTGAGGTTGAGGCGGAAGTGCGAGCCCTTGGGGTCGCCCATCGACGCGATCAGCGGGTTGGCCGCGACCTGCAGCAAGGTGACGCCCGACGCGGCGACGAACAGCCCGAGCAGCACGGTGACGAAGCTGTTCGACCAGGCGGTCGACCAGGCGACGAGACAGCCGGCGACGACGCCCAGCAGGCCGAGGACGATCGAATTGGCGTAGCCGCGGCGCGACAGATACCAGGCCGACGGGATCGACATGACGCCATAAGCGATGAAGAAGGCGAACTGGTTGAGCTGCGTTTCGAAGTCGCTGAGCGTGTAGATGACCTTCATGCTCTTCACGAGCGGGTCGATCAGGTTCGTCACGAACGCCCAGATGAAGAACAGCGTCGTCACATAGACGAGCGCGAGCGCGACGCCCGCCTTGCGTCCGCCCGCCACGCCGCTGCCTGCGGCCGCGGGCGGTGGTGCCATCATCGGTCCAGCCATGTCCTCTCCCCTATTTGTATCGCTACCACAGGCTGCCTTGCGCCCCGGCTATTTGTCTGACTATATAGCGAAGAACCACCGGGTCAATGCCGGGGACGAACGGGGAGAGGCGCAACATGAAAGTGGGTTTCGCGTTCCAGATGGCCTGTGCGGGGATATTGACGATCGCGGCGGCCGATGCCGCCTGCGCCGCGACCGCGACGCGCGCCGATTTCGGCCGATTGCCCGACGGCACCCGGATCGAGGCGGTGACGCTGACCGGTGCGAATGGCGTGCGCGCGCGGGTGATGACGCTGGGCGCGACGTTGCAGGCGTTCGAGGCGCCGGACCGCAACGGCAGGCTCGCCGACATCACGCTGGGCCATGACACCGCCGCCGCTTATGTCACGCAGCCCAATTTCTGGGGCCAGACCGTCGGCCGCTACGCCAACCGGATCGCCGGCGGCCGCTTCACGCTGGACGGCAAGACGTATCAGCTGCCGCTCAACGACAAGACCAACTCGCTGCATGGCGGCACCACCGGCTTCGACAAGGCGGTGTGGCGGATCGTCTCGGTCACGCCGAGCGGCCCCCGCGCGAGCGTGACGATGGCGCTGACCAGCCCCGCGGGCGACCAGGGCTATCCGGGCAAACTCGACGTCGAAGTGACCTATGCGCTGGACGACGCGGGCGCGCTGACGATCGATTTCACCGCGAAGACCGACGCGCCGACGATCGTCAATTTGACCAACCATGCGCTGTTCGATCTGGCGGGCGAGGGATCGGCGGGCGGCATCTACGCCCAGCGGATGACGATCCCCGCCGCGCGCTACACGCCGGTCAATGCTGCGCTGATCCCGACCGGCGAGCTGAAACCGGTGGCGGGCAGCGTGTTCGACTTCACCAAGCCGCGCGCCATCGGCCAGAGCATCCGCGACGGCCGCGATCCGCAGATCGTGATCGGCCGCGGCTACGACCATAATTTCGTGCTCGATGCTGGCCGAACCGCGCAGCCCAAGCTCGCCGCGCGTGTCGAGGATCCGGTATCGGGCCGCGTGCTCGAAGTGCTGTCGACTGAGCCGGGCGTACAATTCTATTCGGGCAACTTCCTCGACGGGACGTTCGTGGGGAAGCAGGGCCACGTCTATCGGATGGGCGATGGCTTCGCGCTGGAGCCGCAGACCTTTCCGGACACGCCCAACCAGCCCGCGTTCGGATCGGCGCGCGTCGATCCGGGCAAGCCATATCACCATCAGATGATCTATCGCGTCTCCGTGGCGCGCTGACCGGAGCTTTTATGACCACCGACACGCCCAAACGCCCCAGCGCCCTGCGGTCCCGCGCCTGGTTCGACAATCCGGACAATATCGACATGACGGCGCTGTATCTGGAGCGCTATCTGAACTTCGGCCTTAGCCTCGATGAACTGCGCTCGGGCAAGCCGATCATCGGCATCGCGCAGACGGGCAGCGACCTGTCCCCGTGCAACCGCCACCATCTGGTGCTGGCGGAGCGGGTGCGCGAGGGCGTGCGCGAGGCGGGCGGCATCGTGCTGGAATTCCCCGTCCATCCGATCCAGGAGACGGGCAAGCGCCCGACTGCGGGGCTGGACCGCAACCTCGCCTATCTCGGCCTCGTCGAAACGCTGTACGGCTATCCGCTGGACGGCGTGGTGCTGACGATCGGCTGCGACAAGACGACGCCCGCCATGCTGATGGGCGCCGCGACGGTGAACATCCCGGCAATCGCTTTGTCCGTGGGGCCGATGCTGAACGGCTGGCACAAGGGCGAGCGCACCGGATCGGGCACGATCGTGTGGAAGGCGCGGCAGCTGCTGGCGGCGGGCGAGATCGACGATGCCGAGTTCATCCGCCTGGTCGCCAGCTCGGCGCCGTCGACGGGCTATTGCAACACGATGGGCACCGCGACGACGATGAATTCGCTGTGCGAGGCGCTCGGCATGTCGCTGCCCGGATCGGCAGCGATCCCCGCACCGTATCGCGACCGGCAAGAGGTCGCGTACCTCACCGGCAAGCGCATCGTCGAAATGGTGGCGGAGGACCTCAAGCCGTCCGACATCCTGACCAAGGAGGCCTTCCACAACGCGATCCGCGTTAATTCGGCGATCGGCGGATCGACCAACGCGCCGATCCACCTAGCGGCGATCGCGCGCCATATCGGCGTCGACCTGCCGATCAAGGATTGGGAGACGGAGGGGCATAAGGTGCCGCTGCTCGTCAATCTGCAGCCGGCTGGCGAATATCTGGGCGAGGATTATTACCGCGCCGGCGGCGTGCCCGCGGTGGTCAACCAATTGATCGGCCAGGGCCTGATCCACGAGGGCGCGCTGACCGTCAACGGCCGGTCGATGGGCGACAATTGCCGCGGCGTCGCGATCGAGGACGAAAAGGTCATCCGCCCGTTCGACCAGCCTTTGGTCAAGGACGCGGGCTTCATCGTGCTGTCGGGCAATCTGTTCGACGCGGCGGTGATGAAGACCAGCGTGATCTCGAAGGAATTCCGCGACCGCTACCTCTCCAACCCCGACGATCCCAATGCGTTCGAGGGGCCGGCGGTCGTATTCGACGGGCCGGAGGATTACCACCACCGGATCGACGATCCCGCCACCGGCATCACGCCGGAGACACTGCTGTTCATGCGCGGCGCCGGGCCGATCGGCTATCCCGGCGCGGCCGAGGTCGTGAACATGCGGCCGCCGGCGTATCTGATCACCGAGGGCGTGCATGCGCTGCCGTGCATCGGCGACGGCCGCCAATCGGGGACGAGCGGATCGCCGTCGATCCTTAACGCCTCGCCTGAAGCGGCGGCGATGGGGGGCCTCGCGCTCCTCAAGACCGGCGACCGGGTGCGGATCGACCTCAACACCGGCAGCGCCGACGTGCTGATTTCGGACGCGGAGTTGATGGAACGCCGCGCCGCGCTGGAGGCGGCGGGGGGCTATGCCTATCCCGCGTCGCAAACGCCGTGGCAGGAGATCCAGCGCGCCGTCGTCGGTCAGATGAACACCGGTGCGATCCTGGAAGGTGCGGAAAAGTACCAACGCATCGCGCAGACGATGGGCCTGCCGCGCGACAATCATTGATGCGGGTGTGGAGGACACGCCCCCTACCCTCTTCGTCATTCCCGCGCAGGCGGGAATCCATAACCGCTACCGCTGCTGATGGAGCCGGAACGGTAGCGCATCTGGATTCCCGCCTCCGCGGGAATGACGATTGGGAAGCGCATCCCGCTCCTCCATCGTCATCCCGGCGGACGCCGGGATCCCTGGATACGCTCGGCTCATGGTTGTGCAGCGACGATAGTTCACCGCGTCCATGGATCCCGACGTTCGTCGGGATGACGAATAGGGGTGGCGGCCTCTACCTCCTTAACCACGGCAGGCTGCCCGCCGTTAGGCGGTGCGGCGGCAGACCCCTACCCCCGTCATTCCCGCGCAGGCGGGAATCCAGACGCGCTACCGTTTCAGCTCAATTACTAGCGGTAGCGGTTATGGATTCCCGCCTGCGCGGGAATGACGGGGGTGGGTTGGGCTGTGCGCCCTCTCTTTCCGCCATCCCGACATTCGGCGGGAGGATAGCCGCCCCCTATTCCAGCAGCGAGCGTTCCGTGTCCTCGTGCGCCTGTTCCAGCAGGACGAGCGTCGCGGCGCGGGCCGATACGGTGTCGCGGGCGCGGATCGCTTCGTACAGGCGGTGGTGCTGCGGCATCGAATCGCGCGGCTTGGTGCGGCGGCGGAACTTGAAGATCGTCGTCCAGCGCACCGCAGCGCCGATGCTGCCCGACAGGCTGACGAGCAGTTCGTTGTCGGTCGCCTCCAGGATCGTATTGTGGAAGCTCTGGTCGGCCGCCTGCCCCTCCGCCGTGCCGAGGCCATGACGCCGCATCCCGTCGAGCGCCGCCGCCATCCGCGCGAGCTGTTCGTCGGTGCGGAAGGTCGCGGCCATTTCGGCGGCGGCGGGTTCGACGATCATGCGCAACTGGAACAGGCTGCGCACGAAGCTGGCGGGCGGTTCGCCTTCGAACATCCAGGCGAGCAGGTCGGGATCGAGCAGGTTCCACTGCGCACGTTCGCGCACCCGCGTGCCGGCCTTGGGACGGCTTTCGACGAGCCCCTTGGCCGACAGCATGCGCAACGCCTCGCGCACGACGCTGCGCGAGATGCCGCGCTGCGCGGCGAGATCGACCTCGCCGGGGATGATGCCGCCGGGCGGATAGCGGCCGGTGACGATCGCGATGCCGAGGTCGCGGGCGATCAGCGTGTGGGACGGCTCGCGCCGTTCGCTCTTGGTCAACTCGCGGCTCTCCCCTCTCGTCGTGCGTGCGTAAGCGGTGGCGGTGCGCTTGGGAAGAGCGTCGCCCCTACCCCGGCCGGCGCATGGCGAAGCGATTGGCCTCGGTGATCTCGAAATAGTCCGCCGGGCCGCCGCCGCGCAGGATCGGACGCGCGCGGGCGGTCTGGTAGACGCCGTCGTCGAGCAGCGCAGTGTCGATGTGGATTCCCACCGCTTCGCCGATGACCAGATACTGGTCGAGCTCGCGCCCTTCCTTGGTCTGCAGGCGGACGATCTGGGTCAGCTTGCATTCGAACGCGACCGGGCTGGCCGCGACGCGCGGCGGGGCGACGAGGCGCGAGGGCGCGGTCTCCAGCCCGGCGAGCATGTGTTCATCCACCTCCGGCCCGACGCCGGCCGAGGTCGCATTCATCGCCTCGGCCAGGTCACGCGTCGCGAGGTTCCAGACGAACTCGCCCGTCGCGTCGATATTGGCGACGCTGTCTTTCCACCCCATCGACGAAAAGCCGATCAGCGGGGGACGATAATTGAGCAGGTTGAAGAAGCTGTAGGGCGCGAGGTTTGGCACGCCGTCCGCCGACACGCTGCCGATCCAGCCGATCGGGCGCGGCGCGACGATCGCGTTGAGGGGGTCGTGGGCCAAGCCATGGCCGTTTGCGGGTTCGTAGAAATGCCAGCTAGTCGTCATGGTGCTGCCCCTGCTACACGGATGATATGGCTGCGCAAACGCCCGGAACGACGATCCTGCGCCACGCGCTCGCGACGCGGCTGTGGCATTGGGTGAATGCGGTGTCCGTGTTCATCCTGCTGGGCAGCGGTCTCGGCATCTCCAACGCCCATCCGCGGCTGTATTGGGGACGATACGGCGCCAACTTCGACCATGCCTGGGCGCAGCTGCCCCGCTTTCCGGCGTGGATCACGATTCCGGCGAACTACAATCTGGCGATCTCGCGGCGCTGGCACCTGTTCTTCGCCTTGGTGTTCGCGTTCGGGCTGCTGGCGTTCATGATCGTAAGCCTGCTCAACCGGCATTTCGCGCGGTTGAAGCTGACCCGCAAGGACGTAAGCGCCGCGCACCTGGCCGCGGACGTGCGCGATCACTGGAACTTCCGCTTCCACGATGCGGACGATCCCAAGGCGTACAACAGCTTGCAGAAATGGAGCTACATCCTCGTCCTGTTCGTCGCGTTGCCGGTGATGATCTTTACCGGTCTCGCGCTGTCGCCGGGGATGGATGCGGCGTGGCCGTGGCTGCTCGATGTGTTCGGCGGGCGGCAGTCGGCGCGCTCGATCCACTTCATCGCGGCGAGCCTGATCGGCGGGTTCATCGTCGTCCATCTGGTGCTCGTGATTCTGGCGGGCGCGTGGAACGAGGTGCGATCGATGCTGACCGGTAAATGGCGGGTGCCGGAATGATTCTGGCACGGCGCAATCTGATCGTTGGGTCGGCGGGGCTGCTGCTCGCCGGGTGCGACAAGATCGTGGCGAACCCGCAGGCGCGCAAGATCCTGTTTGCGGGCGAGGACATGCACAAGGGCTTGCAGCGTGCGCTGATGAACCGGGGCGCGCTGGCGCCCGAGTTCACGCGCGATCAGATGTCGCCGGTGTTCCGCGCCAACGGCACGCGCGATCCGGGGACGCCGGCCTATGCGGCGATGGTCGCGGACGGGTTCGCGAGCTATCGGTTGCAGGTCGGCGGATTGGTCGACCGGCCGCTGTCTTTGAGCCTCGCGCAGCTCGCGTCGATGCCGTCACGCTCGCAGATCACGCGCCACGATTGCGTCGAGGGGTGGAGCGCGATCGGCCAGTGGCAGGGGCCGATGCTCGGCACCGTGCTGAAGGCGGCGGGGATGCGCCAGAGCGCGCGCTACGTCGTGTTCACCTGCGCCGATTTGTACAATGGCGAACCCTATTACGAATCGATCGACACGATCGACGCCTTCCACCCCCAAACGATCCTGGCGCTGAAGATGAACGGCGCGCGGCTGACCGTGCCGCACGGCGCGCCGGTGCGGCTGCGCGTCGAGCGGCAGTTGGGCTACAAGCACGCCAAATACGTCACCGGAATCACCGCGGTCAGCGATCTCAAGAGCATAGGCAAAGGCAAAGGCGGCTATTGGGAGGACAATGTCGATTACGATTGGTATGCCGGCATCTAGGGCATAGTAGCTTCCTCATGGCGCTGATCGACATGTTCCTCAGCCGCGCCGTCAAGCGTGGCCAACTCACCCTCCACCGGCCCGGAAAGGCCCCCGCGACCTTCGGAACGCCCGACCCGGCGTTCGGGCACATCACCATCCGCTTCGCCGATTCGGGCGTCGCCGGCCGCATCATCCGCAACCCCGCGCTCGCCGCCGGCGAGATGTACATGGACGGGCGGCTGACCGTCGACGGCGACGACATCATGGGGCTGGTCAAGCTGATGACCGGCAATTCGCCCTGGGAGCGCGGGCAGAACGCCTTGCAGCCCTCCGCCTTCGTGCGGGGTTTGGGCGCGGTGAAGCACCGGCTCGACCGGATCAACATGGAGCGGCGATCGAAGCAGAATGTCGCGCACCATTACGACCTGTCGGCGCGGCTGTACGACCTGTTCCTCGACGCGGACAAACAATATAGCTGCGCTTATTACACCGACCCCGACAACAACCTGGAGCAGGCGCAGAGCGACAAATTGGCGCATATCGCCGCCAAGCTGGCGCTGCGGCCAGGCATGCGCGTGCTCGACATCGGCTGCGGCTGGGGCGGGATGGCGCTATACCTCAACCGGCATTTCGGCGTGGAGGTGCTGGGCGTCACCTTGTCCGAGGAACAGCTGAAGATCGCGCGGGAGCGGGCCGCGGCGGCCGGCGTCGCCGACAAGGTGAAGTTCGAGCTGATCGATTACCGTCGTGTGGAAGGCCGGTTCGACCGGATCGTGTCGGTCGGCATGTTCGAACATGTCGGGCCGCCGCAGTACAAGACGTACTTCCGCAAGTGCCGCGATCTGCTGACCGACGACGGCGTTGCGTTGGTCCACACGATCGGCCGGTTCGGGCCGCCGAGCGTCACCGACGACTGGACGACCAAGTACATCTTCCCCGGCGGTTACAACCCGGCGCTGTCGGAAACGATCGCGGCGTTCGAGGGGCTGTCGATGTTCCTCACCGACGTCGAGGTGTTGCGGCTGCACTATGCCTATACGCTGCACGAATGGTATGCGCGGACGCTGAAGGCGCGCGATGCGATCGTCGCGCTGTACGACGAGCGTTTCTACCGGATGTGGACCTTCTATCTCGCCGGCGCCGCGATGGCGTTCGAGAATGGCGGGCTGTGCAACTTCCAGATCCAGTTCAGCCGCAGCCGGACGGAGCTGCCGATCGTGCGGGACTATATGGTCGAGGGCGAGCGGGCGCTCCGCGGGCGGTAACGCGCCCTCTCCCAACGGTCGTCATTCCCGCGCAGGCGGGCATCCAGACGCGCTACCGTCGCGCCTCTTGCCGAGACGTCAGAGGTTATGGATTCCCGCCTTCGCGGGAATGACGGGTGTGGTGGGCACGTTACCCTTCCCGTCGCCCCGGCCTTGAGCCGGGGTGACGGATAGACTGGAATTACCGCCCCTGCGGCAGCGCCTTGGCGGGGCCGCCCATCACCGCGGCGCGGGCGGCGGCGCGTTCGTCGAGGCTGATGACGCCGTCGTGGTTGAGGTCGTAGCGCGAGGCGATCGCGCGGAAGAGGCCCTGCATCTCGGCGGGCGACACCTTGCCGTCATGGTTGGCATCGGCGGTGTTGAACCACGCATCCGCCATCGCCTTCGCCTTGGCGGCGGGCATCTGCGTCTTGCCGACATCCATGCGCGCGACGCGGGCGTCGACCTCGGCGCGGCTGATGAAGCCGTCGTGATTGGTGTCGGTCTTATCGAAATCCGCCTTGATACGTGGATCGATCTTCGCTGCCGCCTTGGGATCGGCCTTGCCCGCGGCGAGCGCCGGGGTGGCGACGAGCAGCGGCAGGATGACGAGTGCGGTGCGGATCATGGGAACTCCGGAATACATGTTCGAAACGGGCCTGTAGGCCGCCGCGCCTAAACCCGCGGTGAACGCAGACGTTGCACCGCAGCGCTGTGGGCCGTAGGGGCGCGGCCATCCATTCCATGGTCCAAGGAACCCGTGCCGTGACCGATCAGATCAACCGCGTCGTCCTCGCCTATTCGGGCGGTCTGGATACGAGCGTGATCCTGAAATGGCTGCAGCAGACGTATAACTGCGAAGTCGTCACCTTCACCGCCGACCTGGGCCAGGGCGAAGAGCTGGAGCCGGCGCGCCAGAAGGCGCAGATGGCGGGCGTCAAGCCCGAGCACATCTTCATCGACGATCTGCGCGAGGAATTCGTGCGCGATTACGTCTTCCCGATGATGCGCTCGAACGCGCTGTACGAGGGGCTGTACCTGCTCGGCACGTCGATCGCGCGCCCGCTGATCGCCAAGCGCCAGATCGAGATCGCGAAGATGGTGGGCGCCGACGCGGTCAGCCACGGCGCGACCGGCAAGGGCAACGACCAGGTCCGCTTCGAATTGGGCTATTATGCGCTCAACCCCGACATCAAGGTGATCGCGCCGTGGCGCGAGTGGGACCTCACCAGCCGTACCAAGCTGATCGAGTTCGCCGAACAGCATCAGATCCCCGTCGCCAAGGACAAGCGCGGCGAATCGCCCTTCTCGACCGACGCGAACCTGCTGCACACCTCGTCCGAGGGGAAGGTGCTCGAGGATCCGTGGCAGGAGGTGCCCGACTACGTCTATTCGCGCACCGTGAACCCGGAGGACGCGCCCGACGCGCCCGAGTACATCACGATCGATTTCGAGCGCGGCGACGGTGTGGCGCTGAACGGCGAGGCGACCAGCCCGGCGACGCTGCTGACCAAGCTCAACGAGCTGGGCCGTCGCCACGGCATCGGCCGGCTCGACCTGGTCGAGAACCGCTTCGTCGGCATGAAGAGCCGCGGCATGTACGAAACGCCGGGCGGCACCATCTATCACCTCGCCCACCGCGGCATCGAGCAGATCACGCTGGATCGCGGCGCCGCGCATCTGAAGGACGAGCTCGCGCCGCGCTATGCCGAGCTGATCTACAACGGCTTCTGGTTCTCGCCCGAGCGCGAGATGCTGCAGGCCGCGATCGACCACAGCCAGGCGAAGGTCAGCGGCACCGTGCGCCTGAAGCTGTACAAGGGCGGCGTGTACATTGTCGGCCGCAAGTCGCCCAATTCGCTCTATTCGGAAAAGGTCGTGACGTTCGAGGACGATCAGGGCGCCTACGACCAGCGCGATGCGGCCGGCTTCATCAAGCTGAACGCGCTGCGCCTGCGCCTGCTGGGGCGGCGGGACGCCTAACGACCTCTCGCTTCGACGCCCTTTACCGTCATTCCCGCGAAGGCGGGAATGACGGTTGGGGGTGGGCGTTCGCCTCTCATTCCTCGTCACCCCGGACTCGTTCCGGGGTCCACCGCGCCGCGAGGGCGCGGCTGCAGCCTCTGCCCCCCCCACGCCGCGAAGTGGACCCCGGACCAAGTCCGGGGTGACGGTGTAACTGGGGCGAGGCGCATGCCCTCCCCCTCCCGTCACCCCGGGCTTGACCCGGGGTCCCGCTTTTTGGAGTTCGCCGGCGGAAAGAAGCGGGACCCCGGCTCGAGACCGGGGTGACGGAGGAGGCCCGCGTCCCCCCAACGCAGATCAACAAAATCCTCGCTTCATCGCACGCGTGCGGGAACTTTTTGCGACAATGCTTGTCGTGGCCACCCCGTAGCCCCTAAGGCGGCGCGATGCAGGGGCCTAGGCTGCACTGGTGGCAAACGCGAACGTTCGTCGTGGCGGTGGTGATCGCGACGATGATCCCGCTCGTGTGGCCGACGATCCCGCCGCTGGTCGATCTGCCCGGCCATATGGGCCGCTATCGCGTGCAGCTGGACGACGGCGCGCATCGCTGGCTGTACGACTGGTATAATTTCCAGTGGTCGATGATCGGCAATCTGGGCGTCGATCTGCTCATCGAGCCGCTGGCGCCGATCTTCGGCCTCGAACTGGCGGTCAAGCTGATCGTGATGGCGATCCCGGCGCTCACCGTGTCGGGCCTGCTGTGGATCGCGCGCGAGGTGCACGGGCGCATCCCGGCGACCGCGCTGTTCGCCCTCCCCCTCGCCTATTGCTACCCCTTCCAGTTCGGCTTCGTGAACTTCGCGCTGTCGATGGCGCTGGCGCTCAACCTGTTCGCGTTGTGGCTGCGCATGGGGCGGCTGGGCAAGGTGCGGCTGCGCGCGGTGCTGTTCGTGCCGCTGTCGTGCGCCTTGTGGATCTGCCACACCTTCGGCTGGGGCGTGCTCGGCATCCTCGCCTTCTCGGCCGAGATGATCCGCCAGCACGACCGGCGCAAGGACAGCCATAGCGGCCATTGGCTGGAAAGCTGGGTGCGCGCCGGCATCGGCTGCCTGCCGCTCGCGCTGCCCTTCCTGATGATGGTGCTGTGGCGCTCGGGCGACCATGTCACCGGCAAGACGATGGACTGGTTCAACTGGCGCGCGAAGGTGGGCTGGGTGATCATGTCCCTCCGCGACCGCTGGATGGCGTTCGACCTCGCCTCCGTCACCGTGCTGTTCGTCATCCTGCTGAAGGGCGTGCGCGACGAGCGGATCGAATATTCGCGCAACCTGCTGTTGTCGGCGCTGTTCCTGTCCGTGATCTACGTCGTGCTGCCGCGGATCGTGTTCGGATCGGCCTATGCCGACATGCGGCTCGCGCCGTTCGTGCTCGCCATCCTGCTGATCGCGCTGCGGCCGAAGCGCGGCCTGTCGTTCCGCGGCGCCGCGACGCTGGCGGCCCTGGGCCTCGCCTTCTTCGGCGTACGGCTCGCGGCGACGACGATCAGCTATTGGCAGTTCAGCCGCGAATACGACCGCACGCTGACCGCGCTGGACCATGTGCCCCAGGGCGCGCGGCTGCTGACCATGGTCGGCCGTACCTGCCATGACGAATGGCTCTATTCGCGTGAGGAGCATATCGCCGGCATCGCGCTGGAGCGGAAGCTCGCCTACGCCAACGACCAATGGTCGATGGCGGGCGGGCAGCTGCTGACCGTGCGCTACACGCCGGCCGGCGCCTTCGCGCACGATCCCTCGCAGCTCGTCACAGACCGGCGCTGCCGCGGCGAATGGTGGCGGCCGCTCAAGGTGTCGCTCGCCTTCCTGCCGCGACAGGCATTCGATTACGTCTGGCTGGTCAATCCGCCGCCCGTGGGGCCTGAGTTCCTGACCGGCCTGACGCCGATCTGGCGCAGCGGCAAGGACGTGCTCTATAGGATCGACGATCGCACGCCGCCGGCCGTGACGCTGGACCCGGCGCTGCTGCCGCCGCGCCGCCGGGCGATGCTTACGCCCCGCCCTTCCTGAACGGGGCGAGCTCCGCCAAATACGCCTGCTCCTCGGTGACGGCGGCGCGCTCGCGCGCCAGGAAATCGGCGACCGCCCGGCGGAACCCCGCATCGGGCAGATAATGCGCCGACCAGGTCGGCACCGGCACATAGCCGCGTGCGAGCTTGTGCTCGCCCTGCGCACCCGCCTCGACCGTCTTCAGCCCGCGTGCGATCGCGGCGTCGATCGCCTGATAATAGCAGAGTTCGAAATGGAGGAAGGGCACGTCCTCGGTGCAGCCCCAATAGCGGCCGTAGAGCGTGTCGGTGCCGATCAGGTTGAGCGCGCCCGCGATGGGCTCGCCGTCGCGCATCGCGAGGATCAGCAGGACGCGATCCCCCATCGCCTCGCCCAGCAAGGGGAAGAAGCTGCGCGTCAGATAGGGCCGGCCCCATTTGCGGCTGCCGGTGTCCTGGTAGAAGGTCCAGAAGGCGTCCCATTCCGCCTCGCCGATGTCCGCTCCGGTCAGGTGGCGGATGGTGAGGCCCTCGACCGCCGCCGCGCGCTCCTTGCGGATCGCCTTGCGCTTGCGGCTGGCGAGTTGCCCCAGGAAATCGTCGAAGCTGGCATAGCCCTGATTCGCCCAGTGAAATTGCGTGCCTTCGCGGATCAGCCAGCCCGCCGCCTCGAACGCCGCCACCTGATCGGGCGCGACGAAAGTGGCATGCGCGGAGGAAAGGCCGTTCTGCTCGGTCACCGCCTCCAGCGCGCCGATCAGCGCGGGCGCGGCGGCGGGATCGCGCAGCAGCAGGCGCGGCCCCGGCACCGGGCTGAACGGCGCGGCGACCTGCAATTTGGGGTAATAGGCCCCGCCCGCCCGCTCCCACGCATCCGCCCAGGCATGGTCGAAGACATATTCGCCCTGGCTGTGGCTCTTGGCATAGGCCGGCGCGATGGCGACCGGCGCGCCGTCCGCCCCATCGACCACGATCGGCACAGGCTGCCAGCCGGATCGCCCGCCGACGCTGCCCGATTCCTCCAGCGCGGCGAGGAACGCGTGGGACACGAAGGGATTGGCAGTGCCGGCGCACGCATCCCATTGCGCGGCCGGAATGGCGCGCACGCCCTCCACCATGCGGGCGGTGAGCGCGGTCATGCGGCGACGGGACAGGCAGTCATCGCCGCCAATATAGGGCGCGACGGACGCTTGCCGAGGGGGTGGTGCGACGAAGACTGGACGCCGCGGTGCCCCCTTGCGAGGGTGGCGGTTCATGACGCTGCCTTCCTCCCTGCGATCCCCACCGGCGACCGCCGCCATCCTGCTTGCCGTCGCCCTCGCCATCCGGGCGTGGCAGTTCGGCAATCCGGTGGTTCATATCGACGAGCAATTCTACCTGCTGGTCGGCGACCGGCTGTGGCAAGGGCGCGGTTTGCCCTTCGTCGATTTCTGGGATCGCAAGCCGTTCGGCCTGTTTCTGGTCTATGCGGCGACCCGGATGTTCGGTGGCGATGCGGTGATCGCCTATCAGCTGGCCGCGACGCTGTGTGCGGCAGCAACGGCGTGGGTCGTGCAGCGGCTGGCATGCCGGATCGCGGACGGCTGGGGCCCGCTGTTCGCCGGGATCGCCTATCTCGTCTATCTGTCGGTCAACGGTGGCGATGGCGGGCAGAGCCCGGTCTTCTACAATCTGCCGGTCGCGCTGGCGGCCTGGGCGGTGGTCCGCGTCTACGAACGGTCCGCGTTCGATCGCACGGCGGCCGGATTTTCCGCGCTGGCGATGGTGCTGTTCGGCGTAGCGCTACAGATCAAATATTCCGTGTTGTTCGAAGGCGTCTATTTCGGCGTCGCGCTGCTGGTCGCGGCTCGCAGACTGCCGGTGTTGCGGATCGCGGGCTGGGCGCTTCTATGGTGCTTGCTGGCGCTGCTGCCGACCGCAGCGGTGTTCGCGCTCTACTGGCATGTGGACGAGGTCGACGCGCTGATCTTCGCCAATTTCCAGTCGGTGTTCCTGCGCAAGGCACCAGAAGGCGCGCTGATGGCGGAGCGACTAGGGATGATCGCGCTGCACCTGCTGCCGTTGCTGATCGTCGCGGGACTTGGCGTGACCGGCGTCACGCGTCTGAGGCCGGCGGGACGCCTGCTGATCGGCTGGGCTGGGGCGGCGATCGCCGGACTGCTGCTGTTCGGCACCTATTTCGACCATTACGCCCTGCCGCTGGTCGTGCCGCTGGCCGTGCTCGCCGCGCCGGTACTCGGGCGACCGATCCGAGCGCTGCGCCGTTCCGTCCCCGTCGCTGTGCCCGTGCTGGCGGTCGGCCTGTGCTATGTGCTGGTCAATACCATCGTGCTGCGCGGCACGCGCGGCGATGGCCGCGGAGCCTATCGCCTCGCCGCGACGATCGGCCGGGCACCGGATGGCTGCCTGTTCGTCTTTCAGGGCGATCCGATCCTGTATCAGCTGACCAACGCCTGCGTGCCGACCGCGTACAACTTCACGACCTTCCTCAGCGAAATGGGCGACAGCCGCACGCTGGGCATCGATCCGCATGCCGAACTCGCCCGCGTCATGGCCGCCCGCCCAGCCTATGTCGTCATCAGCAGCGTCGATCCCGAAGCCACGGATAGAGAGGCGCGCGACTTCGTGATGCGGCAGCTTGCACGCCATTACCGGCTGGTCGACCAGTTCGCGCTCTCGGAACGGGTCGACCAGCTGTATCGTCGGGTGGATTAAACCCGCACCAGCATCTTGCCGGTGTTGCCGCCCGAGAACAGGCCGAGGAAGGCGTCGGGGGTCGACTCCAGACCGTCGAACACCGTCTCGTTGCGCTTGAGCTTGCCGTCCTTCAGCCAGCCGCCCATGTCGCGGTAGAATTCGCCCGCGCGGCCCATGTAATCGCTGACGATGAAGCCCTGGATGCGCATCCGCATGCCGATGAGGCGGGCGAGATAGCGCAGCTCGGTCGGCTTGGCGCTGTTGTACACGTCGATCATGCCGCAGATCGCGAAGCGGGCGTGCAGGTTGCCGTGCGCCAAAGCGGCGTCGAGATGGTCGCCGCCGACATTGTCGAAATAGACGTCGATGCCGTTGCGCGCGACCTCGCCCAGCGCCTTCACCACCGGCGTGCCGCTCTTATAGTCGATCACCGCATCCGCGCCGAGCGACTGGACCCAGGCGCACTTGTCCGCGCCACCGGCCGAACCGATGACGTGGCAGCCCTTGGCCTTGGCGATCTGCACCACGGTGGACCCGACCGCGCCCGCCGCTGCCGAGACGAAGACGGTGTCGCCTTCCTTCGCGCCCGCGACCTCCAGCAGGCCGAAATAGGCGGTCATCCCGGGCATGCCGAGCTGGCCCAGGAACGCCTGCGGATCGACGTCGAGCTGGGGCAGCGCCTGCACCTGTTCGGCGGGCAGGATCGCTTCGTCGCGCCAGCCGGCGAAATGCTGGACGGTGTCGCCCTGCTTGAACCGGTCGGAACGGCTTTCGACGACGGTGCCGATCGCACCGCCTTGCATCGGCTGGTCGAGTTCGAACGGCGGCGTGTAGCTCTTCACGTCGTTCATCCGGCCGCGCATGTAGGGATCGACCGACAGCCACGTGTTGGCGATGCGTACCTCGCCATCGTTCAGGTCACGCGCGGGCAGATCAACCAGCGCGAAATTGTCCATCGTCGGCAGCCCCTGGGGGCGTGAGGTCAGCGTCCAGGCACGGGCCATCATGTCTCTCCTGCAAGAATCTCAGCATGATCTGGCGCAACAAGTTGCAATATGCAACGCAAAAAGGCCCGGGATCGCTCCCAGGCCTTTTCCGTCGTTACCGCTCGGGATCAGTAGGTGCCCGAGAAGCTCCGGTTGAGCGTCTTGCCATCGGCATCGGCGGAACCGCTCGTTCCCGTCGTGCCGGTGGTCGTTGCGCTGGACGTCGTGGTGCTGGTCGAGCCGGTCGACTGGCCGCCATACGGATTGGTCGTGCGGTTCTGGTCGCGGTCGCGATCGTCACCGAACATGGCGCCGTTGCGCTCTTCATCGCGCCACGCGGCCTTCGCCTCGCTGGCGGTCTTGCGCAGCGTCACCTTGCCGTCGACCGAGTCGAGCCAGCTCGACGGGATCGAGTGGTGATGACCACCGGCAGCGGGATCGTTCTTGGTCAGGATGATGCGATCGCCGCGCACCTTGTCCACCGTGCCGACATGCTCGCCGTCGGACCCGACGACGTCCATATGCTCGTCGACCTTGTTCAGCAGGTCGCGCTGGCCCTGACGGCCGGTGCGCCACGCGCTGAATTCATTGCTGAACTTCGTGCGGTTTTCCTGGCGATATTCGTGATAGTCGCGGTCCAGCGCGTCGATCTGGCCACGGCGCCAGCTGTGGTAATCATCGTCCTGCGCGCCATAGGAACGCTCGTCCATGCGCGAATCATATTCGCGGCGACGCTCCGCCTCCTCGTCACCGAACCACGAGCGGACCTCGTCCCCGGCGCGCGCGAAGAAGCCCCGCTCTTCATAGTCATAGCCCTGCGGCTGACGGCCATAACCCTGCTGCTGCGAGCGGCCATAGGCCTGCTGACCACGATCGCCGCGGTCGCCACGATAGTCGCGGCTATACCGGTCGCGATAATTGTCATCGTCGGCATGCTTCGAGGCACCGAAGTCTTCGAACCGGCGGCCACCCGAACCGTAGCTGCCGTGATATTCGCTGGAATAGCCGCGGCTCGCGTCCGCGCCATAGCGGCCACGCTCGCCGTAGCGGTCGTTCTGCATACCATAGCCGCCACCGCTGCGGCCGGTTTCGTAGCGCGACTGCCGATCGCGCTGGCCGTAGCGCTGGTTGCCATAGTCGCGGCCGCCATAGGGACGATCATCGCTGGATTGGCGATCGCGGTTGCCCATCATGCCTGCGGATTCGTAATCGCGTGCGCTCGAATAGGTGTAGTCGCGGCCTGAGCCATAGTCCCGGGTGTAGTCGTCACCACCGGAAAAACTGGCGCCGGGATAGCGGTCGTAACCCATGATCGTCTCCTTGAAAGCAAACATCCTGCGGGGTGGGCACATCGTATCGCGTGCGCCTGCTCCGGACCTAACAAGCATCAAGAGAGGGCTTCGTTCCTGTCATTAAACCTGCGGAACGACTTTGCGTCGTGCCGGACGAACGGGCTGCCGCAGGCGGGATCGACCGCATTTTTTGTGGGGACACGTATCGCCGTTGTTGCATCGCCCGAATGGGGCGGCTAAGGGCAGCGCTCCCGGGCACGACCCGGGCCCGGGGTGCGGGGCTGTAGCTCAGATGGGAGAGCGCTGCAATCGCACTGCAGAGGTCAGGGGTTCGATTCCCCTCAGCTCCACCACCACCCCGTTTCTCGCTATCCCACGATCGCCGGCTCCCATCGCACGCATGACGCGTTAGGATACGCGATGGCCGACACTTCCATTCCCGCCGCTACCCTTGTCCTATTCCGCGAGCGGGCTGGGGCGCCGCCCGAAGTGCTGATGACCGAACGCGCGCGGGCGATGGCCTTTGCCGGCGGCGCGATGGTGTTTCCAGGCGGGCGCATCGATCCGGGCGACCACGCGCTCGCGACGCTGATCGGCGGGGGCGCGGATGCCGCCGCGCGAATCGCCGCGATCCGCGAGACGATCGAGGAGGCGGGCGTTGCGGTAGGCGTCACGCCGGCGCCATCGGCCGAACGGCTCGCGACGATGCGCGCGGGGCTTCATGCGGGCGAGGCGTTTGCGGACATATTGCACGCGGCGGGCCTGACGCTGGACCTCGAGGCGCTGGTGCCGTTCGCGCGCTGGCTGCCCGACCATCCCGGCATCCGCATTTTCGACACGCTCTTCTTCCTCGCCCGCGCGCCGCACGATGCCGCGCCGAAGGTGGACGCCACCGAAACGGTGCGGCTGCTCTGGACGACCGCGGCGGACATGCTGGCGGCGGCGGACAGAGGGGATGCCGCGATCATCTTCCCGACGCGTCGCAACCTCGAACGCCTGGCGCAATTCGACAGCTTCGATGCCGCCGTGGCGAATGCCCGCGCCTATCCGGTGCGGACGATCACGCCGCATATGGAGGTGCGCGACGGCGTGCCGCACCTCTGCCTGCCCGACGATAGCGGCTATCCCGTCACCGCCGAACCGATCGAGGCGGTGCGGCGCGGGTGAGCGCGCAGCGCGCCCTCCGCCGTACGATCGGCTGGATCGCCGCGATCGCGGTGATCGGCACGGTGGCGCTGCTGCTCTGGGGCATGGCGCGGGGCCGGCCACAGGACCTGCCGTGGACGCCGCTCGACCTGGGGGCGCCGATCGGGATGTTCACCGGGGCGAAGCTCACCGCGCTGGGCCGCGACTTCCCGCAGTGCCGCGCCAAGCTGGACGCGGCGGGCGTCCGCTACACCGCCCTGCCGCCGCGGCGCGACGGCGCGCAATGCGGTTATGACGATGGCGTGCGCCTTACCGCGGGCGGCGCGCGGCAGATCAGGTTTCGCCCGGCGGGCCTGGGCATCGCCTGCCCGGTCGCGGCGGCACTGTCGGTGTGGGAATGGCAGGTGGTGCAGCCCGCGGCACAACGGCATTTGCGCAGCCGGGTCACCGCCATCGACCATTTCGGCAGCTATTCCTGCCGCCGCATCTATGGGCGCGACGCGGGTACGTGGAGCGAACATGCCACTGCCGATGCGGTCGATATCGCCGGCTTCCGGCTCGCCGATGGCCGGCGGATCACCGTTGTCGGCGACTGGACGGGGTCGGGGGACAAGCCCGCCTTCCTGCGCGAGGTACGCGATGGGGCGTGCCGGCTGTTCGCGACGACGCTGTCCCCCGACTATAACGCCGCGCACCGCGATCACCTGCACCTCGATCAGGCGGATCGCGGCGCGATGGGCTGGCGGGCCTGCCGCTGAGGCCGTTACCGGCCTTCAGTGCGGTAGCGCGGCGGAGCCGTTGTCGACCTTTTCCACCCAATGCGGGAAGAACGCCGGCTGCCGGTTCGACCAGCCCGATGCGGTCGCCGCCGCCTCGCTGATCGACTGGAGCAGCTTGCGCCGCAATTCGGGATGGAGGTGCGGCAGCGCCGCCGCCGCGCAGAAGGCGCTGGGCAGCCACGGCCGCGCCTCGGCGCCGATCAGCCGTTCGTAGAGGAAGCGGAACGCCGAGAAGCTGGTCAGCCGCCCCTGCCCCAGGTCGAACCCGGCCAGCGTCACCAGCGGCGCGAGGAATGGTTCAACGAGTGCGAGATCGGCATCGTCGGGCACCATCTGGCGCAGCGCCGGCAGCCCGCGATACAACCGCGCCTGCGCGCGAATACTCGCCGCCTCGACCACATCGCGCGACCAGCGCGCCATGGCGTCGTCGCGGTCCAGCCCGATATCGAGACTGCGCCGGATGTAGCGCTGCGTCGCGGCCGGAAAGCTCGCGAATTCCTTCATTTCAGCCAGCGTCATCGCGCCTTCGGCTCTCTTGGCACCCATGATCCGTCTACCCCGCCCCATGCCTTACCAATCGCCCGACCTTGCCACAGGTTGGTTAACAACCCGATGAATGGCGGGGGTCGAAGCAGTCACAAAAGCATCATGAAACGCGCTGCATCGCAACATGCTTTGCGATGGGTGGAGTGCGGCTCGTCGCAAAAGCAGGTTTGTGTCGCCGTGGCGTAATTATCGTGCGTGACACCCTCTTCCGTCACCCCGGACTCGTTCCGGGGTCCACCGGGCCGCAGGGGGACGGCAAGAGTCTCCACCCCCCCCCCTCGCCGCAGAGTGGACCCCGGAACAAGTCCGGGGTGACGGAGTGGGTGGGGCGAGGTCCCGAATACAAAACGGCGGCCCCTTCCGGGACCGCCGCTCTTTACACCAAAGCAAACCGCGTCA
Source organism: Sphingomonas sp. NIC1 (assembly GCF_001638925.1). NCBI lineage: Bacteria > Pseudomonadati > Pseudomonadota > Alphaproteobacteria > Sphingomonadales > Sphingomonadaceae > Sphingomonas > Sphingomonas sp. NIC1. Next base: position 1,070,418 of record NZ_CP015521.1, read on the forward strand.
CTTCTGCCGCGCGCGCTCCGCGTCTTCGTCATAGCCCGACGAGGGCGCGGGGTCCTGGCTGTGGACCGGCTGCGTCGACGAGAGCGGATCGCTCGCGTCCATCGACTGGTCCAGCCCGGCGTCGAGCCGTGCGTCCTGGTCTTCCGGATTCTCTTCCAGACGCGCGTTGATGGCTTCGTCCTGCCCGGCATCCTGCCGCGGATTGCGTTCCTGGTTGCTTGCCTGTTCGCCGTCCGGCGCCACAGACAGGCTGTCGAGCGCGCGCTCATCGATCCCGTTCGTCATCCCATCCTCCTGTGAGTACAGGGGAAGAACGATTGCCCGATCGTTTCCGTTCCTAGCCGGCGGACCGTCAGCCCTGCGTCACCCGCACGGTCTGCGCGACGAATTGCGCGGTGCCGAACACGGTCATGAAGGCGATGTCGGTGGCGTCGCGCCCCGCGCACACGCGCGCGATCGTGTCAGCCGTCGCCATGCCGGTCGCATCGACCAGCCGCCACGCGCCGTCCAGCCACAGTTCCGCGACCGCATGGAAATCGGGCGGATCGACCCCCGGTGCATAGGCGGCGACGCAGCGCGCCGGAATCTCGCCCGCCCGCGCCAATGCGACGAGCAGATGCGCATAATCGCGACACACACCCGACCGGCTGGCGAAGGTATCGAGCGCCGTCGTTTCGCCGCTGCTGGTATTGCTGCGATACTCCAGTTCCGCCTGCACCCAGGTGGCGAGCGCGGCGGCGAGCGCCCCGCCCTCCAGCCCGGCGAAACGGCGGCGGACGAAGCCTTCCAGCCGGTCCGACTGGCAATAGCGGCTGGGCAGCAGATAGGGGACGAGCGCGCCCGCAAGCTCCCGCACCGGCGTTGCGCGCAGCGGCGCGAGGTCGACCGGCGCCCGCTCCACATCCACGGTCGCGCGATATTCCGCCTTCAGCCATTGCTCGGCGCGGATCCAGCAGCGCTGGCCGACGCCATCTTCGCCCGCCACCGCGGCGATCGGATGGTCGCTCCAGATCGTCAGCCGTTCGTCGACGATACGCTGGTCGGGCGTTGCCGCCGCCTCGATCTGCAACAGTACGTCGGTCGGCGGGCCGATGATCGCATAATCGAGATCGACGGCGATAGTGAGCCGCATGGCTTGGCGTCCTTCACCCAAAAGAAAAGCCCGGCGGCAGCGCCACCGGGCTCGTATCCGTTACGCCGGACCGTCGATCAGTTGCGCTGCGAACCGAACAGGCGGAGGACGAAGAGGAACATGTTGATGAAGTCGAGGTACAGCGACAGCGCCGACATGATCACGGCCTTGCCGACCATGTCCGTACCCGCGACCTGGAAATACAGGCTCTTGGTACGCTGCGTGTCGTAGGCGGTCAGGCCGGCGAAGATCAGCACGCCGACCGCGCTGATGACCAGGCTCATGACGCCCGACTGCAGGAACAGGTTGATCAGGCTGGCGACGATCAGGCCGACGAGGCCGACGATCAGGAACGTGCCGAACGCCGACAGGTCGCGCTTCGTGGTGTAGCCGTAGAGGCTCAGCCCTGCGAAGCCCGCCGCGGTTGCGAAGAACGCACCGGCGATCGAGGTGCCGCTGTAGACGAGGAAGATCGTCGAGAGCGACATGCCCATCAACACCGCAAACGCCCAGAACAGCAGCTGCAGCGTCTGCGTCTTCATGCGGCCCTGGCCGAAGCTCATCGCGAACACGATGGCGAGCGGCGAGAAGGCGACGATGAAGCCCAGGCCGTTGGTACGGCCGGTCGGGCCGACCAGCGCGTTCACCGCGCCGCTGGTGGCGAACAACAGGGCGACGATGCCGGTCAGCAGCACGCCCGAAGCCATGTAGTTGTACACCGACAGCATGTACGAGCGCAGACCCGCGTCATATGCGCCGCTGCGCGCGGCATCGGCGCGTGAAGCCCCGAACGGCGCGGCGCTCTGCCGGGGGTCGGACCAGTTGGCCATGGTATCCAAAACTCCTTTGCCGGCGACACTGCCGGCTGTCCGAAATATCGGCCCCGACCCGTCCCATTTCAAGCGAAACCGGCTAGGATCGATCGATACGGCAACAGAACATTACAAAGGGCTTTTCGTTCATCATGTTGCGTCTCTTCGTCGCGCTCCGCCCGCCCCGCGCCATCCGTGAATCGCTGATCGCCGCGATGGGCGGCGTGCCGCACGCGCGCTGGCAGGACGACGAGCAGTTGCACTGCACGCTGCGCTTCCTAGGCGAAGTCGACCGGCCGCAGGCGGAAGACGTCGCGGCGGCGCTCGGCAGCATCCACGCGCCCGCGCCGGTGGTGCGGATCGCGGGCGTCGGGCGGTTCGAGCACAAGGGGCGGACGGACACCTTATGGGCCGGCCTCGCCCCGCACGACGCGCTGCGCCATCTGGCGCGCAAGGTCGATCAGGCGTGCGTGCGCGCCGGGCTGGAGCCGGAACGCCGCGCCTATCTGCCGCACATCACACTCGCCCGGCTGCCGCGCAGTGCGGGCATGGCGCCCGAGATCGAGGGCTGGCTAGCGGTGCATGCAGGCCTTGCCAGCGTCGACTTCGCCTGCCCGCATATCGTGCTGTACCAGAGCCATCTTGGCCATGGCGGCGCCAGTTACGAACCCGTTGCGCGCTGGCCGCTGGTGACGGCGGCGGAACCGGCACTGTCGCTGCCGGGTTCGGCCGGGTAAGAACCGGACAACTTTCAGGGAGATTTCCGATGCGCACGATGCTGATCCTCGGCCTGTCCACGGCGGCGCTGGCCGCCTGTGCCCCCAAGGACGAGGTGGCGGTGGGCAGCCCGGTCGCCGGTGGCGCGCGCGCCGTCGCGATGCTGAAGACCGCGACCGGCGCCGATGCCGGCCGCGCGACCGCGACCGAAGTGGCGGGCGGCATCCGCTATACGCTCGACGTGAAGGGTCTGCCCGCCGGCACGCATGGCGCGCATATCCACACGGTCGGCCGCTGCGACGCGCCCGACTTCACCACGGCAGGCGGCCACTGGAACCCGACTGCGATGAAGCACGGCAGCATGAACCCGCAGGGGCCCCACGAAGGCGACCTGCCCAATTTGATCGTCGACAGCGCCGGCCGCGGCACGATCGGCATGACCGTGCCCGGCGCGACCATGGCGCAGATGCTGGATGCCGACGGCGCCGCGATCGTCGTCCACGCCGGCCCCGACGATCTGATGACCGATCCGTCGGGCAACAGCGGCGGCCGCATCGCGTGCGGCGTGTTCACCGCGGCATAAAGACCCAAACCTAAGGCTACCGCCCTCACCCTTCCGCGGCGGCGCCGCTCCCTCCCTCCCCCCCGGGAGAGGGAGGGGGCCCGCGACCGAAGGTCGTGGGAAGGGTGAGGGCGTGGCCGCTCAGGGCAGGTTAGTCAGCCACCGACACCCGCCGATACGCCGCGACCGCGATCAGCACCCCCGCGATCTGCGCGAGCGTCGCCACGCCCGCCGCGAACGCATGAACGATCGCGACGGCCAGCGGATTGGCCCCGCCACCCTCCGCCGCCGTCCCGCCCAGCCAGCGTGCCACCAGCATGAACGGCTGCCCCGCCAGCACCGCACCCAGATAAACGGTGACGATCGCGCCGAGCAGCGAGAATTGCGCCTTGCGCGTCAGCCGCCACGATCGACCGACCGCCGCCATCGCCCCCACCGGCGCTTCGGCGAACAGGATCGGGCCAGCCAGCATGAATCGGCTCATCAGCCACAGACCGGGCAGCAGCAGCAGATACATGCCCGCCCCCGACGGGATCGACACGACCACCATCGCCAGCAGGTAGCGCGGAAACATCACCGCGGTCCGCTTCAACGCTTCGCCCACCGTCGGTCGGGCACGGTCGAGCAGCAGGCAATAGAGCAGCGCCGTACCGAAATAGGTGATCGCATAGGCGACGACCGACCCCAGCCCGTAATCGCCGACCCAGACGTCCAACTTGTCCATCCATGCCTGCGCGCGCGCCTGCGTGTCGGCAATGTCGGGATCGGGGAACGGCAGCGGCCCGACCAGCAGCAACAGCGCATAGGTCGGCACGAACAGGAACAGGCCGGCGGCGCGCACCAGCACGTCGGCCTCACGCCGGAACAGCGCCCAGGCATCGCTCAGCAAGGCGGCAAGCGTGATCTTCACGCGGCGGCCCGCGCCCGCAGCATCGCGTCGCGCGCGACGAACGCGACATAGGCCTGCGCCGAGAAGACGATCGCCACGAGGGTGAGCGCCGTCGATGCCGCCTGTGCCGCCACCGTGCCGACGAATCGGACCGTCGCCGCGGCATCGCCGCCCAGCACCAGCGCGGTGACGAGGCCCGCGACCGCCTGCGCCGCCCAGCCTGCGATCATCACGACGATCATGAACAGCAGCACCGCGCCGACCAGCCGCCACGTATGCCGCCGCGTCAACCGCCACGCGCGGCCGATCGCGCCCAGGCCCAGCCGCTCGCGCAGCACCACCGCGTACAGCGGCAGCAACCGCGCGCCGACGAACAGCAGCACGACAAAGGCGACCAGCATATACAGGCCGGCGAGCAACAGCGGCCCGGACGCCTCGGGGCTGGCCGGCGGCGTGCCGTTCGCCATGGCGGCAAAGTCCAGGTGCGACATCACCAGCAGCCCGATCGCCGGCAGGAAGGCGATGGTGGCGACGATGCCAAGCACCAGCATCACGCCCAGCGCGGGCAGCAGCCGTTCGGTCGCCTGCCGCTGCGCCGCGGGGCGCGTCGTCGCCGGATCGGTGGCGGCGGCGATGATCGCCAGCTGCCCCCAGATCGACGCGATCGTCACCGCGATCAGCAGCAACACGACGATCGCCGATCGCAGGCCGCCGGCCGGGGCATAGGATGTATAGGCCGCATTGATCACGCCCGGCACAAACACGGTCAGGATCGCGATGCCGGCCAGCATGCCGCCACGCCCGCCCAGCACCTCGCTGGTCCGGTCCCACACGTCACCCATCTTGACCATCGGCTCGCCCCCTTCGCGGTTCGCGCGCCGGACTAGCCCAACGTCCGCGGCTTGGCCACTCGCAACCGGTCCCGCACGACTTGCCAGCGTGCCGCCGCTGCCACACATGGCGACAATGAGCGAGATCGACGTCGGCACGATGCATTCCAACGCTATAGACGGGGGCCGCATCGAATGGCGCGTGTCGCCCGGCCTCACCCCCTATGACGTGGCGCTGGCCGAGATGGAGGCGCGCGCCGCCGCCGTCCTGGCGGGCGAGGCGCGCGAGCTGATCTGGCTGCTCGAACACCCGCCGGTCTACACCGCCGGCACCAGCGCCGCGCCCGGCGACCTGATCGACGCGCGCTTTCCCGTCGTCGCGACGGGCCGCGGCGGCAAATACACCTATCACGGGCCGGGTCAGCGCATCGTCTATATGGTGCTCGATCTCGGCCAGCGCGGGAAGGACGTGCGCTGCTTCGTCCATGGCGTCGAAGGCTGGGTGATCGCGGCGCTCGCGGAACTGGGCGTCTCGGCGTTCCGCGTCGAGGGGCGCGTCGGCATATGGACGACGGACGGCGGCCCCGAAGCGAAGATCGGCGCGATCGGCGTGCGCGTGCGCCGCTGGATCACGCTGCACGGCCTGGCGGTGAATGTCGCGCCCGACCTGTCCCATTTTGGGGGGATCGTGCCCTGCGGCCTGCCGGAATTCCCCGTCACCAGCCTTAAGGCCCTGGAACGCAACGCCGATCTCGCAACCTTTGACGCCGCGCTCGCGTTGACCGCCCCGGCCTTCCTGTCCTCCCTCGCCTGCCCCGCATCCCCCCGGGGAGAAAACGAGGCTTGAGGGCGGGCCGTTATGCGATTAATGTCTACCGTGATTTGGGAATTAAAGGGCCAGCAAGCCGTCCAAATCCTATTCTAGGGAGCTTCCAATGCGTGCAACCATCTCCAAGATCCTGACCGGCTCGCTGATCGCCGGCGCCGCTCTCGCCGTGTCGGCCTGCGGCCCGAAGACCGAGACGACCACCGAGAACACCATGGTCACCGACATGAACTCGACCGACGACATGGGCACCATGAGCGACAACATGACCGCCGTCGACGGCGCGTCGAACGGTGGCATGATGGCGAACGACACCATGATGGCGAACGACACCATGATGACGTCGAACACCACCACGACCACGAACGCGATGTAATTTCCCGCTTCGGGTTATTTCATTTGCGAAACGGCCGTCCGGGCAACCGGGCGGCCGTTTTCGTATCGGCCTGCCCTGCGGTAGCTCTGGCACAGACCCATGGCTGAACGGGGCAACGCTTTGGCGCATTCGCGACGAAATTTGCCGGAACATGCTTAATCAGGGATTGGGTCGCCCGCCAAAACCATCTAGAATTGCCCGATATTGCTTCGGCGAGGATGGGTTCAGATGAGTAAGTTGCGGATGGTGTTCGCGCTGGGATGCGCGGCGACCAGCCTGGTGGCGGCGGCGCCCGCGTCGGCGCAGTTTTTCCTGCGATCGCACGATTATCATGGCGAGGAAGTGACGGGGACGGAGGCCAATCTGGGCCAGGTGCTGCCCGGCGCCACCCCGGTGGAGCTGCGCGCGGCGATGGCGTGGAACCTGCGCGCCGCGCTCAACGTCGCGGCGCTGCAATGCCAGTTCGAACCGACGCTGTTGACGCGCGAAAACTACAATGCGGTGCTGCTCGACCATAAGGACGAGCTGGCCGGCGTCTGGCAGACGCTGACCAAATATTTCACCCGCACGTCGAAGACCCCGCGCGACGGACAGAACGCGCTCGACCAGTTCGGCACGCGCACCTATTCGAATTTCGCCACCGTCTCCGCCCAGCTCAACTTCTGCCAGACCGCCAGCGAGATCGGCCGCGATGCCGTCTTCGCGCCGCGTGGTGGCTTCGGCCCGCTGGCGCTGTCGCGCATCCGCGAATTGCGCAACAGCCTGACGCCGTATGGCGAACAGCATTTCCAACGCTACCTGGGCCGCGATTACGCCTCCAAGCCGCGGTTCGACCCGATCTGCTGGAACAAGAAGGGCGAATGGGTGACCAAGAAGTGCGGCGCCTTCGCCTGGCCGCCCGCCGCCCCGACCACGGTCGCCGCCACCGCAAAGGGCACCGAGACGGCGCAGCGCTAAGGGGATCGGGCGCGGTTCACCCCGCCCGTTCGGTCACCTGGCATGGTCCGGAATTCGATCTCGATGCCGCAGGCCGTTGGCGTCTTTTGCCGCCGCCCCATCCACCCGATCGTCATCCCCGCGAAGGCGGGGATCCAGATCCGCTAACCTTGCGGTTCTTTCGAAGACCTGCGCGTCTGGATTCCCGCCGCCGCGGGAATGACGGTTCGTGAAAAGCGAAGGCGCATTCCGCCCCTATCGCAATCCCAGCAGCTTGTGCGTCTGAAGCGACAGCCGCCAGTGCGGGCGCTCCATCACCAGCGCGATCGCGGCGTCGACATTCGCCTGGCCGGCGGCGTCGTCCATCGGCTGGAGCAATCGGTGCGCAAAGTCCCAGGTTTCGATCGCGTCGATGTCCGTGCCCGGCTGCGGCCAGACGAGCTTCAATTCGTCGCCCGATCGCTGCACCACCTCGCTCCCCGCCTTGGGGCTGATGCATACCCAGTCGATGCCGGAATGGACGGGCAGCGTGCCGTTGCTCTCGATCGCGATGCGGAAGCCCGCATCATGCAGCGCATCGACCAGCGCATCGTCGACCTGCAACATCGGCTCGCCCCCGGTCAGCACGACGAAGCGATCTGCCTGCCCCGCGCCCCAGAAGCCCGCGACCGCCGCGACCAGCGCGCCTGCGTCCGCGAACTTGCCGCCGCCGAGGCCATCGGTGCCGACGAAATCGGTGTCGCAAAAGCGGCAGATCGCCGTGGCCCGATCCTGCTCGCGCCCGCTCCACAGATTGCAGCCGGCAAAACGCACGAACACCGCGCGCCGGCCGGCGTTGACGCCCTCGCCCTGCAGGGTGAGGAACATCTCCTTGACCGCATAGCTCATCGCATCACACCCGGACGGCGTAGACCGTGGGATCGGGAATCCCTGCGTCCTCGAACCCCTTGGACCGCAGGCGGCAGCTGTCGCAGGTGCCGCAATGCACGCCGCCCGGCGCGGGATCGTAGCACGACCAGCTCAGCCCCATGTCGACGCCCAGCCGCTGGCCTTCGCGGACGATATCCGCCTTGGTCATATGCTGGAGCGGCGCATGGATCGTGAAGCGCTGGCCTTCGACCCCGGCCTTGGTGGCGATCTCCGCCAGCCCTTCGAACGCCGCGATGAACTCCGGTCGGCAATCGGGATAGCCCGAATAATCGAGCGCGTTGACGCCGATGAACAGGTCGCGCGCGCCCGCCGCCTCCGCCCAGCCGAGCGCGAGGCTGAGGAAGATTGTATTGCGCGCAGGGACATAGGTGACGGGAATGCCGCCGCCCTCTTCGGTGCCGACGCCATCCTTGGGCACGGCAATATCGTCGGTCAGCGCCGATCCGCCAAAGGCCGACAGGTCGAGCGGCAGGATGATGTGGCGTTCGGCGCCGAGCACATTGGCGACGCGGCGCGCGGCCGCCAGCTCGACACGGTGGCGCTGGTTATAATCCACCGACAGCGCGAGCACGCGATATCCCTGCTCCCGCGCGCTGGCGGCGGAGATCATCGAGTCGAGCCCGCCGGAGACGAGCACGACGGCCAACGGTGCGGCCTGGTTCTGGTTCATCATGATCCGCCGCCCGCTAGGCGAATCGCGGCCAAAAGAAAAGGCCCGCACGGGGGGCGCGGGCCTCAAAGGGAAGGGCGCAAGCGCCCTTTTAGGGAGAAAAGCGTGCGACGCTGAAGCATCCACCCGCCTGTATTAGCGGGAAATCCTTACCATCCGGTGCAGATTCGCCCCATGGCTCACGCCACCGCGGCGGCATCCGCCGGAATGGGGAATTTGGTCGCGCAGAACGCGCAATCGACCTGGATCAGCCCATTCTCGTCCGCCATCTCGCGCCGTTCCTCGGGCGTGAATTTGGCGAGCACGCTGGCGATATAGTCGCCGGTGCAGCGGCAGCCGCGCGACAGCGGTGTCGAGGCGAGTGCGCGCACCTCTTCCTCCTCGTTGAACAGGCGCCAGACCAATGTCTCGAGCGGCAGCGCCGGATCGGCGAGTTCGTCGACGCCCATCGTTCGGCCCAGCGCCTCGACATGCTCCCATTCGGGATGGTCGAGCCGCGTGTGCAGCCGCTCGCGCCCCACCTCGCCCTCGGGCAGGTGCTGGAGGAACAGGCCGCCGGCGACCGTATGTCCATCGCCGTCGCGGGCGATGCCGACGCTGACCAGGCTCGGGATCTGCTCGGACTGGACGAAATAGCTTTCGGCCGCCTGCGCCAGCGTGTCCCCGTCCAGCGGCACGATGCCCTGATAGCGCTCGCCGGTGGTAGCAAGATCGAAGGTGATGGCGAGATAGCCCTGGCCGAACAGCGCGAACAGCGTCGGCTTTTCCGGCATTTCGGCGAACTTGTCCGCGTCGTAATCGATATAGCCGCGCACTTCGCCACCACGATAGTCGCACACCAGCAGGCGGACGACACCGTTTTCGGTGCGCGTCTGCATCGTCAGCTGGCCGCTCGGGTCCTTCAACGTCGAGCCGATCAGCGCGGCGAGCGTCAGCGCCTCGGCGAGCAGCGCCTCGATCGCGGGGGGATAGGCGTGAGCGGCAAGCACGCTGTCGAGCGCCGGCCCGAGCCGCAAGACACGGCCGCGCGCCGAGCGACTGGGGATCGCGAAGCCGAGCGCGCGATCGAGATCGGTAGTGGATTGTTGCATGTCCGCGAGATGGGGCGTGGCACGGCGAGGGTCAACCGGTGGGGCCGTACCGACCCTCACCCTTCCGCGGCTTCGCCGCTCCCTCCCTCTCCCACCGGGAGAGGGAAGAGGCGCGCAGCGCCGAAGGGTGAGGGCGTGGCAATTCTCCCCTACCGCCGCACGGCGTTCGCCAGCGCCCGCAGCCGCGAATGACCCATCGCCCGCTTCGCCACCGCCACCGCGCCATCGAACCCCGCCAGCGCCGCCAGAGTCGCGCGATTGGCCAGCGTGGGCGTCAGCACCAGCAGGTCGACGCATTCCACCCCGCCGGTCGCGAACAGCCGCTTGTGCTGCCCCTCCCCTTCGGTGAAATCGAATCGCGCGAAGCGATCCCGGAACAGGTCCTCGAACGCCGCCGCCTGCAGCACCGTACCCGGCGACAGATCGCCGAACGCCGGATCGTGGCCGACATAATCATAGCGCAGCGCCTGCCCCTCGACCGTACAGCACAGATAGGCTGCGGGCTTTCCGTCGATCAGCAGCAGCCAGGCGCGCAGGCCATCCGCCGCCGCCAGCGCGCGCAGCCTGGCGACCGTGTCCGGCGCGACGGGCAGGCCCGAATCGAGCAACCGCTCCTGATAGGTTCGTGCCGAAATGCCACGCGCGATCGGGTGAAAGGCATCGAAATCCGCCGCGTCGCGATAGGCGCGCACCGCCATCCCCGCCGCCGCCACCTTCTTGGCCTTACGCCGCAGCGTCGCGCGAGCCGATCCCGACAGGCTCGCCAGCCACGCCGCATGCCCGATCGACAGGTCGGTGTAATACCGCGTGTAGCGCTGGCGCTCCCGCACGATCCGCCCGCTCGCGGGAAGCGCAGCGGCGAGGGCCGCGGGCAGCGAGGTCACCAGATAGCCGTCGCCCTGCGCTGGCGGCAACACCGGCAGCGTTCCGGCCAGCACGTCATCCAGCGCGAGCGGCACGCGCACCAGATCGCGCCGCACCGTGGCGAGCGTCCGCGCGCCCACCTGAAAGCGTAAGGGAATCGCGCTCACCGGCGCCGTTCCGACACCCAATTCGACCAGGCCTGCTCCGCCTGCCGCACCCGACGACGCCACAAGGCGGGGCCCAGCGGCCGGTCGTCCGCATCCAGCGCCAACACCGGCCGGTCGGCGAAATGCCGCGTCGGCAGCTCCGCCGCGCGCTCGGCCAGCCGCCGGCACAGCGCATCGAAGCGCCGGACATGCACGGCATTGGCATGCGTGCCCGCCCGATTGGCGAGTTCGAAGCCATGGCTGACGATCGTCACCGCCTGATGCGCCTCGGCCATCGCATGATCCAGCGCCGCCGCCGCCTCATGCCGCGACAGCGCACACAGCTGGAACGTGCGCAGCCGCCCCGGCAATTCCTCGATCACCGTCACCGGCACCTCGACCAGCTGCCGCATCACCGGTGCGATCTGCGTCGGCGCCAGCCGGATGCGGCTCACCTGCGCCTCGCCGCCATTGTGGCTGCTGTCATAGACGAAGCCCAGATCGGCGAGCGCCCGTAGCGTGTCGTCGTTCGCGGAATAGCTGCCCGCGCGAAACGCGATCGGCGGCGGTGCGCCGGCCGCGACCAGCAGCTCGGTCGCGGTGACGAGCAAGGCGCGCTGCTCGTCGGCGCCATATTCGTGCAGCTGGAACCGACCGTAACGGGTCTTGCGATCGCTCTCGTCGGCCCCGCGCCAATTGGGGTGGATGTGCAGCTGCACCTCCTGCCCCGCCGCCAGGATCGTCTCCACCATCCGCCGCACGGGATCGATACCGAAGACCAGCGCCGGCATCGGATCGACGAAGAAGCACGCCTTCAACCCATGGCGGGCCAGTTGGGCCAATTGAAAGGACAGCCCCACCCCCGCCGGCTCGATCGAACGGGCATAGATCGTATCGACGTCATATCCCGCGGCATAATGGCGCCACGCAAATTCGACATCGACGGTCAGGAAGACGGAGGTCGTCATCCCCTCCGCCCTATCCGCCGCCGATGAACAAATGCCTAGGCCGGGTCATATTTCAGGCCATAATGGCCGTAACAAATTATGTCTCGGCCGCTTTTGCGCTGCCCCACCATCGGCTTGCCATGCACCGATCACGCAAGACCACCATCGTGGACCCGCTCGATCGCGCAGCGCGACCCGGCCCGGTCGCCCTCCCGCGTGGCGGCAAAGGCCATCACGGCTGGATGCCGTAGCGCTTGTAATCCTCGTCGATCCGCGGGTTGATCAGGCGCGCGGCGGCGAGATCCGCCTTGCCTTCGGCCTTGCCCTGCCGCCCCAGGATCAGCCCGCGCATGTACAGGCTCGCCGCCAGCCCCGGCGCATTGTCGAGCGCGGCGTTAAGATCGGCGAGCGCATCGTCGAAGCGGTTCATGCGAAAGAACACCATCGCCCGGCTGTCGAGCGCCGCGGTGGTCGAATCGCTCAGCTCGATCGAGCGCGTGCAATCCTTCAATGCGGTATCGAGCGCGACGTTCAGCGTACCCTTGATCCAGCATCGGCTGTTGAGCAGCCGCGGATTGCCCGGCCCTGCCGCCACCGCCTGGTCGATCGCCGCGATCGCCCCCTCCTTGTCGCCGGTGCGTGCGAGCACGTCGGCCTTCAACGCGATCATGCCCGGCTTGCTCTTGCCGCCCGCGTCGATCCGTTCCTGTACCAGCTCGATCGCCGCGTCCTTCTCGCCGCGATCGGCGCGCAACGTCGCCAGCGCCTCGACGGTATCGTCGTCCGACGGGTCGATGCCGCGCGCGGCGGTCAGATCGGCGAACGCCTTGCTGAGGTCGCCGGTCTGCCGATACAGCGCAGCGCGCCGGGTATAGGTGCTGGCATCGGGCGTGATCGCGATCGCCCGCGTCAGATCGGCGATCGCCTTGGGCCGGTCGTACGTCTGCTCGTAGAACCAGGCGCGATTGGTATAGACCTCCGCCTCGTCGGGCTGGTCGGCAACGCCGCGATCGTACAGCGCGGCAAGCTTGGCGAATCCGCCGGCGCGCTTCGTCGCTTCCACCCGGGCGGGCAGGTTGGGCAGATCGGCGGGCGCGACGACGCTCAGCAATCGGTTCTTGGCGGCGCTGATCGCCGCCCGGTTGGCGGCGATCTCGTTCGCGGGCACTTCGGCGCCCGACAGGACCGAGCGGTCGTCGATCGTCACCACGCCATTCGCCTCCGCGACGGTCCGCGTCACCGTCACCCCCGCCATCGGCTTGGCGAAGCTGCGATCGCCCTCCAGCGTATAGCCCTTGCCGCTATCGGGCAGGCGGATGCGGGTCAGGCTGCGATAATAGGCCCCGTCGCCCGTCGCGACCGGCATCGCCGCCCAAGCCGCGCGCGCACGATCGGGTTCGAACGTCATCCCCGCCACCGTCCGGTCGATCACGCTGCGGTAGCGTTGGTCGACGCGATTCCAGTCGGGATAGGCGATGCCGGTGACGGTCACCGTGGCCAGACCGGTCGCGGCGTCATATTTCAGCGTGCGATCGACCACGGTCGCGGAGCCAATGATCCCCTGCGTCATCTTGTCCGCCATCTTGCGGATATCCTCGCGGCTCGCCTGCGCCTGCGCCGCCTGCAGCATCTGGCCGATGCGACCGCGCAGGTTGACCGTCGCGGTCAGCACCGCCGGCAGGTCGACGCCCGCACTCTCATCCAGATCGATCGTCGCCTCGATATGCGGCCGCGCCGGCGTGCGCATCGGCAGCGCGAGCAGCGGCGCTCCCGCCGCGCGCACCGGCAGCGTCCAGCGGAATGGCGGCGTATCGCGCAGGTCGGCCAGCCGGGCGCCGGCATCGGTGCCGTCCAGCCACAAGGTTTCGCCGTTCACGCTCGCGCGGACCAGGATATGATCGAACGCGCCGGGCGTCGGCAGGCGATCGGGCAGCAGGTCGCCCAGCTTGCTGCTCGCCAGCACCGGCTCCGCCTCGATATCCAACGCGCGCAGGATCGACAGCAGCAACAGCGTCTTCGCCTTGCAGTCGCCATAGCGCAGCTGCCACGTCTGGGCCGGGCTCTGCGGCTTGTAATTGCCCTGGTCCATGCCGTTGAACAGATAGCGGACCTGTTCCTGCACCAATTGCAGTGCCGCCGCGGTGCGCTGCATTGGGTCGCTACTCGCCGCCTTGATCTTCGCGACCTCCGCGGACAGCGCCGGATCGGCGGCGATCAGCCCGTCGGTCGTATAGAGCGGCGCCATCACCTTCGACACCGCCGCCCAGTCGGCAAAGCTCGTCGCCTCCAGCAGACCCAGCCGCTGGAACCGCACCGGTACGTCATTGGGCAGCTCGGGCTGCTTGGCGAGCGGCAGCGGCACGCTGATCTCGCGATAGCCGCCGACGACGCTCTCCACCGGCTTGGGCGCCTCGGCATAGAGTTTCCAGCGCACCTGATCGGTCGCCGGCCACAGCACGCGGGCCCGCGCATAGCCGATCTTCAGCGGCGCCGATGGCAGCGGCTGGAAGCCCTGCATCGCGCCCTGCAGGACGGCGTCCTTGCGCGTGATCGACACGACGACGTGCAGGATGTCGCCGACGCGCAGGCCCTCCACCGCCATCGTCGCGGTCAGCATGCCATCCAGCTGGCGCTGTTCCAGCTTCTGTTCGCGACGCAGCACGTCGAACCCCGCCTTGGCGCCTTCCGCGTTCGCCTTCAGCAGGTCGATACGCTCGGGACCGCGGATGATCTCGGCGCGGTGGACGATCAGGTCGCCCGCCGCCGGCTGCCATTGCAGGCTGACCGTCCCCGCCTGCCCCAGCATCTCGGCCGTCGCGATCCGCGTCGCGGTATCGGTATATTGCCACACCGTGCCGCCCTCCAGCCGCTGCTGGTTGTCGAGCACCATCAGCACCGGCGAATCTGGCGTGACGCTGGCGGGATCGACCGCCGGTGCCGGCTTCACCCAGGCCGGCACCGGCTGGTAGAGCACCTTGTCGGCCGCCTGCGCCACCCAACTGGTCGACCCGAACAGCGCCACCAGCGCCAGTCGCCGCATCTTCATCATAATCCCCCCTGCCATCCCAAAAGCAGATGACGTCACACCACACGCCGTTCGTGCTGAGCCTGTCGAAGCACGCCCCTCCCCAAGCATGACGCTCGCGGCGACGGGCCCTTCGACAGGCTCAGGGCGAACGGTGCAAGCGATCACCCCCGGATGACCCCGCCCCCGATATCGATCAGTCTAGCGACCCACGATGCAGCGGCAACGCAGAAAAGATGAGGATGCGGTGGAAGAGCACGTATCGCTCTTCTTCGTCACGCCGGACTTGGTCCGGGGTCCACTCTGCGGCGAGGGGGACGGCCGGAGGTTCTTGCCGCCCCCTAGCGGCCCGGTGGACCCCGGACCACGTCCGGGATGACGGGGGGAGTTACATCACCGCGCGTGGTAGAAGTCGTACACCTGCTGCGCGACGCCCGCTGACACGCGCGGCGCCTTCTTCAAATCCTCCAGGCTCGCGTTGCGTACCGCACGGCCGGTGCCGAAGTGCATCAGCAGCGCCTTCTTACGCGCGGGGCCGATGCCGGGCACCTCGTCCAGCGGGCTCGCCCCGATCGCCTTCGCGCGCTTGTCGCGATGCGCACCGATCACGAAGCGGTGGACCTCGTCGCGCAGCCGCTGGAGGTAGAACAGCACCGGCGCATTGACCGGCAGCTGGAATTCGCGCCCGTCGAGCAGGTGGAACACCTCGCGCCCCTCACGGCCGTGGTGCGGCCCCTTGGCGATGCCGACCAGGCACACGTCCTCGATGCCCAGATCCTCCAGCACCGCCTTCGCCGCATTGAGCTGCGGCTTGCCGCCGTCGATCAGGACGAGGTCGGGCCATGTCCCGTCGTCACGATCGGGCGCTTCCTCCAGCTGGCGGGCGAAGCGGCGGCGGAACACCTCGCGCATCATGCCGACGTCGCTGTCGGTCGCCGCCTCATTCCCCTTGATGTTCCACTTGCGGTACTGGCCCTTGCGGAACCCCTCCGGCCCCGCGACGACCATCGCGCCCACGGCATTGCTGCCCTGGATGTGGCTGTTGTCGTAGATTTCGATGCGGTCGGGCGGGTCGCCCAGGTCGAACAGCTCCGCCACCTCGCGCAGCAGTTTCGCCTGCGTCGTGCTCTCCGCCAGCCGCCGCTCCAGCGCCTCGATCGCATTGCGCTTGGCCTGGTCCATCAGCCGGCGCCGATCGCCGCGCTGGGGCACCGACAGCGCGACCTTATAGCCCGCGCGCTCGCCCAGCGCCTCGCCCAGCAGCGCGCCCTCGCCCAGCTCGCGGTCGAGCAGGATCGTCTTGGGCGGCGGCACCTCTTCGTAGAATTGGGTGAGGAAGCTCGCCAGCACCTCATCCTCGGGCACGTCGTTGGTGTGCTGCGGGAAGAAGCTGCGATGCCCCCAATTCTGGCCGCCGCGGATGAAGAAGGCCTGGATGCCGATCACGCCGTCCTTGCACGCCAGCGCGAAGACGTCGGCATCGCCCACGCCCTCCGCATTGATCGCCTGCTTGCCCTGCACGAACGTCAGCGCCTTCAACCGGTCGCGCAGCAGCGCGGCCAGTTCGAAGTCCATATTCTCCGCCGCCGCCTGCATCTGCGCGCCCAGCTTGGCCTGCACCCTGGTCGACTTGCCGGCCAGGAAGTCGCGGCAATCGTCGACCAATTCCTTGTATCCGTCCTTGTCGATCCGCCCGACGCACGGGGCCGAACAGCGCTTGATCTGGTACAGCAGGCACGGCCGGTCGCGCGTCTTGAAGAAGCCGTCGGTGCAGCTGCGCAGCAGGAACAGCTTCTGCAACGCGTTGAGCGTGTTGTTGACGCTGCCCGCGCTGGCGAACGGCCCATAGTAATTGCCCGGCGCCCGCCGCGCCCCGCGATGCTTCTGCACGCGCGGGAAATCGTGGTCGCCGCGCAGCAGGATGAACGGGAAGCTTTTATCGTCGCGCAGCAGCACGTTGTACGCGGGGCGGTAGCGCTTGATGAGCTGCGCCTCGAGCAGCAGCGCCTCCGCCTCGTTGTTCGTCGTGACGATCGTCATCGACCGCGTCTGCGCGATCATCCGCTGGAGGCGCTTGGTGAGCCCCTTCACCTGCGTATAATTCGCCACCCGCTGCTTCAGCGAGCGCGCCTTGCCGACGTACAGCACGTCGCCCTTGGCATCGTGCATGCGATAGACGCCGGAGCGCGTCGGCAGCGTTTGCAACACGTTACGTATCGCGGCGACCCCCGCCTCTATATCGGGGGTATCCGATCCGCGGACGGCGTAGGTGGCGCGTTCTTCGTTGAATCGATCGGGCGGACCGTAGGACGACATGCCGGCCCATGTAGGAGTCGGCCGGGGTCGGGGCTAGAGGTTAACGCCCGTTCGGCAGCCCCTTGCGCGACACCGGCGGCGGCGCGCCACCACCCAGCGCGGCGAGATCATAGGCGAGCTTGCCCATCAGCTCCGCCGTCATCTGCCCGCCGCTCAACGGCGCGAGCCGGCGCAGCGACAGCGCCTGGAACTTGGACAGATTCTCGTCGTCGCTGAGCCCCGGCATATCCTTATCGAGTACCGCCTTCGCGCGGGGATCGGCGAGCAGGTCGACGATCGGCGTGTCGAGCGAGAAATGCGCGCGGGATGCCGGGGCGGCGGCTGCTGGACTTGGCGCTTCCGCCGGCGCGGGCGGCGATTCGGTCGCGGTATCCGGCTTCGCCTCGACCGGTTGCGCCTCGGGCTTCGGCGTCTCTTCGGTGGCGGCTTTGGGTTCGGCCGGGGCGGTAACCGTCTCGTCCGCCGGGATGTCGAGCGAGAATTTTCCCGCGCGTTCCGCCGCCTGCGTCTGGGTTCCGATCAACAGCAACGACAGCAGGATCGACATGGCTACACCTCACCTCGCGCCGTGGCGCGTTGGGGACCTGTAGCACCGCCTGTCATTCCTCGTCACCCCGGACTTGGTCCGGGGTCCACCGGGCCGCGAGGGGTTGGCAAGAGGCTCAGGCGATCCCCTTGCCGCGAAGTGGACCCCGGACCAAGTCCGGGGTGACGGCGTGAGAAGGGCTATCGCCCCTCACGCCTGCGCGAACAGCTTCGTCCCCACGATCCCCACCACGGTCACCGCCATGAAGCACGCCTGCACCAGGCTCACCTTGTCGCCGAACAGCAGCACGCCGCCGATGATGACGCCCACAGCGCCACAGCCGGTCCACACCGCATAAGCGGTGCCAGCGGGCAAGCCGCGCATCGCCAGCGCGAGCAGCCCCATATTCACGAACGACAGCACGATCGGCACCGCCGACGCCTGCCACGTCGCCAGCGTCGCCGCCCATTTCAGGCTGAGCGCCCAGCAGATTTCGGTAAAGACGGCAATTGCGAGAATAAGCCACGACATCGGATTGCTCCTGTGCGGGCTCGGACAGATGGGACGGCGCCGGAAACCCGTGAAGAGACGCACGTCGGAAAAGAAAGTCCTCCCCCGCCAGGGAGGACCGGGTTGAGCATGCCCCGCATGCTCAAGGATCGTCCGGGGGACGATCCGACCCGGTCCTGGGGCCCGTTCGGCGCAAGCCGAATGGTGGAGGGGGAGGTAAGGAACGCACGCCGTTACGCAGCGCGCCGCTTACCTCCCCCTCCGTCACCGCTACGCGATGACACCTCCCCCTGGCGGGGGAGGACTATGGTCAGTTCGGCCGGCCCAATCCGGCGATCGAACGATCGATCATCGCGCGATCGGCATCGGCGTCGAGCTGTTCGGCGATCACCAGCGCGGCCGCCTTGGACGCGGTCTCCGCCGCCAGCGCGCGGACTTCGGCGATTGCGGCGCGTTCGGCGGCGGCGATCTTGTCCTCGGCGCGCTTGGTGCGGCGGGCCATCAGCTCCTCCGCATCGTGCTTGGCCTTGGCGATGATCTGGTTCGCCTCCGCCTGGGCATGCGCCCGCATCGTCGCGGCGTCGGCTTCGGCGGCCTTGGCCTTCGCCTCATATTCGCCGCGCAGCCGCTCGGCCTCGGCGCGCAGCGCCTTGGCTTCGTCCAGCTGGGCGCGCACGCCGGCGATCTGCTTGTCCAGGCTCGCGGCGATCTTCGCCGGCACCTTCACGACCAGCATACCGATCAGCACGACCAGCGCGGCGATCCCGACCCAGCCGGTGGTGTTCAGGCCGAGGGCGGTCGGCTCCTCGACGTGATGCGCCGCGGGTTCGGAGACGTTGGCGGTCAGCTGGCTGCCGTCACGCACGTTCTGCGTCTGCAGCCCCTGCGCGGTCGCGGCATCGGCAAGGTTGGCGGCGACGGCGGCATCGCCCGCGTCACCGGCCGGCGTGTTTTGGGGGGCGGCCTCAGCCATGCGCGTTGCTCCTGCGCACCGCATCCGCGGCGGCATCGATGCCGACGGTCAGGCCCGACACCTTGGCCACCAGATCCTGCGTCACCTCGGCGGCGACCGCCTGCAGGTTCAGCATCGCCTGCGCCTTGGCATTACCGACCGCGAGGTCGTGATGCGCGAGGCGTTCGGCGAGTTCGACGTCGATCGACTTGATCTGGCTTTCGGTCGCCTTGACCGCCTGCGCCTTGGCAGCGGTGGTCTCGGCATGCGCCGCGGCGCGTGCCTCGTCCATCTTGGCGCGCCAGGCCGCTTCGACCTGGTCGGCGGCAAGGCGGGCCTGTTCGGCTGCGGCAAGGTCGCCCGCGATCTGGCCTTCACGCGCGTCCACGGTCGCCATGACCTTCGGGACCATCATCTTGCCGATCCCGAAATACAGGATGCCGAAGGTGATGAGCAGCCAGAAGATCTGCGAAGCGTAAGTGGCGGCGATCTGCGAAATCTGAGGCATCGAAACCCTTTAGCGCGACCTCGAACGATCCGCCGGACGCGAATGTGCGCCCGGCGAACGCATCCGATGTTAGGCGACGAACAGCAGGATGATCATCGTCACGAAGGCGAGCAGGCCGAGCAGCTCGGCGCCCGCGAAACCGATGAACAGACGGCCCTGCTGGCTGTCCGCCGCACCCGGATTGCGCAGCGCGCCTTCGAGGAACTTGGCGAACACGTTGCCCACGCCCAGCGAGGCAAGGCCCATGCCGATCGCGGCCAGGCCGGCGCCGATCATCTTGGCGGCTTCTGCGTCCATGTCAAAACTCCCGTATCAAACAGTTGGGTTGAAACTAAAAACGAAACTCAGTGCAGGTTGACGGCGTCGTTCAGATACACGCTCGTCAGCAGCGCAAAGACATAGGCCTGGATCGCGGCGACCAGCAGCTCGAGCAGCGTGATGCCGATCATCAGCACGAAGCTGGGCAGCGACACGAGCAGGCCGTAACCGACGCCGAGGTTCATGCCGGTGATCACGAAGGCGGCCAGCACCTTCAGCAGGATGTGCCCCGCGGTCATCGCGACGAACAGTCGCAGACCCAGCGAGAAGGGGCGCACCAGGAAGCTCATCAGCTCGACGACGAAGATCAGCGGGATCATCAGCGGCGGCGTGCCGTGCGGCACGAACAGGCTGAAGAAGTGGAAGCCGTGCTTGCCGAAGCCGACGATCAGCACGATCGAGAAGCTGATGATCGCCAGCACGCCGGTGACGGTCAGGTGGCTGGTGACCGTGAACGGATGCCAGCCCGGCACGACGCCGACCGGCGACAGGCCCCACAGGTTGGCGAACAGGATGAACATGAACAGCGAGAAGACGTAGGGCACGAAGCGCTTGCCCGCCGGCCCGACGTTCGACGTCAGCATGTTCGACACGAAGCCGGTGAAGCCTTCCACCGCGGCCTGCCAGCGGCCGGGGACGAGCTCGCGCTTCATCCCGCCCAGCATGAACAGCCACAGGCTGACCAGCGTCACGACCATCCACAACGCGGAGTTGGTGAACGAGATGTCGTATCCCGCGACGACCCAATGCCGACCGAACAGGGGTTCGATCAGGAACTGGTGCATCGGATCGATTCTGCTGCCCGATTCTGCCGCCACGTGTGGCCTTTCGCTCCCTGATACGACAAACGCCCGGTTTACTCCGGGCGCTCGCCTGCAATCCGTAAGATCTGCCTGAACGCGACCGCGATTCCGAGGAACAGCATCACGATCAGCGCCCATGGGGTCGTGCCGAACCAGCGGTCGATACACCAGCCGATCAGGGCACTGCCGACGAGGCTTCCGATCAAAGCGGCGAGCACGCGATTGCCGAGCGAATATCCCGCATCGGCCGTCGGCGCCCCCTGCCCCGTCCGCAGCGCTTCGGCGTGCCGGGCTTCCCTCAACCGCTCGTCGAGCGCGGAAAGCCGCGGATCCTCCGCGCTGGTGAAGTCTCGTCCGGTATCGTCATCCGCCACGCGCATCCCCTCGCCTGTATCGTTCAACCGGGGGAGAAAGCGCGCAGGGCGACCGATCCCGCCAAGGCGTGGTCCGTTTAGGTGGGGGTGCCGAGGGTGTCAACCGGTGAGTAACCCACAAGCAATTCCTCCCCCGCCAGGGGGAGGGGCGTCCTCGCACCACCGTTCGCCCTGAGCCTGTCGAAGGGCGCGTTGCCACGAGCGTCACGCTTGCGGAGAGCCGCCCTTCGACAGGCTCAGGGCGAACGGAACACAGATTCGTCCGCTCCTCGGGCGATCACTTGCGCCGCCCTCACCCTTCCGCGCCTTCGGCGCTCCCTCCCTCTCCCGGCGGGAGAGGGAAGGGGCCCGCCCGGCGCAGCCGGCTGGGAAGGGTGAGGGTCGACAGCGGCTCTACCGCGTCACTTGCACCGCCCGTCCAGCTCCGGCGTGCCGGTGTTTTCCTTCCACTGGCCCGACGGCGTCTTGTACATCTCGCCCACCGGCACGCGCGCGACGAGGTTGCAGCCGGTGGTGAAGGCGAACTGCTCGACCGTCGAACCATTGGCCTGCGCGCTCTGCGTATAGGCCGCCTTGCGCTTGATGTTGATGTCGCGGACCAGCGCCTGGATCGCGGGGCCGCCCTTCACCACACCGAGATAGCCGTCGGGCTGTTCGCCGACTTCCTTCGCCTCGCGCGCCGCCGCATAGGCCGGGTCGCGCTGCGCGAACGCCGCGCCCGACAGGCCCGCCAGCGCCATGGCGGCGGCTCCGATCATCATCATGGTCTTGGTCATCAGAAAATCCCCGGTTGCTTGTCGATCAGCGCCTTCGCCTCGCCGTCCAGGCGGTACACCACCTGCTGCGTGACGCTGATGTTGAGGTTGATCTGGATCGGCTTTTCGGGTGCGGACACGTTGATGCAGCCGCCCAGCGTCGCCGCCATACCGATCCCGGCCATCCCCATCGCGATCCGCAATGTCGTGATTCGCTTCACCATCTTCAATCCTGTTTCGGTTGTGGCACGGGTGCGCTTGCGGGAGGCTGAATGACCGCCTTGCGCCGTTCGCGGTCGAGCAATTGGGGCAGCAGCCGACTCGGGTCGTAGAAGCTCTGCGCGCTGTCCAGCAGGCCGCGGAACGGCGCTTTGATAGTAATGTTGAACACGAAGGGCAGCTTTTGCAGCCGGCGGACGATGAAATTGCTCTTCGCGCCCTCGCCCTGCGTCACCCCGGCGAAGCGCACCGCGGTCACCATCTCGCCCGCCAGCGGGCCGTTCATCGATATGGTGAGGTTGCGATAGCGCAGCGATTTGAGCGCCTGGAACGCGATATTGCCCCAGATGCCCAGATCCTTCTGCGTCAGGTCGCCGACATAGGCGATGCTGCCCCCGCCCGGCCGCACCGTCAGCCGCCCGCCCTCGATCCGCCCGCCGTTGTCGTCGAAGATCATCGGCAGCTCGCCGTCGAAGATGCCGGTCGCGTCGAGGTTCTTGAAGTCGAACTGCTGGAGGAACTGGTCCGCCGCCACCCCGTCCAGACGGAAGGTCAGCCGCCGCTGGCCCGCCTGCGCGAAATCGAGCGTCGTCGGCAGCAGCGTCATCGTGCCGCCCGCGAACGGCCAGACGCCTCTGTCGATCTGCACGCGTTGTTCGGGCAGCAATTGGTAGACGATCGTGCCGTCGGTCACGGCGATGCCGGGGTTGATCGTCTTCACCGTCGCCACCTGCGCGGGCGCGCTCGCCAGGCTGAGCAGGTCGCTGAAATGGATCGTCGTGCTCAGGCCCGACACTGGGCCGAACGCTGCGGCCAGCGCCGCATCCTTGGTCGCGAAGGTGCCGGTCGAGGTGACGCCCTCGGGCGTCCAGCCGATATGCGCATCGCCGGTGACGGTCGCACGCACCTCGGCGACGACGCCGAAGGTCAGGCGGGTCAGCAGGTCAGGCTGGAAATCCTTGGTGAAGACGATGCCCGGCACGGTGAGATCGGCGGTGCCCGTCCCCGCCGACAGGCGATGGATGATACGCACGTCGGCGACCTTCACCGCCTTCGTCGGCTCGTACAACGTGCCCCCCGCGGTGATCGTGCCATCGGCGAGGCGCAGCGTGACATCGCGCGCCGCGAGCGTCTTGAAGCGCGGATCGGGCGCGGCATCGTCGACCGTCATCGCGCCGGTCAGCGCCAGCACGCCGCCGCGCAGGTTCCAGTCGCCCGCCGCCGCGCCCAGCAGCAACGGTACGTTGCCGATCTGGCCCGATCCGCCGGCGAACTGCCCGGCAACCCCGCCACCCGCGATCCGGCCGGTCAATTGCCCCAGATCGATCCGTGTCACCCGCTCAGGACTGCCCAGCCGCGCCGCGACGCCGCTCAGGGCGAACCCGTTATCCTCCAGCCGCAACTCGCTGCCGCTCGCCGCCAGCGTCAGCGGCGTACCGCCCAATCGCCCGGTCAGCCGCGTCGCGGGCAGGCGCACGCCGCCGCCGATCCGCCCGCGCTCCACCGTCACCACCGCCGCCGCACCACGGCGCGGGCACACGCGCGTCCGTACCGGATCGAGCACCAGCCCCGCCACCGCGAGCCGCTGGATCGCGACGGCCGCGCACCCCGGATCGACGCGCAGCCGCCCGCGCCCGTCCCAGTCGAGATCGAGCGGCGCCTGCAAGCGGTCGATTCGCCCGTCGCCGAGCGGCCCGCTGAGGTCGATCCGCGTCGTGATCCGCGTCACACCGCCGCTGCCCGCACTGAACGTCACCGGGGCCAGCGCCAGCCTTGCCCCACCCGCCGCATAGGGCGCGACGATCGCACGCCCGCGGATCGGCGCGCCCGCGCGCGCCTGTGCCAGCTGCACGTCCGCCTGCGGCAGGCCACCGCCCGCGATCTGCACCGCGGTATCGATATGCACGCGCGCCTGCGGCCAGCCGTAGGCGATGCCGCTGCTGCCCCCCAGCCGCAGCCGCGCGCCGCTCGCCGCCGCCAGCGCCGCGCGCGTCACGCGCAGCTGGCCGCTGCCACCCGCCTGCCGCACCGCCAGATCGGCGCTGCCGTCGATCGCCTGCCCCGCTTGGCGCAGCGCCAGGCTGAGCTGGCGCACCAGCGGCGCGACCGGCGATCCCGCGCCCGTCCGGGCGTCGAGCACCGCCAGCATTCGCGGCGCGACCTGCCCCCCGGCCACCGTCACCGTTCCGGCGAACAGCTGTTCCGCCCCGATTCGGTAACGCCCCTGCACCGCCAATGTGCGCGCCGCACCACCCGGCGCACGCACTGCCGATGCGGCAAGGTCCGCCTGCCCCTCGGTCGCCGTCGCATTGCCGTCGAACGTCGCCGATCCCTTCAGCGCCTCGGCGGACGCACCCGCCCCCGTCACCGCCCCGCTCGCCAACCGCGCCGAACCGCGCCACGCATCGAACGCCGGCGACAGCCGCGCGTCGATGTCGGCCCCCACGCCTGCGATTCGGCTCGTCCCGCACGCTCCGCGCGCCAGCCGCACCGGCCCGGCCAGCGTCGGCGCGCCCTTGGCGACCGTCACCCGCAGCGCCGCCTGCACGCCGCGCGCGACGCAATCGTTCAGGCGCAGCGTATCGCCGACCAGCGCGACATTTCCCGCAAAGCCGTCGTCCAGCCGCCCGCGCCCGCTGACCTTCAGCCCCAGCACGCCCGCCGGCGCCTCGACCCGTAGCCGCGCATCCTCGGCATCCACGAACAGCGCCGGCAGCGCGAAGGGGGTCGCCTGGCCCGACGGCGCAGGCAGCAGCCGGTCGATCGCCCCGAACGACAGCTTGCCGCCCACCCAGCGCGCGCGCAGCCGGACATGCCCCGCCCGCACGCCGACCACCTTGGCGCCATCGAGCCCGATCCGCGTCTCCGCCTCCAGCCAGTCGGCGACGAGGTCGGGGTCGGCGGGATCGCCGAGCACCACGTTCTGCAGCCGCTGCCGCCCCGTCCCGAAGGTGCCGATCGTATAGCGCGCCGGCACGCCCAGCTTCGCCAGTTCGCGGTCGATGACGCGCGCCGCGATCGGCCGCCGCACGCTCCACAATGCGATCAGCGCCGACAGCACCACCAGCGCCACGCCGAGCGCGATGCTGCGGCGCCGGCTGAACGCACCGAAGCCCCGTCGCCGGCGGGGCGGCGTCTCGCGCGGCGGGTGGGCGGCATCGTCCATCACCGCCTTCATAGGCTTGGGCCAAGCGCGGGCGCAATCGTTGCACCCGCTCCGGCCGCGTCATAGGATCGCAGGCCATGGCCCCCGCCCTGCCACCTGACGACACCGCCGGTCACCGCAAGCGCCTGCGCGGGCGGCTGCTGGCAGGGGGCGGCGACGCGCTTCTCGACCATGAGCTGATCGAATATCTGCTCACGCTAGCGCTGCCGCGCATCGATACTAAGCCGATCGCCAAGGCCTTGTTGCGCGAATTTGGCGGCATCGGCGGGCTGCTGACCGCCGATCCGGAAGCGCTCGCCCGCGTGCCCGGCGTCGGCGACAGCGCCGCGGCCGCGATCAAGATCGCGCACGCCATCGCGATCCGGCTGCTGAAGGCGGAGGTCGCC
The DNA here is from genome assembly GCF_001638925.1 of Sphingomonas sp. NIC1. Lineage (NCBI taxonomy): Bacteria > Pseudomonadati > Pseudomonadota > Alphaproteobacteria > Sphingomonadales > Sphingomonadaceae > Sphingomonas > Sphingomonas sp. NIC1. Next base: position 1,096,004 of record NZ_CP015521.1, read on the forward strand.
GAGCGCCCCGTGCTAGGCAACTGGCAGGCGCTGCTCGATTATCTGCGCGCCGACATGGCGCATCACGTCATCGAACGCTTCCGCGTGCTCCACCTCAACACGCGCAACATGCTGATCCGCGACGAGGTGATGAGCGAAGGCTCGATCGATCAGGCCGCCGTCCACGTTCGCGAAGTGATCCGCCGTGCGATGGACCTGGGCTCGGCGGCGATCATCCTCGTCCACAATCACCCCTCGGGCGATCCCTCCCCCAGCCGCGCCGATGTGCAGATCACCCGCGCCATCGCCGACGCCGGCGCGCCGATGGGGATCGTCGTCCACGATCACATCATCATGGGGCTCGGCGGCCACGTCAGCCTGAAGGCGCAGGGGCTGATCTGAGGGAGGCTGCTCGTGCCCCCGCTCACCCCACCCACTCCGTCACCCCGGACGTGTTCCGGGGTCCACCGTGCGGCGAGGGGCCGCTATGAGGCTCAAGCCATCCCCTTGCGGAGGAGTGGACCCCGGAACACGTCCGGGGTGACGAGGTATTTACGGTGACGGAAGGAAAAGCCGCCCGCCTGCCTCAAAAATCCGGCGCCGGATCAGCCGGCCCCACGATCGTCGCAGGCACGTACATCCGCCCGCCATTGGCGAAGTTCAGCGTCAGGTTGAAGATCTTGCCCGGCTTCGCCCGCGGGTTGATGTCGAACAGCATCACATGCTTGCCCCCCGGCGCGAACACCACCTTGGCCCCCGCCGGCACCGCCACGCTGGCCAGCGGCTTCATCCCCGCCATGCCGCCCGCGCCACTCATGCTCTCGTGAATCTCGGCACGGACCGCGACATCAGCGCTGACGTCGATCAGCGTCGCATCGCTGCGCCCGCCGTGCAGCGTGAAATAGGCCGCCCCCGGTCGCCCCGGCGCGGCAGGCAGGCGGATCCACGCATCGTCCGCGGTCACGCGATCCGGTCCGCCACAGCCCGACAGGCTCGCGGCCATCACGCCCGCCAGAACCATCGCCCGCAAAGCCTCGCGCCGTCGCATGTCCATATCCCTTCCCGAAACGGGATCGTTTCACCCGCAGTTCCTATGGCCCGCCCCGTCTTGCGGCAAGCGCAACCCCACCTATATCGCGCCCATCAACGGGCACCTTTCGTCGCCGTAACGGGGCAAAAGGTTCCCTTCTCGTTTGTATTTTTTTGTTCGTGAGGGGCTCAGCAAGCACACATGGCTAAAGTAATCGGCATCGATCTCGGCACCACCAACAGCTGCGTCGCAGTGATGGAAGGCGGCAAGCCCAAGGTGATCGAGAATGCGGAAGGCGCGCGTACCACGCCGTCGATCGTCGCCTTCGCCAAGGACGGCGAGCGTCTGGTCGGCCAGCCGGCGAAGCGCCAGGCCGTCACCAACGGCGACAACACCATCTTCGCGGTCAAGCGCCTGATCGGCCGTCGCTTCGACGATCCGATCACCAAGAAGGACACCGAGCTGGTTCCGTACAAGATCGCACGCGGCCCGAACGGCGACGCGTGGGTCTCGGCGGGCGGCAAGGATTACAGCCCGTCGCAGATCAGCGCCTTCACGCTGCAGAAGATGAAGGAAACCGCTGAATCGTATCTCGGCGAGACGGTCACGCAGGCGGTCATCACCGTGCCGGCCTACTTCAACGACGCGCAGCGCCAGGCGACCAAGGACGCCGGCCAGATCGCCGGCCTCGAAGTGCTGCGCATCATCAACGAGCCGACCGCGGCGGCGCTGGCCTATGGCCTCGAGAAGCAGGACGGCAAGACGATCGCGGTCTACGATCTCGGCGGCGGCACGTTCGACGTCTCGATCCTCGAGATCGGCGATGGCGTGTTCGAGGTGAAGGCGACCAACGGCGACACCTTCCTGGGCGGCGAAGACTTCGACAACAAGCTGGTCGATTACCTGGCCGAGGGCTTCAAGAAGGATGAGGGCATCGACCTCACCAAGGACAAGCTCGCGCTGCAGCGCCTGAAGGAAGCCGCGGAAAAGGCGAAGATCGAGCTGAGCTCGGCCGCGTCGACCGAGGTCAACCTGCCCTTCATCACCGCCGACCAGAACGGCCCGAAGCACCTCGTCAAGACGATCAGCCGCGCCGATCTGGAGCGTCTGGTCGATGACCTGATCAAGCGCACGATCGAGCCGATGAAGAAGGCGCTGGCCGATGCCGGCGTCAGCACCGGTGACATCAGCGAAGTCGTCCTCGTCGGCGGCATGACCCGCATGCCGAAGGTGCGCGAGGCGGTGAAGCAGTTCTTCGGCAAGGAGCCGCACACGGGCGTCAACCCGGATGAGGTCGTCGCGATGGGCGCCGCCATCCAGGCGGGCGTGCTGCAGGGCGACGTCAAGGACGTGCTGCTGCTCGACGTGACGCCGCTGTCGCTGGGCATCGAGACGCTGGGTGGCGTGTTCACCCGCATGATCGACCGCAATACGACGATCCCGACGAAGAAGTCGCAGACCTATTCGACCGCCGACGACAACCAGGGCGCGGTGACGATCCGTGTGTTCCAGGGCGAGCGCGAGATGGCGGCGGACAACAAGCTGCTCGGCCAGTTCGACCTGGTCGGCATCCCGCCGGCGCCGCGCGGCGTGCCGCAGATCGAGGTCACGTTCGACATCGACGCCAACGGCATCGTCAACGTCAGTGCCAAGGACAAGGGCACGGGCAAGGAGCAGCAGATCCGCATCCAGGCCTCGGGTGGTCTCAGCGACGCCGACATCGACCAGATGGTCAAGGATGCCGAGCGCTTCGCCGAAGAGGACAAGAAGCGTCGTGCCGGCGCCGAGGCGAAGAACAACGCCGAATCGCTGATCCACACCACCGAGCGTCAGCTCGCGGACAATGGCGACAAGGTCGATGATTCGCTGAAGTCGGAAATCCAGTCGGCGATCGACGCGGCCAAGGCGGCGGTCGAGGGCGGCGATGCCGACCAGATGAACGAAAAGGCGCAGGCGCTCGCGCAGGTTGCCATGAAGCTCGGCCAGGCGATCTACGAAAAGTCGCAGGCGGCAGAGGCCTCGCCGCAGGGCGATGCCGGTGCCGAAGCGCCCAAGGACGACGTGGTCGACGCCGAATTCTCGGAAGTCGACGACCACAAGGCGTAAAAGCCACCCCGTCCCCCTGCCCGCACAACACATGCTTCGGCGTGACTTTTGTGACTTTCCGGCAGGGGGACAACGGGGTGGAACGTGGGGTGATAGAGAGATGAGCCGACACCCCATCCGGTCCGTGTTTCGAACACGCGGGCTGCATGTGGTATCGGCGTTATCCCCTCCCGTTCGCCCTGAGCCTGTCGAAGGGCAGGTGGGACCCCACCGTGCTTCGACAAGCTCAGCACGAACGGCGGTTTGCGGATTGGATCGGGACCACCGGATCGTCTCGCGCTAGAGGACGGGCATGAGCACCACAGTCGACTATTACGAGCTGCTCGAATGCGAGCGGAATGCCGACGGCGCGACGATCAAATCGTCGTACCGCAAGCTCGCGATGAAATACCATCCGGACAAGAACGCCGGGTGCAAGGATAGCGAAGCGCGCTTCAAGGCGATCAGCGAGGCCTATGACGTCCTGAAGGACCCCCAGAAGCGCGCCGCTTATGATCGCTTCGGCCATGCAGCCTTCCAGAACGGCGGCGGCGGTGGCGGCGGGGCGCAGGACTTCGGCGGCTTCTCCGACATCTTCGAATCCGTCTTCGGCGAATTCATGAACGGCGGCCGCGGCGGCGGGCGTCAGCAGCAGCGTCGCGGTGCCGACCTGCGCTACGACATGGAAGTGACCCTGGAAGAGGCCTACCACGGCAAGGCGACCGAGATCACCGTCGACGTCTCGGCGCAATGCGATACCTGCCACGGCTCGGGCGCCAAGCCCGGCACCCACGCCTCCACCTGCCGCCATTGCAACGGCCACGGCAAGGTGCGCGCGCAGCAGGGCTTCTTCGTCGTCGAACGCGCCTGCCCGGTCTGCCAGGGCTCGGGCGAGATCATCGCCGATCCCTGCCCCGATTGCCGCGGCGAAGGCCGGATCGAAAAGACCAAGACGCTCAGCGTCAACGTCCCCCCCGGCGTCGACGAAGGCACGCGCATCCGCCTGAGCGGCGAAGGCGAGGCCGGTCCGCGTGGCGCCCCTCCGGGCGACCTCTACATCTTCCTCCATGTCGCGCGGCATCCGATCTTCGAACGCGAGGGCACCACGCTGTTCGCGCGCGCGCCGATCAGCTTCACCACCGCGGCGCTGGGCGGCACCTTGTCGATCCCCGGCCTCGACGGCGCCCGGCACGACATCAAGATCCCCGCCGGCATCCAGTCGGGCAAGCAGCTGCGCCAGCGCGGCGCCGGCATGCCCGTCCTGCAAGGCCGCGGCCAGGGCGATCTCGTCATCCAGATCGAGGTCGAAACCCCAACCAAGCTCTCGACCCGCCAGCGCGAACTCCTCGAACTGTTCCGCGAAACGGAAACTGGAGACGAATGCCCCGAAAGCCAGGGCTTCTTCGCCAAGCTGAAGAGCGTCTTCGCGGGCGAATAAGCCGGGATGGGGGGCGGCGGGGCGCATGCTCCCCCATCCCGTCACCCCGGACTTGATCCGGGGTCCCGCTTCTCCCCCGCAGTAAAAGAAGAAGCGGGATCCCGGCTCAAGGCCGGGATGACGGAAAGGGTGGTCGTATCGCACCGATCCCGATCCAGTCGCGACCGAAACCACCCAGATCCCCTCACGCCGATACCATCGCGAGAAAAGAATGCCCCAAAGTCCTCCCCCGCCAGGGGGAGGTGGCACCGCGAAGCGGTGACGGAGGGGGAGGTAAGCAACGCCCTCACGTCGAAACACCATCTCAGCGACCCAACGACCAACAGCGATAACCCACCGCACCCCACCGTCACCCCGGACTTGATCCGGAGTCCCGCTTCTCCACCGCAGCAGAAGAAGCGTCATCCCGGCTCAAGGCCGGGATGACGGAGAAAGGCAATGGGCGCGTTCAGTCCCCCGCCAGCCTCCGCACATCACTTTCCAATCCGGAAAATGATCACTTGCCGAATCGGAAAGTCGCCGCCACTCTCTTTCCAACTTGGAAAGGGAACGTCATGCACCATAACAGCGCGAACGCCGCAGAGGCGCTGGCCTTCATCGAACAGTCGCGCCTGCGCCTCGCCGCGGCATCGGACGTGCCGCCGATCCGCCATGCCGCCTTCGCCGCATTGATGGGCGGGATGGTCGCGAGCACCGCTGTGCCCTTCCCGCTGCGCTTCGCGATGATCGCCGGCCTATTCGCGGCCATCGCCTGGATCGTCCGCTGGGACCGACGGCGCATGGGCATGTTCATCAACGGCTATCGCGCGGGCAGGACGCGGCGGGTCACCGCGGTGATGCTGCTCGTCATCCTGCCGATCCACCTGCTCGGCGTCTGGCTCGCAACCGATCGGGGCGTGACCTGGGCCCCGCTCCCCCTCGCGCTCGTAGCCGCCGCCATCGCTTATGCCGGCAGCCTCTGGTGGTGCCGCGTCTTCCGCCGCGAACTGCTCGGCAGCCTCGCATGAGCGGCTTCGATCCGGTCATCCACCCGCCCGCCCGCCTGCAGATCATGGCGGTGCTGACGGAGGTGCAGGATGCCGAGTTCGCCCTGCTGCGCACCACGACGCAGGTCAGCGATTCGGTCCTGTCGAAACATCTGTCGGCGCTGGTCGACGCGGGCTACGTCAACCTGCGCAAGGCGAGCAGCGACGGCCGCTCCCGCACCTGGGCCGCGGCCACGCGCGCCGGACGCAAGGCCTTTGCCGCGCATGTCGCCGCGCTCACCACGCTCGCCCGCCTGACCGAACGCCTCGCCGCCGAGTAGCCTCTTGCGCACCGGCGCCTGATCGCCACAATACACCGCGAACGAGCCGGGGAGTGGGCATGCGCGGACAGGTGTTGGGAGTGGATACGCGGAGCGGCGAGGGGCTGGTCGCGGGCGATGACGGCAAGCGCTATCGCTTCACCCCCGAAGACTGGGCGCAGCGCGGCGAGCCCAAGATCGGCGTGAAGGTCGATTTCGAAGCGGAGGGCGATCGCGCGCTCAGCGTCTTCCCGATGCCCGCCGAAGCGGGCAGCCGCCACGTCCTGGCACCCCCGCCGCCCCGCGCGCCGGTGAACGATCGCAACAAATATGTTGCTGCGATCCTCGCCTTCCTGCTCGGCACGCTCGGCATCCATCGCTTCTACTTGGGGCGGACCGGGTCGGGAATCGTTATGCTGGTCCTCAGCATCACCGTCGTCGGCCTGCTCGTCACCGCGCCCTGGGCGTTCGTCGACATGATCCGCTATCTGATCATGTCCGACGACGAATTCGCGGCGCGTTACGATCGCAGGCGCTAGCGAAACAGCGCGCCGATCGCCTGGATCACCGTCGCGCCGCCGATCGGCGCGACCAACAGAAGCAGCACGTTGACGCCGATGATCGCCGCCAGCGCATTCTGCTGACGCGGCGTCAGCTGCGGCCGCGGATCGGGCCGCTTGGGCGGCTGCCACGGCGGTGGCGGCGGCACATCGCGAAAGTCGACGAACATGGCGCGACGACGCGCAGGCGCAGCGCTGGTTCCGGCGGCACACAGAAACCCCGACGGCCCTAGCCGCCCCCTCGACGCCATCAGGCGAAAAGCGGGCGGACGGGCTGATGGGTTACAGGGCGGAAATGATCACCCCGACCACCAGCGCCTGGGCCGCGATCGCCAGCACCGAGCTGGCCGCGGTTTCGAACATGCGCATGGAAGGTCTCCGTGCCGGCGGAATGGCCGGCCCCCGCGATATGTAGATCGTTACACGATCGCGCAATATTGTTGCTTGCAATGACGGATGCGTTTCACGCAACTGTAACAATTCTACGACGCCATCACGGCTACCGTCCAGAGAGCCGCGCTTTTCGCCGGTGCAGCACGCGCCACCTTGCCAAGGCCGACGCCAGCGGCTGAGATCGGCCTTTCCCTTGTCGGAGGTGTCGATGTCCCGCCCGCTCATGCTCGCCCTTGCGCTCGCCGCTACCCTGCCGGCGGTTGCCGATGCCCGCGTCGCCGCGCCGCGCGTCGCCATCGCAACGTTCAACCAGCTGCCGCAGCCGCTGCCGCTACCCTATGACGGCGCCGCCGACGCCAAGGCGCAGGTCGCCGCCGCCAAGGCGCGCGCGCTGAAGGGCCACAAGAAGCTGCTGATCGACATGGGCGGCAATTGGTGCCTCGACTGCCGCCTGCTCGCCGGCGTCATGGAGTTGCCCGCGATGCATGGCTTCATGGCGAAGCATTATGAGGTGGTGACGGTGGACATCGGCCGCTTCGACAAGAACCTCGACATTCCCGCGAGCTACGGGATCAAGGGGCGCCTCGCCGGCGTGCCAGCGTTACTGATCGTCGACCCGAAGACCAACCGCGTCGTCAACGCCGGCCGCGAAACCGCACTCGCCGACGCCCGCTCGCTCTCCCCGCAAGGCCTCGCCGACTGGCTGGCGCAATGGGCGTGACGTCCCAACTCCTCCCCCGCCAGGGGGAGGTGGCAGCGCACTAGCGCTGACGGAGGGGGAGGACAGGGTATCCTCCGCGTCGAAGCGCATCGCTGACCGCCCCCTCCACCATTCGGCTGACGCCGAACGGTCCCCCTCCCCCTGGCGGGGGAGGACTTGGCGTTAGCCAAACACCCGCGCGAAGATCGTATCGACGTGCTTCAGGTGATAGCCCAGGTCGAACTTGTCCTCGATCTCCGCCGGCGACAGCGCCGCCGTCACCTCGGCATCACCCTTCAGCAGCTCGAGCAGCGACAGCTGCCCGTCCGACTCCCACACCTTCATCGCGTTGCGCTGCACCAGCCGGTACGCGTCCTCGCGGCTCACCCCCGCCTGCGTCAGCGCGAGCTGCCCGTCCGACTCCCACACCTTCATCGCGTTGCGCTGCACCAGCCGGTACGCGTCCTCGCGGCTCACCCCCGCCTGCGTCAGCGCGAGCAGCACGCGCTGCGAATGGACCAGCCCGCCCATCTTGTTGAGGTTCTTGTCCATCCGCTCAGGGTAAACGAGCAGCTTCTCGATCACGCCCGTCAGCCGCGCCAGCGCGAAATCGAGCGTGATCGTCGCGTCCGGCCCGATGTACCGCTCGACCGACGAGTGGCTGATATCGCGCTCATGCCACAGCGCGACATTCTCCAGCGCCGGCGTCACATAGCCACGCACCATGCGGGCGAGGCCGGTGAGGTTCTCGGTCAGCACCGGGTTGCGCTTGTGCGGCATCGCCGACGAGCCCTTCTGACCAGGCGAGAAATATTCCTCCGCCTCCAGCACCTCGGTGCGCTGCAGGTGGCGCACCTCGGTCGCCAGCCGCTCGATCGAACTCGCGATCACGCCCAACGTCGCGAAGAACATCGCATGCCGGTCGCGCGGGATCACCTGCGTCGAGACGGGCTCGACCGACAGGCCCAGCTTGGCGGCGACATGTTCTTCAACCGACGGATCGATGTTGGCGAAGGTGCCGACCGCGCCGCTGATCGCGCAGGTCGCGATATCGGCGCGCGCCGCGATCAGCCGCGTGCGGCAGCGGTCGAACTCGGCATAGGCCTGCGCCAGCTTCAGCCCGAACGTGACCGGCTCGGCATGGATGCCATGGCTGCGGCCGATCGTCGGCGTCATCTTATGCTCGATCGCGCGCGTCTTGAGCACGGCCAGCAGCTTGTCGAGATCGGCGATCAGGATGTCCGCCGCCTGCGCCAGCTGCACCGCCAGCGCGGTGTCGAGCACGTCGGACGAGGTCATGCCCTGGTGCATGAAGCGCGCCTGATCGCCGACATTGTCCGCGACCCAGGTCAGGAAGGCGATGACGTCGTGCTTGGTCACCGCCTCGATCGCGTCGATCGCGGCGACGTCGATCGCGGGGTTGGTGTTCCACCACGCCCACAGCGCCGCGGCGGCATCCTTGGGCACCACGCCCAGCTCGGCGAGCGCGTCGGTGGCGTGCGCCTCGATCTCGAACCAGATGCGGAACCGGTTCTCCGGCGTCCAAATCGCGGTCATTTCGGGGCGGGAATAGCGGGGGACCATGGTGTTCCTTCGTCCTGACGGCTGCACGGTTCGTCGTGGCCGCATCGGCCGCGACTCGCGGATTTCCGCGGGTTCCTAGCAGCGGGGGTCGCAAGCCGTAAACCCGTCAGGCTTGCGTTCAAATCATAATTCCCCATTTTAAGACGACGCGGCGCACGGTGAAATGATGCGCGCCGCTCGGTTTGAATAACGATGGGAGACCAGCAATGCTGAAATATGCTCTTCTCGCCGGAGTGATGACGGTTGCTTCGCCGGCACTGGCGCAGCAAACGACCAATACTGCGCCGACCCAAGCCACGACGCAGACCGCACCGCAAAATCAGGCACCCGCCGGATCGCCGGTAACCGACGCCCAGCCCGCGGCCACGCCGATGGATTCGGCAACGGCGGCAGCAGCGCCCGCCGAAGCGACGCAGACCGCGGCAGCGCAGCCGGCCACCACGCAGCCGGCGACCGGCGCGGATCAGGTGGCGAGCGTCGTCGAAACCGAGTTCCCGACCTATGACGCGAACAAGGATGGCAAGCTGGAAAAGGCCGAATTCGCCAGCTGGATGGTCAAGCTGAAGCAGGCGAGCGACCCCAAGGCGACCGCCACCGACGCCAAGACCAAGTCCTGGGTCAATTCGGCCTTCGCCCAGGCGGACAAGGACAAGAGCAAGTCGGTGTCCAAGCCCGAACTGATCGGCTTCCTGAGCCAGGGTCAGTCCTGATCCTGACCGATCGATGAGAGGGGCCGCCGGAGCGATCCGGCGGCCCTTTTCGTATGCGGGCCGTCGCGGACGAGGGCGCCCCGTCGCGGACGAGGGCCGCCCCCGCTCCCACTCCGTCATTCCCGCGAAGGCGGGAATCCAGACACGCTACCGTCGCCCTCCAGCCGCAAGGTCAGAGGTTATGGATTCCCGCCTTCGCGGGAATGACGAATGGGTAAACCTGGTGCGCGAACTTGCACGGGCCGAAACTGCCATAAGAACCGCCCACCCACCCCCGTCACCCCGGACTCGTTCCGGGGTCCACCGCGCCGCGAGGGGGTGGCAAGAGGCTCAAACCACCCCCTCGCCGCAGAGTGGACCCCGGACCCAGTCCGGGGTGACGGAGAATAGGTGGTAACGCGCCCCACCCCCAACCACTGGCACACCCCCACCCCACCCCCTATCTCAGCCGACAATGCCGCACCCCACCCGCCCGCTCACCGACGGCGAACGCGCCCTCGCCGCATCGGTCTTCCACGACACGATCGACTATGACCGGGTGACGCTCTCGCGCAGCAAATGGGCCTTCTTCCAGCCCCGCGACACGGTGATGGCGCCACGCGGCTGCATCCATTTCCACCCCAAGGGCCAGGGCTGGCGCGACGACTTCGCCGCCGCCGCACTGACCGACCAGGGGCTCTTCATCCATGAGATGGTGCATATCTGGCAGCACCAGCGCGGCATCTGCCTGCCGCTCGCCCGCCACCCCTTCTGCCGCTACGATTATGCGTTGAAGCCCGGCCAGCCGCTCCACCGCTACGGCATCGAGCAGCAAGGCGAGATCGTCCGCCACGCCTTCCTACTCCGCCACGGCGCCCGCATCCCCGGCGCACCGCCCCTCGCCCAATACGAAACGCTGCTACCGTTCGGCTAAGCCCCACCCTACTCCCGTCACCCCGGGCTTGACCCGGGGTCCCGCTTCTTCCTCGTTCGCTCGACCAAGCGGGACCCCGGCTCATTGGCCGGGGTGCCGAAACTACAACGCCCCCAAATCAATCGCCCCATGCCGATCGAGCCACGCCGGAGCCTCCGGCATCGGATATTTCAGCCCGGTCGCGCAGTTAAACAGCACGACGCGCTCCTCCTCATCCACCTCGCCATCGCGCAGCGCCTGACGATAGGCCGCCAGCGTCGCGCCGCCCTCGGGACACAGCAGCAACCCGTCCTTCTTCGCGCAATCGTCCACCGCGGCCAGGATCGCGGGGCCGCCGACGCCCACCGCCTTGCCGCCGCTCTCGCGCACCGCGCGCAGGATCAGGAAGTCACCGACCGCGCGCGGCACGCGGATGCCCGCGGCGACGGTATGCGCGTCCTCCCACCGCTCGGCATGCTCCTCGCCCGCCTCGAACGCGCGCACGATCGGCGCGCAGCCCGACGCCTGCACCGCATACATGCGCGGCCGCTTGGACCCGATCCAGCCGAGCCGCTCCAGCTCGTCGAACGCCTTCCACATGCCGATCAGCCCGGTGCCGCCGCCGGTGGGGTAGAAGATCGCATCGGGCAGTTCCCAGCCCATCTGCGCGGCCAGCTCCAGCCCCATCGTCTTCTTGCCCTCGATGCGATAGGGCTCCTTCAGCGTCGAGAAATCGAACCAGCGCCCCTCGGCGGCGCCCTTGCCGACGATCGCGCCGCAATCGTCGATCAGCCCGTTGACGCGATAGACGCGCGCGCCCTGCATCGCGATCTCGCGGACGTTCACCTCGGGCGTATCCTCGGGGCAGAAGACGATCGTCTCGATCCCCACCCGGCTGGCATAGGCCGCCAGCGCCGCGCCGGCATTGCCGTTGGTCGGCATTGCGATCCGCGTGACGCCCAGCTCCTTCGCCATCGCGACCGCCATCACCAGCCCGCGCGCCTTGAAGCTGCCCGTCGGCAAGCGGCCTTCGTCCTTGACGAGGACGTTGCCACCGCCACCGCTCTTCACCAGCGGGATCAGAGGCGTCTCGATCTCGCCCAGGCTGACGACATTCTCCGTGCGCCGGACGGGCAACAGCTCGCGCCACCGCCACAGGTCGGTCGGCCGCGCCGTGAGCGCGTCCTTCGCCAACGCAGCCCGCACGCCGTCGAGATCGTAGCGCACCAGCAAGGGCCGTCCGGCGCGCGACAGGCCATGCAGCTGGTCCGCCTCGTAGCGCTCGCCGGTCAGCGAGCATTCCAAGTGGGTGACGAACGTCTGGCGATCGGCAGTGAGATTGGAGTTCATGCCAATCTCTTAACCCGACCTAGTCGTCAAACTCCAGTGCCGCCGCGGCGCCACCCGACAGGTCGAGCGGGCGGTTCGGTTCGACCGGGCAAGGCTCGCCACCCGGCTCGCCACGCCGCCGCGGCGTGTGACGCCGGCGGCGCGATGCCCGTGATCGTGCGAACGTATCCAGCGCCTCGGCCAGCGACAGTTCGATGGGCCGGCCACTGGGCGGATCATGGCGCGGCCTCATCGGATCAATCCGGCCTCTTCGCCACGCCGACCAGCGCCGGGCGCAGCAGGCGGTCCTTGATCATATAGCCCGCCTGCATTTCCTGCACGATCGTGCCCGGCGCGGCGTCGCTCGGCACTTCCATCATCGCCTGATGCTTGTTGGGATCGAGCGTCGCGCCCATCGCCTCGACCTTCACGATGCCGTTGCGCGCGAACACGCTGTCGAGTTCGCGGCCGGTCGCTTCCAGCCCGGTGACGAGGCCCTTCAGCTTCTCGTCCGCTCGCAGCTCGGCCGGAATCGCGGACAGCCCGCGCGCCAGATTGTCCGCCACCGACAGGATGTCGCGCGCGAACGACGTGGTCGAATAGGCGCGCGCATCGGCGATTTCCTTCTCGGCGCGACGGCGCACGTTCTGGATTTCGGCCTGCGCGTACAGCACCTGCTGCTTCGCTTCGGCCAGCTGGTTCTCCAGCTCGGCCACGCGATCGTGCTCCGCCACTTCGGGCGCCGCCGCCGCCGTATCCTGGCGCAGCGCCTCGGCGTCGGTCTTCGTCTCTTCGGTCATGTACATCCCTGTTTGTCGTCGTCAGCCCATCAAACGGGCAAGCGTTGCCGCCGTGAAATCCACCATGGGCACGACGCGCGCATAGTTCAACCGCGTGGGGCCGATCACGCCGACCACGCCGACCACCCGCCCGCCGGGTCCGCGGAACGGCCGCGCGATAACGGAGCTGCCTGACAGCGCGAACAATTTGTTCTCCGCGCCGATGAAGATGCGCGTCGCATCGCCCGCACGCGCGCTGTCGAGCAGCTGCGCGATCTCCTGCTTGCCCTCCAGATCGTCGAGCAGGTCGCGCAGGCGTTCCAGGTCGGCGGCGGCGGCGGCATCGATCAACCGCCCCTGCCCGCGGACGATCAGCACCGGGCGGCGCGCATCGTCCTCGCTCCACACCACCAGCCCCGCCTCGACCAGCGCGCGCGCGGCACCGTCCAGCGCATGGCGGTCCGCGGCCAGCTGCCGCTCGATCCGCGCGCGAGCCTCGCCCAGCGTCAGCCCGGCGAGCGTCGCGGTCATGTAATTGCCCGCCTCGATCAGCGCCGACGGCGTCATACCCGCGGGCAAAGCGATAACGCGATTCTCGACGCTGCCGTCCTCGCTCACCAGCACCGCCATCGCCTGCGTCGGCGACAGGCCGATGAACCCGATCGAGCGCAACGGCACCTCGCGCTTGGGCACCATCACAAGGCCGGCACAGGCCGACAGGCCGGACAAAGCCGCGGTCGTCGCCGCCAGCGCCTCTTCCACCGGGCCATGATGGCCCGCACGCGCCTCGATCGCCGCGCGCTCCTCCGCGCTGGGTTCAAGCGCCTGCATCATCCCATCGACGAACAATCGCAGGCCGCGCTCGGTCGGAATCCGCCCCGCGCTGGTGTGCGGGCTGGCGAGCAGCCCCAGCTCTTCCAGCTCCTGCATCACGCCGCGGATGGATGCGGGCGACAGGTTCAGCCCCGATGCCGCGGCGATCGTCTTCGACCCCACCGGCATGCCGCTCTCGACATAACCATCGACGACGGCACGAAAGATATCGCGCGCGCGGTCGGTCAATTCGGTGACGGGCGGAGCCATAGGTGCAATCTAGGGCAGTTTGCGGGGCGGGCAACCGCCCCTTCTTCGTCTCCTCTTCGTCACCTCGGCCGAAGAGCCGGGGTCCCGCTTCTTCCCCTCGTCCATGATAAAGCGGGACCCCGGATCACGTCCGGGGTGACGAAGGAAAAGGCACCAATTGCAACACCGCTGGCATCCCCCCGCCGTCCGGTCTATCGCCACGCCACATCCCAAGGAGACCTCCATGCGCCCCAGCGGCCGCGCGCCAGACCAGATGCGCGACATCACCATCACCCCGAACTTCACCCGCCACGCCGAAGGATCGGTGCTGGTCGCGTTCGGCGATACCAAGGTGCTCGTCACCGCCAGCGTCGAAGAACGCGTGCCGCCGTTCCTCCGCGGCAAGGGCGAAGGCTGGGTGACGGCCGAATATGGCATGCTCCCGCGCGCTACGCACACCCGCGGCAACCGCGAAGCCGCCAAGGGCAAGCAGTCGGGCCGCACCCAGGAAATCCAGCGCCTGATCGGTCGCAGCTTGCGCTCGGTGGTCGACATGAAGCTGCTCGGCGAACGCCAGATCACGCTCGACTGCGACGTGCTGCAGGCCGACGGCGGCACGCGCACCGCGGCGATCTCGGGCGCCTGGGTCGCGCTGCGCCTCGCGGTCAACACTTTGCTCGCCAGCGGCAAGCTGACGGCGGACCCGATTCTGCAAAAGGTCGCCGCGGTCAGCTGCGGCATCCACCAGGGCACGCCCGTCCTCGACCTCGACTATCTCGAGGATTCGGCCGCCGATGCGGACGGCAATTTCGTCCTGCTCGAAAACGGCAACATCGCCGAAGCGCAGGCGACCGCCGAACACGCGACCTATGACGAAGAGGCACTGCTCCGCCTGCTCCGCCTCGCCCGCATCGGCTGCGCCGAGATCTTCGCCGCGCAGGATCGCGCGGTAAAATGAGCGGCGAGGGCGACATCCCGCAGGCGATCCGCAAGCTGCGCCCCGGACAGCTGGTCATCGCCAGTCACAATCCCGGCAAGGTGCGTGAGATCGCCGAGCTGCTCGGCCCCTATGGCGTCGAGCCGATCTCGGCGGGCGAACTCGACCTGCCCGAGCCGGAAGAGACGGGCACCACCTTCGTCGCCAATGCCGAGCTGAAGGCACGGATCGCTGCCGACCTCAGCGGCCTGCCCGCGCTTGCCGACGACAGCGGCCTGTGCGTCGATGCGCTGGGCGGCGATCCCGGCATCTTCTCGGCGCGCTGGGCGGGCGAATCGAAGGACTTCGACCTCGCGATGCGGCTGGTCGAAGATCGCCTGAACGAAGAACCCGACATGGCACGCTCGGCGCATTTCGTCTGCGCGCTCGCGCTCGCCTGGCCCGACGGCCATGTCGAATGGTTCGAAGGCCGCGTCGACGGCACGCTCGTCTGGCCGCCGCGCGGGGGCAACGGCTTCGGCTATGACGCGATGTTCCTGCCCGACAACGGCACCGAGACGTTCGGCGAAATGGACGCCGCCGCCAAGCACGCGATCAGCCACCGCGCCGACGCCTTCCGCCAACTCGTCGCCGCGGTGTTCTGAGGCGGGGGGGGGCATGCTGGGACACGAGACCTCGCCCCACCCCCTCCGTCACCCCGGACTTGGGTTCCCATCAAAGTATTACTTTGATGGGTTCCCTGCTCCGGGGTCCACCGGGCCACGGGGGAGTGACCGGAGCCTCCAGCCTCCCCCCTCGCCGCAGAGTGGACCCCGGACCAAGTCCGGGGTGACGGGGCGGAGCAGGCAAGCGCACTCCACCCCATGACGCCCCACCCAGACCCCACCCTCGTCCGCGGCTGGCTCGCCGCCCGCTCCCTCGCCCGCGGCCTCCCCGCACCCGTGGCTGACCATGGCGGCTGGCGCGTCGACACCGCCACCGAACCCGAACGCCAGCGCTACGTCTTCGCCACAGCCGGCCCCGGCCTCGACCATCTCGCCGCGACGATCACCGAACCCGCCATCTTCCTCAAACTCTGCGCCGACGCTACCACCTTGCGGGCGATCCTGCCGCCGCGCTGGACGATCACCGACGCCAATCGCATGATGGTGACCGACGGTCCGCCGCCGCCCCGCCGCCCGCTCCCCGCCGGCTATATCGCCACCACCACGCACACCGCCGGCGTCGCCCATGTCGCGATCACCGGCCCCGCCGGCGACCTCGCCGCGAGCGGCTATGCCGCCGAACTGGACGACGTCTTCGTCTACGACCGCATCGTCACCGCCGAAGCCCACCGCCGCCGCGGTCTCGGCCACACGCTGATGACGACGCTCGCCACCACCCGCCGCTCACCCGGCGCGCAACAGATCCTCACTGCCACCGACATGGGCGCGGCGCTCTACACCAGCCTCGGCTGGCGCGAATACTGCCCCTACACCAGCGCTGCGATCGTCTGAGGTTCACGCGAAGACGCGGAGACGCAAAGATGTGATCGCTCGCCGCGACAGCGGCTTCTCATCGAAAGCGACACGCAGGGCGGGAGCGCTGCCGCGCTCGAGCCATCTTTGCGTCTTCGCGTCTTCGCGTGAGTTCACCCCTCCGCAGCAAACGCCTAAAACGCCACCTGCCCGAACACATTCCCCGGCGGCGCATAGCGGCACACCAGATAGTCGTCGCTCCGGTTGCTCGCGATCGCGCAGCCGACTGCGGTCGATCCGCGCCACACCATCTGCGTATAATGCCCCACGTCCTGCCACCGCCCGGTCCGGCTGAAGTTGGGCGTCGGCAGGTTCACGAAGTCGCGCTTCTCCGCGATCCAATGCCCCGCCATCTCGTCAAAGCGATAGGCGCCGCGCGTGCCCGTCCACAGATTTTCGCCCTGCCGCCCCGGCCCCATCGGCTGCGCGGCATGTTCGAACCGCCCGGTCCGCGCCATCTCTTCGGCATAGCCGCGCGCCGAGCTGGCAAGCGTATCGCTCCAGACAACCGGCGCCACGCCCACCTCGCCCCGCGCGCGATTGTGCGCGGCGAGCATCACCGACTTCAGCAGCACCGACCCGCGCGGCGCAGCGGACGCACTCACCCGCGGCTCGATCACCCGCTCCGGCCCCTCGGGCGCCTGCGCACAGGCCAGTAACAAGAGCGGCAGCGCAAGCGCGCGGTAGCGTTTCGCGATCATCGCCGCCATATCGGCACCATCATGATCCCCGACAAGACGCCGGCAGCCCGGCCCCTGGCGCTCTACGTCCACTGGCCGTTCTGCGTTTCCAAATGCCCCTATTGCGACTTCAACAGCCACGTCCGCGAGAGCGTCGACCAGCAGGCGTGGCGCGACGCTTTGCTCGCCGACCTGGCGCATGAAGCCGCCGCCTTGCCCGGCCGCACATTGGGATCGATCTTCTTCGGCGGCGGCACGCCGTCGCTGATGCCGCCATCGACCGTCGCGGCGATCCTCGACGCCGCGCAGACGCACTGGACGCCCGCACCCGATATCGAGATCACGCTGGAGGCGAACCCTTCGTCGGTCGAGGCCGCGCGCTTCGCCGATCTCGCCGCCGCCGGCATCAACCGCGTCTCGCTGGGACTGCAATCGCTCGACGACGCCGCGCTCGCCTTTCTCGGCCGCGCGCACAGAGTCGCCGAAAGCCTGCGCGCGCTCGACACCGCGCAGGCGCATTTCGGTCGCGTCAGCGTCGACCTGATCTATGCTTTGCCCGACCAGAGCCTCGCCGCGTGGGAGCGCGAACTCACCCGCGCGCTCGGCTTCGGCACCGAACATCTCTCGCTCTACCAATTGACGATCGAACCCGGCACCCGCTTCGCTACCGAAGCCGCGCAGGGACGCCTCACCATCCCCGATGGTGATAGCGCCGCCGACCTGTTCGAGATGACCCGCGCGATGACCGCCGCCGCCGGCCTGCCCGCCTACGAAACCTCGAACCATGCCCGCCTAGGGGCGGAGAGCCGCCACAACCTCACCTATTGGCGCTACGGCGATTATGCCGGCGTCGGCCCCGGCGCGCACGGCCGCCGCGACGGCCTCGCGACGCAGCGCCGCCGCAAGCCTGAAAACTGGCTGTCCGCCGTCGCGCGCAACGGCCACGGCCTCGAGGTGGAAGAGCCGCTCGCCCCCCACGACCGCGCCAGCGAAGCGCTCGTCATGGGCCTGCGCCTGCGCGAAGGCGTCGACCTGGACTATGTCGCCGCCCTGGCCGGCGGCACCGCCCCGATCGACTGGCCCGCGGTCGAGCGCCTGTCCCGCCAGGGCATGATCGCCCACGAAGCCCACCGCCTCCGCGTCACCGAAGCCGGCGCGCTCCTCCTCGACTCGATTCTGCCGCTGGTTGTAGCCGACGCCTAACCCCAGTCCTCCCCCGCCAGGGGGAGGTGGCAGCGCGCCAGCGCTGACGGAGGGGGAGGACACGAAACGCCTGCTCCGTATCCTCCCCCTCCGTCACGGCTACGCCGCGCCACCTCCCCCTGGCGGGGGAGGACTGGAGTCACGCGAAGCCGCGAAGCCGCAAAGAGGGCACGCCCGCGGCGCAGCCGCCTTCCTTCATCACCGTCACACAAAGCGGTGCCGCCCGAGGAAAGAAAGTCTGCGGCAGCAAACGCAACACCTTAGCGTCTTCGCGACTTCGCGCGAAAACCCCTTACTTCCCAAACCCCGAAGGCGCCGGTGACACCGTCACCAGCCCGCCCGCCTGGATCTCCTGCACCTCCAGCGCCCGCTCCGCCACGCCGTCGCGACCGAAGCGGAACGCGCCGTCGATGCCCGCAAAGCCGTCGCCATCGCGCAGCTTGCCCTCGGGGAACGCACGGCCCACCGGCCAGTCGCGCGCGATCCGCACCGTCAGCAGCACCGCGTCATAACCCAGGCTCGACAGCCGGTACGGCCCGGCATTGTAGCGCGCGCGGTACTTGGCCGCATATTGCCGGTACAGCGTGTTCGACACGCTCGCGAACCACGCCCCGCTGAGTGCCGGCTTGGTCGCCAGCCCGTTCTCCGAATTCCACAATTCGGTGCCCAGGATGCGCGTCGACGCGCCGCTGCCGCGCTTGATCAGCGGCGCTGCCACCGCCGCGGTCGTGCCCGCATCGGCGACCAGCACCGCGTCATACGGCGCCTTGGCATTGAGCCGCGTCACCGCGCCCGTCACGCCCCCCGCGGTCCGGCCATAGGTCTGCAGCGACACCACCGATCCGCCAGCGCCCTCCACCGATCGCAGGAAGGCGGTCGACGCGCGCTCGCCGTACAGGCCATTGGGGATCAGGCCCGCAAAGGTCGAAACCCCGCGGCTGCGCGCATATTGCACGACGCGGTCGATCGACTGGCCGGGCACATAGCCCATCAGATACACGCCATTGCCCGCCACCGACACGTCGTTGGAAAAGCTCAGCACGGGCACGCCCGCCGCCTTGGCGATCGGCGCGACGGCGCGCACGTCGTCGGCCAGCAGCGGCCCCAGGATCAGCTGCGCGCCCTCGGCGATCGCACGCTGTGCCGCGGCCCCCGCGCCGGTTGCGGTATCGTAATTGGTGATGCGCACCTTGTCGGTGCCGGTGTCGAGCACCGCCAGCATCGTCGCATTGGCGATCGATCGGCCGACGCCCGAATTGGCGCCCGACAGCGGCACCAGCAGCGCGACGCGGTTGCGCTGCGTGTCGCGCGGCAGCCCGGCCTCGACCGGCGCATCGGGTCGCTGCGCCTGCGGGCGGCCCGGCCGCGTCGGCGCCTCCACCGGTCCACGCGGCACCACGGTGGAACAGGCCGCGAGCAGCCCCGCCCCCAGGATCGCCAGCCAGCGCTTGACGCCGCCGCCCTTCGCAGGCTGTCCAACCGCGCTCGCCTCTGTCATGACGTTCCCCGTGACCATCGTCGAAAATCCCCTACAGCCCGGTCTTTATATCGTTGCGACCCCGATCGGCAATCTTGCTGACCTATCGCCCCGCGCCGCCGACATCCTGTCGCGCGCCGACGTCGTAGCGGTCGAGGACAGCCGAGTCACCGCCGGCCTGCTCCGCCATATCGGTGCAAAGCGCCCGATGGTTCCCTATCACGACCATAATGCCGAAGGCGTCCGCCCCGGCCTGATCGCGCGCATGGGCACCGAAGCAATCGCACTCGTCTCGGACGCGGGCACGCCGTTGATCTCGGATCCCGGCTACAAGCTCGTCCGCGACGCCCGCGCCGCCGGCCATACGGTGGTGACCATCCCCGGCCCCTGCGCCGCGATCGCCGCGCTGACGCTGGCGGGCCTGCCGACCGATCGTTTCCTGTTCGCCGGCTTCCTGCCGAGCAAGGCCAAGGCCCGCGCCGACGCCATTGCCGAAATCGCCCCGATCCGCGCGACGCTCGTCCTCTACGAATCCGGCCCGCGCCTCTCCGCCTGCCTCACCGCCTTGGCGGACGGCCTCGGCGACCGCGAGGCCGCCGTGACGCGCGAGATCACCAAACGCTTCGAGGAAGCGGTGACCGGCACGCTGTCGACCCTCGCCACCCGCTACGCCGACGCAGCCCCCAAGGGCGAAATCGCCATCGTCATCGCCCCGCCCGGCGAAGCCCCGCCCGCCGCGATCGAAGACGCCGACGCCGCCCTGGCCGACGCCCTCACCCGCCTGCCGGTCGCAAAAGCCGCCAGCGAAGTCGCCAAGGCCTTCGGCCTGGACCGCAAGGAACTGTACGCGCGCGCGCTAGCGATGAAGGGGGATTAGCACGACGCCTTGCATGACGCAGAATGCCACGACACGCTGCGGAATGTCAGACTTCAGCGACTATATCGTCTTTGCGGATGAAAGCGGCGATCACGGCCTTGCGTCTATCGATCCGCAATTCCCAGCCTTCGCGCTGGTCTTCTGTGTGTTTGAAAAGACCGTCTACACCGACGAAATCGAGCCAGCCTTTCGTAGACTGAAATTCAAATACTTCGGGCACGATGCTGCAATTCTGCACGAGAGGGACATCCGCAAGCAAGCGCCCCCCTTCGCCTTCCTCAGGCAAGATGCGGCGCTACGTGACGCCTTTATGACCGACGTCAACGCGATCATGGCGGGAGCCCGCTTCCACGCGTATTGCGCCGTCATCGACAAACTGAAGCACAAGGCGCGCTATGCCGATCCGTGGAACCCGTATGAGATTGCCATGCATTTCTGCATGGAGAAACTCAGCGACAGGTTGGTACTCGACGGACAGTGCGGGCGCCTGACACACGTCCTGTTCGAAGCGCGCGGCCGCGAAGAGGACAGGCAGCTTGAATTGGAATTTCGCCGCGTCGCCGCCAACGACAAACGGTGGGGCTGGCGGGCGGTGGATTTCCAGCGGACACCGCTCGAACCCCTGTTCGTGGCCAAACAAGCAAATCTGGCCGGGCATCAACTCAGCGATCTGATCGCCCGCCCCCTCGCCCTGCACGCGATCAGGCCCGATCAGCCCAACCGTGCCTATGACATTATCGCCAACCGCATCTGGGACTTCAAAATGTTCCCTTGAGTAACAAAGGGGCTCCGGTGCCCCGAAACCCCTTCGTCGACCGGGAAAGCCCAATCCTTGATCGATAAATAGGGACTTGGCGTTTCAGGTGCAAGTTTTACCGGATCGACTATTCGGCGTCTGACAGATCGAGCGCTTGTCCCCAGGTGGCGATTGCGCCACCCTCCCCCCATGCCCCGCCCGCCCCGTCGCCGCAGCACCCAGGCGCGCCAGTCCGCCGAAGCCGCTGGCCGACGGGCTGAACGGATCGCGGGCTGGTGGTTGCGGCTCAAGGGCTGGCGCATCCTCGATCGCCGCGTGCGCACGCCGGCGGGTGAGGTGGACATCATCGCCCGCCGCGGCAACCTCGTCGCCTTCGTCGAGGTGAAGACCCGCGCCACCGCCGCCGAGCTCGATTTCGCGATCGACGAACGCCGCCTCGCCCGCGTCGCCGCGGCGGCGGAGGTGTTGATGCCGCGCTATGCCGGGCCGGGCGAAGACATCCGCGTCGATGTTATCCTGCTCGCCCCCGGCACACGGCCGCGGCATATCGAGAATGCCTGGATCGGCTGAGCGTGTTGGATCGCCCGCACCGCAAGTGACGGATCGGGCGACGGAAAACGGGACACGCTGTCCTACGGGTCCCGGCGTCGATAGCCTCCACCCATGCCCGTCCCGTCGCCCCGCCCCTCATCGCGTCCCGTCCAAGACGCACAATCCCCCCCGCCCCATCGTCATCACAGCGCAGGCTGGGATCTCCCAACTATCGCGCGCAGCAAGCGCCGCGAGCGACCCCAGCCTGCGCTGGGGTGACGATTTGCGGCAGCGGGACCACAGGTCGAGAGGCAGGACGATGCTCGCGCAGAGGCGCGGAGACCGCAGAGGGGTCGCGTCCGCCGTATCGGTGCGATCCCTCACCCCCGTCGGCTATAAAGCGGAACGCTGCGTCGCACGAACCACCTCCGCGCCCTCCGCGCCTCTGCGCGCAAACCCCTTGGCCTTCCTCACAAAAAAGACGTTCCGTCCCCCGCCTCCCGACAACGACGTACCGTCCACTTCGTCCACTTCCGCGCGCGCTCCGGGTGACATTCCACCGCCCGCCCCCTAAGTCGGACCCCGAACCAACCCACTCGCGAGTGTGCCCATGACCCTCACCGTCGCCGTCCAGATGGACCCGCTCGATCAGATCAATATCGCCGGCGATTCGAGCTTCGCGCTGATGCTGGCAGGCCAGGCACGCGGGCACCGGCTGTTCCATTACCTCGCCGAGGACCTGAATTACGCCGACGGCCGCGTCTGGGCGAAGGCGCATCCGGTGACGGTACAGCGCCCGGCGGCACCGGGCGCGGGCGACCATTTCCGCTTCGACGCGCCTGTCAGCCTCGATCTCGGCGAGCAGGCCGACGTCGTGCTGATGCGGCAGGACCCGCCCTTCGACCTCGGCTATATCACCGCGACGCATTTGCTCGAACGCATCTCCGATCGGACGCTGGTCGTGAACGATCCGCACAGCGTCCGCAACGCGCCCGAGAAGGTGTTCGTGCTCGACTATGCGCAGTTCATGCCGCCGACGCTCATCACCCGCAGCCTCGACGAAGCACGCGCCTTCCTGGCGCAGCATGGCGAGATCGTCGTCAAGCCGCTGCACGGCAACGGCGGCAAGGCGATCTTCCGTGTCGGATCGGACGGTGCGAACCTGTCCGCGTTGATCGAGGTGTTCAACCAGACCTGGCGCGAACCGCACATGGTCCAGGCGTTCCTGCCCGCGGTGGCGAAGGGCGACAAGCGGATCGTGCTGATCGATGGCGAGATCGCCGGCGCGATTAACCGCCTGCCGGGTGAAGGCGAAATCCGATCGAACCTCGCGGTCGGCGGCTCGGCGGTGAAGACCGAACTGACGGACCGCGAGCGCGAGATCTGCGCCGTGCTCGGACCGGAATTGAAGCGCCGCGGGCTGCTGTTCGTCGGCATCGACGTGATCGGCGGCGAATGGCTGACCGAAATCAACGTCACCAGCCCGACCGGCATCGTCGCGATCCAGACCTTCGACGGCACCGACGTCGCCGGCCTGATCTGGGATGCCATCGAGCGCCGCGTCGCGCAGCGCGCATCGGATGGCGTCGCAGCGGAACGCGGCTGACCCCCGCGCCGTTACCCTGGGCCATGACCGAGTTCATCCTCAACGCCATCGCCCAGGGCGGCTATATCGGCATCTTCCTGCTGATGGCGCTGGAGAATATCGTCCCGCCCATCCCGTCGGAGGTGATCATGGGCCTCGGCGGCATGGCGGTGGCGCGTGGCGACATGGCCATCGTGCCGCTCGTGCTGTGGGGCACCGCCGGCACCACCGCGGGCAATTACTTCTGGTATTACATCGGCCGCCACATCGGCTACCAGCGCTTCCGCCCCTTCATCGAACGCCACGGCCGCTGGCTGACGATGGAGTGGGAGGATGTCGAAAAGCTGCACCGCTTCTTCTGCAAACGCGGCGGCGGCGTCGTGTTCGTATTCCGCTTCATGCCCACCTTCCGCACGCTCGTGTCGCTACCCGCGGGCATGACCTGCATGCCGCTGTGGCGCTTCCTCGTCTGGACCTTTGCCGGCAGCCTGATCTGGAACACCATGCTCGCCGCCGCCGGTGTCTATCTCGGCTCGAATTTCGAGGCGATCGACCGCTATGTCGGCCCCGCCGCCGTCGCGCTCAGCGTCGCGATCGTCCTCGCCTACCTCTATCGCGTCGTCACCTGGAAACCGCGCGCACGATAGGATCGGGGCACCGGTAAGGGCTTGAATGCGAGCGCAAACTCGAGACCCGCTGTCCTACATCCACCCAATCCGCTAACGCCAGTCATCCGGCATTCCCGCGTCATTGCGACGGAACAGTTCTTTCAATGGGTGCAACAACGGAAACGATCAACCCCGATCGTTTCGCCCAAGGGGTTCCTGTTGCCCCTCTTCGCCGGCCATCACGCCCGCGGGTGCGCGTTCCGATAGACATCCAGCAGATGCGCCGCATCGACCGCCGTATAGATTTGCGTCGAACTGAGGCTCGCATGCCCCAACAGCTCCTGCAACGCGCGCAGGTCGGCGCCGCGGCCCAGCAGATGCGTCGCGAAGCTGTGGCGCAGCGCATGTGGTGTGGTCCGCTCGCCGAGCCCCAGCCGCCCGCGCGCCGCGCGCACCGATCGCCGGATCATCCCCGGCGACAGCGGCCCGCCCTTCACACCGCGGAACAGCGGCTCGTCCGGCGCCGGCGCCCAGGGCATCTGCGCCGCATAGGCCTCCACCGCAGCGCGCACCTGCGGCAGCAGCGGCACGATCCGCGTCTTGTCGCGCTTGCCGGTCACCGTCAGCGTCTCGCCCAGCGGCAGGACGCGCGCCGGCAGCGCGATTGCTTCACCGATGCGCAGCCCTGCGCCATACAGCAACAGCAGCACCGCCCAGTCGCGCGCACCCACCCAGGGTTCCGCCGCCTCGTCCGCCACCTCGCCGGCCAGCGCCATCACCTCGTCCGGCGCGATCGGCCGCGGCACGCCGGGTTTGACGCGGGGGCCGCGCAGCCGGGGCATCGCCACATCGGGCGCCACGAACGCCAAGAAACCCCGCACCGCCGACAGCTCACGCGCGGCAGAGGCGTTGCCCAGCCCATCGCCGCGGCGCGCCGCCAAAAAGGCGCGCAGGTCCGCCGCGCTCACCCGTGCCAGCGCCGCCGCCGTCGGCCGCTCGCCCCGATGCGCCTGCAGGAACGCGACCAGCCGCTCCGCACTGGCGCGATAGGCGCGCACGGTATGCGCCGACCGACGCCGGTCGCGCGCCAGATGCGCCGCCCATTGCATCGTCAGGGGCATCGTTTCGTAAGGATCGGTCTCGCTCATTCCGTCGCAGTTGTGGCTCGGACCGCCCCGTGGGGGAAGGACATTTTAAGACCTTGGATGGCATGGGAAATGTCATGAACGATGCTGTCCTTCCTCCACAGGCGGCCTATGACGAAGCCGGTCGCCTGGCGGCGCTGCATGCGCTCAACCTGCTCGACAGCGAGCCCGAACGCGAATTCGACGCGGTGGTCGCGCTGGCCGCAGACCTGCTCGGCTGTCCCACCGCGCTGATCAGCCTCGTCGATCGCGAGCGAATCTGGGTCAAGGCGATGAACGCGCCGGGTCCGAACGAACTTGGGCGCAACGTCGCGATGTGCGACCGCACCGTGCGACAGAATGAGCTGATGGTTATCACCGACATGACGCTGGATGCGCACTATCGCACCAGCCCGGTGGTGACGGACGCGGGCAACCGCTTCTACGCCGGCGTGCCGATCCATGTCGTCGACGGCCAGGGCGTGACGCAGCCGATCGGGACATTGTGCGTGCTCGATGTCACGCCGCGCTCGCTGAACGCGGCGGGCGAAGCGGCGCTGCGCCACCTCGGAACACTGGCAGAGGTGCTGATCGCCGCACGGCGGAATGCGATGGAGGCGATCCGCATCGCGACGACCGGCGAACAACTCGTCCGCGACCTCGCGCGGCAGGACAAGATCTTCCGCCAGGCCGAACGCATCGCGCGGATCGGATCGTGGCGCCTGTCTCTCGGCGATTCGCAGCTCGAATGGTCGGAAAACGTCTTTCGCATCCACGGCGTGCCGACCGGCGACCAGCCGCCGCTCAGCAAGGCGCTGGAATTTTACCCGCCGTATATGCGCGACCAGATTTCGGAAACGATCAGCCGCACGGTGCGGACCGGCGAGCCCTTCGACTTCGAATCCGCGCTTCACACCGCCGACGGGCGGCTGTTGCAGGTTCGCGCGGCGGGCGAGGCGGAGCGTGGCGAGGACGGCAGCGTCCAGGCGCTGGTCGGCGTATTCCAGGACATCACCGAACGCCATCGCCTCGAAACGCAGCTGCGCCGCTCGGCCGACACCGACGCGCTGACCGGCATCGCCAACCGTGCCGCCTTCGACCGCGAACTGGATGCGGCGATGACCCGCGCCCGTACCGACGGCAGCGCGCTGATGCTGATGCTGATCGATCTCGACGGGTTCAAGGCGATCAACGACGCGCTCGGCCATGACGCGGGCGACGACGTGCTGCGGCTAACCGGCGCGGCGCTGACCCAGCCGTGGCTGCGCGACTGTTTCGCGGCGCGGATCGGCGGCGACGAATTCGCGCTGATCGTCACCGCGCCCGCGCTGATCGCCGACCCGGAACAGCTGTGCCGCGGCCTGGAAGGCGCGCTGCGCGTCCCCGTCAGCGCCGGCGGCATCACGATGACGAGCGCGGGGTCGATCGGCCATGCGATGTTCGATACCGACTGCCATTCGCTGCGCGACTTCGCCCGCCGCGCCGACGCGATGCTCTACGCCGAAAAGCGGAAGCGCATCGGCCGCACGCCCACGGCGCAACGGCGCGCGGGTTAGCGCGCCGCCTCGAGCATGCGCTTGCCGCGCAGGTACATCTCCAGCCGCTGCGCCGCGAACAGGCCCAGCGCCAGCGCCATCAGCACGTCGGTCGCCGCCATCGGATCGAACGCGCCGCCGCTATAGCTCATCGCCCCCCGCGCCCCGCTGCGCACGACGATGAGGACGACGATGAACAGCAGCGCGGCGGGCGAAGACGTCTGGTTCAGCCGATGCGTTTCGGGATCGAACGTGATCCGCATCATCTTGCCCCGCTGCCAGCCCAGCGCCGCGCCAAGCCCCAGCGCCAGCAGGCAGAAAAGCCACGCCAGCCCCTTGGGCGGATGCATCGTAAAGGCGAAGACGACGAGTGCGGCATAGGCGGCGGGCAGCATCCACAGCCGCTCCAGCTTCAGCGGCGTCACGCGGCTCATCCGCTTCCACCGGATCGCCACGACGATCGCGATGATGACGAACGGGATCGCATAGCTGATCCAGCCGCCCGCCTGATGTACCTGCATACGCTACCCCTGCCCTGTTCGGGCGAAGGGTAGCGAGGACAGGCACCTGACGGAAGGGGAGACGCCGTTACTCCGCCGCCGCGGCCAGCGGCTGCTCCTTCCACACCAGCACCGGCTTGCGCGCCGCCAGCGTCTCGTCGAGCCGGGCCCGGGGGGCGAAGTGCGGCGCGGTCTTCAGGCTGGCATCGCCCGCCTTCGCCCGCTCCGCCACGCTGCGCAGCGCGCCGATGAACTGGTCGAGCGCTGCCTTCGATTCGGTCTCGGTCGGTTCCACCAGCATCGCGCCATGGACGACGAGCGGGAAATAGACCGTCATCGGGTGGAACCCCTCGTCGATCAGCCCCTTGGCGACGTCGAGCGTCGAGAAGCCCTCGGCTAGGTTGGCGTCGCTGAAGATCGCCTCGTGCATGCACGGCCCCGCCTTCGCGAACGGCGCGTCGAGCGTGCCTTCCAGGCTGCGCAGCACGTAATTGGCGTTGAGCACCGCATCCTCGGCGACCTGGCGCAGGCCGTCGGCGCCATGGCTGAGGATATAGGTCAGCGCCCGGGTGAACATACCCATCTGGCCGTGGAACGCGGTCATCCGGCCGAACGTGTCGGGATGGTCGTCGCCCGCCGTCTCTTCCTCGATCAGCTGGATATGACCGTCCGCCATCCGTGCGGTGAACGGCAGCGGCCCGAACGGCGCCAGTGCTTCGGACAGCACCACCGGCCCGGACCCCGGCCCGCCGCCGCCGTGCGGCGTCGAGAAGGTCTTGTGCAGGTTGATGTGCATCGCATCGACGCCCAGATCGCCCGGACGCACCCGCCCGACGATGGCGTTGAAATTCGCGCCGTCGCAATAGACGTAGCCGCCAGCGGCATGCACCGCGTCCGAGATGCGCTTCAGATCGCGTTCGAACAGGCCGCAGGTGTTGGGATTGGTGATCATCACCGCCGCCACGTCCGGCCCCAACCGCGCTTCCAATGCCGCGGTGTCGATCCGGCCGTCGGGCGTCGCGGGGATATCCTCGACGGTGAAGCCCGCGAAGGCAGCGGTCGCCGGATTGGTGCCGTGCGCCGATTCCGGCACCAGCACGACCTTGCGATGCCCCTCGCCACGCTTCTCCAGCGCCGCCTTGATGCACAGGATACCGCACAGCTCGCCATGCGCGCCCGCCTTGGGGCTCATCGCGACGCCGTACATGCCGGTCAGCTTGATCAGCCACACCGCCAGTTCGTTGATGACGCCCAGCGCGCCCTGCACGGTATCGACCGGCTGCAAGGGATGGACGTCGGCAAAGCCCGGCATCCGCGCGACGCGTTCGTTGAGGCGCGGATTGTGCTTCATCGTGCACGAGCCGAGCGGGAACAGCCCCAGGTCGATCGCGTAATTCTGCCGGCTGAGCCGCGTATAATGGCGGATCGTTTCCGGCTCGGCGAGGCCCGGCAGGCCGATCGGCTGCTTGCGCGTCAGGTCGCCCAACCGCGATCCCGCGACGTCGCCGTCCGGAAAGTCGACGCCGGTCGTCTCGGTCGAACCGATCTCGAAGATCAACGGCTCTTCCAGCATCAGCGCGCGATTGCCGGTGAAGGTCTGGCCCGCCGCATTGTCACGCGCGGTCATCTCGGGGCGCCAGCCGCTCTGGTTGATGCTCATGCGAAAACCTCCTCGAGTGCGGCGGCAAGGGTTTCGACGTCCTCCGCGGTCGTCGTTTCGGTGACCGCGACGATCAGCCCGTTGGCGAGGGCATCCTCGCCCGGATACAGCCGGCCAAGCGACACGCCCGCCAGAATATCGCGATCCGCCAGCGTGCGGACGACGGGACGCGCTTCCTTGGGCAGCTTCAGCGTGAATTCGTTGAAGAAGCTCTGCGTCACCAGCTCGACGCCCGGCACCTTGCTCAGGCGATCTGCCGCACGGCAAGCACCGGCGTGGTTGATCGCGGCGAGCCGGCGCAGGCCTGCCTCACCCAGCAGCGTCATGTGGATCGAGAAGGCGAGCGCGCACAGGCCCGAATTGGTGCAGATGTTGCTCGTCGCCTTTTCGCGACGGATATGCTGTTCGCGCGTCGACAGCGTCAGCACGAAACCGCGCTTGCCGTCGGCGTCCACCGTCTCGCCGCAGAAGCGGCCCGGCATCTGGCGGATATACTTTTCCTTGCAGCCCATCAGTCCGACGTACGGGCCACCGAACTGCAGGCCGACGCCCAGCGACTGGCCTTCGCCGACGACGATATCGGCGTCCATTTCGCCTGGGCTACGGATCGCACCCATCGCGACCGGCTCGGTGACGACTGCGATCAGCAGTGCCTTGTTCTTGTGGCAGGCGTCGGCCAGCGGCGTCAGGTCGGCAATGCGGCCGAGGATGTCCGGGTACTGGACGACGACGCACGACGTATCGCCGTCGATCTTCTCGATCAGCCGATCGATGTCCATCTCGCCGGTCAGCCAGGGTGTCGTCGTGTCCAGCGTATCGCCGGTGTACTTCGCCATCGTCTTGGCGACGCTGACGTAATGCGGGTGCAGACCCGCCGACAGGATCGCCTTGCCGCGCTTGGTGATGCGCCGCGCCATGCCGATCGCTTCCCAGCAGGCGGTCGAGCCGTCGTACATCGACGCGTTCGCCACGTCCGTGCCGAGCAGCCGCGCGACCTGCGTCTGGAACTCGAACAACATCTGCAGCGTGCCCTGCGCGATCTCGGGCTGATACGGCGTATAGGCGGTCAGGAACTCGCCGCGCTGGATCAGGTGGTCGACCGTCGCGGGCACATGATGCCGATACGCGCCCGCACCGAGGAAGAAGGGCACTTCGCCAGCGACCGTGTTCGCCCGCGCGAGCTTGGCCATATGCCGCTCGACCGCGAGTTCGGTGGCGTGATTGGGCAGGCCATGGACGGGGCCGTCGAGCCGGGCGGCCTCGGGCACGTCGACGAACAGGTCGTCGATGCTGGCGGCGCCGATGACGGACAGCATCGACTCACGGTCGGTTTGGGTAAGCGGCAGATAGCGCATCATAGGCTCCTCCCCTCCCTGCAAGGGAGGGGTCGGGGGTGGGTAGCGTCCTGGTGGTACGGCAAGGCTTGCCCGGCGCAGCGGCCGTACAGCAAGCACTCCACCCACCCCCAGCCCCTCCCTTCCCGGGAGGGGAGCAGGTCTTACAGCTTCGCGACGAACGCTTCGTAGGCGGTCTCGTCCATCAGCGTTTCCAGCTCGGACGGATCGCTCAGCGTGATCTTGAAGAACCAGCCCTCGCCCTCGGCGTCCGAGTTGACGAGGCTGGGATCGTCGGCGAGCTGGCTGTTGCCTTCCAGCACGTTGCCCGACACCGGCGAATAGACGTCCGACGCCGCCTTCACCGATTCGACCACCGCGGCCTCGTCGCCCTTCGACAGCGCCTTGCCGTCTTCGGGAACGTCGACGAACACGATGTCGCCCAGCTGGCTCTGCGCATATTCCGAGATGCCGACCGTGCCGATGTCACCATCGACGTCGACCCATTCGTGATCTTCGGTGAAGTAACGGCTCATCTTGACTGGCTCCAGAAAGCCTACGCCTTGCGGACGTAGCGGTGGGGAACGAAAGGCATGGGGGTGACGACGCCCTCATGGATCTTGCCGCGCTGGACGAGGCGGACGGCGGTGCCGGCGCTTGCCAGATCGGCGGGGATATAGGCCATCGCGATCGGCGCGCCGACGCTGGGGGCAAAGCCGCCGCTGGTGACGCGGCCGATCACCGCGCCATCCGCATCGACGACGCTCGCGCCCTCGCGCACTGGCTGGCGCCCGCCGACCGACAGGCCGACGCGCTTCACCGCCGCGCCGCTCTCGCGCTCGGCGAGGATGCGGCCGGCACCGGCGAAGTCGCCAGCCTCGCGACGCCGCTTCGACAGCGCGAAGCCCAGGTCCGCCATCACCGGCGTCGTTTCGGGATCAAGGTCGTGACCATACAGCGGCAACCCGGCCTCGAGCCGCAGCGAATCGCGCGCGCCCAAGCCGATCGGCTTCACCTCGGGCTGCTCGCACAGGGCGTCGGCGAAGGCCGCAGCCGCCTCGTCCGGGATCGAAATCTCGACGCCATCTTCCCCGGTGTAGCCCGAACGGCTGATCCACAGCGCATGGCCGTTCCATTCGAACGCACCCGCGGTCATGAACACGAGGCTCTCGACACCCGGCACCAGCCGCGCGACCGCTTCGACCGCCTTCGGCCCCTGCACCGCGAGCAGCGCCTGCTCGTCCATCAGGTTGAGCGTCACATCGTCGGGCAGCACGTCGAGCAGATAGGCAAGGTCGTCATATTTGGTCGCGCCGTTGACCACGACATAATAGCTTGCCTCACCGAACGGATGCGCGCCGTCTGCCGGCAGCGTCGTCACCATCAGATCGTCGAGGATGCCGCCCTCGTCGTTCAGCAGCAGCGAATAGCGAATCTTGGTCGGCGCCAGACCGACGATGTCGCCCGGCAGCACCGCTTCCAGCGCCTTGGCGATCGCCGCCGCATCCAGGCCGTCCCCGGTCAGCGTCACCTGCCCCATGTGGCTAACGTCGAACAGCCCGGCCGAGTCGCGCACCCACAGATGCTCAGCCATGATGCCTTCATACTGGACGGGCATTTCATAGCCGGCAAACGGCACCATGCGGCCGCCGCGGGCGCGGTGCCAGGCGTCGAGCGGCAGGTGCAGGATGGCGGGCTCATCGCCCTCGTCGATCCCATCGAGCGGGTCGGGCAGGGTTTCCGTCAGCGTCTCGCTCATCAACCGTCTCCAGATCAAGGCCACGCGACCGTTCCTGCGGGAGCATACCCGCCGTCACGATCCGTCGAACCCCCTCTGTCACGGGAACCTGAGAGCTTTCGCCGGCACCGCCGGCTTACCCCTTCGGTGGCCCCTAGAAGGGGCGCTTTCCAGAGTATCGATAAGGCCTGCGCGGTCCGTTTGCCTGAGAGATTCCGGGGTGGTTGCTCCTTCGGCGGCCCCTTTCGTGGGGGCTCTCTCCCGCGCATGCCCATGACGGTTCGCACCGTCATCGACACGCGCCGCTCTGGCGAGCGAGGCCGGTTTAGTCAATTGAGAAAGCGGCCGATCGGGCCAAGTTGGGTAAACGAGACGACCGCCCCATATCCCCCGTCACCCCGGACGTGTTCCGGGGTCCACCGGGCCGCGGGGGTAGCGCCTGTGCCTCCAGCCGTCCCCCTCGCCGCGGAGTGGACCCCGGAACACGTCTGGGGTGACGACGGGAAGGCGGTGACCGCCCGCCCTTACCGCTGCGCGTTATACTTCAGCTGGTCGTCGGTCAGCTGGAAGCCGACGAGCGCCTCGAACGTCGCGCGCAGCACGGCGCTGCGCACCTCGGGCTTGGTCAGCGGATCGACCGCGGCATCCTCGTCGCCGGCCTTGCGCTTCTTGGTCAGTTCCTCGCGCACCGACTCCGGCAGCGTCGCCGCGGCACGGCCGATCGTGGTCGATGCCGTGCCGCTCGCCTGTGCGCGGGTCTGGCCGGCATCGAAATGCACCGTCACCGTCCCCTTGCGCTTCGCCGTCACCGCCGTGCCGCCGCGCACGATCGCGATATAATAGGGCAGCGTCACGTCGCGCGCCGCATCGGCGCGGGTGCGGCGGGCGAGCACGTCGAAGGTGATCGTCGTCGTGATGTCGTCGCCCACGTCCGCGCAGGTGCCGCGGACGTGCGTCATGTTCGCGACCACGTCGATCGCATTCTCGTCGCGGCTGGTCGCCGGATCGAACAGCGTGATGTCGCCGGTGCCCGCCGCGACGCCCACCGTCGGGCAGGCCGAACGCACGGCGGTGATGCCGCCTTCCACGATCTCGCCCTTGCCCGTGCAACCGGACAGGATCAACGCGAGGGCGCAAAGGCCGATTGCCGGGGTTTTCACGAGGACGCGTACCTTTGTCGAACGAGCAGGACCAGCGCCGGCACGGGGCCGGCGTTGCGGCGCGCACCATAGGAACCGCCTTTCGCGCGCGCAAGCAATCGCGTAAGCGGCAGGATATGGCCTCCATCTCCGCAGACGCCGCCGCCGGCACCGCCCGGCTTCCGCTCGACCTGCTGATCGCCGCGCCGCGCGGCTTTTGCGCCGGGGTCGACCGCGCGATCCGCATCGTCGAACTCGCGATCGAAAAGCACGGCGCGCCCGTCTATGTCCGGCACGAGATCGTCCACAACAAGTTCGTCGTCGATACGCTGAAGGCGAAGGGCGCAATCTTCGTCGAAGAGCTGGACCAGGTGCCCGACGGCGTGCCCGTCGTCTTCTCCGCGCATGGCGTGCCCAAATCCGTGCCCGCCGCCGCCGAGGATCGCGGCCTGTCCTATCTCGACGCGACCTGCCCGCTGGTGTCCAAGGTGCATCGCCAGGCCGAACGGCTGGTCGATGCCGGCCGCCATATCGTCTTCATCGGCCACGCCGGCCATCCGGAGGTCATCGGCACGTTCGGCCAGGTGCCGACAGGCGCGATGTCGCTGATCGAGACGGTCGAAGACGCCGAGGCCTTCACCCCACCCGATCCCGCCAACCTCGCCTTCCTGACGCAGACGACGCTGTCGGTCGACGATACCGCCGCCGTCGTCGCCACGCTGCAGCGTCGCTTCCCGCTGATGCAGGCGCCGCGCGGCGAGGACATCTGCTATGCGACGTCGAACCGGCAGGCCGCGGTCAAGGCGATCGCCGGCCAGTGCGATGCGATGCTGGTGATCGGCGCGCCCAATTCGTCCAACTCCGTCCGCCTCGTCGAGGTGGCGGAGCGCGAGGGAATCCCCGCCCGGCTGATCCAGCGCGCCGCCGATCTCGACTGGTCGTTTCTCGACGGCGTCGGCACGCTCGGCATCACCGCCGGCGCATCGGCGCCCGAACAGCTGGTGCGCGAGCTCGTCGACCTGCTCGCCACCCGCTACGACGTCACCGAGCGCGAGGAAGAGACGACGCGCGAAACGATCGCCTTCAAGCTGCCGCGCGGGCTGGAAGCGGCATAGGCGCGTCTCCCCTCCCTATCAGGGAGGGGTCGGGGGTGGGTGGCGTCCAGGCGAAACGGCCACCGGGCGCCCGACGCCGCCGCACCACGAGCACGCCACCCACCCCCAGCCCCTCCCTGAGAGGGAGGAGAGAAAGAGAGACCGTCATGGCCGTCTACA
Organism: Sphingomonas sp. NIC1; assembly: GCF_001638925.1. NCBI lineage: Bacteria > Pseudomonadati > Pseudomonadota > Alphaproteobacteria > Sphingomonadales > Sphingomonadaceae > Sphingomonas > Sphingomonas sp. NIC1. The sequence continues at coordinate 1,130,306 of NZ_CP015521.1, forward strand.
CGCAGGTGTCCGCCGAATCCCTCGACGCCTTCCTGCGCCGCTACGACGATGTCGGCGACCTCGTCTCGGCCAAGGGCATCGCCGAAGGGGTGGAGAACAGCAATTACCTCGTCGACACCACCACCTCGCGCTTCATCCTGACGCTGTATGAAAAGCGCGTCGACGCGGGCGACCTGCCCTTCTTCCTCGCCCTGCTCGATCACCTCGCCGCGCGCGGTTTGCCGGTGCCGCCGGCACTCGCCGATCGCGAAGGCGTCGCGATCCAGACGCTGGAAGGGCGTCCCGCCTGCCTGATCCGCTTCCTGACTGGCATCTCGCTCTCGCGCCCCACGCCGCAACAGGCGGTCACAGCGGGCGCCGCGCTCGGCCGCATGCACGGCGCGGTTGCCGACTTCGCCGGGCAGCGGCCCAACACGCTGGGGGTGGCCGACTGGCGCCCCCTGCTCGATCGCTGCGGCCGCGACCTCGATGGCATCGCACCCGGCCTCTACGGCCGTATCGGCACGGCGCTGGCCGCGGTCGAGGCCGCCTGGCCACGCGATCTCGCCACCAGCGTCATCCATGCCGATCTGTTTCCCGACAATGTCCTGATGCTGGGCGACCAGGTGACGGGACTCATCGATTTCTACTTCGCCTGCAACGACATCCGCGCCTATGACATCGCGGTGATGCACACCTCCTGGGCCTTCGATTCCATCGGCGCGCCGCTCGATGGCGTCGGCTCCGCGGTGCTCGCCGGTTATGACGCGGCATTCGGTTTGTCCGCCGAGGAGCGCGCGGCGCTGCCCGTGCTGGCCAAGGGCGCGTGCATCCGGTTCCTGCTGACCCGCGCGTGGGACTGGCTCAATACCCCGGCCGATGCGCTGGTGACGCGCAAGGACCCCCTCGCCTATCTGCGCCGCCTCGACTGGTATGACGCGCATCCGGAGGCTTTCGCATGACCGAACCGCAACTCGTCGAAATCGCCACCGACGGCGCGTGCAAAGGCAATCCGGGCCCCGGCGGCTGGGGCGCGCTGCTGCGCTTCGGCACGCACGAAAAGGAATTGTCGGGCGGCGAGACGCTCACCACCAACAATCGCATGGAGCTGACCGCCGCGATCGAGGCGCTGCGCGTCCTCACTCGCCCGTGCCGCATCCGCCTGTCGACCGACAGCAAATATGTGATGGACGGCCTGACCCGCTGGATTCACGGCTGGCGCAAGAACGGCTGGCGCACCGCCGACAAGAAGCCGGTCAAGAATGCCGAACTGTGGCAGGCGCTATTCGCCGAAACGCAGAAGCACGAGATCGAGTGGGTCTGGGTGAAGGGCCACGCCGGCCACCCTGACAACGAACGCGTCGACAAGCTCGCCAGCGATGCGGCGCTGGCGGCAAGCCGCCCGGCGAGCTGACGCCATCCCGCCCACTACCCCGGCCGCGGAGCCGGGGCGGCGGCAACAGGCTGACCGTCAGTCCTCCTGCACCTCGGCGGTCGGCCCATTCTTCAGGATCGAGGCGATCGCGTTGCGCGCCGAGGCACGGCTCTCATAGCCCTCGGTCCACCAGATCAATTCGTTGTTGAACTTGAACTTGGCGACGAACTCGCCCGCCTTGTTCTTCTCGATCACGAACCTGTGCGCCACGACGACACTCCCGCTGATACGATGCGCAGCGCCATAGCAAAGAAACGGGCGCGCTAGAAGCGCGTCGGCGCATACCGCTCCGGGTCCACGCCCAACAGCCAGTCGGGCAGGCTGCGCCCCAGCAACAGGCTCGCCGCCAGCGCGGCCGCGGCGGGCGCAGTCTGGATGCCGAAGCCACCCTGGCCGGCGCACCAGAAGAGGCCCGGCACGTCGCGATCGAAGCCGTACACCGGCAAACGGTCCGGCGCGAAGCTGCGCAGCCCCGCCCAGCGCCGCTCGACCGCATCGACGCGCCAATCGACGACGCCCTCGAACCGTTCGATCGCGATGGCGACATCCATCTCGTCGGCAGCCGCGTCGCCTGGGTCGACCGGCGTTTCGTCATGCGGGGTCAGCCACAGCCGCCCGCCCGCCTCCGGCTTGAAGTAGAAGCGCCCGCCGATGTCCTTGACGTGCGGCATCGCCGACGGTGCGGCGGGATCGGTACGCAGCTGCACCATCGTCCGCCGATAGGGGGCGATGCCGAGCGGCCGGGCGCCCGCGCGCACCGCCACCGCATCCGCCCACGCCCCCGCCGCATTCACCAAGATGCGGGCACGATAAGCGCCGGCCGCCGTCTCGATCGTCCATACGCCGTCCGCGTGATGGGCCGCGATCAGTCCGGCCCGTGTCACGATCGCGCCGCCCATCCGCCGGACGATGCCGAGGTACGCGAGGTGCAAAGCGGCGACGTCGATATAGGCGCAACTCGGTTCGATCACGCCCAGCGTCCAGTCGGCACGCAGCCCCGGTACGAAATCGCGTGGATCGACCCTCGCCAGCGCGACCGGCGTATCGGCGAAGGCGGCGAGCAGCGCGTCGATCGCGCCTACATCTTCGGCGCGCCCGATATGCAAGGATCCGAGCGGCGTCAGCACGTCATGCGCGCGCAAGCCCGCCTCCGACGCGCTGGTCAGCGGCTGGATGCCCGGCCCGCCATAGGTTTCCGACCAGAAGGCCGCCGACCGCCCCGTCGCATGGTATCCAGGCTGATCCTCCGCCTCGAGCAGCAGCACGCGGGCATCGCGCCCGATCGCCGCGGCAAGGCTCGCGCCGGCGATGCCTGCGCCGACGATGGCGATGTCATGGATCATGCCGCCAGCCGCTTGGCGAGGAAGGCATCGATCAGGCGATAGGCCCGCAGCCGCACCCCATCCGCCTCGCGCAGGATTTCATGCGCCGATTCGGGCCCGAACCGTACGAGCTCAACATCGGGCAACCGCCCGGCGAGCCGCACCGCGGCGGTGGGATCGACCAGGCCGTCTTCGTCGGCGACCAGCATCAGGATCGGCGTCGTCAGCGTGGCGAGCCGCGGATCGGCCTGCAACCGCGCGCCCGACACGAACGCCTCGGCCACCCATCCCCAGCTCGGCGGCCCCAGCCGCAGCGCCGGATCGCGCGCATACCAATAGGCTTCGTCCGCATAGCGTTCGTGCGAATGCGTCAGCAGCCGCTCGCGATGCCCGGCGGAGGCCGCATCGCCGCGCACCTTCCACGCTGCTCGCGTCGGATCGAGCCGTGCCAGCGCCCGCGCCAGCAGCGCGCCCAGCCGGTTACCAATCGGCGAGCGGATGCCGACCATCGGCGCGACCAGCACCGCCGCATCGGGATCGACCCGCCCCTCAACCAGCGCCCGCAGCACCAGATGCCCCCCCATCGAATGGCCGAGCAGCGCCACCGGCGTATCCGCCTCCGCCCGCCACGCGCGCCAGAAATGGCCGAGGTCCTCGACCCAGGGCGCAAAGCTCGTTGCGTGGCCGACGTGCGGATCGGCGCACAGCCGGCCCGACCCGCCCTGCCCGCGCCAGTCGAATGCGGTCACCGACCAGCCGTGATCGTGCAGCCACCCCATCGTCTCGACGAACTTCTCGATGATGTCGGCGCGACCACCCTGCACCAGAATGCGCCCGCGCGGGGCGGGATGCGTCCAGTCGAACCGGCGATGGCGCCAGCCGTCGGGCGCCACCCATTCGGACAGGCGCGACCCCGCAGGCCAGTCGCGGCGCAGCGCGTCGGGATCGGCGGATAGGCTCGTGCTGGCGGCGGTCATGCCGATGGAGTCATGCAAATCAGGGTCATCGCCATCATGGTTACGGTTTGGCAAGCCATGCCGTCTACCAGTGATCGCGTGATGGGATGGAACGCTTTCGCGATCGTCGGACTCGCCGTGGTCCTGGCCGCACTGCTGCTGGCGGCGGGGATCGAGGATGCGCGCACCCGCGAGATCGCCAATGCCAAGAATGCGGCGATCGCGCTGCTCGCGCCACTATGGTGGTGGGCGCTGGGATTGGGCTGGACCGACGTCGGGGTGCAGTTGCTCGTCGCCGCCATCGTCTTCGGGGTATTCGTCGGCGCCTTTGCCGCCGGCTGGATGGGCGGCGGCGACGTCAAGATGATCGCCGCCATCTCGCTGTGGCTGCCGCTCGGCAGCCTCGTCGACATGCTGATGGTGATGGCGGTGCTGGGCGGCGCGATCACCGTGCTGATGATGATCGACCAGCGCCGCCGCCGCGCCTTCGGCACGATCGAGGTGCCCTATGGCGTCGCCATCGCGGCCGCCGCGCTGCTCGTGCTGCCGGCGATCCTGCCGATCGACGGTCCTGGGCCGGCTGCGGCCCAGGTGGCGCAAACCCGATCTTAACCACTCCGCTGCAATGATTACCGTCGGATCAACCACCGGCGACCTGAAAGGCCCGATGAGACATGGATAGTCGCAAGATCGTTTTGCTGGTGGGCGCGCTGTTCGTGGCCGGCATTACGGCATTCTTCGCTCGCACGCTCATCGCCGGGTCCGCGGCGCCGCAGGCGGCTGCCATGGGCACGCCGCCACCACCGCCGCCCGTCACCGGCCCGGAAGTACTGGTCGCGACGCGGGCGCTGCCCGTCGGCACCATCCTGGACGCGACCGCGCTGAAGTTTCAGCCCTGGCCCAAGGAACTGGTCGACGGCGCCTATTATCTGAAGCCGACGACGGACATCACCAAGCTGCAGGGCACGGTGGTGCGCAACGCGATCACCGCCGGCCAGCCGCTCACCAAGGGCGCGCTCGTCTCGCCGGGGGATCGCGGCTTCCTGGCCGCGGCGCTCGGCCCGGGCATGCGCGCGGTCACCGTCGCCGTGTCGAATCAGGCCGCGGTGGCGGGCTTCGTCTTTCCGGGCGACCGGATCGACCTGGTCCTGACGCAGACGGTTGCCGGCGGGGGCGACGGTCCGCCGCTCAAGGTATCCGAAACGATCATGCGCAACGTCCGCGTGCTCGCCACCGACCAGCGCACCGACAATGTCGCGGGCGAGGACGGCAAGACCAAGGTCAGCACCTATTCTACCGTCACGCTGGAGGCGACGCCCAAGATGGCCGAGCAGGTCGCCGTCGCCCGCACGATCGGCGAACTGTCGCTGTCGCTGCGCGCGCTGGCCGACAATCCCAGCGAACTCGAAGAAGCGATCGCCAATGGCGCGGTGAAGGTGCCGGGCGATGCGAAGGGCGAAAAGGCGATGATGCTGCGCGTCGCCGCCCAACCGCAAAGCGGCAGCTCCAGCTTCGCCACCGGCGCCGACGTGTCGCGCTACCAGCGCAGCACGGTGCCGACCGGCAAGGGCAATGGCCCGGCCTCGGTCCAGGGCGTGCCCCTGCCGGGTGCGGGTACGCCGGGTGCGGCAGCGGGAAGCACCGCCGTCGCCATGGGACCCGTCGTGCGCGTCGCGCGCGGCAACAACGTGACCGTCGTTCCGGTCGGGGGGAAGAATTAAGATGCGCACCACCGTATCTGCCGACGCACGCCGGCGCACCGCGCCGCCGCGCACGGCATCGCTCGGACTGGCGCTGGGCCTCGTGCTCGCGGCCGGCAGCCTCGGCGGCAGCGCCGATGCGCGCCTGCCCGCCGGCGGCGCCAGCGTGGCGGGATCGTCGATCGTGCAGGTCAACACCGGCCGCGGCCGCCTGGTGACGCTGCCGCGCGCGATGAGCGACGTCTTCGTCGCCGACGAAACCATCGCAGACGTGCAGGTCCGCTCGCCGACCCAGCTCTATATCTACGGCAAAAAGACCGGCGAGACGACGATCTCCGCCACCGCAAAGGGCGGCGCGGTCGTCTATGCGACCACGGTTCGCGTCGGCCAGAACCTCGATTCGATCAGCACGATGCTGCGTCTGGCGATGCCCGATGCGCAGTTGACCGCGACGCCGATGAATGGCCTGGTCCTGCTCACCGGCACGGTGGCCGGGCCCGGCGATGCGGCGGAAGCCGAGCGCTTGGTCCAGGCCTATGTCGGCGATACGACCAAGGTCCTCTCGCGCCTGCGCACCGCGACGCCGCTGCAGATCAATTTGCAGGTTCGCGTCGCGGAAGTCAGCCGCAACTTCATTAAGAACGTCGGCGTCAACTGGCAGACCAACGACGCCACCAGCGGCTTCAAGTTCGGCCTCGCGCAGGGCCGCGGCGCCAGCACCAACTTCGCGCCCGGCGGCCCGTTGGGCACGGGCTTCACCACCCCCGCCACCGGCGGCAGCCTCATCACCCAGGCCGCGAACAGTGCGACGCTGGGCCTAGCCAGCAAGCTGTTCGGCATCGACGTGATCGGCGCGCTCGACCTGGGCGAGACGACCGGTCAGGTGACGACGCTCGCCAACCCCAATCTCACCGCTCTGTCGGGTGAGACCGCCACCTTCCTCGCCGGCGGCGAAGTGCCGGTGCCGATTGCGGGCGGCTTCGGCACGACCTCGGTCGAATACAAGCAATATGGCGTCAGCCTGGCCTATACGCCGACGGTGCTGTCGGACGGGCGCATCTCCCTGCGCGTCCGCCCCGAAGTGTCGCAGCTCGATTACGCCAATGCCGTCCAGCTCAACGGCACACGCGTGCCCGGCCTCACCACCCGCCGCGTCGAAACGACGCTGGAACTGGGATCGGGCCAGAGCATGATGATCGGCGGCCTGCTGCAGAACGGCCACAACAACACGATCCAGAAAACGCCGTTCCTCGGCGACCTGCCGATCATCGGCTCGCTGTTCCGCTCGAACGGCTTCCAGCGCAACGAGACGGAACTGGTCATCATCATCACCCCGTATCTGGTGAAGCCGGTGAACAGCCTGTCGCAGATCGCGATGCCGACCGATGGCTATCGGGCACCGACCGACGCCGAACGCCTGCTGCTCGGGCAAATATCCGGCACGCCGGGTGGCCCGCGACCGGGACCCGTGATGGTGCCGGGTTCGCCGATGGCGGTCTCGCCGACGATCGGAGCCGCCGCCGCGGTGCCGGTCGGCCGCGCGCCCGCTCCCGCCTCGCCGCGCACCAGCGCCGATCCGCGCGCGACCGTGCGCCGGGCCGGCGCGGCGCCCGTCCCCGGCTTTTCCAACTGATGGCTTGCTCCAAGGACATGGCTGCGATGACCAAGCGTTCGATCCTTCCTGCCACGCTGCGTGCGACGCTCGCTGCGCCGGCCTTGCTGCTCGGCGGCTGCATGGGCACGCAGAATCCGGGGATCACCTCGGTGCATCAGCCCGTCGTCTCCCGGCAGGATTATGCTCTCGACGTCGCCACCGCGGGCGGGCGACTCGCCCCCAGCGAAGCGCGCCGCCTGTCGGACTGGATGAACACCATGCATCTGGGCTTCGGCGATCGCGTCGGCGTCGATGCCGGTGGCCCGATCCCGGTCGCGGCGCGCGACGAAGTCGCGGCCGTGGTCGCCAGCTATGGCCTGCTGCTGTCGGACGATCACCCGGTCACTGCCGCCCCGGTGACGCCGGGCACGGTCCGCGTCGTCGTCAGCCGCATGCACGCGCGCGTTCCCGGCTGCCCCGACTGGAGCCGCGACGCCTCGCACGAATTCGACGCCAATACCTCGTCGAACTTCGGCTGTGCGGTGAACACCAATCTGGCCGCGATGGTCGCTCGTCCGGGCGATCTGGTGCGCGGCGTCGACCACGATCCGATCAGCGATCCGGTGCTCACCGCCAAGGCGATCGACGCCTATCGCAAGAAACCGGCGACCGGCGCAGGCGCGCTGGAACAGGTCAGCGCCAAGGGGGGCCGTTGATATGAACGCGCCGTGGAAACCGGCCGGCATCGTCAGCCGCGATCCCTTCGCCGCCTATGTCTGCGACGAGGCCAGCGCCGAAGCGCTGCGCCCGATCGCCGGCGACATGGGCTGGTCGATCGACAAGGTCTATAAGGGCGGCCTGCGCAACGCGGTGCAGTCGCTGTCGGTTTCGGCAAGCCCGCAGATCCTGTTCGTCGACCTCGCCGAATCGGGTGATCCGCTCAACGATATCAATGCGCTGGCCGAAGTGTGCGAGCCGGGCACGGTGGTGATCGCCGCCGGCCAGGTGAACGACGTGCGCCTGTATCGCGATCTGATCGCGAGCGGCATCCAGGACTATCTGCTCAAGCCGTTGCAGCCCGACGCGCTGCGCGAATCACTGGGCCACGCGCATGCGATGCTCAACGCGCCCAAGCCGATCGAGGCCAGCCTCGACCGGCCGCATAGCGCGATCGCCGTGATCGGCACACGTGGCGGCGTCGGTGCGTCGACGATCGCGACCTCGCTCGCCTGGCTGGTCAGCGACAAGGAAAAGCGCACGACCGCGCTGCTCGACCTCGACGTGCATTTCGGCACCGGCGCGCTGACGCTCGACCTCGAGCCCGGCCGCGGCCTCACCGACGCGATCGAAAATCCCAGCCGCATCGACGGCCTGTTCATCGAACGCGCGATGGTGAAGGCCAGCGAGAAGCTCGCGGTCCTCTCCGCCGAAGCGCCGATCAACACGCCGCTGATGACCGACGGCACCGCCTTTCTTCAGTTGCAGGAGGAAATGCGCGCCGCGTTCGAAGCGACCGTGGTCGATCTGCCGCGCAGCATGCTGATCCTCTACCCGCACCTCATCCGCGACACGCAGTCGATGGTCGTGGTGACCGAGCTGACGCTTGCCGCCGCGCGCGACACGATCCGGCTGCTGTCCTGGCTGAAGGCCAACGCGCCGCAGACGCAGGTGACCGTCGTCGCCAATCGCGTCCACGCCGCGGGCCAGCTCGAAATCAGCCGCAAGGATTTCGAAGGGTCGATCGAGCGCAAGATCGATTTCCTGATCCCCTTCGACCAGAAGCTCGCGGCGCAGGCGGCCAAGCTCGGCAAGCCGCTGGCCGAGGCCGGCAAGAATTCGCGCACGATCGCGCCGATCATCGCGCTGACCCGCCATGTGCTCAACGCCGCCGACGACATGGTCGTGGGTGACGATGACGGCGGCACCGGCAAGCCCAAGAGCAAGTCCTTGCTCGGCGGCATGTCGGCGATGCTGTCGAAGCGCAGCAAGAAATAACGTCGGGCAAGGGCGCCGCGATGGATCTGTTCTCCCTTCTGATGCTGGGTCTCGGCGCGACGATCTCGCTGGGCATGGTGCTGTTCGTGTTCGCCGGCCCCTCGCCGCAGCGCGCGCAGACGCGGCGCATCGCCGCGATGCGCGAACGGCACGGCGACAGCGGCGTCGTCGCCGATGCGCAGATGCGGCGGATCGCGGCGGGGCGTGAACAGACGCGGTCCGACATCGCCTTCGGCCGCCTGCTGCCCAACCCCGAACAGCTCGCCAAGCGACTGGCGATGACCGGTTACGACTGGACGGTCGGCCAATATGGCATGGTCAGCGCCGGGCTGGTTGCCGTCATGACCGGCCTGCTGTGGCTGAAGGGCGCGCCATTGCTGCTCGCACTGCTGTTCGGCCTCGCGGTCGGCGCAGGGATACCGCATTGGCTCGTCGGCCAGTTCATCAAGCGCCGAATCGCCAAATTCACCGCCAAATTCCCTGACGCGATCGAATTGCTCGTCCGCGGCCTGCGCTCCGGCTTACCCGTCAGCGAGACGATTCAGGTCGTCGGCAACGAAGTGGAAGGCCCTGTCGGCGAGGAATTCCGCATGGTCGCCGACAAGATGAAGATCGGCAAGTCGATGGACGCGGCGTTGCAGGACACCGCCGATCGGCTCGGCACGCCCGAATTCCAGTTCTTCGTCATCACCATCGCGATCCAGCGCGAAACCGGCGGCAACCTCGCCGAAACACTCGCCAACCTCGCGACGGTGCTGCGCCAGCGCGGCCAGATGAAGCTCAAGATTCGCGCGATGTCGTCGGAATCGAAGGCGTCGGCCTATATCGTCGGTTCGCTGCCCTTCATCGTCTTCACGATGATCTGGTTCATCAACACCAGCTACATGCAGAACTTCTTCGTCGACCCGCGTCTCATCATCACCGGCCTCGGCGGGCTGCTGTGGATGGGAATCGGCGTATTCATCATGGCCAAGATGGTCAGCTTCGAAATCTGACGGCGGGAACGGGTAGAGACATGCAGGCTTCCGGTCCGACACTGATGGGTATCGACGTGCTGTGGGTCGCGACGATCCTGTCGGGCGTCGCCGCCTTCGCGGTGATGATCGCAATCTACGCGGCGACGACGGTCAGCGACCCGATGAGCAAGCGCGTCAAGTCACTGAACGACCGGCGCGAACAGCTGAAGGCCGGCATTACCGCCTCCACCAAGCGGCGCGCCAAGCTGATCCAGCGCAACGACACCACCGACCTGATGCGCACGATGCTGTCGTCGCTGAAAGTGCTGCAGGACAGCCAGGTTAAGGAAGCGCAGCTCAAGCTGATGCGCGCCGGCATCCGGTCGAAGGATTGGGCGGTCGGCGTCATCTTCGGGCGAATGGTGCTGCCGATCGTGTTCGGCGGGATCATGGCGTTCATCGTCTACGGCACCTCGACCTTCGACGATTGGTCCGCGTTGAAGCGCTATGCTTTGGTCGCGGGCACGCTGGTGCTATCGTACAAGGCGCCCGACATCTACCTCAAGAACGCCATCACCAAGCGCACCGATGCGATCCGCAAGGGGCTGCCCGATGCGCTCGACCTGCTGGTGATCTGCGCCGAAGCCGGCCTGACGGTCGACGCCGCCTTCCATCGCGTCGCGAAGGAACTGGGCCGCGCCTATCCCGAATTGGGCGACGAATTCACGCTGACCGCGATCGAACTGGGCTTCCTCACCGAACGGCGTCAGGCGTTCGAGAATCTCGCCACGCGCGTCGAACTCGATGCCATCAAGGGCGTGGTCACGACGATGATCCAGACCGAAAAATATGGCACGCCGCTCGCGTCGGCCTTGCGCGTCCTGTCGGCGGAATTTCGCAACGAACGCATGATGCGCGCCGAGGAAAAAGCCGCGCGTCTGCCCGCGATCATGACGATCCCGCTGATCCTGTTCATCCTGCCGACGCTGTTCATCGTCATCCTCGGCCCCGCGGCCTGTTCGATCAACGACGCCTTCTGACGGATGGGTGGGGTTCGACGACTTACCCCTCGAACCGCCATCCCACCGTATCGCCGGCCAGGAACGGCACGACCGACGTCTCGCCCTCGCCGATCCGCTCGGGCACCGTCACCGTCTCGCGCACCAGCGTCACCGTGCCCTCGTTCAGCGGCAGGCCGTAGAAGCGCGGGCCATGTTCCGACGCGAAGCCCTCGAACCGGTCGATCGCCCCATCCTCGTCAAAGGCCTGTAGATACGCCTCGAGCGCAAAGGGCGCATTGAAGATGCCCGCGCAACCGCAGCTCGACTCTTTTGCGCCGACGACGTGCGGCGCGCTGTCGGTGCCCAGGAAGAATCGCGGACTGCCCGACGTCGCCGCGCGCCGCACGGCTAGCCGATGCGCCTCGCGCTTTAGCACCGGCAGGCAATAGGCATGAGGACGCAGGCCGCCATCGAACATCGCGTTGCGGTTGATCAGGATATGCTGCGGCGTGATCGTCGCCGCGATCGGATGATCGACCTCGCTGACGAAGGCAGCCGCTTCCGCGGTCGTGATATGCTCCAGCACGATCTTCAGCGCCGGATAGTCCCGGATCAGCGGCATCAGCACGCGCTCGATGAACACCGCCTCGCGATCGAAGATATCGACCGATTTGTCCGTCACCTCGCCATGGATCAGCAGCGGCATACCGATCCGCTGCATCGTCTCCAGCACATCGGTCAGCGCCCGGATATCGGTGACGCCATGCGCTGAATTGGTCGTCGCATGGGCCGGGTACAATTTGCAGGCGGTGAAGACGCCGGCCGCATGTCCCGCCGCAATCTCCGCGGCGTCGATGCCGTCCGTCAGGTAACAGGTCATCAGCGGCGTAAAGCCGCCACCGTCGCCGACCGCCGCCAGAATCCGCTGCCGATAGGCCTCCGCGGCGGCGACACTCGTCACCGGCGGGGTCAGGTTCGGCATCACGATCGCTCGCCCGAACTGCCGCGCGGTATGCCGTGCGACCTGCGTCAGCATCGCGCCATCGCGCAGGTGAACGTGCCAGTCGTCGGGGCGGCGGATGGTCAGGCGATCGGTCATGCGCCCTCCTATCGTCGTCGGCGCCGTGTCGCCACCTTGGAAAATGACGGCGACAGCCTAGGTGCAGTGGCATGAACGCCACCACGCTCACCGATCGCGCCGTCATCCGCCTGTCCGGAGAGGATGTGCGCGGCTTCCTGCAGGGCCTCGTCACCAACGACGTCGCCGGCGTCCTGCCGGTCTGGACCGCGCTGCTGACACCGCAGGGTAAGGCACTGTTCGATTTTCTCGTCTGGGCCGATGGCGACGACCTGCTCCTCGATGCCGAAGCGACCCAGGCGGAGGCGCTCGTCCGACGGCTGACGCTCTATCGCCTGCGCCGGGCGATCCGGATTGCGATCGACACGGGGCTGGCGGTGCATTGGTCGCGCGATGGGACGGAAGGGGTCGCCGATCCCCGCCTGCCCGCGCTCGGGCAGCGCTGGATCGCTCCCCCCTTGGACCCCGTCGACGGGTGGCAGGCCCACCGCCTGTCGCTCGGTGTGACCGAAGGGATCGGCGAACTCGGCAATGGCGAAACGCTCTGGCTCGAGTGCAACGCGCGCGAACTCAACGGCGTCAGCTTCACCAAGGGTTGCTACATCGGCCAGGAAAACACCGCGCGCATGCATCACCGGGCCAAGGTCAACCGGCGCCTGGTCGTCGCGCCGTTGGCGGAACCGGGCGATCGCACGCGGGCGACCTATCCCGACCTCGGCCTCATGATCGAACACCGCCGGGTCGAGGCGCTCGGCAATGCGCTGATCCCCGACTGGCTCGCCCCGGCGCTCGCCTGACGCTCAGCGTCCGACGGCGGTATAGGCGAAGCCGGCGGCTTCCACCTCTTCGCGGCGGTAGACGTTGCGCAGGTCGACCAGCACAGGCGCGGTCATCAGCGTCTTGAGCCGCGTCAGGTCGAGCGCGCGGAAGGCGTCCCATTCGGTGACGATCACCACCGCATCGGCACCCCCGGCCGCATCATAGGCGTCGCTGCAATAGGTGAGGTCGGGCATCATCCGCCGTGCCGGCTCGACGCCTTCGGGATCATAGGCCCGCACCGTCACGCCCTCGTCGAGCAGCGCCTGCGCGATCGCGATCGAGGGCGCGTCGCGCATGTCGTCGGTGTTCGGCTTGAAGGTGAGGCCGAGCAGCGCGACCGTCTTGCCCTTGGGCGCATCGCCCAGCGCGTGCAGCACCTTGCGGCCCATCGCGCGCTTGCGGCTGTCGTTCACCTTCACCACCGCCTCGACGATGTGGATCGGGCTTTCGAAATCCTCGGCGGTCTTCAGCAGCGCCAGCGTGTCCTTGGGGAAGCACGATCCGCCATAGCCCGGGCCGGCATGCAGGAATTTCTTGCCGATGCGGTTGTCGAGCCCGATGCCGCGGCTGACGTCCTGCACGTCCGCCCCCACCGCCTCGCACAGGTCGGCGATCTCGTTGATGAAGGTGATCTTGGTCGCGAGGAAGGCGTTCGCGGCATATTTGATCAGCTCGCTGGTGCGGCGGCTGACGAACAGGATCGGCGATTCGTTGAGGTAGAGCGGGCGATACACGCCGCGCATCACCCGCTGTGCGCCCTCGTCGTCGGTGCCGATGACGATGCGGTCGGGACGCTTGAAGTCGCCGATCGCGGCGCCTTCGCGCAGGAATTCGGGGTTGGAGACGACCTGGACATCGACCTCGGGGCGCTTCTCCCGCAGGATCGCCTCCACCTTGTCGCCGGTGCCGACGGGGACGGTCGACTTGGTGACGACGACGGTCGGGCCGGTCACCGCCGCGGCGATCTCTTCGGTCGCGGCAAAGACGTAGCTGAGATCGGCATGGCCATCGCCGCGGCGCGAGGGCGTGCCGACCGCGATGAAGATCGCGTCGGCGCCCGCCACGGACGAGGCCAGATCGGTAGTGAACGTCAGCCGCCCCGCCGCCACGTTGCTCGCGACCAGCGTATCGAGACCAGGCTCGTAGATCGGCATCCGCCCCGCCTTCAGCGCGGCGATCTTGCCCTCGTCCTTGTCGACGCAAATCACCTCATGCCCGAAATCGGCAAAGCAGGCACCCGATACCAGGCCGACATAGCCCGAACCGATCATCGTAATGCGCATCGATACCTCGTCGTGGAGGGGTGATCCCCGGTCACGCGCTCTCTAGCGAAACAGGGCGCGATTGCCACCCTCCCAACCGGAAGGGCAGGGAACGCTTCACGGTCAGCACATTACGACACGTGATTGGACCGCGCAAAGCGAACATCGCGACCGATCCGCATGCGCTTGACGGGGATTACCGACCGCAAACGAAAAGGGAGGCCGGCTTTCGCCGACCTCCCCAATCGTATCCCAACGGTGGGACTGGTCTTACTGACCAGCGCCCGGGCCGTAGGTGATCTCGACGCGACGGTTCTGCACTTCGCGAACGCCGTCGGCGGTCTGGACGCGCAGACGGGTTTCGCCGAACGCTTCGGTCGAAATCTGCGCCGCCGGGACGGCGTGCGAGGTCATGTACGCCTTGACCGAGTCGGCGCGACGCTGTGACAGACCCAGGTTGTACTTCGGCGTACCCGACGTGTCGGTGTAACCGGCAACCATGACCTGCGCATTGTTGCAGTTCTGGTACTGGCTGACCGCGTTGTCGAGGATCGACGCTGCTTCCGGCGTGATGTCCGACTTGTTCCATTCGAAGAACACGATGAACGGACCAGGCGAGCAGACCGGCGCTTCGACCGGCGGCGGCGGCGGAGCAGGAGTCGGCTCCGGAGCAGGCGGCGGCGGCGGCGGCGGCGGCGGGGTCGGCGAACCGAAGTTGTAGGTGATGCCGCCCAGGATGCTGTGCGAACGGAAGCGACCGTCGAACGTGCGGTTGGTCACGTCGACCAGCTTGACGTTGTCGGCGTTGAAGAAGCGATACTTCAGCGTCGCGTCGATGTGGTCGGTCAGCGGCGCGCGAACGCCCGCTAGGCCCTGCCATGCGAACACGGTGTCCGAATCGTCGACGAAGTTACCGCGGGTGTTCAGCTGGTAGTTCGCCTTGACGCGAGCGACACCGACACCGCCGCCGACGAAGCCCTGGATGCCGTCATCGTCACCGAAGTCGAGCAGGCCGTTCAGCATGAAGCTGAGCGCCGAGGTGCGGCCGCCAGCATAGCTGTACGAACCGGCCGGAACGTTCACGAGCGCACCCGTCGACGTGTACGCCGGGGTGGTCAGCGTCGAGGTGTAGCCATCGACGGTCGCGCTGCGATAGCCGACTTCGGTTTCGACGCGGAACCCGCCGAAATCGTAGCCGATCACGCCATCGACGTCATAGCCATAGTTGTGATCGACGGTGGCCGCATTGCGCGACGCGCCGATGTCATAGTTGATGTCTTCGACGATCATCGCACCGCCTTCGACGCCGACGTACCACGACTTGTCGCGGGCGAGGGCGGGAGTGGCGAGTGCGGTGGAGGCCAGTGCCAGAACGACGGCAAGCTTCCGCATAGAAGTCCCCTTTCTTGAGTGTCACTACGGACAGCGCAAACTCACTATCGGAGGGTTGGTTTCCACGCAAGCCGACAAAAGGTTGGAACTGTTGCGCCAATGTCACAGGTCAGCCGGTGCCGATCAGGCCATGGCCGCGCAGCGCGGCAAGGATCGCGACCAGGGTGGAGCGGGCGACATCGTCGATCGTGCCTCCGCCCTGCGGGTCGGCGATCGCGCCCTTGCGGCTGCCGACGACCTGCTGCCCGCCCACCGTCAGGCGCGCCCCGCGGACGTCACTTTCTTGCCACAGCCCTCCCCGATAAGCGATTGGTATCGCTTGCGAAACGTCCCATACGATCAGGTTCTCGCGTGGGTCGACGAAGCGCCATCCCCCCTCGCTCCAGCCTGCCAGTCGATTGGCTTGGGCCACCCACGCGCCGGTCGGATTAACCCCAACGACCCAGCATTGCCCGACACCGGGCGTCGTCGGCGGAACCGACAGCCCGACCGCCTGCACCACCGGATGCAACAGCATATCGATCCGCGTCAGCGCCTCATTATGCGTCAGCTCCTTGTCCGCCTGCCCCGCCGCGAGCAGCGGCAGGGCGAATCGCGACGTCGTCAGACTGTTCATCGATCAAGCTCCCAGATCGGAAAATGTCAGGTGCGCCGGCGACGAGACCGCGAGCGTTCCCTGTTGCACGACGGTGACGACGGCACCGGCATCGCCTGCCTCGATCGACAGCGTTGGCGCCGTCGTCTCGACGCTGCGCACGCCGCCATCCGGCCGCGCGATCGTCACGCGATAGCGTTCGCTCTCTTCCCCCACGGCCGCGTCGAGCCCATCGCGCCAGGTCCATCCCGCGCGACTGCGCCGGATCCAGCCCAGCCGCCGCCCGCCGTCCGCATCGCGCTGCAGCCCCAGATGCACCGGCGATGGCGGCGCCACGGACGCGCCGGTCACGATCACCGCGGCGGTGGCGGGCGCGGCGGCATCGCCCACCCCGCTGGCCATCAGCCGCACGCGCCGCCCGATCGCCGTCACCGGCAGGTCGATCGTCGCCACCGCATCGCGTTCGATCAGCGCAAAGCGATCGCCCGGCCGCTGCGTACCGATCGCCGCCTCGGTTCCCAGCACGCCCCGTCGCAGCCCGGTCAACGCCCAGCGCCCCGCACCCATCGGCTCGGCAACCGCGAACCGGATCAATTCGTCGCCGACCAGCGCAAGGTTGCCACCCTGCGCCAGCCGCGTCGCGTCGGCATCGCCGAGCACCATGTCCGCCCGCATCAGCCGCACGATCAGCCGGCTGCGCGAATCGATCAGCCAGGGAGACGCCACCTCCGGCACCCCCTCGATCACCCCGATCGTCGCCGGCGCCGCCGTCCCGCCCGTACCCATCCAGCTGGCGCCATCGTCGAGGCTGTAGAGCAGCGCAGCCTGTCGCCACCCCGCCCCCTCACCACAAGCCAAAACCGACACCCGCGGCTGGCTTAGCGGCGTATCCTCCAGCCCCGGCCATTCCGCGGCGACCAGCAGCGTCCGGCCTATGCGCATGTCCGCCGCCGCCGCGACCGTCCCGCTGCTCGCCCGCATCGACAGCGCGGCCGGCGCGAGCGGCACCAGGTCCAGCGTCGTCGCCAGCCCCGCCATCGTTGCCTGCGCCACGCGCCACCGCCCCGCCTCTCCGGCGATCGTCACGATCGCACCCGGCGCAATCCCCAGCCCTTCGCGCCCCAGCGTCACCCGCCGCTGCGTCCGCTCGCTCTCGCTCCGCGCCAGCAGCGCCGCCGCCACGCGCTTCGCCTCACTCGCGTCTAGCACCGCCGGCAGATCGACGCGATCGACCGCCTGGCCCGCCCCCGGCCGCCGCACGCGCTGCACGCCGATCTGATAGTCCCGCGCCGGGTCATGATGCGCCACCGCCACCTCTCGCGCGGTTCCGCCCGCCGCCGCGACGCTGCGCCTGCGCTCCTTGCCGGTATCGGCGATCGCCACCGCCGCCCCGCCGGCATCGCTCCGCACCAGCGTCGCGCCCTCGGCCCGCCACCAGCCGCCATCGATCGTCGTCAGCGTCTCCAGCACGCCGCGCACGCTCGCGCCCGACGCGGCAAAGCCACCCAGCATCACCCCGCCGCCGCCACGCACCTCCGGCGCCAGCGCTGCCGCCACCGCCCCGCTCGCCACCGGCGCCGCATCGGCCTCCACCTCGAAGGTCAGCGACGGGATGCGGTTGCCGTAATCGGCCAGCTGCATCCCCTCGAACACCGCATAGGCGATGCCACGATACGCCGGCACCGTCCCCAGGGCCGAAGCGATCAGCGGATCGACCACCTGATCCTCCGCCCCGGTGTGCAGACGGAACCCCGTCACGCTCTTCCAGTCGCCCGCCGCGCCGCGCAGCAGCTTGCCCTCCGCCCAGATCCGCCGCACGCTGCGGATCGGTCGCGCCGACAGCGCCACGGCGAAGGACACGCTATAACTATAGGTGTTGGTCCCCGGCTGGCCCTTGCCGCCGCGGCTGGTCGTGCGCGTCTCGATCAGGTCGGTCGACCAGATCACCGTCCCCGCCACCCGGATCGTGCCGAACAATTTCGGGATCGGCGTGCCATAGCTCGACGTCTGCACCGACAGGTCGCTCAGCCGCGGCCCCTCGCGCGTCGCGCCGCGGAACAACCGCCCGTCGATCGCCTGCCCCGCCAGCGCACCCAGCGCACCCCCGATCGGTCCGCCGATCGCCCGCCCGACCGTCGTCAGCACCAGCGTCGCCATCCGCCCCTCCGTTGATATAGCGCCATGCCCCGATCAGCGGCCACTCCGCCGCCCCCGGTCGCTCGACCACACGGCGCAATCCCGCATCGGCATGGACGAAACCCGCCGCCGTCTTCACCGCGCCATGAATCTGCCCCGGCCCCACCGCGAACAGCAGCACATCGCCCGCTCGCCTTCCGTCACCCCGCGCCAGCATCGCATCGAAGCCCGCCGCTACCACCGCCGGATCGCCGCCGCGCAGGGGATAGCCGCTCGGCACCTCCCCCTCCCAGCCCGCCGCCCGCAGCGCCGCCGCGATCACCCCGATGCAATCGAGCCCATGCAAAGCATCCCGCCCGTGCAACCGGAACCTAGCCCCGACCAAGGCCAGCGCCGCGGCCGCAACCGCATCCGCCGCGTCCTCATCCACCGGGATAGCGCGTCAGCAGGTCGATCCCCGGCAGATGCGGCTCGCCGCGAAAGTTCGCACCATTGCCGAACCGCGCGACACAGGTGGAGAAGCTCTTGTCGCACCCGTCGCTCACCTCGACCAACGTCCCCGCCGCCACAGCAAAAGCGGGCGCCGCGCGCAGCGTCACCGTCGCGCCGTCCGACGCATCGATACCCTGCGACAGCCCCGCATTGCCGCCGCCGAACCAGCGCAGCACGCCGCCTGCATAGGCCCCCGCCACCGGCTCGCCCGCGTCCAGCGTCACCACCCGCTCGACCGTCGACACCACCCGCGCGAACCGCCGCCGCCCCGCCATGGCGACGCGGCAGCGAGCATCGCCCAGATCCGCGCGGCATTCGGCGGACGTTTCCTCCACCACCGCGCGCGCCAGCGCCGCGCTGACGCCCGCCAGCTCCGCGGTAAAGCCATGGTCGGTCAGCTCGACCGCGCCGATGCGCCCCTCGCCCAGCTCGGCCAGCCGCGCGCCCGTCTCCCAGTCGACCGCGAACACCCGCACCCGCGCCCCGTCCCAGCGCCCGGCGAGCAGATCCGCCTCGCCGATCGCCGCGCTGGTCAGCGCCCCGCCGATATCCATCGTGTCCGCCTCCAGCCCATCGGAGCGCTCGATCGCGGACGGCACCATGCCCGGCGCCGCGCGGTGGATCAGACCGTCGACGGTCACATCGCGATCATGCGTCGTCAGCCCGATCGCGACCCCGTCGCGTCGCTCCACCCGCCAGCACAGCGCGATGCACGACAGCGCGCTCACCCGCGCACCTCGATCAGCGGCACCGACACTGCCTCCCCCGCCAGGAAGGTCGATCGCGCCACCCGCAACCGATCCTCGGCAAAGCGCACCATCACGTCGAAGGTGAAGCTCGCCCGCACCACCGCGCCCTTGGCCGGCGCCGTGTCGAGCACCACCACGCCATCGGCCTCGACGCTGAAGCCCTGCGTCGCCGTGCCATCCACGCTGATCCGCACGCTGCCCGTCACCGGCCGGACGATCCGCCGCGTCGCCGCGCCATAATGGCGAACCAGCTCGAACCGCCGCGTCGTGCCGTCGCCCGTCCCGATCACCTCGTCCACGCCGCTCGCATCGAACGGATCGCGCAGCCGGAAGGCGCGCGCCGGCCCCATCCGCGCGCGGAAGAAGGCAAGCAGCGTCGCGATGTCGGCCTCGGACCGTATGCCCGGCCCGACGTCGTAGCTCGTCCGCGCCTCCGCCCAGCCCGCGCTGCGCTGCTCCGCGCCGCCCGCCGCGGTCAGGATCGCGGTGGAAAAGGCCGGCGCCACCTCCGCCTCGCGTCCCAGCGCCAGCGGAAACAGCACGTCGTCATAGTCCTGCATATCTGCCTCTCCTTCGAAGCGGACGAAGCCATCGCGCATCACCTGCGGCAGCGCCCACAGCACCACCGACGCGACGCCGCGCGTCCGCGCCACCTGTCCCGCGGTTTCGATCAGCGCCCATTGCGCCGCCTGGTCGGGGCGCAGCACGAAGCCAGACAGATAATGCTGCCGGTCACGCGGATAGCCCAATCGCGCCTCCGCCGCGGCGACGCCCCGCGCGGTCGCGGCGGCATCGCCCTCCGTCACCCAGTCGTAATCCTCCAGCTGCAGCACGTCGAAGGCGGGATACGCCCAGCCCAGCGGCATGTTGGCGCGCTTCAACTCCGGCGCCGCGCGATCGAGCACCGTCGGCAGATAGGTGAGCAGCAGCGTCTGTGCCTCCGGAAACGCCGCCTTCACCCATCCCGCCAGCGCCGCGGTCGAGGCCGCCAGCGCCGCCCCCGCCCGATCCATCGTCGCGCGCTGACTGGCGTCCATGGTCCCACGCACGCTCGGAATCGCCACCGGCGCCAGCGCCGCCACGGCCGCGGCGTCGTACAGGCACGGCCGACCGTCCGGCATCGTCCACCACCACGGCTCGCCGATCTGGAACTTCGGCCGCAATCCCGCCGCGACCCCGATCCCGACAAAGGCCGCCGCCACCTGCCGCAGATAGGCCATCGCGTTCGTCTGGCACGGCGACAGCAGGGTCGACGGCGGCTCCCACCCGGTCAGCGCCGGCGCGCCATCGGCCGCGCGCTGCTTCCAGTCGTTCCAACAATGCGCGTCGAACAGCTCGTAGCTCAGCGACCAGATGACGTCATAGCCCAGCGCCTTCGCGCGCATCGCAAAGTCGCGATGCCACGCTGCGCACGCCACGTTCAGCACGCCGCCGGTCAGCCCGACATAAAAGCCGCCGTACAGCGCATCGAGCCGGAAATAATGGCTCATCCCGACATAATGCGTGATCGCCCCGCGATAACCGAGGTGCAGCGCATTGCGCAGCAGCCGCGCCGGCGTCAGGTTATAGCTGTCGTCATAGCCGCTCGCGATCTGGAAGCCGTGCTCGGGCAGCACCGCCTCGCCGATGCCGATCACCGCCCCCGGCCCCTCGCACGCGATCCCGGTCAGCTCGACCCACCCCTCCTGCGCTGCGGCCAGCGGCGCGTCGGTCTCGTCGAAATCCGGCGCGACCAGCGATACGAACATCCGGTCGACATCGCCCGCCCACACCGGGTCCGCCTCGCTCGGCAGTGCAAAGCCGCCCACGACGCTCGCAAAGTCGATCGCGACACTGGCATCCTCCGGGCTGCCGGTCGCATAATTCCACAGCCGCACATGCCAGACGCGCGCCTTGCCCGCCGCATCCCGCCCCTCGATCGTCAGCGTCGGCCCGCGGATCGCGTCCAGCGGCTTCACCCCCGCCGACCGCCAGCGGAACCGAAGCCGACAGCCCCGAAAATCCCGCGCCGTCTCGTACCGCAGCAGCGGATGGTCGAACCGATCCTCCGCCTCCCAGATCAGCCCGGCCAGATCGCTCCGCCGATAGAAGACCGCATCCACCCGTAGCGCATCCGGCGCCGGATTGGTCACCGCCGCCATCATCGGCCGCGGGAAATTGACTGTCCAAAACCGCGGATCGAACCGGCTGAGCACCCCCGCCTCCTGCTCCACCCGCTGCGAACACAGCCAATGCGCCATGATGATGTCTCCATAATTGGGGACGGCCGGCGAGGTTCGGAACCGCTCCCCACCCATCCCGTCACCCCGGACTCGTTCCGGGGTCCACTCCGCGGCGAGGGGGATCGCCAGAGGCTCCATCATCCCCCCGTGGCCCAGTGGACCCCGGAACGAGTCCGGGGTGACGAAGCGACACTGGCCGCCCCTACCCCTCCAACGCCGCCCGCACCGCGCGCGCCACCTGCCGGCTCGACCGCTGCAACGCCGCCGGCGCGTCCCCCGCCCCCGCCTGGACATGGATCGTCACCCGCACGTCGCGCGCTGCTGGCGGAACCGCCGCCTCCACCCGCCCGCTCGTCGTCGGCACGAACAGCTCCGGCCCGCGCTCTCCGACGACATAGCCGCGACCCGGCGTCACCGGCCCGCCCGTCGCCCGCCCCGGCAACCCACCGAGCAACCCGGCCAGCACGCCGCCGATCGACCCGCTGCCCGCCGCCGCCTGCACCCCGCCACGCACCGCCGCGCGCGCGATCTCCGCCAGCACCCCCAGCGCGGTCGCCTTCAGGTCGTCGAACCCGAACTGCCCGGTCCGCGCCGCGCGCAGCAGCGCGCGTTCGATCGACTGCCCCGCGTGCTCGGCGCCCGCGCCCAGCTCGCCCTCCAGCGTCGCGCGCATCGTCTCCACCTCGCGCGCGAAGCCCGCGGTGTCGGCGCGCACGCCCACCGCCATCCGCTCCACCTCATCCATCGGGATCGGCCCTCCGCATCGCGGCGATCGTCGCGGTATCGGGCGGCGTCACCGCCGCCGCACCGCCACCGCTCGCCGCCGTCACCACCGCCGCCAGTTCGGCCGGCGTCGCCCGCCAGAAGGCATCGGGCGTCCAGCCCAATGCCGCCCCGGCAAAGCCCGCCAGCCGCACCGCACTCATCCGGAAATCGCTCACCGCCCGGCCAGGATCTGGCCGAGCAGCACGCGCAGCACCGGCGTCAGCTTGGCGAGCCCCAGCGCCGCCAACGCCTCGCCCAGCACCTCGCGCGTCACCTCTTCCGGCACCTCGCGCAGGCAGTGCCAGAACAGCGCGACCAGTTCGCCGAACCCCAGCTTCCCCGCCGCCGCGCGCTCGACCAGGGCGAACAACGGCCCCAGCTCCGCCTCCGCCGCGACCAAAGCCTGAAAGCTCGGCCTGAGCACCAGGTCGCAGCCGTTGACCCGTACCGCGCATTCCCCGCGCGCTTCGTTGGCGGGGCGCGCCTCGTTGGCGCCGCTCATGCCGCCACCACCGGGCCAGAGCTTTCCAGCGCGATCGTGTAGGATCGCTCGCCATTGAAATCGCCGGCATAATCCAGCCGCGTCACCAGGAACCGGCCGGTCATGCTCTCGCCGCTCTCGAAGCTCAGCCGATAATCATCGATCGTACCGCCGAGCGCGCTCGCCTTGATCCGCGTTTCCGCCGCCGATCCGGTGAACACGCCCGCGCCGCTCACGCTGACGCTGCGCACGCCCGCGCCCGACAGCAGCTGCCGCCAGCCGCCCGAATCCTTCGTCGTCACCACCACCGCTTCGCCGTTGACGCTCAATTGCGTCGTGCGCAGCCCCGCCACCGTCGCGAAGGCCGGCGTCGCCGCCCCATCGCCGACCTTCAGCAGGAACGCACTGCCCCGTTCCACCGCCATCACGATTCTCCTGTTATTGAACCCGGTACATCCGCACCGCGAACTCGCTCGACGCGACCCAGCGATCGCCCTTGCCGCGCTGGATCCGGCTCTTGGTCAGCCGCAGCCCGGTGAGCTGCCACCCTTCGCCCAGGCCTCGCGGCACGCCCGCCGCCGCCGTTTCGACCGCACCGACCAGCGCGCGCAGCCGCGCCGGGCTCTCGCCCGTGTCGACATAGTCGACCGCGATCGTGCCGGTCCGCCCGCTCACCCCAGCGGCATCGCTGGCGCCCAGCACCGCCTCGCCGAGCACCGCGACCGGCATCGCCGCCCGCGCCGTCGGCGCGTCGAACACCCGGCATGTCGCCTTGAGGTGTGCCAGCACCGCGGCATGCAGCACCATCCCTGCGCTCATGCCCGCACCTCCACGCCCAGCCGCATCCGCCGATACGGCCGCCACAGCGCCGCCACCGCCGCGGGCGGCATGGCATCGCCGTCGCGCCGCTCGAACAGATGCGCCGCCAGCAGCACCACGCCCTGCATCACCGCCTCGGGCAGCGCCTCCCACGCCGCCGCGAGTCCCGCCGAATAGCGCACCACGATCTCGCCGCCGTCGACCCTCACCCAGCCGACCCCGCCCGCATCGATATCGATCCCCAGCCCGCTGCCGCCGGTGATCCCACGCACCGGCATCGCCGCCAGCCGCTGCCACCCGGCGCGCGGCCGCATCCGCTCCTCACAGTCACGCGCCACCAGCATCTGCCCGCAGAACGCCTCCGCCAGCCCCAGCGCCGTGCCGCTCGCGCGCAGCAGCACCGCATCGGGCGCCTCGCCGATCCGCAAATAGGTCGCCGTCGCAGCCGCCGCGTTCGCGACCGCCGCAGCCGGCATCGCCGCCGCTCCCATCCCGCTCTCCTTTAAGAGGGCGGTTCCGGCCCGCTCCCCCTCCCGACCACCCACACGGTATCCTGATGGGTGGCCGGGAGGGGGAGCGGGCCGGAACCGCTTAAAAATTCGCTCTTCCGCGAATTTTCTTTCAGACAGCCATCAGGCGGTGGCGATCTTCATCAGCTTGATCGCCGCGCTGTCCGCGACGCAGCCGCCGACGCGCTTGGTCGCGTAGAAGCTGACGAACGGCTTGTTGCTGTACGGATCGCGCAGGATCGCCGTCTCGCCACGTTCGGCGATCAGATAGCCCGCCTGGAAGTTGCCGAAGGCGATGCTCAGCGCGTTGGCGGCAATGTCGGGCATGTCCTCCGCCTCGACCACCGGATAGCCGAGCAGCGTCGCGGGCTGCCCCGCCGCCAGGCTCGGCTGCCACAGCGGCATGTCGTCCGCGGTCTTGAACTTGCGGATGCGCGCCAGCGTATTGGCGTTCATCACGAAGCTCGCACCCTGCCGGTATGGCGCGCGCAGGCTATGCACCAGATCGAGCAGCCGCTCGTCCGGCGCCGCGCCGAAATCCTCCGCCGCGCCCGACGGCAGATATTGCAGCGTCCCCAGCGGCCGCGTGGCATCCTTGGCGGTGGATACCGGCGCGGTCAGGAACCCCTTGGGCCGGTTGACGCCATTGCCGCCGACGAATGCCGCCCCTTCCGCGCGCGCGAACTCGGTCGCGATCTCGCCGGCCAGCCACGCCTCGACGTCGAACGCCACATCGTCCAGCATCGCCTGGCTGGCGGAGGGGTTGGCGTACAGCTCGCCCATCGGCGGCACCAATTCGGCGAATACCGGGCTCGCGGTCTCCGGCCGCGCCGCCGTCTCCGCCGCCCAGCCCGATGGCGTGCCGCCGGTGGTGATCAGCTTGCGATAGCCCGCCGACCCCACCGTCACCACGTTGGCGATCGCGCGGATCGGCGAAATGCCCTTCAGCACCCGCGCGATCTCGCCGTCCACCTCACGCGGCACGGCATAGCCGCCGGCGTCGCCGGTGACGCCGGTAAAGGCCTTCATCTCCAGCACCGTCCCCGTCCGCACGAAGCCCGCGAACGCCCCGTCCGTCTGCTCCACCCGCGCGCCATCCAGCGCCGGCCTTTCGACCACGTCCATACGTCTTCTCCTCGTTGAAACACGTTTGAGGGGCGGTGCCGGCGCCCGACCGAAATCAGCCGACCTGCGTGATCCGCGCGTGCGGCTGCATCGGCACCGCCACCAGACTGACCTCGGCCAGAGCCACGCGCAGCAGTTCGCGCCGCGCACCCTGCCGCACCACCAGAGGGCGGTAGCCGACCGACAACCCATCGACCGCGCGCGCCGTCACCAGCCGCGCAACCTCCGCATCGTCGATCACCCCTTCGACCCGCAGTCCGCGCGCATCTTCAGCCAAAACGTCGATCCGCCCCACCG
The DNA here is from genome assembly GCF_001638925.1 of Sphingomonas sp. NIC1. Lineage (NCBI taxonomy): Bacteria > Pseudomonadati > Pseudomonadota > Alphaproteobacteria > Sphingomonadales > Sphingomonadaceae > Sphingomonas > Sphingomonas sp. NIC1. The sequence goes on from NZ_CP015521.1 coordinate 1,155,985, forward strand.
CGCGCCCACGATGCTGCCACAGCAACGGCACCGGCCCGGCGCCCGCAAAGGCCCCCGACCGCACCACATCTCCTGCCCGATCGACGCGATCGAACACCGCGGCGTATCCAGCGAACCTCACTCCAGCCACCCGCCGAACCCCAGCTTCACCGCCAGCCCCGTCAGCAGCAGCGCGCCCGCCAGCCGCACGCACCATCCCGCCGCCGCCTTCCACGCCGACCGTTTGGCATCGCGCCACGCCCCCAGCAGCTCGCGCAGCTCGGCCAAGTCGCTCCGCGCCGCCTCGTCGCTGAGGCCCAGCCTGGTCAGCGCACGCATCGCCGACAGCTCGCCCGCTTCCTCGGCGATGCCGCGCATCGTCGCCAGGTCCGCGCCCTCGCGCGCCGCCTGCGCCATCAGCTGCGCGAGCACCCCCGTATCCTGTGCCGGCCCGCTCATGCCCCCACTCCCAGCATCGCCCGCTTCTCCTCGACGCTCAGGAAATCAGCGCCCGATACGCTGCGCCACAGTCGCTCGCGATCCTCCGCCAGCGCCGGCACGCGATCCAGATTGACCGACAGCTTCGCCCCCTCGAACCAGCCCCCCAGCCCTTGCGCCAAGGCGGTCAGAATCGTCCCCGCCAGCGGCAACACCGTCAGCCGCCACAGCGCCCGGTTCGCCTCGCGATAATTGGCGTAGGTCGCGTCGCCCGGCAGGCCGAGCAGCATCGGCGGCACCCCAAACGCCAGCGCGATCTCGCGCGCCGCCGCCGCCTTCAGCCCGACGAAATCCATGTCGGCCGGCGACAGCGACAGCGCCTGCCACTTGAGCCCGCCTTCCAGCAGCATCGGCCGCCCGGCGTTGGTCGCGCCCGAGAACCCCGCCTCCATCTCCGCCTTCAGCCGCTCGAACTGTTCCGCCGACAGCGCCGCGCCATCGCCCGGATCGTACACCAAGGCACCCGACGGCCGCGCCGCATTGTCGAGCAGCGCCTTGTTCCACTTGCCCGCCGCATTGTGGACCGCGACCGCCCCGGCGGCGGCACCCAGGCACCCCATGCCGTAATGATCGTCGATCGGATTGAAGCTGCGGACATGCATCACATCCGGCCGCGGCCCCTCGGCATCCAGCCGCACCCGCCGCTCGCCCACCGCATAGCGATAGGCGGTCGGCCACCCGCCCGCGTCCACCTCGACGCTGACCCGCTCGGGCCGCAACGCATAGAGCGCGCCGATTTGCCCCTCGGCATCGCGCAGCACCTGGACATAGGCGTTGCCGTGTAACAGCAGCTGCGCCGCCACCGCCTCCAGCAGCACCTGCCCGCCCGATCGCGCCGCCAGCAACGCCATCATGTCGGGCACGCTCGCCACCACAGGCGCACCCGCCACGCTTTCGGCCACCAGCTTCACCGCCCGCTGCGCGATCGCATTGCCCGCATAGGCCTCGCGCACCTGCGCCTCATAGCTGCGCGGCCACTCCCCCAAGGCCACCCCCGCACCGCCACGCGACAACGCCGGCCGCGCGCCCTCACGCAGCCCCTTCCGCCCGAACAACCACATGTTGAATCTCCCGTAATGCCGTTCCGGCAAGGGCGAGGCCACGCCCCCTCCCTCGTCATCCCGGCGAACGCCGGGATCCATGGACGTCCGCCGCCAGCGTAGGCGCGCATCGCCGACCCCACCGCCTCCATGGATCCCGGCGTACGCCGGGATGACGAAGGGAGAAGCGAACGAAGCGGCGCCTACAGCCCCCGCACGCCCGCCTTCCCCTGCGGCCGCAGCATCAGCTCGCTCACCGCCCACACCAGCGCGTCCGCACGATCCGGCGACCGCCCCGGCCCCTGATAGCCGCCCCCGGCCACCAGCCCGCACATCTCGTCCTCCAGCGCGGCGAACCGCCCGCAATGCCGCACTCGCCCGCGCGCGTAGAGTGTCGCCACCGGCTCGGCCCGCGCCACCTTGCCCCGGCTCGCGCGCACCAGCGTCAGCGGCAGCGTCACGTCGGCGGCCATCAGCACCGATCGCACCATCGCGCCACCCTGATTGGCCTCCGCCACCACCCGGTCGGCGCGATGTTGCGCGGCGCAACCCGCCACCGCGCGCGCCCAGCCCTCGGGCGACGCGGCGGAGACGCTCGCATCGTCCAGCACATGCGCGACGCCATCGCCATCCAGCCCAACCGCGACGATCCCGCACGCATCGCCCGCCGTGCCGTCCTCCAGTCCCCCCGCCGGTGGATCGACGCCGACCACCACGCGCACCAGATCGTCGGGCACACCGCCCCGGCACGTTTCCAGCAGCGCACGCGACCACAAGGCGCTCGCCAGATCCTCGACCATCTCGCCGTCCAGTTCCTGCCGGCCCAGCGCGGTGCCGGCATAGGCCTCTTCGATATGATCGACGAACACCTGCGGCAGGAACGGATTGTCGCGCGTCGTCCCGCGCGTCTCCACCAGCCCCTTCGACCGCAGCACGCGCTTCATCAGATTGGTCGGCCGCGGCGTCGTCGTCACCAGCACGCGCGGATTGGCGCCGCGCCTGAGCCCCATCATCAGATTGTCCCACGCCGCATCGCCGCGCCGCCACTTGGCCAGCTCGTCGCACCACGCCGCGCTATGCTCGGGCCCGCGCAGCTGCTCGGGCGCATCGGCCGAATAGACATAGGCGACCGCCCCATTGGGCCAGCGCACCTCACCCTTGTGGATCGTATAGCGCGGAATCCGCCCCGTCTTGGCGACCGCGCGCAGCCCGCTCGGCCCGTCGATCATCACCCGCCGCACGTCCGCCTCGGTCGCGCCGACCAGCGCGATCGCCGCATGCTCGTCCGCCGCCAGCGTCGTCACCCATTCCGCGCCCGCGCGTGTCTTGCCGAACCCGCGCCCGGCGCGGATCAGCCAGATTCGCCAGTCCCCCTCCGGCGGCGCCTGCCCCGCCCGCGCCCACCCACCGATCCAGCGTTCGGACAGCTCGCGCCGTACGCCAAGGGGCAATTCCCGGATGAACTGTCCGCGCTCTACCTCGGTCATCGCGACCATCCTGGCGATCACGTCGATCGAACCGTCTGTCATGCGCCCTCCCCAAGGCGCTTCGCCTTCGCCGCGATATTCGACAGGCGTCGCAGGATAATCGCGTCGCTTTCCTCGCGGGTGGCGATCGTGCGGGCCGGGCCGCCACGCCATGGCTTGCCTGCGGCACGGCTGGCGCGCTGCGCCATCAGGCGCAGCGCCTTGTCCCAATCGAACGACCGGCCCTTCGTCGATTGATCAGCGCCGACGTCGGGGTCGGACGACAGGATTTGTCCGATCATGCTGATCTCGACCGACTGATACCCCGCCTCAATCGCGGCCGCCCACCCCTCGCCAAAGCGGGCGTTGGTGCGCAGCCGATAATAGACCTGCGACGGATGCAGATTGATCGTGCGGGCTGCGGCTTGGATATCGCCCGTCGCTGCGAGATGATCGAGGAACAGGCCCTCCAGGGCGATGGTCCATCGCACCCGCCTACCCCGCACCGGCAGGCGCACCACCATGACCTCGGTCGTTTCGCCGCTGTCCATGCCCCATCTCCCCACTCATTCGCCCCGGCCCCGAAACGCAAGCGGCCGAGCGCGGCGGGGATCGATCCCCGCCACCTCGGCCCGACTCGCAATTCTTCAGCGTTCCCGTTATGTACCAAATGAGCGTGACGATATCAAGCACTTTGTACCAGATAGGTTACAGCCGCCCATCCTACCGCCCGATCCCCACGGCCGGGCACAAGATATGCTACTAAGGTACAATAGTCTGACAACGGGTTTCATTTTGCCACGAAAGGCCGCTATCGTACGCTATGCCGTTTCGATCAGGACATATCGGCCATGCGCTGATCAACCGCCGCAGGGACATCGTCGACATCGACGACGGTTATGCCGCGCTTGTCGGCATCGGGCGCGATGCGGTGATCGGACGTCCGGCGAGCGAATTCGCCCATCCGACCGAACGGCTGATCGCGGACGCGTTCCTGGAGACCGCGTGGCGCGATCCCGGCCAAAAAACGCATCGCGGCACGCTGCGCTGCATGCAGGCCGATGGCGGCGTCGTCTGGATCAACGTCTCCGTCTCTCGGCTGGGCCAGGGTGACGCCGCCCTGCTCGTCCTCAGCGCCCGCCTGCTCTGCCGCCATGCCGAAACCGAATCGGTCCATAGCTATTGGCGGATGGCGCGGATGTTCCTGCAGGCGGTCAGTGGCAGCAAGCGCGCGTTCGGCCCGGCGCTGGCCGGCAATCCCGCCTGCGAGATCCTGTTGATCGCCTATCTGGCAGAGGCGGAGGCGAGCTCGGTTACCGCCGCCGAACTCGCCAAGCGGATCAGCACGTCGCAGGCGCTCGCCAACCGCTGGATCCTGGCGCTGATCGACGCGGGTTTCGCCGAGATGGAGGCGCCGGGCGCGCTCGGCCCGGCGACGCCCATTCGCCTGTCGCCGCTCGCGCTGTCGCAGATCGAGGCGCTGTTCAGCTCGCTCGGATCGGAATTGAAAGGCATGCGCGTTCCCGCCTGAGCGGCACGCTCAGCCCCGCGCCTCGCGCAACCGGCGCAAGGCCAGGCGCGCCCGCGCCAGCCACCCGACCGGCGGCGGTGGCGCCAGCGGCCGCAGCAGAGGTTCGAATTCGTGCGGTTCGAACGGCACCCGCGAGAGGTCGAGCATCAGCCCGGTGACGTCGCGGCTCAGCGTCGCATGATTGTCGGCATCGAAGGTTGCGCGCAACGCGACCGCTACCGGGTATAACTTACCCTCTGGGCCGTCATCGGCCCGCGTGCCCGTCCATACTTCCGTATCGCCCGGACCATGCCCACCGGGCGTCGGGTCTTGCGCCTCGTCCGCCATTCCTACCTCGCTCCCCTGCAACGCATGGGAATCGCGAGGGTTCACCCGGTCCGTGTCACGCCACGGGCCGGTTCGCCGCGAGGATCAGGCGGCGTCGCCCTCGTCGGCGGGCGCCGCAGCGGCATCCTCGGCCGGGCTGCCATAGCAGCGGTCCAGATAATGGTTGGCGATGATATAGTGCGCGCGCACCGCCAACGGGTGGGTGGCGCGCTGCGCCAGTTCGAGCTCGGTTTCGGCCCGGTCGTAGAAATAGTTCGAATCGTCACGCATCGTGATACTTTTCTCTAAGCGGTACAGGAGGATGCGCCCAAAAGGGCGAACCTCGCCTTCAACTGGATCAGGTCTGGGACGGGTCAGCGGCTCGCGGCGTCGGCTAACTGCGCCCAGGCGGCGATCTCCGCGTCGGCATGACCCTCAACGCGCAAGTTTCCCGCCTGCTCCGTCATAAGGTCGATGTCGACCGATCCACGCCATTCCCAGGTCGCATTGCCCGACAGGCTGACCATCGCGTCCTCGGCGACGACCGCGCGCACCAACCCGCCCTTGTTGAACACCGTGATCGGCGCGCCATAGGCCAGCCGCCCGGTCAGGCAGGCGGCGAAGCTCGACGCCGCCATCGCGCTGCCGCAGCTGTCGGTCAGCCCGACACCGCGCTCGAACGTCCGCACGAACAGATCCGCGCCGCGCACCTCGACGAACGACACGTTGGCGCGATTGGGCAACCATGCGGGTGCCGCTTCGCACCGCTCGCCCACGGCGACCAGCTCGGTCTCGTCCACGGCATCGACGAACGTCACCAGATGCGGGTTGGGCATCGATACCGCGGTGAACAATCGGTCGCTCTCCAGCGGCGGCACCACCGCCTCGACGATCCGCGGCCCGGCGCCGGTCAGCGGCCACGCCGCCGCATCCAGCCCCGCCGGCCCCGCGGTCTCGCGCACCGTATAGACACCCGGCGCCACATCGGCATCGCGCTCGACATGGGCGGTCGACGTCTTCAACGACACATCGGCGGCATCGATCCCCAGCGCCTCGAACCCCGCCCGCGCCACGCAGCGCAAGCCGTTCAAGCACGTCTCCGCCTCGCTGCCATCCGCATTGAACATGCGCATTGAAAACGCAGCGTCGCCAGCACCTTGCCCCAGCAGCAGCAACCCGTCACCGCCCACCGGCCCGCGTCGGTCGGCCAGCGCGCGGGCCACCGCCGCCCAATCCGCATCGCTCAGCGACAGCGCACGCGCGTCGATCAACGGAAAATCGTTGCCGGACCCATGGCATTTCACGAAGTCGAACCGCACTGCACCCATCCCGTCATCGGCACGTATCCGTGCCACTTATGTTCTGCTTGGCGCGCGCCCTACACCCGCGCGCGCCGTCAGGCCAGCCGGTAATGATCGGCCAGCCGATCCAGCGCCAGCGTCAGCACCAGCCGCCCCGATCGCACCGGCCAGCCTAGCGCCTTTTCCGCCACCGGCAGCGCTTCGCCCGCGCAGATCGTCCGCCACGCGATATCGGACAGGCCCTTGCCCGCCGCGTCGAGCGCCGCATCGAACCGCCGCTTCGCCGCGATCTGCGCGGTCGTCGGGTCCAGGCCTTCGCCCGCCCCGCCGTCGACGCGTGGCGACCACCGCATCGTCACCCGCGGCCCCAGCGCCGCCGTTTCGTAATCGCCGCGCAGCCGCTCGCCCGCCTCGAACTGCCGCGCGTCCACCAGCCCACGCGCCTTCAGCCACCCCAAGGGTGATTCCGCGACGTTCACCCGCACCCGTCGCGCATCGCCGATCGTCCGCTCGACCACCTCCCGCATATCCCGCGCTCCTTCGCTTTCCGAGTCGCGGGGGCTTGCCATATCGCGCACGTTGTAGGACAGCGAAATAACCACACTGGTTAGAGAGCCGCCATGATTACCGCGATCCGTCAAGTACGTAGGGCCAAGGGACTGACCCTCGAAGAGGTCGCGCAAAAGTGCGTCCCTCCAACAACCGCCCAGACGATCGGTCGTCTGGAGACGGGGACGCGGACGGTTTCGGTCGACTGGCTGAACCGCATCGCCGCGGCGCTGGAGGTCGCACCCGCCGATCTGGTGACATTGCCCGAACGCACCGCACTGCCGGTCGCCGCGACGCTCGACAGCGAGGGCACCCACGTCCCCCGCCGCGAAATGACGCTCCCCGCGCCGCAGCCGAGCAACGGCGGCATCGCCATTTCGGTGACGGGCAGCGTCGGCGATTATCGCGCTGGCGACGAAATCTGGTGCGACCTGCGCGCGCCCGACGGTTTCGCCCAGGCGCTCAACCGCGACATCCTGCTCCCCGAACCCGCCGGCCGCTTCCTCTTCGCGCGGCTCATCGGTATCGACGGCGAGGCGTTGCTCGTCCTGCCGCCCATGCCCGCCGCCCGCCCGGTCTCGATCCCCTCGCCCCCCTGGATCGCGCAAGCCGTCCGCCTGATCCGGTCGTTGTAATAGGGTTCACGCAAAGCCGCGAAGTCGCAAAGGGCGCGCGCCGCAGGCACCCTCACCGCTCACCCTGCCTTGGGCACACCGGCGGCGCCAAGCCCCACCCTCGTCGCGTCTTCGCGTCCTCGCGTGAACACCCCGCCTTCCCGCCCGCTTTAGCTGCAACGCAACATCTGCTATGGGCCTCGCCCATGCTCAACCTCAACGGCATCACCGTGCGCCTCGGCGGCCGCACGATCCTCGACGGCGCATCCGCGGCGCTGCCGCCCGGCAGCCGCGTCGGCCTGATCGGTCGCAACGGCGCCGGCAAGTCGACGCTGGTCCGCGTCATCGCCGGCATGCTGGAGCCCGACGACGGCAGCGCCGACATGCCAAAGGGCGCGCGCCTCGGCTATATCGCGCAGGAAGCCCCCTCTGGCACCGCGACGCCGTTCGACACCGTCCTCGCCGCCGACGTCGAGCGCGCCGCGCTGATGATCGAATCGGAGACGTGCGAAGACCCCGACCGGCTCGGCGACGTCTACGAGCGGCTGATCGCGATCGACGCCTACACCGCCCCCATGCGCGCCGCGCAGATCCTGCTCGGCCTCGGCTTCGACGAAGAGATGCAGCAGCGCCCGCTCGACAGCTTCTCGGGCGGCTGGAAGATGCGCGTCGCGCTCGCCGCGCTCCTCTTCTCGCAGCCCGACCTGCTGCTGCTCGACGAACCGTCGAACCACCTCGATCTCGAAGCGGTGATGTGGCTCGAGGACTTCCTCGTGAACTACAAGGCGACGATCGTCGTCGTCAGCCACGAACGCGATTTCCTCAACAACGTCGTCGACCACATCCTGCACCTGCAGAACGGCAAGATCACGCTCTATGCCGGCGGCTACGACAGCTTCGAACGCCAGCGCGCCGAGCGCATGGCACAGCTCGCCGCCGCCAAGGCGAACCAGGACGCGCAGCGCGCCAAGCTGCAGGATTACGTCGCGCGCAACTCGGCCCGCGCCTCCACCGCCAAACAGGCGCAGAGCCGGCAGAAGATGCTGGCCAAGATGCAGCCGATCGCCGAACTCGCCAACGATCCGACTTTGTCGTTCGACTTCCCCGATCCCAGCGAGCTCCGGCCCCCGCTCATCACGCTCGACATGGCGAGCGTCGGCTATGCCGACACGCCGATCCTCAAGCGCCTCAACATGCGCCTCGATCCCGACGACCGCGTCGCGCTGTTGGGCCGCAACGGCAACGGCAAGACCACGCTCGCCCGCCTGCTCGCCGCGCAGCTGACGCCGATGGACGGCGAGATGAACGCGACCGGCAAGATGAAGGTCGGCTATTTCACCCAGTACCAGGTCGAGGAGCTCGACGCCGACGACACGCCGCTCGAGCACATGACCCGTATCATGCGCGGCGCCAGCCCGGCGGCGGTGCGCGCGCAGCTCGGCCGCTTCGGCTTTTCGGGCGACAAGGCGGTGGGCAAGGTCGGCAAGATGTCGGGCGGCGAAAAGGCGCGCCTCGCCTTGGCGCTCATCACCCGTGACGCGCCGCACATGCTGATCCTCGACGAACCGACCAACCACCTCGACGTCGACGCGCGCGAGGCGCTGATCCAGGCGCTCAACGCCTATTCGGGCGCCGTCGTGCTGGTCAGCCACGATCGCCACATGCTGGAAATGACCGCCGACCGCCTCGTGCTGGTCGACGGCGGCACCGCGCAGGAATTCGACGGCAGCCTCGACGATTACATCGCCTTCGTCCTCGCGGGCGACAAGCAGCCAGAGGAGAAGGGCAAGAAGAAGGACAAGGCCAAGCCGATCGACCGCGACGCCGACAAGGCGCGCCGCAAGGCGATCCGCGACGCGGAGGCGGAGATCGCCAAGCTCACCACCGAACGCAACGCGCTCGATCGCGCCATGTTCGATCCCAAGACCGCCGAGCCGCGCTTCGCCAAGCTCGCCATGGGCGACCTGATGAAGCGCCGCGCCGACGCGCAGGACCGCATCGACGCGCTCGAAGCACAATGGCTGGAAGCAACCGAGGCGCTCGAGGCGGCGTAACTGCCGCCGACGGACCCGCTACCGCAGCGGGTCCGCCCCCGGCCAGGCGAAGGCGAGGAACTGCGTCGTCTCCTCCGGATTGAAATTGTCGTCCGCCACCAGGATCAGCGTGCGCCGCCCGTCCGACAGTCGCGGGCCCCACGCCATCCCCTCCAGATTGTCGATCAGCACCCCGTCATACCGGCCGGGCAGGTCGAGCAGCACCTCGCGCGTCATCGGCACCGCGGCGCAGCGCGGCAGCGCCGGGCACGACAGCACGTCCGTCGTATCGTCGGCGATCCGCGACAGCACGATCCGCGCGCGCACGCCCTGCCGCATGTCGAACGGCGCGACGCGCTCGATCGACAGGAAGCGCCGGTCGTCGATCGCCAGCAATTCCGACACGCTGTAGCGCGCATCCGGCACGTCATAGACATATTGGCGCAGCGGCCGCCCGGTCCGCGGATCGAAGCGGGTCAGGCGATGGAGCGCGGGCCCATTCGCCGTCCCGTCCTCATACGCCGGCACCTCATTGATCGCGAACACGCCGCCCTTGGGCGCGACCGCCAGCCCCTCCAGCACGCCGTTCGATGCCGCCCCACGCGTGCGATTGTCCGCGTAGAGATAGGCCGACGGCAAATGGTACTGCCGCAGCACACGGCCGGCCGCGTTGCTTTCGTAGATCGCCGGCTGCACCCGCAGCGCGGGATCCTCGCTCCACGTGCCCTCGGACGACCACAGGATATGCCCGTGCGCCAGATGCCGGATGCCTTCGGGATCGACGACCGCGCGGTCCATCGGGAAGCGCACGCCCCGCAGGTCGCGCAGCGGTGTCTGGCGTTCGACCTGCACCGTCATCGCGCGATGCGCCGGATCGAGCCCGATCGATAGCTGATAGAAGCGCGGCGGGCGGCCATCGCCCTTGTCGTCCGATATCGCGAGATACTGGTCACCGCGCAGCCGATCGAGCCCCGACAGTCCGCCGATCGTGATCCCGTCGAACCGGCTGTCGAACGGAATCTGCGTCGTGCCGATCAGCTCCAGGCCCGGCTCGCTGGCGACCGCCGGCCCGGCCGACAGCATCAGCGCGCCCGCCACCATCGTCATCACGGCCCGCCCTGCCCGGTTCATGTCTGCCTCCGACGCTCGTCCATTTACACGGGCCATCGCACCTGACGTCCCGGGTCGACCATGCCGCCGCATTTTGACGGTTTTGCGTCCACCGGCGCCCGGCTCTGCCACCGAGGCAGAACGTCCCCGCGCCGGCTGGGCATGCGCCTCAAGCAGTCGACACCACAGCCAAGGATGCGCACCACATATCGATGGCAACGACGGCGTTGCCTAACCAACGTACGTCGATCATAAGCAACCCAAGGGTTGCCACCATCGCAACCGTTTGGTTGCTCTGTCGGCACCCTGACGGTTGCCTGGGCAACCGGGAGGTTGCCGATGTCCGTTCCGCCGTCCGTCGCCAAGCCCGTGCAGGCCGCGCGGCTGTTCGCCATTCTCGGCGATCCCACGCGGCTGCTGCTGCTCGTCACGCTTCGCAGCGGCGTCGCCCGACCGATCGCCCGGCTGGCGACGCATGCGGGAATGACCCGCCAAGCCGTCACCAAACATTTGCACCTGCTCGAACAGGCGGGCCTCGTCACCCGGACCAGCGCGGGGCGCGAAACCCACTATCGCTATGTACCAGGAACGCTCGACGTTGCACGCCAATATCTGGACGCGATCGCCGGCCGATGGGATGCCATGGCCCCACCAGCGGACACCAACGTACCAGATCGGTAATCCTGCGCAACCCTCTTGCGTCTCACACCAATGACCACCAGCGCCAATATGGTTAACGCGCGCTTGGCCATGGCCTGCCCCCTCCACCGCTCTCGCACCTCGCCGAACCGGGGAGACAGCGCCTCCAACACCACCGCCAGCGCGCCGCCCAAGCGAACCACAACCACCCCCGCCAGCCCGCGCGCCGCTCACCAACGACGTTCAGCAACGCGCAAGATTTCACCGCGCAGATTGCCCGCGCCTCGCCCGCGAAGGATGCATGCTTATGCCGCTGCTCGCCCTGCTCCTGATCGCCGCCTCCAGCCCCGCCGCGCCCCCGCTGCCGGACACGATCGACCTCACCCGCCCCTTCGCCACCCGCACCCCGTGGCGCCTCGCCGCGACGCAGGGACCTGCCATCCCCGATCCCATCCTCGGCGAAGGCACCGTGCCCGGCGCGGTCCGCCTGTGCCTCGGCCATCCCGGCGGCGCCTGCCAGCCCGATGTCCCGCGCCTGCTCACCCCACCCGGCGGCGCCGATCCCTATGCCGAGGCGCACGACCTGCTCGCCGCACGCATCGTCCACCCTCGCGACCATACCCCGCTTCTGCTGCTCCGCGTCGGCAGCCTGCATGGCGCCAACGGCGACCAGCGGATCGCGACTGCGCTGTTCGCCTATGACCGGGCCGCCGACCGCTTCACGCCCGTCTTCACGCACCGGACCGGCCGCAACAACAATCAGGAGGTGCGGTATATCGACGCCGGCCCACTCGCAGGCGACGTGATCGTCGCGGAGCCGACCCGCACCGCTCCCTTCGCCTATTGGATCTCCGTCAGCGCGCCCGGCACCCGCGCGCACCCCTATCGACAGCTGCTCCGCTATCGCAGTAGCGTGCGCTACGGCGACGGCGATCCCCGCCCGGTCATCGATGCGGAGATGCCGGCGATCCTGCGGCACCTGCCCAAGCGATAAGCCGTCCCGGCAGGAGGCCGATCCCGATGTCCCACCATGTCGTCGCCATCGTGCCGAGCAGCGACCTCGCCGCCAGCACCGCCTTCTACGCCCGTTTGGGCTTCACCCTCGCGTCCGACTGGGGCGAATATCGCATTCTGGAGGATGGCCGCGGCTGGCACCTTCACCTGCGCCACGCGCCCGGCTGGCCAGCAAATGTCGAGGACAATCCCTTCGGCCTTTACCTCTACGTCGACGACGTCGATGCGATCGCCGACCGGGTGCGCGAGCTCATCATCCTGCCCGACACGCCCCACGCCACCCCCTGGGGCACCTATGAATTCGCGGTCAGCGACCCCACCGGCGTCCTCGTGCGCATCGGCCGCGTTTTGGGCTGACGCGGCGGCGCGTCGATCCACCCGCCCCAAACGTCATCCCAGCGCAGGCAGGGATCGTCCGGTGACAGCGCGCGACCGGAGCCGAGAGAAACCCCAGCCTGCGCTGGGGCTACGGTTTCGGGACGATCGTCACGATTGCCCCCCTCCGTCACACGCATCGCCCAGCAAAAAGGGCGCACCGGTTCCCCGCCACGCCCTCACGTTCAGCCAGTCGCGATCGGGGGCTTAGCCCTCGGCGCCGTCCTCAGCCTCGGCCCCCGGCGCAGGGCGTTCGAACCACGCCTCCACCTCGCCGGTGAGCTTGATCGTCAGCGGGCGGCCGTGGCGGTCGACCTTCTTGCCCAGCGCGACGCGGATCCAGCCGGCGGCGCGGTCATATTCCTCGACGTCGTGGCGCTGCTTGCCCTTGAAGCGGATACCGATGCCGCGCTCCAGCGCGGGCTGGTCGAAATACGGGCTCGACGGGTCGGTCGACAGGCGATCGGGGGGCGTATCGGTCATCCGCGCGCGCTTAACGCCAATGGCGCGCGCCCGCCACGAAAAAGCGGCGCAGGCATCGCTGCCCACGCCGCCTTCCCGACGAAACCGCTGCTGTCAGTAGCCGTAGCCATATCCGTAGGAAGGATAATTGTAGTTATAGTAGCGCTCGCGCACCACGATCCGCGGCGGGGGCGGAGGCGGCGCGTAATAGCGGTCTTCATACACGACGCGCGGCGGGGGCGGCGGCGCATCGTAATAATAGCCGCGATCGTAATAGCGCGGACGGTTGCTGCTCGCGATCGCCGCACCGATGCCCAGGCCCAGCACGCTGCCCAGCAGCGCACCGGCAACGGCGTCGCCGCCACCCCGATTATAGTGACGATAGCCGCCCCAGCGCTGCGCGTCGGCCGGCGCGGCGGCGGTCAGCGCGGTGGCGGCGAGCGCCACACCCAATCCTGCCTTCTTCAAAAACCCGTTCATGACGAACCTCCTCACTGACGACGTCCGGGTTGGGCCAAACGCACAACGGTCCGAGCGTGTTGCCAGTGCTCTAGGTGATTCGGGCTGAACCGAGCCGGAATGCGGCGTTCATCCGCGGTTTACCGTCCGCCCGGACACATATGTTCACGAAGACGACACAATCCGCGCTTAGTCGCGCGACAGCCGCAGGGGGCGCCATCCGATACGACGGGCATTCGCGAACGGGATCACCCGCGCGCCTGCCACGCGAACATGGTCCCCTCGCGCCAGACCATAAAGGGGAATTTCGTGACGTCTCGTGTGTTCAAGACCATGCTGCTGCTCGGCGCCGCCGGCCTCGCGGCGCCCGCCCTCGCCCAGACGGCGCCTGCGCCCGTTCCCGCCCCGGCCGACGCCGCGCCGCAGGCCGACACCGGCGATCTAGGCGACATCGTCGTCACCGCCGAACGCCGGGCCGAAAACCTGCAGCGCGTGCCGATCTCGGTCGCCGTCGTCGGCGGGCCGGAACTGCGCAACCTCCAGTCGGGCGGCGAAGACATTCTCGCGCTCTCGGGTCGCGTCCCCGGTCTCTATGCCGAAACCACCACCGGCCGCATCTTCCCGCGCTTCTACATCCGCGGTTTGGGCAACATCGACTTTTACCTGGGCGCCAGCCAACCAGTCTCCATCATTCAGGATGATGTTGTTCTGGAGCATGTCGTCCTGAAGTCCAATCCGGTGTTCGACGTACAGCAGGTCGAAGTCTTGCGCGGACCGCAGGGTTCCTTGTTCGGTCGCAACACGACCGCCGGTATCATTAAGTTCGACACGATCAAGCCTTCGCAAACCTGGCAGGGTCGCGTGTCGGCGTCGGCCGGCAGCCTCGGCACCTTCACCTATGACGCCGGCGTCGGCGGTCCGATCGTTCAGGACAAGGTCGCCGTCCGCCTGTCGGGCCTGATGCAGCATCGCAACGACTGGGTCGACAACACCTTCGCCGGCTACAGCGCCGACAGCACGCGCACGCCGCAGAAGAATGCGATGGGCGGCTTCACCGAAAAGGACGTGCGCCTCCAGGTGCTGCTGACGCCGACCGACGCCTTCTCGGTCAACGTGTCGGGCCATGCGCGCGGCTATCACGGCACCTCGACGATCTTCCATCGCGCGGCGCTGAAGAAGGGCTCGAATTCGGTCTCGGCCGAACCGCGCGACCGCATCGCGCTCGACGAGGGCAACGACAATCCGCAGGATTACGACACCTACGGCACGTCGGTGAACGCCGCCTATGACTTCGGGCCGGTCACGCTCACCTCGATCAGCGCGTACGAGACGACCTCGGGCTACAGCCGCGGCGATACCGATGGCGGCGCGGCGGTGAACTATCCGTTCAACGGCCGCCCCAACGGCTACGGGCAGAGCCAGGGCAACATCCGCGGCCTCGACCAGTACACCCAGGAAGTCCGCCTTGCGTCGGCCGCGGGCCAGCGCTTCACGTGGCAGGTCGGTGGATTCTACTTCAACCAGAAGGACACCACGGAATTCTACCAACGGTCCTACTTCCTGACCGGCCCGGATGCCCTTGGAAACACGCGCAATCCCAACAACTGGGTGCGTCTGCGCGACGTCAACACCAGCTGGGCGGCGTTCGGTCAGGCCAGCTTCAAGGTGACGCCGGACTTCACCATCACCGGCGGCGCACGCTATACCGAGGACCTCAAGAAGACCGCGCTCGTGAAGCCGGTCTTCAACGCCGCGGGCACCGCCAGCCTGTTCCCCGCGACCGCGCCGACGTCGGTCCGCCTCGAGGGCAAGGAGCCGAGCTGGGACGTCTCGGCGCTCTACGCGATCGACGGCCAGAACAGCGTCTACGCCCGCGTCGCGCGCGGCTTCCGCGGGCCGACGATCCAGGGCCGTTCGGCGGTGTTCAACTCGCCCTTCACCACCGCGAACAGCGAGACGATCACCTCGTGGGAAATCGGCTCTAAGGGCCTGTTCCTCGACGGCCGCCTGCGCGTCAATTCGTCGCTGTTCACCTATGTCGTCAACGACATCCAGCTGAACGGCAATGACGTGAACGGCAATGGCGTGCTGTTCAATGCCGACAAGGCGCGCGCCTATGGCGTCGAGATCGACAGCGAATTCCGCCCGATCCCGAACCTGACGCTGACCCTCGGCGCCAGCGCATTGGCCTCGAAGATCCGCGACAAGCGCGTCTATGCGCAGGTCTGCATCCTCAACGGCGTGGTCGTCTGCACCGTGCAGAATCCGACGATCAAGGTCGGCGCCAACACCTTCGCGGCGGTCGACGGCAACCCGCTGCCCAACGCCCCGCGCTGGAACCTTGACGCCACCGCGCGCTACGACGTGCCGCTGTCGAACGGCGGCAAGCTCTTCGCCGCGACCGACTGGAACATCCAGGGTTACACGAATTTCGTGCTCTACAAGACCGCGGAATTCTATTCGAAGGGCAATTTCGAAGGCGGCCTGAAGATCGGCTACACGACGCCGGACGACAATTACGAAGTCGCCGCCTTCGCTCGCAACATCACCAACGAAAAGAACCTGAAGGGCGTGATCGAAAACTACATGGCCGCGGTATTCAACGAACCGCGCATCATCGGCGTCTCGGTCAGCGGCCGCTTCAAGTAAGCAATTTGACCTGACCTAAAGCAGGGGCGGCACCACGAGGCGCCGCCCCTTTTTTGCGCCCCGTCGTCGCCCAACCACACCGTCACCCCGGACTCGTTCCGGGGTCCACCGCGCCGCCAGGGGGCGGCAAGAGGCGCAAAACGTCCCCTAGCCGCAGCGGACCCGTCCGGGATGACGGGAAGGTCAAGACACCTTCCACCCGCCCCATCGGCGAGCGCCCACGCCCGACAAGCGATCGCCACCGGCGGCAGGAGGCAGCACCGCAAGGCGTCGCATATTCCGTCCCCCGCTAACCCTCCCCGTCACCCCGGGCTCGACCCGGGGTCCCGCTTCTTCTTCTCCGCCCCGCCTAAAAGCGGGACCCCGGGTCAAGCCCGGGGTGACGGATCGGGCAGGATCACCGGTCCGCCCGCCCCACCGCACACAAAAAAAGAGAGCGCCCGATCGCTCGGACGCCCCCTTCTCAAACCAGAACCCGAAAGCGTTACGCCGCCATCTTGGCGCGCGACGCCTTCTTGCGCTCATGCGGATCCAGGTGGCGCTTGCGCAGGCGGATCGACTTCGGCGTCACTTCGACCATCTCGTCGTCGTCGATGTAGGCGATCGCCTGTTCCAGCGTCATCTTCTTCGGCGGGGTCAGGCGGATCGCATCGTCCTTGCCGCCCGATGCACGGAAGTTCGTCAGCTGCTTCGCCTTCATCGGATTGACCTCCAGGTCATCCGTCTTGGCGTTCTCGCCGATGATCATGCCTTCGTACAGCGCCTCGCCGTGGCCGACGAACAGGATGCCGCGATCCTCGAGCGGGCCGAGCGCATAGCTGTTCGCCTCGCCCGCGCCGTTCGAGATCAGCACACCGTTCTTGCGGCCTTCGATCTGGCCCTTGTGCGGACCATAACGCTCGAACAGCCGGTTCATGATGCCGGTGCCGCGCGTGTCCGACAGGAACTCGCCGTGGTAACCGATCATGCCGCGCGAGGGCGCGGAGAAGGTGATGCGCGTCTTGCCGCCGGTCGACGGACGCATGTCGGTCAGTTCGGCCTTCCGCAGGTTCATCTTCTCGACGACGGTGCCCGAATGCTCCTCGTCGACGTCGATGATGACGGTTTCGTACGGCTCGGTCTTCTTGCCGTCCTCGTCCTCGCCGAACAGCACGCGCGGGCGGCTGATGCCCAGCTCGAAGCCTTCGCGGCGCATCGTCTCGATCAGCACGCCCAGCTGCAGTTCGCCGCGGCCGGCGACTTCGAAGCTGTCGCGATCGGCGGCTTCGGTCACCTTCACCGCGACGTTCGATTCCGCCTCGCGGAACAGACGGTCGCGGATCATGCGGCTCGTCACCTTGCTGCCCTCGCGACCCGCCATCGGCGAATCGTTCACGGCAAAGCGCATCGACAGCGTCGGCGGATCGATCGGCTGCGCGTGCAGCGGCTCGCTGACGGTCGTGTCGGCGATCGTGTTGGCGACGGTCGCGACGGTCAGGCCGGCGAGGCTGATGATGTCGCCCGCGCTCGCTTCGTCGACCGGCACGCGATCGAGCCCGCGGAACGACAGGATCTTCGACGCGCGGCCCGTCTCGATGATGTTGCCATCATTATCGAGCGCATGGATCGGCTGGTTGGTCTTCACAGTGCCCGAATTGACGCGACCCGTCAGGATGCGGCCCAGGAAGTTGTCACGGTCCAGCAGCGTCACTAGGAAGGTGAACGGCGCGTCCTTGTCGAGGTTGGGCGGCGGCACGTGGTTGACGATCGTCTCGAACATCGGGATCAGCGTGCCTTCGCGCGCGTCCATGTCGGTCGAGGCATAGCCGTTGCGGCCCGAGGCATAGAGCACCGGGAAGTCGAGCTGCTCGTCGTTCGCGTCCAGCGACACGAACAGGTCGAACACCTCGTCCAGCACCTCCTGGATGCGCGCGTCGGGGCGGTCGACCTTGTTGACGACGACGATCGGCTTCAGGCCCAGCGCCAGCGCCTTGCCGGTCACGAACTTCGTCTGCGGCATCGCGCCTTCCGACGAATCCACCAGCAGCACGACGCCGTCGACCATGGAGAGAATGCGTTCGACTTCACCACCAAAGTCGGCGTGCCCCGGGGTGTCGACGATGTTGATGCGCACGGTCTCGCCGCCACCGGGAGGCGCCCAGTCGACCGAGGTCGGCTTGGCGAGAATGGTGATCCCGCGCTCCTTTTCGAGGTCGTTCGAATCCATCGCGCGCTCTTCGACACGCTGGTTGTCGCGGAAGGTGCCGGACTGGCGGAAGAGCTGATCGACCAGCGTCGTCTTGCCGTGATCGACGTGCGCGATGATCGCCACGTTGCGGAGGCTCATGGGAATTCCTGATCTATAGGGTATCGGGCGCGCCCATAGCCGAAATGTTGCGTCGCGGGAAGGGGGGCGGCGGCGGGGATGGATGACGGAATGATCCTTGCGCCTATCATCGCGCGCGCCCCCGCCGCCGCCGCCGTACGAGCCGAAACCTATTTGAGCTTCACCGCGTGCAGACCCGTCTTGGTGGAAATGATCAGATATCCATCCGGCGTGATGGCCAGGTTGCCGCCGAATGCCGTTGTCCAGGTTGGCGCTGGATTACCGCCGTTCAGATCCACGGCAAACGTCGTTGCCGCATTCGCGACGAACAGATGGCTGTCGGTGACGATCACATTGCTGGTCAGGTTACCGCTGCCGCCCACGTTGATCGAGCTCGTGACCAAGCCGGTGAGCACATCGATCACGTCGACCATCGTGCTGGAGGACCGGACGGCATAGATTTTGCCACCCCGGACTGCAGGCTGTCCAGTATAGCTATAACTGGTACGCCACATTGGCTTGGCGGCATTGACGGCGAAACCGATAAGCGGCAACGATTTACCGAACATATAATTGTCTGCATAGGTAAATACGTGGCCATTACCGTCCAGCATCGGAGCGCCGTCATATTCCCCGAAGTAACTAATGTAATTTTGCGAAAAGAACGGGTTTTGAATGCTTTGCAGAAGATTTCCATCCCGAGCTAGGATCGAAAGCGACCCAACGCGGAAAAAGTAGACGTATTTCTGATCGACGGCGACACTCTCCCCCTGCATGACATAGCCGCCATACTGCGTACTGTCCGAGTTACGCCAGATTTTGTCTCCCGTGGCGGCGTTCGCGGCGAACACGACGTTGCCATAATACCCTGATGTGAAGAACAATTCGTCTCCAACGGGCGTTAGGACGCTACCGTTACTGAATTGTGCATCGTACGTTACCGTACTGACGTACCCACCGTTCGAAGCATTGATCACCTGAAACGGTGCGGCAGACGATGTGTTATTCGGCGCCATCGATACTACGCGACCATTCGCGTAGGCTGGACCGAATGGCATCGTATTCGGGTATACGTTGTTTCCGCCAAGATCGAAACCCCACAGCGACGCGCCGCTCGTGGTCGATACGGCCTGCGTATAGACGTGGCCGTCCGCCTGCAGCACATTGTAGAATACGCTTCCCGCCCGTGCCGCGACATCGCTAGGAGGTTTGGGAGTCGTAATCGTCCAGGCGTCGGCGAATTTTGCGGCTGTATAGCTCCCGGCAACATAACCGGTATGCCCCGGGTCACCCTGCAGGGTCGACCAATTGCCATCGCTGGGGATGGGGGAGGAGATCGGCAGCGTTGCCGATGTCGGCGTCGGGGTTGGAGTCGGCGCTGGAGTGGGCGTGGGCGTAGGAGCGGGCGTCGGCGTCGGGGTGGGCGCCGGCGTAGGGGCTGGCGAGGGAGCCGGTGTAACGCTCACCGCCCCACCCGCGCTTGATCCATCGCTACCGCCGCATGCGGTCACCAAAGCGAGCAGGGGAAGCAACCCCAATTTCGAATATTTCATATATCCCCCGATAATGACCATTCGAGTGAAGGGTCTTCGCAACATTAACAGCCGAAAATGGATCGACAAGCATTCGACAACGTCGGTCGACGATTTTACTATCGAGAGCTTTTCGCTCGCGCGCGCTTGCAATATCTATCGGCTCGTTGTTGATAATAATGCTAAAGTCATCCCTTGGGCCTTCAACGGGGGTGAGCCGCCGGATCGGGCGCGATCGTTCCATAAGGTGCGCATGGCCGCCATATGCTTCGATCGTCACCGACGACCAAGTGGACGCCGACATCCCACCGTATCGCAACCCCGCTGTCCTACACGCCCCGGATCCGCTATACCGCTGCCATGGCCACGCCCACCCTCGCCCTGCCCTCCGCCGGCAGGCGCAGCACAGGTGGCGTTTCCGGACGTAACGCACCGTCCACTTCGTCCACTTCCGCGGCCCGAATCACCCCCATCACCGCTTGCAAGCGTATTATTCACATGACACACTTGAACCCCGCCCCCGCAACCGGCACATTGCGGGGCAACGGGCCGATGCCCGCTGGAGGACGATGATGGCGACGAGCGCCGATACCTTGAGCGCACCTACGCAACCGGGGCTGGTGCTGACCCCGCCCGATCCCGTGCCGACCGTGCAGGCCGAGCGCGCCGCGGGCCTCGTGCCGATCGACGACACCAAGAAGACGCAGCTCGAAACCCGCGTCGACACTTTCGTCCGCGATCTCGTCGCCGAGGACGTCAACAGCCCCGAATTCGGCAAGCGCGTCGATGCGATCACCGCGATGGGCGCGAAGGAAATCCGCGAGGCGGCGGGCCAGTCGAACCGCTTCCTCGATCGCCCGATCCGCGCGATGGACAAGGAAAGTGGCGTCGGCGCCGACCTCGCCCAGCTGCGCCGGGTGATCGAAGACCTCGATCCCGGCCGCAAGGGCGCGCTCTCGGGCCCCAAGAAGATTTTCGGCATCATCCCCTTCGGGTCGAAGATGCGCGACTATTTCGAAAGCTATCAGTCGTCGCAGACGCACATCAGCGCGATCCTGAAGAACCTTGCCAGCGGCAAGGACGAACTGCTGATGGACAATGCCGCCATCGATACCGAACGCGCCAACCTGTGGGGCGCGATGGGGCGCCTTGAACAGATGATCCACCTCAGCAAGGCGATGGACGCCAAGCTGGAGGAGACGGCCGCCGACCTCGACCACACCGATCCCGCCAAGGCGAAGGCGATCCGCGAAACCGCGCTGTTCTACACGCGCCAGCGCACGCAAGACCTGCTGACGCAGATGGCGGTGACGGTGCAGGGCTATCTGGCGCTCGACCTCGTCAAGAAGAACAACGTCGAACTGGTGAAGGGCGTCGATCGCGCCAGCACCACGACCGTCTCGGCACTGCGCACCGCGGTGACGGTGGCGCAGGCGCTGACCAACCAGAAACTGGTGCTGGAATCGATCACGCAGCTCAACACGACGACCGCCAACATCATCGATTCGACCGGCAAGCTGCTGCGCAGCAACACCGCCGCGATCCATGAACAGGCCGCCGCTTCGACCATCCCGCTGGAAACGCTGCAACGCGCCTTCCAGAACATCTATGACACGATGGACGCGATCGACACGTTCAAGATCAAGGCGCTTGATTCGATGAAGACCACCGTCACCGCGCTCGGCAGCGAGGTGGAGAAGTCGAAGGGCTATATCGCGCGGGCGGAAGGCGCCGCGCAGGGCGCGCTGAAGGGTCCGTCGACCGACAGCTATCGCCTGGAGTCGCTGTGAGACTGGCATGACCGAGGTCGACGAACAGATCGCCCGCGCCCGCGCGACGATGGCCCGGATCAGCGAGGACTATCGCGGGCCGGTCGCCGAAAAGCTCGGCACCGCCTATCGCGCGCACGGCAAGCGGCTGAAGCGCAAGGCGGTCGGTGTCGGCACGCGCTTCGCAATCATCTGCGCGGTCAATGCGATCATCCTGATCGCCGCCGCGGTGGCGGGGATGGTCGTGCCGCTTGGGCTGTTCGGCGGACTCGCCGTGCTGCTGCTGATGGCGGCGGTGACGATCGCGATCGCCATCGCACCCGCCGCCCGCGCGCCGAGCGAGAAGGTGCTGCGCGAAACCGATATCAAGGCGTTGCCCGCCAAGACCGAACGCTGGCTCGATGCGCAGCGCCCGATGCTGCCTGCGCCGGCACGCGGGCTGGTCGACCAGATCGGCGTCCGCCTCGAAACGCTGTCGCCGCAGCTCGGCCGGCTCGATGGCCGCGAGGAAGAGGCCTATGAGGTCCGCCGCCTGATCGGCGAACAGCTGCCCGCCTTCGTTACCGATTACGCGCGCGTTCCCGAACCGCTGCGCCGCGTCGAGCGCAACGGCCGCACGCCCGACGCCGAACTCGTCGCCGGCCTCAAGCTGATCGAGCAGGAAATCGCCGACATGACCGCCCGGCTGGCGCAGAACGACCTCGACAGCCTGTCGACGCGCGGCCGCTATCTGGAGATCAAATATCGCGACGAGGGTGGCGATCGACCATGATCGGTGGAATAAACCAGTCACGGTCGCGACTTGCCTGTTGGGGCCGACTGGGCCATGCCCGAATCCATGGCTGATGACTCCCAGCACCCCACTGAACGCACCGCGTCCGACGCGCCTCTGATCGGACAGGCGACCGGAGTCCCGTCCGCCGGCACGATCGACAGCGGTCACGACGACCCGATCGGCCGCCCCGGCCTGCATCACTGGCGCGAAAGCACGATCACGCGCCCCGGCCTCGACGATCGCGGCAACGTCTTCTTCGCCGCGATCGAGATGACGCGGATGCCGATGATCCTGACCGATCCCAACCAGGACGACAATCCGATCGCCTTCGCCAACAAGGCGTTCCTCGACCTGACCGGCTATGAGGAAGCCGAGGTGCTGGGCCGCAACTGCCGCTTCCTGCAGGGGTCGCAGACCGATCGCGGCGCCGTCGCCGAACTGCGCGAGGCGATCGAGGCCCGCCAGTCGATCGCGCTCGAATTGCTCAACTACCGCCGCGACGGTTCGCCGTTCTGGAACGCGGTGTTCATCGGCCCGGTTTACGACGTCGAGGGCAACCTCCTCTATTTCTTCGCCAGCCAGCTCGACGTCACGCGCCGCCGCAACGTCGAGCAAAGCTATCGCCAGGCGCAGAAGATGGAATCGATCGGCCAGCTCACCGCCGGCCTCGCCCACGATTTCAACAACCTGCTCCAGGTGGTGAACGGCAATCTCGACCTGCTGTCCGCCGTCACCGACAGTGACAAGGCGAAGCGCTATGTCGCCGCGGCACAGTCTGCCGCCGAGCGCGGCGCCAAGCTCACCCGCCAGCTACTCGCCTTCGCCCGCAAGACGCGGCTGGAGCCGCGCGCGATCGATCTCAGCCACCTCGTCACCGAATTCAGCGAGGTGATCGAAAGCTCGGTGTCGAAATACGTCGACCTGCATCTCAGCCTGCGTCGTGGGCTGCCGCATGTCGTCGTCGATCCCGACCAGCTCGAAATGGCGCTGCTCAACATCGTCAACAACGCCCGCGACGCCATGCCCAATGGCGGCGAGGTGACGATCGGGACGCGTCGCCTGTCGCTCACCCCCGAAACCGCACGCGAACTGGCGCCCGGCGACTATGTCGTGCTCGAGGTGAAGGACGAGGGCACGGGCATGCCGCCCGAGGTGCTGGAGCGCGCGGTCGAACCGTTCTTCACGACCAAGGGCGTCGGTCAGGGCACGGGGCTCGGCCTCGCCATGGCCAGCGGCTTCCTGCGCCAGTCCGGCGGCCGCCTCGACATCGAGAGCGAGGACGGTCGCGGCACCAGCGTCATGATGATCTTCCCCGTCGCGCGCCCCAGCGAAGAGGCGGGCACGTCCGATGCCAGCGTCGACGCACTGAACGCGGCACCAGCGCAGCCGCGTGGCTATGTCGAACATGTGCTGATCGTCGAGGACAATGACGAGGTGTTGGCGGTCGCGAGCGAGATCCTGACGAGCGCGGGCTATCGCGTCACCACCGCGATCAGCGGCGAACAGGGCCTCAAGACCTTCGACAAGGTCCATCCCGACAATCATATCGACCTGCTGTTCACCGATCTGGTGATGCCGGGCGGCATGAACGGTCTGATGCTAGCCGATGCGGTAATGGAGCGCGATCCCAGCGTCTCTGTGCTGCTAACCACCGGCTATAACGAGGAACTGGTCGTCAACGGACCCCGCAAGCGCGCCACCGACGTGCTCAGCAAGCCCTATCGGAGCACTGAACTGCTCGACCGGGTGCGCCAGGCGCTCAACCGGCGCGGCAGCGGTGGCCCGCGGCGGACGCCATCGGACTTCGGGGCGGCACAGGCCTGATCATCGGGGGGGGGGGATGGTGGGCGCTGACGGGCTCGAACCGCCGACCCTCTCGGTGTAAACGAGATGCTCTACCAACTGAGCTAAGCGCCCCCTGTCGGGGATGTCCGCCCTGCCAAAGCCGGAGCGGAACCGCAAGAGGGAAGCGCACTCACGCCTTCCGCGCCGCCACCAGATAGGCGCGCATCGCCTCGCTGGCCCGGGGCGACAGGGTCATGAAGGCGCGGCGGCGGTCGACGGGGTCGGGGTGGCGGACGAACAGGCCCATGTCGGTCATGCGGGCGATCCAGCGCAGCGCGGTGGTCGGCGCGACACCGGCGGCGATGCACAGGCTGGACACGCTGACGCGATTGCCCTCCAGCTCGGCGGCGAACAGGTCGAGCAGCATGTCCCACGCCGGGTCTTCGAACAGCCCCTCGCCGATGAACTGGCCGAAGAAGCGGCTGCGCGACTGGCGCAACTGGATCACGCGGCGCACCTCCTGCGGCGTGACGACCTGACCGCCGGGCGCAGGCTCGCTGGCGAAGCTGCGGCGGCGATCGGCGAGGTCGCTGGCACCCGGGCCAGCCTCCGCGGGTGCGGTATGGGAGAGGAGGCCGGCGGTGATGCGCGAGATTTGCGCGATCCCTTCGGCCATGCGTCGGATGTGCTGGTCGTCGGATTCGGCGCCCTGCGGGCTGTAGGCGTGGCGATCGTCCTCGACCCGGTCGGGCATGCTGTCGTTCAGCATCAGCGCCCGGGGCAGTGCCGCCTGGGCCAGCGCCAGCGCGCGCTGCGGGATGGTGGCGTCGCAGAGCAATTCGACGGGGGCATCCATCAAATGGCGGGCGACGAGATCGATCTGGTCCGTGGCGAACGTGACGACGCCGCGCGTCTCCATGGCGTCGAGGAAGCGGCACAGTGCAGGCAGCGCCTGTTCCAGCCGTTCGGGAGCCACGCCGCCCGCCTCCGCCAGCACGACGGGCGCCGCGACGACGGCGGCGAGGCCCGCCTCCACCTCGGCCCAGGCGATGCGCCGCAAGGGCCGTCCCCCGGCGGCGGCGATCGCCGCGTCGGCGGCATCGCCCATGTCGCTGTCGGCGATCAGCAGCATCGCGCGGCCGCGGTGCTTGTAGCAGGCGGCACCGCCCTGCCCCGCCCATTCGGTAAACGTCGCCTTCCCCATGGCGGCACGATACGCGGGCCGGGGACGGGATCGCGGTCAGTCACCTCCATTTCCGAGGCAAATGGCGCCGAAACGCCAATTACATCCGAAATGGAGACACCCGCCGCCATCAGTCGAGCGCCTTGACGATCTCCTCCACCATCTTCTTCGCATCGGCGAGGAGCATCATGGTATTGTCCATGTAGAACACGTCGTTATCGACCCCGGCATAGCCGACGCCGCCCATCGAGCGCTTGATGAACAGCACGGTCTTCGCCTTTTCGACGTCGAGCACCGGCATGCCGTAGATCGGCGAGGACTTGTCCGTTTTGGCCGCCGGGTTGGTGACGTCGTTCGCACCGATCACGAAGGCGACGTCGGTCTGCGCGAATTCGGAGTTGATGTCTTCGAGCTCGAACACCTCGTCATAGGGCACGTTCGCTTCGGCGAGCAGCACGTTCATATGGCCCGGCATGCGGCCCGCGACGGGATGGATCGCGTATTTCACACGGACGCCATGCTCCTTCAACTTGTCGGCCATTTCGCGAAGCACGTGCTGTGCCTGCGCAACTGCCATGCCGTAGCCCGGCACGATGACGACCTGTTCGGCCTGGCTCATCAGGAAGGCGGCGTCTTCTGCCGAGCCACGCTTCCACGGACGGTCGACCTTGTCGCCGCCGCCGCCCGCCGCGGCCTCTGCCCCGAAGCCGCCGGCGATGACGCTGATGAAGCTGCGGTTCATCGCGCGGCACATGATGTAACTGAGGATCGCACCCGACGAGCCGACCAGCGCACCGGTGATGATCATCGCGCTGTTGTGCAGCGTGAAGCCCATCGCCGCCGCCGCCCAGCCCGAATAGCTGTTGAGCATGCTGACGACGACCGGCATGTCCGCGCCGCCGATCGGGATGATCAGCAGGAAACCGATCGCGAAGCTGAGGATCGTGATCGTCCAGAAGATCCAGAGGCTCTGATCCTGCGTGAAATAGGCGACGAGCAGCAGGATCGCGGCCAGCACGGCGAGGTTGATCGCGTGGCGGCCGGGCAGCAGGATCGGCTTGCCACCCATGTTGCCGTTCAATTTCAGGAAGGCGATGACGCTGCCCGAAAAGGTGATCGCGCCGATCGCGACGCCGAGGCCCATTTCGACGCGGCTGACGCCATGGATGACGGCAAAGGGCTGGCCGATCATCGGGATCACCATGTCGGCGATGCCGAAGGCGATGGGGTTGAGAAAGGCGGCGCAGGCGACGAGGACGGCCGCCAAGCCGACGAGGCTGTGGAAGGCGGCGACGAGCTGCGGCATCGCGGTCATCGCGATACGGCGCGCGGTGGTGATGCCGATGACCGCGCCGACGCCGATCGCGGCGAGGATTTCGAGCATCGTGACGTAATCGACGCGGCTGAGGATCGCCGTGTAATCATAGGTCGGCGTCGCGCCGCTCACGAGCAACTGGTCGATCGGCACATGCGTCACCAGCGTCGTCACGACGGCGATGGTCATGCCGATCATGCCGAAGCGATTGCCGCGCTGGCTGGACGTCGGCGACGACAGGCCGCGCAAGGCGAGGATGAAGCACACCCCGGCGATCAGATAGGCGAGCGCCGCGAACGAGCTGCCGGCGGTTGCGTGTTCCATGTCCCCGTATCCCCCTTCGTCACCCCGGGCTCGACCCGGGGTCCCGCTGTCTTGTCCCGCCGCCAGAAGAAGCGGGACCCCGGCTCAGGGACCCCATCAAAGTAATACTTTGATGGGACCCCAAGGCCGGGGTGACGAATTGCCTAGTGTTTGGCCGGCGCCGGCCGGTCCTTCTTCTTGTACATGGCGAGCATGCGGCTGGTGACCGCGAATCCGCCGAAGATGTTGATGCTGGCCAGTACCACGCCAAGCAGCCCCAGCCATTTCGACGAGGCACTTCCCGCCGCCGCGCCGGCGATCAGGGCGCCGACGATGATGACGCTGGAGATGGCGTTGGTCACCGCCATCAGCGGCGTATGCAGCGCCGGCGTGACCGACCAGACGACATAATATCCAACAAAGCAGGCCAGCACGAAGATCGAGAGGATCGCGACGAAGTCCATGATTCAGCTCCCGACCGATTCGGCGCGGCGTACCGGCGCTTCCAAAGTGGACAAAGTGAGCGAAACGGTATCCCCCTGTTTGCCATACCGCGAACCCGAACGGTTCGTCGCGATGGAACGGAGGCACGATTCGCGGTTCATCGGCGCAAGACTAGGCCCAAGACCGGCGTGTAGGACAGCCCCCCTCATGCGCCGAGCAGCCGGGCGTTCACCACCTGCCCGTCCTTGGTCAAACGGACGGCGTCGCCGATCTCGGCGTCGAGCACCGGGCGGCCGGCCTCCTTGTCCCAGAAGGTCGAGAGCAAGTTGTAGAGGTTGCGGCTGAACAATGCCGAAGCGTCGGCGGGCAGACGGCCCGCGACGTTGCGATGACCGACGATCGTGACGCCGTGGCGCTCGACGATCTCGCCCGCCACCGCGCCTTCGACATTGCCGCCCTGTTCGACGGCGAGGTCGACGATGACGCTGCCAGGGCGCATGCTGGCGACTTGCGCATCGCTGATCAGGCGGGGCGCCGGGCGGCCGGGGATCAGCGCCGTGGTGATGACGATATCCTGCTTGGCGATATGCGACGACACGAGTTCGGCCTGCGCCGCCTTATATTCGTCGCTCATCTCGCCGGCATAGCCGCCGGCCCCTTCGCCCTCGATGCCCTTCACATTCTCGACGAAGATCGGCTTGGCGCCGAGGCTCTGGATCTGTTCCTTCGTCGCGGAGCGCACGTCGGTGGCGGAGACCTGCGCGCCGAGGCGCCGCGCGGTGGCGATCGCCTGCAAGCCGGCGACGCCGACGCCCATCACAAACACCTTGGCGGCGCTGACCGTGCCGGCCGCGGTCATCATCATCGGGAAGGCGCGGCCATATTCGGCCGCGGCGTCGAGCACCGCTTTGTACCCGGCGAGGTTCGACTGCGACGACAATATGTCCATCGACTGCGCGCGCGTGATGCGCGGCATGAATTCCATCGCCAGCGCTTCGTAGCCGGCGGCGGCATAGGCGTCGATTCGCGCGCGGTCCCCGAAGGGGTTGAAGCCGGCGACGATCCACGCTCCGGCAGCGGCACCCGTCAGACCGGCGGGATCGGGGCCCTGCACGCCGAGGATGATGTCCGCGCCGGCGAGCGTGCTCGCGCGGTCGGCGACGCTGGCGCCGACATCGGCATAGGCCTGATCGGCATAACGGGCGGCGGCACCGGCACCGGTTTCCACCGCGACGGTCGCACCCAGGGCGATGAATTTCTTGACGGTTTCCGGCGTGGCGGCAACGCGCCGCTCGCCGTCAACATGTTCCTTGAGTACGGCGATCTTCATGTCGGCGGTCGCTCAGGCGATCAGCCAGATCACCAGCGCGGCGATAACCGCACAGGCGATGGCGCCCCAGAACAGCATCTTCGTGACGCTCGAATAGGTCGCCACATGCGCCTTCATGTCACCGTTGCCGGCCATCATCCAACCCCTGTTTGCCTGTGGCGCCTTCGCCCCTGTTGCACGATCACTGCCCGCAAAGCGCCATGGGCGTCAAGGCAAGGTACGCCTGCACCGGCTTAAGCCCGCCTTTACTCCGGCTGTGTATCGCTTGCCCCGAACCGGGACGGAAAACCTTATGACGCGCAACGGGCAGCGGCTGCTTCTGCTGATCGACGACGAACCTGCGCAGCGGCGATTGGTGTCGGCGCTGGCCGCGCGTGCCGGCTGGCGATCGATCTTCGCCGCCGATGGCGAGATGGCGCTGGCGCAGCTCGGCACGCAGGACGGAATGCAGCTGGACGCAATCCTGCTCGACCATTGGGCGCCCGATGCCGATGCCGGCCCGCTGATCGCCGAGCTGCGCGAACGACGCCCGGCGCTGCCCATCCTGATGCTGACCGCCAACGGATCGGTCGCGCATGCCGTCGCCGCGATGCGCGCGGGCGCAACCGATTTCCTGGTCAAGCCGCTGGCGCCCGAACGCCTGCTCGCCGCGCTGGAGGCGGCGGTGGCGGGCACGGCGGCGGGGGAATTGCGCCCGCTGACCGAGAAGATTCCGGCGCTGCTGGCGTTCGACGAGATCGTCGGCTCCTCGCCCGATTTCCGCGCCGCGCTCGCCATCGCCGCCAAGGCGGCGCGGGCGCGCGTGCCGGTGCTGGTGGAGGGCGAAAGCGGCGTCGGCAAGGAAGTGGTCGCCGATGCGATCCATGCCGCCTCGCCGCGATCGAAGAAACCGATGGTCACCGTCAATTGCGGGGCGATTCCGGCGAACCTCGTCGAATCCGAATTGTTCGGGCATGAAAAGGGCGCGTTCACCGGCGCGTTCGAACGCAAGATCGGCAAGTTCGCCGATGCCGACGGCGGCACCATACTGCTCGACGAAGTGGGCGAAATGCCGCTCGAGGCGCAGGTGAAGCTGCTGCGCGTGCTGCAGTCGGGCGAGATCCAGCCGATCGGCGCGCGTCATGCGCGGCAGGTGGATGTGCGCGTGATCGCCGCGACGAACAAGACGCTGCTCGACGAAGTTGCCGCCGGGCGGTTCCGCGAGGACCTCTATTACCGGCTCAACGTGGTGCAGGTGACGATCCCGCCGTTGCGCGAACGGCTGGCCGACGTGCCGGCGCTGGCGCGGCATCTGCTGGCGCGGATTGCGCAGCAGCCGGGGCTGCGGCCGCTGGGGATTACCGACGATGCACTGGCGCTGCTGGTGCAATACGACTGGCCGGGCAACGTCCGCCAGTTGCAGAACGCGCTGTTTCGCGCCGCGGTGCTGTGCGAGGGCGCGGCGCTGACGCGGGCGGATTTCCCGCAGATCGCCTCGCTGGGCAATCGTCGGCCGGGTAGCGCGGGCACGGCGACGCTGTCGGGCGGCGGGGTGACGCTGTTCCGGCCGGACGGCAACCTGCGCCCGCTGGAGGATATCGAAGCGGACGTGATCCGCCTTGCCATCGGCCATTATCGCGGGCGGATGACCGAAGTCGCACGGCGGTTGGGGATCGGGCGGTCGACCTTGTATCGCAAATTGGGCGAGTTGGGCATCGATAACGCCGCGGCGTAGATCCTGCTATGCGGGACGGCATGAGCCGCTTCGCGAACCGTCACATACTCGTCACCGGTGCCGCATCGGGCATCGGCCTCGCCACCGCGCAACATCTCGCCGCCGAGGGCGCGCGCCGGCTGGTGCTGGTCGACCGCGATGCGGCGGCGCTGGCCGCGATCGACCTGCCCTGCACGCTGGACCTGCTGCCCGGCGACGTCGCGGACGAGGCGTTCTGGGACACCGCGGCACCCTATCTTGCCGGCATCGACGGTGCGGTGGTCAATGCCGGGGTGGCCGGCGCGGGCGTTATCGCCGACCTCGACTTCGCCGAATGGCGACGCATCCTGTCGGTGAACCTGGATGGCGCGTTCCTGACGCTGCGCGCGGCATTGCGGGCGGTGGCGGACGGCGGCGCGATCGTCGCGACCGCATCGGCAGCGGGGATCAAGGCGGAAGCGGGCGTCGCCGCCTATGGCGCGTCGAAGGCGGCGCTGATCCATCTGGTGAAGGTCGCCGCCAAGGAGGCCGCGGCGCGACGCATCCGCGTCAACGCCATCGCCCCGGCCGGGGTCGAAACCCCGGTGTGGGATGCCATCCCGATGTTTGCGAACCGGGTCGCCGCGATCGGTCGTGACGCCGCCTTTG
This sequence comes from Sphingomonas sp. NIC1, assembly GCF_001638925.1. Taxonomy (NCBI): domain Bacteria; kingdom Pseudomonadati; phylum Pseudomonadota; class Alphaproteobacteria; order Sphingomonadales; family Sphingomonadaceae; genus Sphingomonas; species Sphingomonas sp. NIC1. The sequence continues at coordinate 1,187,092 of NZ_CP015521.1, forward strand.
CGGAAATGGCGGCGATGGCCACGCCGCTGGGCCGCTATGCCAAGGCGGAGGAGATTGCCGCGCAGATAGGCTTCCTGCTGTCCGACGCCGCCGCGCTCGTCACCGGCAGCTGCCTGCTGAGCGACGGCGGCTACACGCTGTAGCCTTACCAGAGCACGCCCTTGACCGGGGTCAGCGGCGGGGGTGCCTCGTCGCCGATCGACTGGAGCAGATCGATCTCGATCGTCCGGCACATCGCGGTCAGCGGCAGATCGTGAACCGTATTGGCGAACGGATCGACCAGATCGTCACCGATCGCGAGCACCGCAAGGAACATCAGCCCCGCCACCGTCGACCCCAGCGGCGTCGCGAAGCCCAACGTCTCGACGAGGCCGATCGGCAGCAGGATGCAGAAGACGTGGGTGAACAGCGTCGGGAAGAAGCGGAACTGGTTCGGCAGCGGCGTATTCTTGAGCCGCTCCATCCCGCCTTGCGAATTGGCGATGTCGACGAGGGTCGATTCCATCCGCGTCTGCTGGATCGTATCGATCAGCCCGGCACGGCGCGCATCGTCGATACGGCGGCCGGTGCCGTCGAGCAGGCCGTTGGCGATGTTGGTGCGGGCAAGCGCCGGCTCCGCCTCGCCGCGCGACAGATATTTCAGCACCTGTTCGTCGACGGGCTGCTTGCGCAGCTGGCAGCGTAGCGCGTTCACATAGGCAATCTGGCGCAGTACGATCGTGCGGCGCAGGTCATGTGCCTCTTCGGCGGGCAGGAAGTTGCGCGCTTCGCGGCTGATGTTGCGCGAGGCATTGATCATCAGTCCCCACAAGGAGCGCCCTTCCCACCAGCGCGCATAGGCCGAATTGGCGCGCGTGCCCAGGAACAGCGCCAGCACCGACCCGAACAGCGTCAGCGGCAGCGACGGCGCCTTGAACGGCAGGACGTAATATGTGACCGTAACGATGACGTCCCAGACGAACAGGAGCGTCAGCGGCTTCCAGACCTCGGCGATGATACGGTTCAGTCGAGGGGAGGATGCGACGATCATGGAACCTCACGAATGATGACGGAGCGGCCATAACGCACATCCGCGCGCTATGCTGCACCGCAACACTATTTTACGGTTCAGCCACCCGCGAGGGCCCGGTCACGCAGACCGCGCCACACGCGCAGCGCCTGAACCGTTGCGGAAACGTCATGAACGCGCAGGAGTTGCACACCGGCTTCCGCCCCCTTCAGCGCGAGCGCGAGACTGCCGCCGAGGCGCGCCGCCACCGGGGCTTCGTTGTCGAGCGCGCCGATCATCCGCTTGCGGCTGGCGCCGAGCATGATCGGGCAGCCCAGACCGTGGAACAGCGCGAGGCCGTTGAGGAGCGCGAGATTCTCCGACAGCGTCTTGCCGAAGCCGATACCGGGATCGACGATGATGCGCGACCGGTCGATGCCGGCGGCCGTTACCGCGGCGATGCGCGCGTCGAGCCAGTCGAACACCTCGGTCAGCACGTCGCGATAGCCGGTGCGGGCGTGGCCACCCTCCTTGGGGTCGGGCGAGTGCATCAGCACGACGGGGCAACCGGCCTGCGCTACGACGGCGAGCGCGCGATCGTCCCAGAGCAAAGCGGAGACGTCGTTGACGATCTGCGCACCAGCGGCGAGCGCGGCGTCCATCACCGCGGCCTTGCGGGTGTCGATCGAGACGAGCGTGCCGCTGCGGGCGAGGCGTTCGACGACCGGCTGGATGCGGGCGATTTCGTCGCCTTCCCAGACCTGCGCGGCGCCGGGCCGGGTGGATTCGCCGCCGAGATCGATCAGCGCGGCGCCGGCGGCGGCCATGTCGACACCGGCGGCCGCGGCGGTGGCGGGATCGGCGCTGTGCTGGCCGCCGTCGGAGAAACTGTCCGGCGTGACGTTGAGGATGCCGGCGACGAGCGGCTGGTCGAGGCGGAGCGTCCGGTCGCCAAGGACGAGCGGGGGACGCGGCGCGTTGATGGCGGCGTGGAGCGTCTGGGCGCGATCGCCGAGGGTGGCGATATCGGCAACCGGGACGGTGCGTTTGGTGCCGTTCTCGATCACCTCATAGGCCGCGAACCATTGCAGGCCGCCGGCGAGGCGGGCGACGGTGCCGTCGGCCTGGGTGACGGGGGTGTCGACGAACTGGACGGGGCGGAGGTGGAGGGTCATCGTTCCCGTGTCCTTGCTGTGGGCCGACAAGGCAAGAGGCGGTCGGGTGTCGGCAACGGGGGGCGTCGCTTACCGCCCCCTCCGTCACCGCTTTGCGGTGCCACCTCCCCCTGGCGCGGGAGGAGTTTGGTTTCGCCCGACCCCGTTCCGGGCCGCCCCCCGTCACCCCGGACTTGGTCCGGGGTCCACTCCGCGGCGAGGGGGGCGGCTGGAGGCTCTTGCCGTTCCCCTGCGGCCCGGTGGACCCCGGAACAAGTCCGGGGTGACGGGAGGAAGCAGGCACCCGCTCCTCCCCCGTTTGCCGAGGCGGCGTTACGGCTGGGTCGCGAGCAGGTAGGTCTGTCTCAGCGTGTCGATCGGCTGGAGCTTGCCGCCGGCTTCATGCTGCCAGAAGGTCCAGCCGTTGCAGGCGGGGGCGCCTTGGAGCGTTGCGCCGAGCTTGTGGATCGAGCCGCTGGCGCCGCAGTCCGACAGCAGGCTGCCGTCGGCGCGGACCGTCACGCGGAAGCGGCGCTTGGTGTCGGTCAGCACCGCGCCGGGCTGGAGATAGCCGTTTTCGACCAGCACGCCGAAGGCGACCTTGGGCTGCTGACGCGGCGACTGCATCGTCGACAGTGCCGATTCATCGAGCGGCAGCGCGGCAGCGATGCGTTCCTCGGCGGCGGCGATGTAATCGCCCTCACGTTCGATGCCGATCCAGTGGCGGCCCAGGCGCTTCGCCACCGCGCCGGTCGTGCCGGTGCCGAAGAAGGGATCGACCACGACGTCGCCGGGCTTCGTGCAGGCGAGCAGGATGCGGTAGAGTAGCGCCTCGGGCTTCTGGGTCGGGTGGACCTTGACCCCGTCCTTCTTGAGGCGCTCCTGCCCGCCGCAGATCGGGAATTCCCAGTCGGAGCGCATCTGCAGCTCGTCGTTCAGGGTCTTCATGCTGCGGTAGTTGAAGGTGTATTTCGCGCCCTCGCCCTTCGACGCCCAGATCAACGTCTCATGCGCGTTGGTGAAGCGGGTGCCGCGGAAGTTGGGCATCGGGTTGGCTTTGCGCCACACGATGTCGTTGAGGATCCAATAGCCCAGGTCCTGCACCGCGGTGCCGACGCGGAAGATGTTGTGATAGCTGCCGATCACCCAGATCGAGCCGGTGTCCTTCAGGATGCGATGCGCCTCGGCGAGCCACGCGCGGGTGAAGGCGTCATAGGCGGCGAAGGTGTCGAACTTGTCCCAATCGTCGGTCACCGCATCGACATGGCTGCCGTCGGGACGGAACAGCTCGCCGCCGAGCTGGAGATTGTAGGGCGGATCGGCGAAGATCATGTCGACCGACTTGTCGGGCATGGCGCGCATCGCCGCGATGCAATCGCCGCGGACGATCTGGTCGAGCGGCAGCACGCGCGTGTCGACCGGCGCCGCCTTGCGCGCCACTGTCCGCGCCGAAACCTTCGGCTGCCTGACCTTCTCGATAACCGCCATTACGTCCCCCTTGGACCCCTATTCGCGTCAGATGGTGGACTCGCGTCAAGGCCTGAGTGGTTAACGATAAAGCTTGCCATCCCGTTAAGCGGCCCAACCAACGACTCGGCCCCGCAAGATATGGGAGCGTCGATTCCGTGCGTCCCCCAGCGCTGGGGGTGTGACTCAAAAGACTCAGCCATGAAATTGGTTAGCGGCAGAGGCGGTGAACAGCGGCCCGGCGGCGGCATCCGGCGTGATTCGGGCGTAGGCCGCGGCGACGGGCGCGAAGCTGCGGCGGTGAATCGGGGTCGGCCCGTGTTCGAGCAGCGCCGCCAGATGGTGCTTGCAGCCATAGCCCTTGTTCGAATGCCAGTGATAGTGCGGGTGAACCGCGGCATGTTCAAGCATGATCGCGTCGCGCGTTTCCTTGGCGAGGATCGAGGCGGCGGCGATCGACAGGCTGTGCGCGTCGCCGCTGACGATCGCGGTGGCGGGATAGGACCAGCGCGGCAGGCGGTTGCCGTCGACCAGCACATGGCCGGGATCGCAGCCAAGCTTCAGCGTGAGGGCATCAACCGCGAGCGTCATCGCCTTCATCGTCGCCCAATAGATGTTAAGCGTATCGATCTCGTCCGCCTCGACGATGCCGATGCCGAAGACGGCGCGCGTCTGGATCAGCGTGCAAAGGCGGGCGCGTTCGGTGGCCGAGAGCTTCTTGGAATCATCGATGCCGCGCGGCGTACCCTTGGCGGGCAGCACCACCGCGGCGGCGACGACCGGCCCGGCGAGCGGGCCGCGCCCCGCCTCGTCCACCCCGGCGACGGGGGGCAGGCAGGCCTTTTCGTGCTTCAGTCCGGGCATTCAGCCTTCCAGTTCGTCAAATGGCACCACCCCGAGCGCATGCCCAAGCGGGCCATGGCCGGCACCGAGACCCGGTGCGTGCATCATCGCAATGCGGACGAACCGGACGGCCTGTACGAACGCATCCTCGATTCCCAGTCCGCTGGCGAGACCCGCTGCCAGCGCGCTGGCCAAGGTGCATCCCGTGCCATGGGTATCGTCGGTGTCGAAGCGCTTGCCGATGAGCCGACGGATTTCTCCGCCGGGCGACAGCAGCCGGTCCGTCACCGACGCCCCGTCACCATGCCCGCCCTTGGCGACGACGTGACAGCCATGCGCCAGCACCGCCGCTTCGCCGCCGAGTGCCGCCAGTTCGGGAATGTTGGGCGTCACCACCGACGCGATGCCCATCAGCCGCTCGAACGCCGCGATCGTATCGGCGTCGGCGAGGACGGAGCCGCTGGTCGCGATCATCACGGGGTCGAAGACGATGGGGACGTCGAGCGCCTCCAGCACGTCGGCGACGGCGTGGACGGTCGCGGCGGAGCCGATCATGCCGATCTTCACCGCGTCAACGCCGAGGTCGTCGAGGACGCTCGTCATCTGCGCGACGACCATGTCGACGGGCACGGGATGCACCGCCTGGACGCCCAGCGTATTCTGCGCGGTGATCGCGGTGATCGCGGTCATCGCATGGCCGCCGAGCATCGTGACGGTCTTGATATCCGCCTGGATACCGGCGCCGCCGCCCGAATCGGATCCGGCGATGATGAGGACGCGGGGGATCATGATTGTTTCCGGAAGTGGACGAAGTGGACGGTACGTAACGTCCGGACTCGCTCCCCGTGCTGGGGCGTGGCGATGACGATGGCGGGGGTGTGGCTTGTCGGGTGAGCCATGGTGGTGTGCCATGGCATATTTGGGGGCGTGTAGGACAGCGGTTTTGGTTCGCGCGACGACGCGAAGACGCGACGAGGTTGCGTGGGTGGCGGCGGGGCCTCGAGAGAGGCCTCTTTGCGGCTTCGCGGCTTTGCGTGAGCCATCGGCGGTGTCTGGGGCGATGGGGATTGGGTTCACGCGGAGACGCGGAGACGCGGAGGTGTTGCGTTTGGACCCGCGGCAGCTCTCACCAAAACGGTTCAACAATGGACCCCGCCCGCGAAATGCGGCACCCGTCCACAAGCGCAACCCTCCGCGTCTCCGCGTCTCCGCGCGAACCAAAATTGTTCGTCATCCCGGCGGACGCCGGGATCCATGGTGGTGGTGAGGTCGCGGTGGTGCGCCGACGCTGGTGGCGCCGTGTCCATGGATCCCGGCGTTCGCCGGGATGACGAAGGGGGCGGGGTCAGGCTTGGAAGCGGCGTTCCGTGCTGGCGGGGTTCGCCTTGAGCGTCTTCCCCAACCGCGTGGGGCGGTCGAGGAGTTCGCCGCTGCAATTGGGGCAGCGTTCGTCCATCGCGTCGGCGCATTCGGTGCAGAAGGTGCATTCCATCGAGCAGATGAACGCGCCGGGTTCGTCGGCGGGCAGGTCCATGCCGCAGCGCTCGCAGTCGGGGCGCATCTCCAGCATCAGGCGGCGGCCTGTCGGACGGCGTCGCAGATGCGGTCGACGAGCGTTTCGACTTGGCGCGCATCGTCGCCTTCCGCCATCACGCGGATCACCGGTTCGGTGCCCGACGGGCGGATGACGAGGCGGCCGGTGCCGGCGAGCTCGGCCTCGGCGGCGGCGATCGCGTCCTTGACCGACTGCGCCTCCAAGGGCTTGCCGCCAGCAAAGCGGACGTTCTTGAGCAATTGCGGCAGCGGTTCGAAGCGGTGAAGCACTTCGCTGGCCGGCGCGCCGGCGCGCTTCAACTCGGCGAGCACCTGCAGCGCGGCAACGAGGCCGTCGCCGGTGGTGCCGTAATCCGACAGGATGATGTGACCCGACTGTTCGCCGCCGACATTGTAGCCCGACGAGCGCATCTTTTCGAGGACGTAGCGGTCGCCGACCGCGGTGCGGACGAGGCCAAGGCCCTGCGCCTTGAGATGCCGTTCGAGGCCGAGGTTCGACATGACGGTCGCGACGAGGCCGCCGCCCGCCAGCCGGCCGCGGCGCGCCCAGCCGGCGGCGATCGTCGCCATCAGCTGGTCGCCGTCGACCACCCTGCCCTGTTCGTCGACGACGATCAGGCGGTCGGCATCACCATCCAGCGCGATGCCGATGTCGGCGCCGCTAGCGACGACGGTTTCGGACAGCGTCTGCGGCGCGGTGGAGCCGACGCCGTTGTTGATGTTGACGCCATTGGGCGTGACGCCGATCGCGATGATGTCCGCGCCCAATTCCCACAGCGCGGAGGGCGCGACCTTGTAGGCGGCGCCGTTGGCGCAATCGATGACGACGCGCAGGCCATCGAGGCGCAGATCGGTGGGGAAGGTGTTCTTGGCAAAGTGGATGTAGCGCCCTTGCGCGTCGTCGATGCGGCGCGCGCGGCCGATCTGCGCGGCGGGGGCGAGTGGCACCTCGCTGTCGATCAGGCCCTCGATCGTCAGTTCGGCCTCGTCCGACAATTTGTAGCCGTCGGGGCCGAACAGCTTGATGCCATTGTCGGCGAAGGGATTGTGGCTGGCCGAGATCATCACGCCGATGTCGGCGCGCATCGTCTGGGTCAGCATCGCGACCGCCGGCGTCGGAAGCGGCCCGACCATGATGACGTCCATGCCGGCGCTGGTGAAGCCCGCGACGAGCGCGGATTCCAGCATATAACCCGACAAGCGCGTGTCCTTGCCGATCAGCACGCGATGCTTGTGATCGCCGCGCTGGAAATAGGCGCCGGCCGCCATGCCGACCTTCATCGCCATCGCCGCGGTCATCGCGCCCGCGTTGGTCAGCCCGCGAATTCCGTCGGTGCCGAAGTATTTCCTTGCCATCGCGTGGTTTCCGTCCCGCTATGCGTTTTCGTATTTTCCCGATGCGCCAAGGAACCCGATGTCGCAAGCCACCCGTATCCTTCTGGCGCTCGTCGCCGGCATCGCGCTCGGTATCCTGGGGGTCGCGCTGAACCGTGACGCCGCGCTGGCGGTGACGACCGTCACCCAGCCGATCGGCGAGGCGTGGCTGCATGGCTTGCAGATGGTGATCGTGCCGCTGATCGTCGGGCTGCTGGTGACGGGGATCGCCGCGACCGCCGAAGCCGCGCGCGCCGGGCGGATCGCGGGGCGCGCGGTGGCGCTGTTCGTCGTGGTGCTGTGGGGCACGACGCTGATGTCGGCGGCGGTGATGCCGCTACTGCTGGATGCCTGGCCATTGCCGGAGGCGTGGTCGCAGGCGCTGCGTGCCGCGCTGACCGCGGCGCCGGTGATGGGCAAGGTGCCGACGCTGGCCGATTTCTTCAACACGATCGTGCCGACCAATGTCGTGGCGGCGGCGTCGAGTGACGCGTTCCTGCCGCTGACGGTGTTTACGCTCGCCTTCGCCTTCGCGATCACGCGGCTGGAGGCGGAGTCGCGCAGGCGGCTGACCGACCTGTTCCAGAGCATCACGGGCGCGATGCTGGTGATCATCGGCTGGGTGCTGAAGCTGGCGCCGATCGGCATCTTCGCGCTTGCCTATGGCGTCGGCGCGCGGACGGGGGCGGCGGCGTTCGGGGCGTTGGTGCATTACATCGTCTTGGTATCGACGATCGGCTTCATCGTGTTGCTGGCCGGATATGTCGTGGCGCGGGTGTTCGGGGGCGTGCCGGTGCGCGCCTTTGCGAAGGCAGTGGCACCGGCGCAGGGGATTGCGATCAGCACGCAAAGCTCGCTCGCGTCGCTGCCGGCGATGCTGAAGGGATCGGAAGCGATCGGCGTGGCGCCGGCGACCGCGGGGATCGTGCTGCCGGTGGCGGTGGCGATCTTTCGCGCGACGAGTCCGGCGATGAACCTGGCGGTGGCGCTGTACGTCGCGCACTGGCTGGGGGTGCCGATCGGGCCGGGACAGCTGGCGGCGGGCGTGGCGACCGCGGCGATCACGACGATGGGGTCGGTGTCGCTGCCGGGGACGATCAGCTTCTTCGCGAGCGTGGCGCCGGTCGCCTTCGCGATGGGCGTGCCGATCGAGGCGCTGGGGCTGCTGGTGGCGGTGGAGACGGTGCCGGACCTGTTCCGGACCGTGGGGAATGTGACGATGGATGTCGCGGTGACGAGTGTGGTGGGGCGTAAGGCCTAGGTCCTCCCCCGCCAGGGGGAGGTGGCAGCCGCAGGCTGACGGAGGGGGAGGATACGGCGCACGTCGTGTTCTTGGAGACGCCCCCTCCACCACCCGCTCCGCGGGAGTAATGGGCCGGATCGTCCCCCGGACGATCCTCGAACGTGCGGGGCACGTTCGACCCATCACTCCCCCTCCCCCGCTAAAGCGAGGGAGGACTTAGGCTTACTTCACGCCGTGCATCCACTTCTTCAGCGGCCAGGACAGCAGCAGCAGGACGATGCCGAGGCCGATCGCCCATTCGGCGATGAGCGTGAAGACGCCGTTGTAGGTGTCGAGGCTGACCTTCAGGTTCGTGACCTGCCCGCCGACGGTTTCGACGCTGGCGACCTGCGCGATCATGCCGGCGAAATATTGCGCGACCGAGATCGAGAGGAACCACACGCCCATCATCAGGCCGACGATGCGCGCGATCGACAGCTTGGTGATCATCGACAGGCCGACCGGCGAGATGCAGAGTTCGGCGAGGCTGTGGATCAGGTACAGCCCTGCGAGCCACCAGATGCCGACCTTGAAATCCGGCCCGACGAAGCGGCTGCCGAAGACGAGGAACAGGAAGCCCGCGCCGACGCCCATCAGCGCGATGCCGAACTTGACGGGAATCGACGGTTCGCGGCCCAGCGATGCAAGCTTGGTCCACATCGCCGCCATGACCGGCGCGAAGAGCACGATGAACAGCGCGTTGAACGTCTGCGTCTGCCCGGCCGAGATCGGATAGCCGAAGATGTGGAGGTCGGTGTTGCGGTCGGCGAACAGCGTGAGGCTGGAGCCGGCCTGTTCGAACAGCGTCCAGAATACGACGTTGAAGGTGATGAGCACCATCGCCGCCAGCATCATCTGGAATTCGGTGCGGCTGCCGGACACGAAGCTCCAGATCAGGATGCCGGGGACGGCGATGATGAAGGTGCCGAACAGCAATTTGCCCATCAGCGGCAGCGCCAGGACATAGGCGACGATCGAGCCCGCACCCGCGGTCGATTCCGCGCTGTTCATCAGGTTGACGAACAGGAGGTAGAACAAGGGGATACCGATCAGCGCCGCGGCATAGATGCCGATCGTACGGTTGGCGGGCTGGCCGGCGGGCTGTTCGCCGTAACCGGTCAGGCGCCCGCCATCGAACTGGATGAGGATCCACGAGAGCAGCATGCCGAGCGCGGCGAGGCCGAAGCCCGCCCACCAGCCGAGCCCCGCCCACACGCCCGGAATACCCACCGCGAGCAGCGGGCAGAGGAATTGCGAGAGCAGCGAGCCGAGATTGATACCCATGTAGAAGATGGTGAAGCCGCTGTCGCGACGGCGATCGCCCTGCGCGTAGAGCTCACCCACCATGGTCGAGATGTTGGGCTTGAAGAAGCCGTTGCCGACCGAGATCATGCACAAGGCGATGAGCATCAGCGTCGTGTAGAAGGTGCTACGCTCGCCGTCCGACGCGAAGCCGCCCTTGGCGATCGTCCGCTGCGGCTGGCCATCGGCCCCGAGCAGTGCGACGCTGCCGTCGTCATTGCCCTTGATCGCCAGCTTCTGCGTGCCGTCGATGACGTAGCGCGTCTCCACGCCGTTCACCTGCGCGACCGCGACGTCGTAGCGCTGGCCGTCAATCGTCGCATAGGGCTTGGCGGGCTGGCCGCCGAAGGCGAGCGTGAAATAGCCGAGCGCCATCAGGATCGCGCCGAACTTCACCGCGCGCTTGGACCCCAGATACTGGTCCGCCAGATAGCCGCCGACCAGCGGCGTCAGGTACACGAGCGCGGTATAGCCGCCATACAGGCCGGTCGCGGCGCGGTCGCCGAACAGGAAATGTTGCGTCAGATAGAGCGTCAGCAGCGCGCGCATGCCGTAATAGCCGAAGCGTTCCCACATTTCGGTTGTGAACAGGCGCGCGAGCTGGCGGGGATGGCCGAACCAGGTCTTTTCGGCGGCCGGATTGATATGGCTGATGTCAGGCTCGCCGCGGTTGTCCGCGGTCGGGGTGTCCACCATTCGTTACGCTCCCTGAACTGTGCCGCATCGCTGCGCACGCATCGTCGTTAATGGTATCAAGAGTAACGACAAAGCCGCGACTGTAAACATCGGCGTCTCGCGGCTATGGCGGCCCCTATGTTCAACGACACCTCCACGCCGCTTTCGTTGCTGACCACGCGCCGTTCCGGCAAGCCGCGCGATCTGACCGCGCCGGGCCCCTCCCCCGAGCAACTCGAGCAGATGATCGCCATCGCGGCGCGCACGCCGGACCATGGCAAGCTCGCCCCCTGGCGCTTCGTCATCATCGACGATCGCGCCGCGCTCGCGACGCTGATCACCGATGCCTATCGCGCCGAACGCCCGCAGGCGGCGCGGACCGAGATCGAATCGCTGGAGCAGTTCGCGCACCAGGCGCCGGCTTTGGTCGTCGTGCTCTCCTCGCCCAGCACGACCAGCCATATCCCGCGCTGGGAGCAGGAGCTGTCGGCGGGCGCGGCGACGATGAACCTGCTGCATGCTGCGCATGCGATGGGCTTTGCGGGCGGCTGGCTGACGGGCTGGCCGACCTTTTCGGAAGTCGTGCGCGATGCCTTCGGCGGGCCGCACGAACGGATTGCGGGCTTCGTCTTCCTCGGCACGCCGGGCCGGCCGCTCGACGAACGGCCCCGTCCCGATCTGGCACGCGTGATCAGCCACTGGCCCTGATCGCACGGATTTTAAGGCAGGTTCGGACGGAAAGGTTTGGGATGGACCTTTTGTGCGACTGGTGTATTAAACAACCATGACAGCGCTCAGCAACGAGGACAGCCCGGTCTACATCCGGCTGCGTGGCACCATCGCCGCCGGGATCCTGCGCGGCGATTACCGCACGGGTGACCAGCTTCCCTCGGTTCGCGCCTTTGCCGCCGAACATGGCGCCAACCCGCTGACGGTCGCCAAGGCGTATCAGAGCTTTCAGGACGACGGCTATGTCGAGGTGCGGCGCGGCGTCGGCATGTTCGTGCTGCCCGGCGCGGCGGACAAGCTGCGCGCGGCGGAACGCGCGAGGTTCATCGAAAATCAGTGGCCGCGGATCCGGGGCTATATCGACCTGCTGGGGCTCGATGCGGCGGACCTGCTGAACGCCGAACGGGTGTAAGCCCCCATTTCCCCGTCACCCCAGGCTTGACCCGGGGTCCCGCTTTTCACGGCGGCGGGAGAAGAAGAAGCGTCACCCCGGCTCAAGGCCGGGGTGACGCGATCGTCAGAACAGCCCCAGCGCCGCCACCTCGTCCGCGGTCAGATCGATGCCGAACATCAGCGACATGCGCATGCGGTAGACGCGCGGATCGGTGATCTCGCTTTCGGTGTCATTATCGCCCGCGCGGCGGTGGTAGCGGCGATCGGTGAGGCCGGCAAAGCCATGGGGCAGGACGATGCTGGCGATCGTCATCTGCGTGAAGCGGCTGCCGGGCGCGGTCGACGTCCAATGGTTGGACAGCGCAAGATCCGCATCGGCGACGGGGGTTTCGTGGAAGCTGTATTGCGGCTGCCAGCCCTCGCCCGTGCCGCGGCCGTCGGTGGAGCCGGCAGCGCCCTTGCGCAGCAGCATCCAGCCATGCGCGGCGTCGCGCGTCAGACGGAAGCGCGCACCGTCGGGGGCGTCGACTTCCCAGCCGTCGACCAGCGCCATGACCGGCGCATAGCTGCCGCCGAAGCCCGCGTCGGCGATCCAGTCCGCGCCGTCGATCGTCACTAGGCTGAACGTGTGGGTGAGCGGCGGCACCTCGGTCGCGCCGAGCCAGACGCGGGCGAGCAGCGGGCGCGCGTCGAAGCCCAGAGCGGCGAGCGCGTCGAGGAACAGGCGGTTGTGTTCGAAGCAATAGCCGCCGCGCTTGGCGGTGACGAGCTTGGCGAACACGCTGGCGCTGTCGATCGCGATCCCGCGCCCGAGGCGGACATCGAGGTTTTCGAACGGGATCGCTAGGCGGTGTTCGCGCTGCAGGCGGCCGAGGCCTTCGGCGTCGGGGGTCACGCGGGCCGGCAGGCCGATGCGGGCGAGATAGGCGTCGAGATCGAACATGCCTGCGCTTTCGGGACGAATGCTGCGGTTGGCAAGGGTTGGGTGGTGGGTGGTGCCGCCTTTCCTGCCCGCGGCACGGCGGGCGCGTGCCGGAGGCTGCCGGCGGCTAGGGGCGGAGACGGGGGCTCTTGCCGTCCCCTCGCGGAAAAGTGGACCCCGGAACGAGTCCGGGGTGACGGTGTGGGTGGGGCGGCGCTCAGTCCTCCCCCGCCAGGGGGAGGGGGACCGTTCGGCGCCAGCCGAATGGTGGAGGGGGAGGTCGCGGAGCCTCTGATTTTCAGTGTGCCGCTTACCGCCCCCTCCGTCACCGGCTTTGCCGGCGCCACCTCCCCCTGGCGGGGGAGGATTTTTAGGCCGTGAAGGCCTCGGCCGGGACGATCTATGTGGGGTGACGCTCGGTCCGGCGTCATTCCGGGCGGGTGCGCAGGTCTGGAGCCCCCCCCCCCATGGAGGCGTGGACCCCGGAACGAATGCGGGGTGACGGTGTGGGTGGGGCGGCGCTCAGTCCTCCCCCGCCAGGGAGAGGGGGACCGTTCGGCGCCAACCGAATGGTGGAGGGGGAGGTCGCGGGGCGTCCTGTTATCAGGTGCGCCGCTGACCGCCCCCTCCGTCACCGGCTTTGCCGGTGCCACCTCCCCCTGGCGGGGGAGGACTGGTTAGGCCGCGAAGGCTTCGGCGGGGATGGCGTAGAGGACGTCGGCCGTGGCCGTCGCCGCCGCCTTGAGGCCGAGAGCTTCGGGGACGATCTGGTCGAGGTAGAAGGCGACGCTGGCGCGCTTCAGGGCGGCGAAGGTTTCGTCGCCCGTCGCATGGCGGGCTTCGCGTTCCAGCAGCCAGCCGCAGGTTGCGACCGAGGTCATCGTCAGGAAGGGGTAGCTGGCGGCGAGCTTGTCGTCGGCGTCCGCGGTAGCGAGGCGGTGGGCGATCTGGTCGACCGCGTCGATCAGCGCGACGAGATCCGGGTGCTGTGCCTCGTCGCGCATGTCCGCGACGAGCGCGGCGAAGGCGGCGCCGTTTTCCAGACCGAGCTTGCGGCCGACGAGGTCGGCGGCCTGGATGCCGTTGGTGCCTTCGTAGATCGGCGTGATGCGCGCATCGCGGAAATACTGGGCGGCGCCGGTTTCCTCGACATAGCCCATGCCGCCATGGACCTGGACGCCGAGGCTGGCGACTTCGTTGCCGATATCGGTGCCGTGCGCCTTGGCGAGCGGCGTCACCACCTCCAGCCGGTTCTTCGCCGCGGCATCGCCGAGGCCGGCGCGATCCACCTGGCCCGCGGCATAATAGACGAGTGCGCGGGCGGCCTGGGTCTGCGCCTTCATGCGCAGCAGCATGCGGCGGACGTCGGGGTGTTCGACGATGCGGACCGGATTCTTGTCGGGCGAGCCGGCACGCGCCGACTGGACGCGTTCGAGGGCATAGGCGACCGCCTTTTGCGTCGCGCCTTCGGCCACCTGCACGCCCTGCAGGCCGACGTTGAGGCGGGCGTTGTTCATCATCGTGAACATCGCGCGCATGCCGCCATGTTCGGGGCCGATCAGCTCGCCGATGCAATCGTCATGGTCGCCGAAGGAGAGGACGCAGGTCGGCGAGGCGTGCAGGCCCATCTTGTGTTCGATCGACACGACGCGCACGTCGTTGAAGTCGCCGGGCGTGCCGTCGGCGTTGAGACGATATTTGGGGACGAGGAACAGGCTGATGCCGCGCGTGCCGGCGGGCGCATCGGGAGTGCGGGCGAGGACGAGGTGGACGATATTGTCCGCCATGTCGTGGTCGCCGAACGAGATGTAGATTTTCGTGCCCTTGATCGACCATTTGCCGTCGCCGAGCGGCTTGGCGGTCGAGCGGAGCGCGCCGACGTCGCTGCCCGCCTGCGGTTCGGTGAGGTTCATCGTGCCCGTCCACGCGCCGGTGGCGAGGTGGGGCAGATATTGCGCCTGCTGTTCGGGGGTGCCGTGGTGGATCAGCGCCTCGATCGCGCCGACGGTGAGCGTCGGGCAGAGCGCGAAGCCCATGTTGGCGCTGCCGAGCGTATCGAGTACCGCGGTCTGGATCGCGAAGGGCAGGCCCTGGCCGCCGAAATCCTCGGGCACGCCGATCGTGCCCCAGCCGCCCTCGACGTAATCCTTATACGCCTTGATGAAATTGGCCGGCATATGGACGCCGTCGGGGGTCCATGTCGCGCCGACGGTGTCGCCTTCCCGGTTGAGCGGCGCCCATTCGCCCGCGGCGAAGGTCGCGACGCCCTCCAGCACGGCATCGACCACGTCGGCGCTGGCGGCGGCGAAGCGATCCGTGTTCGCCAGTTCGTCGATCTTTACGACATGCTCCAGCACGAAACGCTGGTCGGCGACGGCGGCGGTAAAGGACATCATTCTCTCCCAAGGATCAGCACGATATAGCGTCGGAAAATGGCCGATCCAAACCCGCGCATCTTACCCTACGGCATGGCCGCGATCGACGAGGCGGCCGAGCGAATCGCCCGCGGCGAATGCGTCGCGGTGCCGACCGAGACGGTCTATGGCCTCGCCGCCGACGCGCGGAATGCGACGGCCGTGGCGGGTATCTATGCGGCGAAGGGGCGGCCGAGCTTCAATCCGCTGATCGTGCATGTGCCCGATCTGACGGCGGCGGAGCGGATCGCAATGTTCGATGCGGACGCGCGGGCGCTGGCGGCGCGCTTCTGGCCGGGACCGCTGACGCTGGTGCTGCCGCTGCGCGCCGACGCCGGGATCGCCGCGCTGGTGACGGCGGGGCTGGAGACGATCGCGCTGCGCGTGCCGCGGCATCGCGCGATGCAGGCGCTGCTGGCCGCCAGCGGGGCGCCGCTCGCCGCGCCCTCGGCCAATGCGAGCAACGGGCTGAGCCCAACGCGGGCGGAGCATGTCGCCAGGAGCCTGGGACCGCGGGTGCCGCTGATCATCGACGACGGCGCGTGCGCGGCGGGCGTGGAATCGACGATTGTCGCCGGGAGGACGATCCTGCGACCGGGGCCGATCGCGGCGGCGGACCTGCCATTCCCCGTGACGCGACGTGCCGAGGGCGCGGCGATCACCGCGCCGGGTCAGCTCGCGACGCATTATGCCCCCGCAAAGCCGCTGCGGCTGGGGGCGACCGAGCGGCGCGCGGGCGAATGGCTGATCGGTTATGACTCTATAATAGGGGACGACACGCTGTCGGCGTCGGGCGACCTGACCGAGGCGGCGGCGCGGCTGTTCGATGCGCTGCATCGGGCCGATGCGAGCGACGCCAGGGGTATCGCGATCGCGCCGATCCCACACGAGGGGCTGGGCGAGGCGATCAACGACCGGCTGGCGCGCGCGGCGCATCGGTAACGGCGCCCGGCTGGGGGCGGTCCGCCCGCCCACACACCACGTCACCCCGGACTTGGTCCGGGGTCCACCGGGCCGCAGGGGCAGCGTACGAGCCTCAAGCCATTCCCCTCGCCGCGGAGTGGACCCCGGAACGAGTCCGGGGTGACGGAGAATGTGAGGCTGGCGTTGCGCGCCACATTTGCCGAACGACATTATGGCCGCCGGAAGATGGTGTGCGTGCGGCGGGCGGTGCGTGTAGCACGCGCCGGAACGACGAAGGTGATACGCCGAAAACCCCGGCGGTCGCTGGCGACCACCGGGGCTCTGGCTTGCTCGACCTTGGGGGACGAGCTCGGTCCGGCGCCGGCACCCTTGGGGGGGGCGGTGCCCGCGCCGAAGTACGCGGTTACTGAAAGTCGTCGGCTGCCGTTACTGGAGCAGCTTCATCACGCCCTGCTGGCTCTGGTTCGCCTGCGCGAGCATCGCGGTCGAGGCCTGGCTGAGGATCTGCGCCTTGGCGAGGTTGGTCGTCTCGGAGGAGAAGTCCGCGTCCGTGATCTGGCTCTTCGCCGCGGTCAGGTTGGTGGAGTTGGTGGTGAGGTTGTTCACCGCCGACTGCAACTGGTTCTGCGCGGCGCCGAGGCCGGCGCGATAGGTGCTGACCGTCTTCAGCGCGGAGTCGACCGTGGCGAGCGCGGTGTTGGTCGCGGTGGTGAGGTCGATCGACGTCGCGTTGGTGATCGTCGTGTCGTCGGTCAGCTTGTTGAACTTCACGTTCACCGAGTCGGCCGCGTTCGCACCTGCCTGGATCTTGAAGGTGCTGTAGGCAGGCGCGACGGGCGCCGGTGCCGAGGTGGCGGCGGTGACCGTGCCGGCCGACGCGTCGAACAGCTTGTTGCCGTTGAACTGCGTGTTCGCGAGCGTCGAGGTGATCTGCGTCGACAGAGCGGAGACTTCGGCCTGCATGTTGGCCTTGTCCGACGTGCTGTAGGTGCCGCTGGTCGCCTGCACGGTCAGTTCGCGGACACGCTGCAGCATGTTGGAGACTTCACCCAACGCGCCTTCCGCGGTCTGCGCCATCGCGATGCCGTCGTTGGCGTTGCGGATGCCCTGGTTCATGCCCCGGATCTGGGCCGTCATCGTATCGGAAATCGCGAGGCCGGCAGCGTCGTCCTTCGCCGAGTTGATGCGCTGCCCGGTCGACAGGCGCTGCATCGCGGTGGACAACGCGGCATTCGCGTTGGTGGAGGCATTGGCGGCGCGCAGCGATGCCACGTTTGTGCCGATGACGGTCATGATCGTTCCTTCTGTAAGGGGGGTTAGGAAGGAGCCTCTCCGTCACCACGAAGGTGACGGAGCTGCGCGGGTAGCGGAACCTTACTGGAGCAGCTTGAGCACGCCCTGCTGGCTCTGATTGGCCTGGGACAGCATCGCGGTGGATGCCTGGCTCAGGATCTGCGCCTTGGCGAGGGCAGTCGTTTCGGCCGAGAAATCGGCGTCCGTGATCTGGCTCTTCGCCGAGGTAAGATTGGTGGAGTTGGTGGTGAGGTTGTTCACCGCCGACTGGAGCTGGTTCTGCGCGGCACCCAGGCCGGCGCGGTAGGTGCTGACCGTCTTCAGCGCCGAGTCGACCGTGGCGAGCGCGGTGTTGGTCGCGCTGGTGAGGTCGAGCGAGGTCGCGTTGGTGATCGTCGTGTCGTCGGTCAGCTTGTTGAGCTTCAGGTTGATCGCATCCGCCGAGTTCGCACCCGCCTGGATCTTGATCGTGCTGTAGGCGGGCGCCACCGGGGCCGGTGCCGCAGTGGCGGCGGTCACGGTGCCGGCCGACGCGTCGAACAGCTTGTTGCCGTTGAACTGCGTGTTGGCGAGCGTCGAGGTGATCTGCGCGCTGAGCGCGGTGACTTCGGCCTGCATGTTCGTCTTGTCGGACGAGCTGTAGGTGCCGCTGGTCGCCTGCACCGTCAGTTCGCGGACACGCTGGAGCATGTTGGACACTTCGCCCAACGCGCCTTCGGCGGTCTGCGCCATCGCGATGCCGTCGTTGGCGTTGCGGATGCCCTGGTTCATGCCGCGGATCTGCGCGGTCATCGTGTCCGAGATCGCCATGCCGGCGGCGTCGTCCTTCGCCGAGTTGATGCGCTGCCCGGTCGACAGGCGCTGCATGGACGTTTGCAGCATCGCGTTGGCGGAGGTGGAAGCATTAGCCGCGCGGAGCGAGGCGACGTTGGTGCCGATAACAGCCATGTGACAATCCTTGGTTGATTATTGGCACCTCACCGCCGCCCCCCCTGGGCGAAAGGCTGAGCTACCATGTTGGGATACGGCCGGACGCGGTCCGAACTTGCGGAATTTATCCGGCCGTCAGGGAGGACATTACTGGAGCAGCTTGAGCACGCCCTGCTGGCTCTGGTTGGCCTGGCTGAGCATCGCGGTGGATGCCTGGCTCAGGATCTGCGCCTTGGCGAGGGCGGTCGTTTCGGCCGAGAAGTCGGCGTCCGTGATCTGGCTCTTCGCCGCGGTGAGGTTGGTCGCGTTGGTGGTGAGGTTGTTCACCGCCGACTGGAGCTGGTTCTGCGCGGCACCCAGGCCGGCGCGGTAGGTGCTGACCGTCTTCAGCGCGGTGTCGACGGTGGCGAGCGCCGAGTTGTCGGCGGTCGTCAGGTCGATGCCGGGGACGGGCGCCGGCGCCGGGGCGGTGGCGTCGCCGATCACGGCGGTCAGCGAGGAATTGTTGGTCAGCTTGTTGAACGTCAGGCTGACCGCGTCGGCGGCGTTGGCGCCCGCCTGGATCTTGAACGTGCTCGACACGGCGACGACGGGGGCCGGCGCGGTGCCGGTCGTGTTGACGGTGCCGGCCGTCGCGTCGAACAGCTTGTTGCCGTTGAACTGCGTGTTGGCGAGCGTCGAGGTGATCTGCGTCTTCAGTGCCGAGACTTCGGCCTGCATGTTCGTCTTGTCGGACGAGCTGTAGGTGCCGCTGGTCGCCTGCACGGTCAGTTCGCGAACGCGCTGCAGCATGTTGGCGACTTCGCCCAGCGCGCCTTCGGCGGTCTGCGCCATCGCGATGCCGTCGTTGGCGTTGCGGATGCCCTGGTTCATGCCGCGGATCTGCGCGGTCATCGTGTCCGAGATCGCCATGCCGGCGGCATCGTCCTTCGCCGAATTGATGCGCTGCCCGGTCGACAGGCGCTCCATCGACGTCTGCAGCGCCTGGTTGGCGGCCGTCGACGCATTGGCGGCGCGGATCGAAGCAACGTTAGTACCGATAACAGCCATGAGAACCTCCATTGGTCTGCGGCCTGTCGCTGCCTCGTTGGCGAGGAAGGCCGAGCCGTCATGGTGGGTAACGGCCGGTCGAAACGGGCTTTAAGCAAAAAATCGCATGCCATCGGCGATGGCCGGGAACGCGGATTGCGCGGCAGGAGAAAGCACGCGCCCGCATGCAGGCACGTGCGGCGTACGCGGGCACGGGTGCGGGGCGCGCGCGGCGCGCGCGCACGAGCGCCCGGAAATATTTTGCCGGGCGGCAACCGTTTTAACGACCCGTTTACCAGTCTTGCCGCATTTCAACGCTCATCCTTGGGGGATGACCATGCGTTCGATTTTTCCTTCCGCTGCAGTGATGCAGCGCAAATATGCGCTCGTTTCGGGCCTGCGTGCCCAGGGCTTCGGGATCGGATCGTTCGAATCCGGCCAGCCCGCAGCCACCGACCTGTTCCTGGTCGCCGAGGGCGAGGCCCCGCCGGCCCCGGCGCGCACGGTCATCATCGGCGATGGCCCGCGCCACGTCGTGCCCTCGCAGGGCGGCAATCCGGCGCGCATCGCCTTCGGTCCCGAAGACGCCGCGGTCGGCAACGGCTTTGCCCGCGCGCTGGTCGCCGGCCCCGACACGCCCACCGCCGCGGACCCCGAGAGCCTGGCGCTGCTGGCGCTGGCCGAGCGCGTCGCGCAGGCGGACATCACCGTCCTGATCAACGGGCCGACCGGCACCGGCAAGGAAGTGCTGGCGCGCGCCATCCACAACAATTCGCCCCGCAAGAACGGGCCGTTCGTCGCGATCAACTGCGCCGCGCTGCCCGAAACCATGCTGGAGGCGCTGCTGTTCGGCCACCAGAAGGGCGCGTTCACCGGTGCCTCGTCGGGCGGCGAAGGCTTCTTCCGCGCGGCCGACGGCGGCACGATCCTGCTCGACGAGATCGCCGAGATGCCGCTGCAATTGCAGGCCAAGCTGCTGCGCGTGCTGCAGGAGCGCGAGGTGGTGCC
The DNA here is from genome assembly GCF_001638925.1 of Sphingomonas sp. NIC1. Classification (NCBI taxonomy): domain Bacteria; kingdom Pseudomonadati; phylum Pseudomonadota; class Alphaproteobacteria; order Sphingomonadales; family Sphingomonadaceae; genus Sphingomonas; species Sphingomonas sp. NIC1. The sequence continues at coordinate 1,207,373 of NZ_CP015521.1, forward strand.
GATCGGCGCCTCTGTGCCGCAGCCGATCGACGTGCGCGTCGTCGCCTGCGCCAACCGCGACCTGCAGGCCGAAGTCGCCGCGGGCCGCTTCCGCGCCGATCTCTACTACCGCCTGTCGGTCTTCCCGCTCAGCACCAAGCCGCTCGCCGACCGCACGCAGGACATTCCGGCGCTCGCCGCGACGATGATCCTGCGCCATGCCGGAACCCGCGCGGTGGTGCCGTGGCCGACCGCCGAGGCGGTCGAGACGCTGATCCGCCACGACTGGCCGGGCAACGTCCGCGAGCTGGAAAACGTGATCCAGCGCGCGCTGCTGTTCGCCGGCGGCGACACGATCGAGGCGAGCCACATCGTGTTCGATCGCCCGATCAGCTTCACCTTCCGCGAGACCAGTCCGGTGACGCCGCTGTTCGCGGTCGCACCTGCCGCCCCTGCCCTGCCCGCCGAGCCGGCGACCTTGGGCAACGTGGTGCAGATGAGCGAATTCCAGGCGATCCGCGAGATGCTGGCCGCGTGCGGCGGCAGCCGCGTCGAGACCGCGCGGCGCCTGGGCATCTCCGAGCGCACGCTGCGCTATCGCCTCGCCAAGGCGCGCGAACAGGGTGACGACCTCGCCCGGCCCGCCACTGCCTGGGCGGCTTCGGCATGAGCGGCGTCGGTGGTGTAGCCGGGGTCGGGGGCGGCGCGATGAGCGTCGACCGCGTGATGCAGCTGCGCGCGCAGATCCTGGAACGCAACCAGGCGCTGGCCCGCGCCGGATCGGCCGAGGGCGCCGCCCCGACGCAGAGCGCCGCGACGAAGCCCGCAAGCTTCGCCGATACGCTGCAAGACGCGCTGAAGGACGTGAACGCGAGCCAGAACAAGGCGAGCGCGCTGTCGGAAAGCTACGAACGCGGTGAGACGGTCGATATCGCCAAGGTGATGCTCGCCCGCCAGGAAGCCTCGGTAGGGTTCGAGGCCACGCTGCAGGTCCGCAACAAATTGCTGTCCGCCTACAAGGACATCATGAGCATGCCGGTGTAATCGATGACCACTGCACTCGCCACCACCACGCCCGGTGCCGCGCCCGCGCTGCCCGAGAAGTTCGCCAACCCGCTGTTGCAGATCAAGTCTGTCCTGGCGCAGCCCGCGGTACGCCGCAGCCTGCCGATGGCGATGCTGGTCGCGCTGATCGGCGCCGCCGCGCTGGCGTGGATGACGCTGTCGACGCCGACGCAGAAGACGCTGTTCCAGGGGCTGACCGACGCCGACAAGCAGGCGGTCACCGCCGCGCTGACCCAGGCGAACATCAAGAGCCGGATCGACGAGGGCACGGGTGCCCTGACCGTCGACGAGGACCAGTATAGCAAGGCGCGGATGCTGCTGGCGGGCCAGGGCCTGCCCAAGCAGGCGCCCGGCGGCTATGCGATCCTGGACCAGCTGCCGATGGGCGTCAGCCGCGCGGTGGAGGGCGAGCGCCTGCGCCAGGCGCGCGAGACCGAGCTTGCCCGATCGATCGAGGATATCGACGCGGTCGCCGAGGCGCGCGTCCATCTCGCGATGCCCGAAGCCAGCGTGTTCGTGCGCGACAAGGCGTCGCCGTCCGCATCGGTGGTGGTCAAGCTGCAGGGCGGCCGTGCGCTGAGCCAGGCGCAGGTCCAGTCGATCATCAACCTCGTCGCCAGTTCCGTCCCCGGCATGAAGCCCGAGGACGTGACGATCGTCGACCAGATGGGCGCGCTGCTGTCCAAGCCCGGCGGCGCGAGCGGTGTCGACGCCGAGGGCGATGCCCGGCTGGAAATGCAGCGCAAGACCGAGGACAAGGTGCGCCAGCAGCTGATCCAGCTGCTGACCCCGCTGGTCGGCGCCGGCAATTTCACCACCGAGGTGCAGGCCGACATCAACCTCGACCAGACGCAGGCGACGCGCGAAAGCTATGACAAGCAGGGCGCGCTGCGTGCCGAGACGGGCAATTGGACCGGCAATCAGGCCCCCAGCCCGACGACGCCCGGCGGCATCCCCGGTGCGCTCAGCAACACGCCGCCGCCCGCCAGCCAGTTGCAGCAGCCGCAGGCCGCAAACGGTGCGTCGGGTGCGGCGCCGACGCCCGACCCCTCGCCGGTCGCCGGTGGCCCCGCCCCCAATCCCAACAAGCAGAGCGACAGCTTCCAGCGCGCCTATGACCTGGGCCGCGAGGTGTCGGTGACCAAGGCGACGCCGGGGTCGATCAAGCGCCTGTCGGTCGCCGTACTGCTGCGCGATCCCGACAAGAGCCGTCGCACTGCGATGGAAATCCAGCAGATCACCGATCTGGTGAAGAGCGCGGTCGGCTTCGATGGCGCGCGGCAGGATCAGGTGACGGTCATCAGCCGCAAGTTCGCCGATGCGACCGACGTCGCCCCGCCCGCCTGGTACGACAATGCCTGGGTGCCGGTGGCGGCGCGCAACGGCACCGCGATCCTGATCGCCCTACTCGTCCTGCTGCTCGGCGTCCGTCCGATCGCCAAGGGCCTGATGGGCAAGCGCGAGGACACGCTGGCCAAGACCAAGGCCGAAGCGGACGCCGCCGGCAAGACCGACGCGCCGGACGACGCCGAGGGCACCGAGGGCGCCACCGCCGGGATCGGCGCCGACGGCACCGCGCCGCTGGGCATCGCCGTCCACGAGCCGGTGACGCTCGAGCAGCTGGAACAGCCGCAGACCATGGACGAACGGATCATGGCGGTGCGCGGCTTCACCCGCGACAATCCGGCCCGCGCCGCGCTGGCGCTGCGTGACATGATGAAGGCTGAAGAACAGTGAGCGAAGCCCCCGCCCCGCGCACCTTCAGCGGCGTCGAACGCGCCGCGGTGCTGATGATGCTGGTCGACGAGGAAGAGGCCGCGGCCATGCTCCAGAAGCTCGATCCCGACGAGGTGCGCGAGCTGGGCACGGCGATGCTCAACGTCGCCGACGTCTCCGAGGAGGAGATGCAGATGGTGCTCGACGATTTCACCGGCAAGGCGCGCGAGCGCAACGGCATCACCTTCGATCCGCGCGCCAAGGTGCAGGCGCTGATGACGCGCGCGCTGGGCGAGGAAAAGGCGGAGAGCATCCTCGCCCGGATCGGCCCGGCCGAAACGTCGAGCGAACTCGAGATGCTCAACTGGCTCGACGCGCCTGAGATCGCGCAGATGATCGAGAAGGAGCATCCGCAGATCGCCGCGGTGATGATCGCCCACCTGCAACCCGCAGTCGGCGGCAAGGTGCTGGAACTGCTGCCCGAAGGCGTGCAGCCCGACATATTGCACCGCATCGCGCGGCTGGGGCCGATCAACGCCGATGCGATCGAGACGCTGAAGACCGTGCTCGCCAACCGGCGCAACGGCGGCGGCACCACGTCGGGCGGGCTGACGCTGGGCGGCACGCGCGAGGCGGCGCTGATCCTGCAGGGCGCGCGCAAGGCCACCGAGCAGCGCGTGATGCCCAAGCTGTTCAAGATCGACAAGGAAGTCGCCAAGGCGATCGAAGAGGCGATGTTCATCTTCGACAACCTGCTCGACATGGACGACAAGAACCTGGGCACGCTGATCCGCAACGTCGACGGCGACATCCTGTCGCGCGCGCTGAAGGGCACCGACGAGAACGGCCGCAACCGCTTCCTGGGCTGCATGTCGGCGCGCGCCGCCGACGGCATCCGCGACGAGATGGAGGCGCGCGGGCCGATGAAGCTGGCCGAGGTGCTGGAGGCGCAGAAGGCGATGATCACCATCGCGCGCAACCTGGCCAAGGACGGCACGATCGTGATGGGCGCGGGCGACGACGATTATGTCTGACGCCTTCGCGCGCGGCACCGTGCCGCTCCAGCCGACCGACTTCGTCGCCGGCTTCGCCTCGCGCCACGACACCACGGCGCAGCTGTTGCAGGCGGCGTTCGCGCCGCCGGTGCCCGGCTTCACCCCGCGCGACATGTGGGCGACGCTGGAGCGCGAGCTGGGCGGCGAGGCGCCGGATTATTCGCGCGCGCGCGCGGCCGCCGACGATGCGGACGAGCGCCCGGTCGGGCCGAAGCATTTCAGCCCCGCCGACCGCGACGGCGACAAGCCGACGCAAGGGTGGGACCCGCTGGACGCCGAGGCCGAACCCACGGCCTTCATCGATCCCGTCGAAACCGCGCATGCCGCCGGCTATGCCGAGGGCCTGGCCGCCGCCGCCGCTGCGGCGCGCGAAAGCGGCGACCGCGATGCGGCGCTGATGACGCAACTCGCCGCGGCGCTCGCCAACGGCCACCAGCTCGACCGCGACCGGATCGCGCACCAGTTGCGCACCACGGTGATGATGCTGGTGAGCAAATTGGTCGGCGAATGCGGCGTCGGCGCGGACATGCTGAACGCGCGGATCGAAGCGGCGGCGGAGCTGCTGGCCGATGCCAGCGAATCCGCGCTGCTGCGCCTCAACCCTGACGACATGCCCCTGCTGGCCGATGCCTTGCCCAAGTCGATCTTTGCGGCGGCCGATCCCCATCTCGCCCGCGGCAGCTTCGTCCTGGAAAGCGCCTCTACCCTGGTCGAGGACGGTCCCGACCTGTGGCTCAGCCAGTTGGCGCAGGCGATCGAGCGCGTGCCGCTGCCCGTCGTGACCAACCCGGACGCATGATGTTGAACCGCTTTACCACCGATTATCTGGAGACGCTGGGCGTCGCCGACTTCCGCCCCACCGCCAAAGTATCGGGCCGACTCGCCTCCTACGACGGCCTGCTGATGGAAGCGGTGGGCCTGTCGCTGCCCGTGGGCACGATCTGCGAGATCGGTGGCGGCAGCGCCAACGACACGGGCGCGGCGCGCGTCGAGGCCGAAGTGATCGGCTTTCGCAACGGCCGTACCCTGCTGATGAACCTGGGCGGTCCCGCCGCCTTGCTGCCGCGCGCGCCGGTGCGCCCGATCGGGCCTCCGGGCGAGGCCGAGGTCGGCGCGGCGATGCTGGGCCGCGTGGTCGACGGATCGGGCAAGCCGATCGACGGCCTGGGACCGATCCGCGGTGCGGGCAAGTGGCCGCTCGCCGGCAAGCTGCAATCCCCGCTCGACCGTGGCCGCGTGCTCCAGCCGATGGACGTCGGCGTGCGGGCGATCAACGGGCTGCTGACGATCGGCCAGGGCCAGCGCGTCGGCATCATGGCCGGGTCGGGCGTCGGCAAGTCGGTGCTGCTCGGCATGATGGTGAAGGCGGCCAAGGCCGACGTCATCGTCATCGGCCTGATCGGCGAACGCAGCCGCGAAGTCGCCGACTTCTTGGAAACCAAGGTCGCAGGCGAGGCACGCCAGCGCGCCGTCGTCGTCGCGGTGCCTGCCAACCACAGCCCCGTGCTGCGCATCCGCGGCGCGCTGCGCGCCACCGCGATCGCCGAAGCCTTTCGCGACGAGGGCAAAAAGGTGCTGCTGATCATGGATTCGCTGACCCGCGTCGCGCATGCGGGCCGCGAGATCGGGCTGGCGCTGGGCGAACCCGCCAGTGCGCGCGGTTATCCGCCGTCCGCCATCGCGATGCTGCCCAATCTGATCGAGCGCGCCGGCACCGACGTGCGCAGCGGCGGGTCGATCACCGCCATCTATACCGTGCTGGCCGATGGCGACGACGGCAACGATCCGGTCGTCGATTCGGCGCGGTCGATCCTCGACGGGCATATCGTGCTCAACCGGCATCTGGCGGAGCGCGGCGTCTATCCGGCGATCGACATCGGTCCGTCGGTCAGCCGCGTGATGACCGATATCGCGCACCCCGATCACGTCCATGCCGCGCGCGTGCTGCGCCGGCACCTGGCGACGTACGAGGAAAACCGCGACCTGGTGCTGATGGGCGCCTACCGCCCCGGCGCCGATCCGGCGATCGACAACGCCATCGCCGCGCATCCGGTGGTGATGGAATATATCAAACAGGCGTCGAACGAGACGGTCAGCCTGGACGAGGCGATCGCCGAACTGACCGGCGTCTTCGGTGCCTGACGCCAAGAAGCTCGCGCGCATCCACCGGGTGCGCACGCTGCAACTGGGGCTGGTGCGCGCCGACGAGATGCGCGCGCACGAAAAGCACGCCAGCGAAACCAGCCTGCACAACCGAATCCGGGCGCTGGCCGATGCGGTCGCGCCCGCGCCGGACACGCGCGTTTCCGCCGCATCGATGGGGGCGCAGGCGCATTTCCGCGAACGGCTGCACCAGTCCGCCGCCGCCGCGCAGGCGCGCGTCGACACCGCCGAACTGATGGTCAATCGCGCCGCCGAGGCGACCCGGTCCGCCAAGCGCGACCAGAGCGCGATCGAGAAACTGCTGGAGCGCGCACGCCGCACCGCCTTGGCCAAAGAGATGCGCGCGCTGGAAGAGACGCCGCCCGTGTCGCCACTGAAAGCAAAACGGCACGATCCTTGCTGACTGTCTCGGGACACCTCTGTCCGATGAGATGATGACCATGATCGACACTGCTCTTACCGTCGCCTCTCCCACCCCCGGCCATCCGGGCAAGGGCGCGTCGTCGGCGGGCGGTGATCTGTTTGCGTTGTCGATGCTTCAGATCGGCGGTGGTGAGGACGAGGCTGCCGTGGCACCGGGGGGTGCCGCGGCAGTCTTGCCTATCCTTGCGACCAAGCCGGCAGCCGCGACGCCAGCCGGCGCGGCGGCAAGCGCCCCGGCCGGGCGGCAAACGGTTGCCGCTCCTGGCATCCCGCTGCCGGCCGTGGCGGCGGCGGTGACGCCTGCGGCGGCCCCTGCGACGGCCCCTGCGACGGCGGAAGTCGATCCCGCGCTGGCGTGGCTGCCCGCGGTCAATATCGCGGTGCCCGCACCGCTCGAGATTCCGGCGGCGCTGGCTGCCAAGCCGGCCGTGCCGGTGGCTGCGAAGCCTGCAGCGATGGCGACGGCGATCCCTGCCACTCCTGCGACCAAGGTGCAGACGCTGAGCAGCGGCACGTCGACGAAGGCGATGGCGAGCACGTTGCCTGCGCCGGTTGCCGCACCTGCCGCAGTGACGATGACGGAGCCGGTCACCACGTCCGCAGACGTCGGTGTCGCGGCGGCACCGGTCGTCGCGGCGCCCGCATCGGCGGCGGCGTCGGCCCATGCGGTTTCGGTCGAGGCGGTGGTTGCGCCGCCCGCTACCGTCGCGGCTCCGGTTGCCGCCGATGCCGGTCGGGCCGCGGCCGATGTAGCGAGCCCCGTCGCCGCGCCATCGGACGCGCCGGTGCCCGCTACGCACGCCGCCGAAGCCGCGGCCGCGCCTGCGCCAATCGCGCCGCCCACGATCGCTGCCGCACAAACGCCCAAGGCGGATCCCGTCGCGACGACGCAACCGGTCGCGCCCCGCGCCGCGCAGCCGTCGCGTCCGGTCGATCCGTCCGTGATGCTGGCGCCCGATCTGACCCCGGCCCTTCCCGCCGCGCCAACCGAGGACGTGCCCGCGCCTGTCGCGACCACACCCGGGGCGCCGACGATTCGCCTGCCGCAGCCGGCACCGGTGGAGGCGCCGATGGTCGACCTCGGCGCGTCGGACGCGCCGGTCGCCGCGGCACCCGTTCCGCAGCCGGCCCAGCCTGCCCCTACGCCCCTCCCGCAGACCGCCGCGGGTGCCAAGGCGAAACTTGTCAGGCGGCCGGCCGAGGCCAAGGCGGGTATCGCGGAGGCGCCCGCCCGCCCCTTGGCAGCCGCGACCCCATCGTCCGGCACCAAGGCGTCCGCCGACACCGATTCGACCGAGCAGGACGCGGATGACGCGGCGGCACAGACCGACGCGTCCGCCGTCGTGCCCGCGAACGTCGCGCCGGTCATCGATCCGACGCCAGCCGCAGCGATACCCGTCGCCGTGGCGCCCCAGCCCGAAACGCCGCAGCCGGAGACCAAGCAGCCCGCGGCGCGGCAGCCTGAGGCGACGCCCGCACCCTTGGCGTCGCCGCGCGCCAGGCAGGCCTCGCGTCCAGCCGTCGACACGCATACGATGGTGGCGACACCCTCGCCCACCGCAACGCCGGATGCCGCCATCGCGCAGCCGGCGCCGCGGACGCAGCACGACAGCGTCGTGCAGGACCGCACGGCGACGTCGAGCCCGATGCCGCACCGGGATACGGCGACCACCGCCGCCGATGACCAGCCGGCGCCGAGCCGCGACACGCCCGTCCAGCCGGACACTGTGGCGGTCGCCGCGCCGACTCAGACGCTGACCGTACCGGTCGCGCAGACGGCCGCGACGCCCGCCGCCCCGCCGACCACGCCAGCCCCCTCCCCCGCGGCGCTGACGCCGGTAGCTACAGCGCCCGCCACGACACCCCGGGCGCCCATCGCCACTGGCCCCCGGCCCTCCGCCGCCGGCCGCGGGCGTCAGGCCCCGTCCGCTGACGTGGCCGCCGCGCCGACCTCTGCGCCTGACGTCGCGACGTCCCCCGCGCAGCAGCCGGCCACGACGCCCGTCGCGGCATCGCCTCTGTCCGCCACCACGCCGCAGCGAGGCGGGACGCCCCCTACCCCTGCGCCGTCACAGGCCGCCGCACCCGCGCCGGCCGAGACCGCGCCCGTGATCGCCGCGGCGGCGCCGGTGCCCGTCGCCGGTGCCGCGGTCGTCGCCGACGTAGCGGCCGAGCCTGCCCCCGCTGCACAGCCCACGCCCGCCCGCCAGACGTTCGCGCGCGAAGTCGCCGGTACGCCGCGCCAGACGGTCGCGCTCAGCGCGCAATCGCTGCCGCGCCTGCAACCGGTGGCCGGCACGACCGCGTCGGCGGCGGAGGTGTTCGGCGCCGCGATCCATGCCGCCAGCACCGGCGAGGAGCGCGACGCGCAGCCGGTCGCGCCGACGCCGGTCGCCGCGCAGGCCGTCGAGGTCCGCAGCACCGCCGCCACGCCGACGCAGGCGCCGCTCGACATGCGCCAGAACGACTGGCCGGCGACGATGATCGACCGGATCGAGCGGCTGCGCGACGCCGCCAATGCGCAGGACACGCGCATCCGGCTGGTCCCCGATGCGCTGGGTGCGCTCGACGTATCGGTGAAGACGATCGGCGGCGCGCTGCACGTCCGCTTCGCATCCGACAATGCCGAAACGCGCGCGCTGATCGAGGGCGCCAGCGCCCGCCTGTCCGCGATCGCCGAAGACCGCGGGATTCGCATCGGCCAGACGACGGTCGAGGCCGCCACCGCCGCCGCCGCCAGCCAGCAGCAGGCGGGCACGTCGTCGCAGTCGTCGTCGCAGGGGCAGAGCCAGAACCAGAGCCAGTCGCCGTCGACCCAGAGCAACACCGGCAACCAGCAGCAGACCGCAAGCCAGGCCCAATCGGGCCAGCCCCAAGGCGGCCAGCAGCAGCCCCGCCAGCAAACCTCCACCGCGCGCCAACCCGACCGGGCCGCGCGTACCACCAACCCCGAGCAGGACGCCGCCGATGACGGCCGTCTCGCCTGATCCCAGTCGTTAAGGAACCCGAGCGATGAGCGACAAACCCGAAGAGGCCGAACCCAAGAAGAAGGGCGGCGGCAAGATGAAGATCATCGTCATGGTGGTCGTGTTGCTGGTGCTGGTCGGCGGCGGCGTCGGTGCCGGCGTCTTCGCCGCCAGCAGCGGCCTGATCGGCGGCGGCCATGCCGCGGCCGAGGAAGACCATGGCCCCAAGCTGGTCCCCAAATCCGAACAGAAGCGCCCCAAGGCGGAAGGCGAAGGCGGTGAGGGCGGCCATGGCGGCGGCGGCGAATCAGGCGGCAGCCACGACAGCGGCGGCGGCAAGCACGTGCCGTCGGGCGGGCCGGGCGATCGCTATGCCTCCAATTACTATACGATGGAGCCGAGCTTCACCTCGAACCTGCAGAATTCCGTCCATGTCGTGCAGATCGGCCTCGCCATCTCGACGCCCTACGACGACACGGTCATCGAGAATCTGAAGACCAACGACATCGCCGTGCGGTCGGCGGTGCTGCTGACGCTGGGCGACACGCCCGAGGATCAGGTGTTCAGCAGCGAGGGCAAGGAGCAGCTGCAGAAGCGGCTGGCGAAGGCAATTAACGATACGCTGACACAAAAAGAGGGATTCGGCGGCGTTAGTAACGTCTACTTTACCAATTTCGTTGTTCAGTGAGGCATGGTTAACGCCGCAGCAACCACCGAACGACGGACGCGCGATCGCGCCACCGCCGCGCATGCGTCGGTGCTGGGGGCGGCGAAGCTCAATCCGTTCGGCGACCTGCACACGCTGCAGCATCTGTCGGCCCGCTATGCCCGCACCTTGCGCGGCGTATTCGAGCCGGTGCTGCGGCGCGAGGTGCGCACCTGGGCCGAGCCTTTGGTCGTGCAGCGCTTCGCGGATTACCGGTCGGAACGGCCCGAGGGGCTGACCGCCTGGCTGCCGATGACGATGGCGCCCAATGCGACGAACGGCCTGTGCGTGCTGGACGGCGTGTTCGTGCTGGAGCTGCTCGATCTGTTCTTCGGCGGCACCGGCACCGCGCCTGCGGTGATGCCGGCGGAATTCTCGCCCGCGGGCGAGGCGATGGTGACGCGGCTGGGCCAGTGGATCGCCGCGCCGCTGCGCAGCGCCTGGGAGCCGCTCGCGCAGATCGACTTCACGCCGACCCGCGTCGAGATCAACGCCGCGATGCTGGCGATCGACGGCGAGGATGCGATGATCGTCACCCGTTTCGGCATCGCCGCGGGTGATGCGAAGCCGGTGTTCATCGACCTGCTGTATCCGGTCACGACGCTGAAGCCGCATGCCCCGACGCTGACCGGCAAGGTGCTGGAAAAGGCCGATGCCAATCCGGTGTGGCGCAATTCGCTGACGCGCGCCGCGCTCGGCGTGCGCTTCCCGATCCGCTCGGTCCTCGCCGAACCCGTCGTGCCGCTGTCGCTGCTGATGGACCTGAAGCCCGGCGACGTCATCCCGATCAGCTTCGGCCCCGAAGTGCCCGTCATGGTCGGCAGCGGCCGGCTGGGCATGGGGACCGTCGGCACCTCGAACGGCCATGCGGCCGTCCGCCTCACCCATCTCGACCGTATCGACGACGAAGGATTCGACGCATGAACGACATGACCGGCAGCTTTCCGGTGGAGGGTGGCGTCGCCGCCAATTTCCGCCTGCTCCAGGATGTCGACGTCAAGCTGACCGTCGAGATCGGATCGACCCAGCTGACGCTCCGCGAGCTGCTGGCGCTGGGCGAATCGAGCGTCATCGAGCTCGACCGTCAGGCGAACGAACTGCTCGACGTGTTCGTCAACGGCACGCTGATCGGCCGCGGCGAAGTGGTGACGGTGGGCGACCGCTTCGGCGTGCGCATGACCGAGCTGGTCTCGCCCGACAAGCGCGCCTGAGGACACGACGCCATGATGTGGTCCTATATCCTGAAGCTCGTCGTCCTGCTGCCGCTGGTGTGCGGCCTGATGATCGGCTGCCTGTACCTGTGGCGCCGGATCGAGACGCGCATGCCCGGCAAGCCGACCAACCGGCTGATCGCGGTCAAGGAAACGATGATGATCTCGCCGGGCCTGCGCCTCGCCGTGCTCGATTTCGAGGGCAAGCGCCTGCTCGTCTCGGTCGGCCGTGGCGGCGTCAACCTGATCGACAAGGTGGACCAGTGAGCCCGACGGTGACCCGGCTGGGCCATGGCCCGGCGCTGTTCAAGACCTCGCGCCGCCGCGACGCCAATGCCGGCGGACGCAGCGCGCACAAGTGGATCTGGGCGATCCTGGCGATCGCGCTCGCGCTGCTGATCGCGGTGCCGGCCTTTGCCCAGGCCGCACCGGCCGCCCCCGCTGCGGCGCCCGCGCCGGGCGTCGGCGATGCGGTGGACCGCGCGCTCGGCCAGCTGAGTTCGGGTGCGGCTTCGGGGGGCACTCAGTCGGCGCCGCTGTCGCTGTCGCTCCAGGTCCTCATCATCATGGGCCTGCTGACGATCCTGCCGGGCATCCTGCTGATGATGACCAGCTTTACCCGGATCGTCATCGTGCTCGCGGTGCTGCGCCAGGCGCTGGGCCTGCAACAGACGCCGCCGAACCAGGTGCTGATCGGCCTCGCGCTGTTCCTGTCGCTGTTCGTGATGGCACCGACGATCAGCCAGATGAACCGCGACGCGATCCAGCCCTATGCCGCCGGCCAGCTTGCCGGCACGCAGATGATCGAGCGCGCCGGTGCGCCGCTGCACGCCTTCATGGTCAAGCAGACGCGGATCAAGGACGTCACGATGTTCGCCGACATGGCGAAGTCGGGCCCCTATGCCAGCCCGAAGGACATTCCCTTCGCGGTCCTGCTGCCCGCATTCGTCACGTCGGAGCTGAAGACCGCGTTCCAGATCGGTTTCCTGATGTTCCTGCCCTTCATCGTCATCGACCTGGTCGTCGCGACGGTGCTGATGGCGCTCGGCATGGCGATGCTGTCGCCGACGATCATCTCGCTGCCGTTCAAACTGCTCTTGTTCGTGCTGGTCGATGGCTGGGCGCTGACGATGGGTAGCCTCGCCAACAGCTTCGCGACCTGACCTCTACTTCCGTTCGTGCTGAGCCTGTCGAAGCACGGTGAGACACAGGGCCTTCGACAGGCTCAGGCCGAACGGTGCGGGCTTGGCCACCGCCACAGGATACGAGACGATGGACGCCGATTACTTCCTCACCGTCGCCAATCAGACGATGTGGGTGCTCGCCCTCGCCAGCGCGCCGATCCTGATCCCGGCGCTGCTCGCCGGCCTGATCCTCGGCATGATTCAGGCCGCGACGTCGATCAACGAACAGACGCTGAGCTTCGTGCCCAAGCTGCTGGTCGTCGCGTTTTCGATCATGATCTTCGGGAGTTTGATCCTGGGGCTGCTCAGCGACTTCACCGTCGGCATGTTCGAACGCATCCCGGACCTGGTGAAATAATGATCTCCCTCTCCCATCGGGAGAGGGAAGGGGCCCGCCCGGCGCAGCCGGGTGGGAAGGGTGAGGGCGTCGCGCGCTTCTCACCCTCACCCTTCCGCGGCTCCGCCGCTCCCTCCCTCTCCCACAGGGAGAGGGATTGAGATGTTGGGATTTGGGTTAGCCATCGAACCCAAGCTGTGGGCGCTCATCTTCGTGATGGTGCGCGTCGGGGCGGCGTTCATCCTGGCGCCGGTGTTCGGCGCGGTGGCGATTCCGCTGCCGGTGCGCGTCGGGCTGACCGGCGCGGTCGGCATCTTCGTGCTCGCCGTCCATCCCGTCGCACCGCCCGCACAGGTGTTTGCGGTCGCGACCTTTCTGTCCGTCTTTTCCGAAGCATTGGTCGGCGCCGCGATCGGCTTCATCCTGCAGATCGCCTTTGCCGCGCCGATGGTCGCCTCCGAAATCATCGGCGGGTCGATGGGTATCGGCTTCGCATCGTCGATCGACCCGCAGAACGGCCGTTCGTCGCCCGCGCTCGGCCAGTTCTTCACGATCATGCTGACGCTGCTGTTCCTGTCGGTCGACGGGCACCTGGTGCTCGTGCAGCTGCTGGTGAAGAGCTATGAGACGATGCCGCCGGGCAGCTGGATCTCGACCGATCGGCTGAAGGACATCGCCTTCTTCGGCGGCTATGCGTTTCTCGCCGGCCTGCTGCTGGCGCTGCCGGTCGGCTTCCTGCTGCTCTGCCTCAACCTCGTGGTCGGCATGGTCAGCCGTGCGGCGCCCTCGCTCAACCTGTTCTCGGTCGGCCTGCCCGCCAGCCTCGCGGTCGGCGTCGTCGCGCTCGCCGTCGCCTTCCCGGCGATGGGCGATTACATGCTCGTCATCATCCGCGAGGGCCTCGCCGCCACCGATACGCTGGTGAACGGCTGATGTCGGGAGGCGGCGACAAGACGGAAGCGCCAACCCAAAGGCGCAAGGAAAAGGCCGCCGAAGACGGCAATATCCTCAAATCCAAGGATTTCGCGACCGCGCTCGTCGTCATGGCGGGCGTCGCCTGGCTGATCTTCGCCGGGCCGTCGCTGATCGCGGCGTGCAAGGCGGTGATGACCGCCAGCTTCCAGTTCGACCGCACCGACGTCGAGGATTTCTCGCCCTGGCGGCCGCTGCAACAGGCGGGGTGGAAGCTGCTGCCTTCGCTCATCACGTTGTTCGCGGTGAGCGTGATCGCGACGATCATCAGCTCGGCGGGCCTCGGTTCGCTGACGTGGAACAACAAGCTGATCGCGTTCAAGGGCGAGCGGATCAACCCCGCGTCGGGCCTGAAGCGCATCCTGGGGCCGCAGGGGTGGATCGAACTCGGCAAGTCGCTGCTGAAGGTCGTGCTGCTCGCGGTGATCGGCGGCTATATGCTGTGGAAGTCGAGCCGCACGACGCTGGGCCTGTCGTCGTCCAGCCTGGGCGAGGCCGTGGGGGCGCTGGGCGGCACATTCACCGGCATCATGATCGCCATGGCCGCCGGCCTCGTCGCGATCGCACTGTTCGACGTGCCGATCCAGATCATCCAGCTGCTGTCCAAGCTCAAGATGACCAAGCAGGAGGTTCGCGACGAGCATAAGGAAACCGAAGGCTCGCCCGAGGCCAAGGGCCACCAGCGCAGCGTACAGCGCGCGATGGCGAAGGGCGGCGTGCGCAAGGCGGTGGCGGAGGCGCATGTCGTGCTCACCAACCCGACGCACTTCGCGGTCGCGCTGCGGTACGACCGTGGGCGCGACCAGGTGCCGGTGGTCGTCGCCAAGGGCCGCGGAGCGACCGCGCTGGCGATCCGCGAAGTGGCGGGCGAGGCGCGCGTGCCGATCCTGGAATATCCGATGCTCGCCCGCGCCATCTACTACACCACGCGCGAGAACCAGGAGGTCCGCGACGATCTGTACGTCGCGATCGCCACCGTGCTCGCCTTCGTGTTCAATCTGAACGCCGCGGCGGGCGGCACCGCGCAGCCGCCGGTCGAGGTGCCCGAGAGCGCGCGGTTCGACGAACACGGCATCAAGATTTCGGCGAAAACCCCTTAACCTTTGCACGGCGGCGGCCGTTAATCCTGATGAAGCGCGTGGAGTAGACCAGTGGCCAGCACCGTAGGCAGCAGCACATCGACGCCGACACCGACGCCCACCCCGGCGCCCGCGTCGACGACGAGCCTGACCAAGAATGCGGCGCAGAGCCTGCTGACCTCGCTCAACGCAGGCTCGGGCATCGACATCGCGACGCTGGTCCCGGCGCTCGTGCAGGCGCAGTTCGCCGCCAAGACTGCCGCGCTAACCGCCAAGAACGACACGCTGACCGCGCAAATCTCGGCGACCAGCACGCTGCGCAACACGATCTCCAACTTCTCGACCGCGCTCGCCAGTCTGAGCTCCGGCGGCACGTTGCAGACGCAGCCCGTCAGCTCGAACACCAGCGCGCTCGGCGCGACCGCGATTGCCGGCGCCAAGGTGGGCCAGCTGTCGTCCAGCGTCTCGATCCAGGCACTCGCGACCGCGCAAGGATCACGCTCGGCGAAGATCGACGATCGCACCGCGACGATCGCGACCGGCAAGATGACGCTGACGTTCGGAACGGCGACGTACAGCAGCGACGGCACGCAGATGACCGACTTCACCGCGGGCAGCGCCCCGACCGTGTCGATCGACGTCACCAACGGCAGCCTCGACGGTATTGCCAGCGCGATCAACGGCGCGAAGGCAGGCGTCACCGCGACCGTCATCACCGATGTCGACGGCAAGTCGGTGCTGTCGCTGAAGGGCGCGACCGGCGCCGCGCAGGCCTTCACGCTGAAGGCGGACGATGCCGACAGCAAGCTCAACCAGTTCAACATCGGCAAGAACACCGGCACGCTGACCGGCACCGCGGCGAATGCGAGGCTGACCGTCGATGGCGTGCAGGTGCAGCGCGCATCCAATACGGTCAGCGATCTGGTGTCGGGCGTGACGTTGCAGCTCAATGCGGTGACGACCAGCGCGGTGTCGCTCACCAGCGTGCGGCCGACTAGCGCGCTGGCGCAGGCGGTCGGCGATTTCGTCGACACCTACAACCAGGTGTTCGCCAGCGTGAAGGGCGAGATCGACCCGACGAACGGCGACCTGAAGGGCGATACCGCCGCCGCGACGCTGATGCGCTCGCTCCAGGCGCTGACGACCAAGGGGCTGGTGTCGGACGACGGCAGCGGCGCACCGACGACGCTGGCGCAGCTGGGCGTCGCGACCAATCGCGACGGCACGCTGAAGGTCGATACGACGACGCTCAACCGCGTGCTCGCCGCCAATCCCGATCAGGTCGAGGCGATGTTCGCCAGCACGTCGAGCAATGCGCTCGGCCTCTCGAGCACGCTGTCGAGCATCTCGCTGACCACGTCGAGCAGCATCTACGGCCTCGGCGCATCGGCGACCCGCTATACGCAGGCGAAGAGCGATCTGGCGAAACAACAGGATCAGGTCTCGCTGTTGTCGGATGCGATGAACAAGCGGCTGACGCAGCAATTCTCGTCGATGAACAGCAAGGTCAGCGCGTACAAGTCGACGCAGACATTCCTCGACAACCAGATCAAGGCTTGGAACAAGAGCAACTGATGGCTTACGCGACCGCACTTTCGGGCGACCCCTATGCCACCTATCGCCAGATCGACGTCGTCGGCCGCACGGCCGAGGCGCAGGGCCCGGGCCTCGTCCAATTGCTCTACGAAGAGCTCATCTCGGCGCTGCGCGCGGCGGCCTGGGCGATGGACAACAACCAGCTGCGCACCAAGAGCGAGCGCGTGACGCGCGCGACCGCGATCCTGTTCGCGCTGGAATCGGGCCTCGATTTCGAACGTGGCGGCGAGGTGTCGAACACGCTGGCGCGGCTCTATGCCGGAATCCGCCGGACGGTGGTGGACGCATCGGTCGGCACCGATTCGGCGCCGTTCCGCGATGCGGCGAGCAGCCTGTCCGAGATCGCGGAGGCGTGGCGCACCGCGCGCGCGGCGTAAAACCTCATTCCTCCCCCGCCAGGGGGAGGTGGCGCCGCCAAAGGCGGTGACGGAGGGGGAGGATACGGCGAACGCGCCGCATGTGCCCCCCCCTCCACCACCCGCTTCGCCGGAGTAATGGGTCGGATCGTCCCCCGGACGATCCTCGAACGTGCGGGGCACGTTCGACCCATCACTCCCCCCTCCCCCGCTAAAGCGAGGGAGGAATTAGATTACTTCTGAAACCAGTGCTGCTGGACGAAATAGCCCAGCACCGTCACGGTGATCAGCCCGCACAGCCCCATGATCGCATCGAACGCCCAAGGCTCCTGCGCATAGGGCAGATGCGCGACGTTCATGCCGTACAGGCCGGTGATGAAGGTGAGCGGCAGGAACACCATCGCGACGATCGAGATGATGAGCGAGCGGCTGTCGATCTGCTCGCTGCGCAAGTCGGTCAGCGCCTCGTGCATCAGCGAGGCGCGTTCGCGGATCGCCTCCAGCTCCTCCGCCATGCGCGCGGCGCGGTCGGCGGCGGCGGACAGATGGCGACGGTCGTCCTCGGCCAGCCAGGCGCCGGGCAGTTCCGCGAGCTTTTCCAACGCGGCGCGCTGCGGTGACAGGAAGCGGCGATAGCCGATCGCGGCGACGCGCACGCGCGTGACGGTGCGGCGCAGGTCGAAGACGCGATTGGCGTCGAGCCGCTCCTCGCAATCGTCCAACTCGTCGCCGAGGTCCGCGACATGCGGATCGAGGTCGGCGGTGATCGCGGTGGCGAAGGCGGAGATGAGGTCGCCCGGATCGGCGACATGGCCCGATTCCACCTCTTTCTCGACCGCATCGACCGCGTAGAGCGGGCGACGGCTGACCGAATAGACGTGGCCCTTGATCGCCCAGATGCGAACCGAGGCGAGCGCGTCACCGCTGGTCAGTTCGTCGGTGGAGCGGCCACGCAGATTGAGCAGCGCGCCCTGTTCGAACGCCTCGCAGCGCGGGCGCGTCTCCATCGCGGTCAGCGCGTCGACGACATAATCGTCCAGCCCCGCCGCATCGCGCAGCCAGATCTGCGCGCGCTCTTCGGTGGTGTTGAGGTGGACCCAGACGAAGTCCGCCGGATCGGCCAGCGCCTGCTTGACCGCGACGCGCTCCGCCGATCGGCCGTTGATGCGATATCCGAAGCCGCTCATGCCATCTCCAGCTCGACCGTCAGGCCGTCGTGCGCCGCCATAGCCTTGCCCCACGCCTCGCGCACCGCATCGGCGCGGGCGCGGTCGAGGATCGCCGCGGGCACGCCGGGGTGGAAGACGACGCGATCGGCATTGGCGAGCCAGCGTGCCTGGCGCAGCGTCAGCGCGTCGGGATCGGGTGAGGCGAGCGCGATACGGACATGCCCCTGCTCGATCGCCTGCCCGCCTGCGATCCAGCGCGGCACGTCGGCATCCTCACGCATCGGGTCGAGCGCGCCGCCCGCCGCCAGCGCCGCGCCGAGCGCTCGCCGCCGCGTGGCACCATCGGGATAATGCGCACGCAGCGCGGCGCGGGCATGGTGGAGCTGGTCCGCCAGCCGCCCGAGACCCGCCGGCAGCAGCGCCTCCAGCCGCTGGCGCAGCGCTGCGGCGAGGCCCGCCGACACGCCACCGGTGCCGATCGCGATCAGTACCGGCGCGCGGTCGATGATCGCGGGCGTGGTGAAGTCGCACAATGCCGGCCGATCGACCGCATTGACCAGCAGCCCGCGCGTCTTGAGCCGATCGACTGCGGCCAGCGCCTCACCTTCGTCTTCGATCGCTACCACGGCGAGCGCCGCCGCCGCGTCCTCGCCGACGATCACCGCGCCGGCGCGCTCCAGCAGCCGCCGCTTGGCGTCCGCCGCCTCGCCCTCGCCCAGCAGGATCACCGGGCGGCCCGCCAGCCGGACGAACAGCGGCAGGCTGTGGAGGCTCACGCCTTCAGCCACTCCGGCACACGCTCAGCGGCGAGGATCGTCTCGGCCGCGATGCGATCGGCGACGACGGCATAGCGGTCGCCATCGACCAGCACCTCGGGAACGAGGTCGCGGCTGTTGTAGGTCGAGGCCATCGTCGCGCCGTACGCGCCCGCGGTGCGGAAGACGGCCAGGTCGCCGCTCTTCACCGCATCGATCTCGCGGCCCATCGCGAAGGTGTCGCCGCTTTCGCACACCGGGCCGGCGATGTTGGCGGTCATCCGCTCGCCCGTCGGGGTCACTGCGTCGAAATCGTGCCACGCATCGTACAGCGCGGGGCGGGCGAGGTCGTTCATCGCGGCATCGACGATGACATACGGGTTGGTGACGCCGGGCTTCACCCAGACGACTTCGGTCAGCAGCACGCCCGAATTGCCGGCGATGACGCGGCCGGGTTCGAACATCAGCTCGACGTCCCACCCCTGCGTCGCGCGTGCCACCATCGCGCCATAGTCCGCCGGGCTCGGCAGGACGTCGCCCGCCTTGTAGGGGACACCGAGACCACCGCCCAGGTCGACGCGGGTGATCGTGTGGCCACGGCGGCGCAGTTCGGCGACCAGCTCGCCGATACGGCGATACGCCTCTTCGAGGCGCGACAGGTCACTGAGCTGGCTGCCGATGTGGCAGGCGACGCCACGCAGGTCGAGCCCGTCGAGCGGTGCCAGCCGGTCGAACATGTCGGGGGCTTGGTCGATCGGGACGCCGAACTTGTTCTCGGCGCGGCCCGTGGAGATCTTGGCGTGCGTGCCGGCGTCGACGTCGGGGTTCACGCGCAGCGTCGCGGGCGCGCGCTTGCCCTTGGCATGGGCGATCTGCGCGAGGACGACGCCCTCTTCCTCCAGCTCCAGGTTGAACTGGCCGATGCCGGCGTCGATCCCGCGCGCGAGTTCGGCCCGCGTCTTTCCGACGCCCGAAAACACGATGTCCGCCGCCGCGATGCCGGCCGCCAGCGCGCGCGCCATCTCGCCGCCCGAGACAACGTCGGCGCCATAGCCCTCTTCGGCAAGGACGCGCAGCACGGCGAGATTGGGATTGGCCTTGATCGCATAGGCCAGATGGATGCGGCCGACATGCTTCAGCCCCTCGCGGAACACCTGCGCGTGACGGCGGAAGGTGTTGGTCGAATAGACGTAGACGGGGGTGCCCACCTCTTCGGCGATGCGGGTGAGCGGCACGTCCTCGCAATGGAGCACGCCGTCGCGGTAATCGAAATGGTTCATGGGTGTATCAGTTCGGCGGGAGGTCGAATTCGTCGCTGCGGCGGGCTTCGGACTGTTTGAGCAGTTCGTCGCTACGCTGCGGCCGCTGTTGCGTCGTCGGGGTGAGCAACTGGTTCGCGGTCGGCGTCGCGGTCGCGCCATAAGGCGCGGGCGGCAGTTTCGCGCCGGGCGCGGGCTGCAATTCCTTGGCGGCGCCGCAGCCGGCGAGCGCCAAAGCCAGCAGCGGGATCAGGCGCTTCATGACAGGCTCTCCCGCGCCGCCCGGATCGCGGCGCGCACATTGGCAGGCGCGGTGCCGCCGAAGCTCGTCCGGCTGGCGACCGAGGCGTCGACCGACAGCACGTCGTACAGGCTTTCGTTGACCCGCGCGTCGATCGCCTGGAATTCGGCGAAGGGCAACTCGTCCAGCCGCACGCCCAGCTCCTCGGCACGCTTCACCGCGCGCCCCGTGACGTGATGCGCCTCGCGGAACGGCAGCCCCGCCTCGCGCACCAGCCAGTCGGCGAAATCGGTCGCGGTGGCGAAGCCGCTTTCGGCAAGGCCACGCATGCGGTTCGTGCGGAAGGTCGCGCTTTCGACCATGCCGGTCATCGCCGCGATCGACAGGCCGAGCAGGTCGTGCGCCTCGAACACCGGCGGTTTGTCGTCCTGCATGTCCTTCGAATAGGCGAGCGGCAGGCCCTTCATCGTCACCATCAGCGCGGTCTGGCAGCCGACGATGCGCCCGGCGTGGCCGCGGACCAGTTCGGCCGCATCGGGATTGCGCTTCTGCGGCATGATCGAGCTGCCGGTCGACCATTGGTCGCTCAATGCGACGAAGCCGAACGGCTGCGATGCCCATAACACGAACTCTTCCGCCAGGCGGCTGAGATGCAGCGCGGTCTGCGTCGCGCAGGTGAGGTAATCGAGCGCGAAGTCGCGGTCGCTGACCCCGTCCAGGCTGTTGCGCGTTGGCCCGTCGAAGCCGAGCGCTGCCGCCGTCATCTGCCGGTCGAGCGGGAAGCTGGTGCCGGCGAGCGCGGCGGAGCCGAGCGGGCACAGGTTCATCCGCGCTCGCGCATCGCGGAAGCGCGAGATGTCGCGCGCCGTCATCTCGACATAGGCCATCAGATGGTGGCCGAGCGTCACCGGCTGTGCGGACTGAAGGTGCGTGAAGCCGGGCATCACCGCATCGGCATGCTCCTCGGCGCGGGTCAGCAGCGCGTGGGTCAGGCCGGTCAGGGCATCCAACACCTGATCGATCGCATCGCGCACCCACAGGCGGAAATCGGTCGCGACTTGGTCGTTGCGGCTGCGCGCGGTGTGCAGGCGCCCCGCGACGGGGCCGATCGCTGCCGCCAGCTTCGCCTCGGTCAGCATGTGGATGTCTTCGAGGGCGAGGTCTTCGGGCACGCCGTTCGCGGCATAGTCCGCGGCGACCGTGTCCAGCCCCGCATCGATCGCCGCGGCATCCTCGGCCGACACGATGCCCTGTTTCGCCAGCATCGCGACATGCGCCTTCGATCCGGCGATATCCTGACGCCACATCCGCTTGTCGAAGGGGATCGACGCGTTAATCTCGCGCATTACCGCAGCAGGGCCTTCGGCAAATCTGCCGCCCCACATCGAATTGGAACCGCTCATGTCCGCACGCGTCGCGATCGTCTGTCTCCTGGCACTGATGGCCGCAGGCTGCGATAGGCAAAGCGCCGCCCCCGGGCAAGCGAACACGGCCGATACGAACACAGCCTCGCCCGACGAAGCGACCGCTCCGGCGGCCACGACCGCGCAGGTCGGGGTCGATCGCAGCCATGCCGGCGAGGCCGCGCCAAACACGCCGTTCAAGGGGCCGGACGGCAAGCCCACCACCCTCGCCGCGTTCAAGGGCAAGCCGGTGCTCGTCAACCTGTGGGCGACGTGGTGCGGGCCGTGCATCGCCGAACTGCCGACGCTGGAGGCGCTGGCGAAGAGCGGCACCGTGCGCGTCGCGGCGATCAGCCAGGATACGCAAGGGGCGGACAAGGTGCCCGCGTTCCTGAAGGCGCATGGCGCGCCGACGCTGACGCCCTACGTCGACGATCAGATGGCGCTGTCGCTGGGGTGGAACGCCAATCTGCCGACGACGGTGCTGTTCGATTCGGCGGGCAAGGAAGTGTGGCGCTGGAAGGGCGGCAACGATTGGGCCGGTGCGGACGCGGCGAAGCTGATCGCGGAGGCGAAATAGGCTCTTCTTCCGTTCGCCCTGAGCCTGTCGAAGGGCGGGCCGCCACAGGCATGACGCTTAAGGAATCACGTGCTTCGACAGGCTCAGCACGAACGGATTTGGCGGGTTTAAGCGAGCATCACCTCGTCGCTCGCCACCACCCGCGCGATCTGGGGCAGGATGTGCTGGATCGCGAACGCATGCAGCTCCGCCGAACGCGACGTCGACGCATCCTCGACGATCACCACGTCGTACGACAGCTCCCACGCGCTCCGCGCGGTCGATTCGACGCCGAAGTTCGTCGCGATGCCGGCGATCACCACCGTCTTCACGCCGCGCCGCCGGAGTTGCAGGTCCAAGTCTGTGCCGGTGAAGGCGCCCCAATGGTGCTTCATCACGACGATGTCACCGTCCTGCCGCAATCCTTCGACCAGCGTATGGAAGGCAGGCGGCGTCCCCTCGGCGGGCAAGCGCGGCTGGTCGACAGTGCGACTCGGCATCGTATCGGGCGTGAAGCCGACATGGACGAGCACCACCGGCGCGCCCGCGGCGCGGAAGCGCGCGGCCAACGCCTTGCCGCGCGCGACGACATCGGCGGCGCTGTGCGGCCCCTTGTCGCCGGCAATGATGCCGTCCTGCAGGTCGATGAGGATGAGCGCGGTGGTGCGGGGGTCGAGCGTCGGCATGGCCGTTCAACCGGCGAAGGGCGCCACCGTTCCGCCCTCGCGCGGCACCCAGATCGCCGACTCCGCATCGCCATAGGCGTCCGCCTGCCCGCCGAGCGCAGTGATCCCCACCCAGGCGCAGACGATCGCGTCGATCATGTCTTCGTGCGCCTTGCGCGCGACACCGCTCGCGTCGTCGGGCAGCGACGGCAGCGCGTCCTGCACGCCATCGATCCGGGTCGCCAGCAGCCCCACGATTCGCGCCCATTCCGCCGCCAGCAACACGCGCCGCGCGGCCAGCGATTCGTCCGGCCAATAAGTGCGAGTCTTCGACGCCTTATAGGGCAACCGCCGCGGCGCCTGCGCAAGCACCACCAGCGCCGGATGCGGATAGACCTCGATCAGCCCGCCGGTCTGCGCCGCGTCGGTGCGCAGCGGATAGCCCGCATCCTCGAACCCTGCCCGCAAGCCGTCGGAGAGTGGCCCCGGCCGCATCGCGCTGGGCGAATGCGTACCGCAATAGCGCACGCCGAAGGCCCGCGTGATCGCATTGTCCGACGCGCGCCGCGCGAGGATCGGCGTGCGGGCCAGCGGCATATCGATCGCGACCAGATCGACCCGCGCGCCCGCCAGCGCCTCGGCCGCGGCGAGTAGCGCAGGCGCATCGGGCAGACGCCCGCGCGGGCGTTCATCGAGCGCTTCGCCCTCTGCCAGCGTCAGGAAATGGTCGTAGGACGGCGCCACCGCGCGCAATCGCCAGCGCCCGGCCTCCAACACCGCGAGCGCGACGCCGCTCGGCTGGCCCGCGGTCCACGCGGCATCGATCCCCAGCACGACCTGCGTGGGGGCGGGATCAACGTCAGCGATGGGAGGAACGCTCGTGGGAGCAGGTGGTAAGTGGATGCCCGACAAGGATTCGAACCTTGATTGACGGAGTCAGAGTCCGCTCTCTTACCATTAGAGGATCGGGCAACGAGGGCCGCGCATCTAGGCGGGCACCGTGGGCCTGTCAACAGGTCAAATTGCTCGCCTTGTCGCAAGGGCTTGTACGCGCTACCTAGAGGGCAAGCACCGAGCGGGGCGTTCATCCCCGTGACGGCAGAACAGAAACAGATAGAAAGTCACCACGGCTATGGGGGATCGTTCCGCCCGAATGCCGTACCGGCAGGCCCCGCCTGCCCGTTCGGCGCCGAGCCGACCGCAACGCGGTCGCTGGTCCGATGCGCAGGCCTTTGCCGCGCTCGACCTCGGCACCAACAATTGCCGGTTGCTGATCGCCCGGCCGCAGGGCGATGGCTTCGCCGTGATCGACGCCTTTTCGCGCATCGTGCGCCTCGGCGAAGGCCTCGCCGCGACCGGCCGGCTGAGCGACGCCGCGATCGAACGCACCATCGCCGCGCTGCGCGTGTGCGCCGACAAGTTGAAGCGCCGCAACGTCACGCTCGCGCGCTCGGTCGCGACCGAAGCGTGCCGGCGGGCGAGCAACGGGCAGGATTTCATCGCGCGCGCGCTCGCGGAAACCGGCATCCACCTCGACATCATCTCGGCCGAGGAAGAGGCGCGGCTGGCGGTGCTTGGCTGCCATGCGCTGATCGAACCGGGCGACGACCCCGCGCTGATCTTCGACATCGGCGGCGGCTCGACCGAACTGGTGCTGATCGACACGACGCGGGGCAGCATGCCGCGCGTGCTCGACTGGCATTCGGCGCCCTGGGGCGTCGTGTCGCTGACCGAACATGCCGGCGGCGGCGAGGGCGAAGGCGGCCGCCTCGCGGCGTACGAGCGGATGCGCGGCATCGTCGCGGACAGTTTCGCCGACTTTGCCGGTCGCTTACCCAAGAACGTTCGGCGCCCGCGCCTGCTCGGCACCAGCGGCACGGTGACGACGCTCGGCAGCGTCCATCTGGGGCTCAGCCATTACGACCGTGCGCAGGTGGATGGCCTGATCGTCCCCGCCGATGCGATGCGGCGGATCAGCGCCGATCTGTCGCGCAAATCGGTAAAGGAGCGCGCGCAGCTCGCCTGCATCGGATCGGAACGCGCAGACTTGGTGGTCGCAGGCTGCGCGATCCTCGAAACGATCCTCGATTTGTGGCCCGCGGAGCGGCTGGGCATCGCCGACCGCGGCATTCGCGAAGGCATCCTGCGCCGCCTGATGGGCAGCCCCAGACCATGAGTGTCATGACATGAGCAGAGACGGCGGCGGCCTGCGCACCCGCGTCAAGACCGCGCGCGGCCGCACCGCGCAATCGACGCGCTGGCTCGAACGCCAGCTCAACGACCCCTATGTCCGCCGCGCCAAGGCGGAGGGCTATCGCAGCCGTGCGGCGTACAAATTGCTCGAACTCGACGAGCGGTTCGGCATCATCCAGGGCAAGCGCCGCGTCGTCGACCTCGGCATCGCGCCGGGCGGCTGGAGCCAGGTGATCCGCCGCCGCGTACCCAAGGCGGCGGTGGTCGGCATCGACCTGTTGCCGGTCGATCCGATCGACGGCGTCACCATCTTCCAGATGGACTTCATGGACGATGCCGCGCCGGACGTGCTGATGGAGGCGCTGGGCGGCGCGCCCGACCTGGTGATGTCGGACATGGCGGCCAACACCGTCGGCCACCCGCAGACCGACGCGCTGCGCACCATGGCGCTGGTCGAAACCGCGCTCGCCTTCGCGGTCGACGTGCTGGAAAAGGGCGGCACCTTCGTCGCCAAGGTCTTTGCGGGCGGCGCCGATGCGCAATTGGTCGCCGAGATGAAGCGCAACTTCCAGACGGTGAAACACGCCAAGCCGCCGAGCAGCCGCAAGGGTTCGGTGGAATGGTTCGTCGTAGCGCAGGGGTTCAAGGGTCGCCAAGCGGATTAGCGACGCTAATCCGCGCCGCGTGGCGACCCCGGCCAGCGTCGCGAAAGCGACGACTGACGACGCGGCTTCGCCGCGGCGGGGCCTTGCGCGACGCTCCAGCCGTCATCCCACAAAGACCCCAGCCTCCGCTGGGGTGACGATAGCAGTCGGAGCTTTAAACGCCGGCTCTTCTGAATTCCTCCCCCGCCAGGGGGAGGTGGCAGCGCGTCAGCGCTGACGGAGGGGGAGGATGCGGTCACGGCAGCGTTCGCGGAAGCACCCCCTCCACCACCCGCTGCGCGGGCGGTTCCCAGCGCAGGGTCGATCATGCCCCCGGCATGATCTTGGATTGCTGGGAACAATCCAACCCTGCACTCCCGCTGATGCGAGGGAGGAATTGCATATCTCCCAAAACCCGCCCGCCGCGGCAAAGCCGCGTCGTCAGTCGTCGCGTTGCGACGCTGGCCGCGGATCGGTCCGAGGCGCGGATTAGCGCGGCTAATCCGCTGACCGATCCCCCAAACGCAAACGACGCGGCAAAGCCGCGTCGTCAGTCGGGCTTGGCGCCCGCTGGCCGTGGACTGGTCCGCGACGCGGATTAGCCTGGGCTAATCCGCTGACCAGTCCTCACCCGTCGTAATCGGCGCCGAGATTCTGGTTCCGCGGCGGCGCAGCGGCGGTCAGGCGGAGCGCTTCGGCCGAAGCGGCAAGCGAGCCGACGGCGTCGACTTCATCGTCGTCGTCGATCTGGACGCGCTGTAGGCTGTTGACGACCGCTTCCTCGAGGTGATCGGGGCGGACCAGCTCGTCGGCGATCTCGCGCAGCGCGACGACCGGGTTCTTGTCGCGATCGCGATCGAGCAGCAGTTCCGCGCCGCCCGAAATCTGCCGCGCGCGCTGCGCGGCGAACAGGACCAGGTCGAAACGGTTGGGGATCTTGTCGACGCAATCCTCGACGGTAACGCGCGCCATGGACGCTTTCCTTCGCAAATACCGATTCAGTAAGGGGCGGCGTGTAGGCGGAGGCTGTGGGTAAAGTCAAGAAAATCGGGGGCGCGGGGATGCTGCGAGGGTAGATGCGCGGCCTTGGCCCCACCCACATCGTCACCCCGGACTTGGTCCGGGGTCCACCAAGCCGCAAGGGAGGCGTAAGAGGATCCAGCCATCCCCCTCGCCGCGAAGTGGCCCCCGGACCAAGTCCGGGGTGACGGCGTGGGTGGGGTGAGGTCACGTTCATAACGCCTCACCCTTACTTGCCACCCGGCGCACCGACGGGCACAGACGAGCGCGATGGATGCGCCCGCTCCCCAGCCGACCTTCGCGGTCGATGGCAATCGGCTGACGCTGCTCGATACCGGCCCGCGCCGCCTCGACGCGCTGCTCGCCCTGATCGCGGGCGCGGCCCATTCGCTGCGCATCCTCTATTACATCTACGCCGACGACGCGACCGGACGCCGCGTCAATGCCGCGCTGATCGCCGCAGCGGAACGCGGCGTCGACACCGCGCTGATCGTCGATGGCTTCGGCAGCGAAACCGACGACGCCTTTTACGCGCCGCTGCGCGAGGCCGGCGTATCCGTGTGCCGCTTCGCGCCCCGGTTCGGGCGCCGCTACCTGCTGCGCAACCACCAGAAGCTGGCGCTCGCCGACGCGGGGCAGTCGGGCGAGCGGATCATCATCGGCGGGTTCAACGTCGAGGACGATTATTTCGGCACCCCCGCGCAGGAAGCGTGGCGCGACCTGGGGCTGCTGGTCGAGGGGCCGGCAGCGGGTCGGCTGGCGGGCTATTTCGACGCACTGCACGACTGGCTACGGCTGCCCAAGGGCAAGCTGCGCCCGCTCAACAAGGCGCTAGCGCGCTGGAGCGAGGCGCATGGTGACACACGCTGGCTGATCGGCGGGCCGACGCGGCGCCTGTCGCCCTGGGCACGCGCGGTGCGCGACGACCTGCGCCGCGGCAAGCGGATCGACATCATCGCCGCCTATTTCACGCCCTCGCCCACCATCCTGCGGCGACTGGACAAGGCCGGACGCCGCAAGGCGAAGGTGCGCGTCGTCACCGCATCCAAATCCGACAACAATGCGACGATCGCGGCGGCGCGCTTCACCTATGCGGGCCTGCTGCGCAAGGGCGTCGCGCTATACGAATATCTGCCGACCAAGCTGCACACCAAACTCTACGTCATCGACGACGTCGTCTATGTCGGATCGGCCAACTTCGACATGCGCAGCCTGTTCATCAACATGGAGCTGATGCTGCGCGTCCACGACGCCGCCTTCGCCGCGCATGTCCGTCGCTATATCGAGGGCGAGATCGCGCGATCGCAGCCGATCACGCGCAGCTGGTACAAGGCGCATACCGGCGCGCTGCAACGCCTGCGCCAGTTCGCGGCCTATCTGCTGATCGCGGTGGTCGATCCCAGCGTGTCGCGCGGGCTGAACTTCGGCGTTGACGACTAGCCGCGCGTCACCGGCCCAGCGCGTCGATCTGCGCGCGCGCCTCTGCGGGGATCAGCGCCTCCATCACCGCCCAATAGCCCGCCACCGCCTCTTGCCCGGCATAGCTGTACGCCTTGGCCATGTGGTCGCGCTGCTCCTCGAACAAGGCGGTTTCCAGCGCGACCCCCTGTTCCGTCAGCCTCAACAGGCGCTGGCGGCGATCGACGTCCCCGGCGCGCATGCAGACGAGATCGCGATCGACCAGATCCTTCATCACCCGGCCGAGCGACTGTTTGGTCACCGCCAGCAGCAACAGCAGATCACCGACGGTGACGTCGGGGCAGCGCCCGATGAAATAGAGCGCGCGGTGATGCGCGCGCCCCAGGCCCAGTTCGGCCAGCTTTTCATCCGCCGTGCGCAAAAACCGCGTCTGGGCGAACATCATCAATTCCATGCCACGGCGGATCGCAGTGTCGCGCAGGAACAGGGCAGAGGAATGCTTCGGAGCGTCCATATCGGACGCGATTAGCTTAACCCGCGATGCAGGAAAAGGGCCCGTATCGGTAAAATCGTTTGATTGTGTCGCTACAGATCGCGCTGGCGATCAATCCTTCCATGCCCAGTAAAGCTGCGCAGGGGGCACGTTCCACCATTCCATGTCGTGATCAATGTTGGTGAAATGGGGGGTGAGGAAGTCCTTCACCTTGGGCGAGAATTGATACACCAGGAACGCGCCGCCGGTGCGGATGACGCGATGCGTCGCCGCGGCGATCGCCGGGCCGACGCCGGCGGGCAGCGTCGAGAAGGGCAGGCCCGACAGCACGTAATCGGCATGGTCGTGCCCGCGTTCGCGCACGATCCGCTCGACGTCCGCCGCCGATCCTTCCACCGCGACGAAGCGCGAATCCGTGATCGTGTGGTCGAGGTAGCGGATGAAATCGGGGTTGGTGTCGATCGCGATCAACGTCGCGTCGGGCGCCATCCGCTCCAGGATCGGGCGGCAGAAGGTGCCGACGCCGGGACCATATTCGACGAACAGCTTGCACGCCGACCAGTCGACCGGCGCGAGCATCTTGCGGATCAGCTTGTCCGAAGACGGGATGATCGACCCCACCATAACCGGATGCTTCAGGAAGCCCTGAAAGAACATCGCGACCGGGCTCGGCACGCCGGTGCCACGGGTACGGCGCCTGGCGGCGGTGGTCGAAGAGGGCATCGGTTTCCTGTCGTTGATCGCGTGTCGGGACCCCGCGCAGGACCGCGCGGAAAATACCCCGTGCCACGTTTCCCGAACGCGTTTCAAGACATGCGGTTGCGTCGCCCCCTGCGGTTCGTCGCAGCGAGCGCTCCCGAGACACGGCTTGCCCTGCCTCGTCGCCGGACTAGGAAGGGGATCACGGAGGGGAAGAAACCATGGCGGAGCAACGGTCTGGCGAGGTCGCGGTGATCTTCACCTCGCAGCGCAACGGCGCCGACGCGGCGGGCTATGACGCCGCCGCCGCGGCGATGGCGGCGCTGGCGGCACGCCAGCCGGGCTATCGCGGCGTCGACAGCGTGCGCGAGCCGGACGGCGCCGGCATCACGATCAGCTATTGGGCGGACGAGGCGGCGGCCATCGCCTGGCGCGACCAGCCCGATTACGCAGCGATCCGCGAGGCGGGCCGGGCGCATTGGTACGACCGCTATCAGGTCATCGTCTGCGCCGTGATGCGCGACTATGCCTGGGACCGCGCCGGGGCCTGGGACCGCGCCGGGCACCGCGCCGCATGACCGGCCGGACCCGCGGCCCGATGGACCGGCGCTTTGCGCTCATGTTCCTCGTCATGCTGACGATCGCGGCGGGCAATACCGCGCTGCAATCGATCCTGCCCGCGCTGGGGCGCTCGCTGAAGGTCGCCGACAGCGCCGTCGCCGCCGCCTTTTCGGTATCGGCGCTATTATGGGTGATCGCCGCGCCCTTCTGGGCGAACCGGTCCGACCGGCACGGGCATCGCGCGATGATCCTGCTGGGCGTCGGCGGCTTTTCGGTGTCGCTCAGCCTGTGCGGCCTGTTCCTCGCCGCCGGGATCAACGGCTGGATCGGCGGCACCGCCGCCTTCGGCCTCTTCATCGCCGGCCGGCTGATCTACGGCACGTTCGGCTCCGCCGCGCCGCCCGCGGTACAAGCGCTGGTCGCCGGCGAGACGAGCCGTGAGGATCGCACGCGCGCCCTCACCCTGCTCGCCAGCGCCTTCGGCCTCGGTACGATCCTGGGGCCGGCGATCGCGCCCTATCTGCTGCTCGGCCATATCGGCCGTGTCGAGGTGGGGCTGGCCGGTCCCGCCTTCGTCTTCGCGGTGTTCGGTGTGGGCGTGTGGATCACGGTGCGCGCGATCCTGCCCGACGACCGGCGGGCGGCGTTCCACGAACATGGCACCTCCTCCGCCTATCCCTCGATCGGCGGCGCCCCCACCGGCGCGACCGTCGCCGCCGCGACGCAGCCGCATAGCGAGCATGTCGGCTATCTCGATCCGCGCGTGCGCGCCTGGATGATCGCAGGACTGGTGATGGGCCATGCGCAGGCGATGACCAGCCAGGCGATCGGCTTCCTCGTCATCGATCGCCTGCACATCGCGCCCGCGCTGGCGCTGGAGCCGACCGGCATCGTGCTAATGATGGGCGCGGGCGCGGCGCTGCTGGTGCAATGGGGGGTGATCCCATTGCTCGGCCTGACGCCGCGGCGGCTGGTGCTGGTGGGGCTGGTGCTCGCCGCGGCCGGCGTGGCGCTGACCGGGCTCGCGACGTCGCTGTACGGCATCGCCACCGCTTATGCGCTGGCGAACCTGGGCTTCGGCTTCACGCGGCCGGGGTTCACCGCGGGGTCGAGCCTTGCCGTAGGACCCGCCGCGCAAGGGTCGGTGGCTGGCAAGGTGACGAGCGTCAACGGCGCGAGCTTCGTGCTCGGCCCCTCGATCGGCGTCGGCCTGTACGAACTGTCGCGGCCGCTGCCGTATCTGACCGCGGCGGCGGCGCTGGTGGTGCTGTTCGGCTATGCGTGGGTGGCGTTGAAGGAGCGGGCCTGATCCGCGCACCTCTCAAACCGTTCGCCCTGAGCCTGTCGAAGGGCACCTTTCCTCAGACGTAATGCCGGCGGAAGGGCGGGCTTCGACAGGCTCAGCCCGAACGGTTCTGGCGCGTTTGCGGCTCAGTCCGCGCCCTTCGGCCCGCGTCCGCGCAATTGCCCGGGAGAGATGAAGCCGATCGGCTGGATCGCCGCCGCATCCTGCTTCAGCTGCGCCGCGATCTTTTCGTAATCCTTCTCCATCTCGGGCGTCACGCTCGCCCGCGATTCGGTCAGCGCCGATTCGAAGTCCGCCATCGTCACCGCGGTCGACTGCAACGACCGCCGCAGCGCGACCAGGCCGGCGCGGCGCACCACGTCCTCCAGATCGGCACCGGTAAACCGGTCGGTCTGGCGCGCGATCGCGTCCAAATCGACATCGTCGGCCAGCGGCATTTTCTGCGTCTGGATGCCCAGGATACGCCGGCGCCCCTCCTGGTTGGGGACGCCGACATAGACCAGCTCGTCGAACCGGCCCGGCCGTAACAGCGCGGGGTCGATCAGGTTCGGCCGGTTGGTCGCGCCGATGACGACGACCGACTGCAATTCCTCCAGCCCGTCCATCTCGGCGAGGATCGTGTTGACCACGCGCTCGGTCACCTGCGGCTCGCCGAGACCGCCGCCGCGCGCGGGCACCAGGCTGTCGAGTTCGTCGATGAAGATCACGCACGGCGCCACCTGCCGCGCGCGCTGGAACAGGCGCGTGATCTGCTGCTCGCTCTCGCCATACCATTTCGACAGCAAGTCGCTCGATTTGGTAGCGATGAAATTTGCCTCCGCCTCGCGCGCCACCGCCTTGGCGAGCAACGTCTTGCCGGTGCCCGGCGGGCCATAGAGCAGGAAGCCCTTGGCCGGCCGAATGCCCAACCGGCGGAAGGCATCGGGGTCCTTCAGCGGCAGCTCGACGCCTTCCTTCAACCGGTTCTGCGCGGCATCCAGCCCGCCGACATCGTCCCAGCGCACGCGCGGCGCCTCGACCATCACCTCGCGCATCGCGCTCGGCTGGACGCGCTTCAGCGCCTCGAGGAAGTCCTCGCGCGTCACCGACAGCTCGTCGAGCACCTCGGCCGGGATCGTCCGCTCTTCCAAGTTGAGCTTGGGCATGATCCGCCGCACCGCCTCGATCGCCGCCTCGCGGGTCAGCGCGGCCAAATCGGCACCGACAAAGCCATAGGTGGTGCGCGCCAGTTCGACGAGGTCGACCTTGTCGCCCAGCGGCATGCCGCGGGTGTGGATGCCCAGGATTTCGCGACGGCCGCGCTCGTCGGGCACGCCGACGACGATCTCGCGATCGAAGCGGCCCGGTCGACGCAGCGCTTCGTCGATCGCCTCGGGTCGGTTGGTCGCGGCGATCACGACGAGGTTCGCGCGCGCCTCCAGCCCGTCCATCAGCGTCAGCAGCTGCGCGACGACACGCTTCTCCGCCTCGCCCTGCACGCTGCCGCGCTTGGGGGCGATCGAATCGATCTCGTCGATGAAGACGATCGACGGTGCGCTCTTTGCCGCTTCCTCGAAAATCTCGCGCAGCCGCCCTTCGGACTCGCCATAGGCCGAGCCCATGATCTCAGGGCCGTTGATCAGGAAGAACGACGCGTCGCTCTCGTTCGCCACGGCGCGCGCGAGGCGCGTCTTGCCGGTGCCCGGCGGGCCATAGAGCAGCAGGCCCTTGGGCGGATCGACGCCCAGCCGCTGGAACAGCTCGGGGTAGCGCAGCGGCAGTTCGACCATCTCGCGCAGCTGGTCGATCGTCTGCGCCATGCCGCCGATATCGTCATAGGTCACGTCGGCGCGGCGCTGCGTCGGCTCCTCATATTCGGGGCGCAGCTCCACCTCGGTATTCTCGTCGATATGGACGATGCCCTTGGGGCTGGCCGACACGACCGACAGGCGGATTTCCTGCAACGCATAGGCCGGCGCGTTCATGAACTGCTGGATGCCCGGCGGCATGTTGCCGACGCGCTGGTGCCCCGCGGTCGCGACGACGTCGCCTTGGCAGAGCGGCCGCCCGAAGAAGGTGCGCTTCAGCGCCTGCGGCTGGCCCTGCAAGCGCAGATTGGCCTGCGCAGGCGCGAAGACGACGCGCGTCGCGGGCTTCGATTCCACTTTCCGCACCTCGACGAAATCGCCCGCGCCGACGCCGGCATTGGCGCGCTGCAGGCCATCGATACGCAGGATCTCGATCCCCTCGTCCTCGGGGTACGGCCCGACCGCGCGCGCGGGCGTCGACTGTTTGCCGACGATCTCGATCACGTCGCCCTCGCCCACGCCCAGCGCGGCCATAAGGCTGCGCGGCAGGTGCGCGAGGCCGCGGCCGGAATCCTCCGGACGGCTGTTCGCCACCTGGATCTTACGCGTCGGGGTATCGCTGTCGGCCATCCACTCTCGTCCTGCAGGGTGCGTTCGAAGCGCGCGAGATAGGAAGGCGGTTCCGATGGTGCGAGGGTAGAAGCTTTTGAAAACGCGTTCACGCGCGTTAGCGGCTCCGGCCTGCTGCGCGCGCTTCGCGAAAAACGCACAAAAAAAGGGCCGGCGAAAACGCCAGCCCGGGAAAGTTTTTAGGAGAGGATGCCTGAAAGGCCCGTCCCCTTTCCTCTCCGCAGCTTTATGTTGCAAGTGCGAAAACATTCGATACGATTGCACAATCTGCATTCGTTGACGCGACACTGGGGCGAGGAAGGACCGCGATGCGCAGATTGCCGCCGCTGGGCGCCATCGAGGCGTTCGTGCAAGTCGCCCGACTGGGGTCGGTGAAGGCTGCCGCCACCGAACTGGCGCTGTCCGCTCCCGCGCTCAGCCGCCGCGTGCAGAGCTTGGAACGCTTCATCGGGCGTCCGCTGTTCGAACGCCGCCACCAGGCGATGGTGTTGAACGCGGATGGCGACCGGCTGCTCGGCCAGATCGCGCCGATGCTCGACAGCTTGTCGGATACGATCGAGGAGATGATGGGGCATAGCGACGTGCTGCGCCTGCGCCTCGGCATCCTGCCGCTGTTCGCCTCGCAGCGGCTGTTCCCGCGGCTGGGCGAATTGCGCGCGGCGCATCCGGAACTGCATCTCGATATCGACACCGCCGGCCACGGCATCGCGCGGCTGGGCGAGGGGCTGGACGCGGTGATCGCTTTGTCGCGCGAGATCGATCCGACGCTGTACGCCAAGCGGCTCGACCGCAATTCGGTCTATGTCATCGGCGCCCGCACGCTGCTGGAGGGGCCCGACCCGATCACCCGGCCCGAGCAGTTGAGCGGGCTGACCGCGCTGATTCATCGCGAGATGCCCGACAATTTCACCGCATGGCGCGACGCGGCGGGCATCGACCCGACGATCGAGCCGCTGGCGATCGACTATTTCGATTCGGGCGCCTTGATGCTGGAGGCCGCGGCGCAGGGCATCGGCGTCGCCTTCATGCACGAAAGCCATTTCCAGGACGCCCGCGATCCGCGGCTGGTACGCCTGTTCGATATCGTGGTGGAAAGCCCGTACAGCTATTGGTTCGTCTGCCGCCCCCGCGCGCTGCAACAGCGCCCGGTCCGCATGTTCCACGACTGGCTGATAAGGACGCTTGGGGAGGTCTAAACGTCGGGAAGACAGCGGACGTCCCGCATCCTCCCCCTCCGTCACCGGCCTGGCCGGCGACACCTCCCCCTGGCGGGGGAGGCATGAGGTCGAAGTCCTCCCCCGCCAGGGGGAGGTGGCAGGCCGTATGGCCTGACGGAGGGGGAGGACACGGCGCCCTCGCCCCCCCTTCGAAACGGCTTACTCCGCCTTGGCGCTGACGATCTTGCCCGGGTTACGGGGCGGCTCGCCCTTGGGCAGCTTGTCGATCAGGTCCATGCCGTCGGTCACTTCGCCCCAGACGGTGTACTGGTTGTCGAGGAAGCGCGCGTCGTCGAAGCAGATGAAGAACTGGCTGTTCG
The DNA here is from genome assembly GCF_001638925.1 of Sphingomonas sp. NIC1. NCBI lineage: Bacteria > Pseudomonadati > Pseudomonadota > Alphaproteobacteria > Sphingomonadales > Sphingomonadaceae > Sphingomonas > Sphingomonas sp. NIC1. Next base: position 1,242,521 of record NZ_CP015521.1, read on the forward strand.
CCGAATTGGGATCGCTGGTCCGCGCCATCGAGCAGACGCCGCGCACGTGCGGCTCCTTGTTGAACTCCTGCTTCAGGTTCGGCTTCGACGACCCGCCGGTGCCATCGCCACGACCGCCGTCGCCACCCTGCGCCATGAAGCCCGGGATCACGCGGTGGAACGGCACGCCGTTGTAGAAGCCTTCGTTCGCCAGCTCGCCGATGCGCGCGACGTGGTTCGGCGCCAGATCGGGGCGCAGCTTGATCGTGACGTCGCCCTGTTCGGACCCGGTGTCGAGCGTCAGCGTCAGCGTGGTGAAGGTATCGGCCATGTGTTGTCCTTTATGATGTTGCCGCAGCAGGTAGTGTCGCTTCGGCCGAAGGGCAAATCCCCGAAGGGTGGCCAATCGTGCCGCAGCGCGGTAGACGCCCCCGATTGCACCACGACACGATTGCAGCACGGACGGAGGCAGCGATGAGCGATACCGAGCTTCCCGAGATGCTGGCCCCCGAACAGGACGAGCTGGACGAGGACGATCGCTTGCGTCCCGAATTCGTCGATGCGGTGCTGGATGCGGTGCGCGCGGGCGACGACGAGGAAGCGCGCGCGCTGGTCGAACCGCTGCACCCGGCCGACATCGCCGACCTGTTCGAACTGACCCCGCATGAGGATCGCGCCGGCCTCGCCCGCGCGCTGAAGGACTTGCTCGACGGCGACGTCTTCGCCGAGATGAACGATTACGTCCGCGAGGACCTGATCGACGCGCTGACCCCGACCGAGGTCGCCGACATCGCGAGCGAGCTCGACACCGACGACGCGGTCGCGATCATCGAGGATCTGGAGGAAGCCGACCAGCGCGCCGTGCTGCGTGCGCTCGACCCCGACGATCGCGCCGCGATCGAAGAGGCGCTGTCCTACCCGGAGGAAACCGCCGGCCGCCTGATGCAGCGCGAGCTGATCGCGGTGCCCGATCACTGGACCGTCGGCGACGTCATCGACTTCCTGCGCCACCACGAAGAGCTGACCACCGACTTCTGGGAGATCTTCGTCGTCGATGCCGGCCACCACCCGGTCGGCACGTGCCAGCTGTCGTGGATCCTGCGCACGCCGCGCAGCATCGCGATCGGCGACGTGATGAAGCGCGAACAGACGCTGATCCCGGTCGACATGGATCAGGAAGAAGTCGCGCTCCGCTTCCAAAAATACGCGCTCATCAGCGCCGCGGTGGTCGATGCGTCCGATCGGCTGGTCGGCATGATCACCGTCGACGATATTGTTCACATCATTCAGCAGGAGGCGGGCGAGGACGCGCTCCGCCTGTCCGGCGCCGGCGAAGGCGACATCAACGAACCCATCCGCTTCACCGTGCGCACGCGCATCGCGTGGCTGGTGGTGAATCTGGGTGCGACGATGCTGTCGGCCTCGGTCGTCGGCCTGTTCCAGGGCGAGATCGCCCGCTTTGCCCTGCTCGCCGCGCTGATGCCGATCGTGTCGGCGCTGGGCGGCAATGCCGGTACGCAGACGCTCGCCGTCGTCGTCCGCGCGCTCGCGACCAACCAGCTCACCAGCTCGAACACGGTGCGCATGCTGGCGCGCGAATTCCAGATCGCGCTGTGCAACGGCGGCGCGCTCGGCCTGGTCGGCGCGGTCGGCAGCTATGTGATCCTCGGCAACCTGCAATTGTCGATCGTGTTCGCGATCGCGATGGTCATCAACTCGATCGTCGCCGGCCTCGTCGGCGTCATCGTGCCGGTGGCGCTCGACAAGGCCAATGTCGATCCGGCGGTGTCGTCGGCGGTGTTCGTGACGACCGCGACCGACGTGATGGGGTTCTTTTCGTTCCTGGGGCTGGCGTCGCTCTGGGGGCTGGGCGGGTAAAGACGCGACATCTGCCCAACACACGTCACTCTAACGCAGGCTGGGGTCTCAAGCGACTCTTGTCGCACGCTAACTCATGGAGATCCCAGCCTTCGCTGCGATGACGGCGGGGTCAGCTAGAACGCATCGAACCGACGACGAGCCTTGCGGGCACCACACCCCCCACCCACATCGCGCGGCCATGCTGCATCTCACCAAAGTGGCCTTCGGCGCGACGAGCGTCGATCATCTCGCCGATCGCCTGACGCAGCGTGCCGCGGACGGCCCGGTATTCCTGACCACGCGCTATCTGCCCAAGCGGCACGAGGAGGTGGCCGGGCAGGGTTCCTTATTCTGGATCATCAAGCACCAGCTCGTCGCACGTTCACCGATCCTCGGCTTCGGCGAGGCGGAGGGCGGCCGCGTCGCGATCCATATCGATCCCGCTCTGGTGCTGGTACAGGCGCGGCCGAAGCGCGCCCATCAGGGTTGGCGCTATTTGGAAGCGGCGGATGCGCCGGCGGACCTGGGCGGGGACACCGACGGTCTTTCGCTGATGCCGCCCGCGCTCATCGGACGACTGGCAGACCTCGCGCTGATTTAAGACTCTGCGACCGCCCTAGCCACCCCGTCACCCCGGACTTGGTCCGGGGTCCACTCCGCGGCGAGGGGGATGGTTTGAGCCTCTTGCCACCCCCTTGCGGCCCGGTGGACCCCGGACCAAGTCCGGGGTGACGGTTACGTTAGGCGACCTTCACCCCATCAACACCGCACGATACGCCTCGAAACACCGCTCGCCGCACTTCAACCGGATCAGAGCACCCTCCGCCATCGCGGTCGCGCGGCGCGGGTCTTCCTCCACCGCCGGGCGGATCGCCTCGCGGTTCCAATCCTCGCTGTGCTTGATGTCGAGCACCGCGTGCAGATCGAAATAGCGCCGCTCCTTGTCGGAAAAGCCCAGCCGCCGCAGCCCCTTGGCGGTCGCCGCCGAGCGATCCGGCGCGGTCAGCTCGATCACGCCGAGCGCCCCCACCGACTGCCACGCATAACGCCGGTTGGTCGCCATCGCGGTCATCGCATTGGCCAGCGCCAGGCTCTGCCACAAGGTGTTCTCGATCACCGGGTTTACCGCCAGTGTCTCGACCAGCGCGTCCAGCATCGGCCCGTGCATGCCCTTGGCATTGCCCCGGCCCATTTCGTCCCAATAATTGCGCGCCAGCTCCAGCTTGGGCAGCGTCGGCAGCTTCACCTGCGTCATCGCGACGAGATCGTCGAACCCCGCCTCGCCCGCCGCTTCCTGTTCGAAGAACCAGCGCAACTGGTCGAGGTTCGCCTGCTCCGCCAGCCACGGGAACAGCGCATCGTGCTGCCCTGGCCCGCTCGCCTTCAGCCCCTCAAACCAGGCGATGAAGCCCTCGACGTCGGTCGGCGCTGCGGCAGCCTCCTCAGTCACCTCCGCGCGCAATTCCTCCAGGAAGCCGCCCTCCAGCCGCTGCATGCGCACGTCGCGGTCCAGCGTGCGCTGCCAGTCGTTAGTCGGGAAGCCCGGCTCCAGCCGCTCGCGGTTCCAATGGGCGAGGCCGCGTTGGAAGCTGTCGGTCAGGAATTGCGACGCCGGAATACCGGCGTCGATCATACGGGTTGCCACTGCTTCATCCCCTCGAACCTGTGCCGCCGTACGGGCGGCCTAATAGGTCAGGCTAACCGCCTGTTTCCGCTATCGTTCCCGCCATTCCGGGGGTGCTTGACCTGGATCAGCACGATACGTGCGTCACCCTTCCCCAACCCCCGCGCTACGGGTATAGCCGGGCCGATCATGACCGCCGCGACGCCCCTTTTGCCGCCAGCCGACTGGCGCGATTTCCTCGCGCTCACCAAGCCGCGCGTGATGACGCTCGTCGTGTTCACCGGCCTGTGCGGCATGCTGGCGGCGCCGGTGGGCGTGCATCCGGTGATCGGCTTCACCGCGATCCTGTGCATCGCACTGGGCGCCGGCGCGGCAGGCGCTCTCAACCAATGGTATGAGGCGGACCTCGACGCCAAGATGCGCCGCACGCAGAAGCGGCCGCTGCCCGATGGCCGGATGGACCGTCAGTCGGCGCTGCACTTCGGCGTCGGCCTTGCCGCCTTCTCGGTCATCTTGATGTATTTCGCGGTCAATCTGGCCGCCGCGGCGATCCTGACCGTCTCAATCCTGTTCTACGTTTTGATCTACACCGTCTGGCTGAAGCGCCGGACGCCGCAGAACATCGTGATCGGCGGCGCGGCCGGCGCCTTTCCCCCGCTGATCGGCTGGGCGGCGGCGACGGGGCATGTCGCCTTGCTCCCCGTGCTGCTGTTCGGCCTCGTGTTCCTGTGGACGCCGCCGCATTTCTGGGCGCTCGCGCTGTTCGTGAAGACCGATTACGCCAATGCCGGCGTGCCGATGCTGCCCGTCGTCGCGGGCGAGCGCACGACGCGCCGCCAGATCGGCCTGTACACCATCCCGATGGCGCTCGCGGCGCTGCTGCCCTGGCCGCTCGGCCTGACCGGCGCGATCTACGGCGTGGTCGCCACCGTCACGACTTTGGTGTTCGCCGCCCTCGCGCTGATCGTCGCCACGCGCACGACGCAGCCCGATGATAACATGAAGCCCGAAAAGCGCCTGTTCAGCTATTCGATCCTCTACCTCTTCGTGGTGTTCGGCGCATTGGTCGTCGACCGCTGGGTGCTGCCATGATGACTCCTGACGACCAAGACCTGATCCGCGCGCGCCAGCAATCGCGGGCACGCGTGATGGCGCTGCTGCTCGGCGCGTTCGTGATCCTCGTCTTCGCCATTGCGATCGTGAAGATCCGCGAGGGCATGTGACCGGGGCGGCGACCGATCCCGGCACCCGCCGCCAGCTGCGCACCGCGATGCTGGCGGTGCTCGGCATCTGCGTGATGACCGGTGTCGCCTGGGCCAGCGTGCCGCTCTACCGCCTGTTCTGTCAGGTGACCGGCCTCAACGGCACGACGCAGCGCGCGCTCGAGGCGCCCGGCGCGGTCAACAAGCTGATCCGCATCGATTTCGACAGCAACGTCGCCCCCGGCATGAAGTGGCGCTTCCGCCCCGAAGCGGGATCCGAGACGGTGAAGATCGGCGCGCGCGACATGGCGTTCTTCACCGCGACAAACCTCGACACCAAGCCCATCACCGGCACCGCGACGTTTAACGTCACGCCCAGCCAGGCTGGCAAATATTTCACCAAGATCCAGTGTTTCTGCTTCACGCAGCAGACGCTGAAGCCCGGCGAGACGCAGCGGATGCCGGTCATCTTCTTCGTCGATCCCAAGATCATGGACGACCCCGACGCGTCGGACGTCGAGACGATCACGCTGTCTTACACCTTCTATCCCGCCGATGCCGGCAAGACCCCCGGCCGGGCGCAGACGGGTTCGGAATCCTGATCCACCGCCCCGCGTCCCTCGCCGAACGCTAAAATCGTCGCCGCCACGACCTTGTTCTAGGGGCGTTTGGGCCTTAGGGTCCTGCCCCAAAGAGGATAAGAGAACAGGGACCTGACCATGGCCGGCGCCAAGAATCACGACTATCACATTCTGCCACCCAGCATCTGGCCCCTGTTCGGATCGCTCTCGGCGCTGGTGATGGCGAGCGGCGCGATCATGTGGATGCACGGCGGCCATCTGGCGGCCGACAAGGCCAATGGCGGCGGCTGGATCTTCTTCGCCGGCCTCGCGGGCGTGCTGTTCACGATGTACAGCTGGTGGGCGGACGTGGTGCGCGAGGCGCATCATGGCGATCATACCCCCGTCGTCCAGCTCCACTTCCGCTACGGCATGATCCTGTTCATCGCCTCCGAAGTCATGTTCTTCGTCGGCTGGTTCTGGGCATTCTTCGACTTCAGCCTGTTCCCGACCGCCATGGCCTTCGTCGACGGCCAGGTGGAGCGCGCGGCCGAAGGCGCTGCGGCGATCGCCGCGCAATGGCCGCCCAAGGGCCTGACCGTCATCAACGCCTTCGAGCTTCCCCTGCTCAACACGCTGATCCTGCTGACCAGCGGCACCACCGTCACCTGGGCGCATCACGCGCTGATCCACAACCAGCGCGGCGGCGAGAAGCGTGGCCTGTGGGGCATGCTGGGCGTCGGCGACCGTGACGGCGTGCTGAAGGGCCTGTGGCTGACGGTCGCGCTGGGCGTGCTGTTCAGCAGCATCCAGGCGTATGAATACATGCACGCGCCCTTCCCGTTCAAGGGCATCAACTATGGCGCCGCCTTCTTCATGGCGACCGGCTTCCACGGCTTTCACGTGCTGATCGGCACGATCTTCCTGATCGTCTGCCTGATCCGCGCCTATAAGGGCGACTTCACGCCGCGCCAGCATTTCGGCTTCGAAGCCGCCGCCTGGTACTGGCATTTCGTCGACGTGGTGTGGCTGTTCCTGTTCGTCACCATCTACGTCTGGGGCGGCTGGGGCGCACCGGTTCACGGCGGCTGATAAGGTTGACGGGCGTCGCATGACCGATCCGACGCCCATATCCTCGCCTGCGATTGCCGAGGTCGCGTTGAAGGGGCTGTGTCCGCGTTGCGGCCGGCCCCTTTTGTTTGCCGGCTGGGTCAAGTTCGCGGATCGCTGTTCGGGCTGTGGCCTGGATTTCACGCGCTTCAACGTCGGGGACGGGCCAGCCGCCTTCCTGACGTTGATCCTGGGCGCATTGGTCGTCGCCGGCGCGATCACGCTCGAACTGACGCTGCATCCACCGCTGTGGCTGCACATGCTGATCTGGATTCCCGTCACCGCGGCGGGCGTGATCTGGTCGCTGCGCGTCGCCAAGGCCGCGCTGCTCGCCGCCGAATATAGGAACGCCGCGCGCGAAGGCCGCATCGACGAGTCCCGCAGCGACCCCATCCCATGAAGCGCATTCCCCTGATCCCCACCATCGTCGTCGCGCTCGCGGTGGCCGCGATGATCGGCCTCGGCCTCTGGCAGCTGCTCGACCGCGCGCCGAAGAAGGAGGCGTATCTCGCGCAGCTCGCCGCCAATCCGGCCAAGCCGCCGATCGCCTTCCCGCGCTTTCCCGACGATCGCCTGCTGTTCCGCCGCGCTTCGGGCCTGTGCGTTCGCGTCACCGGCCAGCGGCTCGCCGGGGCGGGCAAGGCCGGCTTCCGCCTGATCGCGGACTGCGCGACGGGCGCGGAGGGGCCGGGCATGCTCGTCCAGCTCGGCACCACCACCGACCCCGCCTACAAGGGCAGCTGGACCGGCGGCCCGGTGACAGGCTTCATCAGCCATGCGCCCGACGCCCGCTCGTTGATCGGGTCGCTGTTCGACCATACGCCGCAGCGGCTGATGCTGGTCGCCGATCGCCCCGCCCCCGGCCTCGCCGCCAACGGCCAGCCCGATCTGTCGTCGGTGCCGAACAACCATCTGTCCTACGCCGTCCAGTGGTTCCTCTTCGCCGCCATCGCCGCGACGATCTACACGCTGGCGCTGCGCCGGCGACGGTAGTCGCGTGCTGTCTTGTACACGACCCACCCCGCCCGACCGGCGGGGTTTTTTGTGCCAGTCGGGCCTGACGAAAAACGCCCTACCATGATGATATCGACGGACGCGGCCATCGCCCGCATCGCTTTGGGCGTAATCGATCGCGCATTACCCAAGCGCGACTGGACGCACGCCGCGCACTTTGCCGCCGCGCTGTGGCTGTATCGCCATCGTCCCGACCTGGCCACGCCGCAGGGCATGCGGACGCTGATCTCGCGCTACAATGACGCGACGCTCACCGCCAACACCGATAGCAGCGGCTACCATCACACCATCACCTGCGCGTCGATGCGGGCCGTAGCGCATCATCTGGAGCGTCATGAGAAGGACGCACCGCTGCATCGCGTGCTCACCGCGCTCATGGCATCGCGGCCGGGCAACCCGGAGTGGCTGCTGGATCACTGGCATCGCGATACGCTGCTCAGCGTGGCCGCGCGTCGCGACTGGGTCGAACCCGATCAGCAGCCCCTGCCCTTTTGAGGCCGGAACGGGGCGGCGGGCGTGGCGCACCGCCGCCCCACGCCCTCACCCCGCGTGGAACGCCTTGAACTGCGCCTGCGCGTCGTCGCTCATCAGATTCTGCATCATCGTCCAATAGCCGCTGACCGCCTCTTCGCCCGAAGCGGCATAGGCGCGGCTCATATTGGCATGTAGCCCGCTGAACAGGCGACGCTCCAGATCTTCACCCGCCGGCGTCAGACGCAGCAGGCGCTGGCGGCGATCCGCCTCGCCCGGGCGCTGTTCGATCAGGCCGTTGTCGATCAGCGCGCCAAGCACGCGGCCCAGCGACTGTTTGGTCACGCCCAAGAGCCCCAGCAATTCGCCCACCGACAGATTGGGTCGCCGCCCGACGAAATACAGGCAGCGATGATGCGCCCGGCCCAGCCCCATGGCGGTCAGTTCGGCATCGGAATGGCGCAGGTGCGATTTGTGCGCAAACAGCAACAGGTCCATCCCCCCACGGATCACGTCGTCGCGCAGAAACTGGGCGGGGGGCGGCTTGATCGGTTCCGGCATAATGCGTGGTTCGTCCCTCGGTTCACGACGAGCTTGTCGTTGCTGTCATGACGACACGGAACGTCAGCATCCTCACCCGAAACTGGCGGATACTGTCCAAAAAAATGCAATCAATTGCTCATTCTGGCAGATTAGGTCTGTGACGGAGTACAAACCTACTCATCCGGGCATCGTGCCGGGGCGCAGATAGGCGAACATGTGCGCGACATAATCCGCCTTGCCCAGCGCCGCTCCCTCGGCCCGCAGGATCGCATAGGCGGTCATGACGTGGAAATAGAACTGCGGGATCGCCCAGTCGCGGGCATATTGCTCCGCGCTGAGATCGAAGATCATGCCCTGCGGCAGCGCATGCGCGATCGCGCGCGCCGGATCGACCGCGGGCATCGTCCCCGCCGCGCCCTCGACCATCGCGATCGTCTCGGCGATCCGCGCCTGCGCGTCCGCCAGCGTCCCCGGCGCCTCGGCCGCGCCGCGTCCCTCGGCGAGCAACGTCTGCACCGCATCGGGCAGCGGCGCGTCGCGCAGCCGGGCGACGCCCTCATAGGCCTGCACGCAGGCGAAGCGCACCTGCGTCGCCAGCGGGAACATGTCCGGCGCCAGCCGCGCAGTCAGCAGCCCATCCCCACCATCCTCCCGCCCCGCGCCCGCCTTTTCGAGCCACGCGGACAGCGCGCGCAGCATCTGGGCATAGGTCGGCAGCAACAAGTCGGGGAGGGTCATGGGATAGCGCCTCGATAACGAACGGGATGGCCGATCGTCTAACCCGCCCACCGGGCCGGCGCCAATCGCCCCTTCGACTATCATGCCCCCTACAACAGCATGAAAGTCCGGTGTCGCGCCAAGGCGCGGGAGGGTTTCGCGACAAGGCGAAGTCAATCACTTACCCACCAGGACGGATCGACATTCCTTCACGCGAAGACGCGAAGACGCAAAGGAAAGACCGGTCACGCGGAGGCGCGCAGGACGCGGAGGTGTCTCGTGCGCCGCGGCGCACTGTTCTTATCTCGGCCGGAGGAAAACAGCCCACCGACGCGGCAGGCGCAACCCCTCTGCGTCCTCCGCGCCTCCGCGTGAACAACCCTCTTCTTCTTCGCGTCTTCGCGTCTTCGCGTGAACCACCAACACGATGCATGGCGACCCGGCGCAGCGAGACTGCGGACCCGCCGACGCCGCGCGGCCCCGCCGCCATCGCCCGTCTGTCCTACACGCCGCCGATCCGCTATGCCGGCAGCATGTCCGACCGTCGCTTTGCCGCCCCCGTGCCCTCCGGCACCGGGCCGGTGGGTGATTTCGACATCGACGTACCGTCCACTTCGTCCACTTCCGCGCCCGAATCGCCGCGAATCGGCACGCCGCCGCCGCGTTCGCACGCCGATAGTCCAGCCGCACCACGCCCAAGAAAACCCGCCGTTGCCCCGTCGCGCCCACGCCGCTACCCAGCCGCAATGCGCTACGTCAGCACCCGCGGGGCCGCCCCCGCCCTCGATTTCCGCGACGTCACCCTCGCCGGCCTGGCGTCGGACGGCGGCCTGTACCTGCCCGACGCGTGGCCGAGCTTCACGCGCGAACAGATCGCGGACCTCGCCGGCCTGTCCTATGTCGATACCGCGGTCGCGGTGATGACGCCCTTCATCGGCGATGCGCTGACGCCGGCCGAGCTGAAAGAGCTCTGCACCCAGGCCTATGGCCGTTTCGCGCATGCCGCGGTCACGCCGCTCGTCCAGCTCGACCACGACCAGTGGCTGCTCGAACTGTTCCACGGCCCGACGCTGGCGTTCAAGGACGTGGCGTTGCAACTGCTCGGCCTGCTGTTCGAACGCTTCCTCAAGGGCAGCAGCGACCATCTGACCATCGTCGGCGCGACCAGCGGCGACACCGGATCGGCGGCGATCGATGCGCTGGCGGGGCGTGCCGGCGTCGATATCTTCATGCTTCACCCGCATGGCCGGGTCAGCGACGTGCAGCGCCGCCAGATGACGACGGTGCTCGCCCCCAACGTCCATAACATCGCGATCGACGGCGACTTCGACACCGCGCAGGCGCTGGTGAAGGCGATGTTCAACGATCCCGGTTTCTCCGGGCGTTTCCATTTGTCCGCGGTCAATTCGATCAACTGGGCGCGGCTGATGGCGCAGGTGGTCTATTATTTCTACGCCGCGGTCCGCCTCGGCGCGCCCGACCGCGCCGTCGCCTTCTCGGTGCCGACCGGCAATTTCGGCGACGTCTTCGCTGGCTATGTCGCGGCGAAGATGGGCCTGCCGGTCGCGAAGCTGATCGTCGCGACCAACGTCAACGACATCCTGCACCGCGCGCTGTCGGCAGGCGATTACAGCAAGGGCATCGTCCAGCAGACGCCGACGCCGTCGATGGACATCCAGGTCAGCTCCAATTTCGAACGCCTGCTGTTCGACCTCGGCGGTCGCGACGGCGCCGCGCTGGCCGACCAGATGCGCGGCTTCGAATCGAGCGGTGCGATGCGGCTCAGCAATGCGCAGCAGACCGGTGCGTCGCTGTTCGCGAGCGCCCGCGTCGATCTGGACGACATGACGCTGGCGATGCGCTGGGCGCATGACGCGGCGGGCCAGATCATCGACCCACACACCGCCATTGCCCTCGCCGCCGCGCGCGCGCAGGCGGGCGATGCGCCGATGGTGACGCTCGCCACCGCCCACCCCGCCAAGTTCGGCGATGCGGTGGAGCGTGCGACCGGCCAGCGCCCCGCACTGCCCGCGCGCGTCGGCGACCTTTTCGATCGCGAAGAGCGTTGCGCTCACCTGCCCGGCACGTTCGAGGCGGTGACGGCCTATATCGCCGAGCGCGCGCGCCCCCGCGCATGACGCTCCAGACGCTGATCGGCGAACCCTGGGCCGACTATGGCTTGGTCGATTCGGGGAACGGCCGCAAGCTGGAGCGGTACGGCCGCTTCCGCTTCATCCGCCCCGAACCGCAGGCGATGTGGGCACCCGCGTCAGAGAATTGGAAGGCGCAGGGCGAGTTCCTGCCCGCCAGCGACGAGGACGGCGGCGGTCGCTGGGTCTTTGCCGAACCCGTGCCGCGCGAAGGCTGGCCGCTGAAGTGGAACGAGGTGCGCTTCACCGCGCAGACCACGCCCTTCCGCCATCTGGGCTTCTTCCCCGACATGGCGCCGGTGTGGAGCTGGATGCGCGAACAGGTCGCGGACATGGACCAGCCCGAATGCATGAATCTGTTCGGCTATACCGGCGTCGGCACGCTCGCGATGGCAACGGCGGGTGCCAAGATGGTGCATGTCGATGCTTCCAAGAAATCGGTCGAGGCCGCGCGCGCCAATGCGGCCTTGTCGGGGATGAGCGATGCGCCGGTGCGCTGGATTATCGACGATGCGGCGAAATTCGTCGCGCGCGAGGTGCGCCGCAACCGCCGCTACGACGGCATCCTGCTCGATCCGCCCAAATACGGCCGCGGGCCGGAGGGCGAAGTGTGGCGGCTGGAGGAAGACCTGCCCCGCCTGCTCGCCGATTGCCGCCGCCTGCTCGATGCCGACAGCCGCTTCCTGTTCCTCACCGTCTATGCCGTGCGCATGTCGGCGCTGGCACTGCAGGAACTGATGCGCCAGCTGTTCGCCGATCTGCCGGGCAAGGTGGAAGCGGGCGAGCTCGGCGTGCGCGAAGAGGCCCGCGGCCTGACGCTGCCGACCGCAATCTGGGCGCGCTGGAGCCGCTAGCGCCTCGTCTCACCGCCCGAAATGCGTCGCCCCAACGCCATGGTGCGACGCAGCAAGAAAACGTAACGGAACGCTCGTCGATCAGAAGACTTGATAAGCCTATATCTCGGCTTCGGCAGACAGAGAGGCTTATCATGCAGCTTGACGACGATATCGCCAAGACCAATACCGACGACAGCCCTCCCAATCCGCTGTGGGGCAGACTAGCGCTGCTGATGTTCGGCCTGACGGTACTGGCATTTCTGACCGCGATCGACCGACCCGAATGGTTTCACTTGAAACCGGCAACCGGAACTGCGGCGGCGATGGTCTATGCATCGGACAATAACCAGGGCTGATCTTGCCTTAGTCCATCCCTGCTCGGATCGCCGCGGCGGCGATCCAGGGGGCGCCCGCCGTCAGCAACAGGCTGACCGCGCCGAGCAGCTTCAACGCCCCCACCCCAGTGTCGAGCGATCCCGCGCCGAAGATCAGCAGCGGGATCGCGAGCGGCAGCATGACGAGGCCTGCGACCCCACCCCCTCCGCGCAGGCCCGTCACCAACGCCGATGTCGCGACTGCCAGAGCGGCGAGGCCCGGCGTCCCCACCAGCAATCCCGCCTCGACGCGCAGCAGTGTCGCGGCCGGCAGATCGAACAGGCCGGCCGCGATCACCGCCGCCAGCATCAACGGCGGCGCGAAGCCCAGCCAGTGCGCGACCGTCTTGGCGAAGGCGACCAGCGCCAGCGGCACGCCCCGCACCGCATATTGATCGATCACCCCCGCCTCGACGTCGGGCGCGACCAGCCGCTCGACCGGCAGCAGCGCCGCAAGCAGTGCCGCCGCCCAGATCACCCCACCGCCGATCCGCCCGATCAACGCCGCATCCGGCCCGACCGCAAAGGGAAACAGTGTGGCGACGAGCAGGAAAAAGGCGACCGGCCACAGCAACCCGCCGCCCGTCCACGCCCGCCGCAGGTCGCGCAGGATGATCCCGGACACACGCATCAGCCCAGCGCCAGCATCTGCGCGCCCGGTAGCGCCAGCGGCAGATGCGTCGCCACCACCGCAATGCCGCCCTTCGCGCGATGGTCCGCGACCGCCGCCTCCAGCAACGCGATCCCCGCCCCGTCCAGTCCGTTCGCCGGCTCATCCAGCAGCCAGACCGGTGCCTCTGCTCCGATGACCCGCGCCAATCCCGCGCGGCGCCGCTGCCCGGTCGACAGCAGCCGCACCGGCACCGCGGCCGCCTCTGCCAGTCCCACCGCCGCCAGCGCCGCCTCCGTCCGCGCGCCGATCCAATAGCGCAGCGCCAGCGCCAGCGGCCGCTCCGGGTCCAACGCATGCGCCTCGCTCAGCAAGGCGACGTCACCCTCCCGCGTCACCACGCCCTCGACGGGCCGCAGCAGGCCGGCAGCGATGCGGATCAGGCTCGACTTGCCGACGCCGTTGGGGCCGGTGACGCACAAGGCCCCGCCCGCCGCCAGCGCAAAGCCGATTCCTGCGAACAGCAACCGCCCGCCGCGCTGACAGCCAACATCCTCGAACCGCAGGACGCTCAATCCGCGGCCGCCTCTTCCAGCGCATGCATGTCGTCGTCGGACAGGCCGAAATGATGGCCGATCTCATGGATCGTCACATGGCGGACGAGATCGTCGAGCCGCACGCCCGTCTCCATCCATTCGGCCAGGATCGCCTGGCGATACAGATGGATGCGATCGGGCAGCGCCCCCGATTCCATCGACGATTTCTCGCCGATCGGTCGCCCGTGATACAGACCGGTCAGATCGAGCGGGTGGTCGAGGCCGAGCGCGGCGAGCGTCTCGTCATCCGCCTCTTCCTCGACGATCAGGACGACATCGCCCAGATGTTGCGCGAACGCCGCGGGCAGCCGCGCGATCGTGTCGCGGGCGATCCCCTCGATCGCGTCGGCGTCCGGCGCCGGGCCAAAAGCATCTTGCCTATAAGATTCTTGCAGCGCCATGATAACGGCCATACCCCGGCGCCACGCCCTCCAGCAAGGAAGACCGGATGATCGAGGCTCTCAGCGAAACCGACCGCGCCGATGCGCTCGATGGCCTGCCCGAATGGGATTATGACGAGGCCCGCGACGCGATCACGCGCAGCCTGGTGTTCGCCGATTTCGTCGAGGCGTTCGGCTTCATGACGCAGGTCGCGCTGATGGCGGAAAAGGCGAACCACCATCCCGAATGGAAGAACGTCTACAACCGCGTCGAAATCCTGCTGACCACCCATGACGCCGGCGGCCTCAGCCACCGCGACATCGAGATGGCCGAGGCGATCGACGCGATCGTCGACGAATAGCCGCAACGCATTTCCCATCCTCCGTCACCCCGGCCGAAGAGCCGGGGTCCCGCTTCTTCTATCACGCGGTGAAAAGCGGGACCTCGGGTCAAGCCCGGGGTGACGGAAAGGATGCGCAGCGCGCTACCGCAACCATCAGCGCATCGACCGCCGCATCCGCTTGCGCAGCGAGCCCGGCATCCAGCGCGCGGCGAAGCGCATCCGCTCCGCGGTCTTGCCGACATAGGTGTGGACCGCGTCGCCATGCACCGCCTTCCACGCGGCTTCCGCGACCACGTCGACCGGCGTCAGCTCCAGTCCCGCGCCGGTCACGCTCTCACGGATGGTGCGGTTGCTGCCTGAGGATACGCCGTTCAGCAGCGGCGTTTCGATGAAGCTCGGCAGCAGGCAGCGCACCTTGATGCCCTCCGCCGACCATTCGCCATCCAGCGCCTCGCTCAATCCCCGCACCCCGAACTTGGTGGCCGAATAGGTCGCGAGGCCCGACGAGCCATAGATACCCGACGCCGACGAGGTGTTGAGCAGCACCGACCCCGGCGTCCGTGCCAGATACGCATGCCCGATCCGCGCACCGTTCAGCACGCCGGTAAAGTTGATCGCCACCGTCCGGTCGATCTCGTCGAAGCTCGCGGTCGCGATCGGCCCGCCCGTGCCGATGCCGGCATTGTTGAACAAGACGTCGAGCCGCCCACCGCTGACGCGCGTGAAGCCGTCGAGGCTCGCCGTCCACGCATCGCGATCGCGTACGTCCATCACATAGCTCTGGTGCCCCTCGCCCGGCAGCGCCGCCAGCGTCTCGGCGAGGCCGCCCGCATTGACGTCGGCCACGCCGACCAGCCAGCCGCGGCTCGCGAACAGCCGCCCGACCGCGCGGCCGATACCCGATCCGCCACCGGTGATGAAGATCGCCTTCCGCTCGCCCATCTTGCTCTCCCTATTAGACTTTGCATCAGGCATCCCGCATCGTCGGCCCCGATGCCAGCAGAATCGCTCCGCTTCGATGCCGTGACCAAGAGGTTCGACGACACGGTCGCGGTCGATGGCGTTTCGGCGACGATCCCCGCGGGTCAGTTCGTCGCGCTCGTCGGCGCGTCCGGCTCCGGCAAGTCGACCTTGCTCAAGACCGTCAATCGTCTGGTCGAGCCGAGCGACGGCCGCGTCCTGATCGACGATGCCGACGTCGCCACCCGCCCCGCGCCGGCGCTGCGACGGAGCATCGGCTATGTCTTCCAATCGATCGGCCTATTCCCGCACATGACCGTCGCGGAGAATATCGCAATCGGCCCGCGCATCGCCGGCGGGCCGCCCGTCGACGTGCCTGCGCTGCTCGACCTCGTCGCCTTGCCGCGCGAACTCGCCGGCCGCAGGCCCGACGCACTGTCGGGCGGCCAGCGACAGCGCGTCGCCATTGCCCGTGCCCTTGCGCCGGGTGCCAAATTGCTGCTGCTCGACGAAGCGTTCGGTGCGCTCGACCCGGTGACGCGCGATGCGCTGGGGCAGGAGATTCGCGCGCTGCACGATCGGCTCGGCCTCACCACGATCCTCGTCACGCACGACATGGCCGAAGCCTTGCTGCTCGCCGACCGCGTGCTGGTGTTGCAGGCGGGCAGGCTCGTCGCGGATGCCACCCCCGCACAGCTGCTGCGCGGCGAAGGCGGCGAGACCGCACAGGCGCTGGTCGCGGTGCCGCGCGATCAGGCCGAACGGCTGCGCGAGATGGCACGATGAACGCCCTCGTCGCCGCGCTTGGCCGCGTGCCGCCGCTGCTTGCCCAGCACGTCCTGCTGTCGGCAGCGGCGCTGGCGCTCGGCATCGCGATCAGCCTGCCGCTCGCCATCCTTGCTGCACGCCGTCCACGAATCGGCACCGCGATCCTGGGGATCGCCAGCCTGATCCAGACGATCCCGGCGCTGGCCCTGCTCGCGCTCTTCTACCCGTTGCTGCTGTGGCTGTCGGGGGTGGTCGGCGGCGGTATCCCCGCGCTCGGCTTCCTGCCGTCGCTGATCGCGCTGACGCTCTACGCGCTGCTGCCGATCATCCGCAACGGAGTCGCCGGCCTCGTCGGCATCGACCCCGCCGTCACCCAGGCGGCGGACGCGGTCGGCATGACGCCCGCGCAAAAGCTGCGCCTGGTCGAAGCGCCGCTCGCGTTGCCGGTGCTGGTCGCCGGCATCCGCACCGCCGCGGTGTGGACGATCGGCGCGGCGACGCTCTCGACGACGGTCGGCCAGCCCAGCCTCGGCGACATGATCTTCGCAGGTCTTCAGACGCAGAACTGGGCGCTGGTGCTGGCGGGCTGCATCGCCGCCGCCGGGCTGGCGCTCGTCACGGACGCGCTCATCGGCCTGATCGAGCGCGGCATCGCGCACCGCCGCCGGCCACTTTGGATCGCCGCGCTGATCGCGCTCGTCGCCGGCCTCGCGCTCGCCACCGCGCCGCTGTGGCAACGCAATGACACGAAGGTCGTGACGATCGGGGCCAAGAACTTCTCCGAACAATATATTCTCGCCCGGCTGATCGGCGACCGGCTGGAGCGCGCCGGCTATAGCGTCCGCTATCGCGACGGCCTCGGCTCGGCGGTGGTCTATGGCGCGCTCGCCGGCAACGATGTCGACGTCTACGTCGATTATGCCGGTACGCTGTGGAACGGCCAGATGCACCGCAGCGACGTGCCCGATCGCCGCGCGATGGTCGCCGCGATCGGCCGCTGGGCACAGGCCAGCAGCGGCGTACGCCTGATCGGCCCCCTGGGCTTCGAAAACGCTTATGCCTTCGCGATGCGGGGAGCGGACGCCAAGGCGCGGGGGATCACCAGCCTGACCGACCTCGTCGCCGCCGCGCCCTCACTCAAGCTTGGCAGCGACCTCGAATTCCTCGAACGGCCCGAATGGGCGGCGGTGCGGCGCGCCTATCCGTTGCGCTTCGCTGCGGCCAAATCCTACGCGCCGACCTTCATGTACCGCGCATTGGCGAGCGGCGAGGCGGACGTGATTTCCGCCTTCTCCTCGGATGGCCGGATCGCCGCGGACGGGCTGACCGTCCTGACCGACCCGAAGCACGCCATCCCCAGCTACGACGCGCTGCTGCTGGTCGCCCCGCGCCGCGCGAAGGACGCCGCGTTCGTCGCGGCACTCCAGCCGCTGGTCGGCCGCATCCCGGTGACCGCGATGCGCGAGGCGAACTATCGCGTCGACCGGGACGCCGACAAGCAGACCCCCGACCAGGCGGCGGACTGGCTCGCCCGCCGGCTGGGCCTTTAGAAGAACAGCTTGCGCAACGACAGCCGCACCGTCCGCCCGATCGGGTCCTGATAATCCGGCTGGTAGCTGATCGGCGTCACCCCGGTCGCGTCGGTCACGCGCTGGCGACTGTTGAAGATGTTGCTGACCGAGAAGGTGACGCGGGTGCCGCGGATCCACGGATGCGCCTTCACCAGACTGAGCTGCTGTCCCAGATCGGCAAAGACACGCAGGTCTGCGGTTGCGAGGCCCGAGAAGTTGAGCGTCTGCGGGTTCGCCGCGGTGCCGCCGTTCACCCGCGTGCCGGTGGCGTAATTGGCCGACAGGCGCACGCCGATGCCATTGTTGGAATAGCCGGCCTGCCCCTGGAATTCGTGACGCGGCTGGCCACCGTTCGACCCCAGCGTATCGCCGTTGAGCAGGTCGAGCACCGGTCCGCCGTTGGCGATCGTCCGCCGTTCGACCAGATGCCAGGTGTGATAGAAGGCGAATTGGACGCGACCGCCACCGGCGCCGCCACGTCCCCCGAACCCACCACCGCCGAAGCCGCGACCGCCGCCGCCCGGACCACCGAAGCCGCCGCGCGGCCGGTCGCCACCATCGGCTTGCTGGTTCGGGCGCACTCCGGAACCGTCAGCCGCCTGCCCGCTGGTCCCCTGCGTCGCAGCCTGATCGCCGCCCGCCGGTGGGGCGCCTCCGCCCCCACCCGAACCGGCGCCGTCACCGCCGCCGCCGCGCCGCCGTCCGTCCGCACCCGGGAATCGCAGGCCGGCGAACGGATTGGGTCCGGTGCCGGCGCGGAACGCCTCGATCTGCTTTTGAACCTTCGACTTGATCGGCTTGGAGAAATTGATCCCCCAGCGGAATTCCGAGCTTTCGGATCGGGCGAAGTTGATCGGCCGCGTGTCGAGCCGGGTCAGTTCGCCGTCCGCATCGCGAGTGAAGCGATCGGGGAAGGCCGCCTCGATCACCGCGGTCGGCGACGGGAAGCCCTGGATCGGGTTGCGCGTATCCTGCTTCGTATAATTGCCGATGATCGTCAGGTCGGTCTGGTCGAGCGGCCTGAGCGTCACGCCGAGCTTC
Source organism: Sphingomonas sp. NIC1 (assembly GCF_001638925.1). NCBI lineage: Bacteria > Pseudomonadati > Pseudomonadota > Alphaproteobacteria > Sphingomonadales > Sphingomonadaceae > Sphingomonas > Sphingomonas sp. NIC1. The sequence goes on from NZ_CP015521.1 coordinate 1,261,231, forward strand.
GTCACCCGCCGGCTGCTGTCGCGCAAGCCCGGGTTGCCGCCGCTGATCGTCGTCACCGTCACCGTCTGGCCCTGCACATAGTCGAAGACGCGTACGTTCGGCGTCACGACCGTCGGGTTGCCCAGCTGCTGCGCGGTCGGCGCGACGTCCTGCTGGTTGATCGACCCGATGACGCGGATCGCGTTGATCGGCGCCCAGTTCACGCCATAGCCATAGGCGGTCAGCGTGCCGAAGTCGGACAGCTGGTTGACCGCCGCATTGCCGTTAATCGACAGATTACCGAGGAACGGCAGCACGGCGCGCGATTTGCTGGCGATCGGCAGGTCGATGTTGACGCGCGCATTCGCCTGATCGCGCGAGACCCGGCCACCACTGACCAGGCCGGCGCGCAGCGAGTTGCTGGTGAACTGGCTGGTCTGCGCGCCGACGCGCACCGCCGTCGTCACGTCGCCCGCAGGCAGCGTGAACAACGGTCCGTTGACCAGCGCCTCCAGATCGCCGGCATTGGACACCGAATGCGCGCGGTTGGTGCCGCGGCCGGCGACCGTGTCACCGATCGTGCGCGTATCGGCGCGGTCGAACGATCCCGTCACCGTCCACAGCCAGCGCGGGCTCAGCCGCCCGTTGAAGCTGGTGCCGAGGTGGCCGGTGACACCGTTGGTGTGCTGGCGCAGCGGATCGGCGCCGATCGGTGCGCCCGTGCCGTCGAGCGGCAGGCCGAACTGGCCGGTGCTCTGCGTCGCCGCGATTTCGCCGTTGATCGAGGCGTTGATGTCCTCGCCGATCGTCTTGGCATAGGTGGCGTTGGTGCCGAAGCTGCGGCTGAACGGCACCAATGTGCGATACGGCCGCTGGTCGAAATTGTTGGTCTGGCCCTCGGTCGACGCGGCGGTGATGTCGCGCTCCGATTCGGTCAGCGCCGACGTCTGCTGATATTTACTGTGGATGTTCAGCCGCGCGCCCTGGCGGATGGTGAGCAGGTCCAACTCGCCCTGCGGCGTGTTGCTGCCGCCTTCGGTCGCACCCTTGTCGGCCAGCTCGACCGTCGTCGCGCGGAAGCGGCGGCGCAGCACGAAATTCACCACCTTCTGATCGGCGGTATAGCCGTATTTCAGCGCGACCTCTTCGGGCAGGATATCGACGCGCAGGATCGCCTCGGTCGGGATGTCGCGGATTTCCTGGAAGCCCGAAATGCGATGCCCGTCGAGCAGCACCACCGGCGGTCCGCCCGCGCCGCTCTGCGTCTGCGGCCCCAATTCGGTGAGCAGGTCGGACACGCTGCTGACGCCATAACTGCGCACGTCGGCGGGGCTCAGCGTCTGTTCGGCGGGAATGTCGCCGACGACGGAGCCCACCGGCTTGCGGCCGGTAACGACGATATCGCCCTCTTCGCTGTCCTCTTCCGCCGGGGCGGCGGGTGCCGCCGCCGGGGTCATCGGTGCGGCCTGGACGGTCGCTGCCGCGGGGGCAGGCGACGTCGGATTCGGCGTCGGAGCGGGCGCGGGGGCCTGCGCGGGCGCCGGCACCTCTTGCGCCAGCGCCATCGCCGGCCAGCTTGCCGCCACCATCATCGCCGCAACGATCCGCATGATTCGCTTGTCCCTCTTACCCGCCGCCATCCCTGTGGCGACCGGCCGGCGCGTAAACGCCAATTGTCGCACGAATGTGCCAGAGCGGTGTCCGTGATGTGGGAACGCGCTGCAGGATGCGATCAGGTGTCGAGCGCCAGCGTCACCGCCTCGACCCGGCGCAGCATCTCCATAAACCGCGCGACGTCGTCGGCGGGGAATTGCGAAAAGATACGGCTTTCCAGGTCCAGCGCCTTGGGTGCCACTACCGCATATAGGTCGCGCCCGGCATCGGTCAGGTCGAGCAGGTGCGACCGCCGGTCCTCCGGATTGCCGCGCCGGTCGAGCAATCCCCGGTCGACCAGCGCGATCGCCGCGCGGCTGACCGTCACCTTGTCCATCCGCGTGGCCCGGCCAATCGCCTGCTGCGTGATGCCGCCCGTTTCCGCGATCACCGCGATCAGCCGCCATTCCGGAATCGTCAGCCCGAACAGCGCCTCATAGGTCCGCGCGATCGAATCGCTGACCAGGTTGGACGTCACCGACAGCCGGTACGGAATAAAATCGGCCAAAACCAATGATGGCGCGGGCGACGAGGCTGGGCATGGGTCGGCCATGCCGCATTCGTATCAGTTGACACCAGTTTGGCAATGTCGCAGGTTTGGTAACGGATGATACCATCTCGGAAGGCCAGACTGATGACCGATGCCGCCCAGACCGACGACCATATCGACGTTAACCCGATGGGGCTCGACGGCTTCGAATTCTGCGAATTCACCTCGCCCGATCCGGATGCGCTGGCCAAGCAGTTCGAGGCGTTGGGCTTCGTCCCCGCCTCGACGCACAAGACGCGCGCCATCACCCGTTACAAGCAGGGCCGCATCAACCTCCTGATCAACCGCGAAGACAGCGGCCACGCCGCCGACTTCCGCGCGGCGCACGGCCCGTCGGCGAGCGCGATGGCGTTCCGGGTGCAGGACGCCCAGGCTGCCTATGACGCGGCGATCGCGCGCGGCGCCAAGCCCGCCCCCGCCGGCCAGTCGCTCGACGGCATTCCGGCGCTGGAAGGCATCGGCGGTTCGCTGCTGTACCTCGTCGATCGCCATGGCGCCGACGGCAGCGTCTACGACGATTGGGATCAGGTGCCCGGCGCGGCGGAGGCGGAAGCCGAAAACAACGTCGGCCTCGACCTGCTCGACCATCTGACGCACAACGTGCGCCGCGGCCAGATGCGCACCTGGTCGGCCTTTTACGGCCAGATCTTCGGCTTCGAAGAGCAGAAGTATTTCGACATCAAGGGCAAGGCGACCGGCCTGTTCAGCCAGGCGATGATCGCCCCCGATCGCGCGATCCGCATCCCCTTGAACGAGAGCCAGGACGACAAGAGTCAGATCGAGGAATTCATCCGCGATTATAACGGCGAAGGCATCCAGCACCTCGCGCTGACCACCGACGACATCTACAGCACCGTCGAAAAGCTGCGCGCGCGCGGCGTCAAGCTGCAGGACACGATCGAGACCTATTACGAACTCGTCGACAAGCGCGTGCCCGGCCATGGCGAAGACCTGGAACGCCTGCGAAAGAACCGCATCCTGATCGACGGCAACGTCGGCGAGGAAGGCCTGCTGCTCCAGATCTTCACCGAGACGATGGTCGGACCGATCTTCTTCGAGATCATCCAGCGAAAGGGCAATGAGGGCTTCGGCAACGGCAATTTCCAGGCGCTGTATGAGTCGATTGAACTCGACCAGATCCGTCGCGGCGTCATCACGGTCGACGCCTGACCAAGAACGAAGCGCAGCTTCGTTCGCGGTGCGGCGCGAAAGCGCCGCCGTCGACCGGCCGGCACGGCACGCCGGGACATAGGGCCCGGCTTCGCCGGGTCCGACGTCACGGCGGATGGCGGAGCACCAGTCCCTCTCCCATCGGGAGAGGGAGGGAGCCGGCGAAGCCGGCGGAAGGGTGAGGGCGAGGCGCAATGCGGTTGCCGTCCCGCGCCGCCCTCACCCCGCGCTCGCTAACGCGAGCTTGCCCCTCTCCCGGTGGGAGAGGGGATTGGGGGTGGTGGAAACAGGAGAGGACGCCAGAACAATGACCGACCACCACCCCCGCAGCGACTATATCCCGGGCTTCGGCAACCATATCGCGACCGAGGCCGTCCCCGGCGCGCTCCCGATCGGCCGCAATTCGCCGCAGCGCCCCGCCTTCGGTCTTTACGCCGAACAGCTCAGCGGCACCGCCTTCACCGCGCCGCGCCATGAGAATCGCCGCTCGTGGCTGTACCGCATGCGCCCAACCGCGGAGCATCCGCCCTATACCCGCTACGACGGCGCAGAGCGCTTCGCTCCCGGCACCGACGACGCGCCGCTCGCGCCCAACCGCCTGCGCTGGAACCCGATCGCCGACGCAGCGCCGGGCACCGACCTGATCGACGGCATGACGACGATGCTCGCCAACCGGCATCCGGCGGACCTCGAAGGCGTCGCCATGCACGTCTACGCCGCCAATGCCGACATGAGCGCCCGCGTCTTCATGGATGCCGACGGCGAGCTGCTGTTCGTGCCCCAGGCCGGCCGCCTGCAGCTGTTGACCGAACTCGGCCGCCTCGACGTCGCGCCCGGCCAGATCGCATTGATCCCCCGCGGCGTCCGCTTCCGCGCGCTGCTGCCTGACGGCGCGGCACGCGGCTATGTCTGCGAAAATCACGGCAGCCTGTTCCGCCTGCCCGATTTGGGCCCGATCGGCGCCAACGGCCTCGCCAACCCGCGCGATTTCGAAACGCCCGTCGCCTGGTTCGAGGATCGCGACGAGCCGACCGAGGTGATCCAGAAGTTCATGGGATCGCTGTGGACGATGACGCTCGATCACAGCCCACTCGACGTGGTGGCCTGGCACGGCAATCTCGCCCCATGGCGCTACGACCTGTCGCGCTTCAATACGATCAACACGGTCAGCTTCGACCATCCCGATCCGTCGATCTTCACCGTCCTCACCTCACCCAGCGACGTGCCCGGCCGCGCCAATGCGGACTTCGTGATCTTCCCCCCGCGCTGGATGGTGGCGGAGGACACGTTCCGCCCGCCCTGGTTCCACCGCAATGTGATGAGCGAGGCGATGGGCCTCATCACCGGCGCCTATGACGCCAAGGCGGACGGTTTCTCGCCCGGCGGTATCTCGCTGCACAATCTGATGGCGGGCCACGGCCCCGATGTCGCGAGCTGGCAGGGCGCGTCGGCGGCGGAGTTGAAGCCGCACAAGATCGACGGCACGATGGCCTTCATGCTGGAAAGTTGCTGGCCCTATCGCCCGACGACATACGCGCTCGAACACGCCCAGCTCGATTACGACGCGGTGTGGAACGACTTTCCGAAGGCCCAGCTGCCCAAGGACCCAACGGCGTGATCCTGCACGGTTACTGGCGCTCGGGCGCCGCCTATCGCGTGCGGATCGCGTTGGCGCTGAAGGGCATCGCCTACGAACAGGTCAACCACGACCTGCGCACCGGCGGCCACACCGATCCCGATTATGCCGCGCTCAACCCGCAGCGGCTGGTGCCCGCGCTGGAGGTCGACGGCCTGATCCTGACGCAGAGCGTTGCGATCCTCGAATGGCTGGAGGATCGCTTCCCCACCCCCGCCCTGCTGCCTGCCGATGCCAACGGCCGCGCCATCGTCCGCGCGATGGTCGCGACGATCGCCACCGACGTCCACCCGCTCCACAATCTGCGCACGCTGAAGGCACTGCGCCAGGATTTCGGTGCGAGCGATACGCAGGTCAACGCCTGGATGGGGCATTGGATGGGCCTGGGGTTCGCCGCGTTCGAGGCGCTTGCAGAGCGTCACGGCGGCACCTTCTGCTACGGCGAGACCCCCACGCTCGCCGATTGTATCGCGGTCCCCGCGCTCTATTCGGCCGAGCGGTTCGGCGTGGACACCACGCCCTACCCGCGCATGGTCGCCGCCGCCGCGCGCACCGCGGATCTGGCGGAAGCCGCCCACCCCAGCCGCCAGCCCGACGCGGACGCGTGAGCGAACGCCTCTCCACCACTCCCGCCGGCGTCGCGCTCGCCCCGCTGACCGACATCGCCGACGGCAAGGCGCGCAACTTCGTGCTCCAGATGCGCGCCGGCCGCTTCCACGGTTTCGTTGTGCGGCAGGGCGATGGCGTCGTCGGCTATGTCGACCGCTGCCCACATGCCGGCGTGCCGCTGACCCAGACGCTCGACGACTATCTCACCCCCGCGGGCGACCTCATCGCCTGCAACTGGCATGGTGCGCTGTTCACGATTGCGGAGGGCCGCTGCGTCGGCGGCCCCTGCGTCGGCCAGCATCTGACGGCGTGGCCCGTCACCGTCGTCGACGGGATCGTCACCACCGCGTGATCCGCGCCCCAATCCATGCTACGCCTCGTCGCTTCGAACCTTGAGCGACGGAGACGGGCATGCAGAGCGCGACACGCTGGACCCTCGGCAGCCTGGTGGGCGGCGCGGCGCTGACGGTCGCCGGCGGGCTCGGGCTCTCCTTCTACTCAGATCGGCTCGCACGCGACGCGGAGCGGCAGGTGCCGCCCGACGGCCGCTACATCCGGGTCGATGGCGCGCGGTTGCATTATGTCGACAAGGGCACCGGCCCCGCGATCGTCATGGTCCATGGCCTTGCCGGCCAGCTGCGCAACTTCGGCTATGGCATGCTCGACATTCTGGCGAAGGACCATCGCGTCATCCTCGTCGACCGTCCCGGCTCGGGCTATTCGACCGCCGACGAGGATCGCGAACCGAATGTCGTCGAACAGGCGGCGATCGTCGCGCGCTTCATCGAAGCCCTTGGGATCGACCGGCCGTTGCTCGTCGGCCATTCGCTGGGCGGCGCCATCGCGCTGGCGCTGGCGCTCGACCATCCGACGCTCATTCGCGGCCTCGCGCTGATCTGCCCCCTCACCCAGCCGCAGGATGGCGTGCCCGAGGCGTTCCGCAGCCTCGCCGCCATCCCGCCGTCGCTGCGCCTCCTGATGGCGAGCACGATCGCCACGCCATTGAGCCGCCTCACCTCGGAACGGACGCTCGCCGCGGTCTTCGCGCCCGAAGCGCCGCCCGCCGACTTCGTCACCCGCGGCGGCGGCGCGCTGTCCGCCCGCCCTGCAGCGATCGCGGCGGCGGCGGCGGACCTGTCGCATGCCGCCAGCGACATCGGCGCGATCGCCGCCCGCTACGGCGACCTCCGCGTACCGCTGTCGATCCTCTACGCGCGCGAAGACCATGTCCTCGACCCCGATCTGCACGGCCACCGCACCGCCGCGGCGATCCCCGGCGCGCGGATCGACGTGATCGAAGGCGGCCACATGATCCCCGTCACCCAGCCGGAAGAGACCGCCCGCTTCGTTGCGGAGGCGTCGGCGCGCTACGCCTGAAGCGCGCGCAGCCCGGTGCGATAGCGTTCGGCATTGGCGACATAGGTCGCCGCCGACAGCCTGAGGCCGGCGATCTCCGTCTCGGTCAGCGGCCGCAGCACCCGCGCCGGGCTGCCGACGATCAGCGACCCGGGCGGGAAGCTCTTGCCCTCCGTCACCAGGGCGCCCGCACCGACCAGCGAATCGGCACCGATCACCGCGCGGTTGAGCAGCGTCGCGCCCATGCCGATCAGGCAATTGTCGCCGACGGTCGCACCATGGACGATCGCGTGGTGCCCGATCGTTACGCCCTGCCCGATCGTCGTCGGCACGCCGGGATCGGCATGCACCATCGCGCCATCCTGCACGTTGCTGTCCGCGCCGATCGTGATCGGATCGTTGTCGCCGCGCAGCACCGCATTGAACCAGACCGACGCCCGCGCGCCCAGCATCACGCGCCCGATCACCTGCGCGCCCGGCGCGACGTAGGCGTCGGCGGCAAGGTGGGGTCGGACATCGTCCAAAGCGTAACAGGTCATCGACATGTCCTTCGCCAGCCATTTTGAGCACACATATCCAAAACGGTTCAGTGCCAGAATGGACGTAGTTTACCGGGCCTTTACCCTTTTCACGCAAAGCGGACCAATCGATTCCGAGAAGCATCGGTGGCCCGGAGGGGGGAGCCGCTTCAGCTCGACGGTCTTGACGAAAAGGAACGCCGACGATGCTGAATTGGTTCGAGAAAAGTGCCCCCATCCGATTGAAATTCAAGGTCCTGCTGGTGATCCTTGGCCTGTTTACCGCAGGCGGCATCGCCACCACCTATCTCGCGGCGCTCGCCGATCCGTCGCAGGTCGGCATATACCTCGCCGCCGCCTGCGTGCTGACCGCCCTGACCATGGCGACTGTGTTCGTCGCCGGCAAGTTGATCAGCGATCCCTATGTCGCCACCGTGGTGCGGATGGAGGGGCTGGCCGCGGGCGATCTTGCCACGCCGATCGCCAACACCGACTATCGCGACTGCATCGGCCGCATTTCGCGCGCGATGGAAATCTTCAAAGAAAATGCCGAACGCGTTCAGGCCGGCGCCGCCGCGCAGCAGATCATCGTCGGCTCGCTCGGCGAAGGGCTGACCCGCCTTGCCAGCGGCGATCTCAGCTATCGCATCGACCGCGCATTCCCAGCCGAATACGAACAGCTCCGCATCGACTATAACCGCGCGATGGACGCCGTCGCCGAAACGATGAGCGCGGTCACCGACGCCACCAATGGCATCAACAGCGGCGCGATCGACATCCGCCAGGCTTCCGACGATCTGTCGCAACGCACCGAACAGCAGGCCGCGAGCCTGGAAGAAACCGCCGCGGCGATGGACGAGATCACCTCGACCGTCCGCCAGACGGCCGCCGGCGCGGTCCGCGCAAACGGCGTCGTCGAGGAAGCGCGCGTCGAGGCCGAACAGTCGGGCGCGGTCGTCGCCCGTGCGGTCGAGGCGATGGGCGGCATCGAACGCTCGTCGAACGAGATTTCCGAAATCATCAGCGTCATCGACGGCATCGCCTTCCAGACCAATCTGCTGGCGCTGAACGCAGGCGTCGAGGCGGCGCGCGCCGGCGACGCCGGCAAGGGCTTCGCGGTTGTCGCCTCCGAGGTGCGCGCCCTGGCGCAGCGCTCGGCGGAAGCGGCCAAGGACGTCAAGACGCGCATCAACGCCTCGTCCGAACAGGTCGAAGCGGGCGTCGAACTGGTCAGCGAGACCGGTCAGGCGCTGCAACGGATCATCGGCCGCTTCGCCGAGATCAGCAACCTCGTCGGCCAGATCGCCACCGCCGCCGAACAGCAGGCGACCGGCCTGCAACAGGTCAACACCGCGGTCAGCGAAATGGACGGCGTGACCCAGCAGAACGCCGCGATGGTCGAGGAAGCCACCGCCGCGGCGCGCAGCCTGTCCGCCGAATCGGACGAGCTCGCCCGCCATGTCGCCCGCTTCAAGGTGGGCGACGGCGAACCGAAGGCGGCGGTGCCGGCGGTCCACCAGCTGCAAAATCGCGCCGCCGACGCCGGCCGCCGCATCGCCCGTGCCAGCCGCCGCGCCACCGGTGGCGGAGCGGCGGTGGCCGTGGCGCCGAGCGACGATTGGTCCGAATTCTGATCCCGCGATCGGCGGGCCCCGGCCCGCCGGTCTTCTTCCCTCCGGTTTTGATAGAAAGGCGACGCCATGTCGGTTCGATTGAACGACGACCGTTATCGTGTCGTCGCCCGTCCTCCCGCTCCCCGCTTCCCCCGGCGTCATGCGACCCGGATCGGTACGAAGCGGCCGAAAATTGCACCCATTTCGGTTGCTCAACCGGTCGTTAAACACGTGTCGCGACAACCCGCGCTCATGGTCCGGGGGGACTTGCCTTTCCGGGCCCTGAGGGAGGGTCTGATGACACTGGAATGGTTCGCCAAACACGCGCCCATCCGCACGAAATTCCGGGTGTTGGCGGGAACGCACGCGACGCTGGGAGGCATTGCCGTGGCGATCACCGCGCTCACCGCGACGGGCACGCTCGCGATCGGTCCGGCGTTCGACATCGCGGTCGTCGCCGCTGCGGTCGCCGGCATCGTCGCGACGACGGTGATGGCCGGGCGCCTTATCTGCACGCCCTATGTCGACACCGTGCTGCGCATGGAGGCGCTGGCCGACGGCGACCTCGATTCACCGATCGCCTATACCGAGAATCGCGACTGCGTCGGCCGGATGACCACCGCCATGGCGGTCTTCCGCACCAATATTGAAAAGGCGAACACCGCCGAGGCGCAGCGGTGCATGGCCGCCGCGCTCGGCGAAGGGCTCGGCGCGCTTGCGCAGGGCGACCTCACCTTCCGCATCACCGCAGGCTTCCCAGCGGATTTCGAATCGCTGCGCGACGACTTCAATGCGGCGATGGACGCGATCCGCACCGCGATGACCGCGGTCGATCAGGCCGCCACCCGCATCAACCATGGCTCGCAGGGTATTCTCCAGGCGTCGGACGATCTGTCGCAGCGCACCGAGCAGCAGGCCGCCAGCCTGGAAGAAACCGCCGCGGCGATGGACGAGATCACCAAGACGGTCCGACAGGCCGCCACCGGCGCGACGCGTGCCAACGACGTGGTCGCCGCCGCGCAGACCGAGGCCGAACAATCGGGGGCCGTCGTCGCCCGCGCGGTCGAAGCGATGGGCGGCATCGAACGCGCCTCGGCCGAGATCTCCGAGATCATCAGCGTCATCGACGGCATCGCCTTCCAGACCAACCTGCTCGCGCTGAACGCGGGCGTCGAGGCGGCGCGCGCCGGCGACGCGGGGAAGGGCTTCGCCGTCGTCGCATCCGAAGTGCGCGCACTCGCGCAGCGCTCGGCCGAGGCGGCCAAGGACGTGAAGACGCGCATCAACGCCTCGTCCGAACAGGTCGATGCCGGCGTCGCTTTGGTCAGCGAAACCGGCCAGGCCTTGCAGCGCCTGATCGGCCGCTTCGGCGAGATCAACGGCCTCGTCGCGCAGATCGCCATCGCCGCCGAACAGCAATCGACCGGCTTGCAGCAGGTCAACACGGCCGTCGGCGAAATGGACAGCGTGACGCAGCAGAATGCCGCCATGGTCGAACAGGCCACCGCCGCCGCCCGGGAACTGTCTGGCGAAGCAAGCGAACTTGCCCGTCAGGTCGCCCACTTCCGCGTCGGCGATACCGATGTCGGTCATGGTGTGCGCGTCGTTAGTCATTCCGTCAGCAATAGTGTGCATCATCTTCAGCAACGCGCCGCCGAAGCGGGCCGTCGCCTCGCCCGTCCTCGGGCCGGCAACGCCGCCGTGGCGATCGCGGACGACGATTGGTCGGCGTTCTGATGCGTCCGCAGCCACTCCAATCGCCGTCGTGCCGTCCGTAGGAAAGTCGAACCCGTATGTCCGTGCCATCGCTTCCGCTTGCCCCCACGCTCGATACCTCGGCGGCCGTGCCGCTGCGCCACGCGCTGCTCGGCCTGATCGAGCGCGGTGAGGCGCTGCGCCTCGACGGGGCAGAGGTCGCGCGGGTCGGCCAGGCCTGCCTCCAGGTGCTGGTCAGCGCCCGCACCACGGCGATCGCCCGCGGTCTCGATTTCCGCATCGATCGGCCCAGCGAGGCGCTGGAACGGATGATGATCGTCGCCCGGCTCGACACCGCGCTCGAACCGACCTGCGGCGCCTGAAAGGATTGATGATGAACCTCGACGAGATCCAGCAGATCTTCTTTCAGGAATGCGAGGAAGGTCTCGCGACGATGGAGGCGAGCTTCGCCTCCGTCCGCCAGGGTGGGCACGACACCGAAACGATCAACACCATCTTCCGGTCGGTCCATTCGATCAAGGGCGGCGCGGGCGCGTTCGGGCACGAGCGGTTGCAGGCGTTCACCCATGAGTATGAAACGCTGCTCGACCTGGTGCGCAACGGCACGCTCGATCTGACGTCGGACCTGCTCGGCACGATCGTCGGCGCGTTCGACATGCTGTCCGATCACGTTGCCGCGGCGCGCGACGGTGGCGATGCGCCCGCCGACGGCCCGATGCTTGCGCGCCTCGTTGCCGCCTCGACGCCCGGCGCCGTGGTGGAGGCCGCGCCCGAACCGGTAGCCGCAGCGCCCGCCGCCGCCCCGATCGACGATTTCGACGATCTGTTCGAAATGTGCGAAAGCGTTCCCGAACCGGAAGAAAGCCTCGGCAATCCCGGCGACTGGACCGTCACCTTCGTGCCCGGCACCAACGCGCTCGACAATGGCGGCGACCCGCTGCTGCTGGTGCGCGAGCTGACGCTGCTCGAGGGCGAAGTCCTCGCCGCCGACGTGTCGCGCCTGCCGCTGCTGTCCGAACTGCATCCGGAACGCTCGTATCTCGGCTGGACCGCGATCGTGCCGGGCAGCGTCGCCGAAGACGATATCCGCGGCATCTTCGAATTTATCGGCGATTGCGAACTCACCGTCACCCGCATTGGCGAACCTGCCGTGTCGGATGACGATCTGATCGCCGACATGCTCGCCGACGTCATGCCGGCCGCGCCCGCATCGGCTTCGGTCGAAGAGATCCTGCCGGTCGCCGCGCCCGTGCCCGCCGCCGCCCCGAAGCCCGCTCCGGTGGCTGCGGCGCCCGAACCGGCGCCTGCGCCGATCGCGGCCCCAGCCCCGGCGGCGCCCGCCCCGGTCGCGACGGTGTTGCCCGCCGAACCTGCCGCGCCGCGCCCCGCGGCCGCGCCGCCCGCGCAGACGATCCGCGTCGACCTCGACAAGCTCGACCGCCTCGTCAACCTGGTCGGCGAGCTCGTCATCACCCAGGCGATGCTGGCGCAGCGCCTGTCCGAACATGGCGCCGGCGGCATCAGCGAACTGACCGACCTCGACCACCTGACGCGCGAGCTGCAGGAATCGACGATGGCGATCCGCGCGCAGCCGATGAAGACCGTCTTCAGCCGCGTGCCGCGCATCATCCGCGAACTGGAGGTCGAAACCGGCAAGCGCGTCCGCCTCGACATCGTCGGTGAGATGACCGAGGTCGACAAGACCGTCGTCGAACGCATCGGCGAACCGTTAACCCACCTGATCCGCAACGCGGTCGACCACGGCCTCGAAACGCCGGCCGATCGCCTCGCCGCGGGCAAGCCGGAAGAAGGCGTCGTCACGCTGTCGGCCGCGCACCATTCGGGCCGCATCGTCATCACCGTCGCCGACGACGGCCGCGGCATCGACCGCAAGCGCGTGCGCGCCAAGGCGATCGAGCGCGGCATCATCACCGCCGACGCGATCCTGAACGAGGAAGAGATCGACAATCTGATCTTCGCCCCCGGCTTCTCGACCGCGGCGACCGTCTCCAACATCTCCGGCCGCGGCGTCGGCATGGACGTGGTGCGCAAGAACGTGCAGGCGCTGGGCGGGCGGATCGGCATCACCTCGACGCTGGGCTCGGGGTCGACCTTCGCGCTGTCGCTGCCGCTGACGCTGGCGGTGCTCGACGGCATGATCGTCACCGTCGGCGACCAGACCTTCGTCATCCCGCTGGGCCATATCGTCGAGAGCCTGCGCCCCGACGAAGACGGCGTGAAGGTGCTCGGCCCGACCGCGTCGCTGCTCGACGTGCGCGGCTCGTACGTGCCGGTCCACCGCGTCGCCGAACAGCTCGGCATCCATGGCGCGCAGACCAATCCCGAGGATGCGGTGCTGATCGTGGTCGAATCCGATCACGGCCAGGCGGTGCTGATGGTCGACTCGATCCAGGACCAGCGCCAGGTCGTCGTGAAGAGCCTTGAGGCGAATTACGAAGCCATCCCCGGCCTTGCCGGTGCCACCATCCTGGGCGACGGCCGCGTCGCGCTGATCCTCGACGTCGATGCGCTGATCTCGCGCTGGCGCCGTGACCCGCGCCACACCACGCCGCCGCACGCGCCGCTGAGCCTCGCCGCATGAGCGCCGCCGCCGCGACACTCGTCGGACAGCGACCGACCGAATTCCGGTTCGAGGTTGCCGATCACCAGGCGATCAGCGAATTCGTGTACGAGGCGGCGGGCATCCTGCTGCCGCCGAACAAGATGCAGCTCGTCTATGGCCGGCTGGCGCCGCGGGTGCGCGCCTGCAGGCTGACGACCTTCGCCCAATATGTCGCGCTGATCGGCACCGATCCGGTCGAACGCACGCAGGCGCTGGATGCGCTGACCACCAACCACACCAGCTTCTTCCGCGAATCGCATCACTTCGATCACTTCATGGAGCATTGCTGGCCCGCGCTCGACGCGCGGCTGACGACGCGCGGCAAGGTGCGCCTGTGGTCGGCGGCCTGCTCCAGTGGCGAGGAACCCTATTCGCTGCTGATGGCGATCTTCGGCCAGGAACGCGGCAACGGCCAGCGCCTCGCACGCACCGACCTGCGCGTGCTAGCCACCGATTTGTCGACCGAGATCCTCGCCGCGGCCAAGGCCGGTCGCTACACCTTGGATACCGCATCGGGCGTGCCGCAGTCGCTGCGCTCGATCTGGATGACGCGCGACGGCAATCAGGCGGAGGTTCATCCGCTGATCCGCGAGCGCGTCGCCTTCCGCAAGCTCAACCTGCTCGAAAACTGGCCGATGAAGGGGCAGTTCGACGCGATCTTTTGCCGCAACGTCATGATCTACTTTGACGAACCGACCAAGGAACGCTTGCAGACCCGGCTTGCCGACCACCTCGTTCCCGGCGGATTCCTGTACATCGGGCATTCCGAGCGGCTCTCCAACTCGGTCGCGCCACGCTTCGCCTGCGTCGGCCGCACCACCTTTCAGAAAGTGACGGCATGACGGTCCGCGCTCTAGTGGTCGATGATTCGCCGACGATGCGCGCGATGGTGTCGCATAGCCTGTCGCAGGATCCGGATATCGAGGTCGTCGGCACCGCCGACGGGCCGATGACCGCGCGCGAGATGATCAAGTCGCTCAACCCCGACGTCATCACGCTCGACATCGAGATGCCGGGGATGAACGGCCTCGACTTCCTCGAAAAGATCATGCGCCTGCGCCCCATGCCCGTCGTCATGCTGTCGACGCTGACCGGCAAGGGTGCGGAAGCGACGATCCGCGCGCTCGAACTGGGGGCGTTCGATTGTTACGAAAAGCCCAAGCAGGCGTTCGGCGGCGGTCTCGGCAACGATTTGACGCGGCTGGTCAAGGCGGCGGCGAAGAGCAGGGTTCGCCCCCGCTTCCAGGCGGCACCGGTCCAGCGCGCCCCCGCCGCCGATTACGTGCCGCGCCAGGACGCGATGATCGCGATTGGATCGTCGACCGGCGGCGTCGAGACGCTGATCGAGCTGCTCGGCGGCTTCCCGGTCAATTGTCCGCCGACGGTCATCGTCCAGCATATGCCCGAAAGCTACGTGCCGACCTTCGCCGCGCGGCTCGACCGGCTGTCGGCGCCGCACGTCAGCGTCGCGCGCCCCGGCGCGCCGCTGGAGGTGGGGCATGTCTATGTCGCACCCGGCGGCGCCTATCACACCGAGATCACCGGCGGGACGTTGCGCCGGTGCCGTCTGGTCGAGGACGAGAAGATGAGCGGCCACCGCCCCTCGGTCGACCGGCTGTTCCATTCGGTCGCGCGCTGGGCCGGTGCATCCGCGGTCGGCGCGATCCTGACCGGCATGGGCGCCGACGGCGCGCAGGGGCTGAAGGCGATGCGCGACAAGGGCGCGATGACCATCGGCCAGGATGCCGACAGCTGCGTCGTCTACGGCATGCCCGCCGCGGCGTTCCAGATGGGCGCCGTGACTGCGCAGCTGCCGCTGTCGAAGATCGCGGCGCGACTGATGGCGGAGTGCCGTGCATGACCCCATTGTCGAACCTTCCCCGCGCCTCCGACGGCCTGCGCCGGATCAACATCCTGCAGGGCGAAACCAAGGTGTCCGACGACGCCGGCGTCGTGCTGACGACCGTACTCGGCAGCTGCATCTCGGCCTGTCTCTACGATCCGATCGCCAAGGTCGGCGGCCTCAACCACTTCCTGCTCGCCGAGCCGGGCAGTGGCGAGACCGACGTGCGCTCGCTGCAACGCTACGGCGTCTATGCGATGGAAGTGCTGATCAACGCGATGATGTCGATGGGCGCGACGCGATCGAACCTGAAGGCGCGCATCTATGGCGGCGCCAGCCTGCGCGACGGGTTCCGCGATATCGGTGCAACCAACGCGCTGTTCGCCCGCCGCTTCCTGCGCGACGAACGCATCGCGCTGGTCGGTGAGGACGTCGGTGGCCATGGCGCGCGCCGGATCGAATTCCGTCCGACGCTGGGCCTTGCCCGCTGCCGCATCGCCACCGATCGCCCGGTCGAAAAACCGCGCGTCGCCGCTCCCGCTCCCGTCATCGCCGATGCCGTCGGCGATGTGGAATTCTTCTGATGAACCCCCTCCCCCAAAAAGGAACTGCCGTGTCCAGCATGATCATGACCGTGGACGATTCGCCCAGTATGCGGATGCTGCTGAAGGCAGCGCTGACCGACATGGGCTACAACGTCCTCGAGGCCGAAGACGGCGTCGATGCGCTCGAACGGCTCGGTGGCGCCTGTTCGTCGGGCAACGGTCCCGACCTGCTCATCACCGACATCAACATGCCGCGTCTCGATGGCTTCGGCCTGATCGAGAAGGTGCGCGAACAGGACCGGCATCGCAACCTGCCGATCCTGGTGCTCACCACGGAAAGCTCGGATGAAAAGAAGCAGCGCGCGCGCTCGGCGGGCGCTACAGGTTGGATCGTCAAGCCGTTCCATCCCGACAAGCTCGCTGCGGCGATCCGCCGCGTCCTGCACTGATTTGCAACAGGAATAACATCATGTCCCGTCAGCTCATCACCTTCCAGATCGGCGAACAGGTTCTCGGCGTCGACATCATGGCGATTCGCGAAATCCGCGCCTGGTCGCCGGCCACGCCGCTGCCCAACGTGCCGGCGCATGTGCGCGGTGTCGTCAACCTGCGCGGCGTCGTGTTGCCCGTGCTCGATCTCAGCCATCGCCTGGGCTGGGGCTCGACCGACCCGTCGTCGCGCCACGTCATCATCGTCGTGCGGATCGGCGAACAGTTGCAGGGACTTATCGTCGACGCCGTCAACGATATCGTCAGCATTCCTGACGATGGTATGCAGCCGCTGCCCGATATCGGCGAAACGCCCGCCGCCCAATTCCTTGAAGGACTGGCGACGATCGATCAGCGGCTGATCCTCGTGCTCGCGCTGGAGCGGCTGGTCGATAGCTCGGCTTCGCTCTCCGACGCTGCCTGAACGATTACCCTCCGTCTTCTCGTTACCCAAGGATAACAGGCATGGCCGCCGCCCCGGTTAAAGTTCTCGTCGTCGATGATTCGCTCACCATGCGCGCGCTGTTATCGGGCGCTCTCGAACGCATCCCGGGCGTCACCGTCGTCGGTTCGGCCGACGGCGCCGAGGAAGCCCGCGTCATGCGCGACAAGCTGGTTCCCGACGTCATGACGCTCGACGTCGAAATGCCGGGGATGAGCGGCCTCGAATATCTCGCCGAGCTGATGGAACAGCGGCCGATGCCGGTCATCATGTTCTCGACCCGGACCGAGGCGGGGGCGGAAGCATCGATCGAGGCGCTGCGGCTGGGCGCGATCGACTGTTTCCCCAAGCCCAAGGTCGCGGTCGCGGCGGAGTTCGACAAGATCCTCGCCAAGCTCGGCAAGCGTATCAAGGCTGCCAAGGGCGCCGCGGTGAAGGCCGCCGGCGCGACCAAGGTGGTGGCCGCGCCGCCGCTCGACTGGAACGGCCGCCTGCTCGCGATCGGTGGCGAGGCTGCGGCGACGCAGACCTTGTTCGAACTGTTCGGCGCCTTTCCGGCGAACTGCCCGCCGACCGTCGTCGTCCAGCATCTGGGCGCGGGCCTCGCCGGTACGATGATCGACAAGCTGGCCGCAGAAATCGCGCCCAAGATCGTGCTGGCCGAAGACGGCATGCCGGTCGAACAGGGCACGATCTATCTCGCACCCCCGGGCGAGACGCATGTCGTCGTCGATTCCTGGCCGAACGGCAAGCTGCGCATGCTGCCGCGCGATCCGGTCGCGGGCGAGCGGCCGTCGATCTCGATCCTGTTCGCCTCGGTCGCGAAGGCGGCGGGCGCCGAATCGGTCGGTCTGCTGCTCGGCGCGGATGGCGAGGACGGCGATGCCGGCGTGCGCGCTCTGTCGGCGGGCAACGGCTTTTACATCACCCCGGCCGAGGATCGGAGCCAGGGCTATACGATGGCGCGGCGCATGGCGAACCAGCCGGTCCCCGCGGACCAGCTCGCCCGCACCCTTCTGAAACTGTGCAACAAGTGATCGGGCTGCCCGTCGACATGGGATCCGCCACCCCGATCACGCCGGGCTGCGAACCGGCCCTCGCCCATGCGCTGGCGGACGAGCTGGTCGGGATCACCGGCCTGCTCGCCGACCTCGCCTTTGATCTCGCCGGCAATCCCGACACGCTGCGCCACCACATGCACAGCCTGCAGGGGATCGACCGGATCACGCAGGCGCAGCTCGCCGTCGCCGACCTGCTGCGTTCCTGCGCGCCGGTCGAACAGCGGATCGCCGCGGTCACGTTGGAGGAAATGGGCGGCAACATCCGCCGCGCGGTCGATCGCTATCGGGCCGAAGGGGTGCCGATCGACCCAATCGATTGATCGTTTGACCGATATAGTCTCGCACGACACCACTTGATTTCGGACCGGCTAAGTTTATGCGCTGACAGTGAAACCAAAAGCGGGGCACGATGGGAAGCGCAATGCGAGGACAGGACGCCGCTCTGTTTAGCGATCAGAATGCCAATAACGGTCTGCTCTCACCCATCGCGGTGAGCGCGACGCCGGACGAACATCTCTACGCGCTCGCACGGGCCTTTACGGCATCGCGCCGGCGGCTGACCACGCATCTCGATGCGTCGCTGTTCGCCAATCCCGGCCTCGACATCATGCTGTTCCTGTTCGCCGAGGGCCAGGGTGGCCGCGCGGTCACCACGAACGCCTGTTGCGCCGCGGCCGGCGTGCCGCGCACCACGGCGCTGCGCTGGGTGAAGCTGTTGCAGGAACGGGGGCTGATCGACGGCAGCGACGATATCACCGATCGGCGCGTGACGATGCTGGCGCTGAGCGACCGCGCCCGTCAGATCATCCGCACCTGGCTGACCGACATCACTGTAGTACCGTAGACGATCCCGGGTCTCCGCGGTCGCTGGGCGCATAGCACAGCGCGTCGAGCGCATGTGCGACGTAAAGGGCCGCGACCGGACAGTGTTGCTGATCTAACAGCACGAGCACCTCGGACAATTGGGTGCATATCCGCTCGTGCGTCTCGGGCGCCATCCCGTTCTTTCCCAATAAGAACCTATCGACATGACATGACATGTCTGTCATGTCGGCAATCGACGTTTATGCTGGGCTGGTTTTGAAAGCAACCGTTCCGGAGACAATCCTTTTTGCGAGGATAGGCGTCTAATCTTCAACAAGGATGGGATGAGCGGCACGCAGATCGTCGGCGATTCGTTCGACGATATCGTTCTCGGCGGCGGTGCCGGACGGCGTCACCGACCAGTTGCAATGCGGATGCGTGGCGATGGGGTAGACGCGCAGGTCCCCCGTCACCAATCGCCAGCGCCGCCGGTTGCCGCCAGCCCGACGAATCAGCGTCGACAGAAACAGATCATGGAGCGCGCCGCTGGTCATCCCCTGCCCCTAGCCGGCTGGTGCCCCAAGGAAAAGCGCCGCGCGCTTGCCTCACCCCGATCGACCCGGCACAGCGCGCACCATGTCCGCCGCCTCCTCCACCCGCACCGGCCTTCTCCAGGGCATCGGCGCCTATAGCTTGTGGGGGGCGCTGCCGCTTTACCTGCACCTGCTGTCAGGTGTCCCGCCGCTGCAGGTGATCGCACACCGCGTGCTCTGGTCGCTGGTCCTGCTGGCGGTCATCGTCGTCGCCACCCGGCGATTGCGGCCGCTACTGGCCGTCGCGCGTGGCCGCACGCTGCTGATGCTGGCGGGCAGCGCGACGCTGATCGCGATCAACTGGTTCGTCTACATCTGGGCGGTCGATAACGCGCATCTGGTCGAAGCGAGCCTCGGCTATTTCATCAATCCACTGGTCAATGTCACGCTCGGGACGCTGTTGCTGCACGAGCGGCTGGGCCGGGTGCAGGCCATCGCGATCGGCCTCGCCGCCTGCGGCGTGCTCATCTTCGCGCTGAACGGCGGCGGCGCGATCTGGATCTCGCTTGCCCTGGCGCTCAGCTTCGCCTTCTACGGCTTCCTGCGGAAGATCTGCGCGATCGATTCGCTCGGCGGGCTGACCGTCGAAACCGCGCTGATCGCACCCGTCGCGCTCGCCATCCTGATCGTCGCCGGGCGCAACGGCACGTCCGCCTTCGGCAGCGGGACGGGGATGGACCTGCTGCTCGTCCTCGCCGGCCCCGTCACCGCCGCGCCGCTGCTGCTGTTCGCCGCCGCCGCGCGCACGCTGCGCTACACGACGATCGGGCTGCTCCAGTTCATCGCGCCGACGCTCCAGTTCCTCGAAGCGGTGCTGCTCTATCACGAGCCCGTACGCCCGGCGCAGCTCGCCACCTTCGCGCTGATCTGGGCCGGGTGCGGCCTCTATGCGTGGAGCAGCGTCGCCGCCGCCGCGGCTCAGCGGCGCACGTCCAGCCCGCCGGCCAGATAGGCGTCGAGGTCCGCCTGCCGGAACAGTGCGGCATCACCGGGGAGCGAATGTTTGAGGGCGGTCAACGCCACGCCCGACTCCGCCGCCGCCGCGATTCCCTGTCCCCGCCGCAGCGCGTGCAGCACGCCCGCCGCAAAGGCATCGCCGCCGCCGATCCGGTCGACGATCCCCGCCAGCGTCACCTGCGGCGTCTCCACCCATGTCTCGCGCGTGTCGATCCGCGCCGACAGATAATGGAGGTCGACATTCTCGACTGTCCGCGCGGTCGAGGCGATCGTCTGCAGCGTCGGAAACGCCGCGAACGCCGCCTCCGCCGCGGCGCGCGCCTCGCCCGCCTCGAACGGCGTGCCGAGCAGCAGCGCGATGTCGCGATGGTTGCCGAAGAACAGGCTGGCGCGCGCGACCAATTGCGTCAGCAGACCACGCGGATCGCCATCCCACCGCTCCCACAGTTTCGCGCGGTAATTGCCGTCGAACGAGATCGGGATGTTTCGCGCCGCCGCCGCCTCGACCGCCGCGATCGCATTCTGTGCCGCCACCGCACCCAGCGCCGGGGTGATCCCCGACAGATGCAGGCCATCGACGCCGTCGAACAGCTCATCCCAGTCCCACGCCGATGCCGGCGCCTCAGCAAAGGCGGAATGCGCCCGGTCGTAGATCACCTCGGTCGCGCGCATCCCGGCGCCGGAGGTGACGAAATACAGCCCCATGCGCGCGCCGCCCAGCGTGATACCGCGCGTATCGACGCCATGGCCGCGCAACGTCGCGATCGCCGAACGGCCGAGGTCGTTGTCCGGCACTTGGCTGGCAAAGCGCACGTCATGGCCCAGTCGCGCGAGCGCCGTCGCGACATTCGCCTCCGCCCCCGCGACCCAGACGTCCAGCTTCGGCGTCTGCAACAGCAGCTCGCGCCCCGGCGGCGACAGGCGCAGCATGATCTCGCCGAATGCCAGCAACGTCCCCATGCATCCCCTCCCGATCCGTTCCGCCCGCCTGCCACGTCACCGCGCACTCGAACAGGTGAAAAGCGCATCCATCATATGGGAAGGACAGGATGAGCAACATTTCCTGACAGGATGGACCGATGGGCGACGGACCCGCCGCGCCGGTTCGCGCGTCTATCGCGACAACCTCTGGAGGGTGCCTTGGCCGCAACGTTCGTCCGCCATCTGAAGCCGACGCTGCTTCCCGATCCCAAGCGTACCGTCATCCGCCCCTTCCTGCCCGAAGACCCCGCCCCGTTCGCGGTCGAGGGTGCGCCGCGCGGCGACCGGATCGTCGATCGCCTGCTCGCGCTCGACGACGCGCGCACCGCCGACCTGGTCGAGGCAATCGTCGAGGGCCTCGGCGCCCGGCATCGCGAAGTGCCTGCGCTACTGCTGCGCCGGTTCGACGAGGTCGCGGCGCAACTCGACCTGCCGCCCGATTTGTCGGAAGCGCGCCGCATGCTGATCGGCGGCTATTGCAGCGCCGAATATTCGTTCGAAGCCGCCGCGCTGTTCAACCCCAGCATCGTCCCCCATCCCGACCAGAGCGACTGCGCGGACGGCGCGATCCGCTTCGTCCTGTCGCTGCGCGGGATCGGCGAGGGGCATTTGTCCTCCGTCACCTTCCGCACCGGCACCTGGGGGCCGGACGACGACGACCTCGTCCTCCACCCGCCCGGACCGCAGGGCGTGCCGCCGGTGGTGGAGGAGCCCGACCCCGAACTCGTCCGCCAGATCGGCGCCAAGGCCTTGGTGCAGCTCAACTGTGGCGACGCGCGCGAGCCGTCCGAAACCGTGCTGTTCCCGGTCGTCCCCAGCCAGAGCCGCGGGATCGAGGACCTGCGCCTCGTCCAGTTCTGCGAGGACGACGGCCGCACCACCTATATGGGCAGCTACACCGCCGTCTGCGCCGAAAGCGCGCGGCAGGAACTGCTCCAGACCGACGATTTCCGCCTGTTCCACATGCACCCGGTCGAAGGGCCGGTGGCGAGCGGCAAGGGCATGGCGCTGTTCCCGCGCAAGATCGGCGGCAAATTCGCCGCGCTGTTCCGCCACGACAACGAAAACCTGTGGTACGCCACCAGCGACACCCCGCTCGCCTGGGACCGCCCGGTCCGGATCATGGAGCCCGCATACCCCTGGGAATTCGTGCAGATCGGCAATTGCGGCTCTCCGATCGAAATCGACGAGGGCTGGCTGGTCCTCACCCATGGCGTCGGCATGGTCAGAAGCTATTGCATCGGCGCCGCCTTGCTCGACCGCGACGATCCGACGAAGGTGCTCGGCCGCCTGCCCGAACCGCTGATCGCACCCGATGGCGAAACCTGGGACGGCTATGTCCCGAACGTCGTCTATTCCTGCGGCGCCATGGTCCGCGGCCGCACGCTGCTGCTCCCCTATGCCCTCGCCGACGACATGACGAGCTTCGCGATCGCGCCCCTCGACGACCTGCTTGCGGCCATGCGCTGACCAATAAGTCCTCCCCCGCCAGGGGGAGGTGTCGCGCCTGCAGGGCGTGACGGAGGGGGAGGACGGCGAGGTGCTCTGAGAAAACAGTACACCGTCTACCTCCCCTCCGTCAGCTTCGCTGCCACCGCATCGGGTCGATCATGCCCCCGGCATGATCTTGAACGGCCGGGGGCCGTTCATCCCGATGCGCCCTTGCGGGGGAGGACTTATTGGTCAGCCCACACCGTCAGCAGCGTGTGCGCGATCGCATAGGGCGGCGGCGGCAGGAACGGGCCGGCTTCGCCCGCCAGCACGGCACGCACCACGTCGCGCTCCACCCAGATCGCATCCTCCAGCTCGTTGGTGTCGAGCGTGATCCTATCGTCCTCCGCCCGGCCGATGCAGGCGATCATCAGCGACGACGGGAACGGCCAGGGCTGGCTCGCGACATAGCGCACGTCGGTGACGCGCACGCCCGCCTCCTCGACGATCTCGCGCGCCACTGCTTCCTCCACCGATTCGGCAGGCTCGACGAAGCCGGCGAGCGCCGAATAGCGCCCCTCGGGCCAGCCCTTGCCGCGCCCCAGCAGAGCGCGGCCGTCATGTTCGGCGATCATGATGACGACCGGGTCGACGCGCGGGAAATGCTCGGTCGCACAGACGTCGCACTGCCGCCCCCAGCCGCCGCGGAACAGGTGCGTCGTGCCGCCGCAACGGGCGCAGAAGCGATGGCGGCTGTGCCAGTCGATCAGGCTGCGCGCCGCGGCATAGGTCGCCGCCTCACCCGGCTGAAGGCTGGCAAGCAGGCCCATCAGCGCCGGGCTGCGCATCGCCGGCACCGTGCCTTCGCCACTGTGCGGCAGCAGCGCGGCGACATGCGCGCGGCCGGCCTCATCCAGACCCAGCAGGATGACCTCGGCATCCTCCGGCAGTGCGGCAAGGCTGTCCCACACCAGTCGTCCGTCGTCGTCCGCCGCCGGCATCAGCCCATCGAGCCGCAGCAACCGCGCCCGCCAGTCGAGCTTCGCCGCCAGCGCCGTCGGATCGTGGCGCAGCGCATCGGCGCGATCGAGCGTGCCGCCCGTGAACCCGATGGCCGTAAATCCGGGGGCGACGCTCATCGCTTGAACCGCGACAGATCGGCGGCCAGCGCGCGCACCGTATCCTGCCGCACCGGCCAGCGATCGGCGGGGAAGTAATTGACCATGATCGTACCGCGCACCTTCTTCACCGGATCGACGAACGCCACCGTGCCCGCCGCACCGCCCCAGCCATAGGTGCCCTTGGAGGGCATGCCCCCCGGCCCATCGGCGAGATACACCGAACCGCCCGCGCCGAAGCCCATCGGCGTCGCGGCCTGCGTGCCCCCGGTATTGCCGTCCACTCCGCCAAAGGTGACGCCCGCCGGCAGCAGATTCGACATGGCGAGCCGCACCGTCTCGGGCTTCATGACCCGCACGCCGTCCAGCGTGCCCTCATCGGCCAGCATGTGCAGGAACCGGTCATAGTCGCGCGCCGACATGACCAGGCCGGCGCCGCCATAGGGAAAGCTCGGCGGCTTTAGCCACACCGACGTCGCACCGGGATCGAGCGGCGACAATTGATCGCCGACGATCGCGTAATTGGTCGCGAGGCGCGATGCGTCGCGCGCCGGCACGGTCCAGAAGCTCGACGTCATCTTCAAGGGGTCGAACAGGCGCTGCTGGACGAAGCGGTCGAACGGCATGCCCGACGCCACCTCGATCACGCGGCCCATCACGTCGAGGCCGATCGAATAATGCCAGCGCGTGCCCGGCTGGTAGACCAGCGGGATGCTCGCGACGCGATCGGCGAAGTCGGCGAGCGTCGCGGGCCGGGTGCGCCGCGCCGCCGCCTCGATCCGCGTGTTCACCGCCGCCGGCAGGATACCCTTCGCCTCCAGCAGCTTGAGCAGGGGGCCCTTGGCGTTGATGTTATAGCCCAGGCCCGACGTATGGGTCAGCAACTCGCGGATCGTGATCTCGCTTTTCGCCGGCACCGAATCGAGCGTCACATCCGGATTGGTGAAGACGCGCATCTGCTTGAAGGCGGGGATATATTTGGACAGCGGGTCGTCGAGGCCGATCTTGCCCTCTTCGATCAGGATCATCGCCGCCATCGCCGTCACCGGCTTGGTCATCGAATAGACGCGCCACAGCGTATCGGGCGTCGCGGCAGGCGCATTGGCGTCGGTGGCGATCCGTCCGGCCGAGACGAACCAGGTCGGCCGATCGCCCACACCGAAGGCGCCGACGATGCCCGGCATCTTGTCGTCGCGGACATAGCCATCGAACAGCGCCTGCGTCCCCGGCAGCACCGCACGGCCCAGCGTATCGACCGATCCGGTGTGCGCCACCGACGGCGCTGGCGCTGACGCCCGCTGCGCCTGCCCCGCAAACCCGGCGCTCGCGACCAGCGCGACCAGACCAGCACCGACGATCCCGTGAACGCGCCTCATCCATCCCTCCTCAGCACCGCCGCGGCGGCTTTTGCGAACAGCGTCGGCAGGCCGGCGCGATCCAGATCGTCGATCGGCCACCATTCGCCGTTAAGCGGGTGATGGCCCTCGCCTTCCGCCACGGCAAGCGCCAGTTGCAGATCGAAATGGGTAAAACCGTGCGCGACAGTTGCGTTGCGCAACTCCCACGCCGCCGCGACCGGCGCATCGGCGAGGCCCGGCGGCGCATCCGCCCACGGCCCGGTCGGCAGCGCACGCATTCCGCCGAGCAGACCCTTGCCCGGCCGCCGCACCAGCCACACCGCCCCGTCGCGCTCCAGCCAGAAGATCGTGCCGTGCCGCTGCGGCTTGGCCTTCTTCGCCGCCTTCACCGGCAGCCGCTCGGGATCGCCCTCGCGGAACGCCCGGCATTCGCCCTGTAGCGGGCACAGCAGGCACGACGGCTTCTTGGGCGTGCAGATGCCCGACCCCAGATCCATCATCGCCTGCGCGAAATCGCCCGCGCGCGCGTCCGGCGTCAGACGGTCGGCGGCAGCGCGGATCGCCACCCGCGCGCCCGGCAACGCCTCGCGAATCGCGAACAGCCGCGCGACGACGCGCTCGACATTGGCATCGACCACCACCGCGCGCTGCCCGAAGGCGATCGCCGCCACCGCCGCCGCGGTATAGGCGCCCAGGCCCGGCAGCGTGCGCAAGCTCGCCTCGTCCGACGGGAACGCGCCATTATGCTCCGCCACCACGACCTTCGCCGCCGCCACCAGATTGCGCGCGCGAGCATAATAGCCCAGCCCCGCCCAGGCGGCCATCACCTCCACCTCGTCCGCCGCCGCAAGAGCATCGAAATCCGGCCAGCGCGCCACCCACGCCTCGAACCGCGGCCGCACCGCCGCCACGGTCGTCTGCTGGAGCATCACCTCCGACAGCCACACGCGATACGGGTCCGCCGTCTCACCAGGCAGTGCCCGCCACGGCAGCGCGCGGCGGTGGACGTCGTACCAGGCGAGTAGAAGCGGCGCGATCACCGCAGGTTCGGGATAAGAGCGTGTAGCGTCCACGCATCCGCTATGGCATGGAGCCGCGGATGAGCAAGCGCGCCCGCGCCACCGATACCGAAGCCCCCCGCCAGAATCGCGCCCGCGCGGTCAGCGAACTGCTGCCCGCGATCCATGGCGCCGCGTTCAAGCGATTCGGCTTCGTGCAGAGCGCGCTCGTCACGCGCTGGCCGGAGATCGTCGGCGAACGCTGGGCGGCGGCATCGGCACCCGAATCGCTGCGCTTCCCGCCGGGGCAGAAGGCGGACGGCGTGCTCACCATCGTCGTGCGCGGCGCGCATGCCCCGATGATGCAGCATATCGCGCCCGAGATCGTCGAGCGCGTCAACCGCTTCTTCGGCTATGCGGCGGTCGCGAAACTGACGATCCGCCAGGGTGACGTCGCCAAGCGTATGCCACGCAGCGCCCCCGCCGCCCCGCGCGAAGCGCCCGCCGAGATCGGCGAAGGGTTGAAGACAATCGCCGACCCGGAACTCCGCGCCGTGCTCGAAGCCCTCGCCGCCGGCGTCCACGCGCCGCGCACCCTGCCCAGGATCAGCTGATGACGCTTTCCCGTTTACTTCCGATCGCGCTTCTCACGGTCGCCGCCACCGCGCCCGTCACCGACTGGTCGGCCGCGCCCGCGCGCCAGACCGCCAAGGGCGCCTACGTCTTCGGCAACCCCGCCGCACGCGTGAAGCTGATCGAATATGGCAGCTACACCTGCCCGCACTGCGCTGTCTTCGCCAAGGAGAGCGAGGCGGAGCTGAAGGGCAAGATGATCCGCTCAGGCGGGCTCAGCCTCGAATACCGCCACCTGATCCGCGATCCCGCCGACCTCGGCGCCGCGATCCTCGCCCGCTGCGCCGGCCCGCGCGGCTTTGCCGCAGCGCATGCGATGATCTTCGCGACGCAACCGGTATGGCTGAAGAAGGTCGGCGAGTATCAGGCGGCCCATCCCGACATCGATACCAAGCCGCCGATCGTCCAGGCGCGCACCTATGCCGATGCCGGCGGTCTTACCGCCGCGATGCGCGCGCGTGGCCTGACGCCGGCGCGCATCAACGCCTGTTTCGCCGACAAGGCAGAGGTCGCGCGGATCACCGCGATGACCGGCGACGCGCCGATCGAGGTGAACAGCACCCCCAGCTTCTACGTCGACGGCACGCTGCAACCGCCGGGTGACTGGAACACCCTCGCCCCCGTGCTGCGTGCCAAGGGCCTCAAGTGATTTTCGTGATGGAGCGTAACGCCATGAAGACCCGCCTCACCGCCGCTTTGCTCGTCCTGCCGCTGGCGCTCAACGCCTGTTCGAAGGACGGCACCGGCACCCCCGCCGCGCCCGCCAGCCCCGTCGCCGCCGTCGCCGCGCCGTCAGGCCAGAACTGGACCGACGTCGTCTCGCGCACCGCGGAGGGCACGATCGTCGGCAACCCGAACGCGCCGATCAAGGTCGTCGAATATGGCTCGCGCCTGTGCCCGGTCTGCGGCGCCTTCGCGCGCGACGGCTTCGAATCGCTGATGAACTATGTGAAGAGCGGCAAGGTCAGCTTCGAATACAGGGAGTTCCTGGTTCACGGCGCCCCCGACGTGCCGCCGGCGCTGCTCGGCAATTGCGCCGACAAAGCCGCCTTCTTCCCGATCCTGGAACAGATGTACCAGCAGCAGGAGGGCTTCCTCAACAAGCTCCAGGCGATGACGCCCGCGCAGCAGCAGCAGTTGCAGACCGCCAAGCCCGTCGATGCGATCAAGATGATGGCACAGCAGATGGGCCTGATCGACTTCGCCAAGCAGCGCGGCATCCCCGAAGCCAAGGCGATGCAGTGCCTGGGCGACATGAGCCAGATCGACCGCTGGACCAAGCAGACGCAGGACAAGGGCGCCGACGGCACCGTCACCGGCACGCCGACGCTCCTCATCAACGGCAAGAAGACCGACGTCAGCAGCTGGGGCCAGTTTGAACCGCTGCTCAAGGCCGCCGGCGCGTAAAGGGGTTTCGCGCGAAGACGCGAAGACGCAAAGAGGTCGCCCATGCGGCGCAGCCGCCCCTATCTAGCACCGATCGCCTATGCGGTTCGGGTGCGAGAGGGGAATGCCTGCGGCGCCAAGCCTGACCTCTTCGTGTCTTCGCGTCTTCGCGTGAATCAAAAAACGCCGCGCCGCTTGCCACCGCACAATAGAACAGCCACCCCACCCTCGTGCAGATCAAGCGGCTCCGCATTGCCGGGTTCAAAAGCTTCGTCGACCCCGCCGACCTCCATATCGAGCCGGGGCTGACCGGCGTCGTCGGCCCCAACGGCTGCGGCAAGTCCAACCTGCTCGAAGCGCTCCGCTGGACGATGGGTGAATCGAGCGCCAAGTCGCTGCGCGGCGCGGGGATGGAGGACGTCATCTTCGCCGGCACCGCGACGCGCCCGCCGCGCGCCTTTGCCGAAGTGTCGATCCTGCTCGACGCCGCGGACGGCGACGAACGCGAGGTCGTCCGCCGCATCGAACGCGGCGCCGGCAGCGCCTATCGCATCGACGGCCGCGACGTGCGCGCCAAGGACGTCGCGCTATTGTTCGCCGACGCCGCCACCGGCGCACACAGCCCCGCGCTCGTCAGCCAGAACCGGATCAGCGCGGTCATCGCCGCCAAGCCCGCCGAACGCCGCGCGATGCTGGAAGAAGCGGCGGGGATCGCCGGCCTCCACGTCCGCCGCAAGGACGCCGAACAGAAACTGCGCGCGACCGAAGCGAACCTCGAACGCCTCGGCGAACTGATCGCCGATCAGGACGCGCGCGCCGCCTCCTTGCGCCGCCAGGCCCGCGCCGCCGAACGCTATCGTGAGCTGTCGGCAAAGATTCGCCTCGCCGAAGCGCGCATGATCTTTGCCCGCTGGCGCGACGCCGCCGCCGCCGCCGACGCCGCGCGCGCCGAAGCGACCGCCGCCGACACCCGCGTCGCCGAGACGACCGACGCCGAACGCATCGCCGCCGCCGCACAGGCCGATGCCATGGCCGCCGTCGCCACCACCCGCGCCGCCGCGCTCGCCGCGCGCGACGCCGCCAACGATCTCGGCCACCGCCTCACCACGCTCCGCGCGCAACGCGCCGCCGCCGCGCGCCGGGTGAGCGAACTGGACGAGGCGCGCCGCCGCATCGCCGACGACCGCGCGCGCGAAGGCACGCTCGCCGCCGACGCCGCGCAGGCGCTCGCCCGCCTCGCCGACGAGGTGAAGGCGCTCGACCGCGCGATCCTGTCCGCCGCCGACGAGGCGCCCCGCCTCGACGCGACGCTCGCCGACGCCGAACGCCACGCCCGCGATGCCGAGGTCGCCCTCGCCCAGGGCCTCGCGCGCCAGGCGAGCGAGGCCGCCGAAACCCGCGTCGCCGACGCCGCGCTCGCCGCTGCCCGCACCCGCGCCGACCGCGCCCGCCGCGACGTCGCACAGGTCGCACAGGCGCTCGCCGCGCTGGGCGACGCCGCCCCGCTCACCGCCGCCCGCGACGAGGCCGCCACACGCCGGCAACAGGCCCTCGCCCGCGCTGAACAGGCCCGCGACGCGCTCGCCCAGGCGGAGGCGGAGGAACGCGCCGCCATCGCCGGCCGCGACGCCGCCGAAATCACCCGCGCCGCCGCCCGCGCCGACCTCGCCCAGATCGATGCCGAGATCGCCGCGCTTACCCGCGCCACCCAGCGCACGGGCAAGGAAAAGCTGCTCGATCGCCTCGCTCCCGCCGCCGGCTACGAACGCGCGCTCGCCGCCGCGCTCGGCGACGAGCTGGAGGGCGACCCTGCCGCCTGGACCGGTGCCAAGCCGCAGCCGGGCGATCCCGCCCCACCACCCGGCACGACGCCGCTCGCCGACCACGTCACCGCGCCTGCCGCGCTCGCCCGCCGCCTCGCCCAGTCCTTCGTCGCCGATACCGACGACGGCCAGTCGCTCGCGGTCGGCCAGCGCCTCGTCACCCCCGCCGGGCACACACGCCGCTGGGACGGCCATGTCGCAAGCGGCAGCGGCGCCGCCGCGGCGGAACGGCTCGAACGCCTCAACCGCCTGAAGACCCTGCAGGCGGCACGCCCCGCCGCCGCCGCCACCGCGGAGGCCGCCGACACCGCCCGCGCCGACATCGACCGCCGCATCGCCGCGGCCCGCACGGCCGCGCAAGCCGCCCGATCCGCCCTCACGCAGGCCGACACCGCGATCCGCGACGCCGAACGTGCCGAAGACCGCGCCACCACGGCGCTCGACCGCCTCGCCGGGCAGCGCGCCGATCTCGACGCCCGCGCCTTGCGCGTCGCCGCCGAACACGACGAGGCCGAGGCCGAGCGCACCGCCGCCGAAGCCGCCCGCGCCGCTTTGCCCGACGGCCGCGACAGCGCCGCCGCGGTCACCGCCCTCTCCGCCGTCGCCGAGCGCTGCCGCACCGCCGTCGCGCAGGCCCGCGGCGAGCGCGCTACGCTCGACCGCGCGGTCCAGGACAATCGCGAGAGGCTAGCCGCCGCGCAAGCCGACACCCGCAGCTGGCGCGCCCGCGCCGGCGAGGCCGCCAAGCGCATCGCCGACATGGACGCGCGCGAGGTCGCGCTCGCCAAAGAGGCTGCCGACGCCGCCGGCCGCCCCGCCGCGCTCGACGCCGCCATCGCCACCGCCCATGCCGAACATGACGCCGCCCGCCGCGACGCGGATACGCACGCCGCCGCCGAACGCGACGCCGATGCCGCCGTCCGTCGCGCCGACGATGCGCAGCGCCGCGCGATCGAGGCGCTGTCGCAGGCCCGCGAAGCCCGCGCCGGCGCCGCCGCCCGCCTCGAATCGCAGGAGTTGCGCCGCGTCGAGATGGGCCGCCTGTCGGGCGAACGCTTCGAATGCCCCGCGCCCGTGCTTCCCGAACGCCTCGGCTTCGCCGGCGCCGATGTCGGCACACCCGCCGCGGAAAGCGCCACGCACGAACGCCTCACCGCCGATCGCGAGCGCATCGGCCCGGTCAACCTCGTTGCCGAGCGCGAACTCGCCGAGCTGGAAGCCACCGGCAAGAGCAACGCCGCCGAACGCGACGAATTGGTCGAGGCGGTCCACCGCCTGCGCGGCTCGATCGGCACGCTCAACCGTGAAGGCCGCCAGCGCCTCACCGCCGCGTTCGAAGCCGTCGACGGCCATTTCCGCCGCCTGTTCACCACGCTGT
Source organism: Sphingomonas sp. NIC1 (assembly GCF_001638925.1). Lineage (NCBI taxonomy): Bacteria > Pseudomonadati > Pseudomonadota > Alphaproteobacteria > Sphingomonadales > Sphingomonadaceae > Sphingomonas > Sphingomonas sp. NIC1. The sequence goes on from NZ_CP015521.1 coordinate 1,292,494, forward strand.
TCGACGGGGGCGCCGCGCACCTCGCGCTGGTCGATTCGGACGATCCGCTCGAGGCGGGGCTGGAGATCATGGCGCAACCGCCCGGCAAGCGCCTGCAATCGCTCACTTTGCTCTCAGGCGGCGAACAGGCGCTGACCGCGGTCGCGCTGATCTTCGCCTTGTTCCTTACCAACCCCGCGCCGATCTGCGTCCTCGATGAGGTCGATGCGCCCTTGGATGACGCCAATATCGAGCGCTTCTGCGACCTGCTCGACCGGATGACGCGCGAAACGCAGACCCGTTATCTGATCGTCACGCACAATGCGGTGACGATGAGCCGCATGCACCGCCTGTTCGGCGTCACCATGGTCGAACGCGGCGTCAGCCGGCTGGTATCGGTTGATCTGGGCGGCGCGACCAGCCTGCTCGCGGCGGAATAGCGGCGCGCAGGCCGGCCAGCACGCGGCCGGTATAGGCCAGGCACATCGCCTGATGCGCCGCCGCCGCAGCGGGATGGTCCGCCTGGATCGATCGCACCGCTTCGGCGAACGAGCGCGCGGACAGATAGGGCATGTCCTCTGTCGTCATCTCCGACTCTCCTTGGCGGACCTTATCGCGCATCATCATTGCGGGGCGATGACTGAGGCTGAAAATCGTGTTGCCTCCGCCCCTTGCCGACGATGCCTGTGGAACGTATATCGAACGCATGGCCCAGCTCGACACCCGCCAGAAGCTGGAAATCCTTGCCGATGCGGCGAAATACGATGCGTCCTGCGCCTCGTCGGGCACCGCCAAGCGCAACAGCCGAGACGGCAAGGGGCTGGGCTCGACCGAGGGCATGGGCATCTGCCACGCCTACGCCCCCGATGGTCGCTGTATCAGCTTGCTCAAGATCCTGCTGACCAACAGCTGCATCTTCGATTGCCATTATTGCATCAACCGCAAGAGCAGCAACGTCCGCCGCGCGCGCTTCACCGCCAAGGAGGTCGTCGACCTGACGATCGCCTTCTACAAGCGCAACTATATCGAGGGGCTGTTCCTCTCGTCCGGCATCATCAAATCGTCGAACTACACGATGGAGCAGATGGTCGAGGTCGCGCGATCGTTACGCGAAGACCATCACTTCCGCGGCTATATCCATCTCAAGACGATCCCCGACGCCGACCCGGAGCTGGTCCATCAGGCCGGCCTCTACGCCGACCGTGTTTCGATCAACGTCGAATTGCCGACGGTCAGCGGCCTGAAGCGCCTTGCCCCCGAAAAGGACGGCACCCGCATCGAAGGCGCAATGCGCGACGTGAAGGGCGCGATCGCCGACAATGGCGACGCGCGCAAGAAGTACAAATCCGCCCCCCGCTTCGCCCCCGCAGGCCAGTCGACGCAGATGATCGTCGGCGCCGACGCCGCGACCGATGGCGAGATCGTTGCGCGTGCCTCGACACTGTACGATCGCTTCGGCCTGCGCCGCGTCTATTACAGCGCATTCAGCCCGATCCCCGACGCCAGCACCGTGCTGCCGCTGCAACGCCCGCCGCTGATGCGCGAACATCGCCTGTATCAGTCCGACTGGCTGATGCGCTTCTACGATTACAGCCCGGCCGAGGTCGTCGCCGCCGCCGACGACGCCACCGGCATGCTGCCGCTCGACATCGATCCGAAGCTCGCCTGGGCGCTCAAATTCCGTGACCGCTTCCCGGTCGACGTCAACCGAAGCCCACGCGAAATGCTGCTCCGCGTTCCGGGCCTCGGCGTGAAGGCGGTCGACCGTATCGTCGCCACCCGCCGCTGGCGCCGCCTGCGCCTCGACGATGTCGCGCGCCTGACGGTCAGCGTCGCCAAGGTCCGCCCCTTCATCGTCACCGATGACTGGCGCCCGGTACTGCTCAGCGACCGCGCCGACCTGACGCCGCTCGTCGCGCCCAAAAAGCAGCAGCTCGAACTCTTCGCCGCGTGAGAATGACTCGCGGGTGAAACGCCGTGCGCGTTCGCCGGTTGGGCGATGCGAAGGAGACACACCCATGGCCCTCGCCGACATCTACGCAGACCTGAAGCGCGACCACGACAAGCAGCGCAAGATGCTGAAGGAGCTGGCCGAACTGACCGATACGGCCAAGCGCGGCAAATTGTTCGAAACCTTCCGCCTCGAAGTGCAGGCGCACGCCGCCGCCGAGGAGGAATCGCTCTACGCCACGATGCTACGCGACCCCGAGCTGCGCGACGACGCGCGCCATTCGGTGTCCGAGCACAAGGAGGTCGACGACCTGCTCGCCGAGATGACCGAGCTGGAGGTGTCGTCGGACGAGTGGAACGAGAAATTCTTCCACATGCGCCGCCGCTACGAACACCACATCACCGAGGAAGAGGAAGAGATGTTCCCCGCCGCGGCCGACGAGCTCGACAGCAAGACCGAGAAGGAACTCGCCGCGATCTACGAAGAGCGCAAGCCCGAGGAACTGAAGCTCGCCAAGGAAAAGCCCGCCGGCGGCGACGACCGTGACTGATCGGTGAGGCTCGGTACGCCTGCCCCGCTTACCCCGTCACCCCGGACTTGGTCCGGGGTCCACTCTGCGGCGAGGGGGGCGGTCAGAGCCTCCAGCCATTCCCCCGCTGCCCAGTGGACTCCGGACCAAGTCCGGAGTGACGAAGACATGCCATGCGCATAATCACCCTCCCCGCCCCCGACGACTTCGACGCCTGGCGCGACGCCGCCCGGCCTCTCGCCGCGGCCGACGTCCCCCCGGACGATATCGTCTGGCAGGTCGGCGACACCCCCGCCGACCTGTTCGCCACCGCCACCGACAACACGCCCCCGCCGCCCCCCAGTGGCACCCTCTCCGTCCCCCGCGCCTTCATCGATCTCGCGCGCAGCGTCGTCCTGTCGAGCGATCCCGAACGGTTCGCGCTCCTCTACACCGCGCTCGCCCGCCTGCGCCGCGAACCGAAACTGATCGAGGATCAGGCCGACCCGCTGGTCCGCCGTCTCGAAGGCCTCGCCAAATCGGTTCGCCGCGACATCCACAAGATGCGCGCCTTCCTCCGCTTCCGCGAGGACCAGGACGATGAGGGCACGCGCTACGTCGCCTGGTTCGAGCCCGACCATCATATCGTCCGCGCCAACGCCGCCTTCTTCGTCAACCGCTTCGCCAGCATGCGCTGGTCGATCCTGACGCCGGAGGTCTCGCTTCACTGGGACGGCAAGGCGCTGTCCGAGGGACCCGGCGCGCAAAAGGCCGACGCCCCCGACGGCGATCCCACCGAAGAGGTGTGGAAGACCTATTACGCCAGCATCTTCAACCCCGCGCGCGTCAAGATCGGCGCGATGCTGAAGGAGATGCCGCGGAAGTATTGGAAGAACATGCCCGAAACAGCGCTGGTCGGGCAGCTGATCGCCGGCGCACAGGCACGGGAAAGCGGCATGATCACCCAGTCACGCGAGGCGCCGGCCATCGGCGACAATGCCACCGCCGCCTGGGCGGCGCTGCGCGAGGAAGCCGCAGCCTGCACCCGCTGCCACCTCTACAAGCACGCGACGCAGACCGTCTTCGGCGAAGGCCCGGTCGATGCGCCGCTGATGTTCGTCGGCGAACAGCCCGGCGACCAAGAGGACCTCGCCGGCACGCCGTTCGTGGGCCCCGCCGGGCAGGTCTTCAACCGCGCCATCGCCGAAGCCGAGATCGACCGCGCCCGCGTCTACGTCACCAATGCGGTGAAGCACTTCAAATTCGAACAACGCGGCAAGCGCCGCATCCACGCCAAGCCCGACACCGGCGAAATCCAGGCCTGCCGCTGGTGGATCGAACAGGAACAGATGCTTATCCGCCCGCGCGTAACGGTCGCCCTCGGCGCCACCGCCGCGCGCTCGCTGCTCGGCCGAACGGTCACGATCGGCCGCGAACGCGGCAAAGCCATCGCCCTCCCCGACGGCGGCGAGGCCTGGATCACGGTCCACCCCAGCTACTTGCTGCGCCTGCCCGACGAAACCCAAAAGGCCGAGGAATACGCCCGCTTCGTCGAAGACCTGAAACAGGCCAAGGCGGCGCTAGGCTGACACCGGATCTGCCCAAGGCCCTATGCGGAAACGCCCCCTCCACCACCGGACTACGTCCGCCGGTCCCCCTCCCCCGCTAAAGCGAGGGAGGACTGACACAACCCAAGTCCTCCCCCGCCAGGGGGAGGTGGCACCGCAAAGCGGTGACGGAGGGGGAGGTACGCGACACCCTCGCGACATACGCGATGCCGACAACCGCTCCGGCCCCGACCACATCGTCTTGCTGCAAAGAATCTGTTGGACGCCCTCTGCAACAAGGTGTTGGCACGGCAGGGGAATTCCCAGTCGCCGTCCTACATCGGCCTATTCGGATAGATCGAATCTCCAGATTCGCTCTTTCTCATCATCATGTCACGTACGGAAACGATAAGGCCAAACCGTTTCCGCCAAGATGTCCACGTTGCCCACGTCACGGACGCATCACATCGCCCGAGCATCCTCGCCCATCCGCTCCTGCCGGTCGAGCGCATCGATCGCCGCCATATCCTCGTCGTCCAGCGTCAGGTCCGCCGCGGCGAAATTTTCGCGCATATGCTCCGGGTCCGCCGCCTTCGGGATCACCGAAAAGCCATGCGCCAGATGCCAGGCCAGCACCACCTGCGCCACCGACCGCGCATGCTTGTCCGCGATGCGTACGATCGCCGCGTCCTGCAACAGGTCGCCGCCCTGCCCCAGCGGGCTCCAGCTCTGCGTCACGATGCCATGCGCTTCGTGATACGCCCGCTCTTCCAGCCGCTGATGCCGCGGGTGAAGCTCGATCTGGTTGAGCACCGGCGTCACGCCCGTCGCATCGATGATCGCGTCTAGATGCTCGGGCAGGAAGTTCGACACGCCGATCGATCGCGTCTTGCCCGCGTCACGCAGGCGCACCAGCGCCTTCCACGCCTCGACATACTGCCCCTGCCCCGGCGCGGGCCAGTGGATCAGATACAGATCGACCGCATCCATCCCCAGCAGCGCCAGGCTTTCGACCAGCGCCGCCTTGGGATCGCCCTGCCTGTCGTTCCACAGCTTGGTCGTGACGAAGGCGTCGCTGCCCGCCAGCCCTTCGCCGACGCCGCGTTCGTTGCGGTAGATCGCCGCGGTGTCGATCAGCCGATATCCGGCATCGAGCGCGCCGCGCACCACCAAAGGGGCCTGTGCATCGGGCAGTTTCCAGGTGCCGAAGCCCAATTGGGGCATGGTCCGGCCATCGTTCAGCGTCAGATCGGTCATCGTCGCCCAGCGTCCCAGCAGCGTATCCGGTTCCCCCTTCCCTAAACCCGTGCGATCCGCCAAGCCCCCCGCCCATGTTCGAGAAAATTCTGGGCGTCCTCGCCACCTTCACGATCTGGGTCATCTCCAGCGGCGGCTACGTCGGCATCGCGATCCTGATGGCGATCGAAAGCGCCTGCATTCCCCTGCCGTCCGAGATCATCATGCCGTTCGCGGGCTATCTCGTCTCGACCGGCCGCTTCGACCTGTATCTGGCGGCGACCGCGGGCGCGATCGGCTGCAACCTCGGCTCGATCGTCGCCTATGAGATCGGCAAGCGCGGCGGCCGGCCGGTCGCGGAACGCTGGGGCCGCTATCTGCTGATCGGCCCGGGCGAGCTCGACGCCGCCGATCGCTTCTTCGCGCGCTGGGGCTCGATCGCAGTGCTGATCGGCCGCCTGCTCCCCGTCATCCGCAGCTTCATCGCCTTCCCGGCGGGCGTCGCGCGGATGCGGCTGGTGCCCTTCCACGTCTATACCTTCCTCGGCAGCTGGCCCTGGTGCTTCGGCCTCGCCTGGGTCGGCATGAAGCTGGGCAGCAAGTGGGACAGCGACCCGCGCGTCAAAGCCGCCTTCCACCGCGCCGACCTCGCGATCGGCATCGTCCTGATCGCCCTCGTCGCCTTCTACATCTGGCACCGCGTCCGCGGCCTGAAGCGCACGCCTCAGGCCTGAACCCGTCGCACCCGCCAGACAAGCCACGCCAGCATCGGCAGCGCGAGCGCGCACCACCAGCGGAAGCCCGCCCAGGGGCTCCAGCCGAACCACTCGCTCGGCAGCGTGCGCAGGACGCCGTCGGCGAACGGCCCGGCGATGACCGCCTGCCACACCGGAAAGGCGCTGCCTGGTGGTGCGAAAATCTCGGCCGAGGCGATCGCCGCATTGATCGCGATCGACAGCGCCAGCAGCGCGGCCATGCCGATCCGGATGCCGCGATCCCCGGCATGCGCCCAAGCCGCAGCAAGGCCCAACGCCAGCGGCGCCACCGCGGGAATGGCGAACCGTGGCCCAGTGGTGTTGCCGCCCTGCCAATAGACATAGGCCGCATTGACCAGCAGTACGACGGCCGCCGCCAGCGCTGCGGCAACCGCCAGGCTGCGCGTCCGCGGCCGCTGCCCCCACATCCACAGGCCGTACGGCGCCAGCACCAACACGGGCGCGACCCAGATCAGCCCATAGCGCGCGCCGATCGTCACCTCGCGCAGCACCGACATGCGCGGCATACCCAGCCCGAACAGCCCCTGGTGCATGCCCTCCCAGCCGACGACGCCGGCATAGCCGATCCGGAACGGCGTCCCGAAGGCGACGAGATTGTAGGTCGCGAACGGCACCAGCGCGATCGCCCCGCCGATCAGCGCCGCGCCGATCAGCCAGCCGCGATCCGCCCGGTCGCGTGCCGCCCACGCCGCCCAGAGCGCGAGCACTGCGCCGGCCAACACCGCCTGATGCTCGACCACCACCGCCCAACCGAGCGCCACGCCGGCCAGCAGCGCATGGCCGCTCGCCCCCCGCGGCAGGGACAGTCCGCGCCACACAGCCCAGATCGCCACGACATACAGGTCCGCGACCACCGCATGCCCCAACAGCGTCGTCGACCAGCCCCACACCGGCGTACCCAGCGCATAGCCCAGCGCGGCGAACAACCCCGCGCCCGCGCTGCCGCTCAGCCCCACGCCCAGATCGAACAGCAGCACCGCGGCGAGCGCGGTCAGCAGCGCGGGCCCCATCGCCACCGCCAGCCGCACGCGCAGCCGCAGGTAGCGATCGAAGTCATAGCCCCCGATCGCGCTGTCATAATGGCTTGCCCGGTCGCCGGTGACACGATCGACGATCCACACTGCGGGCAGTGCCATCAGCGTCATGCCCGGTGGCTTGTCGAGATAGGTGCGCCCGCCGAACATCGCTTTGTCGATCGTCAGCGTGGCATAGGGATCGATCGAGGCATCGCCGCGCTCGACCAGCCCGATCGCCGCGTACATCCGCGTCGCCTGATTGTCGTTGCGCTCCCACGATCCGAACCAGACACAGCTCAGCCAGACGAGCGCGAACAGGACGATGCGGACGCCGCGCATGGACTCAGCCGAACAGCCAGCGCCCGAGCAACCGGCCGAACGGGAAGGTAAAGAAGCCCGCGATCAGCAGCGCCCCCGTCACCATGCCGCGCACGCTGCCCCGGTGCAGCGCAACCTTGTGGGCGCGCGCGGCATACCACAGCAGCGGCACCTGGATGACGACCCAGGCCGACAGGATATGGATAAAGCTGAAGCCGCCGTTCGCCTCGCGGATACCGAACGACAGCAACGCGGTCAGCAGCATCGCCGCCGCCCAGATCCGCCCCAAGATGCGATGCCGCCTGTCCCCGCGCGGCGACAGCAGGATGACCGGCGTCAGGACGAGCGCGACGAAAATGGTGAGGATATGCGCCCAAACGATCCCTGGCACCATCGCCCATTGCGCATGCCCGCGAAGGATCGCGATCAGCACGGCGGCGAGCAGCAGCAGCGCACCGACCGACAGCACCTTTTCATAGGTGTCGGCGGCCCAAGGCTTTACCCGTGTTCCGCCCCGTCCGATCGCCGTCGCCATGTGCGCATCCCCCTGACCACGAGGGTAGCCGACGCGGCACGAGCCGCCAAGTCGCTGGTAGGAGCCACGCCCTCTGCCACACCCACTCCGTCACCCCGGACTCGTTCCGGGGTCCACCGTGCCGCGGGGGTAGCGCCTGTGCCTCCAGCCGTCCCCCTCGCCGCGGAGTGGACCCTGGACCGAGTCCGGGGTGACGGGGGAGTGTGAGGCAACCGCCCCTTACGGAACCCGCGCTTCTTCCGCCTTACGGGCCTGATTCTCCTTACGCGCCGCCCGCGCACTCTGCAGGAAGCAACCGGTCTGCCCGCCGGCCCCCACCGTCGAGCAACTCCCCGTGCTGTTCGCGCCGACGCCGGCATCCAGCGTCCCCTGCGCGCGGGCCGCCCAGCTTTCGTTCTGCGGCGTCACCTGGAATTCACGCAATTCCTTGGGCACGCGATATTGCTCGCGCGCGCTGCGGCGTTCGCACACCACGATTTCCTGCCCGTCGCTGTTCGTCGGGCACCGTTCGTTGCCATAGAGGACGAGCACGCCGTTGATCGGCGCCCGCTTGGCGACCTCGCCCGGTGCCTGGATCACCACCGGCTTGGGCGCGCCGGGCAGCGCCGGCTTCGTGCTGACCGTCTGCGCCGGGGGCTGGGCCGTCGGCTGCGCGCCCTGCGTAAACTCCTGCGCGAACGCGGGGCCGGCGGTCAGCATCAAGGCGGTGGCGATGAAGGCTCGCATGCGTCGTCCTCTCAAATCCTCTTGGCGGTGGCGATCGCGACCTTGCAGCCCAGCCGGATCAGGCCCGACAGGATCGGATAGCCGACCGCCTGTTCGGCGCCCGCGGCCAGCGCATGGTCGCGGTGCTCCAGTTCCTCGGCCTGGAAATCGGCGATCGCGTCGGACAATTCGGGGTCGCTGTCGCCCAATTCGTCACGCTGCTGCTGATAGTGTTTGTCGATCTCGGTCTCGACCGCCGCAGTGCAGGCCATCGCCGCATTCGGCCCGATCGCCGCGGTGATCGCACCCAATGCGAAGCCCGCCTTGTCCCAGAACGGCTGGAACAGCGTCGGCCGCACGCCGCGGCGCGCCATCATCGCATCGAAGAAGGCGCGGTGCCGCTCCTCTTGGGCGGCCATATGATGGATCGCACGCGCCGCCGGGTGCCGATCGCCCAGCACCGCCAGCTGGCCCGCATAGATACGCGTCGCGCCATATTCGCCCGCCTGATCGACGCGGATCATCGCCTTCGTCGCCTCGCGCCGGTCGCCGGGGCGCCAGTGCGGCCTGCGCGCGTTCGCGATCGTCGCGGTCATCGTGCCTTCCTCATCCACCATAGGATCAGCAACGCGCCACCCAGCGAAAAGATCGCGTTGAACCCAGCGAGCGAGATGCCGAACAGCGTCCACTGCGGCGTATCACAGCGCACCATGGGCGCGTGCATCAGCGCCTCCAGCCGCGCATCCGGGCCCAGGCCGCGCAGGTCGACCGTCTGGGTACAGGCGGTAAAGCCTTCCCACCAATGATATTCGACGCCGGCATGCGCCACGCCGATCGCACCCGATACCGCGATCAGCAGCGCAGCGATGATCACCAGTCCCTTGGCGATGCTCCGCTGCGGCACGACGAACGCCAGCAGCGCGAACGGCAGCGCCGCATAATGCGGCCAGCGCTGCCAATGGCACATCTCGCACGGGTACAGATGCCCGACGAGCTGAGAGAACCACGCCCCCGCCAGCAGCGCCGCGGGCAGCAGCAGCGCAAGCGCCCGCGCGCGCCGCTCGGCGGGGGTGAACGCGCGGCTCACTTGCCGCCCGGCCGGCTGGAGGGCACCGGCTTCGTCGCCGCGGCGACTTGCGCCGCGCCGCCCAGCCGCGCGACCGTCTTCAGCGCATAATAGAGCTGGAAGTCGTCGATCCCTTGCTTCTTGAGCTGCTCCGCAGTCATCGCGAAGCGCGGATCGTCCTTGGTATCTTCCTCGAGGATTTTGTTGTCCGCCTTCACCTCATTGATCAGGTGGCGGCGCAGGTCGGCCTCGCGGAACACCGGGCGCGTCTTGATGTCGGGATCGCTGATCTGCGGCACGCGGATATCGGGCTCGATGCCGCCTTCCTGCACGCTGCGGCCCGACGGCGTGTAATAGCGCGCCGTAGTCAGGCGCAGCGCGGTCTGCGGGCCCAGCGGCAGCAGCGTCTGCACCGATCCCTTGCCGAAGCTGCGCTCACCCATGATCAGTGCGCGGTGATGATCCTGCAGCGCGCCTGCGACGATTTCGGACGCCGAGGCCGTACCGGGGTTGGTCAGCACCACCACCGGCAGCCCATGCGCGTCGTCGCCCGGCTTGGCGAAATAGCGTTCGATATCGCTCTTCTCGCGCCCGCGCTGCGAGACGATCTCGCCATGATCCAGGAAAGCGTCGCTCACCGCGATCGCCTGCGTCAGCAAACCGCCGCCATTGTCGCGCAGGTCGACCACATAGCCCAGCGGCCGATGCCCCAGGCTCTTGTCGATCGCCATGATCGCCGCGCGCGTATCCGCGCCGGTGCTTTCGGAGAAGGTGTTGATGTTGATGTAGCCGACGTCGCCGCGCACCTCCCACTTCACCGGGCGCTGCACGATCACCTCGCGCGTCATCGTGATGTCGAGCGGCTTGTCCTGTCCGGGGCGGACGATCGTCATGCTGATCTTGCTGCCCGGCTTGCCGCGCATCAGCGCCACCGCCTCGTCCAGCGTCTCGCCGTAGATCAGCTTGCCGTCGATATGCGTGATGTAATCGCCCGACTTCACGCCGGCGCGATAGGCGGGCGTATCCTCCTGCGGCGCGACAACCTTTACCGCGCCGTCCTCCATCTGGACGGTGAGGCCTAGGCCGCCGTAATTGCCCTCGGTCTGGATCTTGAGATTGTCGTAGTCGAGCGCATCGACATAGCTCGAGTGCGGGTCGAGGCTCGCAAGCATGCCCTCGATCGCGCCCTTGATCAGCTTCTTGTCGTCGACCTTGTCGACGTAATCGGCCTTGATCCGGTTGAAGACGTCGAGGAACTGGTCGAATTCGCGATAGGTATCCGTGTCCACCGCCGCCATCGCCTGCGTGGCGAGCGGGATCAGGGACAGGGAACCGATGATAGCAGTCGCGGTCAGCAGCGGACGGGGCATCGAAAGTCCTGCAAGGCGGGAAAACCCCGCACGTCTATCCCTTTTGCGAGCCGGAGCAAAGCACGGCGAGGCTGAACCGTCGCTGACGGCGCAGCGCGCCTGCTGCCGATCCGCCTATCGCCGCCGCACGCCCCCTCCCGTCATTGCGAGCGGAGCGAGGCAATAACGACCCGGAAGACCGGATGACGCTTGATCGACGCGAACCGTCGGGCACCCTCAGCCCAGCAGCGCGGCGATATCCACCGGCCGCCCGCGGCGACGCAATTCGACGGTGATCCGAGGCTCTTCGCCCCCCGCCGCCCTGCCTAGAGGCGCTCCCGCCGCGATCCGCTCGCCCGGGCGAACGCCCGCAGCGGCGAGCCCGGTGACGAGGCTGGTCCAGCCGTCGCCATGGTCGAGGATCACGATCGTGCCATAGCCGCGATACGCCTTGGCGTAGCGTACCACGCCCCCCGCCGGCGCCACCACCGGCGCGCCCGCCGCGACCGCAAAGGTCAGCCCGCGCGACCGCACGCCCGCGTCGGAAATCTCGCCCGTCCCGGTGACGAGCCGCCCGCGCACCGGCAGGCGATACGCCCCCGCCGCCGGCACCGGTACCCGCGTGCCGGGCGCCAGCGGGCGCGGCAGGGGACCGGGCAGTGCCGCCAGATCCGCCGCAGTCGCCTGTGCCACCGCATCGTCGCCGAGCGATTCGACCAGGTCCCGCGCGCGTTCGCCCAGCGCGAGCGCCCGATCCTCCTCGCTCATCGCATGACGCCCGAGCGCACTGGCGCGACGCCGATGCGCCGCCTCCAGCGTCGCAAGCGCGACCCGGTCCGTCTCCAGCTGCGCCCGCCCGCGCCGCAGCGCCGCCGCTGCGACCGATGCATCCCGCTCCAGCCCCCGCGTCCGTGCGATCTGCCTCCGCACGCCATCGGTCCGCTGCTGCACCAGCGGCAGCGCACCACCCAGCACCGCGCGGACGTGGACGAGGTCGTCGATCGATCCCGGCTGCGCGATCGCGACCACCGCCGGCCGGCGCGCCAAGGCGGTCAGCGCCGCGAGCAATCGCGCGACCGGCGCCTGCTGCGTGGCAAGAGTCGTCTGCTGATCCGCCAGCAACCGCGTGACGATCGCCTGCCGCGCCCGCGCCGCCGCCAGATTGGCCTCCGCAGCACGCACCCGCGCCGCCAGCGCCGCCTCCTCGGCCCGCGCCTTGTCCGCGGCATTGCGTTCGGCCGCCGCGTCGCGCGCCAACGCTTCGGCGCGACGCGTGGCGATCACCGCGTCGCGCTTGGCTGCGACGAGGCGTTGGCGCTGGTCGACGACGGGCTGGCCGTATGCGGGAAGGGTGAGCGCGATCAGGGCAAGCACGCCGAGGACGACGCGCCCGCCCTCACCCCTTCGGCGCTCCGCGCCTCTTCCCCTCTCCCAACGGGAGAGGGGGGGGACCCGCTCGGCGCAGCCGAGTGGGGGGGGTGAGGGCGGAAACCGAACGGCAGCGCGCACCCTCACCCCTCCCGATGATAGGGATGCCCAGCCAAAATCGCGGTCGCACGGAACAGCTGCTCGGCCAGCATCGCCCGCGCCAGCATATGCGGCCAGGTCGCGCGCCCGAACGACAGCAACAGGTCCGCGCCCGCCCGCTCGGCATCGTCGAAGCCGTCGGCGGCGCCGATCAGGAAGCGCAGCTCTCGCGTGCCGCTATCGCGCCACCGCTCGATCCGCCGCGCAAAGTCCAGCGAGCCGAGCACCTCGCCCTTCTCGTCCAGCATCACCCGCACCGTCTGCGGCTCCATCGCGGGCACCTTGCCGCCGGTATCGGGCAGTTCGGTGACGCGCGTCGGCCAGACGATCCGCTTCAGATAGCGATCGACCAGCTCCGCCTCGGGCGATCGCCCGATCTTGCCGCGCGCCACGATGTGGAGAAGGATGTCAGGCCTCGTCCGTCGCGGTGGGGGTCTTCGGCGGGTTGAGGACTTCCGGGGGAAGCGGCTTCAGCGACGACGACACCGTATCGCCGAACTGCCACATGCGCTCCAGGTTATAGAAGGTGCGTACCTCCGGCCGGAACAGGTGGACGATGACGTCATTGGCGTCGATCAGCACCCAATCGGCGGTCTGCAGCCCTTCGATCCGCACCGGACGGCCGAACTCGGCCTTCACCTTTTCGGCGATCTTGTTGGCCATCGATGCGACCTGCCGCGTCGAGCGGCCGCTGGCGATCACCATATGGTCGGCGATCGTCGATTTGCCCGCGAGCGGAATCGAAATGACCTCTTCGGCCTGATCGTCGTCCAGCGACGTCAGGATCAGTCGCAGCAGCGCTTCGACTTCGGCCGGATCGGCCGGACGCACGGCCTGGGGGGTACTCGCCAAGGGGACTCCTGGGTTGCTGGGCCGGCATCAGTGCCGGTGCCAGTCGGGATCGGCCGCACGGACCGCGGTGGCGGAGGTCGGGTCGGGGCGGAAGCGCAACAGCACGAGTGCCGGCAAACTCCACGAGGTCCAATGCTTCGCCTGGCGTGCGGGCCGTTGGAAGCGCCGCAGCCAACCCATCGCGACACCCGCGAGGGCCTTGTCGTCATACCCCGGACGCGCGATCACCGCAATCGGCATCGTGCGCGCGATCTCGCGCCACCCGAGCCAGCGATGAAACTGCGCCAGATTGTCCGCCCCCATCAACCAGATGAACTGCCGCCGGGGGTAACGCCGCTGCAATTGGCGCAGTGTGTCGAGCGTGTAGCGCGTACCCAGCCGCGCCTCGATATCGCTCGCCCGGATCGGCGCCCGCCGCGCCATCCGCTTGGCCGACGCGAGCCGCGCGGCCAGCGGCGCCATGTCGCGCGCGCCGCTCTTGAGCGGATTGCCCGGCGACACCAGCCACCATGCCTCGTCAAGCTCCAGCGCCCGGATCGCGGCGAGCGTGATCGCCCGATGCCCGCGATGCGCCGGGTTGAACGATCCGCCGAGCAGGCCGGTTTTCATGGCTCGGCCCAGTCGCTGCGGGCGTGGCTGACGCTCAGGATCTCGATCCGCTCGGCGGTGACATCGTACAATAGAATGAAGGGCGTGCGCGGCACCCGCCACTTTCGGGCCCCGTTCCGTTCGATGATCGCTCCCAACCGTGGAAACTCGAGCAAGGGCGACACGGACGCCTCGACCCGATCGACGATCGCATTCGCCAGATCGGGATCGATCCCGTCATAATGTTCGGCAATGTCGAGCAGCTCTTGCTGGGCCTGCGTCGACCAGATCAACCGCATCAACGCGAACGGACCCGATCGTCTCTCCAGTGGCGTAGATCGGCCATGAACGCGTCGTGGTCGCGACAATCGCCCGCCGCGATCTGGCTGCGTCCCCGCTCCAATCGGTCGGCCAGATCGCTGGCCTCGTCCGCCGCCCGCCGCAGCGCATCGCCCGCAAACTGCTCCAGGCTCACCCCCAGCTGCGATGCCGCCGCCTCGATCTTGGCGAGCGTCACATCGTCGACTTCGGCGGAGATGCGCGTGGGGGCGTTCATCGGCGCAGCCTACGCTTGGCGCGCGGCGCTATCAACCGCGCACCTGCCCCGTGCCGCGGCCGATCCATTTGTACGTCGTCAGCCCCTCCAGCGCGACCGGCCCGCGGGCGTGCAGCCGCCCCGTCGCGATGCCGATCTCCGCACCCAGCCCGAACTCGCCCCCATCGGCGAATTGGGTGGAGGCGTTCCACAGCACGATCGCACTGTCGACGCCGTTCAGGAATCGCTCCGCAACCCCTGCATCCTCGGCGACGATCGCGTCGGTATGGTGCGAGCCGTGCCGCGCGATATGCGCCATCGCCCCCTCAACCCCGTCGACCAGCGCGACGGAGGCGATCGCATCGAGATATTCGGTGTCCCAATCCTCGGCGCTGACGGGCACGACGATCTCGCCGAACGCCGCCTCGACGGGATCGCCACGCACTTCGCATCCGGCCTGTTGCAACGCTGTCACCAACTCCGCTGGCCTGGCAAAGTCGCGATCGATCAGCAGCGTCTCCATCGCCCCGCAGATGCCCGTCCGCCGCATCTTGGCATCCAGCACCACCCGCTCCGCCATCGCCGGATCGGCCGAGCCATCGACATAGACGTGGTTGATCCCATCGAGATGCGCCAGCACCGGCACCCGCGCCTCCGCCTGCACGCGCGCGACCAAGCTCTTGCCGCCGCGCGGGACGATCAGGTCGATCACGCCATCGGCGGTCAGCATCGCGCCGACCGCGGCACGATCGGTGGTCGGCACCAGCTGCACCGCCTCCACCGGCAGTGCCGCCTGCTCCAGCCCCTCAACCAGCGCCGCATGGATCGCACGATTGCTATGGATCGCCTCGCTGCCGCCGCGCAGGATCACCGCATTGCCCGCCATCACGCACAATGCCGCCGCGTCCGCGGTCACGTTGGGCCGCGATTCGTAGATGATGCCGATCACGCCGATCGGCACGCGCACGCGGGTCAGCTGCAAGCCATTGGGCCGCTCGCGACGATCGATCACCTGCCCGACCGGGTCGTCGAGCCCCGCCACCGCCCCGATCCCCGCCGCGATCCCCTCGATCCGCCCGGCATCGAGCCGCAGCCGGTCGAGCAGCGCGCCACTCAGGCCGCGTGCCTCGCCTGCCGCCATGTCGCGCGCATTCGCATCAAGGATCGCCGGCGCCGCCGCACGCACCGCCGCCGCCGCAGCGCGCAGCCCGGCCGCCTTCGCCGCCGTCGGCAGAGCCGCGAGCATCCTGGCGGCGCGGCGCGCACGCGCGCCCATGTCTGCGATCATTTCGTGCGTATTGTCTGCGTCGGCCATGCCGTTCGTTACCACGCTACCCCGCCTTATGCCACGAAGACGATCTTGCCCGGCCGATACAGCTTGCTAAGCTGCTATCATGTCGGGGGATATCGCAGCAGCAGGGGACTTCATCACGGGCGCGCTCGCCGCCCGCACGGTGGAGCCGCACGCCGGGGAATCACGCGAGCACGGCCACGGCCTGTGCCTCAACTGCGGCACGCGGCTGATCGGCGCGCATTGCCACGCCTGCGGACAGAGCGGCCACGTCCATCGCACGATCGGCGCGATCGGGCATGAGATCGCGCACGGCGTGTTCCATTTCGAAGGCAAGATCTGGCGCACGCTGCCGATGCTGGTGTGGCGGCCGGGCGATCTCACCCGCCGCTACGTCGCCGGCGAACGCGCGCGCTTCGTCTCGCCGCTCGCGGTGTTCCTGTTCACCGTTTTCCTGATGTTCGCGACGATCAGCGCGCTGGGCGGCGACATCGCCGAACTCGCGACGCCCGAAGGCGTCAGCCGCCACATCGTCGGCATCGCCGGCGGCGTCGAGAAGGTGGAAAAGCAGCTCGACCTCGCCCAGAAGACACGCGCCAAGCTGGTCGCTGCGGGCAAACCGACCGGAAAAATCGATCAGGACATCGCCGGCCTGCAGACCGCGATCGCCGCGCTGAAGCGGACCCAGGCGGGCGCGACCGGCGGCGACAGCGTGGAAACGTCGTTCACCAACGCCAAGACCGGCTGGGCCAGCCTCGACCACGGCCTGGAAAAGGCCAACAAGAACCCCGGCCTCGCGCTCTACAAGCTGCAATCGAGCGCGTACAAATACAGCTGGCTGCTGATCCCCATCTCGACGCCCTTCGTGGCGTTGCTCTTCCTGTGGCGCCGCCGCTTCGGCCTGTACGATCACGCGATCTTCGTCACCTACAGCCTCGCCTTCATGATGCTGATGGTGATCACGCTGATGATCGCCGGCGTCATCGGCATCGGCAGCGGCTGGATCGTGCTCGCCGTCTTTGCGCTGCCGCCGATCCACATGTTCCGCCAACTACGCGGCGCCTATTCGCTGCGCACCTTTTCCGCACTCTGGCGTACCGCGGTGCTGCTCGTCTTCGCCTGGGCGGCGCTCCTCACCTTCGTCTCGCTGCTGCTGGTCCACGGGCTGACCGACTGACCCCCAACCCTCGCGCCGTTCGCCCTGAGCCTGTCGAAGGGCAGGTTGCCACAAGCGTAACGCCCCCGGACAGCCGTGCTTCGACAGGCTCAGCACGAACGGCCGTTTGCAAGGGAGGGGCTGGTCGCGTCCGCCGCCACGTCCTATCTTCTCCCCCATGCAGTTCTTCAGCCGCTTCTCGCCGGTGCGGGCCATTCGCGACCTGCGCTTCTTCCTGTCGCAGCGCGAGCCGCGCGACCTGGGCTTTCTTGCGCTGGCGATCGCGATCACGGGGTTCTTCGTCTACGCCTTCATGCGCAACGACATTCCGCCCGAACCCTATCAACCCAACATCATCTACTTCAAGAATTACGCGGCCAACCGCACCGATGCGGAGATCAAGGCGCAGCAGGCGATCGACAAGGTCGAACAGGACAAGCGCATCGCCGCACAAAAGGCGCGCGAGGAGAAATTGCGCAGCCAGTTCAAGAAGGTCGATGACGCGATGAACAAAATGGGGCTGTGAGCACGGCCGATTCGCGCTGGATGGCCGCCGCGCTTACGCTCGCCGAGCGCACGCGCGGCCGCACCGCGCCCAATCCCAACGTCGGTTGCGTCATCGTCCGCGACGATCAAGTGGTCGGTCGCGGCTGGACCCAGCCCGGCGGCCGCCCGCATGCCGAGGCGATGGCGCTCGCGCAGGCGGGCGACGCGGCACGCAGTGCCACCGCCTATGTCACGCTGGAACCCTGCGCGCATCTCTCGGCGCGCGGACCGGCCTGCACCGATCTGCTGATCGCGGCCGGCATCGCGCGTGTGGTAATCGCGCTCGGCGATCCGGACCCGCGCACCAACGGCCAGGGCATCGCCCGACTCCGCGCCGCCGGTGTCGCGGTGGCGGTCGGCCTGCTTGCCACCGATGCGGCGCGCAGCATGGCCGGCTTCCTCACCCGCCGCCGGCTCGGCCGCCCGTTCGTGACGCTGAAGCTCGCCACCTCGCTCGACGGCTGCATCGCGCTCGCCGACGGCACCAGCCGCTGGATCACCGGCGCAGAGGCACGCGCCCACGCCCACCTCGAACGCGCCCGCCACGAAGCGATCCTCGTCGGCCGGGGAACATGGGAGGCGGACCGCCCGACCCTCGACGTGCGCCTGCCGGGGCTGGAGGAACGAAGCCCGCAGCGGGTGGTACTGTCCCGCACTCACCCTCACCCTTCGGCGCTGCGCGCCGCTTCCCTCTCCCATCGGGAGAGGGAGGGAGCGGCGGAGCCGCGGAAGGGTGAGGGCGACCCGGCATGGATTCCCTCCCCCGCCGCCATCGCCACCCTCCCCGGCGACCACCTGCTCATCGACGGCGGCGCGGGCACCGCCGCCGCCTTCTTGCGAGACGACCTCGTCGACCGCCTGCTCCTCTACCGCGCGCCCATCGTCATCGGCGGCGGCCTGCCCGCGATCGGCGCGATCGGCCTCACCGATCTCGGATCGGCACACGGCCGCTGGCAGCTCCACGATGCGCGCCAGCTTGGCAGCGACCGGCTCGAGGTCTACGAGCGCACCCCATGTTCACCGGCATAGTCAGCGATATCGGCACGATCGAACGGGTTCAGAGCGAGGGCGACACGCGCGTGCGCATCGCCACGTCCTACGACCCCGACACGATCGACCTCGGCGCCTCGATCGCCTGTTCGGGCGTCTGCCTGACCGTCATCGATAAGGGCACGGCCGGCACCCATTGGTTCGACGTCCAGGTCTCCGGCGAGACCATCGCCCGCACCGCACGCGACCAATGGGTCGAAGGACGCCGCCTCAATCTCGAACGCGCGATGAAGCTCGGCGACGAACTCGGCGGCCATATCGTCACCGGCCATGTCGACGGCATCGCCGAGGTGATCGGCATCTGTCCGGAGGGCGAGTCGCACCGCATCGGCTTCGCCGTCCCCGCCGCCCTCGCGCCGTTCATCGCGCCCAAGGGGTCGATCACGATCGACGGCGTCTCGCTCACCGTCAACACGGTCGAGGATCATGGGGACGTCACGCACTTTTCGGTCAACCTCATCCCCCACACCCAGGCGGTGACGACGCTCGGCGCCCTCGCCCAGGGCCAGATGGTCAATATCGAGATCGACGTCCTCGCCCGCTATCTGCAACGCATGGAGCATTACCGTGGCCGCTAACCCTGAGATCGCCCAGCTGCGCCACGCCTTCCTGTCCAGCCCTGAAGAGATCATCGACGAGGCGCGTAACGGCCGCATGTTCATCCTCGTCGACGACGAAGATCGCGAGAATGAGGGCGACCTCGTCATCCCCGCGCAGATGGCGACGCCCGAAAAGATCAACTTCATGGCCCGTCACGGCCGTGGCCTCATCTGCCTCGCGATGACGCGCACCCGCGTCGAGGAACTCGGCCTCGACCTGATGAGCCGTAACAACGGCACCCGCCACGAAACCGCCTTCACCGTCTCGATCGAGGCGCGAGAAGGCGTGACGACCGGTATCTCCGCCGCCGACCGCGCCCGCACGATCGCGGTGGCGACCGATTCGGCCAAGGGCCGCGCCGATATCGTGACGCCGGGCCACGTCTTCCCGCTCGTCGCGCGCGACGGCGGCGTGCTGGTGCGCGCAGGGCACACCGAGGCGGCGGTCGACGTCTCGCGCCTCGCCGGCCTCAACCCCTCGGGCGTGATCTGCGAGATCATGAACGAGGATGGCACGATGGCGCGGATGGACGATCTCGTCACCTTCGCGCAGTTCCACAACCTCAAGATCGGCACGATCCGCGACCTGATCGCCTATCGCCGCCGCTACGACCATCTCGTGTCGCTGGTGTCGGAAACGCGCTTCACCAGCCGCTGGGGCGGCGAATGGGCGGTACGCGCCTATCGCAACACCGCGACGGGCACCGAACAGATCGCGCTGGTCAAGGGCCGGCTCGACGTGACGCAGCCCGTGCTGGTGCGCATGCACGCGCTCTCCCCCTTCGCCGACGTGTTCGGCGAGGACGGCGACCGCAGCCGCATGCTCCAGCGCTCGATGGAGATGATCGCCAAAGAAGGCTCGGGCGTCATCGTCATCATCAACCGCCAGCGCGCCGACGGCTTCACCACCGCCGTCCGCCGCCATGCCGGCGAGCAGGTCGAAGTGCCGATGGAGGAATTGCGCGACTATGGCGTCGGCGCGATGATCCTCGCCGAGCTCGGCGTCCACGACATGATCCTGCTGACCAACACCCACCACACGCTCGTGGGGCTCGACGGCTACGGCCTGTCGATCGTCGCCGAGCGCCGCATCGAAGGCGAAGGCTGACCCATGGCCAATATCCTCATCGTCGAAGCCCGCTTCTACGATCATCTCAACGACATGCTGTTCGCCGGCGCCCGCGCCGCGATCGAGGCGGCTGGCCACACGCATGAGACGGTGACGGTGCCCGGCGCGCTCGAGGTGCCTGGCGCGATCGCGCTGGCGTCCGACACCAGCCGCTACGACGCCTTCGTCGCGCTGGGCGTCGTGATCCGCGGCGAGACCTATCATTTCGAAATCGTCTCGAACGAAAGCGCGCGCGGTATCATGGCGCTGACCATGGACGGCCTCGCCATCGGCAACGGCATCCTGACCACCGAAAACGAAGCGCAAGCCATCGCCCGCGCCGACCCCGGCCAGCTCGACAAGGGCGGCGGCGCGGCCCAGGCGGCGATCGCCATGATGGACCTACGCGCGCAACTGGGCTGAGGCCCGCGCCCTTTCACCCGACTTTCGTCATCCCGGCACACGCCGGGATCCATGGACGGAGGTGTGGCTGACGTAGGCGCGCAACCGCTGCGTCGCGTTTCCATGGATCCCGGCTTTCGCCCGGATGACGACGTAAAGGGCAGGGCGGGCCGTGCTCCCACACCCCGTTCGCCCTGAGCCTGTCGAAGGGCGGGTCGCCCCACGCACCCCCGCCCCTGTGGCACGACGTGCTTCGACAAGCTCAGCACGAACGGGAATGATCCGCCCGTTCTGCGCCCTTGGCGTCCTCCGCGCCTCTGCGCGCAAAAACCGATTCACGCGAAGCCGCGAAGCCGCGAAGAGGCAGGCACCCGCCGCCAGCCACCTGCCCTCCCCATCACGAGCAAGACAGGCTGACGCCCGCCCCTCACGCACCCCCTTCGCGTCTTCGCGTCTTCGCGCGAACATAAAAAAAGACCCGGTACGTTACCGTACCGGGCCAGGGTCGTCCGCAGGAGGAACGTCGGTGGGGTGCGAGACCTGGCGTCCCGCTCCCGATCAATTGTAGGCGCGCTCGCCGTGTTCGCCGAGGTCGAGGCCTTCCTGCTCGACTTCGGGGCTGACGCGCAGGCCGGTGAGCAGCTTGGCGATGGTGATCGCGATCACCGTGCCGATCGAGGCCCAGACGATCGTCGTCGCGACCGCCTCGATCTGCACCAGCAGCTTGGCGCCCATCGCGTAATCCGCCGCACCCGGTCCACCGAGCGAGGGCGCATAGACGATGCCCGTGCCGATCGCGCCGATCATGCCGCCGATGCCATGCACGCCGAAGGCGTCGAGCGCGTCGTCATAGCCGAGCTTGGGCTTCAGCACCGACACCGCGAAGAAGCAGACCACCGAAGCAACCGCACCCAGCACGATCGCACCGAACGGACCCGAATTGCCTGCCGCCGGCGTCACCGCGACCAGGCCGGCGACGATGCCCGAACAGAAGCCCAGCGCCGACCCCTTGTGACCGCGCACCCGCTCGATCAGCATCCAGAACAGGCCGCCGCTCGCGGTCGCGACGAAGGTGTTGATCATCGCGAGCCCCGCCGAGCCATTGGCTTCCAGCGCGCTACCCGCATTGAACCCGAACCAGCCGACCCACAGCAGGCCGGTGCCGACGCCCGTCAGGGTCAGCGAATGCGGCGGCATCGGCGTATTGGGATAGCCCATGCGCTTGCCGAGCATCAGCGATGCGACCAGCGCCGAAACGCCGGCGTTGATGTGCACCACGGTGCCGCCCGCGAAGTCGAGCGCGCCCGCCTTGAAGAACAGGCCCGACGATGCCCACACCATGTGTGCGATCGGGAAGTAGACGATCGTCAGCCAGACGGCGCCGAACGCCATCACCGCGCTGAACTTCATCCGCTCGACCACCGATCCCAGCACCAGTGCGACGGTGATCGCGGCAAAGGTCATCTGGAAGCAGATGAAGACATATTCGGGGATTTCGACGCCTGCGGTGAAGGTCGCCGACTGCGACGCCGCGGTCACGCCCTTCAGGAACGCCTTGTCGAAGCTGGCGATGAAGTTGGTCAGCACCCCGCCACCGGCCACGTCCGGTCCGAAGGCGAGGGAATAGCCGTACATCACCCAGATCAGCATCGCGAGGCACGCGACCGCGCCGATCTGCGTCATTACCGACAGCATGTTCTTGGCGCGGGTGAGGCCGCCGTAGAACAGCGCGAGGCCCGGCAGGATCATCATCATCACCAGCACGGTGCTGGTCATCATCCAGGCGGTGTCGCCCTTGTTGACCGTCGCGACGACGGGTGCCGCCGCGGGCGCCGCCTGGGCGAAGGCCGGCAGTGCGGTGAAGGCCGCGGCAGCGCAGGCCGCCCCGACACCGGCGATTGTGTGTGTCAGCTTCATCTTACCCCCCTCAGAGCGCCGAATCGTCGGTTTCGCCGGTACGGATGCGCACCGCCTGCCCGACGTCGAGCACGAAGATCTTGCCGTCGCCGATCGCGCCGGTGTTCGCCGATGCCTGGATCGCCTCGACGACCCGGTCGGCCAGGTCGGCGGCGCACACCACCTCGATCTTGATCTTGGGCACCATGTTGGTGCTGTATTCGGCGCCGCGGTAGATTTCGGTCTGGCCCTTCTGGCGGCCGAACCCCTTGACCTCGGTAACCGTCATCCCTGCCACCCCCAACGTGGTGAGCGCTTCCCTCACCTCGTCGAGCTTGAACGGCTTGATGATCGCAATGACCAGCTTCATCCCTGCCCCCTTCGCATCAGACGGCATGCTGCATCGCAACGACCGTGCCATTTACGATTTGGCAGGATTTCAGGGTATTTCGTGCGTAGTCGACGCAGGCAACGTCAGATTATTGTGCAGCGCGCTTTCTCTGCCCAAAAATCAGGCAGCGCCGACGATATCCTGCGCCGCCGTCAGATCGTCCTCGTCCACCATCACGCGGACCGGGATCAGCAGATAGCTGCCATCGGCGATGCTCGCGCCGCCATCGAAGGCGATCGCCGCAATCCCTTCCGCCGCCAGTCGCCCGACGAGGATGTTGGCCAGGTTGCGATCGTACCGACCGAGTTCGACGAGGGACATGGTTGCACTCCGTTGACGCGCATAGATGATGCGCATACTTTCACCGCATGAAGCACGATCCGATCCGCACCGGCAAGCGCAGGGCCGTCAACGTCTCGATCGACACCGGCATCGTCGCGGCTGCCAGGGAAGCCGGGGTCAATATGTCCCGAGTGAGTGAAGACGCGCTACGCGTGGCGATCAAAGCTGCGCAGGAGGCGCGATGGCGCGAGGATAATGCTCACGCCATCGAAGGCTGGAACCGCTGGTACGAGAAAAACGGTCATCCACTCGAAAAGTACCGCGCCTGGTGATGGCCCAATTCGACGTCTACATTCTGCCCGACGGCGCACATGTCGTCGACGTCCAGTCTCCACTGGCGAGTGTCCACCGTACGCGGCTGGTGATCCCGCTGATCGACCCTTCCGATGATACAAACGTCGTCGGCCGGCTGAACCCTCAGGTGACGTTGGACGGCGAACCATGGCTGCTCGCCACGCACTTCGCCGTCACGCTGGACGCCAAACTGCTCCGTGGACGCATCGGATCGCTCGCGGATCAGGAATGGACGATCAAGGCCGCGCTCGACTTCCTCATCAACGGCTTCTGATCCTTCAGGCCGCCGTCCCCCCCACCGTCAGCCCATCGACCAGCAGCGTCGGCTGACCCACGCCCGCGGGCACGCTCTGTCCGCCCTTGCCGCACACGCCGATCCCTTCGTCCAGCGCGAAGTCGTTGCCGATGCCCAGCACTTTGGTCAGCACCGTCGGCCCGTCGCCGATCAGCGTCGCGCCCTTGATCGGCGCGCCCAGCTTGCCGTTCTCGATCCGGTACGCCTCGGTGCAGGAAAAGACGAACTTGCCCGACACGATATCCACCTGCCCGCCGCCGAAGCTCTTGGCGAAGATGCCCGTCTTCACGCGCGACAGCAGCTCGGCGGGATCGTCCTTGCCGTCCTTCATGAAGGTGTTGGTCATCCGCGGCATCGGCGCATGCGCGAAGCTTTCGCGCCGGCCATTGCCCGTCGCGGCCACGCCCATCAGCCGCGCGTTGAGCCGATCCTGCATATAGCCCTTCAGGATACCGTCCTCGATCAGCACCGTCTCGCGCGTCGGCGTGCCCTCGTCGTCGATCGACAGCGACCCGCGCCGGTCGGCGAGGCTGCCGTCGTCGACCACCGTCACGCCCGGCGCCGCGACGCGCTCGCCGATCCGGCCCGAGAAGGCGCTGGTGCCCTTGCGGTTGAAGTCGCCCTCCAGCCCATGGCCGATCGCCTCGTGCAACAGCACCCCCGGCCAGCCCGGCCCGAGCAGCACGGTCATCTCGCCCGCCGGCGCCGCGACCGATTCGAGGTTGATCAACGCCTGCGCCAGCGCCTCGTCGATCCCGCGGTTCCACACCGCCGGCTCCATCAGCCGCTCGTACAGATAGCGCCCGCCGATGCCGAAGCTGCCCGTCTCCCGCCGACCATTCTGTTCGACGACGATCTGGATGTTGAGCCGCACCAGCGGCCGCACGTCGGTCGCGACGAAGCCGTCGGGCCGCACGATTTCGACCACGCTCCACGTGCCGCTGAGGCCCACCGACACCTGCGCCACGCGCGGATCGCGCGCCCGCGCCGCGGCATCGATCGTCTGGCACAAATTCACCTTGTCGGCGAACGGCACCAGGTCGAGGGGGTCGGCATCGGTATAGAGGTGGCGGTTGTTGCCCTGCGGCGGCAGCGCCTTGGCACCGTTCGACGGGTCGATCAGCGCCATCGTCTCGCCCGCGCGGCGGATCGCCGCTTCGGACAGCTCGTTGGCGTGCGCGAAGGCGGTCATCTCGCCCGACACGGCGCGCAGGCCGAAGCCCGCATTGGTGTCGTAGCTCGCGGTCTTCAGCCGCCCGTCATCGAAGCCGAACGCCTCGGCCTTACGATATTGCAGATAGAGTTCGCCATCATCGGCGGCCCCCAGCGTTTCGGCGGTCAGCCGCAGCGCGGCGTCGGGCGACAGCGCGTCGCGATACAGGAACGAGCGGGGATCGGCGGATACGGTCATACCCGCCAATATAGGCGCGCGATGCGGCCCGGCTAGTTAGCGCGGGCTCGCGCCTTCCGAAATGTCGCGCAACGTCGCCTGATCGACGCCGTCCGCCGGCCCGCCGATCAGCACGAAGCGCCGATCGCAATAGCCGCAGTCGATATAGCCATGCTCGTCGATCTGCAGGAACACGCGCGGATGGCCGAGCGCCGCACCGCCGGGAATGTCGGTGGCGCCGTCGCAGGCGACGCGGCGTTGGGAGACACGGACGATTTCGGGCGGCGCGATCATGCGCCAGCGGATAGCAAGGCGCGCCCGTCCCATCAATCCTCCGCTACGTCTTCGCTCTCCCCCCTTCGTCATTCCCGCGAAGGCGGGAATCCATACCCTCCGAACCGCAACGATAGAGCCGCACCGTTAGCCAGTCTGGGTTCCCGCCTCCGCGCGAATGACGATGAAGGAAGAGGATGCATCCACCGGAATGGGTTGCACCCCGCCACGACAAGCGTATGCCCCGCTCCATGACCGAGGCCGCGATCCGCATCCAGAACCTCTGCAAGACCTATCAGGGCGGCAAGCGCGCGCTCGACGGGGTCAGCTTCGACGTCCCCCGCGGCCAGATCTTCGGCCTGCTCGGCCCCAATGGCGCCGGCAAATCGACGCTCATCAACATCCTCGCCGGCCTGGTGAACAAGACCGAGGGCAGCGCCGAAATCTGGGGTTTCGACATCGACGCGCATCCGCGCAACGCCAAGGCGTCGATCGGCATCGTCAACCAGGAAATCCTGTTCGACCCCTTCTTCACGCCGATCGAGACGCTGGAAATCCAGGCAGGCCTCTACGGCGTCCCCAAATCGCAGCGCCGCAGCCTCGACCTGCTGCGCGCGGTGCATCTGGAGGACAAGGCGAACGCCTACGCCCGCACGCTGTCGGGCGGCATGAAGCGGCGGCTGATGGTCGCCAAGGCGATGGTCCATTCGCCCCCCGTCCTCGTCCTCGACGAACCGACCGCGGGCGTCGACATCCAGCTGCGCCAGCAATTGTGGGCCTATGTCCGCGAACTGAACGCCGCCGGCGTCACCGTCGTGCTGACCACCCATTACCTCGAAGAGGCCGAGGAATTGTGCGATCGCATAGCGATAATCAACCACGGCCGCCTGATCGCCAACGAACCGACGCGCGACCTCGTCGGCAAGGCGCAGGAAAAGGTAGTGGCAGTCACCGTCGACCGCGACGTCGCGACGCCGCCGCAGAACGCCTGCTTCGCCAAGATCGTCCTGAAAGGCAGCCGCACGCTCGAGATCACCTATGCCAAGGATCGGGTGAATGCCGGCGACGTCCTCGCCGCGGTGCAGAACGACGGTTTCGGCATCGTCGACGTGACGACCAAAGAACCCGATCTGGAAGACGTGTTCCTCAGCCTCACCCGCACCGACGCCTGAGCAATCTTTCGATAGCGAAACAAAGCCGCACGTCGGCAATAGTTCGCCAAACAAACGGATCCGGTCCGAAAATCACCTCAAAGTCGTTCTGACAGAAATGTTTAGATCGACTTGAGGCGACATCCTCCATGCCCTGTCATGGAGGAAAGAGAATGACCGGAGTTGATGTTCGCACCGACGCCGTCAGCGCCCGCACCGCGGGCCGCGGCCGGAAGGGAATTGCGGCAATTCTGTCCCACACGGGCGGGTCGATGCTGATCGAATTTGCCGTTCTGTTGCCGGTAATGCTGATGCTGACCTTCGGCATCATTTCCTACGCCTGGTGGTTCCTGGTCGCGAACGGCATCCAGCAGGCGGCGAACGACGGCGCCCGCGCCGCCATCGCCGGCCTCGACGCCACCGAACGGCGCAATCTCGCCACGGGCAAGGCAACCGAACACCTCAAGAATCTCGGACGCTACGACATGCAGCGCGCCACGATCGCGGTCAGCGAGGGGACGGGCCAGCTCACCATCACGGTCAGCTACGACGCCAGTCGCGACGGCAATTTGCGCCTGCCCTTCGTGCCCGCGCCACCCAGCCGCATCGTCCAGCGCGCCACCATCCTGCTGGGGGGCCTGTGAGGGTTCGCTTCGCCGTCTCCCCATTCGGACGACAACTGGCGCGCGACCGGCGCGGCAGCGTCGCGGTCATGTCGGTCTTCCTGATCATCATCTTCCTCAGCGCCGCCTCGCTCGCCGTCGATTACGGCTGGATGGTCGTGCGCAAGCGCCAGCTGCAGGGCATCACCGATCGCGCCGCGATGGCCGCCGTGCTTCAGGGCGGCGACCCGCGCACCGCGGCGCAAAGCGCCGTCGCCGCCGACAGCGCGCCCAGCGTCACGATCGTCACCGCCCAATCAGGCGCCTACAACCCCGATCCGGCGGTCGCGGTCGCGGCGCGCTTCCAGCCGGCCGCGAACGGCGTCGCCGCGGTGCAGGTGCTGGCGAGCCAGCGCATCCCGCTGTTCTTCTCCGGTATCCTCACCGGTCGGCGCTACGTCGACCTGCGCGCCGCGGCGATCGCCGCGCGGACGGGGGAGGCGGCGATCAGCGTCGGCAGCCGCCTGGTCCACGTCCAGGGCGGCGTTCCGGGCATGCTGCTGTCGCAGCTGGCGGGCGTCGATCTGAACCTCAGCGTCGCCGACTATAACGCTTTGGTCGGCGCCAACGTCGATCTCTATGCTTTGTCCGGCCTGCTCAAGACGCGCGCCGGGGTTGGCCTGGGCACGTTCGACAGCACCGCCTCGGCGGTGGTCGACCTGCCGACGCTCGTCACCGCGATGGCCGATGCGGCGACGCCGGGCACCGGCGCCTCCGTGCTGCGCAGCATCGCGGTCAAACTGCCCCCGACCAAGGTCGATCTCGCCCGCATCGTGAAGCTCGGCGACGGCACCATCCTGAAATCGCTCAACGTCGGCGCGGACGAGCTGCTGCGCGAAGCGCTGATCGGCACCGGCGGCGACCGCCAGCTGACGCTCGACCTCGGCGGACAGGTGATAGGCGTCGGATCGACCAAGGCGACGGTCATCATCGGTAGTCGCGTCGCCACCTCGCCCTGGGTACGCGTCGGCCGCGATTCGTCGGTGACGGTCAGCACCTCGCAGATTCGCATCGCGCTCAATGCGCGGATCGACGTTGCCGGCCTCGGCCTCGCCACCGCCAATTTGCCGGTGATCCTGGAGGGCGCCGGCGGCGAGGCACGGCTCGCCTCGGTCGCCTGCGGCACCGGCGGCGCGACCGTCGGTGTCGACGGGCGGGTCACGCCGATGCGCGCGATCATCGGCCAGGTGTCCGACACCGCACTGCGCAACCTCAATGCGCCGCTCCAGCCCCAGCCGGCCACCTTGCTGTCGGTGCTGGTGACCGCCGTGACCGGCCTCGCCGACGTGCAGGTCGGCGGCAGCGACTGGACGCGGGCGACCTTCACCCCGGGCGATATCGCCGACCGTGCGGTGAAGACGATCAACACCACCCAAGCCTTCGGTGGCCTCATCGCCTCGCTGCTCCAGCGGCTCGATCTCCGGATCAGCGTGCTCGGGCTCACGGTCAGCACGTCGCCGGTCACCGCCCCTCTGCTCAGCGCCCTGTCCGGCGTCGCGCCGGCGCTCGACGGCATCCTCGAACAAGTGCAGCAGCTTGCCGGCGTCCGCATCGGACAGGCCGACCTGCGCGTCGTCGGCGCACGCTGCGGCGCACCGGCACTCGTAGGCTAACCCGCCCCACCCCGTGAGAAGGCCACCGCCCTCACGCCTCGCGCGGCTGCGTATCGAGCCAGCGCCGCATCCGCCGGCACCCATCGTCACTCATCACGATCCACGAACGCCGATGGTCCTGATGATCGGCGATCCGCTCGCAATAGCCCAGCGCCTCCAGCCGGGCGATCCAGCGCAGGCCGGTCGATTCGGACACGCTGCACTGCCGGCTGAGCGTCAGCATGCTGAGCCGCACGCCCTCCTCCTGCGCGATGAACAATTGCAGCAGCGCCTCCAGCGCCGGCTCGGCGAACAGCTCGGCCGCGAAATGGTCGCGGATCGATCGATGGCGCTGCAACGCCGCGCGCGCAGCAACGGAATATTGCGTCTGTCCGATCAGAACGGTCATGGGCACCGCCTCCCTGAAGCGGCTTGTCCCGAGGCCGCGTCGAACCTGTCACACGTGAGTCACAAGACGCAGAGCGCCGCAATCGGTTTCCCGCCGTCGCACCGATTGCGGGATCGGCCGGCCCTTATGCGAAACCGGCTGTCCTACACGCCCCGGTTTATGCCACAGCGGTCCGATGCCTGATCCCCGTCCCGCCCTGCCCGCCGGCCGCCATCCTTGCGGTGGGACGTACGGGGGGCGTTTCCGGACGATACGTATCGTCCACTTCGTCCACTTCCGCGGCCACGAAAGCGCCCCGCGATGAGCGAATCACCCCCCGCCACCGACGTGCTGATCGTCGGCTCGGGCGCCGCCGGGCTCACCGCGGCGCTCAATCTCGCGGACCGGTTCAAGGTCACCGTCCTCGCCAAGGGCGCGCTCAACGAAGGATCGACTGCCTGGGCGCAGGGCGGAATCGCCGCGGTGCTCGAACCCGGTGACACGTTCGACAACCATGTCGAGGATACGATGGTCGCCGGCGCGGGCCTTAACGACCGCGATATCGTCGAATTCGTCGTCGAGAACGCCCCCGCCGCGATCGAGCGCCTGACCCAACTCGGCGTCCCCTTCGCCACCGAAGGGAACGCGCTCCACCTCACCCGCGAAGGCGGCCATTCGCATCGCCGCATCGTCCATGTCGCCGACGCGACCGGCTGGGCGGTGCAGGAGGCGTTGCAACGCGCCGCCGAGGCGCATCCCAATATCACGCTCGTCCCCGATCAGGTCGCGATCGACCTCGCGACCAGCCGGCACGAACAGCGCTATTCGGGCGCGGGCAACGTCTGGGGCGTCTATGCGGTCGATCGGGGCACGGGCCGCGTCACCCTCTACACCGCGCGCGCGACGATCCTCGCCACCGGCGGCGCAGGCCGCACCTACCTCTTCTCCACCGCGCCGCGCGGCGCGACGGGTGACGGTATCGCGATGG
Source organism: Sphingomonas sp. NIC1 (assembly GCF_001638925.1). Taxonomy (NCBI): domain Bacteria; kingdom Pseudomonadati; phylum Pseudomonadota; class Alphaproteobacteria; order Sphingomonadales; family Sphingomonadaceae; genus Sphingomonas; species Sphingomonas sp. NIC1. The sequence goes on from NZ_CP015521.1 coordinate 1,322,796, forward strand.
CATGGCGCGCGGGTTGCCGCGTCTCCAATATGGAGATGATGCAGTTCCACCCGACCTGCCTCTACAATCTCGAGGTCAAGAACTTCCTCATCACCGAGGCGGTGCGTGGCGAGGGCGGGCGGCTGATCAACCCGACCACCGGCAAGCGCTTCATGTCCTACTATGACGCGGAGCGGATGGAGCTGGCGCCGCGCGACGTCGTGGCGCGCGCGATCGATGCCGAAATCAAGCGCTACGGCCTCGATTACGTCCATCTCGACATCAGCCATCAGCCGCCGGAATTCGTGAAGGGCCACTTCCCCAACATCTACGAAAAGCTGCTCGGCCTCGGCATCGACATGACGACACAGCCGATCCCGGTCGTGCCCGCGCAGCATTACACCTGCGGCGGCATCGTCATCGACCGCGACGGCCGCACCGATCTGCCCGGCCTCTATGCGGCGGGCGAATGCACCGAAAGCGGGCTGCACGGCGCCAACCGCCTCGCGTCCAACAGCCTGCTCGAATGCTTCGTCTTCGGCGAAGCGTGCGCCGACCATATCGCCGCGCATTGGGACAGCCTGCCCCCCGTCCCCGTCATCCGACCCTGGGACGAAAGCCGCGTCACCGATTCGGACGAAGAGGTGGTCATCAAGCAGAACTGGACCGAAATCCGTCGCTTCATGTGGAATTACGTCGGCATCGTCCGCACCACGAAGCGGCTGGAGCGCGCGCAGCATCGCATCCAGATGCTGACCGGTGAGGTCGCCGATTATTACGGCCATTTCCGCGTGACGCCCGACCTGATCGAGCTCCGGAACCTGCTCCAGACCGCCGAGCTGATCGTACGATCGGCGCTCCACCGGCACGAAAGCCGCGGCCTGCATTACACGCTCGACTATCCGCAGACGGCGGCGGAGGCGGTCGACACGGTGTTGGTGCCCTGATGCCGACGCGATTCGCCGCGCGTGCGCCGCGCTTCACCGCAGCGGCTTGTTTCGCCGGTATCCGCACCCGAAATGGCGGATATGGAGGATGCTACGCCTAGCGGGGGCCAGTTCACGATTATGATAGCGTACGGCCGGTCGGCCCGATCCATCCTGATGACCGGCGTCTGCGCCGCGCTCGCCGCCTGCGGTTCGAATGCGCGGCCGGGCGGCAACGGCCCGGTGCCGGCGGTGACCACGCCCTCTGCCGCGGTGTCGATCCCCATCCCCGCCGCCGCGCCGCCGCCGCGCCGGGTCGCGCCCGCCCGCCTCACCGCGGCGATCGACAGCCTCGCCCGCAATTTCGACGGCAAGTTCGGCATCGCGATCCGCGCGGTCGACGATGGCTGGACCGTCACCTCGCCCGGCGCGCGCACCCGCATGCCGCAGCAATCGGTCAGCAAATTGTGGGTCGCGATGACGCTGATGGACCTGCGCGATCAGGGCAAAGCACGGCTCGACGATCCCGTCGTCGTTCGCGACCAGGATCTGACGCTGTTCCACCAGCCGATCGCGATGTTGGTAAAGGGCGACGGCTATCACACCACGGTCGGCGAACTGCTCACCCGTGCCCTCACGCACAGCGACAATACCGCCAACGACCGCCTGTTGACCTATGTCGGCGGGCCAAGCGCCGTGCGCGCGATGATCGAGCGCAAGCAGCTCGGCGACATCCGCTTCGGTCCCGGCGAACGCCTGCTCCAGTCGAAGACCGCCGGCCTCGTCTGGAACCAGGCGACCATGTCGAAGGGCAATGGCTTCGAACTTGCCCGTTCGCGCCTGTCGCCCGAGGTGCGCGCCGCGGCATTGGACGCCTACGTCAACGATCCGCCCGATGGCGCCGCACCGCTCGCCATCGCCGATGCGCTCGCACGCCTCGCCCGCGGCGAATTGTTCAGCGAAACCTCGACGCGCATCCTGCTCGACACGATGGGCGCCTCGGTCACCGGCCGCGCCCGCCTGCGCGCCGCGATCCCGGCGGGCTGGAAGATCGCGCACAAGACGGGCACGGGTCAGGACCTGGGCTCGCGCAACGCCGGCTTCAACGACGTCGGCCTGCTCACCGCACCCGACGGTCGCCGCTACGCGATCGCCGTGATGATCGGCGACAGCCGCCGCCCGATCCGCGAACGCCAGCAACTGATCCAGGCGGTGGCCGCCGCCGTAGCGACCGACGCCACCTCCTAAAGTCCTCCCTCGGCGCAGCCGGGGGAGGGGGACCGCTCGGCTTTAGCCGAGTGGTGGAGGGGGCATCGCCCCAAACGTCGGCTTCGCCGTATCCTCCCACTCCGTCAGCGCTGTCGCGCTGCCACCTTCCCCGGGAGGGGAGGAGCTGTGCCCGTTTGTGCCCCAAAAGCCACACTCCGCCAAAGCTTGCGACCCTGCTCGCCAGAGGTTGGTGCGCCCCCGCCGATCCGCTAAACGGCACCCACGATGCCCCATCTCTATCTCGTCGACGGCTCGGGCTATATCTTCCGCGCCTACCACCGCCTGCCGCCGCTCACCAACCGGCACGGCGAGCCGGTCGGCGCCGTCTATGGCTATACCGCTATGCTGTGGAAGCTCGCCGACGAGCTGCACAAAGCGGACGGCCCAACGCACATGGCGGTCATCCTCGACAAATCGTCGCAGACCTTCCGCAACGCGATGTACGATCAGTACAAGGCGCACCGTCCGCCACCGCCGGAAGATCTGGTCCCGCAATTCCCGATGATCCGCGACGCCACCCGCGCCTTCTCGCTGCCCTGCATCGAAGAGGAAGGCTGGGAGGCGGACGATCTGATCGCGAGCTACACCAAGGCCGCGCTGGCGCAGGGCTGGCAGGTGACGATCGTCAGCTCCGACAAGGACCTGATGCAGCTGATGACCGATCCGTCGGTCGACATGCTCGACACGATGAACAACCGCCGCCTCGGCCCCGATGCGGTGGTGGAGAAGTTCGGCGTCGGCCCGGAAAAGCTCGGCGACGTGCTCGCACTGATGGGCGACAGCGTCGACAACGTGCCCGGCGTCCCCGGCGTCGGCCCGAAGACCGCCGCCAAGCTGATCCTGGAACATGGCGATGTCGAGGGCGTGCTCGCCGCGGCGGCGTCCGACGCGTTCAAGAAGGGCAAGCTGCGCGAGAATCTGATCGAGCATGCCGAGGCGGCGCGCCTCAGCCGCAAGCTGGTCGAACTGGCCTGCGATGTGCCGCTGGTTCACCCGCTCGAGGAATTGGAACTGCCCGCAAGCGGCATTCCCGACGCGCCCCTGCGCGCTTTCCTGGAGCATCACGGCTTCAAGACGCTGATGAACCGGCTGGGTCAGGTTGCCGACGCCCCCGTCGCGGCGCCCGCGGATGTGCCGTTCGAGGCCGATCCACCCTGCGACCACGATGGATACGAGACGGTGGTCGATGCCGCGACGCTCGACCGCTGGGTGGCGGACGCGCAGCATCAGGGCTGGGTCGCGATCGATACCGAGACGACCGGCACCGACGCGACGCGCTGCGATCTGGTCGGTGTGTCGCTTGCCTTGGGCGCCAACAAGGCGTGCTACATACCGTTGGGCCACGGCACGACCGATCTGCTCGCCGAATCGCCGGTGCAGATCGACCGGGCCGAGGCGCTCGCGCGGCTGAAGACGCTGTGTGAGGACGCATCGGTCCTCAAGATCGGGCACAATCTGAAGTTCGACATGATCGTGCTCGGCCTTGTCGGCATCACCGTCGCACCGCACGACGACACGATCGTGATGAGCTTCGACCTCGACGCCGGGTTGCACGGCCACGGCATGGACGAGCTCGCCGCGACGCATCTGTCGCACAGCTGCATCGCCTATAAGGACGTGGTCGGCACGGGGAAATCGCAGCGCGGCTTCCACGAGATCGATCTAAAATCCGCGACTCGCTACGCCGCCGAGGACGCCGACGTCACCTATCGCCTGTGGAAACGCTTCAAAGCACGGCTGCCCGCCGAAGAGGCGACGCGCATCTACGAGATGGTAGACCGCCCGCTGGTGCCCGTGATCGCACGCATGGAAACGCGCGGGATCAAGGTCGATCGCGAGAAATTGTCGGCGCTGTCGGCCGGGTTCAGCGAGCAGATCGCCGCGCTCGAAACGGTGATCCACGGCCTCGCCGGGGCGCCGTTCACGATCGGTAGCCCCAAGCAGCTGGGCGACGTCTTGTTCGAGCGCATGGGCATCAAGGGCGGCCGCAAGGGCAAGTCCGGCGTCTATTCGACCGACGTCAACGAGTTGGAGCGGATTGCCGCCGACAAGGATTCGCCGGGTGCCGAGATCGCCGCGCGCGTGCTCGACTGGCGCCAGCTGACCAAGCTGAAGAACACCTATACCGACGCGCTGCAGAATGAGATCAACCCGCGCACCGGCCGCGTCCACACCAGCTACAGCCTGACGGGCGCGCAAACCGGCCGCCTGTCCTCGACCGAGCCGAACCTGCAAAACATCCCGATCCGCACCGAGGTGGGTCGCCAGATTCGCGACGCCTTCGTCGCGGAACCGGGCAACGTCATCCTGGCGGCCGACTATTCGCAGATCGAATTGCGGCTGGCGGCGCATATGGCGGACGTCCCGGCGCTGAAGGCCGCCTTCGCCAATGGCGATGACATCCACAGCCTCACCGCGATGGAGCTGTTCGGCGAGGTCAACCGCGACACGCGCGGACGGGCGAAGACGATCAACTTCGCGATCCTCTACGGCATCAGCCGCTGGGGGCTGGCGGGGCGGCTCGACGTCACCGCCGACGAGGCGCAGGCGATGATCGACCGCTATTTCGATCGCTTCCCCGGCATCAACAATTACATCGCCGAAACGACGCAGAGCGTGCGCGAGCGCGGCTATACGACGACGCTATTCGGGCGGAAGACGCACTTCCCGCGCATCCGTAGCAAGGTGCAGCACGAACGCCAGGGCGCCGAACGCGCCGCGATCAACGCGCCGATCCAGGGCACCAGCGCCGACATCATCAAGCGCGCGATGGTGCGGATGGAGCCCGCCCTGCTCGCGGCGGGGCTGCCGAACGTGCAGATGCTGCTGCAGGTCCACGACGAACTGGTGTTCGAGTTGCCGGAGGGTGATGTCGAGGCGGCCAAGCCGGTGATCGAGCGCGTCATGGCGGAGGCTGCCGCACCGGCGGTGGAGCTGTCGGTGCCGCTGGGAATCGAGATCGGCGTCGGCGCGAGCTGGGGAGCGGCGCATTGATCGTGGCCGTCCCGTACCCACCCTCACCCTTCCGGCGCTGCGCGCCTCCCTCCCTCTCCCAATGGGAGAGGGAAGGGGCCCGCCCGGCGCAGCCGGGTGGGAAGGGTGAGGGCGGGTGCGTCGCCCTCTCGATCGCTCACCTGTGACCGAAACCAAAGATATCGATGCGCTCGCCAAGGGCGGCCGCACCAATATCGCAGGCTTCGTCCTGCGCCTCGCCGCGCGCATCCCGTTCTTGTTCATCGCCGGGCGGCTCTACGGTCCGGACCTCGTCGGCCGCTTTGCGCTCGCGGTGGTGGTGGTCGAACTCGCCGCGCTCGTCGCAACGCTCGGCCTGAAGCGTGGCCTCGCGCAAGCCCTGTCCTCCTCCGATCAGCCGCATGTCTGCGTGGTGTGGGACGCGCTCGCGCTCGCCTTCGTCCTGTCGATGGCGGCCAGTGCGGTGCTGATCGCCTTTCCGGAGGTGATGTACGCCAACACGCATGTGACGGGGCTGGACCGGTTCCTGCCCTGCATCATCGTCGCGGTCGCCTGGTCCGACGTCAGCCTCGCCGCCCTCGCCTATCGCCATAACGTGAAGGCGACCGTCACCGCACGCGCGGTGGTCGAGCCATGGACGATCTCGATCGCCGCCTGGGTCTTCTCGTTCGTCACGATCAAGGACGGCCTCGTCCTCTCCTATGTCGCGTCGATGATCGCGGCGCTGATCGCCAGCTTCGTGCCCTTCATCCGCAGCTATGGCGTACCGCATGGCTGGTCGCCGCATCTGGGGCAGCTGTTCCGCCTCGCTCGCGCCAACGCGCCGCTCGCCGGGGCGGACGCGCTGGAATGGGGCACGCGCAACGTCGATCGTTTTATCCTGGGCGTGATGTTTGAACCCAAGGTCGTCGGCATCTATTACATGGCGCAGCAGGTCGCATCGCTGCCGCAGAAGCTGAAGACCAGCTTCGACCCCATCCTCGGCCCCGTCATCACGCAGAGTCTGGCGGTGAACGATCGCGTCGCGATCGCCAATCAGGTGCGGCAGGTCGCCTTCTGGATCATGGCCGCGCAGACCGGCCTTGCGCTGATGGGTTCGATTCCAGCCGAAGCAGTGATGGGCGTCGTCGGGCCGCAATTCGTGTCGGGCAGCGCGGCGCTCGGCTTCCTGCTGTTCGCCGAAGTGCTCGCCTCGACCGGCGCGGTGTGCGAATCGGCGCTGGTCTATACCGCGCGGCACCGCAACCTGATGATCTCCATCGCGATGCTGGGCGTGCAGATCGCGCTGAGCTTCGCGCTGATCCTCGGCATGCGGCGACTGGGCCTGCCGCAGACGTGGCAGGCGGCGGGGCCGGCGGTGGCGCTGATGATCGGCGTTGGCCTGACCTCGATCATCAAGGCGCGGCTGCTCGGGCGCCTCCTGTCGGCGCCGGTATCCCCGTGGCGCTGGTCGCTGGCGGGGGCGGCGCTGGCCGCGATCGTCGTCGGCGCTGCGTTCACGATGCTGCCGCACGACTTCGAATGGCTGGAACTCGCCGGCGGCGAACCCGCGATCGCTGCCACCTATCTGTTCGTATTGTGGAAATGGGCGTTCGGCCCGGCGGACCGGGCCCTGTTCGGCAAGATGCCGACCGCGGACGAAGCGACGCTGCCCAATGTCGGATCGCCGGTGCGGTGAACCGAAGTCCTCCCCCGCCAGGGGGAGGTGGCGCCGCGAAGCGGTGACGGAGGGGGCGGACAGCGACGTCCTCAAAAAACGACGCGCGCCGCTTACCTCCCCCTCCACCATTCGGCTGACGCCGAACGGTCCCCCTCCCCCTGGCGGGGGAGGACTCAGGCTGCTCCGATCAGTGGCGGAAGTGGCGCATGCCGGTGAAGACCATCGCCAGCCCCGCCGCATCGGCGGCCGCGATCACCTCGTCGTCGCGGATCGAACCGCCGGGCTGGATCACCGCCGTCGCGCCAGCCTCCACCGCCGCCATCAGGCCGTCGGCGAAGGGGAAGAAGGCGTCCGACGCCACCGCAGACCCGATCGTCCGCGGCTGCGCCCAGCCGGCCTTCTCCGCCGCGTCCTTCGCCTTCCACGCCGCGATGCGGGCGGATTCGAGGCGATTCATCTGGCCTGCGCCGACGCCGGCGGTCGCGCCGTCCTTGGCGTAGACGATCGCGTTCGACTTGACGTGCTTGGCGATCGTCCAGGCGAAGCGGCAATCCGCCAACTCCTGCTCCGTCGGCGCGCGCTTGGTGACGACCTGTAGGTCGCCGGGCACGCCCGCGTCGCGATCCTGCACCAGCCAGCCGCCGGCGATCGTCTTGGCGAACAGGCCGGCACGCGCCGGATCGGGCAGCTCGCCGGTCAGCAGCAGGCGCAAGTTCTTCTTGGCGGCGAACAGCGCGAGCGCCTCTTCGTCGGCATCCGGCGCGACGACGACTTCGGTGAAGATGCCGGTGATCGCCTTCGCGGTCGCCGCATCGAGCGGGCGGTTGACGGCGATGATGCCGCCGAACGCCGACACGGTGTCGCAGGCGAACGCCTCGGCATAGGCGTCTTCCAGCGTCTTGCCCGTCGCGACACCACACGGGTTGGCATGCTTGACGATGACGCAGGTGGGCGCGGCGTCGCGGAATTCGGCCACCAGTTCCAGCGCCGCGTCGGCGTCGTTGAGGTTGTTGTAGGAGAGCTCCTTGCCCTGCACCTGCCGCGCCTGGCCGATGCCGCGCACGCCGTCATGGCTGGCGTAGAAAGCGGCGGACTGGTGCGGGTTCTCGCCATAGCGCAGCGTCGCGGCGCGGCGCATCGTGACGGGCAACACCGGCGGGAAGGCCTCGGCCTGGTCGACCGTGCCGAACCAGCGCGCGATCGCGCCGTCGTACGACGCGGTGGCAGCGAAGGCCTTGGCGGCGAACAGGCGACGCTGGTCGAGGCTGGTCTCGCCGGTCGCGACGATCGCGTAATCGGCGGGATCGGTGACGATCGCGACATAGGCGTGATTCTTCGCGGCGGAGCGCACCATGCTGGGGCCACCGATGTCGATGTTCTCGATCACCGTGTCGCGGTCGGCGCCGCGGGCGACGGTCGCCTCGAACGGGTAGAGGTTCACGACGACGAGGTCGATCGCACCGATACCGTGGTCAGTCATCGCCTTGGCATGCTCGGCGTCGTCGCGCACCGCGAGCAGGCCGCCATGGACCATCGGGTGCAGCGTCTTGACGCGGCCGTCCATCATCTCGGGGAAGCCGGTGAGGTCGCTGACGTCCTTCACGGTTAGGCCGGCGTCGCGCAGCGCCTTGGCGGTGCCGCCGGTCGAGACGAGCTCGACGCCCTTGTCGGCCAGCGCGCGGGCGAGATCGACGACCCCCGTCTTGTCGGACACGGACAGCAGGGCGCGGCGGATGGGGATCGTGGTCATGATGGTCCTAGCGGGGGAGGAGTCTCGCGCGCGTTCCCTAGCGACGGATGGCGCCGGGGAACAGGTGGGAGTTGTGCTCGACTGCCTCGAATACGGCCGCGCCAGAGCAATCGGGCACTATGACACATTCCTCCCCCGCCAGGGGGAGGTGGCACCGCGCCAGCGGTGACGGAGGGGGAGGAAAGGGTGACGCCCGTTCGGAAACGCGCCGCCGACCTCCCCCTCCACCATTCGGCTACGCCGAACGGTCCCCCTCCCCCTGGCGGGGGAGGACCGGAGCATCGATCATCTAGTGGGTTAGAGCGCCCGCTTCAGCGCCCAGCTGACGTTGGCGCCACCGGCGGGCGCCTCACCCGACACGACCAGCTGCTGCGTCGCGACCGGGCGCCCTTCGCCGTCGATCCACAGCGAATCCTCGATCGTCAGCATGCCGCCGCGGCAGCGGAACTGCCACAGCGCACCGCCGGGCAGGCGGAGCAACGCCGCGAGGCCATCGGCGGTTGGCGAGGCCTGCACGCCCGCGCCAAGGTGGAAGCGGATGCAGAAGGGCGCCATGCCCGCCTTGCGGCGGCGCCCCTGCGGCAGCAGTGCGTCCTCGCCGCGCAGTTCCTTGCCGTCGCCGGTCAGCATCAACTGGCGGCGGTGGATAAGGCCCCAGCGGCGGACATAGCCGTCGTGGCTCGCCTCGATCCGGCTGGCGACGTCCGATTCCTGGCGCGACAGCTCGACCTGCGCGACGCCGCGGCCGAGCGTGCCGTCAGCGTGGATCGCGGTGGAGTTGGAATCGCCCACGGTCAGCGTCGAATGCGCCGCGGTGGTGCGCAACCCTTCGGCAAAGGCGGCGGGCAATTGCGCGACGGCCGCACGCGCGCCGCCGCAATTGACGATCAACCGCTGTTCGCCGTCGGAAAATTCGAAGGCCAGCGTCGAGGCGCAGCCGCCCTCCACGACCTTGGCGATCGGCGGCGGGGCGGCATCGACGATCAGCACCGCGCCCCCCGCGGCGAGCCGCTGATAGCCCCAGTCGCGCGCCTGGCGCAGCGGGCGGGTGCGGATACCGCTCGCCTCGATCAGCGCGGCGAGTTCGTCGGCGGTCGCCGGGCCGGCACCCTGCCAGCTCGCCAGCATGCGATCACCGTGCATGACGCCGAGCAGCGCCGGCACCGCACGGGCGAGCGCGGTCTGCGCCGCCTCGGGCATCTCTTCGCGCCGCGCCGTGTAGACTTCGCGCAAGGTGCTGAGCAGCTGGATCGTGTCGGCGAGCATCGCCGGGCTGCGCGACACCGAACCGCCGTCGTCGCTCAAGCCACTCGCCAGCGCGCGGGCAAGGCCCGCCTCGCCGAACGCACGGCGCGGGTCGCCGCCGGGGATCAGCAGGCCGGCGGTGATGACTCCGCACCAGGCGGCGATCCGCGGCGCGCCCGGCGGCGCCTTGTCCGCACCGCGATCGAGGTGGCGGGCGCCGCGCGCCAGCGTGTTGAGAACGCTCGATCGATAGACGAGGTCGGTCGACGACAGGATCAGCGGCGCGTGGCACGTCCAGAACAGCAGGCGCCGGCCCCACAGATCGGGGCGCCACGCCAGCGGATCGATCCGCTCGGCATAATCGTCGAGCCAGCGCGCCATCAGCGCCTCGGCGATCGGCGCGCCCTGCGCGCGCGTCGCGACGGTCGACAGATCGCGCAGCCACGCGAAGCTGTGGACGTAATCGGCAAACGGCCGGCCCCAATCGCCACGCTTGAACGCGAGCGTGTCGATCGGGTGCGTCTCGCCCTGGAACGCCAGCTCGCCACGCAGCAACGCATGGCCGCGCCGCACGTCGCCCATCACGGGATCGTCGGGCACCGCAACCAGCTTCAGCGGATAGCGGCCCTTCAGTCGCATCGTGTGGATCGGTGTGCGCCACGTCAGCTTGTGAAAGCGTTCGGCGAGCCGCTCGGCGAGGCTAAGCCCCTTGTCGCCGCCGACGCGCATCAGGCGCTTGCCCTCCTCGATCCCGTCGGGGGCATCCGGCCCGTCGAACGGGGTCACGGGATGACGGTGGGGCGACAGGTCGCTCATCCGCGCATCAGCCCCGCAGCGCGGCGATATTGGCGGCGTAGCAGGCCTGCCCGCCACGGAAGGCCGCGGTGCCGGCGACCAGTGCATCGGCGCCCGCCTCGACACAGCGGCGGGCATGCGTCGCGTCGACGCCGCCATCGACCTCCAGATCGATGGCACGGCCGCTGTGATCGATCATCTTGCGGATCGCGGCGATCTTCTTCAGCTGGCTGTCGATGAAGCTCTGCCCGCCGAAGCCGGGGTTGACGCTCATCACGAGGACGAGGTCGACCATGTCGATCAGATAGTCGAGCATCTTGGCCGGCGTCGCCGGATTGAGCACGACGCCCGCGCGCTTGCCCAACCCCTTGATATGCTGGATCGTGCGGTGGACGTGGGGCCCCGCCTCCGGATGGACGGTGATCGTGTCGGCGCCCGCCTCGGCGAAGGCGTCGAGGTACAGATCGACCGGCGAAATCATCAGATGGACGTCGAACGGCTTGGTCGTGTGCGGGCGCAGCGCCTTCACCACCGCCGGGCCGATCGTGATGTTGGGGACAAAATGGCCATCCATGACGTCGATATGGATCCAGTCGGCGCCCGCGGCATCGATGGCGCGGACCTCTTCGCCCAATTTGGCGAAATCGGCGGACAGGATGGACGGGGCGATGCGGACCGGCTGCATGGCGCCTCTCTAAGCCCCTGTCGGGCGATGGCAATGCGGTTGGGGTGGAGTTTGGTCCTTTGCCACACAGTCTTCGTCACGCCGGGTGACGGAGCGGATGGGGCTGACCACACAAGTCCTCCCCCGCCAGGGGGAGGGGGACCGCTCGGCGCCAGCCGAGTGGTGGAGGGGGAGGACAGGGCGGGGTCTGAAGACGGAAGACGCCGTCGCCCTCCCCCTCCGTCGCGGCTCCGCCGCGCCACCTCCCCCTGGCGGGGGAGGAATTTCAGCGTCAGTCCTTGCGGCGCAACCTTGCGATGAAGAAGCCGTCGCAGCCGCCCTCTGCTACCAGCATCCCCGGCAGCGTGCGGACGTAACCGCCCGACTGCACCGGGACCCCCGGTGGGAGCAGCGCGGCATCGGGCGCATCGATGGCGTAGTCCGGGCGGTCCGCCAAAAAGCGTTCCAGCTGCGCCTCGCCCTCCGCCGGCTCCAGACTGCACGTCGCGAAGACGAGACGCCCGCCGGGCTTCACCCAATCGGCGGCGCGCGCGAGCAAACGGGTCTGCAGGCCTGCCATCTCCTCGATAATCGCCGGGTGGACGCGATGAAGCACATCCGGATGGCGGCGGAAGATGCCGGTGGCGCTGCACGGCGCGTCGATCAGCAGCGCATCGGCGGGTGCATCCGGCGCCCATTTCAGCACATCGGCAGCGATTACCTCCGCCTTCAGCCGCGTACGGAACAGGTTCTCGCGCAGCCGCTTGATCCGGGCGTTGGACACATCGACCGCAGCCACGCGATAACCGGCGGCGGCGAGTTGCAGCGTCTTGCCGCCGGGCGCCGCGCACAGATCGATCGCGTGCGCGCCGTCGGCGATCCCGTCGGCCAGCAACCGCGCGGGAATGGAGGCGGCGATATCCTGCACCCACCAGCGCCCCTCGGTAAAGCCGGGCAGTTCAGTCACCGCGGCAGCGTCGGTCAGGCGGACATGACCCGGCATCAGGCTGGTGCCGCCAAGCTCGCGCACCCAGTGTTCGGTCTCGGCGGGGTCGGCGAGGCTGAGGTCGAGCGGCGGCGGCGCGGCGATCGCCTGTGCCGCGCCCTCGACCATCTCAGGCCCCCAGGCGGCGTCCCACCGCGCCTCGACCTTCGGCGGCAGGGCGGGAATTTCGGGCAGCAGCACGCCCGACCGGACGATCGCGCCGAACACGCCATGCACCAGCTTCCGCGGCCCGCCGTCGACCAGCGGCAGCACGGTCGCGATCGCGGCGTGATGCGGCGTGCCCAGCACCAGCGCCTGCACCAGCGCGATCCGCAGCGCCATGCGCGCCTTGGCATCCTCCGGCAGCGGGCGCTCCGTCACCGAATCGATCAGCGCGTCGAGATCGGGCAGACGCCGCAACACCTCCGCCGCGATTGCGTGCGCCAGCCCCCGGTCGGGCCCGTAGACGTGGCGCGTCGCCGCGACCAGCGCCTGCTCCAGTGGCTCGCCCCGGCGCAGCACCGCGTCGAGCAGGCGGATGGCGGCGCGGCGCGACGGCGTGCCGAGCGGCTCGGCAGCGGCGGCGGGCTCACGATTGAAACGGTGACCGGCTCGGGGACGGCGGGGATCGGGCAAGCTTGAGAAACCTTCGGTTCGGAACGATATACGGGTCCCTTAGACCGGAGAGACGCGATGGGCCAACGTCCCGAACATCTGAAGCCGCCCGCCTATCTCAGCAAGAACCCGCCCGTGCCCACCCCGGAGCCGGTCGAGCCGAAGACGGAAGACCCGTTGGGGCTCGATCCCACGCGCTACGGTGACTGGGAATTGAAGGGCATCGCGATCGATTTCTGATACCGCAGCGAACTGGCCGAAGGACCGCGCCGGAACCAATGGCGTTCCGGCGCGTCCCGCTGGCATGACCCTCCGTCTCCGCGCCGGCAGGCGTTACGTGCCTGTCCTCGTCGCGGTGCCGCTGGTGTTGCTGCTGGTCATCGCAGCCTTTCCCTATGGCGTGTTGAAGGGCGTGGTCGCCGATCGGCTGGCCAAGCGTTTCGGGCGACCGGTGGTGATCGGGGCGATGGACCGGGTGGATACGATCGGCTTCACCCCGACGATCCGCGTCCGCGACGTCACGATCCCGCAGGCGGGCTGGGCCGGCAGTGGCAATTTCCTGACCTTGCGCGAAGCGCGGGTCACCTTCCCCGTCTGGCCGCTGCTGACCGGCACCTTCCGCCCGCGCGATATCGTCGCGGAGGGGCTGCAACTGGCGCTGGTGCGCGATGCCAACGGCCGCACCAACTGGCCGCGGCCCGGCGAGGCGGAAAGCGGCGGCGCGTCGAGCGACCTCGAGGGGCTGACGATCCGCGACGCCACCATCCGCTATCGCGACGACAAGCGCCGCCGCAGCGCCGTGGTGCAGGTCTCGTCCGACGCACAAGGCCTACGCGCCAAGGGCAACGGCACGATCCGCGGCGTACCCGTCCACATCGCGCTCGACGGCGCCTCGGTCGCACAGCCATCCCCTGGCCCCTGGCCCTTCACCGCGACGATCGACGGCGACCGGCTGTCGATGCGCGCCAAGGGCAGCACCGACGTGCCGCTCGATACCGACGCGATGACGCTGGACGTCACCGCACGCGCCGCGGACCTCCGCCTGATCGACGCAGTGATCGAAGCGGGCCTGTTCGGCACGCAACCCGTCGCACTGACCGCACACGTCCGCCACGACGCGCCCAAGTGGATCGTCAACGACCTGAAGGGCACGATCGGCCAGTCCGACATCGCCGGCCATGTCACGGTCGACAAGCAGGACGGCCGCACGAAGCTGGACGGCGCCGTCACCGCCAACCGCTTCGATTTCGGTGATCTCGCGTCCGACGAAGGTCGCGCGGAAGCGGCCGCGCGCGAACGCGCGATCGGGCCGCATGTCGTGCCCGATACGCGGATCGATCTCAGCAAGATCGGCGAAACCGACGGCCGCATATCGCTCCGTATCGCACGCGTGGTCAGCCGCAGCGGACCGACGCCGGTGCGCGCGCTGTCGACGGTATTGGCGCTCGACCACAAGCGGCTCGACGTTGCGCCGCTGACGCTGGTGCTCGCCGATGGCACCGCCAAGGGCAGCCTGCGCGTCGACCAGCGCGACGGGGCGCCCAGCCCGCTGCTGACGGTCGATATGCGGCTGAGCGGCACGCGCGTCGCGGCGCTGCCCGGCACCGGCGGCGACTTCACCGGGCGGATCGCAGCGCGCGCGCGCCTGACCGGGCGGGGCGATACGATCCGCGCGGCGGTGGGGCGGTCCGACGGCCGCATCGGTTTCGTGGTGCGCGACGGCACGCTGCCGCAACGCTACGCCGCGGCGCTGGGTTTCGATGCCGGACGCGCGCTGCTGGCGGGGGAGAGCGAACGCGCCCGTCTGCGCTGCGTCGTCGTCGGGCTGAAGGTGACGGACGGCCTGGGCCACGCCGCGCCGATGATCGTCGACACCAGCGCCAGCCAGCTGCGCGGCACCGGCACGGTGCGTTTCCCCGCCGAACGGCTCGACATGCGGCTGACCGGTGCCCCCAAGGGCGACGGCCTGCTCCGCTTGCCCGGCGCCGCCTTCCTCACCGGCACGCTCAGCGCGCCAGAGATCGTCGTGCCGGCGCAGGTCAAATCGGTCGGCAACGTGTTGAAGGCGCTGGGCCGCGCGATCACCGGCAAGCAGGAACCGCGCGCGGGCGATGCCGATTGTGCGGCGCTGTCGGCACGCGTGCTGGGCTCATGACAATCCCCCTCGCCCCCTCGGCACGCCATCGCTAGGATCATACGCATGAACGACACCGCCTCCGCCGGCGGCGCCTCGGGCGCCAGTCTGATCCCGAGCACCACCGATGCCTTTACCGCCGCGCATCTGGCGATCATCGCCATCTTCGCGCTGCTGACGATCGTCGCGATCATCTGGGGTATCCGCCTGAAGCGGCAGCGCCGCACGGCGGAGCGCGATATCGCCGAACACAATGCCGAAGTGGCGCGGACCGCGGACGACACTTCCGCGCCGACATCGGTAGCCCCGCCACCGGTGGCAGCGCCGGCACCGGTAGCAGCGCCTGCGCCCGTCACCGCTCCGGCACCGCAGGCGTCCGATCCCGCGCCCGCGGCGACCGACCCGATCGCTGACGAACCGATCGCCGCCAGCGCACCGCTGGACGCGGCACCGGCACAGGAAGCCGCGTCCGCACCGGCAGCGCCTGCGCCCGTCTCCGCCGATCCCGCCGGAGCCCCCGTGTCGACGCTGAAGGGCCTCGGCCCAAAGCTCGCCGCGCGTCTGGGCGAACTCGGCATCAGCACGGTGGGTCAGGTTGCCGCGCTCAGCCCCGAACAGGCTGCGGCACTCGATGCGCAGCTGGGACCGTTCGCCGGCCGGATGGAGCGCGACCGCTGGATCGAACAGGCCCGCTTCCTCGCCGCGGGCGACACGGCCGGGTTCGAACGCGTCTTCGGCCGGCTGTAACCGGCCGTCTTACTGATCGAAATCGTTGGTCACATCGTCGGTGCCGTGCAGACGGCGCCACAGACCTTGCGTGCCCGCTTCCTGCGCGCGATTGACGAATTGCGATGCGACCAGCCAGCCCTTGATCGGGCGCAGCGGCAATAGCGTCCCCGCGACCATCACCGGCACCGACGTGATCAGGTGCACCCAGACGGGCGGCTCGAACGCCACCTGCAGCCACACGACGAAGAAGATTAGCGGCAGCGCGATGATACACAGCGAGAAGAAGGCGGGGCCATCGTCCGGCGCGGCGAAGCGATAGTCGAGCCCGCAATGCTCGCAGCGATCGACGATCTTCAGCCACGATCGAAACATCCGCCCCTCGCCGCAGCGCGGACACAGGCCCTTCCAGCCGCAGTGCAGGATCCAGCGGAATGTGGAGGGCTTGGCGGGCGTGTCGGGCTGTTCCATCTGCAATAGGTGGGCACGCCTGGCCCCGCCGTCGATGGGACGAATTGTCCTACGCCAGGCGGAAACTGCCTTATGTTAGCGAGATAGCATCGAAACGGACGCCGCCGGCATGCCGGCCGGCCCCATCACATTTCGCTGACGAGCAATTTGTCGATGCGGCGGCCATCGAGGTCGACGACCTCGAACCGCCAACCCTGTT
The DNA here is from genome assembly GCF_001638925.1 of Sphingomonas sp. NIC1. Lineage (NCBI taxonomy): Bacteria > Pseudomonadati > Pseudomonadota > Alphaproteobacteria > Sphingomonadales > Sphingomonadaceae > Sphingomonas > Sphingomonas sp. NIC1. The sequence continues at coordinate 1,339,187 of NZ_CP015521.1, forward strand.
CCTCGAAATGCTCGCCCTCACCCGGCAAATGGCGGAAAGCGGCTAATGCTAGACCGGCGACGGTCGCATAATCGCGATCCTCGGGCAGGTCGATGCCCAGCCGTTCGGCGAGCGCGTCGGCCGCCATCGTGCCGGCGACCAGCAACGATCCGTCGTCGCGCACCACGACAGAGGGGGCCTCGTCGGGATCGGCATCGCTCGCGAACTCGCCGGCGATCGCGGCGAGCAGATCGGCCGGGGTCACGATCCCTTCGAAATGGCCGTATTCGTCGTGGATCAGCGCCATCGGCACTTCCGCCTGGCGCAGCGCGATCAGCGCGTCCATCGCGTCGATCCGGTCGATCACGACCGGCGCCTTGCGCATCAGCGTCTTGAGGTCGAGCGGCTCGCCGCGGAACAGTGCAGACGCGATGTCGCGCGATTGCACGACGCCGACGACCGCATCGACCGACCCTTCCGCCACCGGCAGCCGGGTGTGCGGCGTCGCGAGCAGGATGTCGCGGATCCGGTCGGCGTCGAGGTTACAGTCAAGCCAGTCGACTTCGGTGCGGGGCGTCATCACCTCACGCACCGGCCGGTCGGCGAGGCGGACGACGCCCGAGATGATCGTGCGCTCATGCTCCTCGATCACGCCCGACTTGCTGGCTTCCGCGACGATCAGGTGCAACTCCTCTGCCGTCACCTGGTCTTCCGATTCGCGGTTGAGGCCGAGGATGCGGAAGACGAGCGCGCTCGACGAATCGAGCACCCAGACGAGGGGGGCGCAGACCAGCGCGATATAGCGCATCGGCAGCGCCACCAGACTGGCGACCGTTTCGGGCTTACGCAACGCGAACTGCTTGGGAACGAGCTCGCCGATGATCAGCGAGGCATAGGTGGTGAGGCCGATCACCAGCGCGAAGCCCAGCGTTTCGGCCGTGTGCGCCGACAGGCCCAGCAGCTGCAGCCGCGCGGCGGTGGGGCTGCCCAGGCTCGATCCCGAATAGGCACCCGCCAGAATGCCGATCAGCGTGATGCCGATCTGCACGGAGGACAGGAACTTGCCGGGATCGGCGGCGAGTTTCAGCGCGGCCGCGGGCCCTTTGCGCCCCGAGCGCGCCATCGCCTCCAGCCGCGCCTTGCGCGACGAGACGATCGCCAGCTCGCTCATCGCGAATACGCCGTTCAACGCGACAAGCGCGAGGATGATGAGGACGTCGATCCAGGGAAAGGGCGGAAGCGGTGCCATCGGCGTGACGTGTCTTTGCCGTACAAGTCCGGCCGCGACAACCGCCTGATTGCACCGTGGCCGCGGAAAGTGCGTCGCACGCGCATCGGCGCCCGGCTCATCCACCGTTCAGATCGCAGGCGGAACAAGCCGCTTCGGACCTGAGTTATTCCCCCCAGACGAAGGCCACCTGTTAGCAAAGGGACATCATGCGCTCCAAATTCCTCGCTGCCGCCGCGCTCACGGCGCTCGTTACGACCAGCGCCTGCACCACCGATCCGGAAACCGGCCAGCGCCGCATCTCGTCGACCGCGATCGGCGGCATCGGCGGCGCGCTCGGCGGCTATCTGCTCGGCGACCTGGTCGGCGGCCGCAACGATCGTACCGCCAAGATCCTGGGCGCCGGCATCGGGGGCCTCGCGGGGGCCGGCATCGGCGCCTATATGGACAAGCAGGAACGCGACCTGCGCGCCCGCACCGCCGGCACCGACGTGCAGGTGACGCGCGAAGGCGACAATCTGATCCTCAACATCCCGTCGGGCATCACCTTCGGCTATAACAGCGCCGCGGTACAGCCGCAGTTCCAACGCACGCTCGACCAGGTCGCCGACACGCTGTCGCAGTACAACCAGACCTTCGTCGACGTGTACGGCTTCACCGATTCGACCGGCTCGGAATCGTACAACCAGCAGCTGTCGGAACGCCGCGCGGTGTCGGTCGCCGACTATCTGGCCGCACACGGCGTGCAGGCCGCGCGTATCGGCACGCGCGGGTTCGGCGAGAGCAACCCGGTCGCCTCGAACGACACCGAAGCCGGCCGCGCCGCCAACCGCCGTGTCGAAATCAAGATCGTGCCGATCTCGCAGAACGACCTGCGTCAGTAAGACGCCTCTGCCCGCCGGTGCCATCGGTGCCGGCGGGTGTTTTGCGCGACGGCGCGCGCTGCGGCCCGATTTGGTGCGCGCGAAGACGCGAAGACGCCAAGATGGTCCGCCTACGGCACCGTCAGGTGCCCCTCATGACACGAGAGACAGGCCACGCTGGCCTAAAACGTAGCCTCTCTGCGCCCTCCGCGCCTCTGCGCGCGCATTCCATGAAACAGGCCAACGCAGCGCCACAACGCGACCCCTTCGCGTCTTAGCGTCTTCGCGCGAACCCGTTTACCGCCGGTCGCGAAAGAAGGCCCGCAGCAGCGCCGCCGCCTCAGCCTCGCCGATCCCGCCGTACACCTCTGGCCGGTGATGCACGGTGGGTTGCGAGAACAGCCGTGGCCCGTGTTCGATCGCCCCCCCCTTGGGGTCGCTCGCACCATAATAGAGCCGCCCGATCCGCGCATGCGCGATCGCCCCCGCGCACATTGCGCAGGGCTCTAGCGTCACCCACAAATCCGCCTCCTCCAGCCGTTCGCGGCCCAGCCGCGCCGCGGCCTCGCGGATCACGCGCATTTCGGCATGGGCGGTGGGATCGCACAGCGCGCGCGGCGCATTGGCCGCCTCCGCGATCACCTCGCCGCGCCACAGCAGCACCGCCCCCACCGGCACCTCGCCCGCCGCGGCGGCGGCGGCGGCCGCGTCGAGGGCGCGTCGCATGGGGGGCGGCAGGGGAAACATCTCTCCCTCCTGCCCCCGATCCCCGATTCGCGAAAGCGCCCCTTTATTGGGCGTTGCCCGGCCGCTCGACGTTCACGGTCGGCACCTCGACCGTCTTCTTTTCGGTGCCGACGCTGACGCGCGCGACATCGGCCTTGAACTGCGGCGCCTGCACCAACGCCGGGCGCGTCTGATCGATATTGATGAAGCCGAAATACATCAGCGCCACGACGATGAGCGCGATGACCCCGAGCAATGCCAGCAACGTGCGCATGTGAACCGTCCCCTGTTCGTGACCTTTACGATGGCGTAACAACGCCGCGTGTCCGAGTCCGTTGCACCCGGCATGCGACGGTGCGCGGATCGCCCCATGGTTGACGGATCGCCGCGAAGCCGCTAGTGGCGCCGGCTTTCCGGGCAACCGAATTCAGGATTTAAAGCCATGTCGCGCATTTGCGAGCTGACCGGCAAGGGCCGGCAGGTGGGTCACAATGTTTCCCACGCCAACAACAAGACCAAGCGCACGTTCCTGCCGAACCTGCAGAACGTCACGCTGATGTCCGATTCGCTCGAGAAGAGCGTGCGTCTGCGCGTGTCGACCCACGGCCTGCGCTCGGTCGAGCACAACGGCGGTCTCGACAACTGGCTGGTGAAGACCGGCGACGACAAGCTGTCGCTGCGCTGCCGCCGCCTGAAGCGCGAAATCGTCAAGAAGCTGTCGGCGACCGCCGCCGCCGCGTAAGCGGCCGACAGCGACGTCCGTTTCCGGCTTGCCAAGGCCCGCTGCTCCCCCGGAGCGGCGGGCTTTTGGCGTTGATGATGGCGGCACAGACAAACAGGGCGCGGGCGGATCGCCCGCTCTTCGACGGTGCGCGGTTCGTCAGCGCGAATCGAGCCGGAACTTCAGCAGCAACGTCCGCTGCATCGGCAGCTGATTGTCGTCGGACACCAGCCAGACGATCGTCGCGCCATCCTCGATCGTCGTTGCGACCCCTTCGAAATTGTCGTGGATCAGCGGCGAATCGAGCGTCGCGAGCAGACGCCCCCGTGCCACGGCCCCCGCACGAATCGCGGATGCCGGCACCAGCGACAGGCGATTGCTGAACCGAAAGGGCAGCCGAAACGCCCGATCGAGTACCAGCAGGCCGCCGTTCGGCAAAGCGGTCGCATCGGCGGGATCGTAGCGCCCATGGGGCATATAGGCGAAATAGACCGGCCGCGTGCGGATCGGATCACCGGGGAAGAGTAACGCTGTGCGGCTGTGCAGCCTTTCCGCCTCTGCGCCCGTCCAATGCGCCGGCGGGACATGCGCATCCTCGCTGATCGTCACGAATCGCCCATCCGGCAGGCGCGCGAGCGATTCGGGGCCGCCATTGATCGGCCAGCGCGCCATCTCAGGCGGTGTGCGCTGCGCCTCGGCGCGCGCGAAACCGGGAGCGTAGCGCCAGATGGCGTTATACCGCTCATATCCCACCCAGATCTGTCCCGTCGCCGGATCGGCCGCCATCGATTCGGTGTCGCGGTCGCGCTTCTCCCAACCGGTGCCCGGTCCCTGCGGCAGGTTCTGAAACTGCACGCCATGCGGCTGCCAGTCCGTGCCCATCGTGAAGGCGACGATATTGCCGCCATCGCTGAGCAGCGTGAACCGGTCGCCGTTCGGCCGCCGCTCCACCCGCAGCGACGAATAGCCGCCAAACGCCGGATCGCGGCTGCGCAGCTCGGCACCGCCGAGATAGGTCAGCGATCCCAGCCGCCGGCGCGACGGATCGGCGGGGTCGAGATCGACACGCCGCACGGTCAGTTCGGGGTGTCGCCCCAACAGCGGCAGGCGTTCCTCCCCCGCCCAGCCGGGGACGATCAGCAACACCGCCAGGATGACGAACAGCACACGCATGCCGCGCCTCATAGGGTGCGGAACGGCAGGCGGCACCCCTGCTCTGCCTGAACGGACGATAACGGGTGCATTCAGGGTCGGGTCAACGCGACTCGGGCAAAAGGCATCCATCGACGACGGGCAGGTGCCCCCCGCATCGCCGTCGAAACGGACAGATTACGGACGGGAGAAGACCCATGCTGAAGACCCTGAGCCTCGCCGGTGCCGCGCTCGCCATGACCGCCTCGGCCCTTGTGCCGGTCAGCGCCGCCTCGGCGCAGCGCGGCTATTACGGCGGTTACGATCGCGGCTACGCCTATGACCGCGGCTATCGTGACGATCGCGTCTATCGCGGCGACCGTGGCTATTACCGCGACCGCGGCTACGCCCGCCGCTGCAACGACGGCACCACCGGTACGGTGCTCGGTGCGATCGCCGGTGGCCTGCTCGGCCGCACGATCGACACCCGCGGCGACCGCACGCTCGGCACCGTCCTCGGCGCCGGTGCGGGTGCCCTCGCCGGCCGCGCGGTCGAGCGCTCGGATCGCCCCGGCTACTGCAGGTAAGCGTTAAGCCCCGCGTAGCGTAACGGGGTGCGAGGCCCGGTCTTCCTTCGGGGAGGCCGGGCCTTGTGTTGTGTGTGGGACTTTAGACGCTTGTCCCGCCCACGCCGTCACCCCGGACTGGGTCCGGCTCCACTCCACGGCGAGGGGGAGGCAAGGGGCTCGGGCGCTCCCTCGCGGCCCAGTGGACCCCGGAACGAGTCCCGGGTGACGGAGCATTTTCGGGAATGCCCCCCAATCAGGACGCCGGCAAAGCCGTCGTCGGACGGGTTCGCCCTTGGCGCCCCGCCGGCCGTGCCGATGCGTGCGTGCGCGTTGCGCGCGCATCGGGGCGTAGCCTGGGCTACGCCCCTCGCATCGTCAGTACATATGTTGACCGCCGTTCAGGCTCAGCGTCGATCCCGTCACGAAGCCCGCATCTTCCGAACACAGGAAGACGACGCCGCGCGCGATTTCGCTTGCCTGGCCCAGGCGACCGACGGGAATTTTGGCGACGATCTTCTCCAGCACGTCGCTCGGCACCGCCGCCACCATGTCGGTGTCGATATAGCCCGGCGCGATCGCGTTCACCGTTACGCCGGCGCGTGCGCCTTCCTGCGCCAATGCCTTGGTGAAGCCGTGGATACCGCTCTTCGCCGCGGCATAGTTCACCTGGCCGTACTGACCCGCCTGACCGTTGATCGAACCGATGTTGACGATCCGCCCCCATTTGCGCTCGCGCATCCCGGGGAAGGTCGCCTTGGCCATATTGAAGCAACCACCCAGGTTGGTGTCCATGACCTCTTTCCACATCTGGTAGGTCATCTTCAAGATCGTGCCGTCGCGCGTGATGCCCGCATTGTTCACGACGATGTCGACGGGCCCCAGATCCGCGGCAACCTTCGCGCAGCCGTCCTGGCAAGCGTCGTGATCCGCGACGTCCCATTTATAGGCGGCGATGCCCGTACGCTCGGTGAACTCGCGCGCCCGTTCGTCATTGCCGGCGTAATTGGCGGCGACGGTGATGCCGGCCTCTTTCAGGGCAAGGCTGATCGCCTCGCCGATGCCACGCGTACCACCGGTGACGATCGCTACTCTGGCCATTCCAACCTCTCCCGTTAGACGTTCGGTGGAACGCTAGGCGGGCGCCCGGACGGTGGCAATGGCGGAACCAGGGCCGGACCGGTATTTCCATATTTCGTTACGGAATCCAGCCTTGCAGCTCGCGATGCAGCAACGTCCGCAGCATCGCCATGCCGGGCGCGCCGTCGTTCAAACAGGGCAGATAGGCGAAGTCGGTGCCGCCCGCCGCAACGAAGCTTTCGCGCCCGCGGATCGCCAGTTCCTCCAGCGTCTCGAGGCAATCGGCGGAAAAGCCCGGCGCCACCACCGCAACCTTGCGCACCCCTTGCGCGGGCAGCGCCTCCAGCGTCTCGTCGGTCGCCGGCCCCAGCCATTTCGCCGGCCCGAAGCGCGACTGGAAGGCGATGATGAGCTCGCGATTCATGGCCTCGGACAGCAACCGCGCCGTCTTCTGGCAGTGGCAGTGATAGGGGTCGCCCAACTCCAGCGTCCGCTTTGGCATGCCGTGGAAGCTGGCGACGATCCGCTCGGGCACGAAATCGAGGCCCGCGAGCTGCGATTCGATGCTCTCCTTCAGCGCGGCGATATAGGCGGGGTCGTCGTGATACGGCGGCAGCGTGCGGATCGCCGGCTGCCAGCGCATGCCCGCCAGCGCGGCAAAGGCCTTGTCGTTGGCGGTCGCGGTCGTCGCCGCGCAATATTGCGGATATAGCGGCGCGATCAGGATGCGCTCGCACCCGGCATCCTTGAGTGCGGCCAGTCGGTCGGCGATCGCCGGATTGCCGTAGCGCATTGCATAATCGACGATCACGCCCTCGCCGAACGCGTCCGTCAGCGCCTGTGCCTGCCGACGCGTGATCGCGGCGAGCGGCGACCCTTCGTCGCTCCACACCAGGCCATAGGCATGCGCGGACTTCTTCGGGCGGGTGTTGAGGATGATGCCGCGCAGGATCGGCTGCCACGCGATCGCCGGGATTTCGACGACGCGCCGATCGGACAGGAATTCGCCCAGATAGCGTTTCACCGATTTCGGATCGGGCGCATCGGGCGTGCCAAGATTGGTGAGCAATACCCCGATCTTGCGGGGCGGGATCGCGGGATGGCCGGCGGGAATCGTCATGGCGTCGGCTGTAGCGGCAGTGAGCGCAGCCGCCTACCGGTCGCGGAGAAGACGGCGTTGGCGATCGCGGGCGCGACGGCGGGCACGCCCAGCTCGCCCACTCCGCCCGGCGCCTCGCCGGATGCGATCAGTTCGACGACGATGTCCGGACTGTCCGCGAGCCGCGGGAGGTTGAGCCCCGCAAAGCCATGCGCGCGCGTCCGCCCCTTCGCGATACCGGTCGATGCGCCCAGTGCCTGCGCCATGCCGAAGATCAGGCCGCCTTCGATCTGCTGGCGGACGAGGTCCGGGTTGACGATCCGCCCGCAATCCACCGCCGCGACGAGGCGATCGACGCGGATTCGCCCGCCATCCTCCGCCGACACCTCCGCCAGCACCGCGATGCGACTGCCGCGAAAGGCATGTGCGGCGATGCCCTGCCCCGATCCGTCCGCGCCGCCGTCCCAGCCGCCCAGCGCTGCAACGGTCGTCAGGCAGCGTGCCAGCCGCGGCTCGCCGCCCAGCATGCCGATCCGGTAGGACAAGGGTTCGGTGCCCGCGACATGCGCCAGCTCGTCGATGAAGCATTCGGTGAAGAAGGCGGTGTAGCCATGCGCGCCGCCGCGCAGGTGGCCGGTTTCGACGCCGATGTCGGCGGGATGATGCGCGATGGCATAGGCCGGGATGCGATAGACCGGCGTTGCGCCCGCCACCGCATAGGGATCGCCGCGCCCCAGCAGCGCGCCCGCCCCGGGCAGCAGCCGCCGGGCGAGCGCATGGCCCGTCGCCGGCGCCGCGATCGCTGCGTCCCAGGCGGCGATGGCGCCGTTGCTCGACAGGCGCGCGCGCAACGTCGCGCGGGCGGGTGGGCGAACGCGATCGTGCAGCGTCTCCTCGCCCCGCGACAATACGAGATTGACCGGACGCTTCAGCTGCATCGTCAGCAACGCCGCCTGTTCGGCGATCACCGTCTCCAACCGCGCACCGAAGTCGCCGCCCGCCAGCGTGCGGTGGATCACCACCGCCCCCGGCGACAGACCCGCGACGCGCGCCGCCGCTGCCCGCGCCGCCGCGGGGGCCGCGGTGGGCAACCACAGCTCCAGCCGCCCGTCGCGATACGCCGCCGCCGCGCTCGCGGTCTCCAGCGCGGCATGCACGCCCAGCCCGACGCGATAGTCCGAAGAGACGACGCCGCCGCCCTCCAGCAAGCGCGCCGGGTCGCCGGTCGCGGCCATGGTCTGCCCCGGTGCGGCCAGCGCGTCGGTCAGCGCGCGGTCGATCCCGGCATCGTCAGCGAGCGGCGTGTCGCTGGCGAAGCGCGGCGCGAGCGCCTCCAGCGCGCGATTCGCGGCCCACCAGGTCGTCGCAACTGCTGCCACCCACTTGGGATTCTCGACGACCGCCAGCACGCCGCGGATGCGATCCGCCGCCGCCCGGTCGACCGCGACCAACCGCGCATCGCCGATCGGCCCCTGCCGGATCGCGGCATGCACCATGTCGGGCAGGCGGATATCCCCCGCAAAGCTGGCCGAACCATCGACCTTCGCGGGTACGTCGATCCGCGGCACCGCCTGTCCCGCCAGCTTGCCCGCCCCCGCGACGCCGATTGGCAGGGGTTTGGGCACGCTCTCGCGCGCCGCCTCTGCCGCCAGCGCGGCGAAGCGCAACCGGTCGCGGCCGTGGACGATGAAGCCCGCCTCCGCGCTGCAATCGGTCCAGGTAACGCCCCAGCGCCGCGCCGCCGCCTTGCACAATAGCGCCCGCACGGTCGCGCCCGCGGTGCGCGCATCGTCCTCGAACATGCGAAGACTGGTCGATCCGCCAGTCAGCATCGCGTCGCTGCGTTGTGCATAGCTGTCGTAGAGGTGCTGCGGCAGCCGCGCGAGCGTGCCTTCGAACAGCGATTCGAGCGCCAGCGGGTTGGCATAGAGCGGGTTGATCGGCGCCGCCTCGACGCCGACCGTCCGCCAGTCGGCACCCAGTTCGTCGGCCACCACCTGCGCCAATGCAGTGTAGATGCCCTGCCCGTGTTCCAGCTGCGGCACCGCGACAGTGACATGGCCGTCGTCGCCGATCTTCAGCCATGCGCCGAACGCGGTCTCGCCGGGTGCGGTCGCGAGGTTCGGGGCATAAGCGCGCGGCCACAGCCCCCAGGCGACGACCAGCCCGACGCCCGCGCCCCCCGCGACGATCACCTTGCGCCTGCTGATCCCTGCCATGCAGCGGCTCTACCGGGGCCGCGCGGCGGGCGGAAGCGGGTTGATGGCGGGCGCCCCTCCTGAAATCGGGAGGGGCGCCCGTCGCTTAGATCGCGTCCAGCGCCTGCGCGAAGTCGGCGATCAGATCGTCGGCATCCTCGACGCCGATCGAGATGCGCACCAGGCTGTCGGTGATCCCCAGCGCGTCCTTGCGCTCCTGCGGCACCGACAGGTGGGTCATCGCGGCGGGATGGCTTGCCAGCGTCTCGGTGCCGCCCAGCGACACGGCGAGCTTGGCGATGCGCAGCGCGTCGAGGAAGCGGAACGCCTCCGCCTCGCCGCCCTTCAGGATCAGCGAGAAGGTGGAGCCGGCGCCCGAGCAATGGCGGCGATAGATGTCCGCCTGCCGCTCCTGCCCCGGCTCGTCGCCGAAGAAGCCGAGATAGCCGACGCGCTCGACCTTTGGATGCGTGCGCAGATAGGCGCAGACCTTGGCGGCATTCTCGCCCGCGCGGCTCATGCGCAGTTCCAGCGTTTCCAGCGACCGCAGCAGCATCCACGCGGTATTGGGATCGCAGATCGTGCCGATCGTGTTGCGCATCGAGCGGATCGTGTTGATGTGCGCCTTCGACCCCAGCACACCGCCCGCGACCAGATCGCTATGGCCGCCGGCATATTTGGTGAGGCTGTACACTACGATATCCGCCCCGTGGCGCAGCGGCTGCTGCCACAACGGCCCCAGGAAGGTGTTGTCGATCGCGATCGGCGGCTTCTCCGCCGCATCGGCGAAGATCGCGTCGCGGCTCGCCGCCACCGCCTCGATATCGACCAGCGCGTTGGTTGGGTTCGCCGGGCTTTCGAGGTAGATCAGCGCGACGTTGCCGGTCGCCGCCTCGGTCAACACCGCGTCGATCTCCTCGCGCGTCGCGCCGGCCGGGAAGTCGAGCCACTTCACCCCGAACTTGCCGAGGATGCGGCCGATCAGCGTCTCGGTCGCCGCATAGAGCGGCCCCGAATGGACGATCGTGTCGCCGGGCTTGGTCATCGCGAGGAACAGCGTCGCGATCGCCGACATGCCGCTCGAAAAGGCGAGCGCATCCTCCGCCTCGTCCCAGATCGCCAGGCGATCCTCGAGGATTTCCTGGTTCGGTCCGTTGAAGCGCGAATAGACGAGGCCATCGGCCCCGCCCGGCCGCTTGCCGGTCACGCCCTCGAAATGGCGCTTGCCCGCTGCGGCATTGGGGAAGACGAAGGTGGAGGTCAGGAAGATCGGCGGCTTCAGCGCGCCTTCGGACAAGGCTGGGTCGAAGCCGTGGCCCATCATCATCGTCGACGGCTTCAGCTTGCGGTCACCGATCGTCTGCGGCGTGTTGGCGGGCAGATTGCCCCCGACGCCGGTGATCTGTGCTTCATTGGGCATGATACTCTCCTTTGCCACGGAGCATAGCGCCGACTGGTAACGTTGGATACTATCCAATCCTCCGTCATTCCCGCGAAGGCGGGAATCCATACCCGCTCCGCGGCGGCTCAAGCGAAACCTGCGCGTCTGGATTCCGCCTCCGCCGGAATGACGAGGAAGGTTACGCAGGCAACCCGATCAAACTGATCTGCCGCCCGTAATCCGGTTCGCCTTTATGCGTCGCGCGGCGGTAGCTGTAGAAGCGGTCGGACTGCGCATAGGTATCCAGCCCAAGCGCCTCGATCCGGGCAAGTCCCGCAGCAGCGAGTCGATGCGTCACATAGGCCTCGAGGTCGAACTGGTAGCGCCCGTCCCGACCGCTCGCGAAGAAGCGCTCATTCTCCGGATCGACCGCCGTGAAACGCGCGAGGAACCCCTCATCCACCTCGTACGAGGCGCGCGCGATGCACGGGCCGATCGCGGCGGCGATCCGATCGCGCCGCGCCCCGATCTTCTCCATCGCGGCGATCGTCTCATCGGTGACGCCGGCCAGCGCCCCCTTCCACCCGGCATGCGCCGCGCCGACCACGCCCGCCTGCGCATCCGCGAAAAGCACCGGCGCGCAATCCGCGGTCAGGATGCCGAGCAGCAATCCCGGGCGTTCGGTGACGAGCGCGTCGGCATGCGGCCGCTCGGCATCGGGATAGGCGGCGTTGACACGCACCACGTCCGCCGAATGGACCTGATACAGCGATGCAAGCGGCGCACCGGGCAATATTGCCGCCGCCGCCCGACGCCGGTTTTCCGCCACCGCTGCGGGATCGTCCTGCGATCCAAGGCCGACGTTCAGGCCCGCGACCACCCCCTGCGACACGCCGCCGCACCGCCCGAGAAAACCGTGCGGTACATCGCCCAGCCCGCGCGCGCGAATGACCTCGACGTCGCTCACAGCACCAGCCGCATCAGATGATCCTCGTCGGCGTGATTGCCGACCATGAAGGTGTAGCGGCCGACGTCCGCGAAGCCATAGCGTTCGTAGAAGCGGCGGGCGCGATGATTGTCGACGTACACCGACAGGAACAGCTCGCGCGCGCCACGATCGCGCGCGGTGGCGATCACCCAGTCCATCATCCGCGCGGCGAGCCCGCTGCCCTGCTGGTCGGCGGTGAGGTACAGCTGGCGCAGCTCGATCATCGGGCCGGTCGGCGTCACCGGCAGCCCATGCGGCCCCAGCTTCGCGAAGCCGACCGCACGGCCCTCCTCCTCGGCGAGCAGGAACGCGAAGGCCGGGTCTGCCAACTCGCGCCGCCACGCCGGAACCGTCATGCCGTCGAGAAAGGCGGCAAGATCAGCCGGATCGTACAGATGCCCGAAGGTCGCGGTAAAGCTTTCGGCGAACAGCGCGGCGATCGCCTCGGCATCGGCCACCGTGGGGGTGCGTAGCGTCGCGGTCATGCGCCGAACGCCGCCGGCACCGGCCAGTCTGCGCGCGTCACCGCCAGCGCACGGAACAGCGTCCCCATATCGCTCATCAGCCGCGCGCGATCGGCCAGGATCGCCTCCGCTTTGTCCGGCGTCGCCCGTGCCAGCGCCGTCGCCCGCGTGTCGATGCCGAGGCCCCCCAGCAAGTCGCGCTGCGAGATCGGCCCCCAGGCGACCGCACCCGCCCCCTGCGCCGCGGCGGCGAGCGTGGTGAAATCGACATGCGCGCTGAGATCGACCGTGCCCGGCGTATCGAACGGATTGGCGAAGCCATGGCCGCGCACCGCCTGCAACGTGTCGCCGAGCGCCGGGCCTTCATACCCATAATCGATGGCCAGCATCGCCCCGCCCTGCGCAGCGATCCGACGCGCGAGCGCGGTCATCACCGTGACGCTTGCGGGCGAAATTTCCAGCACCGACCCGGCGGGGGCATCGCGCAACGGTTCGGGCAGCACCTCCAGCGGCACGGGTTTGCCCGCGATGGGCAGGAACAGCGTGTCCTGGCAGGCGACCAGCCGCTCGTGCCAGCCATCCGCGCGGCGAACCAGCTGGCGGATCGGCAACGCATCGAAGAATTCGTTGGCGACGACGATCAGCGCTTCGGTCGTCGGCAGGCTGTCGACCGAATCGTGGAAGGTCGCACCCGGCACCGCGGCGGCCTGCAGCGCGCGCAGCCGCGGGCTGGTCTCGACGAAGTGCACGGGCGGTTCGAACCCCGCCTTCGCCATCGCGCGCCGGGCATCGGCGGCGAGCGTGCCCCGGCCCGGCCCCAGCTCGACCCAAGCGACCTCGGGCCGGCCGGCGCGGTCCCACAGGTCGGCGCACCACAGGCCGATCAGCTCGCCGAACATCTGGCTGATCTCGGGCGCGGTCACGAAGTCGCCGCCCGCGCCGATCGCTTCCTGCGTCGCGTAATACTGCGCATTGGCGGCGGCCATGAACTGCGACACCGGCATCGGTCCCGCCAGCGTGATCGCACGGGCGAGCCGGTCGGGCAGCGGAGCGTCGGGGATATCGGTCACGTCGGTCACAGGCGGCAGATGCCGTGGCCGGGCGGTGTGCGCAAGGCTCCTTCCAGTCCTCCCCCGCCAGGGGGAGGGGGACCGTTCGGCGCTAGCCGAATGGTGGAGGGGGAGGTAGGCGACGCAGTTTATAACGGCGTGCGCCGCTTACCTCCCCCTCCGTCAGCGCTGTCGCGCTGCCACCTCCCCCTGGCGGGGGAGGACTTTCGTCAGGCCACGCTCTCCGTCCCCGCGATCGGCTCCACCCGCGTGCGGCGGCCCTTGGCGGTCAGCACCAGATACAGCCCGCCCGCGATCATCGGCACGCACAGCCATTGGCCCATGTGGATGCCGGTCGCTTCGATGAAGGTGCCGTGGAACTGCGGATCGGGCTCGCGGAAGAATTCCACGATGAACCGCGCGATGCCATAGCCCAGCACGAACAGCCCGACGAGCTTGCCCGGCTGGTAGCGCGCCTTGGTGCGCCAGAAGGCGAACCACAGGACGGCGAAGAGGATGATCCCCTCCATCCCCGCTTCGTACAGCTGGCTGGGGTGACGCGCCGGTTCGGGGATGCCGAAGGGCACGGTGCGTTCGAACACGATCGCCCAGGGCACGTCGGCGGGCTTGCCCCACAATTCCCCGTTCACGAAGTTGGCGAGCCGGCCGAAGAACAGGCCGAAGGGCACGCAGCAGGCGAGGTAGTCGTGGACGCGCAGCCAGTCGAGCTTGTGCTTGCGCGCGAACAGGATGATCCCCAGCGACGTGCCGATGACGCCGCCGTGGAAGCTCATGCCGCCGTCCCACAGCCGCAGGATGCGTACCGGATGCAGCAGCATCTCGGGCGCGTAGAACAGCACATAGCCGATCCGCCCACCCAGGATGATCCCCAGCGTCGCGTAGAAGACGAGGTCGTCGGCATGGCGACGCGCCATCGGCGCCCCCGGCTGCGCCAGCAGCTTCAGCAGATACCACCAGCCGATCAGGATGCCGCCGATATAGGCGAGGCTGTACCAGCGCAGCGTGAACGCGCCGATCGAGAAGACGTCGGGGTGCAGCCCCAAATCGGCGAAGCGGATATGGCCGCCCCCGGAACCCACCAGCGGATCGGCGAGTGGGGCGGCGGCGGCGAGCAACGGCAGGATCAAGGCTTTCCCCCTGGGTTTCGCCCCTGCATAGTGGGGCAAAGGCACAAGACCAAGCGGAGAGCATGCATGCGGACGACCCTCGACGAGCGGATGGACGCCACGATGGCGGCACTGACCGGGCCGGGGGGCATGCTGGCGCTGGGTGAGGCGGAGCGCGGCGGGCGCCGCTATCCGATCATCGCCGCCGCACCGCCCGCCTTGCCGCACTATTTCGCGCATTATTGCCATGAGCATGCCGACAAGACCTTCCTCGTCGCCGGCGACGAACGGCTGACCTTCGCTGATGTCTATGCCGCCGCGCGCGCGGTGGCGGGGGCGCTGGTCGCGACGCATCGCGTGGCGAAGGGCGACCGGATCGGCATCGCGATGCGCAATTCGCCGTCGTGGATCGTGCTGTACATGGGCATCCTGATGGCGGGCGGCGTCGCGACGCTGCTCAACGGCTGGTGGCAGGCGGAGGAACTGGCCGCGGCGATCGACGAGGTGGAGGCGCGCCTCGTCTTCGCTGACGGCCCGCGCGCGCAGCGGCTGGCTGGATCGTCGGCGCAGGTGGTGGCGATCGACGATACGCTGCCGCTCGCCGAGGCGCTGGGCGCGATCACCGCGGCGGGTGGCGAAGATGCCGCGTTGCCCGATGTCGCGGGCACCGACCATGCGACGATCCTGTTCACCTCCGGATCGACCGGCCGGTCGAAGGGCGCGATCGCCGATCACCGCGGCGTGGTGCAGGGCACGTTCAACTATCTGGCGCAGGCGCTGATGATGCTCGGCCTCGCGACGCAGGACGGCAATCCGCCGACCGAACAGCCCTCCACGCTGCTGACGTTGCCACTGTTCCACGTCACCGCCGAGGTGCCGGTGATGCTGCAGAGCTTTGCCATGGGTCGCAAGCTCGTCCTGATGCGCAAATGGGATGCGGTCGAGGCGATGCGCCTGATCCAGGCGGAGCGGATCAGCTATTTCGTCGGCGTGCCGCTGATGAGCTTCGAAATCCTGACCCATCCCGATCGCGGCTCCTATGACCTGTCGACCGTCACCGATTTCGCCGCGGGCGGCGCGCCGCGCCCGGTCGAGCATGTCCGCCGCATCGATGCGGAGATGGGCGGGGGCGCGCCGCTGATCGGCTATGGCCTGACCGAGACGAACGGCATCGGCACCGGCAATTGGCGCAGCAACTATCTCGCCAAGCCCGATAGCGCCGGGCGCGCCTCCGCCCCGCTGGTCGACCTCGCGATCCTCGACGATGACGGCGCGCCCGTGCCGCAGGGCGCGCGTGGCGAGATCGCGATCCGCTCGATCGCCAATTTCCTCGGCTATTGGAACCGGCCGGAGGCGACCGCGGCGTGCATGACCGCGGACGGATATTTCCGCACCGGCGACATCGGCTATCTCGATGCGGACGGCTATCTCTTCATCGTCGATCGCGCCAAGGACATCGTGATCCGCGGCGGCGAGAACATAGCCTGCCAGGAGGTCGAAGCCGCGCTGTACGCCCATCCCGACGTCGCGGAGGCTGCGGTGTTCGGCCTGCCCGACGACCGCTTCGGCGAAGTGCCGGGCGCGGTGGTGCATCTGCGCGGGGACATGGCGCTGGATCAGGCGGCGCTACAGGCGTTCCTCGCCGACCATATCGCCGCCTTCAAGGTGCCCGCACGCATCTGGGTTTCCCCGGTCGCCCTGCCACGGCTGGGCACCGAGAAGATCGACAAGGTATCGCTCCGCAACACCTATCGCGCGCTCGCCGCGGCGGGTTGAGGCCGGCCGCCATCGTGCATGGGGGCTGGAGGCACACCCCCACCCTTCGTCATTCCGGCGCACGCCGGAATCCATGGTGACGGTGCCGCTACTGATTCGCACACCCCAACCGTTCCGCGTCCGTGGATCCCGGCGTTCGCCGGGATGACGAAGGTAGAGGGACGCGCCGCACACCACCCCACGCTTGCCCCTGTGCCGCAATGCGGCAAAAAGGGCGGATGCCCGTGTTCACTCCCATCCCACACGACGCCGTCGTCGCCGCCGTCCTGACCCTGCGCGATGCAATCGCCGCCGGTGACTGGCGCCCCGATACGATCGTCGGCATCGGCCGCGGCGGCCTGGTGCCCGCCGTCTACCTCAGCCATGCGATCGATGTGCCGATGCGCTCGATCGATCTGTCCGCCCGCGACAGTAACGCGGTGACGCAGGCGGGCCTCGCTGCTCTTGCCGCCCGGTCCCGCGCGGGCGAGCGCCTGCTGTTCCTCGACGACATCAACGATTCGGGCCGCACCATCGCCTTCGTCCGCACAGCGCTCGCCGCGGCGGACGGCGATGCCGCCAATGTCCGCTTCGCCACGCTGATCGACAACAGCCGCTCGGCCGAACGCGTCGAGCTTGCGGCGCGCACCATCGACCGCGACGTCGTCAAGGACTGGTTCGTCTTCCCATGGGAAGCCGTCGCGTCCAGCGACTCGATCGCCGCGGATGCGGCGGAAGTGCCGGACCGGATCGCCTGATCCGCCCGCGCACCCCACAACGCCCGCGATGACGATCCTCGCCACCATCCTGCCGATCTTCGTGCTGATCCTGGCGGGGTTCGCCTTCGCCCGGCTGCGCGGTCTGGATGCGGGTGCGGTCAGCATCCTCAACACCTATGTCGTCTGGCTGGCGCTGCCCGCCTTGCTGTTCGATTTCGTGGCGGAGGCGGATTGGGCGACGCTCGCGCAGCCGCGCTTCACCCTGGTGTTCGCGATCGGCATGGTCGCGACCTTCGCGCTGTCCTATTGGGCCACCCCGCGCGTCGCCGGCATGCCCCGCAGCATGGCGCGCCGCTCGCTCGATGCGCTGACCGCCAGCTTTTCCAATTGCGCCTATATGGGCATCCCGATCGCGCACGGCCTGCTCGGGCCGGAAGGCCTCGCCGCCGCGGTCATCGCCGCGCTGCTGACCAGCTGTGCGTTGTTCGCCTTTTCGCTCATGCTGGTCGAGGTCGATCTCGACGGCAAGGGGCTGCGGATCGCGACGATCGCGCGGGTCTTCGGATCGGTATTGCGCAACCCGATCGTCGCCGCGCCGGTCGCGGGCGCACTGTACGCCCTGACCGGCCTCGGCCTGCCCACCCCGGCCGCTACCGTCCTAAAGATGCTGGGCGGATCGGCGACCCCGGTCGCGCTGGTGACGATCGGCATGTTCCTCGCGCAGCGGCAGGGAACGGGCGAGCCCGCCGAACTGGGCTTCGCGGTCGTCGCCAAGCTGGTGGTGCAGCCGCTCGTCACGCTGGCCGCGTTATGGCTGCTGCCCCTCCCCAAGCCCTATGCCGCCGCCGCGCTGATCGTCGCCGCGCTGCCGACCGGCACCGGCCCGTTCATGGTCGCCGAACTCTACGCGCAGGAGGTGACGCTGGCCGCCCGCGCGATCCTGATGTCGACGATCCTGTCGCTGGTCACGGTGACGGCCGTGGCCTGGTGGGTGCTGTAGGCCGCCAATCGCGCCGCGGACCCTTGACATCAGTCCTCCCCCGCCAGGGGGAAGGTGGCAGCACACCAGCGCTGACGGAGGGGGAGGATACGGCGCGCGTCGTGTATGCTGAAGCCCCCTCCCGCTCTAGGGCCGATCGACATTCACCGTCGTGATGCATTTTTCGATGAGCGGAAAGACATTAAGAAGAAAAGTTTTGTTCGCGCGGAGGCGCGGAGGACGCGGAGATGTCACGCGCGTGGCAGCGCTTCGCTTTGACCTGGACCGAGATAGACAGGCCTCGCGCGGCAAACGCGACACCTCTGCGTCCTCCGCGCCTCCGCGCGAACCGTCTTGTCCTCACCTCTTCGTATCTTGACGTGATTGAATGTCGATCGGTCCTAGCAAGGAAGGAATGACCTTACCCGTCGCTCGCCCGCTCGATATCCGCGCCCACCGCCGACAGTTTTTCCTCCAGCCGCTCATAACCACGGTCGAGGTGATAGACGCGCGCGACCGCGGTCTCGCCCTCCGCCGCCAAGCCGGCGAGGATCAGGCTCATCGAGGCGCGCAGGTCGGTCGCCATCACGGGCGCGCCGACCAGCCGGTCGACGCCCTTCACCACCGCGGTACGGCCATGGACCTGGATGTCCGCGCCCATGCGCGCCAGTTCGGGCACGTGCATGTAGCGATTTTCGAAGATCGTCTCGGTCAGCACGCTGGCGCCGTCCGCCTTGCACAGCATCGCCATGAACTGCGCCTGCATGTCGGTCGCGAAGCCGGGGTACGGCGCGGTCGACAGCGTCACCGGGCCGAGCGGACCCGATGCCTCCACCTTCACGCCATCGCGCGTCTCGGTCACCGTCACGCCCGCCTCGCGCAGGCCGTCGATCGTCGCCTGCATGTCGCCGGCATTCGCGCCGACCAGCTCCAGGCTGCCGCCGGTGATCGCCGCGGCGCAGGCATAGCTGCCCGCCTCGATCCGGTCGGGCATGACGGCATAGGTCGCGCCGTGCAGCCGGTCGACGCCCTCGATCTCCAGCGTATCGGTGCCGATGCCGCCGATCCGCGCGCCCATCGCGACCAGGCAATTGCATAGGTCGACGATCTCGGGCTCGCGCGCCGCATTCTCGATCACGCTGGTGCCCTTCGCCAGCACCGCCGCCATCACGACATTCTCGGTCGCGCCGACCGACACGACGGGGAAGCGATAGCGCCCGCCCGACAAACGCCCGCCGGGCGCGGTCGCCTTGACGTAGCCTGCCGCCATCTCGAGTTCGGCGCCGATCGCCTCCAGTGCCTTCAGATGCAGGTCGATCGGGCGGTTGCCGATCGCGCAGCCGCCAGGCAGCGACACCCGCGCCTCGCCCGCGCGCGCCAGCACCGGGCCCAGCACCAGGATCGACGCGCGCATCTTGCGCACGATGTCATAGGGCGCCTCGGTCGAGGTCAGCTGCCCCGCCCGGATCGTCATCACCCGCCCGAAATCCTCGGGCCGCGTGCCCTGGATCGCCGTCGACGCGCCCAGCTGGTTGAGCAGGTGACCGAACCCGTCGACGTCGGCGAGGCGCGGCAGGTTGCGCAGCGTCAGCGGCTCGTCGGTCAGCAGCGCACACGGCATCAGCGTCAGCGCGGCATTCTTCGCGCCCGAAATCGGCAGGCGCCCCGACAGGCGGTTGCCGCCACGGATAAGGATACGGTCCATGGCATAGCGTCTAGCGCGCCGGTCGACGGGTGCAAGTTGCCAATGAACGCCGCGCGCTTGATCGACTTTAATGCAAGCGTTTCTGCCCTTTCGCTAACCCCCGCGCCTCTGGGGTTCAGGGGGAAGATACAGCGTGGGGAGTGGCCTCGCCGATTGGCTCGGCGAACTGATAGAGCTATCCGCCAGCGAACGGCGCGCGCTCGACGGACTCGAAACGCGCGAGCGGACGGTGCGGCGCGGCGCGGTGCTGCTGCGCGAGCATGACCGCGCGACGGAGCTGTTCGTCATCCGCCACGGATCGCTGATGAGCTACATCATCCTGCCCGACGGCAGCCGCCAGATCCTGCGCTTCCTGTTCCCCGGCGACCTGATCGCCACGCCCGCGCTCGTCTACCGCAGCGCGCCCGAAACGCTGATGGCGCTGACCGAAAGCACCGTCGCCATCATCGATCGCGCGCAGATCGCCGCGCTGATCGTCGACCATCCGCGGATCGCGGGCCTGTTGCTCGTCCGCGACCAGATCGAACGCGTCGCGCTGACCGACCGGCTGGCGAACCTGGGGCGCGGATCGGCCAAGGCCCGTATCTGCGCGCTGCTGATCGGCCTGCGCAACCGCCACCGACGCCTGGATGCCAGCGTGCAGGACAGCTTTTCGCCCTGCCTGACGCAGGAACAGATCGGCGATGCGACCGGCCTCACCGCGGTTCACGTCAACCGCATGCTGCGTCAGCTGGAGGACGAAGGCCTGCTGGCCCGCAACGGCGGCCGGATCACCTTCCTCAACGAACACGCGCTCGCCCGCACCGCGCATCATATCGACCGCACGCCGCATATCGATCTCGGCTGGCTGCCACCGGCCCGGTAAGGCGCGCCAGCGCTGCTGCGACATCCCAGCCTCCGCCGGGATGACGACAATGGCGAATATCGGTTGCGCGCAAACCGTCGTCGCGCCTTAGCGCGAGCGCAAACCCGCGATCATGCCTTCTCCAGCGTGCATTGCAGCGGGTGCTGGTTCTGCCGCGCGAAGTCGATGACCTGCCCGACCTTGGTCTCCGCCACCTCATAGGAGAAGACCCCGCACACCCCGACGCCCTTCTGGTGGACGTGCAGCATCACCCGCGTCGCCTCTTCCATGTTCATGCGGAAGAAGCGTTGCAGGCACAGCACGACGAATTCCATCGGCGTGTAATCGTCGTTGAGCATCAGGACGCGATAGGGCGTCGGCTGCTTGGTGCGCGTGCGCGTCTTGGTGGCGAGGCCCGTGCCGGCGCCGCCGTCGTTGCCGTCATCCGTTCCGTCGTCGCGGCGTTCGGCCATGGTGATCGGTTCAACTATCATGTGGATCGCGAAAATATGGCATCGGGCATGCCCGGGGCAAGGGGGTCGCGCAAAAGTTGACGGCACCCGGCCCGCCATCCAACGAAAAGGGGCGACCGCATCGCTGCGGCCGCCCCCTCTTCGGTCCGTTGCGTCAGGTTACGCGACGACCTTCATCTTCTCGGCGGCGAGCGCGACGCGGTTCGACAGCGGCTGCGCCACTTCACCGGCCAGCTTCAGCATGGCTTCGGTGTTGCGCGAGGTCTGCTGCACCATCGCGTCGAACGCCGAACGGGCATAGTCCGACTGGAGCTTGAAGAAGTCGGTCGGCGACTTGACGCTGGTCATCGTCTTGGCGGCGGCGGTCGCTTCTTCGAACGACTTCTTGGCGAAGGCGGCGGCGTCCTGGCCGAGCGCTTCGAGACCGCGCACCGCGATCTTCGACGATTCGACCATCGCCTCGATGTTGCCCTTGCCGAATTCGTTCGCGTCTTCGAACATCTTCTGGCTCTTTTCGACCGCACCCTTGGCGCGCTCTGTCGCGTCGGCGAACGCGGTCTGGGTCTTGGCGGTGACGGTTTCGATCGTTTCCATGATGACTTCCTTCGCTGCGTAGGGGGCGATCGGCGCGGTCGTTGCCGCAGCGATCGGGTCGGTGGTGGGGACGACGGGTGGTAGCGCGGCCGCGTTCGGTGCGACCGGCCGTTCGGGAGCAGGCTCGCTCGTCACCGGCACCGACTCGACAGCCACGTCGGGCACGACCGAAGCGGGCACGATCGACGCGAGCGGCGGAACGATGTCGGCGGCCGTCGGCTTTGTCGCGAGCGGCACGGCCGGCACGCTCTTCTTGGCGACCTTGGCCTTGGGCAGCGACGGCCTGACTGCCGATTGCGGCTGCGTGGCGACGGGACGCTCCGGACGACGGGCGACCTTGGCAGGCTTCACCGGCGGCTTGGGGGCGGTATCGTCCACGGCTCCTACTCCAGCTATTATGCTGCAACGCACAAATAGGGAGCCGCGACGCTACGTCAAGCGCATTTTTGTGCGCTGCAACATGAGAACGTTCTCAGGCTTTGACATACTCGCCAGGCGCATCGCAGAGCGCCGCCAGCGCGCCGCCTCCGGGTTGCCGCGCGCCCTCTGCCGGCACCATGTCGGACGACAGGGTTCGCAGCCATGCGAGCCAGTCCGGCCACCAGCTGCCCTTCGTCTCGGTCGCGCCCGCCACGAAATCGGCGAGCGAGTCGGCAGCGGCGTCGTTCGTCCAATATTGGTATTTGCCCGCGGCCGGCGGATTGACCACGCCGGCGATATGGCCCGACCCCGCCAGCACGAAGCGCAGCGGCCCCTGGAACAGATGCGTGATCTTCCACACGCTCTCCGCCGGCGCGATATGGTCCTCGCGCCCCGCCTGCACATAGGCGGGCGTCGTCACGCGGGTGAGGTCCAGCGCCTCGCCCGCCACCGACATCGCGCCCGGCTGCACCAGCAGATTGTCGCGGTACAGATCGGTCAGGTACGACAGGTGCCATTTTGCCGGCAGATTGGTTGTGTCGCCGTTCCAGTGGAGCAGGTCGAACGGCATATAGTCCGCGCCGAGCAGATAATTGTTGGTGACGTAATTCCAGATCAGGTCGCGCCCGCGTAGCAGATTGAACGTCGCCGCCAGATAGCGCCCGTCGAGGAACCCCTGCGGCGACAGCGTGCCGATCACCGCCAGCTGGTCGTCGGTCACGAAATTCTGCAACTCGCCCGCCGCGGAGAAATCGACCTGCGCGGTGAAGAAGGTGGCGCTCGCCACCGTATCCGCTTGCCCCCGCGCGGCGAGCAGCGCCAGCGTCGCCGCCAGCGTCGTGCCCGCGACGCAATAGCCGATCGTATGCACCGCCGGCACGTCGAGCAGCGCCCGGATCGTATCGATCGCATCGACCTGCGCGGTGACGTAATCGTCCCAGATCACGTCCTTCATCGACGCATCCGCCGACTTCCAGGACACCATGAAGACGGTGATGCCCTGCTCCACCGCCCAGCGGATGAAGCTTTTCTCGGGCGTCAGGTCGAGGATGTAATAGCGGTTGATCCACGGCGGAAAGATCACCAGCGGCGTCGCCAGCACGTCCGGTGTCGTCGGCGTATATTGGATCAGCTCGTACAGTGGCGTACGCTTCACCACCTTGCCCGGCGTCATCGCCAGGTTGCGCCCCACCTCGAACGCGCCGTCACTGGTGTGGGTCAGCTGCCCCTTGCCGATGTCGGCAAGCATATGTTTCATGCCGTCGAGCAGGTTCTGGCCCTTGGTCTCGATCGTCTTAGCGACCACTTCCGGGTTGGTCAGCGCGAAGTTCGACGGGCTCATCGCATCGACCAGCCCGCGCGCGGCGAAGCGCAACTGCTCGCGCTGCTTGTCGGGCACGCCCTCCAGCGCCTCGACTCCGCGCAACAGATGGTCGGCGATCAGATTGTAGCTGCGGCGGATCCAGTCGAACCACGGGTCCTCGCGCCATGCCGCCGCCTTGAAACGCTTGTCGCGGGCATCGCCCTCCGATTCCGGCGGGGGCGGCGGCGCGGCGGCGGGATCGACGAAACGCTGCCACAGCGCCAGATTGTCCGCCCAATAATCCTGCACCTGCTGTGCCAGCCGGCTCTGGCCCTCGGCCGATACGGGGCTGCCCGGCCCGCCCGCGCCCGCCGCGAACACGCCGATGCCCTGTTCCATCATCATCTGCTGCGCGCGACCCATCACCCAGGTCCAATGCTGCAGATCGGCAAGGTCCGGCGCCGCTCCGGTGCCATAAGCGCTGCGCGGCGCGTCGGACGAAGCGGTCTTGGGATCGGCCATGGCATCCTCTTCTTATCGCGGTGACCGTAGCGGCGGCGGCCGATGGTGGGAACCGCGATCGTCGTGCTGCCGTCCGTCGGTTTCGGTTCCGAGGCAAATCACTCAAACTGGCGCCCCGACCGCCAGAATGGGTCGGTTTACAACCAATCGTAAAGCACTGGGGCGCATTTGCGGGTTCATGAACAGCATTCACATCACCCCGCATAGAGAGACGCCGTCATGCTGATCCGCGTTGCCACGCGCGAGGTCCAGGTGGGCATGTATGTCGATGCCATGGAAGGGGCATGGATCGACAATCCGTTCTGGCGCCGCAGCTTCCTGATCAAGACCGAGGCCGAACTGGACCGGTTGCGCTCGTCGGCGATCCAGCATGTCACGATCGACACCACCAAGGGGCGCGGCGTCACCGTGATCCCCGAGGCCGAACGCCGTCGCCAGGTCGAAGCGCCCGCCGTGGTCGCGCCCTTGCCGGTCGAACGGCGCAAACGGCGCAGCGGGCCGCAGCCCGACGACCTGACGCAGACGATCGACCGGTCGAAGGAGCATGTCATCGCCATGTTCCAGGAAGCGCGCCTGGGCCGCGCGATCGATCTGGAGGCCGTGACTCCGGTGGTCGACGACATTTCGGTCGCGTTGCAGCGCGACCGCGCGGCGTTCGTCAAGGTCACGCGCCTCAAGATGAATAACGAATACACCTATCTGCACTCGATCGCGGTCTGCGCGCTAATGGTCGACCTCGCGCTCCATCTCGGCCTGCCCGAGGCCGAGGTGCGCGAGATCGGCGCCGCGGGTCTGCTGCACGATATCGGCAAGGTGGCGACCCCCACGACCATCCTCGACAAGGCGGGGCAGCTCGGTCAGGACGAATGGCTGGTGATGCGCCGCCACCCGTCGGAGGGGCATGCGATGCTGCGCAAGGACGCCACCGCGTCCAGCATCGCGCTCGACGTCTGCCTGCACCACCACGAACGGCTCGACGGCAGCGGCTATCCCGAACGGCTGAAGGGCGACCAGATCAGCCTGCACGCGCGCATTGCCGCGATCTGCGACGTCTATGACGCGGTCACCTCGGTCCGCCCCTACAAGCGTCCCTGGTCGCCGCACGAGGCGCTGGCCCGGATGCTGGAATGGGAGGGGCATTTCGACCCCGACCTGCTCGACGCCTTCATCGTCAACCTCGGCATCCAGCCGCTGCACGCACTGGTGCGGCTCAACTCCAACCGGCTGGGCATCGTGCTCGACGGCAGCGCCGACCCCTATTCGCCGCTGGTCCGCACCTTCTACCACGTGCCCGATTCACGCTTCCTGGGGATCGAGGACGTCGACACGACGCAGGATCCGGTGCTGCGGCGCGAACGCGGCGACTATTGGTTCCCGGATCGCTGGCCCGCGCTGCTCGCCGACGTCCAGGCCGGCATCCAGCCGCATGACGCACCGCTGCTGCGCGCGGCGGGGGGTCGCTGATGCCGCACAGTAGCAATGCGGCGCGGCTGCCGCGCCTCGCCTCGTGGTGGAAGGGGCTCGACACGCCCCCCGCACCCGCATCCGCACCGGCCGCTGCCGCCCCCTCCGCCTCCGCGGCGCTGCCCCCGCGCAGCAACGCGCCGGGCGGCGCCGCCGGCGACCGCGACGGCGCGGTCGCGATGATGCGCCGCACCGCCAATCACGAGATGATCGAACGGATCGTCGCCTTCCTCCATACGCACGATCTCGACCCCAGTCCCGACCATCTGCTGATCGCGCGCAGCTATGCGATCGGCGACGATCCCGCGCTGGCCGAGGCGATCGACACACGCGTCCGCACCGGCGAGCCCGTCTCGCCCGCCTTTCTAGACCGACTGCCGACGCAGGCGCTCGCCGAGCGCAACCATGCCGCGACGCTCGCCGATCTCGGCGACACGCTGCAGGCGGCGATGCTCGAAAACAGCCGTCTCCTCGGCCGGTCGAGCGATTCGGCGCGCGCCTATGAAGCCGCGCTGGGCGGCACGATGCAGGAAATGGCGGCCGATCCCGAAGCATCGCTCGGCCGGCTGGTGATGCTCACCACCGCCGCCGTCGATGCGACGCGCGATCTCGCGCATCAGCTCGACACGATGGAGCGGGAGACGACGCGGCTGCGCAGCCGGCTCAACGCCGCGCGCCGCACCGCCGAGCAGGACCATCTGACCCGCCTGCCCAACCGCCGCAGCTTCGATGCCCGGCTCGCCCGCGAGACCGGGGCGGAGCCGCGCTGCGTCGCGCTCTGCGACATCGACGATTTCAAGCGGATCAACGATATCCACGGCCATGAGGCGGGCGACCGCGTGCTGAAGGTGGTCGCGCGCCATCTCAAGACCGCGCTCGGCGACAAGGCTGTGGTGGCACGGCACGGCGGCGAGGAATTCGCCTGCCTGTTCCCCGGCATGGCGATCGACGGCGCGCGGCCCTTGCTCGAAGGGATGCGCGAGGGGCTGGAAATGCGCAGCTTCGTCAATTCGGAAACGGGCACGTCGATCGGCTGCATCACCGTTTCGATCGGCCTCGCGCCGCTGGAAAGCGATCCGCGCGCCGCGATGCGCGCCGCCGACGCCGCGCTCTACGCCGCCAAGCGCGCGGGCAAGAACCGCGTCATCGTCGCACAACCCGGCGAACCCGACGGATGACGCCCGATTGAAGTGGTGAAACCCGCGCCTGCGCGTTAGGGTCGTGGCGTCCACGATCAGGTGAGCCATGTCCGACGACGAATTCTACCGCATCAAGCGTCTGCCGCCCTATGTCATCGCCGAAGTCAACGGCATGCGGGCCGCAGCGCGCGCGGCGGGCGAGGACATCATCGATCTCGGCATGGGCAATCCCGATCTGCCGCCGCCGCCGCACGTCCTCGACAAGCTGATCGAGGTGACGAAAAAGCCCGACGCGCACGGCTATTCGCAGTCGAAGGGCATTCCCGGCCTGCGCCGCGCGCAGGCGAATTACTATGGCCGCCGCTTCGGCGTCGACCTCGACCCCGAGACCGAGGTCGTCGTGACGATGGGATCGAAGGAGGGCCTCGCCAGCCTCGCGACCGCGATCACCGCGCCCGGCGACGTCATCCTCGCACCCAACCCGTCCTATCCGATCCACACCTTCGGCTTCATCATCGCCGGCGCGACGATCCGCGCGGTGCCGACGACGCCCGACGAGG
Organism: Sphingomonas sp. NIC1; assembly: GCF_001638925.1. Lineage (NCBI taxonomy): Bacteria > Pseudomonadati > Pseudomonadota > Alphaproteobacteria > Sphingomonadales > Sphingomonadaceae > Sphingomonas > Sphingomonas sp. NIC1. The sequence continues at coordinate 1,366,264 of NZ_CP015521.1, forward strand.
CCTATTTCGAAAGCCTCGAGCGCGCGATGGCCTTCACCGTGCCGCGCCCGTCGGTGCTGGTGGTCAATTATCCGTCCAACCCGACGGCCGAAGCGGTCGACCTTGCCTTCTACGAACGCCTCGTCGCCTGGGCGCGCGAGAACAAGGTCTGGATCATCAGCGACCTCGCCTATTCGGAGCTGTATTACGACGGCAATCCGACGCCTTCGATCCTGCAGGTGAAGGGCGCCAAGGACGTCGCGATCGAATTTACCTCGCTCAGCAAAACCTACAGCATGGCCGGCTGGCGCATCGGCTTCGCGGTCGGCAACGCCAAGCTGATCGCGGCGATGACGCGCGTGAAGTCGTACCTCGACTATGGCGCGTTCACGCCCATCCAGGCCGCCGCCTGCGCCGCGCTCAACGGCCCGCAGGACATCGTCGAGAAGAACCGTCAGCTCTACCACAAGCGCCGCGACGTGCTGGTCGAAAGCTTCGGCCGCGCCGGCTGGGACATTCCGTCCCCCCGCGCCAGCATGTTCGCCTGGGCGCCGCTGCCGCCCGCAGTCGCGCACTTAGGCAGCCTTGAGTTCTCCAAACAATTGCTGACTCACGCCCATGTCGCGGTTGCGCCAGGGGTGGGCTACGGCGAAAATGGAGAAGGCTTCGTGCGCATTGCCCTGGTCGAAAACGAACAGCGACTGCGCCAGGCGGCGCGCAACGTGAAGCGCTACCTGCAATCCATGGGGGTCAACACCCCCAGCCAGTCCGCAGGCCAGAAAACCGGTTGAGCGGCGACCGCCGCGCATGACCATCGAACCGCTCTATTCGCTCGCAGGCGTGCTCGTCGGCGTCCTCGTCGGCCTGACCGGGGTGGGTGGCGGATCGCTGATGACGCCGATCCTGGTGCTCGCCTTCGGTTTCCATCCCGCGACCGCGGTCGGCACCGACCTGCTCTATGCCGCGGCGACCAAGACGGTCGGCACCACCGTCCACGGCTGGCGCGGCACGCTCGACTGGAGCATCGTGCGCCGGCTGGCGATGGGCAGCGTGCCGACGACGATCGTCACCCTGCTCCTGCTGGGCCAGGCTAGCGAGCATTCGTCCGCGACGCAGCATCTGCTCGCCACGTTGCTCGGCGTCGTGCTGGTCGTGTCGGCCGTCGCCACGCTGCTGCGCCACCGCATCGTCGCCGCCCTCACCCCCCGGCTGGGGGAGACCGACGGGCGCGAACCAGTGGCGCTTACCGTGCTGCTCGGCGCGATCCTCGGCGTGCTGGTGTCGCTGACCTCGGTCGGTGCGGGCGCGCTCGGCATGACCGCGCTGCTCGTCCTCTACCCGCGCCATCCGCTCAAAAGCCTCGTCGGCGCGGATATCGCGCATGCCGTGCCGCTGACGCTGCTGGCGGGCACGGGCCACTGGCTGCTCGGTTCGGTCGATCTCGGCCTGCTCGGGTCGCTGCTGATCGGATCGATCCCGGGCATCGTCGTCGGCAGCCTGCTGGCGGGCGTGATGCGCGAGGCGGCGCTGCGCCCGGTGTTGGCAACCGTCCTCGCCATCGTCGGGGTCAAGCTGCTGCTGTAAGCGGCGGGCCCCGTTCGATCACACCGCGACCCGATTCCCTCCGGCGGCGACCGCGCCGGCCAGCGTCTCGCGTGCCCGGCCGAGCAACGCGGGGAAATCGTCGCCCTGGTCCATCACGACCGCCCCGGATGCGGTCACCGTCCCGATCCACTCGCCGGTTTCCGCCAGCTTGAACTTGCGCGATTCGAGCAGTGACAGCACGTCCTCGGCCTGGCTGCGCACCGCGGTGATCGTCCGGTCGGGCACGACGACGATGAACTCGTTGCCGGCCCAGCGGATCACTTCCTGCTCGGGGAATTGCTTCTGGATCTTGGCGGCGAAGCCGTTGAGCACATTGTCGCCCACGCTCGTGCCGAATTCGCGATTGATCTCGACCAGTCCGTCGATGCTGAGCATCACGATCACATGACGCCGGTCGTGCTTGTCGATCTGATCGAGGACGTGGCCGGCAAAGGCGGGCTTGAGTGCGCTGGTCAGCGGGTCGTGTTCGGGATCGATCGCGCGCCGCACGTCGGCGACCATCGCCTTCTTCAGCGTTTCGAACTGCTGCCGCAGCATGGCCAGCTCGTTTTCGGCCGCGGCCAGACGCTGCACCGTCTCGTCCCCCGACGGTAGCGCCCCCTGCGCCTCCCGCACCAGGTCGCCGACGTTCGCCCCGGCCGTCCGCGTAACGGCGCGCGCTTCGTCCGCCAGCGATCCCAGCCGCTCGGCATGGTCCGCGATCCCCGTCGGAACCGGCAACGGTACGTACCGGGCGATCATCCGCGCGGCATCGGTCGCGGTCAGTCGAAAGCCATCGCCGATCAGCCCGGCGATCTCGCGCGACAAGGCGGCATTGCCACCGGTGACATGGATCAGCGCCAGCCCGTAATGTGGGACGGTCGGCTCCAACCGCTGATGTTCGAGGAAGGCAAGCGCGTCGCGCGCGCGTTCAAACATCACCTGCATAGGGCGCCGTTGTGACGCGGATCGCAAAAACTATCAATGAAGTTGAATGGGTTAACAGCATTAGTACCATGCCATAGGGTAGTATTGTCGGCACCGCTTACGTCGGGTCGTCGACATCCTCCGGCAGCGCCCAGATCAGGTCGCCCTTACCCAATATGCGTCCGTCATGCGCCTGCACCGCGACCGGCGCGATCGGGCGACGGTCGCGCGCATCGACCAGGATCGGAAAGGCCGGCGCACACAATTCCCAGCGCTCGCCCCATTGCCGCAGCGCGATCATCGTCGGCAGCAACGCGTGGCCCTTTTCGGTCAGCGTATAGCGGATCTTGCGTCGGTCGGCGGGCATCGCCTCGCGCTGCAGGATACCATGGTCGACCAGCCGCCCCAGCCGGTTCGCCAGGATATTGCGGGCGATGCCCAGCTCGGCCTGGAATTCCTCGAAATGGTGCAAGCCATTGAACGCCGCGCGCAGGATCAGGAACGCCCAGCGCTCGCCCATCGCCTCCAGCGCCGCGGGCAGGCTGCATTCCCGCAACGTTTCGCGCAGAGTCTCCCGGATCGGCGCGGTACACGCGGAATCGGGCCCATCGGCCGGTGTCGGCATCATGATCCTCGTCTGATCGTCGGCAGCATATCGCACAAACCGGCCGACAAGACAGCCTTTATACGTTTTCCGTTGCAACCTGAAACCGAAATCGGTAGCGGGCGCGCATCATCATCACCTGCGAATCGGTTCGGGAGGACCCCTCGTCATGAAGCTGCTGTCCACGCTCGCCCCCACGCTGGCGCTCGCCATCACCACGCTGTTCGGTGCGACCGCCGCCGGCGCCGCCGCCGCGGACACCTATGTCGCCGTCCCCACGGCGCCCTCCGCCAAGGCGAGCTTCATCACCCGCTCGACCGTATGGCGCGCCCGCGAAGGCGGTTTCGTTGCCGGCCAGGCGCCCGAGCGTCCCGCGGTGCTGTGCGAACTGGTTGCGCGCGAAGTCGGCACGCTGTCCAGCTTCACCGTCGGCGGCACCGCCTATGACGCCGAACAGCTCGCCAAGTGCAATGCCAAGGCCAAGAAGGCGTAAGGTGTTGCGAGGACGCGCCGATCCGCGCGTTCTGGGCTCATCGTTGATGTATCCCGCAAAATCGCCTGCCGCTCTGCAACATTGTGTTGCAAAGCGGCATGCCCCTCGCCCATGTGTAGGCCGTGCTACGGCAATATGAACTGGTCGATCGGGTCCTCGATTACGACCCCGACGCGGACGAAGCGCTGCTCAACCGCGCCTATGTCTTCTCGATGCAGGCGCATGGCTCCCAAAAGCGCGCCAGCGGCGACCCCTATTTCAGCCACCCGATCGAGGTGGCGGGCATCCTCACCGATCTGAGGCTCGACGACGAGACGATCGCCACCGCGATCCTCCACGACACGATCGAGGATACGGTCGCCACGCCGGAAGAGATCACGCGCCTGTTCGGCGGCAACGTCGCGCGACTGGTCGATGGCGTCACCAAGTTGTCGAAGATCGAGGCGCAGACCGAGAACGAGCGCGCCGCCGAAAACCTGCGCAAGTTCCTGCTCGCCATGTCGGACGACATCCGCGTCCTGCTGGTCAAGCTCGCCGACCGCCTGCACAACATGCGCACGCTCCATCACATCCCCAAGCCCGAAAAGCGGCGGCGGATCGCGAAGGAGACGATGGATATCTATGCCCCGCTCGCCGAGCGGATCGGCATGTACGAGTTCATGAAGGAGATGCAGACGCTCGCCTTCGCGCAGCTCGAACCCGAAGCGTATGAATCGATCACCAAGCGGCTGGACCTGCTCAAGACCGGCGGCGGCGACCGCATCGCCAAGATCGGATCGGGCCTGAAGCTGCTGCTAGGCCGGGCCGGCGTCGATGCCGAGGTGACGGGGCGCGAGAAGCATCCCTATTCGATCTGGCGCAAAATGAGCGAACGCCACATCAGCTTCGAGCAACTGTCGGACATCATGGCGTTCCGCGCGATCGTGCCCACGGTCGAGGACTGCTACACCGCGCTCGGCATCATCCACCGCCGCTGGCCGATGGTGCCGGGGCGGTTCAAGGATTACATCTCGACGCCCAAGCGCAACGGCTATCGCTCGCTGCACACCAGCGTGATCCACGCCGACAATGCGCGTATCGAGATCCAGATCCGCACGCCCGAGATGCATGCGGAGGCCGAATTCGGCCTCGCCGCGCATTGGGCCTATAAGGAAAAGAAGGTCCGCGCCGACAGCCAGCACAGCTGGATCGCCGACCTCGTCGAGATCCTCGAAACCGCGGGCAGCCCCGAAGAGCTGCTCGAACATACGCGCATGGCGATGTACCAAGATCGCATCTTCGCCTTCACGCCGAAGGGCGAGCTGATCCAGCTGCCCAAGGGCGCGACGCCGATCGACTTCGCCTATGCCGTCCACACCGATCTGGGCGACCAGGCGGTGGGCGCCAAGATCAACGGCCGCGTCGTGCCGTTGTCGACCGTCATCGAGAATGGCGACCAGGTGCAGGTGCTCCGCTCGAAGGGGCAGGTGCCGCAGCCCGGCTGGCTCAACTTTGCGATCACCGGCAAGGCACTCGCCGCGATCCGCCGCCATTTGCGCCAGACCGAACGCGCCGAGCTGATCGCGCTCGGCCGCAAGCTCTACGACGACATCGTCCGCCGCCTGCCCGCGCCGCTCGGCCCCGATGCGCTCACCCATGCGCTGTCGCGGCTGAAGATGGGCGACGAGGCGACGCTGATGGCGGGGATCGCGCGGCGGACGCTGTCCGACGCGACGGTGATGGAGGCGCTGATGCCCGGCTCGGCCGGTGCCGACCTCGCGCTGATCGCGCCGCAATCGACCGCCATCTCGATCAAGGGGCTGACGCCGGGCGTCGCCTTCGACCTCGCCGAATGCTGCCACCCGGTGCCCGGCGACCGCATCGTCGGCCTGCGCCGGCCGGATGCGGGGATTGAGGTGCACGCAATCGACTGCCGCGTCCTCGCCGAACTTGCCGAACGCGGCGCCGACGAGACCGACTGGGTCGATGTCGACTGGGGCGACCAGAGCGAAGGCGCTGTCGCGCGCATTTCGGTGCAGGTGAAGAACGAACCCGGCGCGCTCGGCATCGTCTCGACGATCATCGGCGCCCACCGCGCGAACATCATCGCGCTGCGCCTCGATACGCGCGACACGATCTTCCACACCAACGTCATCGACGTCGAAGTGCACGACATCCACCAACTGATGCGCCTGATCGCCGCCCTGCGCGCCGCCGATGCGGTCAACGCGGTGGAGCGGGTATAACCCCCTTCTCCGTCATTCCCGCGAAGGCGGAAATCCAGACGCGCCACCCTCACGGCAAGATACGCAACCGTCAGAGAATATGGATTCCCGCCTCCGCGGGAATGACGAAAAGAGGGGAAGGCACACCCCACCCAACCTTCGTCATCCCGGCGCACGCCGGGATCCATGGACGCGCAACGCTTATGGCGTCCACCCCATCAGCATCACCGAAACCATGGATCCCGGCCTTCGCCGGGATGACGAACGAGCGGCTGGGCTTACAGCACCCCCAACGCCTGCAGCTCCCGCCGCAGCTTCGGCTCACCTTCGAAATGCAGCGCGATCAGCCCGACGCTCTGCGCCCCCGCGACGTTCGCGGCATTGTCGTCGATGAACACCGTGCGGCCCGCCTCCAGCCCGAACCGCGCCAGCGCCAGCCGGTAAATCGCCGGATCCGGCTTCACCATCTTCTCCGCGCCCGACACCACGATGTCGCGGAAGCGATCGAACATCGCCGATTCGCGCGCGCGGAACGGCGGCCAGAATTCGTGGCTGAAGTTGGTGATGCCGAACAGCGGCACGCCGGCCGCCTCCAGTTCGTCGACCAGCGCGGGCATGCCCGGCATGGGATCGCCGATGCTCTCCAGGAACCGCGGCCCCCAAGCGGCGATCAGATCGGCATGCTGCGGATACAGCGCGATAAGCTCCGCCGAGGTCTCGGCGAAGTCGCGCCCAGCGTCATGCTGGAAATGCCATTCGTGCGTGACGACGTCGCGCAGGAACGCATCGAGCGCCCGATCGTCGTCGATCAGGCGCCGGTAGAGGATCCGGGGATCCCAGTCGTACAAGACCCGGCCGATATCGAAGATGACCGCCGTCGGTGTGACGGCAGGCTCGACATCGGCTGGAGCCACGCTCAAGTGGCTTAGCCCTGACGCGCCTTGAAGCGACGGTTGGTCTTGTTGATGACGTAGGTGCGGCCGCGGCGACGGATCACGCGGTTGTCGCGATGACGGTCCTTGAGCGACTTCAGGCTGTTGCGGATCTTCATGATCGATTCGCTTCTTTTCGTGTTTATAAGGTGTCGGTGAAAGCGCGAGCGCCTAGAGAGCAAGGGCCCAATAGTCAAGCAACGGCGCAGGCGTTAGAGCGTTTCCCAAGCGCAACGTATCGCAAAGGCTGCCCCTCCATGACACTCCGCCCGTTCCTGGCCCTCGGCATCTCCGCCGCGCTGCTCGCCGGCTGCGCCACCACGGCAGGTCCGCTGCCGCCGACGGACGTGATCCGCTACCATCTTGGCGAACCGATCCCGCGCGGCACGATCGCGGTCGAACCGCTGTCGGGCGGCGCGCCGGCCAGCCTGGAATTCAAGACCTATGCCGCCGCGGTGCAGACCGAATTGCTGAAGGCCGGCTATACTGTGCAACCGCAGGGCGCGATGCCCGATTATGTCGCGACCGTCGGCTTCACCCGCACCAGCCGCGAAGGGCCGCCGCGCCAGTCGCCGGTCAGCATCGGCCTGGGCGGAGGCGGCTTCAGCGGCGGGCGCAGCGGTGGCGGCGTCGGCCTTGGCGGGGGCCTCAGCTTCCCGATCGGCAAGAGCCGCCCGACCGAGCTGCTCGTCGCCGAGCTGAGCGTCACGATCAAGCGCCGCGCCGATCTGTCGCCGATCTGGGAAGGCAAGGCGCAGGGCGTCAGCGACATCAAGCGCGCCGACCAGCAGGCCGCCCGCCTCGCCCGCGCGCTCTTCACCGGCTTCCCCGGCCAGTCCGGCCGCACGATCAGCGTGAAGTAACGAAAACACGACCTGCCCTCACCCTTCCCACCCGGCTGTGCCGGGCGGGCCCCTTCCCTCTCCCGGTGGGAGAGGGAGGGAGGCGCGCAGCGCCGGAAGGGTGAGGGCAGCACCATCCCTCCCCCAAAACCGATCGGCCCAGCCCATGACCATCACCATCGACGCCGGCTTCGACGGCGGCAACATCCGCCTCGTTTCGATCGACGGCGACCGCATCGACCTGGAGATCGTGAAGGATCACCAGTCGGACTTCTTCCAGTGGTTCTCGTTCCGCGTCGCGGGCGCGCACGGCCGTCGGCTCACCTTCCGCATCCTCAATGCCGGCGAATCGGCCTATCCGTTTGGCTGGCCCGGCTACAAGACGCGCGCCAGCACCGATCGCGTCCATTGGCGGATGATCGACACTAGCTACGACAACGGCGTTCTCTCGTTCGATTACACGGTCGAGGGCCAGCTCGCCTGGTTCGCCTATTTCGCGCCGTACACGATGGAAATGCATCACGATCTCGTCGCGCGCACCGCGGCGAAGCCGGGCGTCCAGCATCGCCAGCTCGGCACCACGCTCGACGGGCAGGCGATCGACTATTTCAGGATCGGCAACGGCCCCAAGCCCGTCTGGCTCTATGCGCGCCAGCATCCGGGCGAATCCATGGCCGAATGGTGGATGGACGGCGCACTCGACTGGCTGACCAGCCCCGCCGCCGCGCCTTTACTGGACAAGGCGACGGTCCACGTCGTCCCCAACATGAACCCAGACGGCACCCGCCGCGGCCATTTGCGCACCAATGCCGCGGGTGTGAACCTCAACCGCGAATGGCATGCGCCCTCGCCCGAACGCAGCCCGGAGGTGCTGTGCGTCCGCAATGCGATGGACGAAACCGGCGTCGCCTTCGCGATCGACGTCCATGGCGACGAGGCGATTCCGGCCAACTTCATCGCCGGCTTCGAAGGCATCCCCAACTGGACCGAGGAACACGGCGCCAAATTCTACGACTTCGGCCACCGCCTCGCCGCGCACACACCCGATTTCCAGGTCGAAAAGGGCTATGAGAAATCGAGCGCCGGCAATGCCAATCTGTCGATGTCGACCAACCAGCTCGCCCAGCGCTTCGGCGCGGTGTCGGTGACGCTGGAAATGCCGTTCAAGGACCATGATCCCAACCCCGATGCCGAATACGGCTGGTCGGGCGAACGTTCCAAGGCGCTCGCCGTCTCGTGCCTCGAAGTGCTGACCGAGATGATCGACACGATCTGACGTCTGGGATCGCGATAAGGAGATTCACGCGAAGACGCTAAGGCGCGAAGAAGAAGGCTGGATCACGCGGAGACGCGGAGGGACGCGTGCCTCGCCGCAGGCGCGGCCCTTCATCAGCCCGGGGTTGATGGAACGCGACCGGAGCGACCGCGCGTACCTTCTCCGCGTCTCCGCGTCTCCGCGTGAATACCCCTCTTCTCTTCGCGCCTTTGCGTCTTCGCGTGAAACAAAACCCACGCTCCCCAGCGCCCCGAAAAGTGGATCAATCGACACACGCCCCCCCACGCACTATCCCCGCCCCGAACCACAGACCCCTCGACCCACGGGAGCCCGCATGCCTCGCCTAGTCCTGATCCGCCACGGCCAGTCCGCTTGGAACCTCGAAAACCGCTTCACCGGCTGGTGGGACGTCGACGTCACCGACAAGGGCGCGGCCGAAGCGCGCGTCGCGGGCGAACTGATGGCGGCCAAGGGCCTTGATTTCGACATGACCTTCACCTCGCTCCAGACGCGGGCGATCAAGACTCTCAACCTCGCGCTGGAGGCGATGGGCCGGCTATGGCTGCCGGTCGAAAAGGACTGGCGCCTCAACGAACGCCACTATGGCGGCCTCACCGGTCTCGACAAGGCGGAGACGGCGGCGAAGCACGGCGACGAGCAGGTCCACATCTGGCGCCGCAGCTTCGACATCCCCCCGCCCCCGCTCGAAGCCGGCAGCGCCTACGACCTCAGCCAGGACCGCCGCTACGCCGGCATCGCCATCCCCCAGACCGAAAGCCTGAAGGACACGATCGCCCGCGTCCTCCCCTATTGGGAACAGCGGATCGCCCCCGCGCTGAAGGACGGCCAGCGCGTGCTGATCTCCGCCCACGGCAACAGCTTGCGCGCGCTGGTGAAGCACCTGTCGGGCATCTCCGACGACGATATCACCAGCCTCGAAATCCCCACCGGCCAGCCGATCGTCTACGACCTCGACGCGGATTTGAACGCCACGGACCGCTACTACCTCAACGAGCGCTGACATTCGTCATCCCGGCGCACGCCGGGATCCATGGACACGCAACGCCGATGGCGTGCGCACCAGCAACGGCACCGCATCCATGGATCCCGGCCTCCGCCGGGATGACGAAGACGAAAGAGCGCCCGCCTCCCCCCTCTTCGTCATTCCCGCGAAGGCGGGAATCCATAACCGCTAACCTCACGGCTGGAATCGCGACGATAGCGCGTCTGGATTCCCGCCTCCGCGGGAATGACGGTCGTGGGGATCGGAGGCGCCAACAACGCACCCGGCGACATGCATGTTGGACCCATTCCGCTCCTACCCCCTGCACCAAAACCCAAATCCCGCCCCCTGTCCGACACCCCCATCATCCGCCACAGCCCCGCCCCATGCCCCATCACCACCAAAGCGGAAACGATACCCCCCGAACGTTTCCCTTCAGGTGTTCAAGTCGTCCATCTTTCCCCTACGGAAGCGCGCGCCAGGGCGTTGCCCTCGCCGCCCGCCCCCGATAGACGACGGCCATGGACACTCCGCTGGTCGGCATCATCATGGGTTCGACGTCCGACTGGGACACGATGCGCGGCGCTGCCGACGTGCTCGCCGAGCTGGGCGTGCCGCATGAGACGAAGGTCGTCTCCGCGCACCGCACCCCCGATCGCCTGTACGATTACGCCAAGTTCGCGGCGGATCGCGGCCTCAAGGTCGTGATCGCGGGCGCAGGCGGCGCAGCGCATCTGCCCGGCATGGCCGCGGCGATGACGCACCTTCCCGTCCTCGGCGTGCCCGTCCAGAGCAAGGCGCTGTCGGGCCAGGACAGTCTGCTGTCGATCGTCCAGATGCCCGCCGGCATCCCCGTCGGCACGCTCGCCATCGGCAAGGCGGGGGCGACCAACGCCGGCCTGCTCGCCGCCGCAATCCTTGGCATCAACGACCCCGCGCTGTCGCAGCGGCTACAGGCGTGGCGCCAGCGCCAGACCGACGCCGTCGCGGACGAGCCCGCCTGATGCTGCCCCCCGGTTCGACGATCGGCATCCTCGGTGGCGGCCAATTGGGCCGCATGCTCGCCGTCGCCGCCGCGCAGCTGGGCTATCGCACCCACGTCCTCGCCCCCGACCGCGAAAGCGTCGCCGCGCAGACCGCGTCCAGCCTGACGCGCGCCGATTACCACAACCGTATCGTCCTCGCCGACTTCGCCGCCGCCTGCGACGTCGTGACCTACGAGTTCGAGAATATCGACGTCACGCCCGTCGAATGGCTCAGCCAGCGCGTCCCCGTCCACCCCAACCCCGCCGCGCTGCGCGTCGCGCAGGACCGCATCGCCGAAAAGCGCTTCGTCGAGACGGTCGGCGGCCGCCCCGCCCCCTGGGCGCCGGTGAACAGCGAGGCCGACCTGATGGCCGCGCTCGACCGCATCGGCTATCCCGCGATCCTCAAGACGACGCGCTTCGGCTATGACGGCAAGGGTCAGGCCGTGATCCGCGACGCCGCCGACGCTGCCGAAGCCTGGGCGACGATCGGCGGCCCCGCGGTGCTCGAAGGCTTCATAGCCTTCACCCACGAATTCTCGATCCTGATCGCCCGCGGCCAGGACGGCGCCAGCGTCCGCTACGATCCGCCGCACAACGTCCACCGCGACGCGATCCTGCGCACCTCCACCGTCCCCGCGCCGGCCGAGATCGTCGCGCAGGCCGAGGAAGCCACTGCGCTTGCCTGCCGCATCGCCGACGAACTCGGCTATGTCGGCGTCCTCGCGTGCGAATTCTTCGTGGGCAGCGACGGCCCGGTGTTCAACGAAATGGCCCCCCGCGTCCACAATTCCGGCCATTGGACGATCGAGGGCGCCGACACCTCGCAATTCGAAAACCACATTCGCGCGATCTGCGGCCTCCCCCTCGGCGCTACGACGCTGACGGGGCGCGAGGTGACCCTCGAAAACCTGATCGGCGACGATGCGTGGCAACCCGCCCTGACGGAAGCCGGCGCCCACCTCCACCTCTACGGCAAAGGCTCGGCCCGACCGGGCCGCAAGATGGGCCATGTGACGCGGGTGAAGCGGTGACGCCCATCGATTGACGGGTTTGGCATTCGATTCGTGCTTTCGCCCTCAGTGAACGGGTATCCTGCCAATTGAAGGGCGACGATATGAATGCCGTCATGAAGATCGCCGAAGAACCAAGGGACGCGATCCGCGATGCGATCCTTGGCCCGCTGATCACGTTCAATGCCGAAAACGGCTATCCCGCGGATCCGCGGCCCGTTGCGATCACCCTCGAAAGCCAAGGCGAAATCGTCGGAGGCTTGTGGGGCAAGACCGTCTACGATTGGCTGTTCATCGACTATCTCGTCGTCCCCTCTTCAGAGAGGGGCCAAGACCTGGGATCGCAGTTAATGGCGACCGCCGAGCGGCTGGCAGCGGAGCGCGGCTGCGTTGGATCGTGGCTGACGACCTTCACATTTCAGGCGCGCGGCTTCTACGAAAAGCTCGGCTATGAGGTCTTCGGAACGCTCGATAACTCGCCGCGAGACAATGTCCGCATCTTCTTGCGGAAACGCCTGACGGCGGCCTGACCGCGGTCGATCCGCCCAAAACCGAAACGGCCCGCCTTCCTCTCGGAAGACGGGCCGCCCGTTACCCTAACGAACCGAACGATCAGCCGGTGCGCTTGCCGTTCAGCGGGAAGCTGCCGAACGCGCCCGCGCCGACGGTGCCGGTCAGCGTGTCGCCCTCGGCGGTCGCTTCGCAGTCGAGCGTCATCGGCATCGGCACGGTCATCTGCTGCTTCCAGCGGATGGTGTTGCCCGACACCTCGCCCGACACGTCGCTCGAGCCCATCGCGCCCGATGCGGTGCCGGTGAAGCTGCCGCCGTCGCTCTGGACGGTCAGCGTCAGGTTCTGGTCGCCCAGCGGCGACTTTACGGTGCAATCCCAGCTGCCATCGACATCGGCCATGCGCGTCTCTCCTTATTTCGCGGTGGTAGAGGGGGTTACATTGGCCACCGCGCTTGCCGGGATGACCTCGACCGGCAGGCCCAGCGTGTCAAGCTGCGGCTTCACCTTGGCCGCGTCGCCCACCACGATCCAGCTGAACTGGCCCGGCTTGATCGTCTGCGCCGCCGCGCTGCGCAATTCGGGCAGCGTCAGCGCGCGCAACCGCGTCGGCAGCGTCGCATAATAATCGTCGGGGCGCTTCAGCAGATCGTTGGTCTGCATCGCGCCGAGCACCGCCTGCGACGTCTGGAACTGGCCGGGCAGCTGCAGGATCGCGCCGTTGATCGCCAGGCCATATTCGGTTTCGGTCATCGGCTTGGTCGTGACGAACTGCGTCACGTCCTCGCGCGCCGACGCGACCGACGGCCCCGTCTTGTCCGCCTGCACGCCCGTCTGCATCACATAGGGCGCGGCATATTCGGACACCTGGAACCGCCCGCTTGCGCCATAGGACCAGTGCTTCTCTTCGCGCAGATCCATGTTGAAGCGGCTGAGGAAGCTGCCGCCCAGCGCGTCGTTCACGGTGTTGAGCGCCAGCAGATCATCCGTGCCCTTCAGTCCGGTGCGCTGCGCACCGACAACGATCGACTGCGGGCTGTCCGGACGATCGACCAGCACGATGCGCGGGGTGAGCGGCGGTTGCGCACCCCCGAACGTCTTGGTGCCGGGCGTGCCCGTGCCCTGCCAGTCGCCGAAGCGGGCGTCGAGCGCCGCCTTGACCTCGCCAAGCGGCCGGTCGGAGACGACGAAGATCTTCGCCTTGTCGGGACGCAGCCACGCCTGTTCGAAACGGCGCAGATCGGCGGGGGTCAGCGATGCCACCGCGACCGGATCGCCGGAGCCCTGCGCCTTGGCATAGGGCGTACCCGCCGCGAGCAGCCGCGTCGTCATCCGCTGCGCCAAGGCGCCGGGATTGGTCAGCTCCTGCTGGATGCCCGCAACCTGCTGCGCCTTGAAGCGTGCGACCTCGGCATCGGCGTAGGTCGGGTGCCGCGCGACTTCCGCGAACAGGTCGAGCGCACCGTTCAGGTTCGCGCTTGGCACGCCCATGAACAGCGTGCTGCGATCGTTGCTGGCAGAGGCACTCAGCTGCATGCCCAGCCGCTCGCGCGCCTCGGCGAGCGCGTTGGCGTCATACCGGTCGGTGCCCTCGTCCATCATCATCAGCGCGACGAGCTGCGTGCCCAGCTTGTCGGGCACGTCCGACGCATAGCCCGCATCGAAGCTCAGCACCGCCTGCGTCACCGGCAGCGCGCTGCGCTGCGCATAGACGATCTCGATGCCGTTCTTCAGCCGCGCCCGCTCGATCTTCGGGAAGGTGAGGCCGGTGATCGCGCCGACGCCGGGCATCGCGCCGCGCGTACCCTTGGCGGGCTGATCCGGGGCTGCGACGACATCCACCTTCGGCGGCACCTTGGCTTCGGCATAGGCGTCACGCGCGCCGGGAACGACGTTCACCGCCAGCACCGGACGGCTCAGCCACTTGTCCGCCGCGGCCTTGACGCTCGCCGGCGTTTGCGCAGCGAGTTCGGCCAGCTCCTTCTTGTAGAAGCCCGGATCGTTCGAATAGAGCGCACCCTCCGCCAGCACCGATGCCTTGCCGTTCACCGATTCCAGGCTGCGCAGGCGGGCCGAGATCGTCGCCGTGACATAGCGCGATACCTCGTCCGCGGTCGGCCCGGTGCGCAGGAAGTCCGCGATTACCGCGTCCAACCGCTGCGCCGCGACCGCCGGATCGACGCCCGGCCGCACCAGCCCGTTGATCGAGAATACGCCGATCTGCGCGAAGTCGCTGTTGTCGGCGCTCAGCTGCGTGAACAGCTTTTCCTTCCGCACCAGCTCGTTGGCGAAGCGCGACGACGCCATGCCGCCCAGCACACCCGCCGCGACGTCCAGCCCCGCGCTGTCCTTGTCGTTCAGGCCCGGCACCGCCCAGTTGCGCGACAGCATCACTGCCGCGACGCGGTCCTTCAGCGTCACCGTCTTCGCCGCGGGCAGCGTGACCACCGGCGCGACCGGCAATTGGCTCTTGGGGCCCGGTTTGATGGCACCGAAATACTTCTCGACCAGCGGCTTGGCGGTCGCGGCATCGATATCGCCCGACAGCACCAGCACCGCATTGTTCGGGCCGTAATGGCTGCGGAACCAGTTCTTCACCGTTTCCAGGCTGGCGGCGTCGAGGTCCGCCATCGAACCGATCGTGTCATGGCCATACGGATGCGTCGTCGGGAACAGCCCCTCGGTCACCGCATAATCGAGCAGGCCATAGGGGCGGTTGTCGCCCTGGCGCTTTTCGTTCTGGACGACGCCGCGCTGCTCGTCGAGCACACCTTGCGTGATCGCACCGAGCAGATAGCCCATGCGATCGCTCTCCAGGAACAGCGCACGGTCGAGCGCGCCGGTCGGCACCGTCTCGAAATAATTGGTGCGATCGAAATAGGTCGTGCCGTTGAGGTCGGTCGCGCCGATCTGCTTCAGCGGTGCGAAGAAGTCGCCCGGGGCGTTTTCCGATCCGTTGAACATCAGATGTTCGAACAGATGCGCGAAGCCGGTCGACCCCTGCGGCTCATGCTTTGACCCGACGTCATACCAAACGCTGACCGCGACGACCGGCGCCTTGCGATCGGTGTGGACGATCACGCGCAGCCCGTTCTTCAGCGTGAACTCCTGGTACGGAATGTTCACTTCCTTGACCAATGCCGACACCGGCGCGGCCTTCACCGCCGTGGGCGAGGTCTGCGCAACGGCGGGCAGCGCAAGCGCAAGCGTCGCGGCCCCGGCCAGCGCGGCAAATTTGATCGTCGTCATGCAATCCCCCCGAGAGCGTCCCGTAATGGACGTGAATGGCGGCGAGCATAGCCCCGCCCCGACAACTGGCAAGCGGTGTCGGATGAAACCATCGACGACTATTGTGTTGCACAAAGGCAACACTACATTCCTGCCCAGTTAGGAAGGGGTAAGTGATGAACCTCGAAAAGTTTACCGACCGTGCCAAGGGCTTTCTGCAATCGGCGCAAACCGTCGCGATCCGTATGAATCATCAGCGGATTGCGCCCGAACACCTGTTGAAGGCGCTGCTCGAGGACGAGCAGGGCATGGCCGCCGGACTGATCCAGGCGGCCGGCGGCGACGCGCGCCGCGCCACCGCGGACACCGACGCCGCGCTCGCGAAGATTCCCGTGGTCAGCGGTTCGGGCGCGCAACAGACGCCCGGTCTCGACAACGACACCGTCCGCGTCCTCGATTCGGCCGAACAGGTCGCGCAGAAAGCCGGTGACAGCTACGTCACCGTCGAACGGCTGCTGCTCGCCCTCGCGCTCGCGCAGACCACCGCCGCGGGCAAGGCGCTCAAGACCGCGGGCGTAACCGCCGAGGGGCTGAACGCCGCAATCAACGACCTGCGCGGCGGCCGCACCGCCGACACCGCCTCGGCAGAGGATCGCTACGACGCACTCAAGAAGTTCGCACGCGACCTGACGCAGGCGGCGCGCGACGGCAAGCTCGACCCCGTGATCGGCCGCGACGAGGAAATCCGCCGCACGATCCAGGTCCTCGCGCGCCGCACCAAGAACAATCCCGTCCTCATCGGCGAACCCGGCGTCGGCAAGACCGCGATCGTCGAGGGCCTGGCCCTGCGCATCGCCAACGGCGACGTGCCCGACGGCCTCAAGGACAAGACGCTGATGGCGCTCGACATGGGCGCGCTGATCGCCGGCGCGAAGTACCGCGGCGAGTTCGAGGAGCGGCTGAAGGGCGTCATCGACGAGGTGAAGGGCGCCGAGGGCGACATCATCCTCTTCATCGACGAGATGCACCAGCTGATCGGCGCCGGCAAAAGCGAAGGCGCGATGGACGCCGGCAACCTGCTGAAACCCGCGCTCGCCCGCGGCGAGCTGCATTGCGTCGGCGCGACCACGCTCGACGAATATCGCAAGTATGTCGAGAAGGACCCGGCGCTCCAGCGTCGCTTCCAGCCCGTCTTCGTCGGCGAACCGACGGTCGAGGATACGATCAGCATCCTGCGCGGTCTGAAGGACAAGTATGAGATGCACCACGGGGTGCGGATCACCGACGGCGCCCTGGTGTCGGCGGCGACGCTGTCCAACCGCTACATCACCGACCGCTTCCTGCCCGACAAGGCGATCGACCTGATGGACGAGGCTGCCAGCCGCATCCGCATGGAGGTGGAATCGAAGCCCGAGGAGATCGAGAGCCTCGACCGCCGCATCCTGCGCCTGAAGATCGAGCGTGAGGGCCTGCGCCGCGAAACCGATGCGGCCAGCGTCGATCGCCTCGAAACGCTGGAGGGCGAACTCGCCAACCTCGAACAGCAGTCGGCCGAACTGACCACGCGCTGGCAGGCTGAAAAGGACAAGATCGCCGGCGAGGCGAAGCTCAAGGAGCAGCTCGACGCCGCCCGGCTCGAATTGGAGCAGGCGCAGCGCGGCGGCGACCTCGCCAAGGCGGGTGAGCTCTCCTACGGCCGCATCCCCGCGCTCGAAAAGCAGCTCGCCGAAGCCCAGGGTGCCACCCAGGGCGCGATGCTGCGCGAGGAAGTGACCGCCGACGATATCGCCGGCGTCGTCAGCCGCTGGACCGGCGTGCCCGTCGACCGCATGCTGGAAGGCGAGCGCGAAAAGCTGCTCAAGATGGAGGAGGTGCTGGGCGCCCGCGTCATCGGCCAGTCCGATGCGGTGCGCGCCGTCTCCACCGCCGTCCGCCGCGCCCGCGCGGGTCTACAGGACCCGAACCGGCCGCTGGGCAGCTTCCTGTTCCTCGGGCCGACGGGCGTCGGCAAGACCGAGCTGACCAAGGCGCTCGCCGAATTCCTGTTCGACGATCCTGCCGCGATGGTGCGCATCGACATGAGCGAATTCATGGAGAAGCACGCCGTCGCCCGCCTAATCGGCGCCCCTCCCGGCTATGTCGGCTATGAGGAAGGCGGCGTGCTGACCGAGGCGGTGCGGCGCCGACCGTATCAGGTCGTGCTGTTCGACGAGGTAGAAAAGGCGCACGGCGACGTCTTCAACGTGCTCCTGCAAGTCCTCGACGACGGCCGCCTGACCGATGGCCAGGGCCGCACCGTCGACTTCAGCAACACGATCATCATCCTGACGTCCAACCTCGGCAGCCAGTATCTGGCGAACCTGGAGGACGGCCAGTCGGTCGACAGCGTCGAACCGCAGGTGATGGAGATCGTCCGCGCCCACTTCCGCCCGGAATTTCTCAACCGGCTGGACGAGATCATCCTCTTCCACCGTCTGGGCCAGAGCCACATGGGCCCGATCGTCGACATCCAGGTCGCCCGCGTCGCGAAACTTCTGGCAGATCGCAAGATCGCGCTGGAACTCACCGATGCGGCCCGCGAATGGCTCGGCCGTGTCGGCTACGACCCCGTCTACGGCGCCCGCCCACTCCGCCGCGCCGTACAACGCCACCTCCAGGACCCGCTCGCCGAAGCGATCCTGCGGGGCGACGTGAAGGACGGATCGACGGTGAAGGTGGATGAGGGGGATGGAAAGCTGGTGCTGGAGGTGGGATAAGGCCAGCAAAAGAAAAGGAGCGGAGGTTTCCCTCCGCTCCTTACGTCTCATTTTAAAATGAGCTTAGAACGACATGTCGAAGCCGAACCGGATATAACGCGGCTGCTGATAAACAGTCGGCGTGTTGTAGAGCGGGTCGGGTACGTATTCGCCGTTCAGACCCGGCGAAAGTTGAGCGGTCTCGTGCTGGACGTACCGCTGTTGCACCGACTGACGGTTGAAGACATTGAAGATGTCGGCTCGAAGCACCGTCCGCTTACCCACACCCCAGGCTTCCGGTAGAATAAACCTCACCGACGGGTCGAATTGGACAAGCCAATCCGAACGATAGCCTGTGCCACGCGGCGAGGGGCGCGTCGCCGTATAGTTGCCGGCAGCATTGAGCGGTCCATATGCGCAGAAGAAGCTCTGAGCACCATAACCTGCCGCGTAAGGGTCCGTGGGATGGATGCCCTCACAAGAACCTGGCAGCGGCGACTGAACCTGCAAATTGCCGCCGACGATAAGATTGCTCGCGAGATGCACCGACCCGAACAGTTTAAAGTTCCACGAACGGTCATTTGCCAGACGTCCATAGCTGTAATCGGTCAGCCCGATATAGTCGAAGTCCGACGTCGAACCGGCATCGGTTTGTGCCCCATTGCCCGCATCCGACTTGACCGTACCTTCGGTACTACCGGTCAAACGCGACAAAGTTACCGAGCCTTGCAACGACCACACGCCGTCGTCTGCACGATTCCAGTCGAGCGTGACCGCGTCGTACTTACGCTTCGGCGTCGGGAATTGCAGATTGGTCAGGTTGATGATCTTCGAAGCATCCTGCCAATCCCTAACCGACAGGCTCTTCTTGCCGGGGTTCCAGATGTAATAGGTCGAGTTGTTTTCGTAGAAATTGCATTGCGCTGCCGTGCCGGTCGGCGTCGCGCCGTTGCAACCGAGCTGATCGGCGATGATCGGCGCGAAATCGGTATCTTCCGACACCCGCGACAGGCGACGATGGGTGCCTGTCAGGCCAACCGACAGCAACGGCGTGACCTGATATCGCATACCGAGGATGACCTCGTCCTCATACGTCGCCTTCGTCCCCGGAGCGACCTTTGCGAAGGCCGGGTCCTGGATGCCCGCACCGAGCACCAGACAGGTTGCTGCGCCGTTCACCGGCGAACCCGGCGCCGCAGCAAGACTGGTCGGACATGCCGATCCATAACCTGCACCCGTGCGGAAGGTTTGCGCGGAACCGAGCGCCAGGAGCGGCAAGCCAGTCGTCTGATCGACTCGGTAGCCTCCCGCAATCGCACGATTCTGTGCGGCCGTCGTTGCACCAGGATAATTGAAATATTCTGCGAAGTAGAGATCGCGCCCGCGGAAGCCGAGATTCATCGCCGGCGGGATGAAGTAACGACCATAGCTCCCCGTGAACTTAAAGTTGGACGTGCCGTTGGGAACATAACTGAAGCCCGCACGGGGTCCGAGGTTTCCCTTGAAGTTTAGGTACTGCTGCCCCGAAAGGTTCCGCTGCGAGAATTCGTCGTCACGAATACCGACATTGATCGTCAGACCATCGGCAGGTTCCCACGAATCCTGGATGTAGAAAGCGCGGTTCTTACCGGACACTTGCCCACCCAGCCGTTCGTACAACAGCTGAACACCAGTATCGGTATAAGTGTAGCGAATGGGCAGCGTGCCGTTAATCTGTGTGATCTTCGATTCGCTGACATTCTCGGTATCCATACCAAAACGGATGTGGTGCCGGCCGAGGAGCGAGAAACGCAGGTCGCCGTCAACGCGATAGAACTCGCGCCGGGTCTGGACGATTTGATTCGTGAGCGCCGTTTGCGATGCCGAAATTACGCGCGT
This sequence comes from Sphingomonas sp. NIC1, assembly GCF_001638925.1. Classification (NCBI taxonomy): domain Bacteria; kingdom Pseudomonadati; phylum Pseudomonadota; class Alphaproteobacteria; order Sphingomonadales; family Sphingomonadaceae; genus Sphingomonas; species Sphingomonas sp. NIC1. Next base: position 1,386,497 of record NZ_CP015521.1, read on the forward strand.
CGAGGTCGTGCCCGATGGAGACGTCGACGATCGCTGGTCGCGGACGAAATACGATGTCACATCGCCAGGCAGGAAGTCGTCGGTATCCTTGTTGATACCGTATGCGGCCGAAATCTGGAAGAAATCGGTGATGGCGCCGGTGTAGCGGCCGACCCAGTTGACCCCGCCGGTCCGATTGACTGCCGTCGACTTGTAAGCCCCGACTGTCGCGTCCGTGAACTGTGCATTCGGAGTGATGGCATAGTCCGTGATGTAGGTTTTTGCCTGGGTGTTGAAGTAGGTGAATTCCAAGTGCTGGGTCGGCGTGAAGTACACATCGGCCTTGCCCCCGAAGAAGGGCGAGGTGTTCTTCCGAGTCTCGTAATTGCCGGCTGATGGCAAAGCGCTCTTGGTGATGTTCCGGTTATCCGCGAACAGGCCGTACAGGAACACGTGGTCCTTGATCAGGGCGCCGCCGGCCTCGATCGACAGCTGGTTCTCGTCGTTGCGATAGAGCGAACCAATCGACGTCCGATTCGTGGGATCGCCGATGCTGGGTCCCCGCGCCGTCGTACCCGACGGCACGAAATTGCCGTGGATCGCCATGAACGGCGTGTTGCTGCCCGACTTGGTCGTCGCGTTGATGATGCCACCCGTCGCGCGGCCGAATTCCGCCGCATAGCCGCCCGTCTGGACATCGACGGTTTTGTAGAAATCGAAGGGCACCTCGGCGCCGCCGACATAGGTGTCGGGGTTCGTGATGTTCAGGCCGTTGACGTAGTAAGCATTCTCAGCGACGGAAGCGCCGCTCAACGACGGCACGTCACCAAAGCCCGCTACGCCGCGAACCGATCCCGGTGCCAGCAGGGTGATCGCGGTGATGCTGCGCGGCAATGCGACGTTGGCGGTAAGCGCCGGCACGTCGATATTTACGCCCGTCGTTGTCTTGGTGAAATCCTGACGGACTCGCTGCCCCGTAACCACGATATCGGCCGCCTGGTTGGCGGGAGCGATGGTCAGAGTGACACGGTTTTCCTGCGCAGCGGCGACAGTGATCGTATCCGAAAGGTCGCCATAATCACCAGCCTTAACTGTCACGTTGTACGCGCCTGGTGCCAAGCCGACAGCCGAGAATGAACCATTGGCCGAAGTGGTCAGCGTCCGCGCCTGACCCTGTGCTTGCGATGTCAGCGTAACCTGAGCGCCCGGCACGTCTTTACCCGCTGTGTCGACCACGGTGCCGCGGACGGAACCCGTCGTATAATCCTGAGCGGCGGCCGGCGTCGCGATCGCGGCGACACCGACGCCCGCGCCGATCAGTGCTAGAGCCTGGAGTGCTGCGCCCGCGCGCAGTTTGCCGCGCGAAAACCGTTCGTTCCGTGTCATTCTATGGTCCCCCTACTCGGCGCATCCAGTGATCCGCCACGTGGCCTCGCCCCTTTGGAAAGGGCGAATGCGGCCATACTTTCTTACGGGACCGCCCTGACGCAAAACAAAATTGACACACTTTGTAATTATCAGGTCATGCGTGGGCAAAATGCCACACTTCCTGCCCTTCACGTGGCGAGTTGCGCAAACAAGCGTCAGCCGTGAACGCCCTGTGCCTCCAAAAACGGCAGTCCGGACCTACCGATATAACACACTAACTCTCTAGGCTGTTTGCGTATACCGATCGGCGCGCCGTGTTACTACGGCAATACTCTGGATACGGTAGCAGGGGCTACGCGCAGCAATACGTCAACGTAACTGACAATCATTTTAAATCACAAAAAAGGGGCGGCCCCGCAGAGCCGCCCCGTCCTAGAGCGCCGCCCCTCCGCAGAGGGGCAGGATACCGGCGTTTAGAAGCCGAACTTCACGCCTGCGCGATACTGGCGGCCGAAGATGCCGTCGCCGCCCTGGACGGCGTTGTACAGATACGCGCCGTACGTGACCGGATCGATCGGAGGCAGGCGGTTGAAGACGTTCAGCACGTTCACATAGAACGAGAACTTGTCGTTCACCCGGAACGTCGCGTTCGCATCCGCCGTGATGTAGCTCTTCACGCGGCAGCCGAAATAGGCCGGTGCCTGACCGCAGTCCTTGTACGCGTCGCCCTGGTCCATCGCCGACAGGTCGTAACCCGACGTGTAGTTGACGGTGCCGGTCAGCGCGAAATCGCCGAAGTCGAACGTGTTGGCCCAGTTGCCCTTCCACTCGAACGTGCCCGAACCGGCCGTCAGGTTGAAGTTGCCGAGCGTGTCGACATAGGTCTGGCGCACGCCGTCGACGGTGGTGCTCAGCTCCAGGATGAGGCTGGCGTTCAGCGCCGTGGTCCACTTCACGTTGCCGAAGTTGACGAAGCCGTTGGCGCCGAAATCGATGCCTTCCGACTTGATCGTCTGCGCGTTGATCAGCTGCGAGCGGACGAACGCGATCTTGGGCTTGGCGGTCGGATTGTTGACGTCGACCGCGTCGGCGATGACGTCGAAGCCCGCAGGGATCGCGTTGCCCGCATAGTAAGCGGCGATCGCCGGCGACAGATCCGGCGTGGTGATCGCGCCGGTCTTGCGGATGTTGTAGTAATCGACGGTAAACGACAGGCTGCGGATCGGCTCGAACTTGATGCCGGCGGTGAAGCTGCGCGACTTTTCAGGCTGAAGGTTCGGCGATGCCAGCGTGGTCTGACCGATCGAATAGGCCGTGATGTACGACGAGCAGGCGGTCGGTGCCGCAGCCGAGCACGGCGTGGTCGAACCGCGATTGGTGTACTGCGCCAGGAACGCCGCCGGAATGCTCGACAGCTGCTGCGTCACGTAACCCGTCGTCGGCAGGGCGTTCGCCTCGCCGAACGAGGGGATGCGGAAGCCGCGCGAATAGGTGCCGCGCACGGTGACCTGACGGATCGGGTTGAAGATCGCGCCGAACTTCGGCGAGAACGCGCTCTGACCGGTCGAATAATGGTCGTAGCGACCCGAGGCGTTCAGCGTCAGCTGGTCGAGGATCGGCGCGTTGATTTCGCCGAAGGCCGAGGTGACGGTGCGGTTGCCGCTGGTGCCGAAGGCGTTCAGACGGAAATAGCGCTGCGTCGGGCCGTTGGTGTCCGGGTTGCCGCTGGGGGCGTCGACCGCTTCGTAGAAGATCGAGCCACCGAGCGCCACGCGCAGGTCGCCACCCGGCAGCGCCATCAGCGCCTTACCCAGGGTGAACTGCGCCTGGTACAGATCCGACGAGCTGTTGTTGATGAACTGCGGCGTCAGATAGTCGCGCACCGCCTGGCTGTTCTGGCCGGGGTTGAGGAAGTTGTAGCTGCCGTCGTTGATCACATCGAGCAGGTGCTGGATGTAGACGTAGCCGTCGGTGCGACGACGCAGGTCGGTGTGCATCGCGGTCGCGTCGACGCGATAGTCGACGTCGCCGAAGATGGTGCCGTTGATGCCCATCGCGGCGCGATAGACGCGGCTGCGAGTCTCGTTGAACTCACGCTCGTTGGCCAGCGTGCCGACGATGCGCGCCACCTGGCCCAGCCCCGCGAACGGATTGTTCGGGTTGAGCGTGCCGTTCGCCGCGGTGCAGGCCGCGGTCGTACCGCGCGGGCAGATGTAGACCGGCAGCGCCAGGATCGCCGAACGCGGATCGATCGACGGCGTCGGGCCCTGCGAGGTCGAATATTGCGGGAAGAGGATGCCCGCCGGTGCGTTGGCGCGGATCGTCGCCGGAACGCCCGTGTAGCTCGACGTCGACTGCTGGAAGTTGACCTGGAAATAGGCTTCCGACGTGTCGCCGACCTTGGCGGTGAACTTGGCCGAACCGCCGAAGCGTTCGATGTCCGGGGTCACGTTGCCGTACAGGTTCTGCGTATCGACCTGGCAGACGGTGCCCGGTGCGGTCGGGTTGTTGGCGAGGTCGGTCGCGGTCAGGTTGTAGGGCGTGCCGACGACGCAGCCCAGCGCCGGGTTCAGGAACTGATAGCGGCCCAGCGCGGTCGTGTTGGTCGCATCGGCCGGGCGGACGTAGAAGTTGCCGGTGCCGATCGAGAAGCCGGGCAGCGTGCCGTTCGGGCCGACGCTGTTGGCGATGTTGTTTGGGCCGCACACCGTGGTGCCGGTGCGGTTGCTGCACAGGCTGCGCTCGTCGCTCGTGTTGTACGGCGCCGGCAGCGACGACGCCTTCACGCCTTCGCTGCGGTAATAGAAGCCGCTGATATAGGCGTTATAGCCCTTCTCATCGAGATCGCCGGTGCCGGCGGTCAGCGACAGGCGCTGGTTGGCGTTATAGCCACGCTCCGCGATGCCCGCTTCGACGCGGCCGGCGATGCCCTGGAACGAGCGCTTGGTGATGATGTTGACCACGCCCGCGATCGCGTCTGCGCCATAGCTGGACGAGGCGCCGTCGCGCAGCACGTCGACGCGCTCGACGATGTCGTCCGGAATGGTGTTGAGGTCGACGAAGTTGCGCGAACCGTCATCCGACAGCGGATAGTAAGCGGCGCGCAGACCGTCGAACAGCACCAGCGTCGAATTGGTCGACAGGCCGCGCAGCGACACCGACGACGCACCCGAAGCGAACGCGCCGTTGGCGGTGAACGAGTTGGTCAGCGCCGGGCCGTTGTTCGACGACAGCGCCTGGATGCCCGCCTGCACGGTGTTGATGCCGCGCACATCGAGGTTTTCGGTCGTGATCGTGCTGACCGGCGACGGGCCGGCATCGGCGCCGCGGATGATCGAGCCGGTGACGACGATGTCGTTGCCGGTCGACGCTTCCTGCGGCTGCTCCGGGGTCTGCGGTGCGGCGGCTGCGGTCTGATCCGACGAATCGGTGGTCGGCTGCGGCGCCGGGGTGGTCTGCGCCGCGGCGACGCCGGCGGACAGCAGCACGAACGGCGTCGCGGCGGCGAGCAGGGCCGCCTTTCGCGTAAAGCGGTACATCGTGGTCATCGTCTTCCCTCGCTTGACCCGGATGGCCGGCCCGTTGTGACGGTGCCGGTTCCAGGCATGGCCAAGCCCCCTCAAGCCGCATTCGGCTTCCAAAGGACATGGGACAGGAATGCGTTCACGTATTTAGGGTGTAAAGCCGTCATTCATCCGCGGCTCATCTTTGCGCGCCGGTGTCGCCGAAATGACACAATGTCTGCCCTGCATGGCAGGCCGGATCGGGAATCCTGCCCGCTGACGGGCAGAACGCGCTGACAGGCATCTTGGTTCACCGATTGGCCAATTTGTTCCGAACCGGCTTTTTATCATAGGTTTATGTGGCCTGGTGTGGCGGAACACCCGCATGGTCCAGTCCACGAAGCCTGCGCCTGCGCGACGGGGCAATTTGGACGAATGCTGACCTAATGGCTTGGCTTGGGCATTCCCCAACCATCACCCGTCGTCATGGTCTAGTCGAAAAGGATAGGACATCTACTATGCCCTGCCTGTGCGGCACGCGGGTCCGCTACCGCGTGCCTGCGAGCGCGCGCGCCATCATCCGATCGTGAAAAAGCCGGCTTACTTGGCCGGCATCGCCCCCGCGACGAGCATCGGGTCGAGGCGCGCATCGCGCCAGCGCAGGCTCCAGTGGAGATGGGGACCGGTCGCGCGCCCGGTCTTGCCGACCGCGCCGATCACCTGCCCCTGGCGGACGTGATCGCCCACCGCCACGTCGATGCGCGACAGGTGCAGGAACGCGCTGTTCAGCCCCATGCCATGGTCGATCATCAGCAGATTGCCCTCCAGCGTGAAGGGGTGATCCGCGGCCAGGATCACGACGCCGTCCGCCGGCGCGACGACGGGCGCACCCACCGGCAGCGCCACGTCGGTGCCCGAATGATAGGCGCCCGGCTCGCCGCGATAGACGCGCTGCGACCCGAACCAGCCCGAAATACGGCCGACCGCCGGCCAGACGAAGCGCTGCCGCCACCCCTGCGCGTCGGTCTCGATCGCGCGCGCCGCGGCGATCCGGGCGAGTTCGGGCGGGCGCAGCTGCGCCATCACCGGATCGGGCGCGGGGAAGCGGGGCAAGGTGTTGAGCCGCTCGATCCGCCACGCCCGCGGCGCGACGGTCAGCGCCGTGGTCACGACCAGCGGGGTGCCGGCGGGGCCCGCCAACCGCTCGACGAGCGTCGCGGCGGCAGGCGCGTCCCGGTCGAAGCCGAGCACGAACGTGCCGTCGGCTGCGACCGGCACGTCACGCCCGTCCAGCGTTAGCCGCGTGCCAGGGCGGGCATGGCGGCGCACCAGCGCGCCCTGCATCGGTGTCCCCTCCAGCCGCAGCGCGGGCGCGCCGGCCAGCAAGGGTTGGGCGCCGCGCACGATCGGCGCCTGCTGCGCCACGCCGGGCGCCGCCCCACCAAGGATCAGCGCGAGCAACAGGCCGCCTCGCCCGCCGGCACGCCTCATTGCGGGCGCATCGCCTCACTGGCAATCGCGGCCGTCGCATAGGCTTCCTGCTTGGCGACGCTCCAATAGCGCAACAGGTCGATCGGCACGCGTGCCCCGCTCACCGCGCAGGTGACATGGTCGCCGGGCGCCAGCACGCGAAAGCCATTGGCCATATAGTGCAGCCGCGCGGGCCGGTCGGAATTGGAAACGAGCATGTCTTGTGTCCGTATCAGAGCCCAGCCGTCACAATAACGTCGGCTGGTCGGGCGTGGGGGCGACATAGGCGCGCGCCGTCTTGCGCTCAACCTTGGGGGATACTGGAGCGGGCGCAGGCGCAAACGCCTCATCGCCCACCACCGCATCGACGCTGTCGTCGCGGAAGCGCAGCGTCACCGCGCCCGCCGCGCGCACCGCCGCCGCCGAGGACAGCGTCGTGCCGTCGCGCGCCGTCACCCGCGCGTAACCGCGGTCCAGCACCGCATCGGGGTTGAGCGACTGTACCAGCCGCCACGTCCCCGCCAGCCGCTCGCGCCCGCGCTCCACCTGTCGTTCCAGCACCGCCGGCCGCAGCGCCCCCGCCGATCGATCGAGACTGCCGCGCGCCAGCGTCACCCGCCGCTCCAGCCCCCGGTCCAGCCGCTGCCCGGCATCGTCCGCCCGCTGCCGCTGCGGCCCCAGCAGCGCCTCGCGCTTGGGTAGTAGCCGGGCGAGCGCGGCCAGCCGCTCGCGCCCACGCTCGACATAGCGATTGGCGCACCGCTGCGTCCGGCTACCATGGCTCTGGATCGTGTAGCGCAGGTCGGCGAGCACCGGCACCGCCAGCTCGGCGGCCGCAGTCGGCGTCGGCGCGCGCAGGTCGGCGGCGAAATCGCACAGGGTCGTGTCGGTCTCATGCCCCACGGCCGAGATGATCGGGATCGTGCAGTCCGCGACCGCGCGCACCACCACCTCTTCATTGAACGCCCACAGATCCTCGATCGACCCGCCGCCGCGCGCGACGATGACGAGATCGGGCCGAGGCACCGGCCCGTCCGCCGGGATCGCATCGAAGCCACGCACCGCCGCTGCCACCTCCTCGGCCGCGCCCTGCCCCTGCACCTTCACCGGCCACACGATGACGTGGCTCGGGCAGCGATCCTCCAGCCGGTGCAGGATATCGCGGATCACCGCGCCGGTCGGCGACGTCACCACCCCGATCGTGCGCGGCAGATAGGGCAGCGCGACTTTGCGCTCGCGATCGAACAGCCCTTCGCCCGCCAGCTTCGCGTTCAATGTCTCGAACAGCGCCATCAGCGCGCCCGCGCCGGCCAGCTCCATCCGCTCGATGACGATCTGGTATTTCGACCGGCCGGGATAGGTGGTCAGCTTGCCGGTCGCGATCACCTCGATCCCATCCTGCGGCGCAAAGGCGAGCGCGTTCACCTGCCCCTTCCACATCACGCCGTCGATCACCGCGGCATCGTCCTTCAACGCCAGATAGACGTGGCCCGAGGCGGCCCGCTTGTATCCCGAAATCTCGCCGCGCAGCCGGACGTGGCCGAACTCGCCCTCCACCATCCGCTTCAGCTTGAAGCTCAGCTCGCCCACCGACAGCGCGAGCGCGTTGTCGCCGGGGCGCTCCTCGGCTAGCAGCCGGGCATCATCGGTATCGGATAGGAACTCTGGCATGAACGTCCTGCTGCTGGGCTCAGGCGGCCGCGAACACGCATTGGCGTGGAAACTGGCGCAATCGCCGACCCTCGATACGCTCTATGCCGCGCCAGGCAACCCCGGCATCGCGCACCATGCGACGTGCGTCGCCCTCGACGCGACGGATCACGCCGCAGTGATCGATTTCGTGCGGGCGCAAGCGATTGGCCTGGTCGTGATCGGCCCCGAAGCGCCGCTGGTCGATGGCCTCGCCGACAGTTTGCGCGCAGCCGGCGTCCCCGTCTTCGGCCCCGACAAGGCCGCCGCGCAGCTGGAAGGATCGAAGGGCTTCACCAAGGATCTGTGCCGCCGCGCCGATATCCCGACCGCCGGCTATGTCCGCGTAGAGAATCGTCGCGACGCGGAGGCCGCCCTCGCCGCGACCTTCGGCTATCCCGTCGTCATCAAGGCGGACGGCCTCGCCGCGGGCAAGGGCGTGGTGATCGCGACCAGCGAGGCGGAGGCAGCGCAGGCGTTCGACGCGATGTTCGCGCAGGGCGACGCCCCCGTTGTGCTCGAGGAATTTCTGGAGGGGGAAGAGGCCAGCCTGTTCGTCCTCACCGACGGCCATGCCCTGCTCGCCTTCGGCAGCGCGCAGGATCACAAGCGCGTCGGCGAGGGCGATACCGGCCCCAACACCGGCGGCATGGGCGCCTATAGCCCCGCCCCCGTCCTCACCCCCGACCTGGAGGAGCGTGCGATCGCCGAGATCGTCGCGCCCACCGTCAAGGCGATGCGGGACGAAGGCATGCCGTTCAGCGGCGTCCTCTACGCCGGGTTGATGCTGACCCGGACGGGTCCGAAGCTGATCGAATATAACGCCCGCTTCGGCGACCCCGAATGCCAGGTGTTGATGATGCGCTTCCAGGGCGATCTGCTTGCCGTGATGCTGGCCACCGCCGAGGGCCGGCTCGCGCTGCTCGGCGACATCGCCTTGTCGGACGACACCGCGATGACCGTCGTCCTCGCCGCGGCGGGCTATCCCGGCACCCCCAAGGCCGGCGGCGCGATCCGCGGCATCGATGCGGCGGAAGCGACCGGCGCAGTCGTCTTCCAGGCAGGCACGAAGCAGTCCGGCGATACGCTGGCAGCGTCCGGCGGCCGCGTCCTGGCCGTCACCGCCACCGGCCCCGACATCCGCGCCGCCCGCGACGCGGCCTACCGCGGCGTCGACGCCATCGACTTCGCCGACGGCTTCTGCCGCCGCGACATCGGCTGGCGCGAACTGGCGCGATAAGGCGCGCCAACCGACACTCACGCCCACACCCACGCCCCTACCCAGCCCACACCGTCATTCCCGCGAAGGCGGGAATCCAGACACGCTACCCTCGCGCCTCCAGCCGAAACGTCCGAGGTTATGGATTCCCGCCTTCGTGGGAATGACGACGAAGGGGACGGTGGCGGCAGACAAAAAAGGCCCGCCGGATCGCTCCGACGGGCCTTTTCTCATGCCAAACGCACCGATCAGAAGTTGATCGTTGTCCCGATCGCGATGTTGCGACCCAGCGAGTCGTAGCGCTGCGGGATCGTGTTCCCGCGGGCCAGGCTGATATTGTACGAATCCGGCACGATCGGCGCCGCCTTGTCGAGCAGATTGTTCGCGATCAGGCGCAGCGAGAACTGCTTGGCGATCGCAAAGTTGAGCGCGAGATCAAAGTAATTCGCCGGTGCGACCCGGTAATAGCTCGTCCGCGCGCGCGCCGCCGTGCCGCCGATCGCGGGATCGCCCGAATTGTCGGCGTTGGTCAGCGAGCCCACGTAGCGCCAGTTGAACGATGCGCTGAAGCCACGCCCTTCGGTCGTATAGGTCGCGCGCAGGCCGTGGCTCCACTTCGGGATCAGCTGGCCGCAGCCGTTGCCGTAATAGCCCGCGCAGTTGCGCTCGGGCTGCACCGGCGAATCCTGGCCGCCGGCAAAGGTGGTCAGCGAGCCATTGAAGCTCCAGTCGATCCGGCCCGCGCTGCCCAGCTCCATCGGATATTGCGCCTGGAAGTCGTAACCGCGCGCGATCGAGGTGTAATAGTTGCTGGTGCCCTGACGGATAAAGCCCGTCGTCGGGTTGCTCGCCGCGTTCGAGAACAACGTGCCGTTCGCGTTGCGGACGATGCCCTGGCAGAAGAACTGGTCGCCGCCCGAGCGCAGACAGCCATCGGTGTAATAGCTGTAATCGTTGTAGCCCAGCGAGTTGTCGATCTTGATCCGATACCGGTCGACCGAGAACACCAGGCCGCGCACGAACCGGGGCTTCAGCACCAGGCCATAGGTCTGGGTATAGGCCGTCTCCGGATCGGCGGTGAAGCCGCCCGATCGTACGGTGCAGGCCGCGGTGCCGTTCGGCGTCGTGCCGTTGCTGCACAACAGGCTGGTGCTGCCATATAGCGCGTCGGACAGGCCGGTCGCACGGCACACCTCACGCGAGGCGAGCGGCGCGCCATAGGTCACGCCATTGGGGCCGGGGATCGGCGTCGGCGCGCAGAAGTCGTTGAACGTGCCCGCACCGCCGGCGGCGAAGTCGATGTTCGTCGCCTGCCGGATCTCAACCACGGTCGGCGCGCGCTGCGCCTTGTTGAACGAGGCGCGGAAGGTGATGTCCTTCACCGGCGCGTAGATGCCCTCGATCTTCCAGGTGTTGAAGGTCGACGGATTGCTGCTGTACTTCGACAGGCGATAGCCGCCGTTGACCTGCGCCAGCTCGACGAACGGCTTGTGCTCGATCAGCGGCACCTGCACTTCGGCGTTGGCTTCCCACACGTCCTGGCTGAGGTAGCTGTCGGTGCCGCCCAGCGCGCTGCGATAGCTGGCGTCGGCGGTCGATTTCAGCGTGTCCTTGCGATATTCGGCGCCCAGCGCGATCGCCACGCCCTGTTCGGCGAACGGCGAGGTGATGCCGTATTTGCCCAGGTCGCCGCTGACGTTGGCGAGCACGTCGTACAACGTCCCCGTCGTCTGCGACGTGCCGGTCGTGAACAGATAGTTGATCAGCGCCGGATTGGTGTTGCCCGCGCTGAAGATGTCGAAGGGCACGCAGCCCGCCGCGCCGCTCGCGCAGACCGGGTTGGCCGCGGTGCCACCGACGTTCACCGCATTCTGCAGATTGCCGGGGGTGGGGAAGCTCGGGATGTAATCCTGATGGTTGCGCGCATAGACGCCGCCGACATCATAGGTCCACGCATCGCCCACCTTGCCGCGCACGCCGCCGGTCAGGCGCACGCCGGTGTTGACGAACGTGTCGGGACGGTCGTTCATCTCGCCCAGACGATAGGCGAGGTTGACCGGCACGCTGGTCGCACCCGCGACGCCGCAACCGATCGCGGTCGCTTGGCTGGCCGACAGGAAGGGGTTGGCGCAGGACACGTTGACCGTGCCGCTCGCGATCGTCGGATAGTTGGTGTACGACTTGTCGCGGAACCACAGGCCCGACGCGTAGAGCTCCGCCTCCGGTGCCAGTTCGGCGGTCACGAAGCCGCCGGCGTTCACGCGCTCGCTGGGACGCTGATAGGCATAGCCGCTAAAATAGTTGGACGCATTGCCCTGGCCCGCGCCGAACGGCACGAAGGTGCGCGTGCCATTGGGGTTGTTGACCAGCTGCGCGCCGGCATTCGGGCCCGACTGCGGCGTGATGAGGCCGCTGGTCGAGCTGCTCGGCGTCAGGCCGCACGACAGCGGGCCGTTGAGCTGCAGCTGCGTCAGGTAACAGCCCGCGTTCGAGCGCGAGGTCAGCGCGATCTCGTCGGTGTTCTTGTAATTGACGAAGCCACTGACATGGACCTTGTCGTCGAAGAAGCCATGGCCTGCGGTCAGCGTCAGGTCGGCCCGGCCGCCGTCGTTGGTCCAGCCGCGCGGCGACGTAAAGCCCGCCGCACGCGCCAGCGGCGACACGACCGTGTCCTTGTTGTTGTGATTGTAGAAATTGTAATTGGCGTCGAGCTGCAGCCCTTCGAAATCCTTCTTCAGGACGAAGTTGACCACGCCCGCGACCGCGTCCGATCCATAGACCGACGACGCACCGCCGGTCAGCACGTCGACGCGCTCCAGCAGCGTTGTCGGGATGATGCCCGTGTCCTGGCCGTTCTGCGTGCCAAGGCGCTTGCCGTCGATCAGCACCAGCGTGCGCTCGAAGCCCAGGCTGCGCAACTTGATGCGCTGGCGCCCGTCGGAATCGTTATAGGTCTGCTGCGCGTCCGGCGCGACCTGCGGCAGGCGGTTCAGCACGTCCTCGACGTTCACCGCGGCCTGCGCGCGGATGTCGGCGGAGGTGACCGAGGTGATCGGCGCGGCGGCGGTGACGTTGGGGCGAACGATGCGCGTGCCCGTCACGACGATATCGCCACCCGGCTGTGCGGCCGGCGGCGTCTCGCCCGCGGCGGTCGCGGCCTTGGCGGCGGCTTCCTGCGGGGATTGTCCGATATTGGTATCGTCGGTCGTAGTGGTCTGTGCCAGCGCGGGTGCGCTCACCATCGCCAGGCTGCCTGCCAGCGCGACGAGCGAAACCCCATTCTTCCCAATCATAGCCTTGCCTCTCACCGAGGCTCGCTACCATGGAGCCTCTTTACGTCAGACAAGTTTTCCTATCCGAGAGACGGCGTCAATACCGCCGTGATACCTTTGCATACCATTTTGTCACCGCTGTGACAGGAAAGCATCACTCACCCTTTCGCCACGCCGAGCCGTGCGCGGCAGGCGCCGAACGCCCGCCCGCACGATGCGCTCGTTCATGCAGCGTTCGGATTGTGGCGCGATCAGCCCAGTTCGGCGCGCAGTGGGCGGGCGAGCAGCGCGCCGATCACGTCCGCCGCGGGCGCGCCATCCAGCAGGCGGCACACCGCCGCGGTCACCGGCATGTCGACGCCAGCCTGCGCCGCCGCCTCGGCCAGCACCGGTGCGGTGAACGCACCCTCCGCCACCGTCCGCCGGTCAGCGAGCAGATCGGCGGCCGCACGGCCCTGCCCCAGGCCCAACCCCAGCGAGAAATTACGGCTGCTCGTCGACGAGCAGGTCAGCACCAGATCACCCAGTCCCGACAGGCCGGCGAGCGTGTCCGCCCGCGCGCCACGCGCCAAGCCGAAGCGCGTCATCTCGGCAAAGCCGCGCGCGATCAGCGCCGCGCGCGCATTCTGCCCCAGCCCCGCGCCCTCCACCACGCCGCACGCGATCGCGAGCACGTTCTTCACCGCCCCGCCGATCTCCGCGCCGACCACGTCGCGGCTGGCATAGGGGCGGAAGTGCGGCGCCGCGAGCCGCGCGGCCAGCGCCTCGCCCAACGCTTCGTCCGCCACCGCCAGCGTCACCGCGGTCGGCAGGCCCGCCGCCACCTCATGCGCGAAGGTCGGACCGGAGAGCACTGCGATCGGCGCCTGCGGATGGACGGCCTTGGCCACCTCGCCCACCAGCCGCCGCGTCCCCGCCTCGATCCCCTTGGCGCACAGCACCAGCGGCCGCGTACCGACGTCGATCTGCGCGAGCACCCCGCCGACATGCTGCGCCGGCGCGACGACCAGCAGCGCGTCGGCTGCATTGAGGTCGCCGAAATCGGACGTCGCGCGGATCGACGGCGACAGCGGCACACCAGCGAGGAACAGCCGGTTTTCGTGGGCGTCGTTGATGCCCGCCACCACCTCCGGCTCGCGCGCCCACAGCGTCACCGGTTCGCCGCGATGCGCCGCGACCTGCGCCAGTGCCGTACCCCAGGCGCCGCCGCCGATGACCCCGATCTTCATGCTGCTCATCCCTGGACGCCCAACCTCACACACTCCGTTCGCCCTGAGCCTGTCGAAGGGCGCCGTGCCGCAGGGGCACCGCCCGTGGATAGCTGTGCTTCGACAGGCTCAGCACGAACGGGGGTACGGCATCATGCCGTCGCCGTCACGTCCTGTGCGATCACGCCTTCACCCCCGCACCGCGCACCGCCTCTGCCCCCGGATCGAGCGGCCACCTGGCCCGCGCCGGCGTATCGAGCGGATCGGTCAACCCGGCGGCGAACCGCTCCGCCCCCGCCCAGCCGATCATCGCCGCATTGTCGGTGCACAGCCACAAGGGCGGCGCGACGAAGCGCAGGCCATGCTCGGCGGCGAGCGCCTGCAGCGCAGCGCGCACCGCACCGTTCGCCGCGACCCCGCCTGCGACGACCAGCGCCGTCGCTTCGACACCGGCGATCCCCCGCCGCGTCCGGTCGATCAGGCAATCGACCACCGCCGCCTGGAAGGATGCGGCGATATCCTCGGGCGCATGATGCCCCACCGCGCGTGCGACCGCGCTCTTGAGGCCGGCGAAGGAGAAATGCGGTTCGGCCGATCCCTTCAGCGGGCGCGACAACGGCACGACCGGCTGGCCCAGCGCCGCCGCCTTCTCGACATTCGGCCCGCCGGGAAAGCCCAGGCCCAGCAGCTTGGCGGTTTTGTCGAACGCCTCGCCCGCGGCATCGTCGATCGTCGTCGCGATCCGGCGATAGCGGCCGACACCCTCCACCAGCAGCAGCTGGCAATGCCCGCCCGACACCAGCAGCAGCAAATAGGGAAAGGCGAGGTCCGGATCGGACAGCCGCGGGCTCAGCGCATGCCCCTCCAGGTGATTGACCGCGACGAACGGCTTGCCCGCGGCATGGGCCAGCGCCTTGCCGGTGACGAGGCCCACCATCACGCCGCCGATCAGCCCGGGCCCCGCGGTCGCCGCGATCGCATCGACCTGATCCAATCGCAGCCCAGCATCCTTGAGCGCCGCCGCGACCAACGGCTCCAGCGCCTCGACATGCGCACGCGCCGCGATTTCGGGCACCACGCCGCCGAAGGGCGCATGCGCCGCCTCTTGGCCCGCAAGCCGGTGGCTGAGCACCTGCCGGTCGCTGGTGATGAGCGCGGCGGCAGTTTCGTCGCACGAGGATTCGAGGCCGAGGATGATCCGGGGGGGCATGGCCGGCCTTCTATCGCGCCGCACGGAGGTTGTCGAAGGGTGGGGGTTTGGGCATGGCTGGCGGCAGGATTGTAAAACACCCTCACCCTTCGCCGCCTTTGGCGGCTCTTCCCTCTCCCGGCGGGAGAGGGAGGGAGGCGCGCAGCGCCGGAAGGGTGAGGGTGTGAATGGATGAAACGATGGCGATCAGGTTCAAACTCGGCACGCGCGGATCGCCGCTGGCGCTGACCCAGGCCAATTTGGTCCGCGACGCTTTGTGCGCCGCACACGGCTGGACGCCGGACGAGATCGACCTCGTCGTCATCCGCACCACCGGCGACCGCGTGCAGGACCGCGCGCTCGCCGAGATCGGCGGCAAGGCGCTGTGGACCAAGGAACTCGACCGGGCCCTCATCGCCCGCGAGATCGACGCCGCAGTCCATTCGATGAAGGACGTCGAAACGATCCGCCCGGCCGAGATCCGCATCGCCGCGATGCTGCCGCGCGCCGACGTTCGCGACCGGCTGATCGGCGCGGACAGTGTCGCGGAGCTGCCCCGCGGCGCCGTCGTCGGCACCAGCTCGCCGCGCCGCCGCGCGCAGCTGCTGCGGCTGCGCCCGGACCTGAAAGTCGTGCTGTTCCGCGGCAACGTCGACACGCGCCTCGCCAAGCTGGCGGCGGGCGAGGCGGACGCCACCCTGCTCGCCGCCGCCGGGCTCGACCGGCTGGGGCGCGACGGCGTCGGCCGCGCGATCCCGACCGACGATATGCTGCCCGCCCCCGCGCAGGGCGCCGTCGGGATCGAGGTGCTGGCCAGCCACGACGAGGCGATGGTCGCCGTCGCCGCGATCGACGATCCCGCAACCAGCGCCTGCGTCCTGACCGAGCGCGCGCTGCTCGCCGCCTTGGGCGCCGACTGCCACTCCCCCGTCGCCGCGCTCGCCGCTTTGTCGGGCGAGATGCTGACGCTGCGCGCCGAACTGATCGCCGAGGACGGCAGCCTCCACGTCGACGGCACCAGCGAAGGCACCGACGGCGCGCTGATCGCCGCGGAACTCGCCGCCGACCTGCTCGCCCGCGCGCCCTCCAGCGTCCGCAGCCTGTTCGCGCCGTGACGGGCATCGCGCTCTCGGGCGTGCTGGTCGTCCGCCCCGAACCGGGCAGCACGCGCACCCTCGCCCGCCTGCGCGCGCTCGGCGTGGACGCCGCCGCCGTCCCGCTGTTCGCGACCGTGCCGGTGCCGTGGCAGGCACCCGATCCCGCGGCCCATGACGCGCTCTTGATCACCAGCGCCAATACGGTGCGCCACGCCGGCCCCGCCCTTGCCCGCCTCGCCCATCTGCCCGTGATCGCGGTGGGCGCGCAGACCGCCGAGGCAGCGCGCGGCGCCGGCCTCTCGGTCGCGGTCGTCGGCACGGGCGGCGTGACCGAAGCGCTCGCCGCCGCCAGCTTCACCCGCCCGCTCCACCTCGCCGGCCGCGACCACATCGACAGCGGCCACCCGACGCGCATCGTCTACGCCAGCGACACGATCGCCGTAGACCCCGCCGCCTTCGCCCGCGCCGCGCGACACCGCATCGTTCTGCTACATTCGGTCCGCGCCGCCACCCGCGTCGCCGCCTTACTGCCCGACCGCAGCGCCACCGGCATCGCCGCGCTGAGCCCCGCGGTCCGTGCCGCGGCCGGCGACGGCTGGGCGCTCGCCCTCACCGCCGACACCCCCACCGACGCTGCGCTGTGCCGGGACGGGGCGGCGGCATGCACGCCAGCGATTGACCCTGCGGCGGGGGCCGGGGATAAGGCGCCATGAGCGATTATGTGCCGATCGATCCGCCGTCGGGCGCCCGCGGAGCGCAGGGCCTGCGCACCGGCGTCTTCCTGGCGATCATCGCGCTGGCCTTCGTCGCGGGCGCGGTGCTGACCGGCTATCTGATGCGCCACGTGCCGTGGCTGGGCGGGACGACAAGCGCGCAAAAGGCAACGCCCGAACCGGTCAACTACAACCCCGCCTTGCCGCTCAACGCCAATGGTGAGCGGACCAACCCGCAGCTCGACCCCAATGCGCTCGCCTCGCGCGAAGCGACGCTCGCCGGGCAATTGTCGGCGCTGGAGACGCGCACCGCCGCTGTCACCACCGACGCCAACGCCGCCGCCGCGCAGGCGGGCCGGGCGGAAGGGCTGCTGATCGCCGTCGCCGCGCGCCGTGCGCTCGATCGCGGCGTCGGCCTCGGCTATCTCGAGGAGCAGTTGCGCAGCCGCTTCGGCACCGCGCAGCCCAAGGCGGTCGCCGCGGTCATCGACGCCGCGCGCCAGCCGGTGACGCTGGAGGATTTGCGCCAGGGGCTCGAGGCGATCGCGCCCGACATCGCCTCGGTCAGCACCGATGGCTGGCTCGCCAGCCTGCGCCGCGAGGTGGCCGGCCTCGTCGTGCTGCGCCAGGCCGGCACCCCCTCGCCCCGCCCCGCCGACCGGCTCGCCCGCGCGCGCCGCCTGCTCGACGGCGGCCAGGTGGAGGCCGCCCGTGCCGAGGTCGCGCGCCTGCCCGGCGCCGCGCAGGCCGGCAATTGGATGCAGGCCGCCGACCGCTATATCGAGGCGCGCCGCGCGCTCGACCTCATCGAAAACGCTGCGCTGATGGGCCAGGCGGTCGCCCGCCCGATCCCGCCGACGACGGTGCAGGCGCAGACGCCCGCCGATACCACGCCGGCGACCGATCCCGATACGAACACGCAGGAAACCACCTCGGTCGGGATGTAACGGCGCGCATGATCGCCCCCGTCGTTACCACCGACCGGCTGATCCTCACCGGCCACCACCCCGACCACCTCGACGCGCTCGCCGCGATGTGGGCGGACCCGGCGGTCTATACGATGATCGGCGGCGTGCCCCGCAGCCGCGAAGAGGTGTGGCTGCGCCTGCTCCGCTCGATCGGCCAGTGGCAGGCGTTCGGCTATGGCAGCTGGGTGTTCTGCGCACCCGACGGCACCGTCCTCGGCGAAGGCGGCCTGATGGAGGCGCGCCGCGCGATGGACCCGCCGCTCGCGCTGCCCGAAGCGAACTGGGTCCTCGCCCCCCACGCCCACGGCCGCGGATTCGCGCAGGCGGCGATGGCAGCGGCGCTCGGCTGGGCCGACGCCCAAGGCATCGCCCGCACCACCTGCATCATCGACCCCGCCAACACCCCCTCGCTCCGCCTGGCGGCCAAGCTCGGCTACACGGCGGTGCGCGACGCGACCTACAAGGACCGCCCCATCCACGTCCTCGAACGCTGAGCGACGCCCACCCTTACCTGAACCCCCGACACACACCCCATCCACCCCGTCACCCCGGACTTGGTCCGGGGTCCACTCTGCGGCGAGGGGGAAGGCCAATGCCTCCTGCCGTCCCCCCGCAGCCCGGTGGACCCCGGACCAAGTCCGGGGTGACGAAGGAGATGTGGCGGGCTTCATCCCCCACCAAGCCGGGCATCAGCGCGGGCGCAATGCGGCCGACAAACGTCACGCCGTCCACGTTGAGACGCACAGACCCTCGCCCCACCCAATCCGTCACCCCGGACTCGTTCCGGGGTCCACTTCGCGGCGAGGGGGATGGCCCTTGCCTCTTGCCGTCCCCGCGCGGCCCGGTGGACCCCGGACCAAGTCCGGGGTGACGGCAAGCATAGGGCGGAACCCATCCTTCACCAAAACCGGGTGACGAACGGATGCGGGCACCCCGTATCCCCCACCCCCACAATCCGCTACACCACCCGCATGCTGCTCGCCGTCACCCTGTCCGCTCTGGCGATGACGCTGATCGTCGGTGTCCGCTATCTGGTCGTGTCGGGCGCCTTCGCCGCGGCGACGCGCCTGAAGCACCCCGGCCTCTACCGCGGCCTTGATGCGCAGATGCGGCGCGAGATCGCCTGGAGCCTCGCGTCCGCCGCCATCTACGGCGTGCCCGCGGGCATCCTCGCCTGGGGGTGGAAGGCGCACGGCTGGACCCGCATCTACGACGACGTCCACGCGCGGCCGCTCTGGTACGTGCCGCTGTCGGTTGTCGTGTACCTGTTCCTCCACGACACCTGGTTCTACTGGACGCATCGCTGGATGCACCGGCCCGCGGTGTTCAAGGCCGCGCATGCCGTCCACCACGCCAGCCGGCCGCCCACCGCCTGGGCGGCGATGGCGTTCCACCCGATCGAGGCGGTGACCGGCGCTGTGGTAATTCCGCTACTGGTGCTGCTGATTCCGATCCACATCGGCGCGCTGGGCTTCGTGCTCGGCCTCATGACCGTTATGGGCGTAACCAATCACATGGGATGGGAGGTTTTCCCGCGGTTCATGTGGGGGGGACCATTGGGGGGCTGGCTCATCACCGCGAGCCATCATCAACGCCATCATGAGCAATACGGGTGCAATTATGGGCTGTATTTCCGCTTCTGGGATCGCCTGTGCGGCACCGACCGGGGGGTCGGGGATTTCGCGCGGGCCCACGCCAAGGCGGCGCGCGCGCACGCTGGCGCTGGCGGGCCTGCTGCCGGCGGCGGTGGTGATGCTGGGCGCCGCGCCGATCGCGCGGCTTGACGTTGGCGTCAGCCAGATGCGCTCGGCCAAGGGCAGCTTGCGCGTCTGCCTGACCGCGGACCCGGATAATTTCCCCGCCTGCGTCGATGATGCCAATGCCGTCACCCGCTCCGTCCCCGCCTCGACGCATGCGCTGCACTTCGACGGGCTGCCGCTCGGCAACTACGCGGTCGCGGTGATCCACGACGAAAACAACAATGCGAAGCTCGATACGCTCGCCGGCATCCCGCGCGAAGGCTTCGGCTTTTCGCGCAACCCGCCGATCCGCTTCGGTGCGCCGCGCTTCGCCGCCGCGCGCTTCACGGTGACGAGTGATGCAAATCAGCAACAGATCAGAATGCGCTACATCTTCTGAACGGTTGCTACGGGAAAGATTCCGCAACCGCTGCGTTACGGTCACGTAACAGGTTGGAGCCTTCCCCGTGTCGTTCAAGTATTTGGCCGCGCTCGCCGCGTCCGCCGCGTTCGCCGTACCCGCGTTCGCGCAGGAAACCCCTACCGAGTTCGACACGAACCGCGACACGATCACCGCGGGCGTCGCCGGCGTGTACCTCAGCGATTATGAAGGCTCGAACGACTATCGCTGGGTGCCTGCGCCCGCCGCGGTCGGTTCGGTGAAGGGCTATGCCTTCCTGCTTGCCGGCAACCGCGCCAGCGTCGACCTGATCCGCAACGAACCCGGTCCCGTCTGGGACATTCAGGCCGGGCCGATCGGTGTCGTCAACTTCAACCGCTCCAGCCTCGACAGCATCGACGATCCGCGCGTGAAGGCGCTGGGCAAGGTGAAGACCGCGATCGAACTCGGCGGCTATGTCGGCATCGGCAAGACCGGCGTCATCACCAGCCCGTACGACAAATTGTCGGTCTCGCTCAGCTACCGCCACGACGTCGCCGGCGCACACGACAGCGGCATCTGGCAGCCGAGCATCAACTATCTCACCCCGCTCAGCACCAAGGCGGCGGTCGGCCTGTTCGCCACCGCGGAACATGCCGGTCGCGGCTATGCGACCAGCTATTTCTCGATTTCGCCGACGCAATCGATCGCCAGCGGTCTGCCGACCTATAATGCGCGCGGCGGCTGGAAGAATTATTCGATCGGCGGCCTCGCCACCTACTCGCTGACCGGCAATCTGCTGCACGGCTGGAAGGTCGTCGCCGGCGGCACCTATCGCCGCATGCTCAACGACTTCGGCGACAGCCCGGTGGTCAGCATCGCCGGCTCGCGCAACCAGTGGCTCGGCGCGGTGGGCGTGGCGTACACGTTCTGAGGCAGGCGAGGGTCGCGAACCCTCACCCCAATATTCCCGTCACCCCGGACTTGGTCCGGGGTCCACTCTGCGGCGAGGGGGATGGTAGGAGGCTCCAGCCTCCCCCATGCGGCCCGGTGGACCCCGGACCAAGTCTGGGGTGACGAAGTTGGCGGGGCGGCCGTAACGCCCCCCCAATCACCCCGCCAGCTTACCCGCCGCCACCACCGGCCCGGTCGGCAACCCGGTCGGCGATCCGCCCGCCGGCTCGATCGAGATCGCCAGCACCGTATCCGCCGCCATCTCGGCGCGCAGGCCTGCCGGCACGACCACCCGGCCCGCCGCCATCACCCCCAGCGAGCGCGGCGCCGCGCTGCCACGGATCGCCCACAGCTCGGCCGACCGCCCGGCCGGCACCGCCACCGCGCCGCCGATCCGCACCACGCCGGTCTCGCGATCATAAGCCGCAGCGATCGGCGCGCCCTTGCCCGCGCTCGGCGCCAGCGCGGCGAGCAACGGCGCCTGCGCCGCGACCGGCACCGGGACGCGCACGGGTTCGGGCGCCGGCCGCAGCGCCAGCATCACCGTCACCACGAGCAGCAGGCACGCCGCCAGCCCCGCCGCGATCGCCGCCCCGCGCCACGGTCCGACACCCGGATTGTCGTTCGCGGCCGGGGCCCATCGCCCGTCATCGCGACCCATGCCATCCAGCGACGCCTCGATCCGCCGCAGCACGGCGGGCGGCACCGCCACGTCGGCGCCATCGGCGAACAGCGCGGCAAAGCGCGCCTCCCACCATGCCACCGCCAGCGCGAACGCCGGATCCGCCGCCACCCGCGCCAGCGCCGCGACACGCGCCTCGCCGTCCAGCAGCCCCAGCGCCAGTTCCGCCGCGGCGAGGTCGTCGGGCCCGATATCGTCCGGTTCAGCGCTCGCCATCGAGGCATCCCTTCAGCGCCAGCAGCCCGCGCCGCACCCAGCTCTTCATCGTCCCCAGCGGCACCGCCGCCTGCACCGCCAGCTCGGCATAGGTCAGGCCGCCGAAGAAGGCGCGGCGGATCGCCCCGCGCTGCCGTTCCTCCAACCTTTCGAGGCACAGATGCAGCCGCGCCTGCGCCTCTTCGGCCATCAGCACGTCGTCCTGGCGCAACGCGCCATCGGCCACCGCCTCGGCCTCCTCGATCGGCGCGGTGGCTCGCCCGTGCCGCCGCCGCCAGTCGATCGCCCGGTTGCGCGCGATCGTCGCCAGCCACGAAATCGGACTCGCCCGCCCCGGCTGATACGCGCCCGCGCGCTGCCAGATGGTGATGTAGACGTCGTGCAACACGTCCTCCGCGGCCTGCCTGTCGCCGCAGATACGCAGGCAGATGCCGAAAAGCTTCGCGGAGGTCAGCGCATAGACGCGGCGGAAGGCCTCGCGGTCCGCCGCCCCCGTTGCCATCAGCGCCTCGACTAGGCGCGCACGCGCCGCCGCGGCAGGCAGGGGGGGCAGGTCGGCAGGATCGTCGGCGGGCACCACGGGGTCGAAGGCTAAGCGGCCGCCACCGGCCGGGCAAGCCTCCAGCCCGTCATAAGCGGCTGCGCGTTATATATTTTTATTGCGCGCATCTTTTTGTCGCCGCCGAACGTACCTGCCGTTGGTCATCCCGATCCGTGCGCATCGACGCGCCCCGGGTCCGCGAGGCTGGCCGGGACAGGTGAGGAAAGGCAGGCTGACGATGACTCAAACGGATCAGCTCATCGAGGCGTTCGACGCCGAAGCGAGGCGCCGCGAAGACCGGCGCGACTTCTTCCGCAACATGATGGGCGCCGCTGCGATGACCGCCGCGGGTGCCGCCAGCCTTTCGCTGGCCACCGCCGCGCAGGCACAGTCGACCGCGCTGTCGGAAATCGACGTCCTGAACTTCGCGCTCAACCTCGAATATCTCGAAGCGCAATTCTACAGCTATGCCGCTTATGGCACCGGCCTGCCCAACAACCTGCTGACCGGCGGCGTCGGCACGCAGGGCGCCGTCATCACCGGCACCGGCGCCGGCTCGGCGCGCAAGGTCAACTTCACCGATCCCGCCATCGCCGCTTATGCGCGCGAAATCGCGGCGGATGAGGTGGCGCACGTCACCTTCCTGCGCACCGCGATCCGTGGCAGCAGCGGCAGCGACGCGCTGATCGCCGCACAGCCGACGATCAACATCTCCGGATCGTCTGGTGGCGCCTTCGCCGCCGCGGCGTCGAGCACCAGCCCGTCGCTCGCCGGCTTCGATCCCTATGCCGACGACAACAGCTTCCTGCTCGCCGCGTACATCTTCGAAGATGTCGGCGTCACCGCCTATAAGGGCGCCGCGGGCGCGCTGATCAACAACAAGACCTATCTCGAGGCCGCCGCCGGCATCCTTGCGGTAGAGGCCTATCATGCCGCGCTGGTCCGCACCGCGCTCTATGCCCGCGGCCTCAACGTCGCGTCGCTGCGCACCGCCGCCGATTCGATCTCGAACCTGCGCGACTCGGTCGATGGTTCAACCGATCTCGACCAGGGCATTTCGCCGACCACCCAGTCGGGGAACCTCGTGTCGAACATCGTGCCGCTCGACAGCAACGGCCTGGCCTTCAGCCGCACGCCCGCGCAGACGCTCAACGTCGTCTACCTGAACCGGTCTGCGGTTTCGTCGGGCGGGTTCTTCCCGGCCGGTATCAACAACGGCAACGCCGCCATCCGCACCAGCGGCGCGAACTGAGGGGACCCGACATGACCAAGGAAGTTTCGGTCCTCGAGATCATCGAGAAGACGACCGCCCGCCGCAACGCGCGCCGCGCCTTCATGAAGACCGCCGTGGGCGGTGCCGCCGCCGTCGGTGGCCTGTCGCTGCTCGCCGCCTGCGGTGATAACAACGATTCGGCGCAGACGCCGGCTCCTACCCCTACGCCGACGCCGACCGCGGTCAGCACCGACGTCGCGGTGCTCAACTTCGCGCTCAACCTCGAATATCTCGAGGCGCAATTCTACAGCTATGCCGCCTTCGGCACCGGCCTCACCGCCGCGCAGTTGACCGGCAGCGGCACGCAGGGCGCGGTCATCACCGGCAGCGGAGCGGGCTTCCCGCGCGCGGTCGACTTCAGCGGCGATCCGCTGATCGGCCAATATGCGCGCGAGATCGCCTATGACGAAATCGCCCACGTCAACTTCCTGCGCGCCGCGCTCGGCACGTCGGTGGTGGCACAGCCGGCGATCGACATTTCGGGCACCTCGACCGGCGCCTTCACCGCGGCGGCGCGCGCCGCCGGCGTGGTCGCGTCGGACGGCCTGTTCGATCCGTACGCCAGCCCGACCAACTTCCTGCTCGGCGCCTATATCTTCGAAGATATCGGCGTGACGGCGTACAAGGGCGCCTCGCCGGTCATCTCGTCGATGTACCTCGATGCGGCGGCAGGCATCCTCGCGGCAGAGGCCTATCACGCCGGCCTCGTCCGCACGATCCTGTACAATCGCGGCATCACTAACGCCGACATCATCACCGCGACGAACAAGATCTCCGACGCGCGCGATCTGCTCGACGGCACGACCGGCGGCACCAACGGCGACGACGATCAGGGCATTGCCGGCAGCAATATCGGCAATCTCACGACCGGCATTTCGAACATCGTGCCGACCGACGCGAACGGCATCGCGTACAGCCGGACGAGCCAGCAGGTCCACAATATCGCCTATCTCAACGTCAATGGATCGAACCGCACGCGTGGTGGTTTCTTCCCCAACGGCACCAATAATCCCAATCCCGCCTTCACCGTCGGCCTCGGCTGACGGGTAACACCTCGGGCACCCGCTCCCCCTCCCCCCCTTTGGGTGCCCGGCGACCGTCCGTTCCTTCCGTGGACGGGCCGGTCATGGATCCTCCTCCACCTGCCCCCCGGGTGGGGGAGGATTTTCGTTTCAAGATTTGCTCCACCATTGCGGAACGGTCACCCCAGCGCAGACTGGGGTCTTTCGCGGTTGCCAGCGCCCTGATCAAAAACTTCAAGCCCACGCTAGGATGGCCGTCCGACTCCATTCCTCCCCCGCCAGGGGGAGGTGGCGCCGCGAAGCGGTGACGGAGGGGGCGGTAAGAGACACATCGGTTGGTGTTTCCTCCCCCTCCGTCATGCCTTCGGCATGCCACCTCCCCCTGGCGGGGGAGGAATTGGCGTCGTCTGCAAGCCCCCTTCGGTCTCGACCTGCCCGATGCCCCCTTTTCCCTCACCTCAAGGCGCATCTCCCCCTCTGCGTCCTCTGCGCCTCTGCGCGAAATCCGTTCTTCCGTCGCGGCTTCGCGGCTTCGCGCGAACCATTGCCGCCGCCGCCCCTGACGACCACACCCCGACCTTCCCCAAAGTCACGAAGACACGCCGAGCCGAGCGCTTTCCCCGCCATGCGGGGTTGACGCGTCCGGCGGGATGCGGAACGGCTGTTGCCATTCTCGGCGGTCCGCCGCCGCCCGCGTGTTTGGGGAGGACCCTGAAGTCATGACCGCCCGTACCGATATCGACAGCGACCGGCTGATCGCCGCCCTCGACGCCCGCGTCGACCGCCGCGAACAGCGCCGCGCCTTCTTCCGCGATGCTTTGGGCGCCATGGCCGTCACCGGGGCGCTGGGTCTCGCCAGCGGCGCGTCCGCCCAGTCGACGCCGACGCCGACGCCCACCGCGACCCCGACGCCGACCTATACCGATCAGGATATCCTGAACTTCGCGCTGAACCTCGAATATCTCGAAGCGCAATTCTACGCGTACGCCACCACCGGTGCGGGCATTTCGTCGAGCCTGCTCGGCGGCGCCGGCACGGCGGGGTCGGTGAATGCGACCGGCGCGGCCGCGGTGCCCTTCGCCGATCCGATCATTGCCCGCTACGCGCGTGAAATCGCTGCGGACGAGGTCGCGCACGTCACCTTCCTGCGCAATGCCCTCGGCAGCAGCACGGTCGTCGCGCAGCCCGCGCTCGACCTGTCGGTCGGCCCGAACAGCGCCTTCTCCGCCGCCGCGGTCGCCGCGAAGATCATCACCGCCGGCCAGACGTTCAATCCGTACGCGAACGAGGACGCCTTCCTCCTCGCTGCCTTCATCTTCGAAGACGTCGGCGTCACCGCGTACAAGGGCGCCGCGCCGCTGCTCACCAAGACCTATGTCGAGGCTGCGGCCGGCATCATGGCGACCGAGGCCTATCACGCCGCGACGATCCGCGGCGAATTGTACCGCAAGGGCCTGGTCTCGGGGTCGCCGCTGATCGGCTGGGTGCAGGGCATTTCCGACGCGCGCGACAGCCTGGACGGCGCGACCGACATCGACCAGGGCATCACGCCCGGCACCACCACCGCGCCCGCGGGCGGCGTCACCGCGACGCCCACCCCGACGCCGACGCCGACGCCCACCCCCACGCCGACGCCGACCCCCACCGCAACCGCCTCGCCGACGCCCGCGCCGACCTTCCCGGTGTCGAACATCGTGCCGGCGGACGCGAACGCCGTCGTCTACAGCCGCAGCCCCAATCAGGTGCTCAACATCGTCTATCTCAAAGCCGCGGCGACGAGCGCGGGCGGGTTCTTCCCCGCCGGCCTCAACGGCACGATCAAGGCGGCCACCGCCTCCTGATCGCCGACGCGCTCCAACCGATTTCGCCAGGGACAGACCCGATGACCGATCTTCCGACCGATACCATCCTTTCCGCGATCGCCGATCGCCGTGCCGAACGCCGTGCCTTCCTGCGCTATGCCGGCGGCGCCGCCGCCTCGGCGGGCGCGCTCTCGCTGCTCGCCGCCTGCGGTGGCGACACCGGCGGCACCGCGACGCCGACGCCCACGCCCACCGGCAGCCCGACGCCGATCGCCGCGGACGCGGACGTGCTCAACTTCGCGCTCAACCTCGAATATCTCGAGGCGCAATTCTACAGCTGGGCCGCCTTCGGCCAGGGCCTGAACCCCGGGCTCACCACCGGCGTCGGCATCGGCGGCACGGTGACCGGCGGCGCGCAGGTGCCCTTCCAGGACCCGGTCGTCGCGCAATATGCGCGCGAGATCGCCAATGACGAAATCGCCCACGTCACCTTCCTGCGCACCGCTTTGGGCGCTGGGGCGAACGGCGTCGGCGCGGCGGTGGCGATGCCGGCGATCAACATTTCGGGCGATGCCAACGGTGCCTTCACCGCCGCCGCCCGCGCGGCCGGCGTGGTCGGGTCGAGCGGCACGTTCAACCCCTATGCCGACGACATCAGCTTCCTGCTCGGCGCGTACCTGTTCGAAGACGTCGGCGTCAGCGCGTACAAGGGCGCCGCGCCCGCGATCGGCAACAAGGTGTATCTGGAAGCCGCCGCCGGCATCCTCGCCGCCGAAAGCTATCACGCCGGCCTCATCCGCTCGGTCCTGTACCGCAAGGGCATCGACGCCTCGTCGATCCTCTACAACCCGGCGATCCTCAACAACGCGCGCCTCATCTCCGACGCGCGCGACAGCCTGGACGGCACCAGCGACACCGACCAGGGCATCGGCGACACCACCACCGCCAACATCGTGCCGACCGATTCGAACGGCATCGTCTACAGCCGCTCGACCGGCCAGGTGCTCAACATCGTCTTCCTCAACAAGGCCGCGGTGACGGCCGGCGGCTTCTTCCCCAACGGCATCAACGGCAACATCCGCACCAGCGCCGCCAGCGGCTGACCTCAACAAGTCCTCCCCCGCCAGGGGGAGGTGGCAGCGAAGCTGACGGAGGGGGAGGACGGCGGAGCGTTGACGATAGTCCGCGCCGCCGACCTCCCCCTCCACCATTCGGCTAAAGCCGAACGGTCCCCCTCCCCCTGGCGGGGGAGGAATTGATTGGCGCCCTTCCGAAAAAGCGCGTAAACCCCTGTCATCCCCGGGGGAGCGCTACCGGGTTCCCATCAAAGTAGTACTTTGATGGGGTCCCTATCGGCGCTTGAGAGGCGGCCACGAGGCCGCGACCCGCTGAACCTGATCCGGTTAAGACCGGCGGAGGGAGGGAGCGGTCTACACCCGTACACCGCCCGCTCTCCGTATTTGGAGAGCAAGACCCATGGCCGACATCCCCGCCCGTACCGAAATCGGCGTCACGACAGGCCCGATCCGCGGCTCGAAGAAAGTCCACGTCGGCCCGCTCAACGTCGCGATGCGCGAAATCCACCTCGACCCATCGTCGGGCGAGCCCCCCGTCCGCGTCTACGACACGTCCGGCCCCTACACCGACCCCAACGCCCGCATCGACATCATGGCCGGCCTGCCGCAGCTGCGCCGCCAGTGGATCGACGCCCGCGGCGACACCGAGGCCTATGACGGCCGCGCCATCCGCCCCGAAGACAACGGCCAGCTCGGCCCCGACCGGTCCGGCGGCGTCCCCCAATTCCCGCACACCGGCCGCAAGCCGCTCCGCGCCAAGGCCGGCGGCAACCTCAGCCAGATGCACTATGCCCGCCGCGGCATCATCACGCCCGAGATGGAGTACGTCGCGACCCGCGAAAACCTCGGCCGCGAACGCCTTCGCGAATACGCCCGCGACGGCGAAAGCTTCGGCGCCGCCATCCCCGATTACGTGACGCCGGAGTTCGTTCGTGACGAGGTCGCCCGCGGCCGCGCGATCATCCCCAATAACGTCAACCACCCCGAATCCGAACCGATGGCGATCGGCCGCAACTTCCTCGTGAAGATCAACGCCAACATCGGCAACAGCGCGGTCGCCAGCAACGTCGCCTCCGAAGTCGACAAGCTCGTCTGGTCGATCCGCTGGGGCGCCGACACCGTCATGGACCTGTCGACGGGCCGCAACATCCACGACACGCGCGAATGGATCATCCGCAACAGCCCCGTGCCGATCGGCACCGTGCCGATCTACCAGGCCTTGGAAAAGGTCGGCGGCATCGCCGAGGATCTGACGTGGGAGATCTTCCGCGACACGCTGATCGAACAGGCCGAACAGGGCGTCGACTATTTCACCATCCACGCCGGCGTCCGCCTGCCCTACATCCCAATGACCGCCAAGCGCGTCACCGGCATCGTCAGCCGCGGCGGCAGCATCATGGCGAAATGGTGCCTCGCGCATCACAAGGAATCGTTCCTCTACGAACGCTTCGACGAGATCACCGAGATCATGAAGGCGTATGACATCGCCTACAGCCTCGGCGACGGCCTGCGCCCCGGATCGATCGCCGACGCCAATGACGAAGCGCAGTTCAGCGAGCTCTACACGCTCGGCGAGCTCACCCACCGCGCCTGGGCGCAGGACGTCCAGGTCATGATCGAAGGCCCCGGCCACGTGCCGATGCACAAGATCAAGGCGAACATGGACAAGCAGCTCGAAGCGTGCGGCGAAGCGCCCTTCTATACGCTCGGGCCGCTCACCACCGACATCGCGCCCGGCTACGACCATATCACCAGCGGCATCGGCGCCGCGATGATCGGCTGGTACGGCACCGCGATGCTCTGCTACGTCACGCCCAAGGAGCATCTGGGCCTGCCCGACCGCGACGACGTGAAGGTCGGCGTGGTGACGTACAAGCTCGCCGCCCACGCCGCCGACCTCGCCAAGGGCCACCCCGCCGCGCAGGTCCGCGACGACGCCCTCAGCCGCGCCCGCTTCGAATTCCGCTGGCGCGACCAGTTCAACCTGAGCCTCGATCCCGAAACGGCCGAGCAATACCACGACCAGACGCTCCCGGCGGAAGGCGCCAAGACCGCCCACTTCTGCTCGATGTGCGGCCCCAAATTCTGCAGCATGAAGATCACGCAGGAAGTCCGCGACTTCGCCGCGAAGCAGAATGCGCCGGCGGACACGTTCATCGCCGCCGACCTGTCGAAAGAAGCTTTAGAAAAAGCCGAAATAGGAATGGCAATGATGAGCAATTTGTATGAGGCCTCCGGGCGAGATTTGTATATTGACACCAGAGGGCGAGAGCACGATTAAACGTGGTCGCCCGCCAGCTCATTTCGGATAGCTTAGAATGGGCAACATTCCTGGAGTGATGATGATTAACAGATCCTCCAGAATGTTATTGGTTGATTTAATGCGACTGGTGGAGTCCGAGACGGCTGATGCAAATGCGGTTGTAAAAGCGGCTTTTGACTGGGAGCATGCGCGCAGGCTTGAAATCGCCAAGTGGCTTCTTACTACCGGCGGCGCAGCCATCATCGCAGTCTTTGCGTTATTGGCAAAACAGGAAAGTTTGGCCACTTGGCTGCTAATATGCCTGCCCTCGGGAGGAGGACTTCTTGCAACGGTGGGTTATGTGGCCCTTCACCGCGCTGGCATGGTCCATTCCAGGTTTGTTCAGACCTCAATCTTGTGCGCTCGCCTAAAAGACGTACAGCCCTTTTTGCAACGCTTACGTCGTGAGGGTGAACTTTGACCACGATAGTTGGCATTATTTCGACCTTAATTAGGTCAGAAGCTTTTGCTGCAATCATCTCGGCACTTGCTGGAGCCTTTGTTCCGCTTTTAACAGCTGGGATAAAACGCTACTTCCAATCTCGTCGCCTATTGGAAAAAACCCGAACAGACGAATTCAACAAGGCCATTACCAGTGACAATTTGTCGACTATTGGTAAATATCTTCGTTCCGACCTAGGCCAGATCGGCGTCAGAGATTACCTTAATGATACAACTACTCAGCAGCGGGTAAATAAATACATCAATCGCTTGGCTGAACTCGTCAAGTTACCCGAAGATAGCAGTCCGCGACACCCTACCCAAGACACCACTCCCGAAGAGCCATATTTTAGGTTTGATACTTTCCCGGATGACCCTGAGCCGATCGCGTCAGCGGTAAAGCGGATGAGGGAGGGCGAAGCGTGGACGGCCTTGGCAAGTTTGCGGCGAGATTTGGAGAGGAAACTTACGTCGGGCATGTCCCAGGCGGAGGCACGACGCGGTCCTCCATATAAAAACATCGAAGATCCTGATCTTCGCGGAATGCTGAGGCAGTTTTGGTTTCTTGCAAGCCGAGCGGTACACGGTGAAGAATTGTCTATGGACGAAGCCGGCTCAGCTCTAAAACTTGCCAGATTGATTTATAAATGCCTTGATCAACCCACTCTTGCGGCTAATTCAAATGCATAATTTTAATAATAAAAACCTTATAAAGTAATTTGCGGTATATTTTGCACTACATAAATTACCATAATTTGCGGACACCTTCACCATATAACTCTATGATCGTGACAAGCTGACATTTCGTTGTCCCTTTCGTCCGGTTAAAAAAATTTTTAAATTACATCCGACAATCGCCAGCGAAGCACCATCAGCGACGACCAGTTCGATCACGCCTGCGAGGTCGGTATTCTTTTCGGACAGCTTATCATGCGCATGCGGCAGTACCCCTAATTGCCCCCACCCCCATAGGACACCCCCGCCCCACACCCCGCAGAAAACCGCGCCTTTCCCCCACCCCCTGTCCTACACGCACAAAACCTGCCCAATACCCATGCATGTCCCATGCACCCCATCGCTCGCCCCGCCGCCGCAAGGCCGCGGCCCGCAACCCGCTCGATTTCGACACCGTCGAACTCCGCCATCGCCACGATGGCTGGAAGCCGCAGCGGCAGGTCGACTTCATCCGCGCGCTCGCCGAATGCGGCTGTGTCGACAGTGCATGCAAGCGCGTCGGGATCAGCACCAGCGCCGCTTATGCCCTGCGCGCGCGCACCGATGCGCAAAGCTTCCGCTTCGCCTGGGACGCCGCGCTCGATCAGGCGATCCAGCGCCTGTCCGACGCCGCCTTTTCCCGCGCGATCCACGGCGTCGCCACGCCGATCTTCTACAAGGGCGAACAGATCGGCGAACGCCGCCGCTATGACGGAAAGCTGACGATGTTCCTGCTGGGCTACCGCGATCCCGTCCGCTACGGCGCGTGGATGGACACGGTGCGCGCCGAGCGCTCGCCCGATGCCGCGACGCTCTGCCTCAACCGCATGATCGATCAGGTCGAGGCGGACGCCTATGCCCGCGAGGCCGGCGACCCGCTGCCGAAACCCTTCGTCCGCTACCAGCCGCCGCGCTTCGTGTCGGAGGCGGAGCAGGATGCGATCGAGGAGCGGGCCGCGGCGGCGCGTGAAGAGGCGGCGCACGGCGCCGAGCTGCGCGCCAGCGACGAAGCGTGGGAGCGCGACCTCGCGGCGATGGGCGACGCCGGCTCGGCGTGATTCCGGACGATGACGTACCGTCCACTTCGTCCACTTCCGCGCGCAATCGGCCCGAGGAAACCACCTGCCCCCATCCCGTTCGCTCTGGTGAGCAGGTCGCCCAGCCTCCCAGGCTCGGCTGAAACCAACCGGGGGATGGCTTCACCTGCTCACTGTCGAAGAGCGGGTCCGCCCACAGCGTCACACTTGCGGGAAAGCACCCTTCGACAGGCTCAGGGTGAACGGAAGGATGCGGCCATGCCTTGCCTCACGCCGCCGGCAATGCCCAATCCACCGGCCCGCGGCCGTGCGCGGTCAGGAAGGCGTTCGCCTGGCTGAACGGCTTGCTGCCGAACCAGCCGGTATACGCCGACAGCGGCGACGGGTGCGGCGATCGCAGCACCAGATGCCGCCCGCCGTGCGCCACGTCGGTGACGAACGCCGCCTTCTTCTGCGCATGCGCGCCCCACAGCAGGAACACGACCGGCTCCGGCTTGGCCGCGACCGCGCGGATCACCGCGTCGGTGAACGCCTCCCACCCCCGGCCGGCATGCGCCGCGGCGCGCCCCTGTTCGACGGTCAGCACGCTGTTGAGCAGCAGGACGCCCGCCCTCGCCCAGCGCTCCAGATGCCCGTGGCCCGGCGGGGCAACGCCCAGATCGTCGTGCAATTCCTTGAAGATGTTGCGCAGCGACGGCGGCACCTTCACCCCCGGCTGCACCGAAAAGCTCAGGCCATGCGCCTGCCCCGGCCCATGGTACGGGTCCTGCCCCAGGATCACGACCTTCACCGCATCGAGCGGCGTCAGCTCCAGCGCCCGAAACCAGTCCTGCGGTGGCGGCAGAATGGTCTTCCCCGCCGCCTCTTCCGCGCTCAGAAAGCGGCGCAGGTTCGCCATCGCCTCGCCCGCCAGCACCGGGTCGAGCGCAGTACGCCAGCTCGGGTCCAGCCGCCGGCCGATGTCCGCCCCGTCCATTCAGCGCTTCCGCACGAACTCGGCGCGCAGCACCAGCCCCTTGATCCCGTCGAACTTGCAGTCGATCTCCTGCGCATCGCCGGTCAGCCGGATGCTTTTGATCAGCGTGCCGCGCTTCAGCGTCTGGCCCGCGCCCTTGACCGTCAGGTCCTTGATCAGCGTCACCTGGTCGCCATCGGCCAGCAAATTGCCGACCGCGTCGCGCACCTCGACGGCGCTCTCGCCGCCACCACCCGCGCCGCCGGACGCGGCCGCCTTCGCCGCCGCGTCGCTGGCGCTGATCCACTCGCCGCTCGCCTCGTCGTACACGAAGCTGTCGTCGTCCTGCATGTCACCCCCGATGTTGGTCGGGGGTGGCCATATCGGCAAAAGCGCGCGGCGTCAGTACAGCCCCGGCACCTCGCGCTGCGCCGGCGTACGGCGTTCGGCCGGCGGCATCAGCGCCTCGCGCTCGGGCACGTCGGTCAGCAGCGAGGCACGCGTCGCCATCGGGCCGGTTCCGCTGCCCGCATTCGCGCTCGCGCTCGCCGAGGCGGAAATGCGCGTGCAGCTCTTGCCCTGCAGGAAGTCGAGCGCCGCCCGTGTCGAAGCCTCGCGCGCATCGCCCATCGGATACGAAATGTCGTCGCCAGCCTGGCAGGTCGACACCATCGTGCTCGCGAGGCCGTTATAATAGGCCCCCTGCCGCGCCGCATTCTGCAACGCGAAGGCGATCACGCGCAGCCGGTCGTCGCAGGACTTCTGGTCCAGCGCGATCTGCCCCACCGGCTTGCCATAGGTGTTGCCGCCGATCAGCCCGTCGTTGGCGCCCAGATAGGGGACGAACGCATTGATGACGAATTCGCTCGCCGATGCGGTGCTACCCGTGCCGATAAAAGCGATCTTGGTCGCCGCGATGGCGTTCGGCTCGGACTGGAACAGATAGGTCGTGTTCTCCGACGCCTTTTCCGGACGGAAGGTCATGTAGCTCATCACGTCGGTCGTCGCGCGGTTGCCACCCAACAGGTTGCTCATGACGACCGCAGTGTCGATAAGGCCACCGCCATTATAGCGCAGGTCGACGACGACGTTGGTAATGCCCGCCGCCTTGAACTGGGCGAAGGCGCTGCGCAGCTGGTCGTTCGCCGTGGTGATGAAGGTGCGCAGGTTCACGTAACCGTAGCGCTGGCCGTTGTCGGTGATGATCTTGACGCCGTACCGGTTGGACACCGGGCTGAGCGTGAAGTCGGTCTTCGTCACCGCCACGGTCCGCGTGCCACCGGCATCGCGGATCTGGAAATAGCGCTGCGTGCCGGTCGTGCTCGGCCCAAGCGAGTCGCTCAGCGCGCTGCCGCCGGCATTGTACAGGCTGCTGACGGTCTGCAAATTGCTCGACGACGTGCCGATCGCCAGGATTTCCGCGCCGCGATCGATCCCCGCGGTCAGCGCCGGCGCGCTCTCATACGCTTCGGTGACGTACAGCCGCCCCGACGAATCGAGCCCCAGCCGCCAGCCGAAACCCGCGCTGGATCCTTGGCTGTAATAGGCGTTTTCCTGCTGGATCGACGTCAGATAGGTGAAATACCGATCCTTGCGCTGCGACCGCGCCGTCGCGGTCAGCGCATCCAGATAATCGTCGACGTTGGTGTAGCCGCTCGGATCAAGGTTAGTCGGCAGGGTATCGTAAAACAGATACCATTCCTTCATCTGCGCCGCGACCCAATCCTGGCGGCTGCGCAGCGAACACCCATTGCTGGCGGTGGGGGTTGGCGTCGCCGTGGACGTTGGAGTCGGCGTGCTGCCCGTCGCCCCGCCGCCGCCCGATCCGCCGTCACCACAGCCAGACAACAGCGCCGCCAGCGCCAGAATCCCAACCCCACGCCGTACGCTCACACGTCTTCTCCCACCCCGAGACCTGTGCAGCCTATGCTTGCGCCGAAAGACACGCAACATGGATCGCAGTAACAAGCGAATTAATCTGGATCAGCGTCCTGTCTTGCCGCCGCAGCACGTCAGCGGCACATCTTCGCCGATCGCTGACGGCAAGGACATCGGCACGTTCGACCGAAGTATTCGACGTCGGCAAACCTTTACGCCGATCGGGTCTCGGCGTCCGCCCCCCCTTGCCCTGACGGCCGCCCGATCACCCCAGGCTCTTCGAGGCCTGCTCGAACAGGTCGCGCGACAGGCCGGGGACCGCGACGATCCGCTCCAGCGCAGCGCGCATCGCCGCCGACCGGGTCGAATCGAAGCGCCGCCAACGCCCCAGCGGCGGCAACAGCTTCGCCGCGGTCTGCGGGTTCAGCTTGTCGAGCTGGATCAGCTGTTCGGCCAGGAAGCGATACCCCGAACCGTCCGCCGCATTGAACGCACGCTGGTTCGCCCCGAACGCCCCGATCAGCGAGCGGGCGCGATTGGGGTTAGCGAGCGTGAAATCGGGATGCCGCGCCAGCTCCTCGACCAGCCGCCCGGTATCGTCACGGCTGGCGAGCGCCTGCGTCTGGAACCATTTGTCGATGACCAGGCTGTTGCCGGCATAGCGGTTGTAGAAGATGTCGAGTGCCGCCTCGCGCTCGTCGGAATAGCCGCTCGCCAGCGTCGTCAGCGCACCCTGCCGATCGGTCATATTGTCGGCGCGCTCGAACTGGCGGAAGGCGAGGCTCGCCGCGTCCCCCGCGCCGCTCGCGGCGATATAGCCCAGCGCCACATTGCGCAGCCGGCGCAACCCCTTGGCGACCGGCGTATAGGCATAGGCCTCGCGCGGACCCGCCTCATAGGCATGCCGCCACACATCGGCGAGTTCGGTGCCGAGTGCCCGGCGCAGGCTTTCGCGCGCCGCGAAGATCGCATCGGGATCGACCAGCGCCAGCTGGTCGCCTATGAAGCTTTCCGACGGCAGCAGCACCGCTTCGGCGATGAAGGCGGGATCGAGGCCGCGATTGCCCAGGGTATCGGCGACCGCGGCGATCACCGCACCATGGTCCGCCCGCCCCTCGACCGCGCCCGCCACCAACGTATCGAGCATCAGCTGCTGCATCGCCTCGTAGCGGGCGAACGGATCGTCATCATGGCCGCTGAGGAAGGCGAGGTCGGCCGCGCTGCGATCGCTTTCGACGATCACCGGCGCCGAAAAGCCGCGGTTGATCGACAGGACGGGGCGTTCGGTGACGCCGTCGAACACGATCGTGCTCGCCGCCGCGTCCAGCAGCACCAGTCGCTCCGGCCCGATCGGCTGGCCCGTCTCCGCGCCGAACAGCCTAATCTTCAGCGGCAGCACCATCGGTTGCTTCGTCTCCTGCCCCGGTGTCGCCGGGACGTGCTGGGCAAGGCGCAGCGTCGCACGGCCCTCGCCCGCCTCATGGCCCAGGCTGGCGGCGACGCGCGGCGTACCGGCCTGGCTGTACCACAAGCGGAACTGGGCGAGGTCGATGCCGCTCGCCTCTTCCATGCAGGCGACGAAATCCTCGCACGTCGCCGCCGTCCCGTCGAAGCGGCTGAAATACAGGTCCGTCGCGGCGCGGAACGCCTGGGGGCCGAGGATCGTCGCCATCATGCGGATCAGCTCGGCGCCCTTGTTGTAGATCGTCGCCGTGTAGAAGTTGCTGATCTCGAGGTAGCTTTCGGGACGCACTGGATGCGCGAGCGGGCCGGCGTCCTCGGGGAACTGCGCCGCACGCAGGCCGCGCACGTCCTCGATCCGCTTGACCGCCGCCGAACCCTGATCCGCCGAAAAGCCCTGGTCGCGATAGACGGTGAAGCCTTCCTTCAGGCTCAGCTGGAACCAGTCGCGACAGGTGATGCGGTTGCCCGACCAATTGTGGAAATATTCGTGCGCCACCACCGCGGCGATCGCGTCGTAATCGTAGTCGGTGGCCGTGTCGGGATCGGCGAGGATGTAGCGGCTGTTGAAGATGTTCAGCCCCTTGTTCTCCATCGCGCCGAAGTTGAAATCGTCGACCGCAACGATGTTGAATACGTCGAGGTCGTATTCGCGACCATAGACGCGTTCGTCCCACGCCATCGACAGCTTCAGCGCGTGGAGCGCATGATGCGTCTTGTCGATATCAGCAGCGCGGACCCAGATGCCCAGCGCGACTTCGCGGCCCGATTGCGTGACGAAACTACCGCGATTGACCGCCAGATCGCCAGCGACGATCGCGAACAGATAGCTGGGTTTGGGGAAGGGATCGTTCCACTCCGCCCAATGCCGCCCATCCTCCAGGTCGCCGCTATCAACGGGATCGCCATTGGCGAGCAGCACCGGATAGCGCGCCTTGTCCGCTACCAGCCGCACCGAATACCGGCTCAGCACGTCGGGCCGGTCGGGGAAATAGGTGATCCGGCGAAAGCCTTCCGCCTCGCATTGCGTACACAGGATGCCGCCGCTGGCGTACAGGCCCATCAGCTGCGTGTTGCGTTCGGGGGCGATCTCCACCTCGGTCTCGACCGTGTGGGCGTCGCCGGGCAGCGGCACGACCAGCTGCTCGCCTTCGATCCGCCAGTCGCGCACCGCAACGCCATCGACCCGCACCGCCAGCGGTTCCTGCCCCGCACCGTCGAGCCGCAGCGGCTGGCCCGCACCGCCATCGGGGTTGCGCGTCACCGACAGCGTCGCCGTCACCCGCGTCGCGGCGGCATCCAGATCGAACACCAGCCGCGTTTCGGGCACGGCCCAAGCCGGCGGCCGGTAATCGTGCCGACTGATCGCAGTGGCGGGCGCGGAGACGGCGGGCTGGGCGATGCTGTTGGAAACGTCGAGCATGAGTCCTTTATAGGAGCCCCCACGCCCCCTGCCAGCCATCGCTTGCGGCCTTTTCCGGTATCTTGCCACCCGCGGCGGTGCCGTTACGCTGGCCCGATCGATAGTCGGGACTTTCCAGCATGATCCGTATTCCCGGCGCGCTTGCCGCGCTGACCCTCGTTGCGTCCGCTCCCGCCCAGACCGGCCCTACCAAAATGGCCGCGGCCGACACCGCAGCCGTCCTGCCGGCCGATCAGGCCGCGATGCGCGCGCACGTGATGTTCCTCGCCTCCGATGCCCTCCGCGGACGCGAGGCGGGCACGCCGGATTACGACGTCGCGGCGCAATACGTCGCGGCGCAATTCCAGGCGGCGGGCCTGCGCCCGGCAGGCGATGCGGACAGCTACCTGCAACAGGTGCCGCTGACGATCTACAAAGCTGCCAGCGAAGGCACGATGCGCTGGACCGACGCGGCAGGACGCGCCCGGCCGCTCGTGTTCGGCACCGATTACATCCCCAGCCCCAACCCGGCGCGCGCCGAGACCAGCGTCACGGCGCCGGTCGTCTTCGCCGGCCGCGGCATCGTCGCGCCGCAATTCGGCGTCGACGACTATCGGGGCATGGACGTGGGCGGCAAGATCGTCGCGATCTTCGCCGGATCGCCGACGCGATTTCCCGGCGAAGAGCGCGCCTATTTCGGCTCCGCCGCCACCAAAGCGCAGATCGCGGCGGCCCGTGGCGCCATCGGCATCGTCATGCTGGATGCCCCGCGCGCTGGTCCGCGCCAGCGTCCGTTCGCGGCGCTGGTCGGCGGCTATGCCTCGCCCAAGACCACCTGGGCCAAGGCCGATGGCACCGGCACCAGCGCCGCACCCACCACCCCGGTGCTCGGTACGCTGAGCCAAGCCGCCGCTGCAACGCTGTTCGAGGGCGCCGCGACGCCCTGGTCGGCGATCGTCGCCGAAGCGCGGCGCCCCGACCCGACCTACACGCCCGTCGCGCTCAAGGGTACGCTCGCGGCTACGACGCGGACCAGCTTCACCCCCGCCGCCAGCAGCAACGTCGTCGGCGTCGTCCCCGGCACCGACCCCACGGTCGGCAAGGAGGTCGTCATCCTGTCGGCCCATCTCGACCATATCGGCGTCTCGCCCGCCCGCCCCGACGATGCGCCGGGTCGCGACCGGATCAACAACGGCGCGCTCGACAATGCGATCGGCATCGCCAGCCTGATCGAAGAGGCCAAACGCTTCGCCACGGCGCCCACGCGCCCCAGGCGGACGGTGATGTTCCTCGCCGTGACGGGCGAGGAGAAAGGGCTGATCGGATCGAGCTATTTCGTCGACCATCCAACCGTGCCGCTCCAGACGATCGTCGCCGACATCAACCTCGACATGCCGGTGCTGCTCTACACGTTCGAGGATATGATCGCCTTCGGGGCCGACCGTTCCAGCCTCGGCCCGATCGTGACAAAGGCAGTGAACGCGATCGGCATCGGCCTGTCGCCCGATCCGATGCCCGAACAGGGGTTCTTCACCCGTTCGGATCACTTCAACTTCGTCAAGAAGGGCATTCCCTCGCTGTTCCTGTGGCCGGGGGTCAAGGGCGCCGGCGCCAAGCCGTTCGAGGATTTCCTCAGCCGCTGCTACCATCGTCCCTGCGACGACCTCAGCCAGCCGATCCTGTGGGATCAGGGCGTCCGCTTCGTCGCGACCAATTACGCCATCGCCCGCGCCGTCGCCGACGCGCCGCAGCGTCCGACGTGGAACAAGGGCGACTATTTCGGCATCACCTACAACGGCCCGATGGCGCAGTGAGCGCTTCCTCGCTCTCGTCACCCCGGACTTGGTCCGGGGTCCACCGGGCCGCAGGGGAACGGCAAGCGGCGCCAGCCGTCCCCCTGGCCGCAGAGTGGACCCCGGACCGAGTCCGGGGTGACGGAGCATGCGGGGAAACCCCATGCTCCTGATCTTCGGCCTCGGCTACACCGCCGCCCGCATCGCAGCCGCCTGGCCGAACGCGACCATCGGCACCACCCGCGACGGCCGGAACGGCACGCTCCGCTTCGACGACGAACCTGCCGTCCGCGCCGCGCTGGCCACCGCCACCCATGTCCTGTCCTCGGTCCCGCCGGAGGGGGACGCCGACCCCGTCCTGTCTCGCTACGGCGACGCGCTGCACGACCGCTGGCTCGGCTATCTGTCCTCGACCGGCGTCTATGGCGACGCGGGCGGCGCCTGGGTCGACGAAACCGCCCCCACCGGCTCGGGCCGCCGCTCGGCGCGCACCGCCGCCGATACCGCCTGGCTGTCCCGCGGCGCGCATGTTTTCCGCCTGCCCGGCATCTACGGCCCCGGCCGCTCGCCGCTCGAGCGCGTGGCGGCGGGGCGCGCCCATCGTGTCGGCCTGCCGACGCAGGTGTTCAGCCGCGTTCATGTCGACGATATCGTCGCCGGCGTCCTTGCCGCCCGCAACGCCCCGCCGGGCGCCTATAATCTCGCCGACGATCGCCCCTGTCCGCAGGACGACGTGGTCGCTTTCGCTGCCGGGCTGCTCCGCCTTCCGCCGCCACCGATCGTCGCGCTGGAGACGCTCTCGCCGATGGCGCGCGCCTTTTACGCCGAGAACCGCCGCGTCGCGAACGGCAAGGCCAAACGCCTGCTCGACTGGCGCCCGGCCTATCCCGATTACCGGTTGGGCCTGCGCGCGCTCAATGCGATGACCAATCCGATGCCGGCCAGCCCTGCGCCCGCCGCGGCGAGCGGCGACCAGTGATAATCCTCGAACAGCGTCGACAGCAGCATCGCGATAACGGGGACGATGACGCTGGAATAGGCCGCCTTGGCCGGCCCGATCACGCGCAGTACGCGATAATAAAGCGGGAAGGCGAAGGCCGAGCCGAACAGCCCCAGGTACAGGATGCCCGCCCAATAGCCCGCGCGCATCTCGACCACCGGCGGTCCGGTCAGCGTCCAGGCGACCGCCCCGTCGATCGCCGCCCCGATCAACATCGCGACCGCCAGCGTCGACAGCATCGGATAGCGTTTCGCGGTCGGCGTCGCCTGCAACACGTTGGCACCGGACGCCGACAGGATCGCG
This sequence comes from Sphingomonas sp. NIC1, assembly GCF_001638925.1. Lineage (NCBI taxonomy): Bacteria > Pseudomonadati > Pseudomonadota > Alphaproteobacteria > Sphingomonadales > Sphingomonadaceae > Sphingomonas > Sphingomonas sp. NIC1. The sequence goes on from NZ_CP015521.1 coordinate 1,427,142, forward strand.
ATGGCGGTGAAGCCGATTCCCGCCAGCGTCGCCGCGGCGCCGGCCGGTCCGGTCCGCGCTTCGTGCAGGAACAGCAGCGCGATGCCCGCCATCGCCACGGCGGAGCCGGCAATCAGCTGACGCCCCATCCGCTGGCCGAGAAACAGGCGCGCCAGCAGCGCATTGGGCACGAGCAGCATCGCGAACACCACCGCGACCAGCCCCGACGTGATGTAATGTTCCGCCCGATAGACGAAGTTGAAGTTCAGGCAGAATTGCAGCAGGCCGACCGCGCCGGCGAACACCCAGCCGCGTGTATCGAGCGCCCACCGTTCGCCTTTCACCGTCGCGACCAGCGCCATCGCGATCCCGGCGACGATAAAGCGATACGTCACCGACCAGCTCGGCGGCACGACGCCCAGCTGATCGCGGATCACCAGCCACGTCGATCCCCAGATCAGCGTGACGATCGCGAACGGGATCAGGATCGCGGCCCGGGTCGATTGTGGCGGCGGCGCCCCTCCCGTCACGGTGTCGCTCACAGCGCCGCGATCGCCTTGGCGAGCGCCGCGACATGATCCGCCGCGCTGTCCCACGCCGTTACCAACCGGATTTCGCCGGGCGCCCAATCGTAGAAATCGAAGCCCTGCGCCCTCAGCGCCGCCGCTTCCTCGGGCGTCACCCGCAGGAACACCTCATTCGCCTCGACCGGGTGGACCAGCCGGCCGCCGGCCGCCGCAGCGAGTGCGCTGGCGCAGGCATTGGCGGCGCGGGCGTTCGCCAGCCACAGATCGTCCTCCAGCATCGCGATCACCTGCGCGGCGAGATAGCGCCCCTTCGAAAACAGCAGCCCGGCCCGCTTGCGGCGATAGCGGGTCACGTCGGCAAGGTCCGGGCGGAAGAAGACCAGCAGTTCCGCACTCATCGCGCCGTTCTTGACGAAGCCGAAGCTCAGCGCGTCGACGCCCGCTTGCCACGTCACCGCGGCGGGCGTGCAGCCGAGCGTCGCCACCGCATTGGCGAAGCGCGCACCGTCCATGTGCAGGCCCAGCCCACGGCGCTTCGCCAGCGCGCCGATCGCCGCCACCTCGTCCGGCGTATAGACCCGGCCATATTCGGTGGCGTTGGTGATCGAGATCGCATGCGGCTGCACGCGGTGAACGTCATTGGGGATCGCATCGGCCACCGCCGCGATCGTCTCGGGCGTCACCTTCGCACCGTCGCCGTCGGCCAGGAACAGCTTGGCGCCGTGGGTGAAGAATTCCGGCGCGCCGCCCTCATCGTTCTGAATATGCGCGTCGCGGTGGCAGATCACCCCGCCATGCGGCGGACACAGCGCGGCGAGCGCGAGGCAGTTAGCCGCGGTCCCGGTCGGCACCCACAAGGCAGCTACATCCGTGCCGAACAGATCGGACAGACGCGCATCGAGGCTGCGCGACAGGCCATCGCCGTCATAGGCAGTGTCGAGATGGTTGGCGTCGGCCATCGCCGCCATCACGCGGGGATGCACGGTCGCGGCATTGTCGGAAAAGAAGCGCATGCCCCTGCCTTGCGGCGCAACGGGGTACAGCGTCAACCATGGCTATCGCATCCCCGCCCGGCCTTGCTAAGTGCTGCTGCAGAAGGGGATTTATAGATGCGTTTTCTTGCTGCGGCCTTGCTTCTCGCCTCCGTCGCCGCGCCGGCCCTCGGCCAAGCGCTGCCGCCGCCCAACCCGCTGCCTGGCGATGGCGCGGAGGACATGAAGCTCAAGCGCCTGTTTTACGACAGCGACGAACGCGATCTGGCGCTGAACCCGATCAGTGCGATCTTCCGCGGCGACCTGCGCTATGCTGATCGCTTCGGCGATTACATCAGCGATCCCGCGACCGCGCGCGACAAGCGTAACCTCGAATCCGACCTCGCCGCGCTGAAGGCGATCGACCGGTCGAAGCTGACCCGCGTCGACCAGCTCGCCTATGACGTGTTCCGCAATCAGGCGGAGATCAATCTGCGCGGCTATGCTCCCGCGATCCAGGCGGTCGACCGGCTGCTGCCGATGGATCATTTCAGTGGCTTCCAGACCTTCTATCCCGATTTTGCGGGCGGCAAGGGTGCTGCACCGTTCAAGACGGTCACCGATTACGAGAACAATCTGAAGCGGAACGCCGGCTATGCCGCGCTGTACGATCGCGCGATCGCCCGCTTCCGCGAAGGCATGGCGAAAGGCGTCGTCCAGCCGCGGCTGGTCGTCGAGAATATGATCGCGCAGTTCGACGCGCTGATCGCGCAGGGCGTCGAAGGATCGGTGTTCTACGCGCCGGTCACGATGTTCCCCGCCAGCATCTCTGCCGCGGACCGGCAGCGCTTGACCGCGGCCTATGCCGCGCAGGTTCGCGACGTCATCACCCCGGCGCACACGCGCATGCGCGATTTCCTGAAGACCGATTATCTGCCCAAGGCGCGTTCGACCGTCGGCCTGTCGGCCTTGCCCGGCGGCGCGGCGCTCTACGCCTATCGCATCGAGCAGAATACGACGCTGCCGCTACCCGCCGAACAGGTCCACCAATTGGGCCTTAGCGAAGTCGCGCGCATCACACGTGAGATGGAGGCGCAGAAGACCGCTGCGGGCTTCAAGGGCACGCTGCCCGCCTTCTTCGACTATCTCCGCACCGAAAAGCGCTTCCAGCCAACGAGCGCCGAAGCGGTCCGCGAAGGCTTTGAAGCGATCGGCAAGCGCATCGACGCCCGCGTGCGCGAACAGTTCGGCGTGATCCCCAAGACGCCGCTCGAAATCCGGCCGGTGCCCGATTACCGCGCCAAGAGCGGTGCGGCGGGCAGCTATCAGGGCGGCACCCCCGACGGGACGCGGCCGGGCGTCTTCTATTACAACACCTACGACCTGCCGGTCCGCTACACCTGGGGCATGGAGACGCTGTTCCTGCACGAAGCGGTGCCCGGCCATCACTTCCAGATCAGTCTCGCGCAGGAAAATGCCGCGCTGCCCGCCTTCATGCGCTTCGGCGGCAACACCGCCTATGTCGAAGGGTGGGCGCTCTATGCAGAAACGCTGTGGAAGCCGCTGGGCATGGAAACCGACCCCTACCAGCGGATGGGCGGCCTAAACGACGAAATGCTGCGCGCGATGCGCCTCGTCGTCGACACGGGAATCCATGCCAAGGGATGGAGCCGCGAGCAGGCGATCGATTACATGCTGACCCACTCCGCCATGGCAAAAACGGATGCGACCGCCGAGGTCGAACGCTACATCGCCATCCCGGGGCAAGCGCTCGCCTACAAGATCGGCCAGCTCACCATCCTGAAGCTGAAGGCGGAAGCGCAGGCCAAGCAGGGCGCATCGTTCGACCCGCGCGGCTTCCACGCCGCCGTCCTCGACAGCGGCGCGCTGCCGATGCCGGTGCTGGAGGACAAGGTCCGCGCGTGGATGGCGACGAAGTAATGGATCAACGAGCCGGGCCGGGATCATTCTCGGCCAGGAACCGCGTAACGATCTGCCGCACGGTCTGATTGGGAATGCCCTCATAGGCCGCATTGAAGTCGTGGCCGGCATAAGGGAAGACGACCAGCGTGATCCGATTGCCCAATGCCGCGGAACGGGCGGCAAGATCGCGCGCGGAGGCGATCGGCAGGATCGGATCGTTCGCCGCCGCCATGATCAATGTCGGCGGCAGGCCGGGGGTGAGGCGGCGGCGCACGTCGCGCCGCCGATAGCGAGCGGGCACCTCCGCCGGCGACCCGCCGAAATAGGCACGCATCAGCCGCCGCTGCACTTGCTGCATCTCGCCGCCATGGTCCCACGACGCAGCAGGATCGACCAGCGGCACCCGCGCGACGACCGCAGCCACCGGCGGCAGCGCGGCCCCGCAACCGGGCCGTGGTGCCTTGCGGGTATACGCCGCAGCCAGAGCCAGATTGCCGCCCGCCGATGCGCCGTTCAGCGCAAGGCGGCTGGTGTCGACGTGCAGCGCCCCGGCATGGGCGGCAACCCAGGCCATCGCACAGCGCACATCGTCCGCGGCAAGGTTCCAGGTCGGACGTCCGGGCCGTGCGAGCCGATAGTCGACGCTGACGACGGTCCAACCGCGCCCGGCATAATTGCGCATGTTCGCCGCCGCGAGCCGCCGCGTGCCGCCGACGAAACCGCCGCCGTGGATCATGAGGAGCACGGGGCCGGGCCGCGCGGACCGAAGCGCCGCAGGGGGGCGATAGACGTCGAGCGACAGCGGCTCTCCGTCCGGCATATCGTAGACATAGGTCGCATCGGGCGCCGCGGCTTCGCTATAGTCGCGCAGCGATAGCGTGGCGGCAAGGTCGATGCGGGCACCGTGCGACGCCGCAAGCTGCCACAGGCGGCCGATCACGATCGCATTGGCCAGCACGCCGATCAGGGCCGCTGCGATAAGCCAGCCCGCTGCACCGCCTGGCTGCCGTCGGGCAAACAGGCCGATCGCCAGGACGGCAAGGCATCCTATCAGCAGCCAAGACGCCCAGTTCGGCACGATGTCGAATGCATAGATCCGCACCCAGGGCAGCATGGGCAGGATCGCCACCAGCGGCAGCAGCGCACAGGGGACCAACACCAGCCACGCGACCGTCAGCGTTCCGGTACGCAGCAATCGATGTATGACGCTCATGCCGCCCTTTACGACACGGCCGTCACGCGTGTCGCCCCCGCCCGATCGGGCACTGACGCCAATCGATCAGTCAATCCCACGAGTGCCGAGATCCGATGCCATCGCGCCAGGGCCGGGCGGAGCACCGCCAGCGTCATCAGCGTCGGCAGGAGAATCGCCCAGCCTTTGCCGCCTACCGCCAGCCACAACGTGAAGACCAGCGGATGCCACAGATAATAGAACAGGCTGTCCCGCCCGATCGCCGCAAGGGCAGGCACGCGCACGCTGAGGTCGCGGATATTGGGCAGCAGGTACACGAGGGCCAAGCCCCAGATCAGCTCCGCCGCCACCTCCGCGGCGGGATCGGGCGAGGCGTAGAGCGACGCCCACCAGAACGCGCCCAGCGCGCCAAGGGCGATCGCCGCCCGCACCCGCCACGGGTCACGCGGTCGCCGCGCTACCCACAGACCGTAATAGAAGAAGATCGGATAGACGAAGAAGCGCCGGTCGGGCAGCCAGGCCACAGAGGCGCCGACGCCATGCCCGATACCGAAGCCGTACATCGCCGCGACGCTGAGCAGCAGCGCCCAGGCGAGCAGCGTCGCCGGCTCCGCTCGGGTAATCGCCGCGATCGTCATGAACACCAGCATCACCGGCACGAACCACAGGTGGAAGGACGGCTGGAACACCATCAATGGCAGCGCCCAGACGTCGAACCGGCCAGCGAGGAGCAGATAGGCTAGATTTGCGATCAGCCACGGAAGGATGATTCTTGGCCACCAGCGGCGCAGCAAGATCGCCAGCGGCTCTGCTCGCGCCCGCTCCACTCGGAATAGAAAGCCGCACAGTCCCAGAAACAGGGGCATGCGGATGCCCGTACCGATCCATGCGAGAAAGCTGCCCCGCGCGACGAGCTCGGCGCAATGTCCCGCGATGACGCCGATGACGAGCGCTCCGCGAAGCATGTCGATGCTGGCGCGGCGCGCAGACATGCCGATTGCGTCAGTCTCCATGGCGTCTCCCCTCGCTATCGGGAAGTAGATCCAAAGATTGACGTTAAAGTTAAGCAGTTCAAAAGCTTAGACGAAATTTTCACGACCCTCGCAAAACCGAAGCGGCGGCAGTGGTAGGCCTATTCCTCGCCGCCCTCATCACCCCGTGCGCGCGGCTCGCGAGGCTCGCGTGGGGCATCTGGCTCGCGGTCGCGGCCGGGCGTGATGCTGATGCTGCCGTCGCGGCCCATCTTCATCTGCAGGCCCAGGCCGTCGAGCGTTCCCTCGACCTCCGGCCCCGCCTGGTCGATCATGTCGCCGACGGGGTCTTCCGGCCCGACGATCGCTTCGGGATCGCTGGCATTCTCCTCGACCACCACCGGCGCCTGCGGTGGTGCGAGGCCGAGCGCGGAGACCATGAAGTTTCGCCAGATTTGCGCCGGTACGCCGCCGCCGTGCAGGCCAGGATTGGGCGAGCTGTCGTCATTGCCGACCCAGACACCGACGACCAGATCGCCGGCAAAGCCGATAAACCACGCATCGCGGCTTTGTTGCGACGTGCCGGTCTTGCCATAAGCGTCCGTGCTCAGCACCGCCTCGCGTCCCGTACCGCGCAGCGACGACGACAGCAGGTCGAGCATCTTCTCGCGGATGTCGTCGGGCATCTTGGTGGTGCCGCCGGTCAGCGATTCGTACCAGCTCTTGTTGTCGCCCGTTTCTTCCAGCCCGCGCGGGCGCACCGGATATTGGCCGTTGGCGATGGCGGCATAGGCCGCGGTCAGTTCAAGCAACGAGACTTCGGCCGTGCCGAGGCCGATCGTCGCCTCGTTCGGAATCGGCGTCGTGATGCCCAGGTCGCGCGCCGCCTTGATGACGTTGCGCACGCCGACTTCCTGCGTCAGCCGAGCCGCGACCACGTTGGACGAACGCGCGAAGGCGCGGCGCAGCGGGATGGGGCCCAGATAGCGCCCATCGTCGTTCTTCGGCTTCCACCCGGCGATCTCGACCGGCGTATCGTCCGCCATCGTGTCGGGCGTCATGCCCTTCCGCATCGCGGCGAGGTAGACGAACAGTTTGAACGTCGATCCGGGCTGGCGCTGCGCCTGCGTCGCCCGGTTGAACGGGCTCTTGGTGTAATCCTTGCCGCCGACCATCGCGACGACGCGCCCGTCGCGCCGCATCGCGACCAGCGCCACCTGCGCCTGCCGCAGCCCCGCCTGCCGCACGACACGTTCGGCGGTGCGCTGCAATCGGCGGTCGAGCGTCGTCTTCACCGTCGCTTCGGTCTTGATCTCGCCCGCCTGGTCGCGCGCCTGCGGCAGCACCCAGTCGGCGAAATAGGTGCCGCTCGGCAGCGTCGTGGGGCGGCTCGCCAGCACACGCTGCGGCTGGACATCGGCAGCTTCGGCCTTGGTCAGGAAACCCGCATCCGCCATCGCGCGAACGACGACCATCTCGCGCTTGCGCGCACCTTCCAGGTTGCTGGTTGGGGCGAGACGTGACGGCGCCTTGACCAGCCCCGCCAGCATCGCCGCCTGCCCGATATTCATCTTTTCCGGTTCGCGGCCGAAATAATGTTTCGACGCCGCACGCAGGCCATAGACGTTGTCGCCGAAATAGACGTTCGACAGATAACGCGACAGGATTTCGTCCTTCGACAGCCACGCTTCCAACCAGAAGGCGATCATGACCTCGCGGATCTTGCGCGCCGCGGTGCGGTCTGAGTCGAGGAAGGCGTTCTTGGCGAGCTGCTGCGTGATCGTGCTGCCGCCCTCTCTCACCCCGCCCGACCCGACATTGTGGACGAAGGCGCGCAGGATGCCGCGCGGATCGATGCCCCAGTGCGACAGGAAGCGCCGGTCCTCGATCGCCAGGAACGCCTCGGTGACGTGCGGGGGCAGCTTGGCGGCATCGACCGGCTTGTCGATGATCGCTCCCCGCCGGGCGATCGGCGTGCCGTCGTCCGCGGTCAGCGTAATCGATGGCGGCGTCGGCGGTTGCAGCGACTTGCTCAGCGGCGCGGTCACGGCGAGCCAGCCGATCGCGATGACCAGCAGGACGATGCCCGCGGCGATACCGCGCAAAATCCAGCGGCCGATATGGCGAGGCCGACGCGGCGGCGGCTCTGCCGTGGCGTCCTGTTCGGAATCGAGGAAGGCGTCGAACCGCCCGGCGTACCGATCCTCGTCCGGCGCCCGCGCCTCGTCGCGGCGCCAACGCGGTGCCGATTCGAAGCGATCCTCCCCGTCGTCGAGGTCGTAGCGCTGGCCGATGCTGCCGCGGCGGTTGGTATCGATCGGTTCGTGACGCATCGGCTCGTCCCAGCGGTCAGCCATGACGTGTATTACTATCCTATAACAGCACGCGCAAGGGCCGGACGCTGTGGGGGAGGTGTAGGCCCATTTACCCTTTTGCAGGCGCGAACGCCAGCGGCTGGCGCAGGCCCGCGGGGAGCGCTATCGCGGGGCCATGACCCAGCAGCCCTCCTCACCCCCGCTCGTCGTCGGTATCGGCGGCACGATCGGCGGAGTCTCCTCGACCGAGCGCGCGTTGCGCATTGCGCTCGACGCGGCGGAACGCGAGGGCTTCGCGACGCGGATGTTCGGTGGCGCCGATATGGCGCGCCTGCCGCTCTACGATCCGCGCGCGACGAGCCGGACGGAGGACGAACAGGCGTTCGTCGCCGCGGTGCGCGGCGCATCGGCGGTCATCATCGCCAGCCCCGGCTATCACGGCAGCATCTCTGGCGTGGTCAAGAACGCGCTCGATCTGCTGGAAGAAACCGCGCGCGACGAACGCCCCTATCTCGCCGACCTGCCCGTGGGGCTGATCGCCACCGCTTATGGCTGGCAGGCGACGGGATCGACGATTGCGGCGCTGCGCTCGATCGTCCACGCCCTGCGCGGCTGGCCGACGCCCTTTGCCGCGGCGATCAACACGCAGATCACCAAATTCGACGACGAAGGTGGAGCGAGCGATCCCGCCGTCTACGATCAACTGTGCCTGATCGGTCGGCAGGTCGCGCGCTTCGCACCGCTGGTAGCGCCGCGATAAAGTCGATCAGCGCAGGCTGACCTGCAACCCGTCCATCACGAACTGCACCGCCAGCGCCGCCAAGAGCACACCGAGCAGGCGCGTGATCACCGCCTCGATCCGCGTGCCGAGCAGCCGCATCAGCGGCCCCGCGGCGAGCAGCGCGACCAGCGTAAGCAGCAGGATCGTCACCATCGCGGCCAGCACGACCAGCGTCGCTTCCAGCCCGTTCGTGCGCGCCATCAGCAGCATCACGGTCGCGATCGATCCCGGCCCGGCGATCATCGGCATCGCCATCGGGAAGATCGACACGTCTTCTACTTCCGGATCAGCGGCGACCTCCGCGGCGCGATCCTCGCGGCGCTGCGTGCGCTTCTCGAACACCATTTCAAGTGCGATCAGGAACAGCATGATGCCGCCCGCGATGCGAAAGCTCGCCAGGCTGATGCCCAGGCCATGGAGCAGTTTCTCTCCGAACAGCGCGAAGACGAACAGGATCGCGCTTGCCACGCCAACCGCGCGTATGGCCATGCTGCGGCGTTGCAGCGGCGACGCGCCCGACGACAGGCCGGCATAGATGGGGGCGCACCCCGGCGGGTCGATCACCACGAAGAAGGTGATGAGCGACGAGACGAACAGCTCGATCACGATGCGACGCTCACGCCCTCGCGGCGGCAGGCGGATATGTACGTGTTGCGGATCAGACAGGCGATCGTCATGGGCCCGACGCCGCCGGGGACGGGCGTGATGGCGCCAGCCACGTCCTTGGCGGCGGCGAAATCGACGTCGCCGACCAGCCCCGTCTCGGTCCGGTTGATGCCCACGTCGATCACCGTCGCGCCCGGCTTGATCCAGTCGCCCTTGATGAAATGGGGGATGCCCACCGCCGCGACGACGATATCGGCGGCCCGGCAATGCGCCGCGACATCGCGCGTGCGGCTGTGGACGACCGTGACGGTGCAGCTCTGCTGCAACAACAGCTGCGCCATCGGCTTGCCGACGATGTTCGACCGACCGACGACCACCGCCTCCATGCCCGACAGGCTGGGATGGATGTCGCGCAGCAGCATCAGACAGCCCAGCGGCGTGCAGGGCACGAACCCTTCCGCCCCGATCGCGAGGCGTCCCGCATTGACCGGGTGGAAACCATCGACGTCCTTGTCCGGATCGATCGCGAGCAGCACCGCTTCGGCATCGATATGCTTCGGCAGGGGCAGCTGAACGAGGATGCCGTCGACCGTCGGATCGACATTCAGCCGCCGTACCAGAGCCAATAGAGCATCCGCATCCGTGTCCGCGGGCAGGCGATGCTCGAAGCTCTCCATCCCGGCCTCACGCGTCGCTTTGCCCTTGGAACGGACATAGACCGACGACGCCGGATCCTCGCCGACCAGGACGACGGCTAGGCCGGGCGCCCGGCCGGTCGCGTCGCGGAAGGCGGCGACATGCGCGGCGGTGCGGGTACGGAGCGCAAGGGCGTGCGCCTTGCCGTCGATGATCGTGGCGGTCATGGCGCCACGTCATAGAGGGCGGCAGCGGTTTTCGCCAGCACGGCCGCGTCCCCCGCAACATGCAGCCGCTTCAATCGCGCGGTGTCTCCGCCGATAAGCACGACCGCGCGCTTCGGAACGCCGAACCGGTCCGCCACCAGCGCAAGAAGCGCCGCATTCGCCTTGCCGTCGACCGGTGCGGCGGCCAGTCGCGCGGCAAAATGATCTTCGGTGCCAGCCAGTAAGGCATCGCGCCCGCTACGGGGTGTCACTCGAACGGCAAGGACGATGCCATCGTCGCGCACCGTCCAGGCGGGCATCCGCGGCGCCTCAGGCCGCGCCGTTGGTCAGGATCGCAGCGGCGATGTTGGGGAGGAGGACGGAGTCTAGGATGCGGATGATGATTAGCACCGCGAGCGGCGCCAGATCGATTCCATTTATGTTGGGCAGAACGCGGCGGAGCGGGCGGTAGAGCGGCTCCGTCAGCGAATCGAGCCCGTAGTGGAGCGAGCGCACGAAATTGTTCGACGTGTTGATGACGTTGAAGACGATCAGCAGCGACAGCACGAACTGGACCATGATGATCCACCACAGCACGTCGAGCAGGATCGAAATGATCTGAATCAGGGAAAGCGCGACCACGCCTGGGCTCCGGATTATGGGTAGAGGCCGGACCTAGCGATTAAACCCGGCGCGGCCAAGCGCTGTCGGTCAGGCGTGGACCAACGTCCCCGCGCCCGCCGAGGTGAAGATTTCGAGAAGCATCGCATGCGGCACCCGCCCGTCGAGGATCACCGCGGCGTCCACCCCCGCCTCGACCGCGGCGACGCAGGTATCCACCTTGGGAATCATGCCGCCCGAGATCGTGCCGTCCGCCTTCAGCGCCGCGATGCCCGCGGGGTCGAGGTCGGTCAGAAGCACCTTGTCCTTGTCCAGCACGCCCGCGACGTCGGTGAGCAGGAAGAAGCGCGAGGCACCCAGCGCCGCGGCGATCGCCCCCGCCATCGTATCGGCGTTGATATTGTAGGTATGCCCGTCCGCACCCAAGGCGATCGGCGCGACGACGGGGATGATGCCGCTGGCCGACAGCGTATCGATGATCGTGCGGTCGACCGCCACCGGCTCGCCGACGAAGCCCAGATCGACGTGGCGTTCGATCCCCTGCAACGTATCGGGGGTGTCGCGGCCGACCTTCATCGCGGTGACGAGGTTCGCGTCCTTGCCCGAAATGCCGACCGCGCGACCGCCCGCCTGCCCGATCCAGGCGACGATTTCCTTGTTGATCGATCCCGCCAGTACCATTTCGGCGATGCGCGCGGTTTCGGCGTCGGTGACGCGCAGGCCGTCGATGAAGCGCGATTCGACGCCCAAACGCTTCAGCATCGCGCCAATCTGCGGCCCGCCGCCGTGAACGACGACGGGATTGATGCCGACCGCCTTCAACAACACGACGTCTTCGGCGAAATCGCGCGCCAGTTCCGGATCGCCCATCGCATGGCCGCCGTATTTCACGACGAAGGTCTGACCGGCATAGCGCTGCAGATAGGGCAGAGCCTCGGTCAGCGTTTCGGCCTTGGCGAGCAGGGCAGCGGTGGCGGCGGAGTCGGTCATGCGGCGGCCTTTAGCGGTCCGAGGGCGGTCCTCATAGTCCTCCGCCGCGCGACAGAGGCGCGGCGAGTCATAACAGGCGACGTCGCTGACCGCCCCCTCCGTCAGCTTCGCTGCCACCTCCCCCTGGCGGGGGAGGACTTGGGGAACTTAGGCCTGGCGGTCGAGCCGCTTGCCGAGGCCGACGAACACGTAGATCAGCGGCGGCACGAGCAGCGCCGAGAGCACGACCTTGACGATCATCTGCCCGGCCAGCAGCTCGCCGATCGGGAAGACGCCGGCGAAGGCGATGGTGACGAACAGCAACGTATCGACGATCTGGCTGAGCATGCTGGCGATGCCGGCACGCAGCCAAAGGAGGCCGCCGCCCTCGCGCCCCTTCAACGCCGCGAAGATCGTGACGTTCAGCGTCTGCGAGATGCCATAGGCGACGATCCCGCCCAGCCAGATGCGCCACGTGCCGCCGAGCACGAGCTGGATCGCATCGCGATTGGCCGGCTGCATTTCGGGCGCGGCGGGCAGTGCATGGACGATGAACGACAGCAGGATTGAGACGATCAGCGGCACGAAGCCGATCTGCACCAGCCGGTTGGCGATGCTGCGCCCGTGCAGTTCGGCCATTGCGCTAGAGGTGACGACGAGCAGCAGGAAGGCGAAGATTCCCGCTTCGACCGCCAGCGGCCCCAGCCCGACCAGCGGGCCCAGCGCGGACAACGGCCCCAGCGCCACCTGCTTGTTGCCGAGCACGCCCGCGATGCAGACCATGCCGCCGTAGAAGATCGAAAAGGCGAAGAGCGAGCGCGGGATCGGCGCGGCGTGGGTGTCGTCCATCGCGCGGACCCTATCGGCTTTGGCGCGCGCGTCAAAGGGATTGGCGCGTGTGACGGGTTCGGCGGCCTTTGCTTTCAAGAGGCTGGGGGCAATCGCCGTGCGATGGGGCGGGCTAGGCTTCTTCCGGCGGGGATGGCGCTGTGGCAGGGGCGACGGCGGCGGCGGACAGGAGCCGAAGCGCTTTCCTGACCTCCCCCTCCGTCATGCCTGCCGCATGCCACCTCCCCCTGGCGGGGGAGGACTTAGCATCGCTCCGGATATCGATCGGGACGAATCCACTTTATCATCGGCTCGGCGCAACCCTTTGAGCTGTCGTGCGCTTCAGCATCTTGCGCGCGCGTGAAGGACGCGCCTTGCGCAGGAGGGGCCGGCCATGTTGAAGATCGCACCCGGCAACGACGCCGCCCTTGCCGCACGTTATGATCGGGTTCGCGCCCTCACCGTCGCGTTGACCGCGCCGCTCTCCGACGCCGATGCCAGCGTTCAGTCGATGCCCGATGCGTCGCCGGCCAAATGGCATCTCGCGCATACGACCTGGTTCTTCGAAACCTTCGTGCTGCGCGATCATGTGGACGGCTATGTGCTGCATGACGAACGCTTCCCGTTCCTGTTCAACAGCTATTACGAGGCGGAGGGCCGCCGCCATGCGCGCGACCGCCGCGGCATGATCACCCGGCCGACGCTGGACGAGGTGCTGGCCTATCGCGCCTATGTCGATGCGGCGCTGCTGTCGGCATTGCCCGACCTGCCCGATGCCGCGTGCGAGCTGGTAGCGCTGGGCTGTCATCACGAAGAGCAGCATCAGGAACTGCTCGTCACCGATATCCTGCACCTGTTCGGTGAAAATCCGCTGGAGCCCGCGCTGTGGCCCGCCCCGCCCAAGGTGCCGGTTGCGATGCCCGGGCCGATCCGCTGGATCGAGCGGGATGCGGAAATCGTCCGTGTCGGGCACGATGGCGACGGTTTCGCCTTCGATTGCGAGGGGCCGCGGCACGATGCGTTGCTCGCCCGCCATGCGATCGCCGACCGCACGGTCACCAATGGCGAATGGGCGGCGTTCATCGCCGATGGCGGCTATGCGGACGCGCGACACTGGCTCGCCGACGGTTGGGCATGGGTGAAGGCGAACGGCATCGCCGCGCCACTCTACTGGGAACGGCAGGACGGCGTGTGGACGCGCTTCGGCCTGGACGGGCGCCGACCGATCGATCCCGCCGCGCCGGTGACGCACGTCAGCCTGTATGAAGCGGACGCCTATGCCGCCTGGGCCGGCGCGCGCCTGCCGACCGAGTTCGAATGGGAGGCCGCTGCGCAAGCGGCCGACGCGGCCGGCGGCAACCAGATGGACGCCGCCGGCCCGGTCGAGCCGCGCCCCGCCGCCCCCGGCGATCCCGCCTTTTTCGGCGACGTGTGGGAATGGACGGGCAGCGCCTATCGCCCCTACCCCGGCTTTCGCACCGTCGACGGCGCGGTCGGCGAATACAATGGCAAGTTCATGAGCGGGCAGTTCGTGCTGCGCGGCGGCAGCTGCGCCACGCCCCGCGGCCATGCCCGCCCCTGCTATCGCAATTTCTTCTACCCCCACCAGCGCTGGCAATTCACCGGCGTCCGGCTCGCCAAGGATATCTGATGCTCAAGCCCGAAATCGAGGACGGTCAGGCGAGCCTCGCCGATCCGCAATTCCGTGCCGACGTGCTGTCGGGGCTCGAGCGGCGCCCGCGCGCGATCCCCGCGCGCTGGTTCTACGATCGCCGCGGATCGGAGCTGTTCGAGGATATCACCGTGCTGCCGGAATATTATCCGACGCGCACCGAAACCGCGATCCTGGAAGAGATCTGCCCCGAGGTGACCGAGGTCGTCGGCCGCGGCCGCGCGGTGGTGGAGTTCGGATCGGGATCGTCGACCAAGACGCCGCTGCTGCTGCGCTGTGCCGCGCCGTCCGCTTATGTGCCGATCGACATTTCGGGCGATTTCCTGCGCGAATCGTCGCGCGTGCTCAGCGAGGCTTTCCCCGACCTGACCGTGCTGCCGTTCGAGGCGGACTTCATGCGGCCGCTGACGCTGCCGGCCGAGGTGGCGGACACGCCGAAGCTCGGTTTCTTCCCCGGCTCGACGATCGGCAACATGATCCCGCTGATGGCGGTCGACCTATTGCGCGCGATGCGCGCGTCGCTGGGCGAAGGCGCGATGCTGCTGATCGGCATGGACCGGATCAAGGACGAAAGCACGCTGGTCGCCGCCTATGACGATTCGGCGGGCGTGACGGCGGCGTTTAACCTGAACCTGCTGGACCGGATCAATCGCGAGCTCGACGGCACGATCCCGGTCGACGCCTTCGCGCACGAAGCGCGCTGGAACGACGACCGGGCGCGGATCGAGATGCATCTGGTGGCGCAGCGCGACGTCGCCTTCACCATCGAAGGGCGCCCCTTCACCATCGGTGCGGGTGAGAGCATCCACACCGAGAACAGCCACAAATACGCCTCGCGCGATGCGCGTATCCTGCTGCGTTCGGGCGGGTGGACGCCGATCCGCGAATGGACCGACCCCAAGGGGCTGTTCGGCCTTTACCTCGCCGAAGCGCAGCCGGAGCGGCCGGCGCCATAAGCGCGCCAGCCGCCCCACGGCGTCACGGCCGCATCGTCGCGCGCCATGTCGCGATATATTCGGTATTGCCGCGGCATTCGCTCATCTCGTCCTGCGACACCAGACGATAGCGGCTGCCGTCCCACGCGAAGGTCTGCCCCACACCGCAATCCCCCAAGCCACGGCCCTTGGCGTAACTGGTCAGGACGTTGCGGTCGAAATCGCCATTGACGACGCTGTGGACCGGGGTCTGCGAATCCGCGCCGGTCGCGTCGAAGCCGGCGGGCGCGTCGATCTGCGCCGGGCGGACGTCGGTGCCGCGGACGACGAACAGCGCGCCGATGACGTTATACGCCCCCGCCGAACAGGGCTGGACCACCAGCAGGCGACCGTCCGGCGTCCTGGCGACCGAGGGGGTCGAGTCCATCCCTTCGGACAGGTCGCACCGGCCGATCCGCTTCATCGTCGCGACGACGGATGCTGACAGCTTGGCGGTATAGGGCGTCAGCCGCTGTGCGGCGACGATCGGCAGCGCCGGTGCGGGCGGCACGCTCGCTGCGGACTTGGCGCCCTTTGCGACGGTGGCCGTCACGGTCCCGGCGCGCCCCTGAATCGCGTCGATGTAGCGCAACGCGGCCGAGGCGCCCTTCAGCGAGATCGTGCCGCCGGGCACCTTGAAAACCCGACCGTTCGCCATCGCGGCGGCAAGGGCATTCGCGTCGCTGCCCAGATCACGACCATCGACGGTGAAACGGGCCGCGGGCGTGCGCCCCGACGCATCGGTCACGCCCTCCCCCGACATCGCATGATAGCGACCCTGCGGGCCCGGGTCTCGCGTGAGGTTGAGCGTCGCGCCCGCGCCCGCGCCATCGTCGGGCAGCAGCGACGCCATGGTGCATACCAGCCCATTGTCGCAGCCGACCTGCCAGTCGCCGAACGTCTTCAGCACGCCGGGTTTCGGCGTGACCGGCGCATCCGTCTTCGCCGTCGCGGGCGCACGTGCCGCCGTGCGGGGGGTGGCCTCCGGCGTCCGGGTTGGCGTCGCGTCGGCCTGCGGCTGGCTGGAGCAGGCGGCGAGCATCAGGGCGGCGAGGGCGACATGGCGGGTCATGATGGTCCTACTCAGCGAACGGGTTCCCGGTTCCAACGCCGCAACGCCGCGCGCAGCACCACGACGAAGATGACGAAGCCGACGATCACCGCGGGCAGCGACGCTTCGGGTCCGAAGGCGCCGCCGCTCAGCCAGTCGGGGCTGCCCCGTACGGGCGCGCTGACGAACAGGCTGCCCGTGTCGGTGCCGCCCGACACGCGCGCGCCGAACACCGGCCCCTGGACGAAATTCCACGCGGCATGCACCCCCACCGCCATCCAGATGCGCCCGGTGACGAGGTAGAAGGCGGCGAGCATCAGCCCCGCCTCCACCGCGATCGCCAGCGCGGCGACCAGCGTCGCATTGGGGTTGGCGAGGTGCATCGCCCCGAACAGCAGCGCCGAGATCGCCAGCGCCGGCCACAGGCCGCCCGCGCGCATCAGCAGGCGGAACACGACGAGGCGCAGCAGCAATTCCTCGGCGAACCCGGTGCGCAGCGCCCAGACGATGTCGGTCGGCCAGTCGCCCCATTGGCCGGGCGCGAGCGTATAGACGCCGAGCAAGCGCAGGCTGGTGAAGACCAGCGCGAACATCCCCGCCCCGATCGCGAGGCCGGCGAGCAGTTCGGGCAGCAGCGGCCGGGCGGCGATCTCCACCGGCGCGCGCCGCTCGCCGTAGCGGACCGCCAGCGCATAAACCGCATAGGCGACCAGCACCGACCCGATCCGCACGGCATCGCGATAGGCGGGCGCCGCATGCAGCCAGCCGGGGAAGAGCAGAACGCTCATCACCGCGAACAGCGCGACCATCCAGCCGAGCGCCGCCAGCCACCGCCATCGGCCCGGCCGCAACAGCCCGCTATCCCCCAATATGATCATGCCCCTCTCCTCTGTGCGCGCGAGCCTATCCGGCTGGCAGGCGGCGGGAAAGCGGCTATGGCGAACGGCAAAGCGATCGATGGAGAGACATGATGCAGGCAGTGGGTGTGATCGGTGCGGGCCAGATGGGCGCCGGCATCGCGCAGGTGAGCGCGGCCGCGGGCTATCGCGTGATCCTGTCCGACGTGTCGGTCGAGCGCGCCGAGGCGGGCAAGGCGGGGATCGCCAAGCTGCTCGCCCGTGCGGTCGAGAAGGAGAAGATCGACGCCGCGACGCGCGATGCCACGCTCGCCCGGATCGAACCGGTGGGCGACGTCGCCGCCATGGCGCCTTGCGGCCTCGTCATCGAGGCGGCGACCGAGCGCGAGGAGATCAAGCGGGCGATCTTCGGCAATGTCGGCAAGGTGCTCAGGCCGGACGCGATCCTCGCGTCCAACACCTCCTCGATCCCGATTACCCGCCTCGCCCAGGCGACGCCCGATCCGGCGCGGTTCATCGGCGTACATTTCTTCAATCCGGTGCCGGTGATGGGCCTGATCGAGGTGATCCGCGGGCTTGCGACGTCGGACGCCACCGTCGGCGTCATCGAGGATTACGCCGAGCGGCTGGGCAAGGCGGTGGTCCGCGCCAACGACGCGCCGGGCTTCATCGTCAACCGCGTGCTGATGCCGATGATCAACGAGGCGATCTTTGCGCTCGGCGAGGGTGTCGCGACGATCCGCGACATCGACCTTGCCTGCCAATTGGGGCTCAACCATCCGATGGGGCCGCTGACGCTGGCCGACTTCATCGGCCTCGACACCTGCCTGGAGATCACCCGCGTGTTGTTCGAGGGCACCGGCGACCCCAAGTTTCGGCCGGCGCCGCTGCTGGTGAAGTATGTCGAGGCCGGCTGGTACGGCCGCAAGACCGGCCGCGGCTTCTACGATTACAGCGGCCCGCAACCCGAGCCGACGCGCTGAGGAGACTGGCCATGAGCCTGGACGACACGATCGTCGACACGCCCGAAGGTCCGATGACCTTCAAGGAATGGAAGAAGAAGAACCCGGTGCAGCTGCCTTCGCGCCGGACCAAGGGCAAGGATTTGCCCAACAAGGTGAAGACCCGGACGGGGGAGTGACCTTCAAGTCCTCCCCCGCCAGGGGGAGGTGGGAGCGAAGCTGACGGAGGGGGAGGACGGCGGCGTCCTGCGCCGCGAACGACGCCGCTTACCGCCCCCTCCGTCACCGCTCCGCGACGCCACCTCCCCCTGGCGGGGGAGGACTTACGGGCGGCGCAAGCACACCGCATACACCCCCGCCAGCACCGCCAGCACCGGCACGCCGTAGACCAGCGTGAGTGCGAAGGCCGCGGTGAAGGGTGTCGTCGCCAGGATCGCGAGGATCGCGCCCGCGCCGGCGAGGCTCACCCACGGATAGCCCCACATCCGGAACCCCGCCGGCGGCCCGTGCCGTCGCCGGAACGCGAGGTGCGTGACGAAAATCATGCCCCAGGTGAACAGCGCGCCGAAGATCGACACGGCGATCATCACGCCAAGGGCCGCATCGGGCCGCCACGCATAGACGCCGCCCGCCACCGCAATCCCCGCCGCCGACACGAGCAATGCCGCCACCGGCACGCCGCGCGCATCGACCACGCCTAGCCGCCGCGGCGCGAGGCCGCTGTCCGCCAGGCTGAACAGCATGCGCGAGGCGGTGTAGAGCTGGCTGTTCATCGCCGACAATGCCGCGACCAGCACGACGGCGTTGATGACGCCCGCGGCATAGGACAGGCCGCTCGCCGCCATCACCGTGACGAACGGGCTGGTCGCGGTGCCCGCCTGCGTCCACGGCAGCACCGCCAGCATCACCGCGAGGCTGCCCAGGTAGAAGAGCGCGAGGCGCAGCATCGTCGAGCGGAAGGCGCGGACGATCGCGCGTTCGGGATCACGTGCCTCGCCGGCCGCGACCGCGATCATTTCGATACTGAGGTAGCTGAAGATCGAGACGATCACCGCGCTCCAGATGCCGCCGATACCGTGCGGCGCGAAGCCGCCGTGGGCGGTGTAGTTCGCCAGCCCGACGCCCAGTGCGCCGCGGCCGATCACCCACAGGCCGAGCGCGATGAAGGCGAGGATCGCGACGACCTTGATCGCCGAAAACAGATATTCGACCGCACCGAACGCCCGCACGCTGACGAGGTTGACGGCGAGCAGCGCCAAACCGAACCCGCCGATCCACCACGCGCCGGCCACATCGGGCAGCCAGTAGCGCATGTAGATCGCGACCGCGGTCACCTCCGTCCCGATCGCCAGGATGATGCAGGTGACATAGGCGTAGCGGACGAGGAAACCGGCGAAACGACCGATGTAGCGTTCGGCGAACAGCCCGAACGACCCGGTCGCGGGGTCGGCGACGGTCATTTCCGCAAGGCACCCCATCAGCGCCAGTGTGATGAGGCCACCGATCGCATAGCTGACGAGCACCGCCGGCCCGGCGAGCTGGATCGCGAAGCCACTGCCCAGGAACAGCCCGGTGCCGACCGCCCCGCCGATCGCGATCATCGCGAGCTGGCCCGGCCCAAGCGTGCGCTTGAGGGCTTTTTTGGAACCCTGCGGAAGAGCAGGGTTCCCGGCGGTGCCGGCCCGCTCCCCCTCCCGGCCACCCATCAGGATACCGTATGGGTGGTCGTGAGGGGGAGCGGGCCGGTCATATCGTCCTCGTCAGCCGATCAGCAGGCCGGCGAGCGCCGCCGACATCAGGTTGGCGAGGCTGCCCGCGGCGAGCGCGCGCAGGCCGAGCTTGGCGATCATCGGGCGCTGGTTGGGGGCGAGGCTGCCCGTCACCGCCATCTGGATGGCGATCGACGAGAAATTGGCGAAGCCGCACAGCGCGAAGGTGACGACGGCGATGGTGCGCGGGCTGAGCTGCGCAGCCTGCTTGCCGAGATCGATATAGGCGACGAATTCGTTGAGCACGATCTTCTCGCCGAACAGGCCGCCGGCGATCCCCGCCTCGTTCCACGGCACGTTGAGCAGGAACATGACCGGCTGGAAGAGATAGCCGAGCAGCGCCTGGAAGCTTAAGCCCGGCAGGCCGACCATATTGCCGAACCCGCCGAGCAGGCCGTTGGCCAGCGCGACCAGCGCGACGAAGGCGAGCACCATCGCGCCGACCGCGACGGCGAGGCGCACGCCGGTCTGCGCGCCTTGGGCGGCGGCCATGATGAGGTTGGCGGGCTTTTCCTCGTCATGCGTCGCTTCGGGCAGCGGCTCGCCCGGCGTGCCTTCCGGCAGCAACGCGGCGGGGCCGGCGCCGCTGATGCGATGGTCGGCGAGCGCGATCACGCGATTTTCTTCGGGCACGTCGCCCAGCGGCAGCTCGCCTTCGGGCGGCATGGTGCGATCGGGCATGATGATCTTGGCCATCAGGATGCCGCCCGGCGCGGCCATGAAGCTGGCGGCGAGGAGATATTCGATGCGGATGCCCATCGAGGCATAGGCCGCGAGGATCGTGCCCGCGACGCCCGCCATGCCGCTGGTCATCACCGTGAACAGCTGCGGCGGAGTGAGGCCGGCGAGATAGGGGCGGATCACCAGCGGCGATTCGGACTGGCCGACGAAGATGTTGGCCGCGGCACACAAGGATTCGACCTTGGACGTGCCGATCACCTTTTCGATCGCGCCGCCGACCCAGCGCACCACGACCTGCATGACGCCGAGGTAGTAGAGGATCGAGACGAGGCTGGCGAAGAAGATGATGACCGGCAGCGCCGCGATCGCGAAGCTCTGGCCGCCGATATCGGGGCTGGCGAGCTTGCCGAACAGAAACTCCGTGCCCCGCTGCGAATAGCCGAGCAGCGCCGACACACCCGCCGACGCCCCCGCGAGCGCCGCACGACCCGGCCCCCAGTAGAGCACGATCGTCGCGATCGCCGCCTGCAACGCGAACGCCGCGCCGACGACGCGCAGCCGGATCGCCTTGCGGTCGGTGGACAGCGCGAAGGCGATGCCGAGGATGACGAGGATGCCGGCAACGCCGATCAGGATACGGTTCATGGTGTTTCCGCGAGGATAGGGAAAAGCCGCGGCCCCCCGGCAGCGACGGGGCAGCATACACGCGCTTTTTGTCGAGGAAAGTGAGGATTGAAGCGCGGTGCTCCGGTGGGGCGCGGCGATGGCGCGAATCGGGGTTTGCGCGGGAGGGCGCGCGCGGAAGTGGACGAAGTGGACGGTATGCTATCGTCGGAAGCGAGGGGCCCGCGGCGCCCGTCGCGCAGCGGCGGGGCGAAGGGCGGACGGGTCATGGCAAGGGTTTAGCAGATGGGGGGCTTGTAGGACAGGGTGGTGGGGGGTGCGCGCTTCGTGGGTCCTTCTGTCCTGACCACTCATCACCCCGTCACCCCGGACTTGGTTCGGGGACCACCGGGCCGCAGGGGAACGACAAGAGGCTCCGGCCATCCCCCTCGCCGCAGGGTGGACCCCGGAACGAGTCCGGGGTGACGGGTCTTTTTGGGCTTGGTTCCGGCCGCCACTTTGCGACGGTTCGGCGCAGGTTGGGACCTGTGTGCGGCTTGTGTCCTCCACATACAGGTCCTGCTTCAGGCTTCTGCTACATGCATTGCCGTCGCCGCACCCACCCCGTCACCCCGGACTTGGTCCGGGGTCCACCGGGCCGCGAGGGGGCGGCAAGAGGTTCCAGCCATCCCCCTCGCCGCGGAGTGGACCCCGGAACGAGTCCGGGGTGACGGGGCTTTTTGGGCTCGGTTCCGGCCGCCACAGTGCGTCGCCCCGGCGCAGGTTGGGGCTTGTGGCGCGCTGGTGGCCTCCACGCAAAGGCCTGCTTCAGACGTCTGCTACACGCATTGCCGTCGCCCCAACCACGCCGTCACCCCGGACTTGGTCCGGGGTCCACCGGGCCGCAGGGGAATAGCAAGAGGCTCCGGCCATCCCCCTCGCCGCGGAGTGGACCCCGGAACGAGTCCGGGGTGACGGGGTGGTTGGGGTATGCCTTGGCGCGTTACCGCAGCGTTGGGGAACGGCTGTGGCTTTGGGTGGGCACTGATTACGGGAGATCCCGGCCTTCGCCGGACGACGATAAGTAGCGCGCGAGACGCCCCCGCCCCACCCTATCGGCTGGCGCCGGGCTTCCACAGCACGTCGCCCTCGCCTGCGCCGTTCACCACACGGGTGGCGACGAAGAGCCAGTCGGACAGGCGGTTGAGATAAGCGAGGGCCTGTGTCGCCTCGCTGCCCATCGTCACGACGCTGCGTTCCGCGCGGCGGACGATCGCGCGGGCGAGGTGGAGGGCTGCTGCCGCGGGGGTGCCGCCGGGCAGGATGAAACTGGTAAGCGGGGTCAGGCCCTCGTTCATCGCGTCGATCTCCGCCTCCAGCCGCGCGACCTGGGCGGGCACGATGCGCAGCGCACCCTCGATCCCCATCGGCGTGGCGATATCCGCGCCGAGATCGAACAGGTCGTTCTGGATGACGAGCAATCGGTCCGCGGGCGCCGCGCCCTGCAACGCGGCGATCGCGACGCCGATCGCGCTGTTCGCCTCGTCGACGTCGCCGATCGCCTGCATCACCGCGGCGGCCTTGGACACGCGCGATCCGTCGACAAGGCCCGTCGTGCCCGCGTCGCCGGTGCGCGTGTAGATGCGGTTCAGCTTGACCATCGTGCGGGTGTCAGCGGCTCAGGTGCGGCCGCCGACGAACAGGATGACGACGATGATCAGGATCGCCAGCGCCTGAAAGAAGACGCGCATCTGCATCATCTTGTTCGATTTGAGCGAGGCCGCGGATGGCCCTTCGCCATTGCGGACCTGGGCGTGACTATCCTGGAGGAAGGCGATGACGCCCCGCACCAGCGCGACCACCGTCGCCAGCATCGCCGCGATCAGCAGAATGACGAGGAAGGTGTTCATGCGACATACTTAAGCATCGTGCGCGGCAAAGCCAATGGGAAGCCGCCCGGCGCGCAAGCGCTCGGCGAGGGCGCGTCCATCCTCGCCCGCCTGCCGCAGATCGGCGAGCGCGGGGGCGCCATTACGCTTGGCGAGCCGCGTGCCGTCCGGCCCGGTCAGCAGCGGGTGGTGGCGATAGAGCGGCGTCGGCAGGTCGAGCAGCGCCTGCAGCAGGCGGTGGACGTCGGTCGCCGGGTAGAGATCGACGCCGCGGACGACGTCGGTGACGCCCTGCGCGGCATCGTCCACCGTCACCGCGAGGTGATAGCTGGCGGGCGCGTCCTTGCGCGCAAGCACGACGTCGCCGAACGCCGCCGGATCGGCAGTGCGGTCGCCCGCGTCGAGGTCGTGCCAGTGGAGCGGGCCGGTCTGCGCCAAGGCGGCGTCCATGCGCAGCCGCCACGCATGCGGCTCGCCTGCCGCGATCCGCGCCGCCGCCACGGCCGGGTCGAGATGCCGGCAGAGGCCGGGATAGACCGGTCCGTCCGGGCCGTGGTGCGGCGCGCTGGCGCTCTCCGCAATCTCGCGCGCGATATCGGCGCGGGTGCAGAAACACGGGTAGAACAGCCCCGCCGCGCGCAGCCTGGCGAGCGCCGCGTCATACAGCGCCAACCGCTGCGACTGGCGGACCACCGGGCCGTCCCACGACAGACCCAGCCAGGCGAGATCGTCGAGGATGCCGGCGACGAATGGCTCGCGGCTGCGCGTCCCGTCGATATCCTCGATCCGCAGCAGGAAGCGGCCATGCGCGGCGCGGGCGTGGTCGTGCGCCTGGATTGCCGCATAGGCATGGCCCAGGTGCAGCAGGCCCGTGGGGCTGGGGGCGAAGCGCGTGACGACGGTGCCGGCACCGGAGGCGCTCATGCCGCGCGGCCCCGCCGGCCACCGCAAGCCGCTTGACCGCACCCAAGGGCGCGTGCTGTCATACCCCCGTCACTCTCATGGGCGACATGGCCCATGGGTAACCCGTGGGAGGAGCCGTGTTTCATCCCGATCTGATCCGCCATCCCGACAATTGCCCCGCGTTGGTGCTCAACGCGGACTATACGCCTTTGTCCTATTATCCCTTGAGCGTCTGGCCGTGGCAGACCGCAGTCAAGGCGGTGTTCCTCGACCGGGTCGACATCGTCGCGCATTACGAGCGTGAGGTGCGCAGCCCGAATGCGGCGATCAAGCTGCCGTCGGTCATCGCGCTCAAACAATATGTGCGCCCCTCCGCCTTTCCCGCCTTCACCCGCTTCAACCTGTTCCTGCGCGATCGCTTCGCCTGCCAGTATTGCGGGGTCAGCCGCGACCTGACGTTCGACCATGTCGTGCCGCGCGCGCAAGGGGGCCGGACGACGTGGGAGAATGTCGTCACCGCCTGCGCGCCGTGCAACCTCAAGAAGGGCGGGCGGACGCCGAAGCAAGCGGGCATGCCGCTGTATGTCGAGCCGATCCGCCCGACCAACTGGCACCTTCAGGAACATGGCCGCGCCTTTCCGCCCAACTATCTGCACGACACATGGCACGACTGGCTCTACTGGGATGTTGAGCTGGAAGCATAAGCGGAGACGATAGTTGCGGCGACACGGAATGACGGCATCGCTGGTCCTTGCGGTGGCCCTGCTGAGCGCGTGCGGCAAGAAGAGCGAGGAGAAAGCGGCGCAGGCGGATGCGGTCGCCAATGCGGCCGGCTTCGTGCCGCCCGCCGTGACCAGCCGCGTCGATTTCTCGACCGCGATGGACCAGCGCTTCCGCAGCCTGGACCGCAACGGCGACGACCGCATCGACGCCCCCGAGCTGCCGCGCCAGAACAGCCGCCTGATGGGGCTGGACCGCAACAAGGACGGCGTGATCAGCCAGATCGAATGGAGCGAGGGCACGATGCGCCGCTTCGACCAGATGGACCTCAACCACGACGGCACGGTGACGTCGGAAGAGGAAAGCGAATGGCGCGCCGCCCGCGACGCCGGCCGAGCCCCGCCGGCGCAGCCGACCACACCGGTGCTGGGCGATACGCTGAGCAACCAGGGGACGCGGGCGCAATAGGGGCGTCGTTAGGCCTCCCACCCACGCCGTCACCCCGGACTTGGTCCGGGGTCCACTCTGCGGCGAGGGGGGTGGCTGGAGGCTCTTGCCGCCCCCTTGTGGCTCAGTGGACCCCGGAACGAGTCCGGGGTGACGAGGAATTTGCGGCAAAGGCTCCGCACCTCAGCTTTTGCCCCGCAAACCCCAAGCCCGGTTGACCCGGTCCCTGCCGCAGCGCAGCATGCGGGCATGGCCAATATCGACCCCGCTTCGCTTCCGCCGATCGCCAACAACCCCGACGTGCGCTTCCTGGGCGCGAAGCTCGGCGACGTCATTCGCGCCTATGGCGGCGAGGCGTTGTTCGAAGCGACCGAGGCGATCCGGCGGGCGTCGGTGGAGCGCCATCGCGGCACCGGCGACGGCGATGCGGTGCACCGCCACCTGCAGGACCTGGGCCTCGACGAAACGCTCGATTTCGTCCGCGGATTCATGCTCTTCTCGATGCTCGCCAACCTCGCCGAGGACCGCCAGGGCATCGCCGCCGAACAGGGGGCGGATGTCGCCGCGGCGCTCGCGACGTTGCAGGCGGAGGGGATCGACCGCGCCGAGGTGCAGCGCCTTCTCGCCCATGCGCTGATCGTCCCCGTGCTGACCGCCCACCCCACCGAGGTGCGGCGCAAGAGCATGATCGACCACAAGAACCGCATCGCCGAGCTGATGGCGCTGAAGGATTCGGGCCGCAGCGAGACGCCCGACGGCGATCTGGTCGACGATGCGATCACCCGCCAGATCGCGCTGCTGTGGCAGACGCGCGTGCTGCGCCGCGAGCGACTGTACGTGACCGACGAGGTCGAGACGGCGCTGAGCTACATGCGCGACGTGTTCCTGCCCGCCCTCCCCGCGCTGTACCAGCGCTGGGACCGCGCGTTCGGGGAGCGCGTGCCGAGCTTCGTGAAGCCAGGCAGCTGGATCGGCGGCGACCGCGACGGCAATCCCTTCGTCACCGCCGATTCGCTGCGCACCGCGCTGTCGCGCGCGGCGGAGGCGGTGCTCGGCTTCTACCTCGACGCGGTGCATGCGCTGGGGGCTGAGCTGTCGATCTCGACCGAACATGCCGCGGTGGACGACGCGGTGCTCGCGCTGGCCGAGGCGAGCGGCGACACCGCCGCCAGCCGCAGCGACGAACCCTATCGCCGCGCACTGTCGGGGATCTATGCGCGCCTCGCCGCGACGCACGAGACACTGACCGGCAAGCCCGCCGCGCGCCCCGGCCGGCTGACCGGCGAGCCCTATCCCGACCCGCAGGCGTTCCGCGCCGACCTCGCCGCGATCGCGCATGCGCTGGCGAGCGCCGGGGCGCTCAAGACCGGCGGCGCGCTCGGCCGGCTGATCCGCGCGGTGGAGACGTTCGGGTTCCACTTGGCGACGCTCGACCTGCGCCAGAACAGCGCAGTGCATGAGCGCGTCGTCGCCGAATTGCTGAAGACGGCGGGCGTCGAGGACGATTATCTCAGCCTCGACGAGCCGGCACGCGTCGCGCTGCTGCGTCGCGAACTGGCGCATGCGCGGCCGCTCGCCAGCCGCTTCACCACCTATTCGGACGAGACGCAGTCCGAATTGCAGATCGTGCTCGCCGCGGCGGAGGCGCATGCGACCTACGGCCCGGCGTGCATCACCAACTATATCGTGTCGATGGCGCAGTCGGTGTCCGACCTGCTCGAGATCAACCTGCTGCTGAAGGAAGTGGGCCTGTACCGTGGTGGCGACGAGCCGTCGGCGGCGATCATGGCGGTGCCGCTGTTCGAAACGGTCGGCGATCTGGAGGCCGCACCCGGCATCATGACCGACTGGTTCGCGCTGCCGGAGATCGCGCAAATCGCAGCAAAGCGCGGCCATCAGGAGGTGATGATCGGCTATTCGGACAGCAACAAGGACGGCGGCTACCTGACCTCCACCTGGCAGTTGTCCAAGGCGTCGACCGCGCTCAAACCCGTGTTCGAGGCGGCGGGCGTCGGCATGCAGCTGTTCCACGGCCGCGGCGGTGCGGTGGGGCGCGGCGGCGGCAGCGCCTTCGCCGCGATCCGCGCGCAGCCGCCGGGCACGGTGCAGGGCCGCATCCGCATCACCGAACAGGGCGAGGTGATCGCGGCGAAATACGGCACCCGCGACAGCGCGATGACCAATCTGGAGGCGATCGCCTCGGCGACCTTGCTCGCCAGCCTGGAGCCCGAACGACTGTCGAATGCGCAGAATGCGGACTTCACCGGCGCGATGGACGCGCTGTCCGACACCGCGTTCCACGCCTATCGCGACCTCGTCTACGGGACGGACGGCTTCCGCACCTTCTTCCGCCAGATGACGCCGATCGGCGAGATCGCGGGGCTGAAGATCGGCAGCCGCCCGGCGAGCCGCAAGAAGAGCGACGCGATCGAGGATCTGCGCGCCATCCCCTGGGTGTTCAGCTGGGCGCAGGCGCGCACGATGCTGCCCGGCTGGTACGGCGTCGGGCAGGCGATTGCGGCGTTCGAAGACAAGGCGCTGCTGCGCGACATGGCGCAGGGCTGGCCGCTGTTCGCCGCGACGCTCGCCAATATGGAGATGGTGCTGGCGAAGTCCGACATCGCCATCGCCGGCCATTATGCCGAACTGGTCGAAGACAAGGCCCTGCGCGACGGCATCTTCACCCGCATCCGCGATGCGTGGCATCTGACGCATGACGGGCTGCTCGACGTGACCGGGCAGACGCGGTTGCTGGACAAGCACCCGGCGCTCGACGCCTCGATCCGGCTGCGACTGCCATATATCGAGCCGCTCAACTTCCTGCAGATCGAACTGATGAAGCGCCACCGCGCGGGCGAGGACGATCCGCGGATCGGCGAGGGCATCCTGCTGTCGATCAACGCGATCGCGACCGCGCTGCGGAATAGCGGGTGATGTAAGTCCTCCCCCGCCAGGGGGAGGTGGCCGCCGCAGGCGGTCGGAGGGGGAGGATACGACGACCGAACGATATGCGGAAACGCCCCCTCCACCACCGCCTGCGGCGGCGGTCCCCCTCCCCCGCTGAAGCGAGGGAGGACTTACGGTAGGAACGGCGCCGCAATCTCCGGCCGGACGCGCATCAGGCGGCCGCAGCCGACGCTGAGGCGGCGCGCCAAGGCACGCCAGACACACTCCGTCACCCCGGACTTGGTCCGGGGTCCACTCCGCGGCGAGGGGGACGGCGGGAGGCTCTGGCCACCCCCTGGCGGCCCGGTGGACCCCAGCCTGCGCTGGGGTGACGTAAGTTTGTGGAGGGCGGATCAGTTGGCCAGAAACGGCGCCGCCACCTCGGGTCGCACGCGCATCAGGCGGCCGGTTACGCGTTCCAGCGCTGCGGAATAGTGGGTGATGTAAGTCCTCCCCCGCCAGGGGGAGGTGGCCGCCGCAGGCGGTCGGAGGGGGAGGATACGGCGACCGAACGATATGCGGAAACGCCCCCTCCACCACCGCCTGCGGCGGCGGTCCCCCTCCCCGCTGAAGCGAGGGAGGACTTACGGTAGGAACGGGGCCGCAACCTCGGGCCGGACGCGCATCAGTTGCCCGCAGCCGACGCTGAGGCGGCGCGCCAAGGCACGCCAGACACACCCCGTCACCCCGGACTTGGTCCGGGGTCCACTCCGCGGCCAGGGGGACGGCTGGAGGCTCTGGCCACCCCCTGGCGGCCCGGTGGACCCCAGCCTGCGCTGGGGTGACGTAAGTTCGTGGAGGGCGGATCAGCTGGCCAGAAACGGCGCCGCCACCTCCGGCCGGACGCGCATCAGGCGGCCGGTGGCGCGTTCCAGTAAGGCCCAAGTCGTCACTGCCTCTACCTTCACCTTGCCGTCGGCGCCGATGAAGCGGACGTGGCGGTCGAAGCGGGCGCCCTTGGGGGGTTCGGGGACCCAGGTTTCGCCGGTCACCGTCTCACCCGCGACGACGTTGCCGCGATAGTCGATTTCGTGGCGGGTCACGACCCAGATCATCGTCTCGCGATGCTCTGCCGGCGCCACCGCGTCCCAGTGGGCGACGGCGATGTCCTGGATCCAGCGCACCCACACGGCATTGTTGACGTGGCCGAGTTCGTCGATGTCCTCCGCCGCGGCGGTGATCGTCATCGTGAAGCGCGCGCTCATGCCCGCCGGCTCCGCCACCAGCGAAAGACGGCGAAGGCACCGCCCAGCAGCACCGCCGCGCCCGCGACCCACAACCATTGCCGCCCATGCGGGCGATAGCGGCCGAGGAGTTCGGCGATCCCCGTGCCGAACACATAGCCGAGGCTGGTGAACAGCGCCCCCCACACGGCCGCGGCGACCGCATTGATCCACAGGAAT
Source organism: Sphingomonas sp. NIC1 (assembly GCF_001638925.1). Classification (NCBI taxonomy): domain Bacteria; kingdom Pseudomonadati; phylum Pseudomonadota; class Alphaproteobacteria; order Sphingomonadales; family Sphingomonadaceae; genus Sphingomonas; species Sphingomonas sp. NIC1. Next base: position 1,456,544 of record NZ_CP015521.1, read on the forward strand.
TGGCGCGTGCGGACATGCGTGGTGCCGATCGCGATCGGGCTGACGGTACGCAGGCCGTAGAGAAAGCGGAAGGCGAAGATGAAGCCGACCGGGTAGCGTTCCAGCGTCGTCAACGCCTTGGCGAAAGCAGGCTTTTTCTGCGCGCGCTGCACCCAGCGGTGCGAGCGGAAGCGCCGCCCCGCCGCGAAGAACAATTGGTCGGCGACGAACGATCCGCACGCCGCCGCGATCATCGCGCCGGGCAGCGACAGCATGCCTTCATGCGCGAACAGGCCGCCGGCGAGCACCATCGTCTCGCCTTCGATCCCCGCGCCCAGGAAGACGGCGGCCAAGCCGTATTCGGCGATCAGTGTCTCGATGCTCAGCCGCTTATTCCCAACTGCCACAGCACGAAGGCATGTTCCTCCGCGGCCTCGCGTAACGATTCGAAGCGGCCGGATTTCCCGCCATGCCCTGCCCCCATGTTGGTTTTCAGCAGCAGCACATTGTCATCGGTCTTGGTGGCTCGCAGCTTGGCCGCCCATTTGGCCGGTTCCCAATAGGTGACGCGGGGATCGTTCAATCCGCCCGAGATGAACATCGGCGGATAATCCTGCGCCGTGACATTGTCGTAGGGGCTGTAGCTGCGGATCAGGTCGAACGCCGCCTTGTCCTCGATCGGATTGCCCCATTCCGGCCATTCGCCCGGCGTCAGCGGCAGATCGGCGTCGAGCATGGTGTTGAGCACATCGACGAACGGCACGTCAGCGATCACTGCGCCCCACAGATCGGGATCGCTATTGACGATCGCGCCCATCAGCTCGCCGCCCGCCGAGCGGCCCGCGGTGGCAATGCGGCCGGCGCTGGTCCACCCCTGCTCGATCAGCCCCTTGGCGACGTCGACGAAGTCGTTGAACGTGTTGGTGCGCTTTTCGAGCTTGCCGTCGTGATACCATTGCTGGCCGAGGTCGTCGCCGCCGCGGATATGCGCGATGGCATAAGCGAAGCCGCGGTCGAGCAGGCTGAGGCGCCCGGTCGAAAAGCCAGGCGGGATCGCATAGCCGTAGGCGCCATAGGCGTAGAGGAACAGCGGCTGCGACCCGTCACGCTGGAAGCCCGCCGGATAGACGATCGATACGGGGACTTGGGTGCCATCGCGGACCGTGATCTTCAGCCGTTCGGTGCGATAGCCGGCGGCGTCATAGCCGGCGGGAATTTCCTGCACCTTCAGGACGGTAAGGCCGCCGGTGGCGACGTCATAGTCATAGACCGTGCCCGGCGTGACCATCGATTCATAGCCCAGCCGCAGCGTCGCGACGTCATATTCGGGATTGTCGCCCAGGCCCGCGGCATAGCTCGCCTCCGGGAAGGTGATCGGCTGGGGCACGGTCGGCGCGTCGTAGCGGTGGATGGTGATCTGATCGAGGCCGTCGCGGCGCCCTTCGACGACGAAGAAGTCCCGATAGCATTCGACCCCGGTCATGTAGAAATGCGGGTCCGCCGGGATCAGCTCGTGCCAGTCGCTTGGGCTATCGAGGCTGGCGGTACACAGCCGCCACATCGGATCGGTATCGTTGGTGTGGATGAACAGCGTGCCGTCGTGCGCGTCGACGTCATATTCGCGGCCCTCCTGGCGGGGCGCGACCAGAATCGGCGTGGCGAAGGGATCGTTGGCAGGCAGCAGCCGGACTTCGCTGGTGACGTGATCGCCGGTGCCGATGACGATCCACTGGCGATCGCTCGTCTCGGCGACGGCGACGCGATAGCCTTCGTCCTCCTCGTGGAACAGCTCGACGTCGTCGGCGACCGCCGTGCCGAGCCGGTGGAAGCGCGCATTGTCGGTGCGCCATTGGTCGTTGGCGACGCCGTACAGGAAGCCCGTATCGTCGGCGGTCCAGACGATCTCGGACAGCATGCCGGGGATGACCTCGGGCAGATGCTGGCCGGTGGAGAGGTCCTTCACGCGCACCTCGAACCGCTCGGCGCCGCTGTCGTCGATCGCATAGGCGAGCAGCCGCCCGTTGTTGCTGATCGCGAAGGCGCCGAGGCGGAAATATTCCTTGCCCTCGGCGAGGGCGGGCTCGTCGAGCAGCAGTTCGTCCGGCCCGCCCGCGACGGGCTTGCGCCACCATTTGCGATACTGGCCGCCGGTCTCGAAGGCGGTCCAGTAGAGCCAGTCGCCGTCCTTTTGCGGGACCGAGGATTCGTCTTCCTTGATGCGCGCCTTCATCTCTTCGTACAGCGTGTCGACCAGCGGCTGGTGCGGCGCCATGACGGCTTCGAAATAGGCGTTCTCGGCGTCGAGATAGGCGAGGACGTCGGGGTCGGTGACCTCGGGATACTTCGGGTCCTTCAGCCAGGCATAGGGGTCGTCGATCGTCACGCCATGCGTGGTGAAGCTGTGGGGGCGGCGCTCGGCGACGGGGGGCGTGGGGTCGGTCATCGCCTTGCTGTAGAACAGGATGGCGGGTGATGGGAACGCCATCCTCTTCGTCGCCCCGGACTTGATCCGGGGTGACGGAGGCGTGGGGCGACCGGCCCGCTCCAGCAACACGCCAGCAACACGACCGCAGTTGAACCCGTGCGCGCGCGCCGCCATGCACATCACGGATAACACAGGGGAACACACATGGCCGGCGGACTGGTCGCACTGCTCGACGATATCGCGGCGATGGCGAAGCTTGCCGCCGCCAGCCTGGACGATGTCGCGGGCGCGGCGGGCAAGGCGGGGGCGAAGGCGGCGGGCGTGGTGATCGACGATACCGCGGTGACGCCGACCTATGTCGTCGGCCTCAGCCCCGCGCGCGAGCTGCCGATCATCTGGAAGATCGCCAAGGGATCGCTGCGCAACAAGCTGCTGTTCCTGCTGCCCGCGGCGCTGATCCTGAGCGCGCTGGCGCCCTGGGCGATCACGCCGATCCTGATGGCGGGTGGCGCCTTCCTGTGCTTCGAGGCGGCGGAGAAGATCCTCGGCGCGTTGACCGGCCACGGCCATGGCGACGAGGCCGCGGCCGCGACGTCGCCGGAAGAGCTGGAGAACCGGCAGGTGTCGAGCGCGATCCGTACCGACCTGATCCTGTCGGGCGAGATCATGGCGATCGCGCTCGCCGAACTCGCCGATCAGAGCCTCGTCAATCAGGCGGTCGCGCTGGCGCTCGTCGCGGTGGCGATCACCGCGGGCGTCTACGGTCTGGTCGCGCTGATCGTGAAGATGGACGATATCGGCCTGCACCTCGCCCGCCGGCCGGGATCGGGCAGCCAGGCGCTGGGCCGCGGCCTCGTCGCCGCGATGCCGCGCGTGCTGTCGGCGCTGTCGATCATCGGCACCGCGGCGATGGTGTGGGTGGGCGGCGGCATCATCGTCCATGGGCTGGAAGCGTTCGGGTTCACCGCCATTCCGCATGTGATCCACCATGCGGCAGAGGTCGCTGCGGCCTCGTCCGGCGTGCTGGGCGGCGTCATCGGCTGGCTGGTCGGCGCGATCGGATCGGGGATCGTCGGGATCGTCATCGGCGGCGTCATCGCGGGCGTGCTCCACCTGCTGCCCAGACGGCACTGATCCGCGCACCAATGTTGGATCGCCACGAAGGGAAACTGTCCTACACGCTCCTGCCGTGCAAAGCGGGACCGACTCGGCTTGTGACGCTCCCGATGCTAGAGCGAAAACACATGCCTGGGCGTGACTTTTGTGACTTTTGACGGACCCCTTCGATGACCCCTCATGCCAACCTCGCCGCCCTCCGCGCAGAGCTCGCCACCCGCGGCCTCGACGGCTTCGTCGTGCCGCTGACCGACGAGCATATGAGCGAATATGTCGGCGCCTATGCGCAGCGGCTGGGCTGGCTGACCGGCTTCGGCGGATCGGCGGGCAGCGCCGTCGTACTGGCGGAGAAGGCCGCGATCTTCACCGACGGCCGCTATACGCTGCAGGTGCGTGAGCAGGTGTCGGCGGACGACTGGGCCTATGTGCCGGTGCCGCAGGAGAGCATCGCCGGCTGGCTCGCCGCCAACGCCAGCGAGGGGAGCCGCATCGGCTACGACCCGTGGCTGCACACCAGCGCCTGGGCGAAGGACACCGCCGCCGCGCTCGCCGACCGCGGTGTCACGCTGGTGCCGGTGGAGAGCAATCCGATCGACGGGGTGTGGACCGACCGCCCCGCCCCCTCGCCTGCCCGGATGACCGTCCACGCCGATACGCATGCGGGCCAGTCCTCCGCCGCCAAGCGCGCCGCGATCGCCGACTGGCTGGGCGCGCAGCGCGCCGATGCGGTGGTGCTGACCGCGCTCGATTCGATCGCCTGGGCGCTCAACGTGCGCGGCACCGATGTCGCGCACACGCCGGTCGCGCTCTCCTATGCGATCGTCGGCAGCGACGGCACCACCGACCTGTTCGTCGCGCCCGAAAAAGTCGACGACGCGGTGCGCCAGCATCTGGGCAATGCGGTGCGCATCCATGATCGCGACGCCTTCGCGCCCGCGCTCCGCGGCTATGCGGGCCAGCGCGTCGCCGCCGATCCCGAACGCGCCGTCGCCGCGGTGTTCGACGCGCTGACCGAAGGCGGCGCCAAGGTGCTGGCGCTGCGCGACCCTGTCGTCCTCGCCAAGGCGCTGAAGAACCCCGCCGAGATCGCCGGCCATCGCGCCGCCAGCATCCGCGACGGCGCCGCGCTCAGCCGCTTCCTGCGCTGGATCGAGGCGGAGGCGCCCAAGGGCGGCCAGACCGAACTCTCCGCCGCGGCGCAGCTGCTCGCCTTCCGCGAACAGACCGGCTGCCTGCTCGACACGTCGTTCGACACGATCTCGGCCACCGGCGCGCATGGCGCCAGCCCGCATTACCACGTTACCGAGGAATCGAACGCCCCGATCCTGCCGGGCCAGCTGTTCCTGATCGATTCGGGCGGGCAATATGCGGATGGCACCACCGATGTGACCCGCGTCGTGCCGGTCGGGCCGCCGAACGCGGAGATGCGCGACCGCTTCACCCGCGTGCTGAAGGGCCATATCGCCATCGCCACCGCGGTCTTCCCCGACGGCACCAGCGGCGCGCAGATCGACGCCTTCGCCCGCCGGCCACTGTGGGAGGCGGGGCTCGATTTCGCGCACGGCACCGGCCACGGCATCGGCAGCTATCTGTCGGTGCATGAAGGACCGCAGCGGATCGCGGCGCCCAATTATCCCGGCGGCGCGAGCCTGGAGCCGCTGCGCGCGGGCATGATGCTGTCGAACGAGCCGGGCTATTACAAGGCCGGCGAATACGGCATCCGGATCGAGAACCTGCTGCTGATCGTCCCCGCCGCCATCCCTGGCGGCGACCGCGAGCGGACGATGCTGCGCTTCGAAACGCTCACCTTCGCGCCGATCGAGCGGACGCTGATCGATCCGGCGCTGCTGACCCGCGACGAGCGCGACTGGCTGGACGCCTATCACGCGGACGTGGCGGCACGGATCGGTCCCGAGCTCGACATTGCGGAGCGCGCGTGGCTCAACGCCAAATGCGCGCCGATCGGCGGTTAATCGGTCGATCCGTCGGTCGGTGGCGGCGCCGGCGCGGGCGTGGTGCCGCGATCCGTTCCCGCCGCCACCGCGCGCGCCTGCGCCTTGCGCCGATGCAGGTTCGCGCGCAGCTGCGCGGCCAGCCGGGCGGCCCGTTCGTCGCTATTTGCCATGCCCGGACCCTAGCCCCGTCCGGTAACGCTTGACAATCCGCCCCCGGTCGTCTCTAGGCGCCCTTCCCGCGGCGAACGCCGGCGGAAAAACGAGTGCTGCCGTAGCTCAGTGGTAGAGCGCATCCTTGGTAAGGCTGAGGTCGTGAGTTCAATCCTCACCGGCAGCACCATTTTTCAATGACTTAGCCGTTGAACCGGCCTGCCGGCGATGGGGCCGGCAAGCGCCGGGCAATCATCCGAAGCAGTTGGCGCTCGTAGCCGCCTGCGGTGGGACGAGGCGTCGCCACGTCGAGCCGAGCCGTTTCCCGGTGCCGGCGGGCGGAAGGTCCGGTCATCTCGTGGCGTGGCGTTCGATGTATCTGCGGAATTCGTCCTCGCCCAACTTCTGGTGCCGCGCGTCGTAGGTCGCCGGAGTCAGGTTGTATTCGGAGCGCGTGGCGACAAGCAGGAATGAGCCCTTCAGCGCACGCTCCAGCGGACGGGCGCCCTTCGGCAGCGGCTCGCCATGGTACTCGCCGTTGTCCCAGGCGCTGTAGGCGACGTATCGGCCGGGCTCGATCTCGCAGAGCATCTCCTGCAGCCCGTCCGACGACACGTAGGCGCCGTGCGTGCCCGTCGGCGCGATGCTGTCGGCCTCCAGCCAGAAATAGTTCCAGGTTGAGCCTGGCCCAAAGGACTCGAACGACAGAGACGCCGGCTTCATTTCCACGCGCCATCCGATGTCCAGGATGATATGGCCGGGGGTGTCGGCGAGCCGCGCGCCGGCAAGGGCCTGACCGCCGCCGCCGGGCAGCATCATGTGGTTGAGGCCGTTCGTGTCAGCCGCGAGCCGCAAGACGGCGCAGATCTCCTCGGGGCCGGTCCATCGGCATCGGCGGGGGGCGCCGAAGGGAAACATGCGGTTCTGGATCGTGAGCCACTCGGTCAGGTTGCGCTTGTCGAAGTCGCGCATCGTCGCGACCCATTCGGCGAGCCGGACCGCGACCTGCTCCATCGTCGGCCGGTGGCTAGGATCGTTGTCGGTGCACTCGGTGAGCAGCTCGTCCAGCGGCGTCGACAGGATGTCCGGGTGGCACCGGCGGATGTCCAGGTCGCCACCCGCCGCATACTGCCCGTCGAATCCGTCGTGACGGCCGGTCAGGCCGATCCACAGCGACTTCGCGAAGGAGAACGTGTCGGCCGGCGCGCCGTCCGCCGTGTGCGCGTCGCGCCGCATCTCGGGGGCCATCAGCAGCTTCGGGCCGAGTTCCTTCCTTGCCGGCGTCAGATCCTCCTTCTTGGGGTATCGGACGAGGCCGAAGTCGGAAAAGCACAGACGCCCCTTCAGCGACAGGATGTTCGCCGGCTTGATGTCGCGGTGGTGGATCTCAAGGCGGTGCAGTTCGGCGAGTGTGCGGGCGAGCGGGACGAAGGCATCGACCACGCCGGTCGCCTCCATGCCCGCGATGAAGTCATCGAACCTGCCCGCGATCGGCATCACGTACCATCGGGGCCGGGATGTCGAGACGACGGGCAGGTCCTCGTCGATCAGCGGCACCACCCCGTCGATGGCCTTCGCCATCTTGAGCGCCGTGATCTCGGCGATGAAACGACTGAAGATTGTGTCGCTGGTGCGCTTGAGCACCTTCAACGCCATGGCCTCGCCACCCCCGCGCGGGCTCACCCGCCAGACATAGCCGTTGCCACCGCCGCCGATGAGTTCGTCGAGTATCCAGTTGCCCAGCTTGTCGCCTGGGCTGCGTTTCGCGGAGGGTGTTGCCATGGAGCGCGGTTACCACAGCCGATCGAGCGACGTGTATATTCACGTCGCGACGAGCGCGCGCGAATGATCGCTTGGTCGCTTCATCCGATCGCTTGATGACGGGGCGATGTGACGGGCGTTTCGCCAAGGCGCCGAGCGATGTACCCAATCATCGCCGAACATGTTCGATTGTCGTTCGAGCTGACGCGACCGAATTTCTTGTTGGGCGACATTCGGTATTTCCGCGAATCATGCCTGGTCGCGCGATCGGTGCGACACCGGACTTGCGGCATGTGTCGAGCCGCGAGAGAAAGTCGATGGGGCGGCGGGGGCCGGTGAGGCTCCGCTGATGATGAGGGGGGATCGATGGATCGTCGGTTCATGTGGATCGGGCTGCTTGCGGTCCTCGGCGCCGGCCTTGGCGGCTGCGCGACAATGACGCCCGACTTTCGGAGCAACTCGCAGACCGCGCCTGAGCAGTGGCTGAGCCAGCAGCATCTGATCTTTCACATCCAGTGCCAGCTGGCCAATGCGGTGGCGAAGGCCGAGAAGTTCGATCAGGACAACGCCGTCAATGTGCCGCCCGAGCGGCGAGCCGCTTGGCTTGGTCAGTGGGGCGCCAAGGTCAGCCTGGTGCTGTCGGTCAACAACAAGAACAATTTCTCGCCGAGCCTGTCGGCGACGACGCCGCTGGAGAACGCGGTCACGGTCTTCACGAAGAACGGCAACGTGACCACCGGGCAGAACCGGAGCCTGGGGCTCGGTTTCTCGTGGTCGGCCGATGCCACGCGCACCGAGACGATCGGCTTCTACTATTCGTTCGAGGATTTGAAGAAGCTCACCCTCGACCCGACGAAGTGCAAGCCGAACACGGGCCCTTATCTGGCGAGCGACCTCAAGATCGACGACTTCCTGATGAAGGGCCTGGACATGTCGTTCCAGCCGGACGCGCTGCTGCGCAAGGACGGCGAGTCACCGTACACGACCTTCACCTACCAGGTGAAGTTCATCGTGACGACCGGCGGCAACCTGACGCCCGCCTGGAAGCTGGTGGAGCTTTCGGCCAACCAGAGCGGAAACCTGTTCGCCGCCTCGCAGATCAAGACCGACGAGCTGACCATCACGATGGGCAAGGTCGTCACCGACGACAAGGGAAACAAGGTTCCCAGGAAGGACTTCGACGACCAGCACTTCGCCAATCTCGTCGGGCAAGCGGTCGCGAACGCCCTCCAGACCCGACCACCGCTGTAGGAACAGCCCATGACGGACGAGCGATCAGCACCGACGACGTTTGACGACGCCATCCGTGCGGGGTTCCAGCGCTTCGAGGACCTGCCCGACACTGTGCAGAAGATGATCCGGGAGCAGGACGCGGCGGAGGCTGTGCGGTTCGACGCCGTGATCAACCAGTGTCGGCCCGGCTTTGTCGGCCCCTGTTCGGTGACGGATTATCCCGACGGCACCCGGAAGGTCTGCTACTGCAATGCCGCGAACCAGTGCGACGAATGCGCGTTCGGGCGCCGCAACTGACCGCTGATCAGCGCAGAAGGTCTGGCAGATCGTAGAGAAGCCGCAACGCTTCGGTCCAGCCAACTTCCGAGAATAGCTGAAGGATCTCGACCAGTTTGGAACGTCGGACCTGATCGTCGAAGATGCCTCGGTGGTCGGCTATGTACCGCTTCACGATTTTCACCACCGCCGTGCTGCCCAGGCTTTCGAACTGGTATCCCTCCTCCGCGCCGATGCCGGTGAGGATGGCATGGAAGGCCGTGAACACAGCGATCGGATCACCCGGGATCAGGTGCTCGTAGAGTTCAATCAGGTGGTGGAGAGTCGCCGGCTCCCGCGATTGACTGAGCAGTGCCAGGATTTCCGCGTAGTCGGTGAGGAAGCGGGCCTTCACCTTGACGTTGTTCAGCCCGGGTCCGCCCTCGGCATCGTCCGCCCGCGCGCCCGCGCCGAAGTACAACTGGTTCATGGCGTGATGAATGACGTGCTCCGCGGCGGAGTAGCGTTTCCCCGCCGCTCTCTTGTCCTCGTCGGAGACGTCGGAATGCAGAACGGCATGCGAGGCGGCGGATATCCCCAGAGCCGGGGTAAGGATCATGGTCAGTCCCTCCTGCGCGCGGTCGCACATCGCCTCCGCCTCCTTCTCCGGTTCGGCGCCGTATCGGCTGAAGAAGGTTCCGCGGAGGCACGACGAGTAGGCGTTCAACGCGTACTGGAAACGCGCGGGGTCGGCCGACCACTCCTCCAGCCACTCACGGGCGAGGGTCCTGCCTTGCCCTGCCTGTAGTTGCGCTGCCCAGCTGCCGAGGCATTCCTGCAGGCGATCCCGTGCCCCTTCTCGATCCTCGAAGTCGCCCAGACGCCCCTTCGCTATCTGGAGGATCGACTCGCAGCGTTCGGTCTCGCCGTGGCTGAAGCGACGGAGCGATCTGCTGAGGTATGCGACCAGAACCTCGTCGTTCCGCTCGCGCGCGGCGATCCGGGCGCCTAGTTCCCACATGCGATCAGGCGCCGCCTCGCAGATGACCTGGAGGTTGCCTGCGGCCTGCAGCCGCACGGCTGGCTCCTCGTCGTCCAGCGCTCGCTCAATCTCATCGACGATCTCGGGCCTCGCCGCGGCGAATCGTGGCGCGAGGTTCACCCAGGCCTCAGCGGCGTAGACCCTGACCGAGAGGTTTCCCCAGCTGATGCTCATTCGCTGTCCTCGCGCGATAGGGGATATGGGCTGGACGACAGTCTCCGAAGGACTGCAAAAAGGCTGTCCAGATCTGGCAGGCCATCGTTGCCGGGATGGAAGTTGGGGCTGGAAGCGAGGCGTTCAGCGACGTTGGCGACGTGGCCCCAAGCTGATCGATCGACGTCGCCGTGCAAATCGGGGTTTGCGTCGACCAACGCCAGCACCGCCAACGTTTTCGACCACAGAACGGCGAGTTCTGCCGCCTTGCTGGCACTTGATGTTGCCTTGTATGCCGCGTTCAGGGCGTTGGAGGCGTCCAGGACCGTCCGGTTCGGACCGCCGTCCATGTCCACGCCGTCGCGGCGGAGCTGCTCCATCTCCCAGTCCTCATGCCCGCCCCAGGAGATGGTGGAACTGCGGATCGGGCGGTTTTCCTCCAATTCGCCATTAGCCTCCATCTGGCGCCGAACATCGCGCGTCGCCTCCATGACGAGCGTCTCCTCGGGCAGCGCGTCGAGGATCCGACCGACGATCCGTCGCCACCGTCTCCTGCTCCGTTCATCGTCATGACGGGCCTCGTCGAGGATCATCTCTTCGAAGCGCTGTTTCTCCTCTGGCGGAAGTGTTGGCCAAGCTCCCGCGACGAAGCGCACGGCGTCGCGTAGGGTGTCGGTGTTTTCCAAAAGGTCGGGCCTGCCAAATGCGGGCCAGACCAGATGGCCGACCTCTGGGGCCCGCTCGCCGGCAATCCCGAGGATTCGGCTCCAGACGGTCGACGCCGCATAACCGCGCGAGGCGGCCGAGACGCTCGCAGCGAACGCCGCGACATCGCAGCTGCGGAGAAAACCGACGAAGTTCGCAAGGATGTCGTCCTCACGCCCCGACGTGTCGTCGTCCTGCTCGTCCCATGCGTTGAATTCGACCCCGCGATACCGAGACGCGCATGCGCATCATGATCGAGGTCGGTTACCGGATTCGCCTCGCGGAATGCCTGCTCCACGACTGGCTCCGCACCCCGACGCCCGATCTCGGCTGGCTCACGCCGCTCGACGCGATGTCGGGAACGCTCGCCGACCTGCGCGGCTTCCGGCGTATCGTCGAAATGGGCTTCGCCTCGTGAGTGCGCCGTTCGCCTGGGAGACGGCTCCCCTCGCAGCCGTCATCGCCAGCTGGGACGAGATGGTCGTCCGCTGGGGTCTGCGGGGCGACGAGTGCTCGGCTCTGCTCGGCGAGGGCGGGTGCGGACCGATCGGCGAGGTCGCGAGCTACGGCACGCCGCTCGCGGAGCGGAGGATGCGTCTGCTCGTGGTGCTGGAGCCGATCGTGGCTTCCGTGTTCGACCACGACATGGAGCGGCTCCGCGCATGGCTGCGCGCGCCCAACCGCAGCATGAGCGGCAGGACGCCGATCGACGTGATGATGCGCTCGCCCGAGTGGGTCCGGTGGCTCATCAACGCGATGGGGGTGGCGGCGTGAGCCGGCGCACCAAGCCGCAGTCCTCGGTCCCGGTCGTGTCCGAGCCGGCCGTGGCGTTGGCGATCGCCGACTTCCTCGCCCGCACGGAGCGCGACCGCCAGCGGCTCTTCGGCGACCACCTCCGTTCGACTGTCGTGAGCGTGTCGCCGATCCTGGCGCAGCTGGCGTTGACGCAGGGCGTCGATCTCCTTGCGGCCGTCGCGTTGATGAGGCCGCCGCGCGATTGGCCCTGGCGGCCCGTCTACTATCCCACCAATCCCGTGATGCGGCAGTGGCAGGCGCGTCGCATGATGCTGGGCGTTGACGCGGACCGCGGGGCCCGCCGCTTCCGCCGCGCGTTCGCCGATCCTGGCATCATCGTGCGTGGGGCCGACGACCACCGCGGACGGTTCGGCATCCGGCCCGGCGTCGGCACCCTCGACTTCTCCGTCGGCCTCGGCCCCTGCCTGCTGACCGGGGTGGGCGCGATGGGCATGCTGCGCTTCCCCGAACCGCTGCCCGAGACGCTGGTGCTGGCGATGCCCGGGCGCCGTCTGTGCGACCTCGTCGACCACCCCGTTTTCCACGGCCGGGACATGCGTGTCCGGAACGTGGTCACCGATCCGACCGAGGACCTCCCCGTGCTCAGCTTTCGGATGCCGCTCGCTCCCTTCTCCGTCCAGTGGCCGGAGGACCGGTGGTGACGGACACCCCTTTGAGCGCTCCGGACGGTGCTCCCCTTGAGCCGGCTGCGGCACTCGACGCCGCTGTGGATACCGTCGCGGAGGTCTGGCGCGCGTTGCGCGAGGGGCCCGCTCCGGTCGCGGCGACCTAAACGGAGGGCGCACTCGGTGCCCTGCTCCACGCGCGCGACGCGTTGCGTGTGGCGACGGGCCCCGACAAGGGTTACCGGTGGCGGGCGCGTCTCGAGGAGGCCGGCATCCTGCAGGGCGCCGACGCCGGCGATCGCCTCAGCGTCACGCTCGAGGACATGGGACTGCACCCGGCGCCGCGGCCCGATCTGGGTGCCGACCTGATCCGCTCGGAGCGGATCGAGGGCTTGGTCGAGGGCGGCGCATTCGCCGGCCTGCTCGCCAGCGCGGTCGGGGAGCACCGGTGGATCCACCTCGCGACGGCGTCGACCTGGTATGGCGGGCAGGCGGCCGCTGTGGCGCTCGTCCGCGCGATCGGCGCAGGTCGCCCGGTGCCGACCATCGGCCACCGGACGATGCGCGGCACGGTCGATGAGGCGGTGGCTGGGGAACTCGCCGCGCTCGGCTGGCGCCGCATCGCCGCACCGGCGCTGTTCGACGCCTAGTGCATGGACGCGACCGCGCGTGCCGCCTTTTCGCGGGCATCGACGAGGTCGCGCCGGGTGTCTGCTAGTTCGAGCGCCTTCTCGGCGAGCCTCGAGCGCAGCACGCGCTCGCGCTGTTTCCATTCCCGCGTCTCGGCTTGCAGCCGGTCGATGAGCGCAGTCGTCGTCTGGTTGACGCCGTGCGTGGACTTGATGCCCCGGATGAACGCTGAGAGCTTGGGATAGCGTGGGTTCTTGCCGATGAGCCCCTTGCGGTCGCAGCGCGATTCCAGGACGACGTTCACGAGGTTGACGGGGATCGACGCGTTCTCCTCGCCGCCGGATTGCCTCTCCTCGATGACCGCGATCAGGTCCGGATGGGTGGGATCGTTCCTCAAGAGCGCGACCGTGGCGTCGATGAACTTGCGGTAGGTCGCAGATCCGGCGCCGAGCGGATGGTCGAGCATGGCCTGTTCCAGCAGGTGGTGGTACATGGTGTTCCCCTCGTCAGTTGATCGCTTGCGCGGCGGCGCCAGGCGTCTTGTTCGCATTGAGGTAGACCGCCGCGACCCCGTGGGTGACCTCGGGCGGTGTCGCCCCCAGGGCCTGCAGGACGGCGTGCGCCTGCTCCGCCCTGCGGCGGACGATCTCGAAGTCGGCGCTTCCCTTCGCCAGCAGCCAGACCGACTTGTTCTCCAGGTAGCGGCGCATCCAGAAGTCGCCGTGCTCGGTCGAGATCGAGAAGTTGTCGCAGCCCGCGCACAGGGCTGGCGTGCGCGTTGCTTCGTTCGGCTGCAGGCGCCGCCAGCTGGAGGTGCCGCCGGCGTCGTGGCACCGCGCCCGGTCGGGGTTGGCGGCGATGAGGCATCGGCCGTGCTCGGAATGGAAGATGCGCAGGTCGCGCGACAACAGCGCGTGCTTCACCTCCTCGTAACTCTCCTCGAGCGGCAGGTCGCCGATCAGCTTGTCGAGATCGGATCGGAACCCGTCAACGATCCTGTCGAGCTTGCCGGACCGTCCGCCGTCGCCGCGACGCATCTCGTAGAGGGCGCGGTGCGTCTCGCGCATCTGCACGCTTTCGCCGGCGGCGATCATCGACGGGTCCTGCGGCATGTAGGCACCCTCGGTGACCGCGAGCGACAGGTGCTTGAAGTGCCGGGAGATGGCCGGGAGCATCCGCTCGTCGAGACGCATCATGTAGAGCGCGAAAGTCTTGCGCCATTGGTGCGGCCGAATGCACCGGCCCTGCTTCCGCACGTATGGCGCCAGCCTCCGGTTCTTCTCGACCAGAGGCTCCAGCTTCGCGAGCCCGATCTCGGGACGGGCGTAGAACTCGCGGAGCGACAGCGCGGTCCGCCATGCGTCGGCCGCCACGATGCCGGCACCTGACTGCGGCAGCCCGCCGGAGCGGAAGTTGAGGACCAGGCGGCGCCGCTCGGCCTCGTCCGCGATCAGCGGACGCCAGGGCGCGTAGAGGCGCTCGAGCACGCGGATGGCCCGCACGATGAGTGGTTCCCCCGCCTTGAGATCCATCGGCCGAGAGCCGATCAGCCACTTTTCGTCCTTCGGCGTCTCCTGACCCTTCGAGAGCTTCGCGTGCATGTAGAACAGCTGGTGCAGGCGGCTCTTCGAAGGAGCCGTCGAGATGCATGCCGGCAGGGCGTCCTCTTTCTGGCGCGTCGCGAACAGCGGCAGCTCGTGCGGCGGCGTGTCGCACTAGAGGCTGAGGACCTCGCTGATCCGGCATCCGGTGCCAGAGAAGATCGTCGTGAGGCACGCGTCGCGGATCAGGTCGACGAGGGCGTTCACGGTCTTCGGACCGCCGATGCCGTCGGCATCGAGCTCGATCCGCGCCCGCCACGGCTTGCCGTCGACCTCGCTGAACTCGAACGCCTCGAGCTCCTTGGCCATGCGACGCCGTTCGTGCGGCGGCGATGCCCGCGAAATCCTGAGCTTGTGCGCCAGGAAGCGGCGCTGGAGTTCGATGACGTCGTCGGCGGGCTCGTAGATCAGCCGCAGGGCGTCCGACATGATCGCGTTCGCGACCTCGTCGGGAAGCGGGGGGATGAGGTCCCAAGCGGTGGCGGAGGCGGACTTTGCCGCCGGCGCGGCCGAGCCGCCCTTGAACGGGTCGCTGGCCATGACCACGATGCCAGCCGCCCTCAGGTCGGCGCGGTGGTCCCACAGCAGCTGGAGCATGCGGAGCCGGTTGTAGGCGGCGGCGTAGGTGAATTCGTCCGGCGACGGCTGGGGCTTGGGCTTCTGCGTCCGGCGGGGCGTGACGCGGGCGATCGGGGCCAGTGCATGTCCTGACGGCCGGTCTTCCGATGCATCGAGCATCCCGTCGTCGAGCTCGTCGTCCTCCGCGAACGCCGGATCTGAGAGCGTGACGTGCAGGTTGCGGGTGAAGAGGTCGACGGCGTTGTCGTCGAGCTGGTCGAAGCTAGTGTATACATGGGAGGTCATGAAGCGGAGCAGATGCCGTGCGCCTGCGCTGAACGTGCCTGCGGTGCCGTGTGCGTAGATCTTCCGGCCATCCCGGCGCAGGAACAGCAGCGCGGCGAGATACTTCAGCCCGTTGATGAGCTTGGGGTCGGCGTCGACGGTCCAGCGGATCGCGAACTTGGTGTCGCGGTACCCCGGCGTCGAACCGTCGAGATACCAGGTGTCGTCGACGAAGAGGCTCGCCTGCGTGACGCGGACCGGCTTGGCGAGGATCTCGGCAAGCGTCGGCATCTCGTCCATGTCGACGAGGGGGAACGATTCATTGTCCATGTGCTCAATCCAGCTTGGGTAGGTCGGGAATGGTGAAGGTCGCGAGCTCGACGCCCTTCCGGATGACGTCCTTGTCCCTGAACAGGCGCGCCCAAAGCGTCAGCTTCTCGCTGACGATCTGCCATCGGGAAATCCAGGGTGCGCCGAGGCGTCCGCGCGCCTCCTCGATCGCCTCGCGCAACTTGTAGAGGTAGGCGTAGGTCTCTGGCGACGTCGGGTCGATCATGGCCAGCGGGCACATCGGGCACTTGCCGTAGGCTTGGCAGAGCCGTCCGCGCGCACGCGGTCCAGATGTACCGCCGTCCTGCGGACGGGGCTTGTCGAAGGGGCTGGCGTAGGGGTCGAGGCAGGCGAACCCGGGGGTCGCCGAGCCGAGGTCCGACCGCAGCCGGTGCCGGCTCGCGACGTCGATCCGGCCATCGCTCAGGTATTTCCGATCGAGCTGCTGCATCCCATTGGCGAGCATCTCCTCGTTGCGGCGGTGGAACGCGGTGCGTGCGTAGTGCCCGAGCGTGGTGGCTGCATGGACGTGGTTGGCCACCTGCGTCATCGAGAGGAGGTTGCCGCCCGATACCTCGTGGACGAGGTCGAGGGTTGTCGGCCGGATTTGCTGGAGCTGGAAGATGTCGAGTTCGTGCTTCTTGCAGAAGCGCTCGATCGACTTGCGGACGCCGTCGTCGGTCAGTTGCACCGGGCTGATCCTGCGGTTGCCCGGACTGAAGCGGATGAAGACGCGGTCGGCGAACTCCTTCCTCAGGTTCGGGCGGAGGTAGGCGGTCCGTGATTCGAGGTGGCGCAGGATGGTCCTTGGGTTGTCGAGGTCGTCGGTTGCCAGCACGATGGAGATCTGGTTCTTGTTCGCCCGGGGCTTGAACGGCTTGAGCCGGATGCGCTCCCGGCCGAACAGCGTGTCGTCGTCATCGTAGTCGCTGTGCGTCATGTGCAGCACGACGCCGGGGTTGAACGCGAACATCAGCGTGATGAGGAGGACGAACGGAAGCAGCTCGTCGAAGTCGGGATAGAGCAGCTCCTGCATCGACCGGTAGAGTTCGGTCGGTATCTCCTCGGCGTAGGCATCCTGCTGCGGGAGGCGCGCGTAAGTCGGAAGGGGTAGTTCGTAGCGGTTCAGGATGTGGGCGGCGCACCGGTGAGGGTCGCCTCGGATGTCCCGCACCGCGACGCCCTCGTTCCGGAGGCGAGCGATGGTGGCCTCGTCGTCGCGCCAGCGCAGGATCGACTTCTCGCAATCGTCGGCAGCTACGACGTAGAGCTTCTCGAGCGTCGCGTCGTCGAGGATGTCCACGTGCCCGCTCCTGAGGTGCATCCCGGGATAGGGGTTGCTGATGAAGTCGAGGTCGTTGGCCAGCTCGCCCTTCCACTTGCGCGATGTCAGCAGGGCATCGAGCACGTATTGGATCACGCTGATCTTATCGGCGCGGCGGGACTCCACGTTGAGCTTTTCGGCAGGCTGCTCGTCTAGCCACTTCTTGAACGCCTTGAGTGTGGATCGGCGTGGAAAAGGGACCCCGTTAGCGGGGTGATCGGCGTCGAAAAGGGACCCCTCATCCTGGTGTTCTAGGCTGTTCGCTTGGCGGTGTGTCAGGCGGCGAGATCGGGATGCTGGTATTGGAGACGGTGTTGAGGATCCGGCGCGAGCACGCGTCGGGCAAGGCCATCAAGGCGATAGCGCGGGACCTGCACCTGTCGCGCAAGGTGGTGCGCAAGGCGATCCGGGCGCCGGAAGCGGACATGGGTTATCGGCGAGAGGTGCAGCCGCTGCCGAAGCTGGGGCCGTTTCAGGCGCGACTGGATGCGTTGCTGGAGGAAGATGAGGCACGGCCGCGGCGCGAGAAGCTGCGCCTCACGCGCATCCACGACCTGCTGCTACGCGAGGGGTTCGATGGCTCGTACGACGCGGTTCGCCGTTATGCGGCGCGCTGGCGGCAGGCGCAGCGTCGCGACGTGATGAATGCGCCGGCGTTCATCCCGCTGCTGTTCCGGCCGGGCGAGGCTTACCAGTTCGACTGGAGCCACGAGGACGTCGAGATCTCGGGCAAGCCGATGCGCGTGAAGGTCGCGCATGTCCGGCTGTGCGCGTCGCGGGCAATGTATGTGCGGGCCTATCCCCGCGAGACACAGGAGATGCTGTTCGACGCGCATGCACGGGCGTTTGCTTTCTTCGGAGGCGTGCCGACGCGCGGCATCTACGACAACATGAAGACGGCGGTGACGAGCGTGTTCACCGGCAAGGAGCGGGTCTTCAACCGTCGCTTCCTGGTCATGGCCAACCATTACATGGTCGAGCCGACCGCCTGCTCGCCGGCGTCGGGCTGGGAGAAAGGTCAGGTCGAGAACCAGGTGCAGACCGCACGCGGTCGCTTCTTCCAGCCGCGCCTGCGATTTACCGGCCTCGAGGAGTTGAACGGCTGGCTGGAGGCGGAGTGTCGGCGCTGGGCAGAGTTGCACCAGCATCCCGAGCAGAAGGAGCTGACAGTCGCCCAGGCATGGGCAGCAGAACGGGCGGTGCTCCAGCCTGTTGTCGCACCCTTCGACGGCTTCCACGAGAGCGAGCATGCGGTAAGCGGCACATGCCTCATCAGCTTCGACCGCAACCGCTATTCCGTTTCTGCCAGGGTGGTGCGACGTGCCGTCCAGGTCCGCGCCTATGCCGACCGCATCGTCGTGCGCTGCGACGGTGAAGTCGTCGCCGACCATCCCCGGTTCTTCGGCCGCGACCGGACCATCTACGACCCGTGGCACTATCTGCCGGTGCTGGTGACCAAGCCGGGTGCCCTGCGCAACGGCGCACCGTTCCAGGGCTGGGAGTTGCCGCCTGCGCTGGCACGACTGCGGCGCAAGCTTGGCACCGGCGACGATGCCGACCGGCGGTTCGTGCGGGTGCTGGCAGCGGTGCTCGACGACGGGCTGGAGGCGGTAGAAGTGGCCGTGCGCGAAGCATTGCTGGCCGGCGTCGCCAGCGACGACGTCATCGTCAACATCCTGGCCCGCCGGCGCGAACCGCCGCGACCGCTGACTATTGTCACGCCAGAAGATCTGGCGCTGCGCCATCCGCCCCGTGCCGACTGCAACCGCTATGACAGCCTGCGAGGTCTCCATGCAGCGGCATGAGATGATGACGGCCATGGCCGAGTTGGGGCTGAAGGGCATGGCTGGCGCCTTCGACGAGGCGGTCACTACCGGTCTCCAGCGCAAGCGCACGACCATGGAGGTCCTGACCGACCTGCTGCGTGCCGAGGCGACGCACCGCCATGCAGCCTCGGTCCGTTACCGGATGTCGGCCGCCAGGTTACCCGCGGTGAAGGACCTCGACGCCTTCGTCTTCGGCGACACTCCCATCAACGAGGGACTGGTGCGCTCGCTGTACAGCGGCTCGTTTCTTCCGGGCCAACGCAACGTCGTGCTGGTCGGTGGAACGGGTACCGGCAAGACGCATCTCGCCACCGCCATCACTGCCAATGTGGTACGAGCCGGCGCCCGCGGACGCTACTTCAACACAGTGGACCTGGTGAACCGGCTCGAGGAGGAAACGCGCCTCGGCAAGGCCGGCACGCTGGCGGCCCAGCTTTCGCGCCTCGATCTCGTGGTGCTCGACGAGCTTGGCTACCTGCCGTTTGCACGCTCGGGCGGTCAACTGCTCTTCCACCTCGTCAGCAAGCTCTACGAGAAGACCTCGGTCATCGTCACCACCAACCTGGCCTTTGGTGAGTGGCCGACCGTCTTTGGCGACCCCAAGATGACCACCGCGCTGCTCGACCGCATTACCCACCATTGCGACATCGTCGAAACCGGCAACGACAGCTGGCGCTTCAAACATCGAAGCTGAAGCCTGGGGCACCGGCAGAGAACGCTTCGTGCTGGTTGCGCCTCCGGTCGGGCTACGCCCGCCCTACGCCGCAACCAGCACGAACAGTGCGCCCGTCATACCCGTTACGCTGCTCGACGAAGGGGGTCCCTTTTGCACGCCGATAGGGGGTCCTTTTTGGACGCCGATTGACACATTCCTGCTTGGTGATCTGCCGCACCGACTTGCCCTTGAAGTAGGGCCGCAGGTCGCGGTCGAACGTTCCCTCGATGTCCTTGAGGCTGCGCAGCTCGTTCGCCTTGACGTGCTGGTCGATGTAGCGGTCGGCGAAGGCGTCGAAGTCATAGTGGCTCTCCTCGAGGGCGGCCTGCTCGTCTGCAGCCTCTTGGGCGCGCCGCTCGGCGATCGGGTCGATGCCCCGATGAACCTTCTCGAGGAGGGAGCGCGCCTCCTCCCGCGCGACATCGGGCGCCCAGGGCGAGCCGTACTTGCCGATGGTGTAGGTCTGCGTCTTGGCGCCCTTCGCCTTCATCCGGTACTGGACGATGAAGACGACCGTCTTGTTCGGGTTGACGCGGATGCCGTAACCCTTCAGCTGCCTGTCCCAGAGGACGCGGCGGCCCTCCTCTGCGGTCGGGAAGTCGATCTCGTTGATGAGCTTCTTGCTGATGGAGACGGGGCCCCGGGAGGGGGTTTCGAGAGCCTGCATTGGTGGTCGTCCTGGCAATCTTGTGGCAAGCAGCCGAATGGAAATCGGCGGTCACCGAGAGAAACAGAACGTCCATCTAAATGGCGGAAAACCGCGAGAAAACCCAGCCAGGGTAACCCTAGGAAAGCCTCAGAAACGGTGCATCTTTTTTTGGTAAGGCTGAGGTCGTGAGTTCAATCCTCACCGGCAGCACCATTTTTTCCTCATTGTTAGTGAGATAAGACACCCCTTTCGGGGAAAAGGCGCACGCTTTTGCCCGCGGGAAACCGGAAGGGTAATTTTCTCTATCCTTGGGCGTGACAACTCGCCCGGCGCGAAATCAGGCAGCCCTCGACTGCAGAACACGGCGTATGGTTTCCACGGCTTCCGAATAGCCGGTCTGGGTCAGCCTGTACCCGGCCTTGGAGTCTCCCACGAGACGCTTTTCGGCTTTCAGCTCGCCCAGCCTATTTCGCACCGAGCCGCTGCTACGACCGCTCATCGTGCGCAGAATGTCTGCTGAACCGACCCGCTCGGGGTAGTGGCTGTGTAGAAGAAGCAGTATCTCGCCACGTACCGAAGCATCCGCGTGTACCAAGCGAACGCCATCAATCTCCTCAACCAGCGTGCCGACCGGCGTCTGGACAAGCTCAATCAGCGCCCCGGCTTCTTGCATGGAAACACCAGTAGCGTTGCGAAGGAGTTCAGCCATGATCCACGCCGCGCCCTCGTGCGCTAGCGCGAAGTCGAAGCGATTTGGATCAACCGGGTTCTTGTGAGCAATGTTCCGCTTGTTGCGAAGCGTGTAGATGAAGCGAGCGAGCCTGGCCCCGCACACCCGAATGCCCTCAGGCAAAGCAGTCTGATTTTCGGCATGCTTGCTGAGGTAGGCGTCAACGTCGGGCTTCTCGTCGTATTTGTCTGCTGCGAGCTTCTGCAAGCATTGGACGAACACCTCCACGAACTTGCCCGCCACGGCCCGCTCGAGAGTGAGGGTGGCTGCATCGCGCCGAAGTTTGATGAAATTGCCAACTAGCTCGTCCCCAAGCTCAGCCGTCAGATACCCGCTCAAGGCTGCCTTAAGTCTACCCTCATCCACGAATCATGGCCTCCACAGCCTTGATGCCCGCTACCGTCACCTTAAATGTCTTACGTGCCTGCCGAGACTTGCCGGATTTCTTTAGCTGGAGCGCCAACGCAGGCTTTTGGGCTTTCAGCGCCTGCAGCGCGGACGTGATGTTCGGGATGCCCTCCCCGAGGTTTTTGAGTTCCTTGTTGATGGCGAAACCATCAAAGCTTTCGCCGCTCTGACAAACTTGGAGCCAGTAGCCGCCGACAAGCGCTTTTTCCGACTGCGTCTTGGGCTGAGCAGCGTCGCATAACTCCGCAAACGTACCAAAGCTCGCCAAGTGACCCGGCGCATGAACCGACACATCTTCGTTCTCTTCTGTCGGTTCGTCTTCAATCACCGTGTGTTGATTGGTGCCGGCCTTCGCCGCCGCGCGAATAGACAGGCCAAGACGATTGGCAACGTAGTCCATCACTCGTTGCTGGGCACCCTCTTCACTGAGCGGTTTCAGGGCGGAAAACACCGCCTGCATCGCTGCAAACTCATCGTCTACGCCGGTCTGGTTTTCTGCCACGAGTCGCCCCCCTTTTGGGCGAACATATGTTTGCGCGATCTTCCGTGCAAATCCCGTTAGAACATGACACAATCCTACCTTAGCAAGTTCTGCTGAACACTCGGTGAACAGACTGACGATTGTTGACTTCTATGAAGTATTTTCAAAGCTATTGAAGAATGAATGAGCAATAGCATGCTCAGGCGAACTCTCGCATAACAAGTATTTTATCATTCTATGTCAGTGGCTTGAGACCGTATACGCGAAGGCTAAGCATGTATCCTGTTAACTTGCCAGGCTGCGCTTACAGCAAAGCGCAAGCTATACAGCGTAAGGGCTGGCGTCCGCGGCTCTCCTCCGGCACTCTCCGCACAACCGGTTGCCCGGCCCGGTGCTGTGGAAGTTTCCGCGACACCGCAGGCAGGCCCGGCGGGTCATGGGGCCGGGATTGCCATCGAGGTCGCGGGAGTCCCGGCCGAATTTTTAGGCGCGTCTGGTCTGCCAGCAGGCGCTCCGCCTTGAGCTTGGCGTAGTGCATGATGGTGCCGGCAGCGGCGGGGTTCGTCGCTCTGCGCTGGTCCGCGCGTTCCTGCGCCTTGGCAAGGATGGCTTCGGCCTGCGCGTCCACCCTCTGCCGCTCGACGGTCACGCGCGGCCCGCGGGCGGCACCTCGGCCACCATCTGCGTGAAGCCCAGCGCAATAGCCTGCTCGCGGCTTGCCTGCTGTCGCACCGTGTAGCTGGGCACCGGCGGTGATGGGCCAAGGCCGCCCAGCCGCTTCCACTCAAGGAAGCGAAGCGCAGGGTACGTGACTCGCCCACGCAATCGCCGGCTTGATACCGGCATCGCTTTTCTTGCCTCCCCTTCCGCCGCGACGGGCCTACATCGGTGCGATGACACAGGAATTCGGCGCATGACCCGCCCCTCGTTCGGCGTACAGGTCTTCATCGGCATGGCCCTTGGCCTCGTGCTGGGCTTCGTCGCCCGCAGCTATGAGCTCACCGGCCTGGCCGACGCGTTGCGGATCGTCGGCGAGATGTTCGTCCAGCTGTTGAAGGCGCTGGTGGTGCCGCTCGTGTTCACCGCGATCGTCGCGTCGATCGCGGCGCTGCGCGACCTCAACAATGCGGCGAAGCTGGTGGCGAGCACGTTCATCTGGTTCGGCATCACCGCGCTGATCGCGGTGTCGATCGGGCTGACGCTGGGCATTGTGCTGCAACCGGGCGCGCATGCCGGGGTGAGCGCGGCCGCCGCGGTGCGGCCGGATACGGCGGGGTCGTGGCTCGACTTCCTGCGCGGGCTGGTGCCGGCGAACATCCTGGGGCTGGAGGCATCGACGGCGCTGAAGGAGGGCGGCGCGAGCACGAAACTGTCGTTCAACGTGCTGCAGCTGATCGTCGTCGCCATCGCGATCGGCGTCGCCGCGGTGCGGACGGGCGAGGCGGGTGCACCGTTCCTGGCGTTCAACGCGTCGGCACTCGCGATCTTCCGGCGCATCCTGCGCTGGGTGGTGCGGCTGACTCCGATCGGGACGGGCGCGCTGCTGGGGAGTGCGATCGTGCGCTACGGCTGGCAGTCGCTGTCGGCGCTCGGGACGTTCGCTATCGCGGTCTATGTCGGCCTCGCGCTGGTGCTGTTCGTCGTCTACCCGCTGCTGCTGCTGGCGAACGGGATGAGCCCGCGTCGGTTCTTCGCCGCGGCCTGGCCGGCGATCCAGCTGGGCTTCGTCTCGCGCTCGTCGATCGCGACGCTGCCCGTCACGGAACAGGTGGTCGAGCAAGGGCTGGGCGTGCCGCGCGGCTATGCCGCCTTTGCCGTGCCGTTCGCGGCGACGACGAAGATGGACGGATGCGCTGCCATCTATCCCGCGATCGCGGCGCTGTTCGTCGCGCAATATTACGGCATCCCGCTGCACGGGACCGATTATCTGCTGATCGTCGCGGTATCGGTGCTGGGATCGGCGGCGACCGCGGGGCTGACCGGCGCGCTCGTGATGCTGACGCTGACGCTGTCGACGCTGGGCCTGCCGCTGGAGGGCGCGGGGCTGTTGCTGGCGATCGACCCGATCCTCGACATGGGGCGGACCGCGGTGAACGTCGCGGGTCAGGCGCTGGTGCCGGCGATCGTCGCCACGCGCCAGCGGCTGGCCGAAGACCTGCCGGCGGGGGAGGCGCTCGCCGCCTAAGGCCAACCGACGTTCGGGGCACCGCCTTCATTCCTCCCCCGCCAGGGCGCATCGGGGTGAACGGCCCCCGGCTGTTCAAGATCATGCCGGGGGCATGATCGACCCGATGCGGTGGCGCCGCCGGAGGCGGTGACGGAGGGGGCGGGAGACGCTGCGTAACAGGAGCGTTACCCTGACCTCCCCCTCCGTCATGCCTGCGGCATGCCACCTCCCCCTGGCGGGGGAGGAATGCCGGATGTCAGTCAGTCGACCTTGAACAGGCGGAGCGGAGACCCCTTGGGCAGTGGCAGCGGCGTCAGCCACGCGGGCGTCTGGCCGTGGGCGAGCTGGTCGTAGAAGCCGCCGGGATCGCGCGCGCGGTAGTTGGTCGATTCCGAATGGTTGGGGCAGACGAGCAGCATCGTCGCGCCGTGGCGGCGGATGATGGCATGCGCCTGATCCGCAGTCCCGCCGAACGCATGCTGCACGTCGAGGATCGCGTCGCCGTTGCGGTGGTACGGCCCGGCGATGGCATCGTGGTGCGTCACGGTGATGAGCCGCGGCCCCAGATCGACGAAGGTGAAGATCGTCTGTGCCGGATAGTGATCGAGCGCCTTCAGCACCGTGTAGCGGACGCAATTGCCCGTCGCGCCGTTGACCCGCTTGGTATAGGCGTTCGGGCGCGCGACCGGCAGATATTTGATGATCAGCCCGGCGAACATCCCGCTGACCAGCAGGAACGCCGCCACCGTGCCGCCGACGCGGACGGGCAGCGAGCGATGGTTGAGCAGCCACGGCAGGATGATCCAGCCGAGCAGGGTCGCGCCCGGCACCGCGAGCATCTGCGCCGCCGGCCCGGCCCGCACCTGCCACAGCAGCATCAGCGTCGCGAAGACGACGAACAGCGCCACCGCGGTCCAGCCGATCAGCGCCGGCGTCCGCCGCGCGCGCCACGTCCCCCACAGCACGCCGATCGTCCCCACGATCGGCAGCGCGGCGATCGGGAAGGCGAGGCGGAAGGGGTGTTTGTAGATCGGCTTGGCTTCGCGGACGTTGTTCAGCCAGTTCTTCTCCAGCTCCGGCGACACGCCTTCGGGCCGGCCGAGGCATTGCGGGAAGAAATGGACGAAGCCCGCGACGATCACGCCGCCCGCGACCACCGCCATCGCGATACGCAAGGCCCGCGATTCAGGGTTCGCCCATGCCATCAGCAGCAGCAGCGCGCCCGCCGCGACGCAGACGCTGAGCCACACCGGCGTCAGCGCGTCGCAGCGCATCGCGTAATTGGCATTGGAGGCGAAGGCCGCGAAGCCGAATGCCGCGCCGCCGCCGAGGCTGACCGCATAGGCGGCGAGCCGCCGCGCCTCAGCCCGGTCCCACACCCAGCGCAACGCCAGGATCGCGCCGGCCATCGCGCAATAGGGCAGCATTTCCAGCCCGATCGACAGGCTGACTGCGCTGGCGAGGCCGACCATCAGGCCCCCGCGGCGGTCTTGCTGGTCGCACAGGCCGGCGACGGTCAGGCTGAGCATCGCGAGCTGCCAGCCGTGATGGTCGATGCGTTCGGGCAGGAACATCAGCATCGTCGCGGCGGTGCCGAGCAGGAAGACGATCGCCAGCGGCCACGCCAAAGGATGGATCAGCCGCCGCACGGTGGCGCCGACGCCCAACATCGTGATCGACAGCGGGATCAGCGGCGCGATGCCGCAGGCCAGCCGCTCCGCCCAGTAATTGCTGGTGAACAGGCGGAAAAACAGGATCAGGCCGGCGATCGGCAAATCGACGATGCGGCTCCAGTGAATATTGAAGCCGACGGGCGGATTGAGGCGATAGTTGGTGAGGTCGTACCAGCCTTGGCCCGCCAGCCACGCGCGGACCTGCATCAGGCGCATATTGTCGTCGGTGTCGCCCAGCGACAGCCAGCGCACCATGTTCCAGTCGTTCCAGACGTACCAGGCCGCGACCGCGACCCAGGCGAGCAGCGTCAGCGCGATCCAGCGCCTGTCGAGCGTATCGGCCAGCCGACCGCGCGGGGGGGATTATACAAACTGGCGACCCTCGAATTGACCGTTTCGTTCCCGGCGCATTGCCTTTAGGGCGACTTCACCGCGCTCGGCTTCTTCTCGCAGGTCGCCAACCTCGGCACGCGCTTCGTCGCGGCCGACCAGGCACGCCGCGCGGCGTTCGGCGACCAGCTGTTCGTCGTGTGGCTGGTCGCGTTCGGCATCGTCGCCGTGACCCGCGTGCGCCTGCTCGGCGCGATCATCACTTCCACGAAAGGCCCCCCGTCATGGTTGATGTTCTCGATCGTCCCGAGGTCGCGTCCGCGGCGGTGCAACCGTCCGCTCCGGCCCCGGCACCCCGTGATGACGCTGCCGGTGCGGCACCGCGCCGTCCGGTCGCGGACAAGGTGGATCGCCGCAAGCCGCAGGGCCTGCCCGTCATCGCCTATGTCGCGGTCGCGCTGGCGGTCGCGGTACTGCTCTGGGGGGCGTGGGTGACCAAGCATCTCCTTGCCCCGCCCGCGACCGTGCCGATGGCGAGCGTCCGGCTCGAAGGCATCGTCTCGGAATATGTCCAGGCGCAGAGCCACAGTAACGGCCAGCCCCAACAGGTGGCCGCGCAGACCCAGGCCTTCATGTCCGCGCTCGACGACGAGATGAAGAAGGTCGGCGCGAGCGGCACCACCGTCCTCGTCGGCGAGGCGGTCCTCTCGAAGAACGTCCCCGATATCACCGACCAGATCCGCCGCGCGGTCTTCGCGCGCGTGCCGCTCCCCGCGGCCGCGCCGAACACCCCGGCCGGTCCCGCGGTCGGTGCGATGCTTCCCCAAGTCTCCGGGAACGTCGCGCCGGCCGCGCCAGGGGCGGCGGTCCCGACCGCTTCGCCGTTCGGGCCTGCGCCGGTCTCGCCGGTCGAGGCGACGGTCACCCAGTCCGCGCCGGGAGGGGTCGATGGCAGCGGCAACTGAGGCGCTGGCGCGGGTCGGTCATGCGGCTCCCACGGCGGTTGACGTCGCCGGGGACCGCGCGGCCCGCAAGGCGCTGATCGTCAAGCGGGTCCGCCAGTGGAGCGCGGTCGCGCTGCTCGGGATCGTGTGGGGCGGCTACAACTCGATCGCCGCGTGGCGCGAGACGCACGCCTTCATGATAAACGCGAGCGAGAGTCTCCCCAACTGGGCGTTCTTCATCCAGCGCGGCCGCGTGCCCGCCAAGGGCGACTATGTGTTCTTCGCGCCGCCCGAGGGCGAGCTGGTGCGCCGCCACTTCGGACCGGATTCGGGACCGTTCGGCAAGCGCGTGATCGGCGAGGCCGGGGCGCTGGTCGAGCATCGCGGGAAATGGGTCTATGTCGACGGCGTCCGCGTCGCGCACATGAAGCCGCGCTCGCGCTTCGGCGAGGTGCTGACGCCGGGACCGGTCGGGCGCGTTCCCGAGGGCTGCTATTATCCTGCATTCCCCAAGTGGCGTGGCGTTTGAGGTGAAGATCGCCTGTATCCGAGCGCTAGACAAGGATTTTCTGCCGCAAGCGGCACCTGCGGTCGCGCAGACTGCTGGATCTGGACGGATCAGACCGCGAAGCCGCTGTTTCCTTGCCCAGGGGCGGCGTTTTTCAGCGCAGCGGACAGATCTGTCCAGCCGCTTTCGTTCAGTTTGAGCGTGGATCGCGATCATGCGCATAGCGGTGGCGCTCGCAATCGGCGGATAGCGGCGAGGATGGCGCGTACCATCGTGCCGGTGACAGCGACCTCGGCCAGCTGGAAGGTGATGGTGCGGGCGTGACGGACCACACGTGCCCGATCTTGATCAGCTTCAGTTGCAGGCTGGTCAACGACCAGTCGGCCATGGCCTCGGGCAGCTCGATGCAGCGCAAGAAGGTGGCCAGGTTGTACGCCAGGGCGTGCAGTTGCAGCCGCACCTCATTGTCGCGGAACTTCCGGCACGACAGCCGCGTCCAGCGAAAGGCGTATTTGCCCTCTTTGATGTGCTGCTCGGCGGTGCCGCGCTGGTTGTAGAACCGCACCACCCAGTCCGGCTCCATCGGCAGGTTGGTGACGATGAAGCCGACACGCGGGAACAGTTCGCCCGGATGCCATTCGATCTTGGCGATCACCCGGCGTTCCTTGTCCCAGGACGCCGCCTGATACTCGAATTCCTCGAAGAACCGCTTGACCTTGGTCAGTGACGGCCGCCCGACAGGGCGCGTTAGCCGATGCGCGATCTTGTCCTTGAGGACCGCGTTTGCGGGCAGCCGGATGGCGTAGAAGAACCGCGCTTCTTCCAATCGCTCATAGATCGCCGGGATCGCGTAGGCAGCATCGGCCCGGAAGAACCTGCCACCAAGGTCGCGCTCCGCGTAGCGCGCAATGACGGGGTCGAGAACATCACGCCAGCCATCGGCGCTGTGGACGTTGCCATGGCGCAGGGCGCAGCGTTCCAGCATCCCGAACTGGTTGAACAGAAAGTTGGGGTGATAGCAGCTACAGTCGAAATGGCCATTCCAGGCGGACCCTTCCTGGTCGCCATGGGTCGGGCTGACCGAGCTGTCCATGTCCAGAACGATGTACTTCAGCCCGTTACGGTCATGGAACCGGTCGATCCATTGCCCGTTCAGGTCGGCCAGCGCGGCACGGTTCCCGGCCAGAGCCAGCGTCTCGGTCTCGAACCGTCCCATCTGCGATGCCGAGGCCGCTTGTGCATCGACCGCTCTGCCGCCGACAACTTGGCGCATGACCGGATCGCAGGCGAGACGGTTGGCGTCGTTGACATCCTCGTATCCGGCCAGCCGCCCAAAGACTGATTGCCGGAACAGGCCGTCGAGCCGATGGACCGTGTTCTTGCCAGAGCGAGTATCGCGCAGCGCCGCTGACGCCAAATCGGACAACCCGAGCGCGTCATCAAGCTCGCGCATCACCAGAAGGCCGCCGTCGGAACTGAGCTGCGTGCCGCGAAATTCCAGCCGCACGCGAGGGTCGAAATCCACCCGATCTGCCCGTTGCAAGCCCGCACCCTCTGGGTGATCCATGAAACGCGCCCCTCGCAGCCTTCAACACCATGTTTTATATAGGAAATATAATGGTCAGGACAGCGAAATCAGCGCCTTACTTGGGAAATGTGGGTTTAGGGGCTGGCCGATGACGAGGGAAGCGCCTGCCCTGCTCCACATCCTGCAAGCCGACGACATTCGCGGCCAGATCCTGCGCTTCGGGATCACCGGCGGATTGTCGACGCTGATCTATTCGGCGGTCTATCTGCCGCTGACTTTGTGGGTCTTCGCGCGCGAGCATGCCGTCTATGCCGTGCCGCCCGCCTTTGCGGTGGCGGTGATATTCGGCTACGTCATGCACAGCCGCTGGAGCTTCAAGGGACAGGGCGCCGAACGGCGCGGCCCGCGCCAGCAGCTGCAGTTCGTCGCGGTACAGGGCACCGGCATGGCCCTCAACGCGCTGGTGACGTGGATCGGCACGGCCGTGCTGGGGCTTCCCGGCTGGGCGCCGCTGCTGCCTGCGGTGGCATTGGCCACCATCGTCACCTTCATCCTCAATCGCTGGCTGGTGTTCGCTTAAATCATGGACCGCATCGTCTACGACCGCATGGCGGCGCATGATTCCACCCATTGGTGGTATCGCGCGCGTCGCGACATCCTGAGCGATTATCTGGAGCGCTACGGCAACGTACCCAAGGGCGCGCGCATCTTAGAGATCGGCTGCGGCACCGGGCACAATCTGCCGATGCTCGGCCAGTTCGGCGAGGTCGACGCGATCGAGATCGATCCCGCCGCGCGATCGATCGCGAGCGAGCGACTCGGCAAGCCGGTGGGCGATGCCCCCCTGCCCGACCTGCCCGGCGTGGCGAAGGGATCGTACGATCTGGTCGCGGTGCTCGACGTCGTCGAGCATATCGAGGACGATGTTGCCGCGCTGAAGGGCATGGCGAGCCTGTTGAAGCCGGGCGGGAAAATCCTGATCGCGGTCCCGGCGCACCAATGGATGTGGAGCGCGCACGACGTGGTGAACCACCACCATCGCCGCTATTCCAAGGCCAGCCTGGTCAAGGCGATCGAGGCGGCGGGGCTGAAGAGCCGGAAGCTCACCTATTTCAATTCGCTGCTGTTCCCGCTGGCGGCTGCGGCGCGGATCGCGGGCCGTTTGACCGGCCGTGACGACAGCGACGATTCGCCGCCCGCCAAGCCGCTGAACGCGCTGTTCGAGGCGATCTTCCGGCTGGAGCGCCATGCGGTCGGCCGCGTGCCGCTGACGCCGGGCGTGTCGATCGTGACGCTGGCGGAGCCGCGGTAGGTCGGCGGAGAACCGTCGCGGCGAAACCATGGGGCACCGTGTCCTCCCCCTCCGTCACGCCTTCGGCGCGCCACCTCCCCCTGGCGGGGGAGGCATTACGGGACACGTCCTCCCCCGCCAGGGGGAGGTGGCAGCGCGTCAGCGCTGACGGAGGGGGCGGATACGGCGCAACCGCCTTCTCACTCCGCCGCCTTGCGCTCCTCGGCGACTTCGAACTCCGGCGAGGGCTCGGCGGCGTTGAAGCCGAGCGTCGAATGGCCTTTCACCGGGCCGGCGATGTCGGCGACGAGGTACAGCGGGCGCCGCTTCGATTCGATATAGAGCCGGCCGAGATATTCGCCGATCATCCCCAGCACGAACATCTGTACCGCGCTGAGCACCGTCACGACGAGCATCGTCGACGTCCAGCCCTGCACCGGCGAGCCTTCGAAGAAGCCCCACAGGATGTAGACGAGCAACAGCAGCGATGCCGCCGCCAGGATCACCGAGGCGTGGCTGGCGAAGCGCAGCGGCGCGGTGGAAAAGCCAGTCACCGCGTCGAAGGCGAGGCGCACCATCTTGCCGAGCGGATAGTTGGTCTCGCCCGCGTGGCGCTCGGCGCGATCATAGGGGAACGGCACCTGCCGGAAGCCGACCCAAGCAACCATGCCGCGGATGAAGCGTGCCTGTTCGGGCAGCGACAGCAGCGCGTCGAGCGCGCGGCGGCTCATCAGGCGGAAGTCGCCGGTGTCCAAGGGGATCGGCGTGTCGGTGACGCGATCGAGCACGCGGTAGAAGGCGGCGGCGGTGGCTTTCTTGAAGATCGTCTCGCCGTCGCGCTTGCGGCGCACCGCATAGACGACGTCCGCCTTCTGCGCCGCCATCGTCGCGCGCATCTCGGCGAGCAATTCGGGCGGGTCCTGCAGATCGGCGTCGATGATGAGGATCTGCTCGCCCGAACACAGGTCGAGCCCCGCGGTCAGCGCGAGCTGGTGGCCGTGGTTGCGTGACAGATTGATCGCGACGACGCGTGGGTCGGCCGCGGACAGGCGCTGCATCACCGGCCAGCTGTCGTCGCGACTGCCGTCGTTGATCAGGACGATCTCATGATCGTCGCCCACCGCCGCCCGTGCCGCGGCCGAGACGCGCGCGTGCAGCAGCTCGAGGCACGCGGCCTCATTGTAGCAGGGAATGACGACGGACAGCGCAGGACGGTACATAACGCTCCGTCTGTAACGGGTCCGGCCCCCGTCATCCATACGTATCGTATGGATGAAAGCCGTCACTTACTGTCACCCCGGGCTAGACCCGGGGTCCCGCTTCTTCGTCAGCGCCGGGAAGAAGCGGGACCCCGGCTCTTCGGCCAGGGTGACGGAGAGAGTTCGCTCAGGCGTAGTCGCGCAGTTCGTCGCCGGTGATGTGGACGACGTGGAGCACGTTGGTCGAGCCGGGCGTGCGGAAGGGCACGCCGGCCATCACGATGACGCGGTCGCCCGCATGCGCGATGCCGGTGCGCAGCGCCATGCGCTTCGCCTTGCCGACCATGTCCTCGAACGATTCGACGTCGCGGGTGTGGACGGCATGCGTGCCCCACAGCAGGCCGAGGCGGCGCGCGGTGTCGCGGTTGGGGGTCAGCACCAGCAACGGCACCGACGGCCGCTCGCGCGCGATGCGGCGCGCGGTCGAGCCCGAGGTGGTGAAGCAGATGATCGCGGTCGCCGACACGGTCTTGGCGATCTGCTTGGCCGCTTCCGCCAGCGCGTCGGCGGTCGTCGGATCGGGACGCATTACGGTGAAGTGGACGCGGTCGCCGTGCATCGGATCGCTTTCGACCGAGACGCCGATCGAGTTCATCATCGCGACCGATTCGACCGGCCACTGGCCCGCGGCGCTTTCCGCCGACAGCATGATCGCGTCCGCCCCGTCGTAGATCGCGGTGGCGACGTCGGACACTTCGGCGCGGGTCGGCGACGGGCTCTGGATCATCGATTCGAGCATCTGCGTCGCAACGACAACCGGGCGGCCGAGGCGGCGCGCGGTTTCGACGATGCGCTTCTGCAAGGGCGGCACCGACTGCGGCGGCAGTTCGACGCCGAGGTCACCGCGCGCGACCATGACGCCGTCACACGCCTCGACGATCTCTTCCAAGCGATCGATCGCCTGCGGCTTTTCGATCTTGGCGAGCAGCGCGGCCTTGCCGCCGATCAGCTTGCGCGCCTCCCACAGATCCTCGGGCCGCTGCACGAAGGAGAGCGCGATCCAATCGACGCCCTGGTCGACTGCGAAGGCGAGGTCGCTGCGATCCTTTTCGGTCAGCGCCGCCATCGGCAGCACCACGTCGGGGACGTTCAGCCCCTTGTTGTTCGACAGCGGACCGCCGACCTCGACGACCGTCGTGATTCGGTCGGAATCATGGTCGGTGACGCGCAGCACCAGCTTGCCGTCGTCGAGCAACAGGCGTGCGCCCGGCTCGATCGCTTCGAAGATTTCCTTATGCGGCAGTTCGACGCGGGTCGCATCGCCCGGCGTGGGATCGCGATCGAGCACGAAGGTGCTGTTATGCTCCAGCACGGTCCGGCCGCCGTCGAACTTGCCGACGCGCAGCTTGGGACCCTGCAGATCGGCGAGGATCGTCGTCGGACGGCCGAACTCTTTTTCGAGCGCGCGGATCGCCTCGATCACCGCGACCTTGGACTGTTGGTCGCCGTGACTCATATTGACGCGGAAGGCGTCGGCGCCCGCCTGGAACAGCGTGGCGATCATCTCGGGGGAATTGCTCGCCGGACCGAGAGTCGCGAGGACGCGGACCTTCCTCGATCGGGGCGCGATGGCAGTGGTCATGAAACAGGCTCCTGGGGAATGGCCGCGCTTCCCTCTAATCCCTATCTACCCGCGATCAACCTATCGGAGACGCCCGTGACCGACAAACTCGATTCGCTGCCCGATGCGGTCGCCGCGCAGGCGTTCCGTCGCCTCGTCCGCCACCTGCGCCATCGCACCGACGCGCAGAACATCGACCTGATGGGGCTGGCCGGATTCTGCCGCAATTGCCTGTCGGACTGGATCGAGGAAGCCGGCGGGCTGGACAAGGCGACCGCACGTGAGACGATCTACGGCATGCCGCAAGCCGAGTGGAAGGCGCGCTACCAGACCGAGGCGACGCCCGAACAGCTCGCGCGGATGGACGAGAGCATGACGCGCAATCCCCCCGCCGATGCCACCAAGGATGCGGCCCTGGACGAAGCGCTGGACGAGAGCTTTCCCGCATCCGATCCGCCCGCGATGACCGAGCCCGGCCGGGGTTGAGGGCCGGGGTTGAGCGCAAACCGGTTAACGCCTAGACGCACCCCCCTGCCGGCCCGGCGCCGGCATCCTTTTCACGCGAATCAGAAGGGCCACGGGCGACCCGTGGCGGGTGGGACATATGGACGAACGGCAAGAAGGCATGGGCGGCGGCCAGGTCGCGGCGGACGAATTGCGCCTGCTGATCGAACGCGCCGAGCGACTCGAGGAAGAGAAGAAGGGCATCGCCGACGACATCAAGGACGTGATGGCCGAAGCCAAGGGCCGCGGCTACGATCCCAAGGCGATCCGTAAGATTCTCTCCATCCGCAAGAAGAAGAAGGAAGAGTATCAGGAAGAGGAAGCGATCCTCGAGGTGTATATGCAGGCGCTGGGCATGATCTGATCTGCGAATTGCAGGTCACGATTTCCTAAGACGTCGATACGCATCATGAGGGATGCCGAATCTGTCCGTATTCCTCGTCCCCGCCGCGCTGGCGCTGGCGGCGATCAACCTGATGACGGTGCTCGCCTTCGCCCATGACAAGGCGCGCGCCGCATCGGGCGGCTGGCGGGTACGCGAATCGACCCTGCTCGTCTTGGCGCTGTTCGGCGGATCGCCGGGCGCGCTCTGGGCGCGGCGGCGGTTCCGCCACAAGACGCGCAAGCAGCCGTTCGCAACGCAGCTCGACCTGATCGCGATGGTCCATGCGGGCCTTGCGATCGGTCTGGCGACGCTGCTGGTCTGACACCACGCTTGACCCACGCCGTCGCACCGTATTAGCCATATACATCACACGGGCGAGGGGCGGGGTATATGGCGATCGGATGGGCAATGGCGATGCTGGCAGCGGCGACGCCCGCGCCCCCTTCCCCCGATGCGGCAGCGATCGAACGGCTGGTAGAGCGCTTCAACACCGCCCGCACGGACTTCGACGCAGCGGCGCTCGCCGATACGCTCGCCCCCGAGTATCAGGAGATTTCTCCGGTCGGCGACGTCGACGATCGGGCGAAGGTGCTCGGCTTCTACCGGCCCGAGGATCGCCGGCCGGCGCCGCCGATGCAGGGCAGCGAACGGCAGATCGTCGTACGCGGCGCGACGGGCATCGAGACGGAGCGGCGGACGATCACCATGACGCGTCCCGACGGCACGACGGTCACCCGTTCGATCCGCGTCCGTTATGTCGCGATGCGCGCGCCGAACGGATGGAAGCTCGTATCGGCGCAGTACACGCCGATCCCGCCGGCGAAATAGCGGCGCCTAGGCCGCCTCGCTCGCCGCGGTCGTCCAGCCGAGGCGCGGGATGGTGATCGAGCGCTTGCCGGACAGGTCGACGCGCGCGACGATCAGCTCGCGGCTTTCGATATAGCCGATCAGGCGGCGGACCCGGCCGAGCGAACTGGTGCCATAGGTTTCGGCGAGCGCCACGTCCGACGGACACGGCTCACCCGCCCGCGCCGCACGGGCGATCAGCAGGAAGGCGCCGATCATGTCGTCGGGGAGCGTGTTGGCGAGCTCCATCGCCTCGGCCCAGTCGGGATCGGTGACGTCGAAGATGCCGGCGCGCGCCGCGGACAGTCGCCGGGTGAAGCCGGGCAGGTCGAGCGGCGGCTTGGCGAGGCCGGCCATGCGGCAGCGGACCTGGAAATCCTGGAACAGCACCGATGGCGGACGCAGCGCGGAATCGCGATCGGCGACGATCGCCTCCAGCACGCTGGCATAGATGCCCTCCACCTCTGCGTCCGATTTGTCCGGAAGCGGCGCGAGCGTCGCGGGCGCGGCGGGGCGTTCGATCGTGTCCAACAATTCGTCGGTCGGCACGCGGCGCGGGCGCGGGTCGAAGCTCATCGGCAGCTGCGGCGCCTCTTCGGGCGGCGGCGCGAAGATGAGTTCCTGCAAATTCTCGACCGGCGCGCTGGGCAGCGGCGTGAGCTTGGGGCTGCCCGAGCGCGCGGAGGTGGCGACCGCACCGATCTTCACCGTGATCGGCCGGCGCGACACGGCGGGACCGAGCGCCAGGAACGTGCCGCGCGCCAGATCGCGGATACCGTCCGCCTGGCGCCGTTCCATGCCGAGCAGATCGGCGGCGCGTGCCATGTCGATGTCGAGGAAGGTGCGGCCCATCAGGAAGTTGGACGCTTCCGCCGCGACGTTCTTGGCGAGCTTGGCGAGGCGCTGCGTCGCGATCACGCCGGCGAGGCCGCGCTTGCGGCCGCGACACATCAGGTTGGTCATCGCGCTGAGCGACGCGCGGCGCACCTCTTCGGCCACCTCGCCGCCCGTCGTCGGCGCGAACAATTGCGCTTCGTCGACGACGACCAGCGCCGGATACCAATGTTCGCGTGGCGCATCGAACAGCGCCGACAGGAAGGCGGCGGCGCAGCGCATCTGCCCTTCCGCCTCGAGTCCTTCCAGACTCAGCACGACGCTGGCGCGATGTTCGCGAAGGCGGGTGGCGATGCGCGCGATTTCCGGCACCGAATAATCCGCTGCCTCGATTACGACATGGCCATAGGGGCCGGCGAGCGTGACGAAATCGCCCTCGGGATCGATCACCACCTGCTGCACCTGTCCCGCCGATCCTTCGAGCAGGCGGCGCAGCAGATGCGATTTGCCCGACCCGGAATTGCCCTGGACGAGCAATCGGGTGGCGAGGAGTTCTTCGAGGTCCATGGTCACGGGCGCGCCGCGCTCGTCGGCTCCCATGTCTACGCTGACGGTCATTGTGGCTGCCGTTTGGCCGATCCGGGGGGCATCGGGCAAGCGGTTTGCGCCCGGTTGCCCCGTGGCGATCGGGCCAGTACGGGCCGGTTCCGTTCCGCTACCCCTGCGCGAGGATGCCCCGCATGGCCCAGATCCCGTTCGCCGACCTCGCCCTGCGGCTGCTGCGCAAGCCCGCGCATGCGCTCGATGCCGAGGAGCGCCGCGTTCTCGACAGTATCGAAAGCGGCACATTGGTCAGCCGCGATGCCGCCGACGAGGCCGATGCGCGCGCCAGTTTCGGCGACCGACTGGCGGACAAGGTCGCGGCGATCGGCGGGTCTTGGGGCTTCATCATCAGCTTCACCGTGGTGCTGCTCGGCTGGATGCTGCTCAATTCGGACGTGCTCGCGCATTTCGGCGCGGCGTTCGATCCCTACCCCTACATCTTCCTCAACCTGATGCTCTCGACGCTCGCCGCGATCCAGGCACCGGTCATCATGATGAGCCAGAACCGACAGGCGGCGAAGGACCGGCTGGCCGCCAGCCTGGACTATGAGACCAATTTGCGTGCCGAGCTGGACATCCTGCGCCTGCACGAAAAGCTGGACGGCGTGATCCTCGATCGCCTGACGGCGTTGGAGGAAAAGATCGACAGGCTGGCGAATGCGGCGTCCGCGGCGTAAGGGCACGGGATTATCCGCTAGAGGCATCCATGGCAGGCCATTCCAAGTTCAAGAACATCATGCACCGCAAGGGCGCGCAGGATAAGAAGCGCTCGGGCATGTTTTCCAAGCTCAGCCGCGAAATCACCGTGGCGGCGAAAATGGGTCTGCCCGACCCCGACATGAACCCGCGCCTGCGCGCGGCGGTGAACGCCGCCAAGGCGCAGTCGATGCCCAAGGACAATATCCAGCGCGCGATCGACAAGGCATCGAAGGGCGATACCGAGAATTACGAGGAAATCCGCTACGAGGGCTTCGGCCCCGGCGGCGTCAGCCTGATCATCGAGGCGCTGTCCGACAACCGCAACCGCACCGCGACCAACGTGCGCACCGCGGTGTCGAAGAACGGCGGCAACCTCGGCGCGTCCGGCTCGGTGAGCCATGCGTTCGATCGCGTCGGCCTGATCAACTATCCCGCATCCGCGGGCGATGCCGAGAAGGTGTTCGAGGCGGCGCTGGAGGCGGGGGCCGAGGACGTGACCTCGACCGAGGAAGGCCACGAAATCTGGACCGCGCAGGCCGACCTGCACGAGGTCGCCAAGGCGCTGGAGCCGGTGCTCGGCGAAGCGGAGGGTGCGAAGCTTGCCTGGCGCCCGCAGACGATGGTCGCGGTGACCGAAGCCGATGCCGCGACTCTGTTCAAGCTGATCGACGCGCTGGACGACGACGACGACGTGCAGACCGTGTGGGGCAATTACGAAGTGTCCGACGAGGTGATGGAGAAGCTGGGCTAATGATCCGGTCCTCCCTCGCTTTAGCGGGGGAGGAATTGTCATGATCATTCTCGGCCTCGATCCCGGGCTCGGCACGACGGGCTGGGGCGTCATCCATGCCGACGGCAACCGGCTGCGGCATATCGCCAACGGCCAGATCAAGACCGATCCGTCGATGCCCCTGCCCCGCCGCCTGTCGAACCTGCATGCCGCGCTGGTCGACGTGATCCTCGCCGAGCGGCCCGACGGCGCGGCGGTGGAGGAGGTGCTGGGCAACACCAATGCGCAGTCGACGCTGAAGCTGGGGCAGGCGCGCGGCGTGGTGCTGCTCGCGGCCGCCAGCGCGGGGCTGCATATCGGCGAATATCACCCCTCGACGGTCAAGAAGGCGGTGGTCGGCACCGGCGGCGCGGAAAAGCGGCAGATCCAGGCGATGATGGCGGTGCTGCTGCCGGGCGCCAAGCTCGCCGGCCCCGACGCCGCCGACGCGCTGGCCGTGGCGATCACGCACGCGCATCATCTTGCCTCTGCCCAGGGCATGGCCCGCCGCGCTAGGGTGACGGCATGATCGCACATCTCAAGGGTCGGCTCGATTCGACGGGCGTGGATTACGCGGTGATCGACGTCGGCGGCGTCGGCTATCTCGTCGGTGCGTCGGCGCGCACGCTCGCGGCGATCGGCCCGGTCGGCGAAGCGGCGATGCTGCACACCGAGATGCTGGTCGCCGAGGATTCGATCCGCCTGGTCGGCTT
Source organism: Sphingomonas sp. NIC1 (assembly GCF_001638925.1). NCBI lineage: Bacteria > Pseudomonadati > Pseudomonadota > Alphaproteobacteria > Sphingomonadales > Sphingomonadaceae > Sphingomonas > Sphingomonas sp. NIC1. Next base: position 1,494,890 of record NZ_CP015521.1, read on the forward strand.
CGCCCGTGCCGAGGAGCGCGACTGGTTCCGCCTGCTCACCGGCGTGCAGGGGGTGGGCGCGCGGGTGGCGCTCGCCATCCTGTCCGCGCTGGATACGCAGGAGATCGCGCGCGCGGTGTCGGCGCAGGACAAGGCGATGGTCGCACGCGCGAACGGCGTCGGCCCGAAGCTCGCCGAACGAATCGTGCGCGAGTTGAAGGACAAGGTGGGAACGGTCGCGCTCGGCCCCGCCGCCGCCGCACAGGTAGTGCCGGTCGGCGCCAGTGCGGATGCGGTGTCGGCGCTGCTCAACCTCGGCTTCCGCCCCGCCGAGGCCGCGAACGCGGTCGGTGCGGCGGAGGAGGATCTGGGCCCGGGCGCGACGCTCGACGCGCTGGTGCGGCTGGCGCTGCGCAAGGCGGCGAAGTAGGGCGTTGCCGCTTCGTTCCGCACTGTTTAGGAGCGACCTATGGCGACCGTGACGATCACCGTGGATGACGCGCCGTCGGCGTGGATCGCAGGTCGCGGAGACGCGCGGGTATGCCGACGTCTCCGCTTGTCTCTGCCACCTCGTTCGGCAAGACAGGCAAACCCATGGGTCGCGCTGTCTGATCCAGAACACGACAGCGCGTCGTGACCGATAGCGACCGCCTCCTCACCGCCAGCCGCCGTCCCGAGGATGTGGACGCGGCGCTGCGCCCCAAGAGCCTGGACGATTTCGTCGGGCAGCAGGCGGCGCGCGAGAATTTGCGCGTGTTCATCGAGGCGGCGCGGGGACGCGGCGATGCGCTGGACCATGTGCTGTTCTTCGGGCCGCCGGGACTGGGCAAGACGACGCTGGCGCAGATCATCGCGCGCGAGATGGGCGTGGGGTTCCGCGCAACCAGCGGCCCCGTCATCGCCAAGTCGGGCGACCTCGCCGCATTGCTCACCAATCTCGAGGACGGCGACGTGCTGTTCATCGACGAGATCCACCGCCTGCAACCCGCGGTCGAGGAGGTGCTGTATCCGGCGATGGAGGACCGCGCGCTCGATCTGATGATCGGTGAGGGGCCGTCGGCGCGCTCGGTGCGGATCGATCTGCCGCGCTTTACGCTGGTCGGCGCGACGACGCGGCAGGGGTTGCTGACGACGCCGCTGCGCGACCGCTTCGGCATTCCCGTCCGCCTGCAATTCTATACGGTCGAGGAGCTGACCCGCGTGGTGACGCGCGCCGCCGGGCTGCTCGAGCTGGCGATCGCGCCCGACGGCGCCGCCGAAATCGCGCGGCGCGCGCGCGGCACGCCGCGCATCGCCGGGCGCCTGCTGCGCCGGGTGCGCGACTTCGCCAATGTTGCGGGCACGCCGACGGTCGATCGCACCGCTGCCGACCGCGCGCTCAACCGGCTGGAGGTGGATGCGCTGGGCCTCGACGCGATGGACCGGCGCTACCTTCATATGATCGCCGATATCTACCGCGGCGGGCCGGTGGGCGTGGAGACGCTGGCCTCGGGCCTCAGCGAGCCGCGTGATACGATCGAGGAGGTGATCGAGCCGTATCTGATCCAGCTCGGCCTCGTCGCCCGCACCGCGCGCGGGCGCGTGCTGAACGCGGGCGGGTGGAAGCATCTGGGGCTGAACCCGCCGGTCGGCAGTCAGGACGGGCTGTTCGATTCGCCTTAAAGTCCTCCCCCGCCAGGGGGAGGTGGCGCGGCGGAGCCGTGACGGAGGGGGAGGTAAAGGTTGCGCTTCACTTCGGTAGACATCGCTGTCCTCCCCCTCCGTCAGCTGCGCTGCCACCTCCCCCTGGCGGGGGAGGACTTTGATGCCGGCGCAAACACAATGTTGCGTGGCACCCGCCCGCGGCATCTGTTAGCCCTAGGCCCATGCCCAGCTCGGCCGTCGCCTCCGCCCGCGAAATCCTCACCCGCCTTCACGACGTCATGGCCGGGCGCAACCCGGCGCAGGCGAAGCTGAACGCCGTCGTCGGCATCATCGCCGAGGCGATGGATAGCGAGGTCTGTTCAATCTATCTGCTGCGCGAAGGCGTGCTGGAGCTGTTCGCGACGCGCGGGCTCGATCAGGCGGCGGTCCATGTCACCAAGCTGGCGCTGGGCGAGGGCCTGGTCGGCACGATCGCCGACGATGTCGAGGTCTTGAACCTCGACGAAGCCGCGAGCCATCCGGACTTCGCCTACAAACCCGAGACGGGCGAGGAACGCTACCACAGCTTTGCCGGCGTGCCGATCATCCGGCGCGAACGCGCGGTGGGCGTGCTCGCGGTGCAGCACAGCGAGCAGCGCAAATATCAGGACGTCGAGATCGAGGCGTTGCAGACGGTGGCGATGGTGCTGTCCGAGCTGATCGCCAATGCCGGGCTGATCGACACGGCGGCAGGCGCGAGCGGGCGCGAGAAGTCGACCGCGGCGATCCGCCTGCCGGGGCAAAAACTGGTCGAGGGCATGGGATCGGGCTATGCCGTCTTCCACCAGCCGCGCATCGTCGTCGAACATACCGTCGCCGAAGATACCGACGCCGAGCGCCACCGCGTCTATGCCGCATTCGACAAGATGCGCGAACAGATCGACCGGATGACGCGCGAGGCGGAGTTTGGCGTCGGCGGCGAGCATGAAGAGGTCCTGCAGACCTACAAGATGTTCGCCTATGACGAAGGCTGGGCCCGGCGGATCAACGAGGCGATCGACAGCGGCCTGACCGCGGAAGCGGCGATCGAGCGCGTCCAGCAGCGCACCCGCCAGCGCATGCGCCAGATCGACGATCCGCTGCTCGCCGATCGCATGCACGACCTGGAGGACCTGTCGAACCGGCTGCTGCGCATCGTGTCGGGCCAGATGGGCACCGCCGCGCAGCTGGGCCTGCGGCAGGATACGATCCTGATCGCGCGCAATCTGGGGCCCGCCGAGCTGCTGGAATATGACAAGCGCCGGCTGAAGGGCGTGGTGCTGGAGGAAGGATCGCTGACCGCGCACGTGACGATCGTCGCGCGGGCGATGGGCGTGCCGGTGCTGGGCCGGGTGCGCGACGTGCGCCGCCAGATCGCCGAGGGCGACCTGCTGCTGCTCGATTCGGTCGCGGGCAACGTGTTCGTGCGGCCGTCGGGCGGGATGGAAGAGGCGTTCGAGGCGAAGCTGGCGCTGCGCCAGAAGCGCAAGGCCGCCTTTGCCGCGCTGCGCGACGTGCCGCCGGTGACGAAGGACGGGCATCGCATCACGCTGATGGTCAATGCCGGCCTGCGCGATGACGTCGCGGCGCTGGATACGACGGGGGCGGACGGCATCGGGCTGTTCCGCACCGAATTCCAGTTCCTCGTGTCGGCGACGCTGCCGCAGCGCGAACGCCAGCAGCGCCTGTACAAGGAGGTGATGGACGCCGCCGGGGATCGCCCGGTGATCTTCCGCACCGTCGACATCGGCGGCGACAAGGCGCTGCCCTATCTCAACAAGGCCGATGCCGACGAGGAAAACCCGGCAATGGGCTGGCGCGCCCTGCGGCTGGCGCTGGATCGCGATGGCCTGATGAAGGTGCAGGCGCGCGCGCTGATCGAGGCGGCGTCGGGCCGCACGCTCAACGTCATGTTCCCGATGGTCAGCGAGGCCTGGGAGTTCGCCGAGGCGAAGGCGCTGTTCGAGGCGCAGCGCCAGTGGCTGGGCGCGCGCGGCCGGCGGCTGCCGACCGGCATCCGCTATGGCGCGATGCTGGAAGTGCCCGCGCTCGCCGAGCAGCTCGACCTGCTGCTGCCCGATCTCGACTTCCTGTCGGTCGGCACCAACGACCTGACGCAATTCCTGTTCGCCGCCGATCGCGCCAACCCGCGGCTCGCCGAACGCTACGACTGGCTCAGCCCGTCGATCCTGCGCTTCCTCTCGCGGGTCGTCGGGCCGTGCCGCGAAGCGGGCGTCGACCTGGGCGTCTGCGGCGAGATGGGCGGGCGGCCGGTGGAGGCGATGGCGCTGATCGGCCTGGGCATCAACCGCCTGTCGATCACCCCCGCCGCGATCGGCCCGATCAAGGCGATGGTACGCAGCCTGGACCATGACGCGGTCCGCGCGTTCGTGACCGAGCTGATCGCCCGGCCGCCGCGCGACATGCGCGCCGCGCTAAGTAATTGGGCAGCCTCGCAAGGCGTCGACATGGCCTGAAACCTCGCCGAATAGGGTTTCGGGCGCGTTGACTTGCAGCAGTCCATCGGGGAATGTCCCGCCCGTCAGCGATCCGCAAACGCCCCTCCCCCGGAGATACGAATGGACGAGGTCGAATCCGGCCAGCCTGCCCCCACCCCCGTCGAACCGGCCCGGCCGGGCGATCGGTTGCGTGCCGCGCGGGACAGCCGGGGCCTGAGCCTGGCGGAGATCGCCGCACGCACCCGCGTGCCGCAGCGCCATCTGGAGGCGCTGGAAGCGGGCGATTATGGTGCCCTGCCCTCGCCCACCTATGCGATGGGCTTCGCAAAAGCCTATGCCCGCGCGGTGGGTATGGACGAGGTGGAGCTGGCCGCCGACCTGCGTCGCGAACTCGACCAGATGGGGCCGCGCCAGCCCGAATATGTGCCCTATGAAACCGCCGATCCGGCACGCGTGCCCTCGCGCGGGGTCGCCGTGCTGGGCGTCGGCATCGCGCTCGCCGTCCTGATCCTGGTCGGTCTGTGGTATGGCACCAACCTGTTCCAGCAGCACGGCGCCACGCCGCCCGCCGCGCAGGATGCCGTGGTGGCGCAGGCGGTGACGCCCCGGCCGACCGCCGCCGCGACGCCGGCCGCGCCGACCGGCGGGCAGGTGGTGCTGACCGCGAAGGACGAAGTGTGGCTGCGCGTCTACGACGCCGACAACAAGACGCTGTACCTCGGCACGATGAAGCCGGGCGAAACCTTTGCGGTGCCGGCGACCGCCAACGATCCCAAGATCAACGTCGGCCGTCCCGACAAGCTGGACGTGACGCTGAACGGCACCGCCATCCCGCCGCTGGGCGACGGGTCGCGCGCGATCAAGGACGTGCGCGTCAGCGGCGCGGCGATCGCCGCGCGCCTGTCCGGCGCCCCGGCACCGACCGCGACGCCGAGTGCCGCCGCGGCGAGTGCGACGCGCTCGAGCGAAGAGCGCTCGACCCGGCGCAGCGAGCGTCGCGCCGATCGTCCCGCGACCAGCGAGACGCAGCGGGCCAACCTGCAATCCGCCGAGACGGCGCCGACGCCACCACCGGCAACGACGGGCAATTCGTCGGCGCCTTAAGGCTGGCGACAGGCATGGCAATGCAGCTATGACTCGTTTCGTGTTAACCAAGGCTGCGCCGGGGGGCGCCACATCCATGCGTACGATCATCTGGGCGCTCGCTGCCGCCACTATCCTGACGCCGGTCGCCGCATCGGCACAAAGCAACGTCGAAGGCCGCGTCGGCAAGCTGGAAAGCGAAATGCGCGCGGTGCAGCGCAAGGTCTTCCCGGGCGGCGCCGGCCAGTATCTCCAGCCGGAGATCACGCGTCCCGATACGCCACAGCCAATCGGCGGCGTACCCGCGACCAGCGCCGTCGCCGACCTGACGAGCCGCGTGACCGCGCTCGAGAGCCAGATGGCGTCGATGACCGATCAGATCGAGCAGAACGGCTATAAGGTGCGCCAGCTGCAGGACGCCTTCGACGCGTACAAGCGCAGCACCGATGCGAAGCTGAAGGCGATGGCGAGCACGCCGGCGCTGGCCGAAACTCCCGCCTCGGCGCCGTTGACCGGCGACACGACGGCGAGCGACGCGCCGGTCAAGCCCGGCCGTACGCCGGCAAAGACCCCGACCTCCACCGCGGTCGCCGCCGCGGGCGACACCGCGCCCTCCGCCAACGCCGCCAAGGTCGAGAAACCCTCGACCGGCGACGCGCCCGAGGACGACTATCTCTACGGCTATCGCCTGTGGGCGGCGAAGCAATATCCGCAGGCCGAGGCGCAGCTGAAGAAGGTGGTCGCCACCTATCCCAAACATCGCCGCGCCAGCTATGCGCAGAACCTGCTCGGCCGATCCTATCTGGACGAGGGCAAGCCCAGCCTTGCCTCGATGGCGTTCTACGACAATTACAAGAAGATGCCGGACGGCGAGCGCGCGCCGGAAAGCCTCTATTATCTCGCGCAGGCGCTGATGAAGCTCAACAAGCCGGCCGATGCGTGCAAGGTATATGGCGAGCTGACCGACGTGTACGGCAGCAAGATCTCCAGCCAGATGAAGGCGAATGTCGAAAAGGGCCGCACCGCCGCCAAATGCCAGTGATGCCGCAGGGCCGGAAGGCCAGCGGTTTCGGGATGACCTGATCCGCGCGCTGGGGCACGCCCCGCGCGGCGGTATCCTGCTGGCCGTCTCGGGCGGGCCGGACAGCATGGCGATGCTGACGCTGGCGCAGGCCGGCGGGGTCGAGGGGCTGCATGTCGCGACCGTCGACCATCGCCTGCGCGCGGAGGCGGCGGCGGAGGCGGCAATGGTCGCCGATCACTGCCGCGCGATCGGCGTGCCGCATACGATACTGACGCCCGCCGAACCGATCGGCGGCGCGAGCATCCAGGCGGCGGCGCGGCGCGCGCGCTATGGGCTGCTGACCGACCACGCGCGCGCGCTGGGGGTCGATGCGATCGCGACGGCGCATCATGTCGATGACCAGGCCGAAACCTTCCTGATGCGTGCCGCGCGCGGATCGGGGATTGCGGGGCTGGCCGGCGTGCGGGCGCGGGCGACGGTCGAGGGTGTGACGATCGTGCGGCCGCTGCTCGAATGGCGGCGCGCGGAGCTGCGCGCGATCGTCCGGCGTGCCGACGTGCCGTTCGTCGACGATCCCAGCAACCACGATCCCGCGCACGATCGCACGCGCTTTCGCCGACTGATCGAGGGCAATGAATGGCTCGGCCCGCCCCAGCTCGCCCGATCGGCGACCGCGCTGGCGGAAGCGGACGGCGATCTGCGTGCGATCGTCGACTGGCTATGGGGTACGCGCGTGCGCATCCTGGACGCGAGCATCCGGCTCGACGCCGCCGATCTGCCACGCGAGGTGCTGCGCCGGCTGGCACGCCGCGCGATCGGAGAGGTGATCGCGACGCATGCCGTGGCGACCACGCAATGGAGCGAATCGGCGAATATCGAGGCGTTGCTCGATGCGCTCATGTCCGGTCGTCGCGCGACGCAGGCGGGGGTCATCGCCAGCCCGCATGGCCCCGAATGGCGTTTCCGCCCCGCCCCACCGCGGCGTTCGTCGTCGCCGGCCGGCTGATCGACGCAATTCCGCCGGGGTGTTCCATTGCCATTAACCTCCATGCGCCTATCTTGTGCGGTGAAAGGCACCCCATGAACGACAACGACAAGCAGCCGCGCGGCGACGGCGGGAATGATGGCGGCAACGGCGGCGGCAGCCCCTGGATGAAGAGCCTGCTGATCTGGGTCGGCATCCTGCTGGCGCTCGGTCTGTTCGTGACGATGTTCGATGGCCGCACCAGCGCCGCGAATAGCAATACCGTCGCCTATTCGAAATTCCTCGACCAGATCGACGAGGGCACGGTGAAGGACGTGGCGATCAGCCGCGACATGATCACCGGCACCTATACGAGCGGCGAGAAGTTCCGCACCTATCCGATCAGCGATCCGACGCTGGTGCCGCACCTGCGCCAGAAGAACGTGACGATCTCCGCCAAGCCCGATGAGGGCACGTCGGTGTGGATGGTGCTGCTGTACCAGTCGCTGCCGTTCCTGCTGTTCCTGGGCATCGCCTTCTTCGTCATCAAGCAGATGCAGAAGAACACCGGCGGTGGCGCGATGGGCTTCGGTAAGAGCCGTGCGCGCATGCTGACGCAGAAGGAAGGCAAGGTCACCTTCGACGATGTCGCCGGCATCGACGAGGCGCGGGCCGAGCTGACCGAAATCGTCGACTTCCTGAAGGATCCGTCGAAATTTGCGCGGCTGGGCGGCAAGATCCCCAAGGGCGCGCTGCTGGTCGGCTCGCCCGGCACCGGCAAGACGCTGCTCGCCCGTGCGATCGCGGGTGAGGCGGGCGTGCCGTTCTTCACCATTTCGGGTTCGGACTTCGTCGAGATGTTCGTCGGCGTCGGCGCAAGTCGCGTCCGCGACATGTTCGAACAGGCCAAGAAGTCGGCGCCGTGCATCGTCTTCATCGACGAAATCGACGCGGTCGGCCGCCATCGCGGCGCGGGCCTGGGCAACGGCAACGACGAGCGCGAACAGACGCTGAACCAGCTGCTGGTCGAGATGGACGGGTTCGAGGCGAACGAAGGGATCATCATCGTCGCGGCGACCAACCGTCCCGACGTGCTCGATCCCGCGCTGCTGCGTCCGGGCCGCTTCGACCGTCAAGTCGTCGTGCCGCGGCCGGATATTGAGGGTCGCGTCAAGATCCTGGAAGTCCATATGAAGAAGGTGCCGCTGGCGCCCGACGTCGATGCGCGCACGATCGCACGCGGTACGCCGGGCTTCTCGGGCGCCGACCTCGCCAACCTCGTCAACGAAGCCGCGCTGATGGGCGCGCGCAAGGGCAAGCGCCTGGTAGCGATGGCCGAGTTCGAGGAGGCGAAGGACAAGGTCATGATGGGCGCCGAGCGGCGGTCGATGGTCATGACCGAGGACGAAAAGCGCATGACCGCCTATCACGAGGCGGGCCATGCGATCGTGTCGATCCACGAACAGGCGTCCGACCCGATCCACAAGGCGACGATCATCCCGCGCGGTCGCGCGCTGGGCATGGTGATGCGCCTGCCGGAGCGCGACAGCTACAGCTACCATCGCGACAAGATGTACGCGAACCTGGCGGTGGCGATGGGCGGCCGCGTCGCCGAAGAGATCATCTTCGGATACGACAAGGTGTCGTCGGGCGCGAGCGGCGACATCCAATACGCCACCGGCCTTGCCCGCGACATGGTCACGAAATGGGGCATGTCGGACAAGGTCGGCCCGGTCGAATATGCGCAGCCTGAAGGCGAAAGCTTCCTCGGCTATTCGTCGAGCCAGCCGGTTCGCATGTCGAATGCGACCGCACAGCTGATCGATGACGAGATCAAGAGCATCGTCGAAGGCGGTCTGACCCGCGCCAAGCAGCTGCTGACCGACCATGTCGATCAGCTTCACCTGCTGGCCGGTGCGCTGCTCGAATATGAGACGCTGTCGGGCGACGAGATCAAGAAGCTGATCGCCGGTGAAGAGATCGGTCGCAGCGATCCGTCGGGTCCGAAGGCGAGCGTGCCGCGTGCCGGCACCTCGATCCCGAAGACGCGGCGTCCGGGCGGTCCGTTCGGCAATCCGGCACCGCTCGGCGCCTGATCCGAACGACAGAGACGGGGCACGGTTCAGCCCGCCGTCAGTTTGATCCGATTATGCGGCGGCATTCCCATCCGGAGTGCCGCCGTTGTCGTATAAGCCTTTGATCGCCCTTGCCGTTTCGCTGGGCCTCGCCACGCCTGCCGCTGCCGCGATGAGCGTCGGCACCTTCCTGGCCAAGGCCGCGCCACTGCGCGCCAACCCCTTCACCGCGCTGACCAACCCCGACTATCCGGTGCTGAAGGCGGAAGCCGACGCCGCGACGCGCCAGCTTCGGGCAGAGGGGGCGGCGCGGGTCGCTGCGGGCAAGCCGCCGATCGCCTGCATCCCCGATGGCGAATCGATCGGGATCCTGCAGATGCTGGGCGGGCTGGATGCGCTGTCGCCGGCGGACAAGAAACTGCCGCTGAAGGACGGCTATGCGCGGGTGTTGGCGAAGACCTATCCGTGCCAACGGAATTGAAGTGCTTCCTACCCGGTCGCTCTGAGCCCGTCGAAGGGCGCGTTCCCCAAACGTAGCACCTGCGGAGGACCACCCTTCGACAAGCTCAGGGTGAACGGCGTTCTGGGCGTGCCACATCACTCCTCGCGCGGCGCATCCTCGGCGTCGACGCCCGCCGTCACCCGCCGCCCCTCGCGCTCGTCGGTGAGGATCTGCCAGCCGGTGAGGAACAGCGCGGCGACCAGCGGGCCGACGACGATGCCGCTGAGCCCGGCTACCTCGATGCCGCCCAGCGTCGTCACCAGCACCAGCCAGTCGGGAATGCCCGTGTCGCGACCGACCAGGATCGGCCGCAGGATATTGTCGGCCAGACCGATCACCGCGACGCCCGACACGATCACGACCACGGCCTGCCAAATGGCACCCGTCGCGAGCAGATAGATCGCGACCGGCCCCCAGACGAGGGCCGGCCCCACCGCCGGCAGCAGTGCGACGAGTGCCATCAGCAGGCCCCACAGCAGGGCTGCGGGCAGACCGACGATCCAGAAGGTGATCGCGCCCAACGCACCCTGCGCGAGTGCGACGAGCACCGAGCCCTTGATCGTCGCGCGCACCACCGCGACGAAGCGACCGAGCAGGCGGTCGGCCACGGCGCGTTCCAGGGGCAGCGCGTCCCGGATCTTGGGGGCAAGCCGATCGCCGTCGCGCAGCAGGAAATAGGTGACGTAGAGCCCGACGCCGAAGGCGAGCAGGAACGCTGCCGTGTTGCGGCCGATCGACAGCGCCTGCGACGCGATGCCGCGGAAGCTGGAGCGCACCGCCTCGACGATGCGGGCCTGCGCGTTGTCGAAACTGCCGAGGCCCGAACGGTCGAGCGGGCGCTGCACCCATTGCGGCAGGCCGTCGTGCACCTGCTTGAAGTAACTGTCGAAATCGATCTGGCCGCTTTGCACCTTGGCATAGACGCCGGCAGTCTGGTCGATCACCATGCCGCCGATCGCCAGCGTCGGGATGATGACCGCGACGAAGATGATGAGCAAGGTCGCCGCCGCCGCACGGTTGCGGTGCCCCGGCCAGCGCTTGAGCAGCCATTGGAACAGCGACTGGAACAGGATCGCGGCGAGCACCGCCCACAGCAGCGCGCCGATGAACGACGACACGATCGCGAGCAGGCCCACGCTCACCGCCACGAGGAAGACGATCAGTCCCCCCGATTCCAGCCGTCGCCTGTCGATCATATCGCCCCCGTCTGCACTCCCGCCGACTGCGGGACGGGGCAAGAACCCGTCAGGACCGTTTCGGGTCCGTCACCGCTCGTCGGGGCCGAGCGCGGGATCGAGGTCGCGCGGGCGGACATAGCGGTCGAGCCGCGCCTGCCCCTCGGCGACCGCACGCCAGCGTTCCGCCCCGGTCGCCATCTCGGCGAGCGTCGCGGTCGGGTATTTTTCCTCGAGCCGGTCGCGCAACGCGCCGCCGCCAAACGGCACCAGCAGCATCGCCAGATCCTCGAGGCCGGGGTTGTGGCCGACCATCAGGACCCGTTGCGCCTCATCCGGCAGCTCATGCACGACGTCGAGCAACGTCGCGGCGGAGGCGAGGTAGATGCGCCGTTCCCACACCGGTTCCAGCTTGCGACCATAGCCGCTGGCGATCGCGTCGAGCGTCTCCATCACGCGCACCGCGGGCGAGGCGACGATATGGTCGAAGACGAGGCCCTCGTCGCGCATGTGCCGGCCCATCGTCTGCGCGGCGCGGCGACCCTTGTCGTTCAGGGGACGGTCGAAATCGCGAGCGACGGGATCGTCCCAGCCGGACTTGGCGTGGCGCAGCAGCGTCAGCGTCTTCAACCGGCGTCTCCGTCCTCGACCGCGATGCGCGCCTCATGCCCGATCGCGGGCGACAAGGAAAGCCGCCCGCCACTACGCGCAGCGACGCGGGCCACCGCCTCGTCCAGCGTCACGCGCGTCACGGCGACGCCGGGCGGAAAGGCGGCGAGCAACCGCGACGGCATCGCGGCCGACAGCATCACGAACGCCCCCGAATCGTCGGCGCGGCGGATGAGACGGCCGAACGCCTGGGCGAGCCGCGCGCGGACGATACGGTCGTCATAGGCCGAACCGCCCCCCGCCAGCCGGCGCGCGGCGTGGAGCACGCTCGGCTTGGGCCAGGGTACGCCCTCCATCACGACGAGGCGCAGCGACGATCCGGGTACGTCCACCCCGTCGCGCAACGCATCGGTGCCGAGCAAAGAGGCGGCGGGATCGTCGCGGAAGATGTCGACCAACGTGCCCGTGTCGATCGGGTCGACGTGCTGGGCGTGGAGCGGCAACCCCTCGCGCGCCAGCCGGTCGGCGATACGGCCGTGGACGCCGCGCAGGCGGCGGATCGCGGTGAACAGGCCGAGCGTGCCGCCGCCCGCCGCAACGATCAGCCGCGCATAGGCATTGGCGAGGGCGGGCAGGTCGCCGCGCTTGACGTCGGTGACGATCAGCACCTCGGCCTGGCGGTCATAGGCAAAGGGGCTCGCCGCCTCGAACCGCGACGGTGCGCGGGCGAGGTGGGGGGCGCCGACGCGAGCCTCCGCGGTCGGCCAGTCGCCACCGCCGGTCAGCGTCGCCGAGGTGACGAGTACGCCATGCGCGGACTTCAGCACCACCTCGGCAAAGGGGCGCGTGGGATCGAGCCAGTGGCGGTGCAGCCCCATGTCATATTCGCGCCCCTCGATCCGCTCGACCGCGAGCCAGTCGACATGGTCGGGATCGACCGGGCCGCCGACGCGCGCGAGCAGCGACAGCCACGCCGCCACCGTCTCCGCTCGCCAGCCGATCGAGGCGATCGCGCCCTCGATCCGCGCACGTGCCGGACCGTCCATCCAGTCGGGCGCCTCCGCCAGCACCGCCTCCAGCCGCCGGCCGAGCGTCACCAGGGGGCGGACCAGCGCGTCGAGCGCGGCGGCAGCGGGTGCGGCGGCTTCGATCAGTTCGGGGGTCGGTTCGGCGAGTTCGGTTTCAAGGCCATAGCCGGCATCGCCCGGCTGTTCCGCGCGGGCATAGGTGAGGCCGCGGACGGCGGCGAGCAGATGCTCGATCGGCCCGAACGGCGCGCCTTCGGCGATCCGCCCCAGCCAACCGTCGCTCGCGAGGTTGCGCGCCGCCTCCACCGCATCCTGGATCGCGATGCCGCCCTGTTCGTCATAGCTCGCGACATCGGACAAGCGCGCCTGAAGCCCGCGCCGCCGGCCGCGCCCGCCGCTTTCGGGGCCGAGAATCCAGCGCCTGAGTTCGATCGTCTCCTGCCCGGTCAGCGCGGTGGCGAACATCGAATCGGCCGCTTCGAACAGGTGATGGCCCTCGTCGAAGACATAGCGGGTCGGGCGCGTCGTCGTCTCTCGCCCCCGCGCGGCGTTGACCATCACGAGCGCGTGGTTGGCGATCACGATGTCCGCATCGGCGGAGGCGCGCGCGGCGCGTTCGATGAAGCACTTCCGGTAATGCGGGCAGCCCGCATAAACGCATTCGCCGCGCCGGTCGGTCAGCGCCGCCGGGCCGTTGCGCCGGAACAGGGTGGGTAGCCAGCCGGGCAGGTCGCCGCCGACCATGTCGCCGTCCGCGCTATAGGCCGCCCAGCGCGCGACCAGATGCGCGAGGATCGCGGCGCGGCCGGCAAAGCCACCCTGCAACGCATCCTCCAGGTTGAGCAGGCACAGATAATTTTCGCGGCCCTTGCGCGTCACCACCTTCTCGCGACGCACCGTGGCGTCGGGGAAGACGCGCTCGGTTTCCTTGGCGAGCTGGCGTTGCAGCGCCTTGGTATAGGTGCTGATCCACACCGCACCGCCCGCGCGCTCGGCCCAGAGCGAAGCGGGGGCGAGATAGCCCAAGGTCTTGCCGATCCCCGTCCCCGCCTCGGCAAGGACCATGTTGGGCGCCTCACGCATCGCACGCGGCGCGAAGGCTTCGGTCGCGGCGGCGGCGAAGGCGCGCTGGCCGGTGCGTTCCTCGGCGCCCGCACCGGTGAGGGCGTGGAGCCGTGCCTCGGCATCGCCGGGCGGGACGGTGGCGGACAGCGGTGCGGGACGCGGGGCGTGCTCCTCCCATTCGGGCAGCGCGGCGAACAGCCAGCGTTCGTTGGTGCGTGGCTTGGCGATCAGCGGGCCGATCGCGGGGGCCCAGGGCCAGCGCAGCCGGCCGAGCGACTGCACCGCGGTCCACGCGCCCTCACGTTCGGGCCAGTCACCCTCCGGCACGGCGAGCAATGCCGCGGCAGCTTCGCGCAGGAAGGCGGCGACATCCTCGTCGCGCGTCGGCGGCGACAGATCGACCGCCCGCGCGAGCCCCTTGGGCGTCGGCACCGCGAAGCGCGCGGGATGGAGGAAGGCGAACAGTTCGAGCAGGTCGAGGCCCGACAGCTCGGGGTAGCCCAGCCGCTGCGCGACCAATGCGGCGTTGAGCAGGATCACTGGCGTATCCGCGGCGATCCGGATCGCCTCGCCGCGCCCGATCGGCCGCGTACCCTCCGCGGTCGCGATCCAGATGCCGCCATGGCTGGCGTGGAGGGCGGGATAAGGGATCACCGGTGCCGCTGTACTCCACCGGAACGGAATGGCAACTCGCCAACCCGCGCGCGACGGACGTCATCCTGCATTCATGAAACCGCGCCCTTTATCGCTCGTTCGGCAGACATCGTTCGACACGAAAGGGAAATATATCATGCGCCATATGCTGTTCGCGCTCACCGCCGCTTCGCTCGTCCTGCCCGCCAGCGTCGCGCTGCCGGTCAGCAAGGCCGAGGCCAAGCGGCATCACCACCGCTATGCGCATGAGCGCGGCTATCGCTACGCACACGGCTGCCGCTATTCGAGCGGCACGACGGGCCTGGTGGCGGGCGGCGTCGGCGGTGCGCTCGTCGGCAATTCGCTGCTCGGCCATGGCGCGCTCGGCACGATCGCGGGCGGCGTCGGTGGTGCCTTTGCCGGCCGGGCGATCGATCGCACGATCACCGCCAAGCGCCGCTGCCGCTAAGGCGCCGCGACCCAAAGTGTTGCGAGATGCGCGCCGGAGTCCTAGTCCGGCGCGCATCATGACCGATACCGATCTGCGCTCCGCCGCTCTCGACTCCAAGGCCTGGCCGTTCGAAGAGGCGCGCAAGCTGCTGAAACGCTATCCGGACGGAAAGCCCGGTGGCGCGCCGATCCTGTTTGAAACCGGCTATGGCCCGTCGGGCCTGCCGCATATCGGCACGTTCAACGAGGTGCTGCGCACGACGATGGTGCGCAACGCCTTCCATGCGCTGAGCGACCAGCCGACGCGCCTGATCGCGTTCAGCGACGACATGGACGGGTTGCGCAAGGTGCCCGACAATGTCCCCAACGGCGACATGCTGCGCGAACATCTCGGCAAGCCGCTGACGCGCATCCCCGATCCGTTCGGCAAGTTCGACAGCTTCGCCGCGCACAACAATGCGATGCTGCGTGCCTTCCTCGACCGGTTCGGCTTCGACTACGAATTTGCCTCGTCCACGGACTATTACGAGGGCGGCAAGTTCGACGACGCCATCAAGGGCGTGCTGCGCCACTATCAGGGCATCCTCGACGTGATGCTGCCGACGCTGCGGGCGGAACGGCGCGAGACCTATTCGCCGGTCCTGCCGGTCAGCCCGACGAGCGGCGTCGTGTTGCAGGTGCCGGTCGAGGTGGTCGACGCGGACGCCGGCACGATCGCCTTCACCGACGAAAGCGGCGAACGGATCGTCCAGTCAGCGCTCGGCGGCAAGTCCAAGCTGCAATGGAAGGTCGACTGGGCGATGCGCTGGGTGGCGCTCGGCGTCGACTACGAAATGGCGGGCAAGGACCTGATCGATTCGGTGACGCAATCGTCGAAGATCGCGCGCGTGCTCGGCGGACGCCCGCCCGAGGGCTTCAACTACGAGATGTTCCTCGACGAAAAGGGCGAGAAGATCTCCAAGTCCAAGGGCAACGGGCTCAGCCTCGACCAATGGCTGACCTACGGGCCGGAAGAGAGCCTGGCCTTCTTCGCCTATCGCGAGCCCAAGAAGGCGAAGGCGCTGCACTTCGGCGTCATCCCGCGCGCGGTCGACGATTATTGGCAGTTCCGCGGCAATTATCCGACGCAGGAACTGCCGCAGAAGCTGGGCAACCCCGTCCACCACATCCACGACGGCAACGTGCCCAGCGCGACGTTGCCCGTGACGTTCGGGCTGCTGCTCAACCTCGTCGGCGTGATGGGCGAGGCGAGCAAGGAGCAGGTGTGGGGCTATCTGCGCAATTATGTGCCCGATGCGACGCCGGAGCGCGACCCCGAGCTCGACCGACTGATCGGCTATGCCCTGGCTTATGCCCGCGATTTCGTCGTGCCGACGCTGAAGCGCCGTGCGCCCGAGGGCGTCGAGGTAGAAGCGCTGCGCCGGCTGGACGCCGATCTCGCCGCGCTGCCCGCCGATGCGAGCGCGGAGGATATCCAGAACGTCGTCTATGAGATCGGCAAGACAGCCGGCTTCGAGAGCCTACGCGACTGGTTCAAGGCGCTGTACGAGACGCTGCTGGGGTCCGAACAGGGGCCGCGCATGGGGAGCTTCATCGCGCTGTACGGGGTGGAGAACAGTCGGACGCTGATTGCCGAAGCCTTGGCGAAGGCCACTGCCTAAGTCCTCCCCCGCCAGGGGGAGGTGGCGCCGCGTAGCGGTGACGGAGGGGGAGGTATGCGACGGAGGTCGTGTTTGCGGAAACGCCCCCTCCACCGCTAACGCGAGGGAGGAATTGGCGGATCTCCCATCGCGCTCGCACTAAAGCGGAACTACGCGGCGCCCTTGGCCATTGATCTTGCTGCACTGCAGCAAGGTCGGTTAGGGCAGCATCCATGACGTTACGACAGACTGCCGAGGCGCATCCCGGCCTCGTCCATCTTGCGCTTGCCGTCGGCGGGTTTGCGATCGGGACAACCGAATTTGCGGCGATGAGCCTGGAGCCGGATCTGGCCCGCGGGCTGGGCATCGACGCGCCGACCGTGGGGCATATCATCAGCGCCTACGCCCTGGGCGTAGTGGTCGGCGCACCGACGATCGCGGTGCTGTCGGCCCGTATGGCACGGCGCAGCCTGTTGATCGGGCTGATGGCGCTGTTCGCGATCGGCAACACGCTGTCCGCCCTCGCGCCGTCTTATGGCTGGATGCTCGCGTTCCGATTCCTCGCAGGCCTGCCACATGGCGCCTATTTCGGGATCGCCTCGCTCGTCGCCGCGTCGCTGGTGCCGACCGCGCAGCGCACGCAGGCGGTCGGGCGCGTGATGCTGGGCCTGACCGTCGCGACGATCGTCGGTGTGCCGGTCGCGACCTGGCTGGGGCAGATGGCGAGCTGGCGCTGGGTGTTCGCGCTTGTCGCGCTGCTGGCGCTGACCACCGCGAGCCTCGTCGCCGTGCTGGCCCCCATCGACAGTCCCGATCGCAGCGCCAGTCCTTTGCGCGAACTCGGCGCGCTCAAGCGGCGGCAGGTGTGGCTGACGCTCGGCACCGGCGCGATCGGCTTCGGCGGCATGTTCGCGGTCTATACCTATCTCGCCGCGACGCTGCACGACGTCACCGGCGTGGCACCGCAAACCGTGCCGGTCGTGCTGGCGGTGTTCGGCGCCGGCATGACGATCGGCAATCTGATCGTGCCGCGCTTCGCGGACCGGGCGCTGATGCCGACGGCGGGTGCGCTACTGCTGTGGTCGGCGGCGGCGCTGGCGGTCTATCCCTTATGTGCGGGGAGTCTGTGGACGCTGATCCCCGACGTCTTCGCGATCGGCTTGGGGGGTGCGCTGGGCACGGTGTTGCAGACGCGGCTGATGGACGTGGCAGGTGACGCGCAGGCGTTGGCCGCGGCGCTGAACCATTCGGCGTTCAATACCGCCAACGCGATCGGCCCGTGGCTGGGGGGCCTCGCCATCGCGGGCGGGCTCGGCTGGACGTCGACCGGACTGGTCGGCGCCGGCCTGGCGCTGGGCGGCTTTGCGATCTGGGCGGTCTCGTTCGCCATCGAGCGCGGCGGGTTCGGCTTGCCAGCGAGGCGCGAGCCGTTACGTCAGACGGGATGACCAAGGCCTCCGCCCATCGCCGCCACGCGCTGCGCGCCTTTCTGCATGGAGAGGCGGCGGGCGGGATCGTGCTGATCGCCGCGGCCGCGCTGGCGATGATTGCCGCCAACTGGCCGGCGACCGCGCACGGCTATGAGGCGCTACTGCACGCGCAGATCGGCCCGACGCTCGCCCCCGCTTTGGGGCCGATGACCGTCCACCTTTGGATCAACGACGGGCTGATGGCGCTGTTTTTCCTCCTGGTCGGGCTGGAGATCAAGCGCGAGTTCGTCGGCGGCCGGCTCGCCAGCGCCGACCGGCGGCGGCTGCCGTTCATCGCGGCGGTCGCGGGGATGGCGGTGCCGGCGCTCGTCTTCCTGCTCGTCGCGGGCGATACGCCGGGATTGCAGCCCGGCTGGGCGATCCCCGCCGCGACCGACATCGCCTTCGCGATCGGCGTGCTGGCGCTGCTCGGATCGCGCGTGCCCTCGTCGCTCAAGCTGCTGCTGACCACCGTCGCGATCGTCGACGACATGGGCGCGGTGGCGATCATCGCCATCGCCTATACCGATTCGATCCGCGTCCTGGCGCTGGCCGGCGCGGGGCTTGCGCTGCTGGTGCTCTACGTCCTCAACCGGCGGCAGGTGATGGCGCTGTGGCCCTATCTGCTGGTGGGGGCCGCGCTGTGGCTGTTCGTGCTGCAATCGGGGGTGCATGCGACGATCGCCGGCGTGATGACCGCGATGCTGGTGCCGATCCGCCGTGACGCGGCGAGTTCGCCGCTCCACCGGCTGGAGCATGCGCTGCATCCGTGGAGCGCCTTTACCATCGTGCCGTTATTCGGCTTCGCCAATGCCGGCGTATCGCTGACCGGCGTCGGGCTGGAGACGTTCGCCCAACCGCTGGTGCTCGGCATCGCGCTCGGCCTGTTCCTAGGCAAGCAGACCGGCATCCTGGCAGCGATCTGGGGTGCCGACCGGCTGGGGATCGCACGCCGCCCAGCGGGGGTGAGTTGGGGGCAATTGTACGGCATGGCGCTGATCGCCGGCATCGGCTTCACGATGAGCCTGTTCATCGGTGGCCTTGCCTTCGCCGATCCTGCGCAGATCGACGCGGTGAAGATCGGTGTGCTCGCCGGTTCGATCGCCTCGGCGCTCGCGGGTGCGGCGGTGCTGGTGATCGCGGGACGCCGGGCGCATGCCGCCCGCTGACGCGGCCATCGCGCCCATTGCGCTGGGCACGCCCGCCTATCGCCGGCTGACGCTGGCGATGCTGTTCGCGGGCTTTTCGACCTTTTCGCTGCTCTACGCCGTCCAACCCCTGCTGCCGTTGTTCGCACACGATTATGCGCTGAGTGCGGAGGGCGCATCCTTGGCCGTGTCGCTCGCGACCGGGCCGCTGGCGATCGCCATCCTGTTCGCGGGCGTCCTGTCTGACCGGATCGGGCGGCGGCCACTGATGATCGCGGCGATGTTTTCGGCGGGGCTGTTGACGCTCGCCGCGGCGGTGGCGCCGGGTTGGCATGCACTCTTGGCGCTCAGGCTGCTCACCGGCCTTGCGCTTGCCGGCGTGCCGGCGGTCGCCATGGCCTATGTCGCCGAAGAGGTGGATGCGGCGACGGTGGGCGCGGCGATGGGGCTGTACATCGCCGGCAGCGCGCTGGGCGGCATGGGCGGGCGACTGATCGCCAGCCTGATCGCGGACGTCGCGGATTGGCGCTGGGCGCTAGGCGGCGTCGGCTTCGCCGGGGTCGTGATGGCGGAAGCGTTTCGCCGGCTGGCACCGCCGTCACGCCGCTTCGTCGCGAGCACCGCACGCAACCCGCTCGCCGGTATCGTGACCCTGCTGCGCGACCGGGCATTGCCGCTGCTCTACGCCGAAGCCTTCCTGCTGATGGGCCTGTTCGTCACGCTGTACAATTACGCGGGCTTCCGCCTGATCGCGCCGCCGTATGGCCTCAGCCAGGCGGCGGTCGGCATGGTCTTCCTGCTCTATATCCTGGGATCGGTGAGTTCGACGCTGTTCGGCGGCTTCGCGGGACGGGTCGGGCGACGGCGGGTGTTCTGGCTGCCGATCGTCGTGTTGATCGCGGGCATCGCCGTCGCGGCGGCGACGCCGCTGTGGCTGGTCGTCGTCGGCATCGCGCTGGTGACGATCGGCTTCTTCGGCGCGCATTCGATCGCCAGCGCCTGGGTCGGGCGGCGCGCGGCGGGTCATCGCGGCCAGGGCGCCGCGCTTTACCTGTTCTTCTATTACCTCGGATCGAGCGTGCTGGGCTCGGCCGGCGGCATCGCGTGGAGCCGCGGCGCCTGGCCGGGGGTGACTTTATTCTGCCTGATCCTGGCGGTTCTGGCATTGGTGGTGGCGCTGCTGCTGAGCCGGATACCGCCGCTGCCGATGCCCGAAACGAACGGACCCGGACTGCCCGCGGCCTGACCGAACCGGGCCCATCTTGTCGGCGGCAAAGCTTTTCTTTCCTTTCCCATCAGAATGGAGGGATATGCTCGCAGGTCTGGGAGACTTGCCATGCCGACGCTGTCCTCACCGCCCGTATCCCCTGCCGCCGGCGCGACGCTGGACGAGGCGGTGGGCGCGCTGCGCAGCGCTCGGGCGGCCTGGCGCGACCGGCAACAGCCGCAGCGCGCCGCAGCGATCTTCCCCTCGCGCGAAGCCATCGAGCGCGTCGTCGCGCTGCTCGCCGAAGCGCTCTATCCCCGCCGTCTGGGCCAGCAGCGCGTGGCGCCGAAGGACGAGGATCATTTCGTCGCCGCCAAGCTGACCGCCGCCTTCACCGATCTGGAACGCGAGATCGACCGTGAGCTCGGCTATTGGCAGATGGAGGCGCGCACCGCCTTCGCCGCGGATCAGGCCGCGACGATCGTGCGACTGTTCGCCGGCACGCTCGGCGATATCCGCCGGCTGATCGACAGCGACGTCGAGGCCGCCTTCCTGGGCGATCCCGCCGCGGGCAGCACCGATGAAATCCTCGTCTGCTATCCGGGCGCGATCGCCAGCTTGCATCACCGTATCGCGCACCAGCTGCACAATCTGGGCGCGCCGATCGTCGCGCGCATGATCTCCGAACTCGCCAACGAACGCACCGGGATCGACATCCACCCCGGTGCGACGATCGGCGCGCGCTTCTTCATCGACCATGGCACCGGCGTCGTCATCGGCGAAACCGCGATCGTCGGCACCGGCGTGCGCCTGTACCAGCACGTAACGCTCGGCGCGCGCAGTCCGCTGGGCGCGGCGCGGCGATCCCCGCGCGAACGCTATGCCCGGCATCCGATCGTCGGCGACGATGTCGTCATCTATGCCGGCGCGACGATCCTCGGCCGCGTCACGATCGGCGACGGCGCGACGATCGGCGGCAACGTCTGGCTGCTCGACAACGTGCCCGCCGGCGGCGTGGTGGTGCAGCCCGAAGCCACGTTGCTCGCGCCCTCCGCCAGCCTCGCGTTGCGCGACACGCTGGTCGCGGCGCTGGTGTGATGGGGCAGGCCCGCCCTTTGTCGCGCCGTCCCGTCATCGGGGTGCTGTGCTGCAACGAGGTGGCGGCACGGCCGGTACAGGTCGTCGCGAGCCGCTTCATCGCGCCGCTGACGACGCTGGCGCAGGCGACGGTGCTGCTGGTGCCCGCGATGCCGGGGACCACCGATACCGACACGCTCTCCGCGGTGCTCGACGGACTGCTGCTCACCGGATCGCGCAGCCATGTCGCGCCCGGTCGCTATGGTGGCGCGGCGCTGCCGGACGACCAGGTGACGGACGATTGCCGCGACGAGGTCGCGCTGGCGCTTGCCGGACGGATGATCGAGGCGGGCAAGCCCGTCTTCGGAATCTGCCGCGGGTTGCAGGAGATCAACGTGCTGTTCGGCGGCACGCTGGCCGCGGCCAGCCACCCCGGCCGCCACCATCGCGGCGCGTGGGAGGGCGATTACGATTCGCTGTTCGACCACGGCCATGACGTGGAGCTGACCCCAAACGGCCGGCTCGCCGGTGCGACCGGCGCCCGCCGCGTTCGCGTCAATTCGGTGCACCAGCAGGGCATCGACCGGCTGGGCCGCGGTCTGTCCATCGAGGCGATCGCAGCGGACGATGGCTTGGTCGAGGCGGTGTCGGCGCGCCCCTGCGGCGGCGAAGTGCTGGGCGTCCAATGGCATCCCGAATGGGACACGGCCGATTCGCCCGCCAGCCGCGCCTTCTTTTCGCTGATCGGCGCCGCTCTGCACCGCGGCCGCCCACCCGTTCCATCGCCATCCGGTTTCTAAAGGGAGAACGACATGAAGACTGCCATCCTGCTGCCCGTCCTCGGCCTCGCCGCGCTGGGCCTTGCCGCCTGCGGCCCCAAGACCGAATCGGGCAACACTGCCGCGGAGACGGTCACGCTCAACGACGACGGCGCCGTCTTCGACAATGCAGCGGGTCTGGAAACGGACGGCAATGCGGCCGCCGGCGATACCGCGCTGACCGGCAATGTCACGGACAACGCCACCGCCCCGGCAGCCGGCAACGCGCTGTAACGCCTACCTCTTTTCGAACACGCCAAGGTAAGCTCCCTAGGCGTAGACTGGCGGTCCGACATTGCTGGTGTCGGGCCGTCTCTTTGTGTGGGAGTGGAGGCGATCCGAGGCACGCGCCGTCGTGTGTGGTGGGCACGCGCTCCCTTGGGGATAGCGCATCAGGCCGAGCCGTCGCCCCAGCGTAGGCTGGGGCCTGTGGCGGCTCTGTTCGCGCGCTTTCGTCGGGAGGTCCCAGCCTTCGCTGGGCTGACGGCGGTGGAATGGAGGCGAGGCTAGTCCAGCCAACCTCTCTGGGCCCACGACGCGGGAATGAATCCCGCGTCGTCAGTCGCCGCTGTAGCGGCGCTGGCCGGTCGAAGTGTTGCGGGGCGGCTCCGCCTGCCCCGCACCGGCGCACGGCAAGCCGTGCGCCTACAACTTCTCCGTCAGTTCCGGCACGACCTTGAAGAGGTCACCGACGAGGCCGATGTCCGCGACCTGGAAGATCGGGGCGTCTTCGTCCTTGTTGATCGCGACGATGACCTTCGAGTCCTTCATGCCGGCGAGGTGCTGGATCGCGCCCGAGATGCCGACCGCGATATAGACTTCCGGTGCGACGATCTTGCCGGTCTGGCCGACCTGATAGTCGTTGGGCACGAAGCCCGCGTCGACCGCGGCGCGGCTCGCACCGACGCCGGCGCCGAGCTTGTCGGCCAGCGGCTCGATCAGCGTGTGGAAGTTCTCGCCGTTCTGCAGCGCGCGGCCGCCCGACACGATGATCTTGGCCGACGTCAGTTCGGGACGCGCATTCTGCGCGATCTCGGAACCGACATAGGACGAGACGCCCTTGTCGCCGACCGAGGCGACCGCCTCGATCGCGGCCGAGCCACCCTCGGCCGCCGCCTTGTCGAAGGCGGTGCCGCGGACGGTGATCACCTTCTTGGCGTCCGACGTCTGGACGGTCGCGATCGCGTTGCCGGCGTAGATGGGCCGGGTGAACGTGTCCTCGCCCTCGACCGACAGGATGTCGCTGATCTGCATCACGTCGAGCAGTGCGGCGACGCGCGGCGCGACATTCTTGCCGGTGGTGGTCGACGGCGCGACGAAGGCATCGTGATGCCCCATCAGCTCGACGACCAGCGGCGCGATATTCTCGGCGAGCGCATGCGCATAGGCGGCATCGTCGGCGACATGCACCTTGCCGACGCCGGCGATCTTCGCCGCCGCCTGCGCGACGCCATCGACGCCCTGGCCGGCGACGAGCAGATGCACCTCACCCAGCTTCGATGCGGCAGTCACCGCCGACAGCGTGGCATCCTTTACCGTCGAGCCATCATGCTCGACCCAAACGAGCGTCTTCACTTGGCAATCCCCATCGCATGCAGCTTGGTCACGAGTTCGTCGACATCGGCGACCTTGATCCCGGCCTGGCGCTTGCCCGGCTCGACGACCTTCAGCGTCGTGATGCGGGGCGTGACGTCGACGCCGTAATCGGCGGCGGTCTTCTGCGCGAGCGGCTTGGACTTCGCCTTCATGATGTTGGGCAGCGAGGCATAGCGCGGCTCGTTGAGGCGCAGGTCAGTGGTAACGATCGCCGGCAGCGGGAATTTGTCCGTTTCCAGGCCGCCGTCGACTTCGCGCGTCACGGTGACGTCGCTCGTCGTCAGCTCGACCTTCGAGGCGAACGTGCCCTGGCCCCAACCGAGCAACCCTGCCAGCATCTGGCCGGTCTGGTTGTTGTCGTCGTCGATCGCCTGCTTGCCCAGGATGACGAGGCTAGGCTGCTCTTCCTCGACGATCTTGGCGAGGATCTTGGCGACGCCCAGCGGCTCGACCTTGGTGTCGCTGGTCACGAGGATGCCGCGGTCGGCGCCCATCGCGAGCGCGGTGCGGATCGTTTCCTGCGCCTTCGCCTCACCGATCGAGACGACGACGATCTCGGTGACGCCCTTGTCCTTGAGGCGGATCGCTTCTTCGACGGCGATTTCGTCGAAGGGATTCATGCTCATCTTGACGTTAGCAAGATCCACGCCCGAGCCGTCCGCCTTCACGCGGGGCTTCACGTTATAGTCAAGCACGCGCTTGACCGGCACCAGCACCTTCATAGGCTTCCTTCCGATTGCGCCTCCGACACCTTTTTGGCGTCGTATCGGCGGGTGAGATGGCGGTTTTCCGTGCCTTTCGCAAGTCCGGTACGGAAAGCGCCGGTTGCCGTAACGGCAGGTCTACCGCCCAAACGAATCAGGCCCGGACATGATGCCCGAGCCTGAGGAATTTTCTATCGCAAAGTCCTTCCCCGCCAGGCGGGGGAACCGTTCGGCATCAGCCGAATGGTCGAAGGGGAGGTCAGGACCGGCCTTCATGAACGGCACCCTATCCTCCCCCTCCGTCACCGCTGCGCGGCGCCACCTCCCCCTTGCGGGGGAGGACTAAGGGATCACGCGGCGTTCTGGACCTCTGCGACGATCTTCTTCGCCGCATCACCCAGGTCGTTCGCGGGAACGATCGCGAGGCCCGAGTTCGCCAGAATGTCCTTGCCGGCCTGCACGTTCGTGCCTTCCAGGCGGACGACCAGCGGCACCGACAGGTTCACTTCCTTGGCGGCAGCGACGATGCCCTCGGCGATGATGTCACACTTCATAATGCCGCCGAAGATGTTGACGAGGATACCCTTCACCGCCGGATCGGCGAGAATGATCTTGAACGCCGCCGTCACCTTCTCCTTGTTGGCGCCGCCACCGACGTCGAGGAAGTTGGCCGGGAACATGCCGTTCAGCTTGATGATGTCCATCGTCGCCATGGCGAGGCCGGCGCCGTTGACCATGCAGCCGATGTCACCGTCGAGCTTGATGTAGGCCAGGTCGTACTTCGACGCCTCG
Source organism: Sphingomonas sp. NIC1 (assembly GCF_001638925.1). Lineage (NCBI taxonomy): Bacteria > Pseudomonadati > Pseudomonadota > Alphaproteobacteria > Sphingomonadales > Sphingomonadaceae > Sphingomonas > Sphingomonas sp. NIC1. The sequence continues at coordinate 1,520,049 of NZ_CP015521.1, forward strand.
AGCTCCATCGCGTCTTCTTCGGTGGTGTCGCGCAGCTCCATCAGGTCCTTGTGACGGAACATGGCGTTGCCATCGAAGCCGACCTTGGCGTCGAGCACGACCAGCTTGCCATCGTCGGTGACGGCGAGCGGGTTGATTTCGATCTGCTCGGCATCGGTGCCCAGGAACGCGTCGTACAGCTTCGACGCGACGCTGGCCGCCTGCTTGGCGAGGTCGCCGGTCAGCTCGAGCGCAGCTGCGACGGCGCGGCCGTGATGCGGCATGAAGCCGGTCGCGGTGTCGATGTCGATCGAGTGGATCTTCTCGGGCGTGTCATGCGCCACGGTCTCGATGTCCATGCCGCCTTCGGTCGAAGCGACCATCGAGACGCGGCCGGTCGCGCGGTTGACGAGCAGCGCGAGGTAGAATTCCTTGGCGATGTCGACGCCATCGGTGATGTACAGGCGGTTGACCTGCTTGCCGGCGTCGCCGGTCTGGATCGTCACCAGCGTGTTGCCGAGCATGTCGGTCGCGTGTGCGCGGACTTCGTCAGCGGTCTTGGCGAGGCGGACGCCGCCCTTGGCGTCGGGGCCCAGTTCCTTGAACTTGCCCTTGCCGCGGCCGCCGGCGTGGATCTGCGCCTTCACGACGTAGAGCGGTCCGGGAAGCTTCTTCGATGCCTCGACCGCTTCCTCGACGCTGAGCGCCGCAAAGCCTGCCGGCACGGGCACGCCGAACTTCGCCAGCAGTTCCTTGGCTTGATATTCGTGGATGTTCATGGCCTGCCTCGCATTATGCTATAAAGAGGAGATTGCCGCCGCCCTTTGCACAGGCGGCGCGTCGAATCCACCCCGGATATAGCACGGGGATCGATCGTTATCGCAAACGCTTCGCATTAGATGGAATACGCATGTCCTGGCCGATCGGCATCCTTCTGTTTCTGGCGACGGTGATCGGCATGGAGGGCTTTGCCTATGCCGCGCACCGCTGGATCATGCATGGGCCGGGCTGGTTCCTGCATGCGAGCCACCACACCAAGCGCGAAGGCAATTGGGAGCTCAACGACCTGTACGCGGCGATCTTCGCGGTGCCCTCGTTCGTGCTGCTGCTCGGCGGGGTTCAGCTGGGCTGGTGGCCGGGCTTCGCGTGGATCGGTGCGGGGATCGCGGCCTATGGCGCGATCTATTTCGGCTTCCACGACATCATCGTCCACCAGCGGATCCCGACGCGCTATCTGCCCAAGTCCAGCTACATGAAGCGGATCGTCCAGGCGCATCGGCTGCACCATGTCGTCGAGACGCGCGAAGGCAACGTCAGCTTCGGCTTCCTGGTCGCTCCCCGGCCCGAAGCCTTGAAAGCCGAGCTCAAGCGGCGCGGGCGGCAGGGGGTGCGGGCGCCCGCCGGGGAGCCGTTGGCAGAAAAGTAACGCCTTCCGTGGCACGATACAGCCATGGAACAGCCGACCTTCACGCCGCCGTACCAGCCCATCGCCCTCAACGGGACGGAAGAGGGCGCCGAGTCGCGCCGATCGCTGCGCAAGGCGGTGACGATGCGCGCGCATCTGCGCGATCGCGGACAGACCCGGTTCGAAATCGACGTGACCGACCTGTCGCTGATGGGGTTCCGCGCCGAAACGTCCTTTACGCTATGGCCGGGCACGATCGTGTGGCTGACGCTGCCGGGGCTGGCCGGTCTGGAGGCCGTGGTCGCGTGGCGGGACAAGACGCAATATGGCTGCGCCTTCGCCAAGCCGCTGCACCCGGCGGTGTTCGACCATATCATCGCGCTCAGCCAGCGATAGAGGCTGACGCCGGCAAAGCCGCCGTCAGTCGGGTCGCGCTGCGCGCCCGCTGGCCGTGTCGGGCACTACGCGTCGCGCATTGGCGCGGGCGTGGCCGCGCCGGCGCCCGTCAGTCGAACAGCGACGACACGCTCGTTTCGTCGGCGATGCGCTTGATCGCCTCGCCCAGCAACGGCGCGATCGGCAGGTGGCGGATCTTCGACGTCGCGCCGATCGATTCGTGATTGCCGATCGAATCGGTGATGACGAGTTCGGTCAGCACCGATCCCTCGACGCGCGCGACCGCGCCGCCCGACAGGACGCCGTGCGTGACATAGGCGACGACATCCTCCGCCCCCGCCTGTCGCAGCGCTGCGGCAGCGTTGCACAGCGTACCCGCCGAATCGACGATATCGTCGACCAGGATGCAGAAGCGGCCTTCGACGTCGCCGATGATGTTCATCACCTCCGATTCGCCGGCGCGCTCGCGACGCTTGTCGACGATCGCCAGCGGGGCGTTGTCGAGTCGCTTGGCGAGCTGGCGCGCGCGCACGACGCCGCCGACGTCGGGCGAGACAACCATCAGATTGCGGCCCTTGAAGCGCGCATGGATGTCCGCGCTCATCACGGGTGCGGCATAGAGATTGTCGGTCGGGATATCGAAGAAGCCCTGGATCTGCCCGGCGTGGAGGTCGACCGACAGCACGCGGTCGGCGCCGGCGACGGTCACCAGATTGGCGACCAGCTTTGCGGAGATGGGCGTGCGGGGGCCGGGTTTCCGGTCCTGGCGCGCATAGCCCATATAGGGGATCACCGCGGTGATGCGCTTGGCCGACGCGCGCTTCAGCGCATCGATGATGATCAGCAGCTCCATCAGATTGTCGTTCGCCGGGAAACCGGTCGACTGGAGCACGAACACGTCCTCGCCGCGCACGTTTTCCTGGATTTCGACGAAGATCTCCTCGTCGGCGAACCGGCGGACCAGCGCGTCGGTCAACGGGCTTTCGAGATAGTTCGCGATCGCCTGCGCGAGCGGAAGGTTCGAATTGCCGGTGATCAGTTTCATGCGCTGGGCTCCCTTGCGCCGCCCTTTATCGTCGATGGCGCCTTTCGCAAACCGCTTCGCTTCGCCCGCCCGCGGCGGTAGGAGCGCGGGCATGACCGTCATTACCCGCTTCGCCCCCTCTCCCACCGGCATGCTCCACGTCGGCAATATCCGGGCGGGGCTGCACAATTGGATGTTCGCGCGGGGGCAGCGCGGGCGGTTCGTGCTGCGCATCGACGACACCGATGCCGAGCGGTCCGAGGAGCGGTTCGTCGACGGCATCCGCGCCGATCTCGCGTGGCTGGGCCTGACGCCCGATGCCGAGGTGCGCCAGTCGGAGCGATTCGCACTGTATCAGGCGCGGTTCGACGCACTGGTCGCGGCGGGGCGGATCTATCCGGCCTATGAGAGCGCACAGGAACTCGATCTGAAGCGCAAGATCCTGCTCGGGCGCGGCCTGCCACCGGTGTACGATCGCGCGGCGCTGGCGCTGAGCGATGCGCAAAAGGCGCAGTTTGAGGCGGATGGCATCGCGCCGCACTGGCGGTTCAAGCTGGATCATGACGCACCGATCCATTGGGACGATCTGATCCGCGGGGCCCAAATCTTCGATGCGAAGACGATGAGCGATCCCGTCGTGCGCCGCGCCGACGGATCGTGGCTGTATATGCTGCCATCGGCGATCGACGATGCCGATCTGGGCATCACGCATGTCGTGCGCGGCGAAGACCATGTGTCCAACACCGCGCTGCAACTGCAGATGTTCGACGCGATGGGCGTCACACCACCCGCGTTCGCGCACGAAGCGCTGCTGACCGGCGCCGAGGGCAAATTATCCAAGCGTCTGGGGTCGCTGGGCGTCGCGCATTTTCGCGACGCGGGTATCGAGCCGCAGGCGGTCGTCGCGCTGCTCGCGCGGATCGGGACGAGCGATCCGGTCGAGCCGGTGGTCGATCCCGCGCCGCTGATCGCCGCCTTCGACTTCGCGCGCTTCGGTCGCGCGCCGGCGCGATTCGACGAGGCGGAACTGGCGCAGGTGAATGCGCGGATCGTCCACCAGCTGACCTATGACGCGGTCGCCGATCGGCTGCCCGACGGCATGGGCGCGGCGGAATGGGACGCGGTACGACCGAACTTGTCGCGCGTCGCCGAGGCGGCGGACTGGTGGCAGGTGATCGAGGGGCCGATCGCCGCGCCGATGCAGGACGACGAGGCACGTGCCTATCTCGCCGAGGCTGCGGTGGTGGCAGAGGGCCTGGACTGGGGTGACGACGCCTGGGCGGCGCTGACGACGGCGCTCAAGGCGACGACGGGCCGCAAGGGCAAGGCGCTGTTTCTGCCGCTGCGTCAGGCATTGACCGGGCTGGATCACGGCCCTGACATGGCGGCGCTGTTGCCGCTTATCGGGCAGGTTCGTGCCGTCGCGCGCCTGCGGGACGCATCGCAAGCGGCTAAATAAGATCCGTCACACGTCTCGGGCGCGCCAAAATCGCCGTTCGGACGGGTAAATCGCGCGGGCTGGCGTCCCGCTAGGCGTGAGACCTTGGTGCCCTGCCCGCCTGCCTCTCCATCGCGAAGCGGCATCGCCCAACCCCTTGACGGCACTATGTTATGGTGTAACGTTTCACGTCTGAGCGGCGTCGCCCCGGTCGAGGGCGACCCGACGGAGAGGAGACGGACGATGTACGCAGATCGCTACGCCAAGCCGACCCGTTTCAACCCCGGTGGCCTGACCGCCGCCATCGCGATCAACGCCGCGCTGGTCGCGGCGCTGATGTTCGCAGGGCCGAAGATCCTGCCCGAGGGCCCCGACCATGTGCTGGTCATCGGCAATATCCCGCTCGACCCGCCACCTCCGCCGCCGACCCCCGAGGTGAAGCCAGCCGAAACGGCGCCGCATCATGCGACCGAGACGATCCTGGCACCCGTGCCGGAAATCACGGTGCCGACCAATCCGACCGACCTCGCCCTAACGACGATCCCGACGCCACCGGCACCGACCAAGATCATCGGCACTGATCCCGGGCCGGCGGTCGAGGCGCCGGCACCGCCTGCGCCACTGCCGTTTGTCGGCCCCAGCATCGATTCGCGCTACGCCGACGCCTTCCAGCCGGATTATCCCGCAGTCGAACGCCGCGCCAATCGCGATGGTCGCGTGACGGTGCGCGTGCTGGTCGGCGTCGACGGGCGCGTGAAGCAGATCGAACAGGTCAACGCGACCAGTGATGCCTTCTGGCGCACGACGCAGGAGCGGGCGCTGAAGGCGTGGCGCTTCAAGCCGGCGACGCGCGGCAACGTGCCGGTCGAGGCGTGGCGGACGATGACGCTGACGTTCCGCATGGAGGATGCCGGCTAAAACTGTGGAGGGTGACGCGTCCGTCCGGGACACGTCACCCAAAGGCGGACCAGAGCCTTTCCTGGCCCCTGCCGTCTCATAACGCTAGAAATCCCGGCCTGCGCCGGGATGACGGCCACCCGGGGTGTCGAAGCCGGGTTACGACCGACGCGGCTCGATGTCCGCCTTTGCGATCTGCGCGCCCGACGTACGGCATTGCGCGCCGATCATCGGATAGGGCACGTCCGTGTTGCGCGCGAGCTGATCGGGCAGTGCCGCCCGGCATTGCGCCATCGATTGGTAGTGGATCGGGACGACCCGAGCCTCGGTGCATTGGACGTTGCCGTCGCCGCAGCCCATGATCGCCATCACGTAGAACAACGGTTCCATGATGCCCTCGCTTGTCAACTGGTAAAATTCGCGAGGGCGCTAGTATGTTCCGCGGCGCGCTTTCTTCGCCGGGACGCCGTGCCTACATAAGCGGCAATGCCGCCCACCGATCCGACCAGCCAGACCCGCGCCGATCAGCCGTTGCTGCCAACGCTGCGCCGTTTTCTCCCCTATTTGTGGCCTGCGGGTGAAACGGGGCTGAAGGCGCGTATCGTCACCGCGATGCTTCTCGTCGTCGCGAGCAAGATCGTTCAGGTCTTCGGCGCGGCCTATACGCTGAAATATGCGGTCGACCGGATGAGCGTCGGCGACCGAAGCCTCGTCACGATCGTCGTGCTGCTGGTGGTCGGCTATGCCGCCTCGCGCTTTTCGACGACGCTGTTCGACAATCTGCGCAACGCGGTGTTCGAACGCGTCGGGCAGGATGCGACGCGGCGCCTCGCGGCGAGCGTCTTCCGTCACCTGCACGGCCTGTCGCTGCGCTTCCATCTGGAACGGCGCACCGGCGCCGTCACCAAGGTGGTCGAACGCGGCACCAAGAGCATCGATACGATGCTGTATTTCCTGCTGTTCAACATCGCGCCGACGGTGCTGGAGCTGGCCATGGTGTTGACGATCTTCTGGACCAGCTTCGGCTGGCCGCTGGTCGCCGCGACGGTGGCGATGGTCGCGATCTATATCGTCTTCACGCAGAAGGTGACCGATTGGCGCAACGCGTTGCGGGCGCAGATGAACGACCTCGACACCGGCGCGGTCGCGCATGCGGTCGATTCACTGCTGAATTTCGAGACGGTCAAATATTTCGGCGCGGAGGAGCGCGAGGCGAAGCGCTACGACACGGCGATCAGCGCCTATGCTGCCGCCGCGACCAAGTCGGAAAACAGCCTTGCGTGGCTGAACGTCGGCCAGGCGCTGATCACCAACGCGATGCTCGGCGGCGGCATGGCCTATGTCGCATGGGGGTGGAGCCAGGGGCGGTTTTCCGCGGGCGACGTGGTGTTCGTATCGACCTTGCTGTCGCAGCTGTTCCGGCCGCTCGACCTGCTGGGCATGGTCTATCGTACGATCCGCCAGGGCGTGATCGACATGGCGAGCATGTTCGCGCTGATCGATACGCCCGCCGAGGTCGTCGACGCACCGAACGCCGCGCCGCTGGTGGTGGATCGCGGGCGCGTGCGGTTCGAGGACGTGCATTTCGGCTATGACGCGGATCGCGAAATCCTGAAGGGCCTCGACCTCGACATTCCGGCGGGCACGACGCTGGCGGTGGTGGGGCCATCGGGCGCGGGCAAGTCGACGCTCGCGCGGCTGATGTACCGGTTCTACGATGTCGATGCGGGCGCGATCACGATCGACGGGCAGGACGTGCGTGCCGTGACGCAGGCCTCCTTACGCACCGCGATCGGCATCGTGCCGCAGGACACGGTGCTGTTCAACGACACGATCGGCTACAACATCGGCTATGGCCGCGAGGGCGCGTCGGAGGCGGAGGTTGCGCAGGCCGCGTCGGGTGCGGCGATCGCCGGCTTCATCGAACGCCAGCCCGATGGCTTCGCGACGCGCGTCGGCGAGCGCGGGCTCAAGCTGTCGGGCGGCGAGAAGCAGCGCGTCGCAATCGCGCGGACCCTGCTTAAGAACCCGCCGATCCTGATCCTCGACGAAGCGACCAGCGCGCTCGACAGCCGGACCGAGGCGGAGATTCTCGACACGCTGAAGGCGATCGAGCGCGGTCGCACCACGATCGTCATTGCGCACCGGCTGTCGACGGTGGTGCATGCCGACCAAATCGTCGTCCTCGACGGTGGCCGGGTGGCGGAGCGCGGTACGCACGCGGAACTGCTGAAGCGCGGCGGGCTCTACTCCGAAATGTGGGCACGCCAGGCACAGGAGCGCGACGACGAGGATGTCGCCGGCGCCGGCGAGGGCGCGCTGGCGGCGGAGTGACGCCGCCAAAACGGATCAGCTACGACCTTCAGCGCTGAGGCATAAGCTTCATACGACCTCCCCACGCAACGTGACGGGGATGTCATAGGATGAAGATAATCGATGGCCTTTGGGACCAAGGCTTCGCACTCGACAAGCACACCGTGTCGAGCATGTATCTCGGCGACGACGACAATGGACATCCGCAGTTCGACACAAAGCGTACCGACATTGGCGAGGCTTTGTTTCAGCTGAAATATCGCGGCGGCTGGCAATACGTACCGGCACTGGCCGATGCCTTGGCGAAACAGATACAGGCCACTCTTCCGCGGTTCGATGTCATCGTTCCGATGCCTGCATCCGCCGTACGGCCGCGCCAGCCCGTGACGGAGCTTGCAACGGAGGTCAGCCGCATCCTCGGCATTCGGATGGACGGCGCCCTGCTCCAAAAAACCGCCACGTCACAGCTCAAAGACCTGACCAACCGATCGGATAAGGATGCCGTGCTGGCCGATGCGTTTTCAGTCCACGACGCTGGCCTGGCTGACGGCCCCGTCGATGTGTTGCTGATCGACGATCTGATCCATACTGGTGCTTCTCTCGACGCCGCGTGCGCCGCGTTGCGGACCTCGCACAGGATCGGGCGCATCTATGTGGCTGTGTTGACTTGGAGATAACAGTGCCCACCAGCGGGACGGTCTTCATCGCCGGATCCATCGCGATCAGCCGATTGCACCCTGTCGTCTGCGATCGGATCGGGAATGCCGTCGACCGCGATATGGCGGTCGTGGTGGGCGATGCCGATGGCGCCGATACGGCAATCCAGCGCGTGTTGCTGGATCGACAAGCGCGCTCCGTTACGGTCTACTGCAGCGGAGACCGCCCGCGTAACAATGTCGGAGATTGGCCCGTCGAGCATATTTATCCCGATGCTCCGCCGGGCACGCGCCGGTGGTTCACTGCCAAGGACATCGCGATGGCGGAAGCCGCCGATTACGGACTCATGATCTGGGATACACGCAGCACGGGCACGCTTTCGAATGTCATCGAATTGCTCTCCGCAGACAAAAAGTCCGTCGTGTTCGTCAACAAGGCGAAAGAGTTCATGAAGGTTGCCGATGTGGAGGGTCTAAACCGTCTGATCGACTTGATGTCGGTAACGGCAAGGGACAAAGCAGAGCAGAAGATGCGCCTGTCCGATAAGGTCGACGCTCTTCGCCATCGACAGGGTGCGCTGTCTTTATGATGGGCCCGTCCAACGAGGCAGGCGACGGCGTCGGGCAGATGGCTTAGCCTACGCCTCGACGCTGCGGCCCGTCCCGCCTACATGAGCCGGTAATGCGTCCCGATCCCCTGCCCACCCTGTCCCGCGTCTTCGGCTTTGCGGGGTTCCGCGGCGTGCAGGAAGAGGTGGTGTCGCGGGTTCTGGCCGGCGAGCGGACGCTGGGGGTGATGCCGACCGGCGCGGGCAAGTCGCTGTGCTACCAGCTGCCGTCGGTGATGCTGGAGGGGACGTGCGTCGTCGTCTCGCCGCTCATTGCACTGATGCACGACCAGCTGCGTGCCGCCGAAGCGGTGGGCATTCGCGCGGGCACGCTGACCAGCGCCGACCAGAATCGTGGCGAGACGATCGCGCGGTTTAAGGCTGGCGAACTCGACCTGCTCTATATCGCACCCGAACGCGCTTCGACCGGGCATTTCCGCGAGCTGCTGGGCAGCGCGAAGCTCAGCCTGTTCGCGATCGACGAGGCGCATTGCGTCAGCGAATGGGGGCACGATTTCCGCCCCGATTATCGCCTGCTCGCACCGCTGATGGACGCGTTCCCGGACGTGCCGCGGCTGGCGCTGACCGCGACGGCGGACGCGCATACCCGCGCCGATATCCTCGCGCAGCTCGGCATCCCGCAGGACGGGCTGATCGTGTCGGGCTTCGACCGGCCCAATATCCGCTATGCGATCAGCCCCAAGGCGAACACGACCAAGCAGATCGCCGACGTGATCGCCAGTACGCCCGGCCCCGGCATCGTCTATGCCCAGACGCGTGCGGCGACGGAGAAACTGGCGGAGGCGCTCGCCCGCACCGGCCGGCCGACCCGCGCCTATCATGCGGGGCTGGAGCAGCATATCCGCGCGAAAAACCAGGCGGATTTCGTCGCTAGCGAAGACATGGTGATCTGCGCCACGGTCGCGTTCGGCATGGGCATCGACAAGCCCGACGTCCGCTTCGTCGCGCACGCCGGCCTGCCGAAATCGATCGAGGCCTATTATCAGGAAACCGGCCGTGCAGGGCGCGACGGCGATCCTGCGGTCGCGCATCTGTTCTGGGGCGCGGAGGATTTCGCGCGTGCGCGCCAGCGGATCGGCGAGGTCGAGCCTGAGCGGCAGGCCGGCGAACGGACGCGGCTGGCCGCGCTGGGGGCGCTGGTCGAGACGGCGGGCTGCCGGCGTCGCATCCTGCTGAAGCATTTCGGCGAAGACCTCGTCGAAGACTGCGGCAATTGCGACAATTGCCTGGGGTCCCCCGATGCGGTCGATGCGACGACGGTCGCGCAGAAATTCCTGTCCGCCGTCTTCCGCACCGGCCAGCTGTTCGGCGCGGGCTATATCGAGCAGGTGCTGCTGGGCCAGTCGACCGACCGCAGCGTCGATCGCGGGCATGAGGCGCTGTCTGTGTGGGGCATCGTGGAGGGCGAGGAGGCGACGCTGGTCAAGCCGGTGGCCCGTGCGCTGCTGCTGCGCGATGCGTTGCGTACGAATGCCCATGGCGGGCTCGAGTTCGGCCCCGGGGCGCGACCGATCCTGAAGGAGGGCGCGCGGGTGATGCTGGTGCTGCCGCCCAAGCGGGTCCGCGGCAAGAAGCGTGACGCGGGCGTGGCAATCAACCCGGCCGACAATCCGCTGTTCGAGGCGCTGCGGACCTGCCGCCGCGATCTGGCCAAGGAGGCCGGCGTGCCGCCCTATGTCATCTTCCACGATTCGGTGCTGCGCGAGATGGCGGCGCAGCGGCCGACCAGCCGCTCGGCACTGATGCACCTGTCGGGCATCGGCGCGCGGAAGCTGGAGGCGTATGGGGATGCGTTTCTGGAGGTGATCCGCGCGGCGGATTAGCGGCGAGCCAAGTCCCCGTTCGCCCTGAGCCTGTCGAAGGCCATGCTAGCCCACGCGGCGTCACGCGTGGGGACGCCTGTGCTTCGACAGGCTCGGCACGAACGGTGGTTGTGGACCGGGCGATCGCTGCACTAAAATCCTGTCGGACCGCGACCAAAACGGCTGACGCGGCTCGGTTGATCGCGTAACGGGACCGGATGGCCGATATCCGCACGATCAACGAATCCATCAGCGTCGCCCCTCAGATCACGCCCGAGGACATGGCGGCGATCAAGGCGGCGGGCTTTGTGGGCATCGTCAACAACCGCCCCGACGAGGAGGAAGCAGGCCAGCCGGTGGGCGAGGCGATCCGCGCCGCGGCGGAGGCGGCGGGCCTGACCTATGTCGCGATCCCGATCACGCATGCCGGCTTCTCACACCCGCAGATCGACGCGATGACGCAGGCGCTGGTCGGCGCGGACGGGCCCGTGCTCGCCTATTGCCGGTCGGGGACGCGCAGCTGCAACCTGTGGGCGCTTGCCGCGGCGAAGGCGGGGCGCAACCCCGAGCTGCTGGTCGCCCAGGCGCGGGCCGCCGGCTACGATCTGTCGGGTATGCGCCCGACGCTGGACGCGCTCGCCGGCGGGCAGTGATCCGGCCATGCGCTTCGATGAGACGGCGATCGGGATCGCGCTGATCGCGGGCCTGGTGGTGCTGCTGGTCGTCGGCGGCATCGTCTGGGCGGTGCGCCGTGGACGCGTCGGGCGGATCGAATCGCCCGAAGAGGCCGCCGCGGCGGCGGACGAGGCGCTTGGGGGCTTCGAGACGTTGGGCGCGGTGGTCGGCGCGGATGGCGTGGGCGCGCTGGCGGTCGATCGCGCGGGCCGCGTCGCGGTGATGCGCCGCTATGGCAAGAGGATCACGGTGTGCGAGATCGCCTGGCTCGCGCTGCGCTCGACGGTCGAGGGGATCGAGATCGACAGCGGCGACCGGCGCATGGGCCGGGTGCTGATCGCGGGCGTCGATGCGCTCGACGTGCGGCGGCTGGCGCCGGCGGACCTCAAGAAGATGATCGGCTGAGGCCGGTATCCCTCCCCCGGTGCGACCGGAGGAGGGGCAGGCGGATTACGCGTCCTGCGTTTCCAGCGCGGGATAGTCGGTGTAGCCCTCGCGGCCCTTGCTATACCAGGTCTTCGGGTCGTCCTGGTTGAGCGACGCGCCCTGGCGCAGGCGTTCGACCAGATCGGGGTTGGCGATATATTTGCGACCGAAGGCGATCGCATCCGCGACGCCCGAATCCAGATCGGCCTGCGCGCTGGCGCCGTCATAATCCTGGTTCAGCACCAGCGGCCCCTTGAAGACCTTGCGGATTTCGGGGCTGAGCTTTGGCACGTCGCTCTTGCCGAAGGTGCCGTCGGGCCCCTGTTCGCGCAGTTCGAGGAAGGCGATGCCGAGCGCGTCGAGCGCTGCCGCGGCGGGCACGAAGACGCTGGCGGGGTCGCTGTCGTCAGCGCCCTGCGTCTCGCCATTGGGCGACAGGCGGATGCCGGTGCGGCCTGCGCCGATCGCATCGGCGACGCGTGCCACCGATTCGCGCATGAAGCGGATGCGGTTTTCCGGGCTGCCGCCGTAATCGTCGTCGCGATGGTTGGTGCCGTCGCGCAGGAACTGGTCGATCAGATAGCCATTCGCGCCATGCAGCTGCACGCCATCGAAGCCGGCACGGATCGCATTGCGTGCGGCCGTCGCGTAATCGTCCTGCACGCGGGCGATATCGTCGAGCGTCGCGGCGCGCGCCTCGCCATAGGGGTTCGGCTCCTTGTGATAGGGCGCGCGCGTCGACGAGGACGACAGCGGCGTCATGCCGATCACGTCAGGGCGCGACAGGCGGCCCATGTGCCAGATCTGCGCGACAATCTTGCCGCCCGCCTCATGCACCGCCGCGGTCACCGGCTTCCATGCTTCGACCTGCTCGTCGGTCCACAGGCCCGGCGCGTTGGGCCAGCCCAGCCCTTCCTGGCTGACGCCGGTGCCTTCGGTGATGATGAGGCCGGCGCTGGCGCGCTGACGGTAATAGTCGATCATGATCTCGGTCGGCACATGGCCGTCGGTCGAGCGGCCGCGGGTCAGCGGCGACATGAAGATGCGGTTGGCGGCGTGGATATCGCCCAGCTGGATGGGGTCGAAAAGGCTCGGCATAGATGCTCCGTTAGTGGCCTGACGCGGGGAAGATAGGGCGCTACAGGGCGGCATGCATCGGCCCGACCCCACAAGAAAAACTGTGCCTGCGCCAACGGTTCCGGTTGCCGCTACGGACACCGCGCCCGCGCTGGGCTTCGTCGCGCTGATCCTGGCCAATATCGCGCTCGCATTCGGGCCGTGGTTCGTGCGGTTGGCCGATGTCGGGCCGGTGGCAGCCGGGTTTTGGCGGATCACGCTGGCGATCCCGTTCCTCGCCGCGCTGTCGCTGGCGGCAGGCGCCCGGCCGGTGCGGATGCCGGGCGGATTGTGGCTGCTGATCGCGGTCGGCGGGGTCGCCTTCGCCGCCGATCTGGCAAGCTGGCACCTCGGCATCGTGCGCACGACGATGGCCAATGCGACGCTGTTCGGCAATTCGGCGATCCTGATCTATCCGCTATACGGGTTTCTGGTGGCGCGCGCCTGGCCGTCGCGCGGACAGGGGATCGCGTTGCTGCTCGCGGCGGTCGGCGCCGGGCTGTTGATGGGCCGGTCGTACCAGGTCGATCCGCGCAATCTGGCGGGCGATCTGCTCTGCATCGTCGCTGGCATCCTCTACACCGTCTATTTCATCATGATGGCCAAGGTGCGCGAAACGATGCGACCGCTGCCGGCGCTGACGCTGGCGAGTTGCGCGACGGCGCTGCCGCTGCTCGTGTTCGCGGTATTGCTCGGCGAGCGCGTGTGGCCGGGGCATTGGAGCGCGCTGCTGGGCCTCGCCCTCGTCAGCCAGGTCTTCGGGCAGGGCTGCATGATCTATGCGCTGGGCCGCATGTCGCCGCTGATCGTCGGCATCGCGCTGCTGATCCAACCGATCGTCGCCGGCGCGGTGGGCTGGATCGCCTATGGCGAGCGGTTGCAGGGAGCCGATTGGATCGGCGTGGCGTTGGTCGCGGTGGCGCTGGTATTGGTACGCCGCGCCGAGGTTGCACCGGCGCGCGCGCAGGCGCAGGAGATGGCGGCATGACCCAGGATACGATCGACACCAGCGACCTGACGCTCGACGAGATTCGCGTGTCGCTCGCCCCCGGCATCGCCGCCAACGCCGCATTCGACGGCTGGGGCGACGCCGCGCGCGATATGGCGGCCGAGGCGGCGGGGATCGACCGCGACGTCGCACGACTCGCCTTTTCCGGCGGCGCGGTCGACATGATCGATGCCTGGTTCGCGCATATCGATGCGGCGATGGCGGACGCGCTGCCGCCCGAACGCCTTGCGACGATGAAGATTCGCGAACGCATCGCGGGGCTGGTCGAGTCGCGGCTCGACGCTTTGGCCCCCGATCGTGAGGCGCTGCGCCGCGCGCTGACCATCCTCGCCATGCCCCAGAATGTCGCGCGGGCAGCGAAGCTCGGCTGGCGCAGCGTCGATACGATGTGGCGCATGGCCGGCGATACCGCGACCGATTACAATCACTACACCAAGCGGACGATCCTGCTCGGCGTCTATACCGCGACGATCACGGTGTTCCTGGACGACGACAGCGAGGGGCAGGCCGACACGCGCGCGTTTCTGTCGCGGCGGATCGACGGGATCATGCGGTTCGAGAAGGCCAAGGCGGGGTTCGTCAAGCGCTACGAGCACCGGCCCAGCCTGTCGCGCTTCGTCGGGCGGCTACGGTATCCGGTGGTGTGAGCACTCCGTCATCCCGGACGTGTTCCGGGATGACGGACTGTAGGCCGCGCGCCGCGTCGCATCCCGATAGGTCGGAGACGCACCCTTTACTCGCCCCTGCGTAAATGATAATCACTCGCAGCATGGATATGTCGCGTACGCCATCCCTCGATCTCGTCTCGCTGCCCCGGCGTCAGCCGGCGACGGTGGCGGGCATCGACTGGGCGCGACTCGCCGCGCCCGAGGCGCGGCGGTTGCGCGAACTGGGTTTCGATGAGGGCGTGTCGGTGGAGGTGCTGCACCGCGCCTCGCTGGGCAACGGCCCGATCGCCTGCCGGATCGGGCGGATGACCGTCGCGCTGCGCCGCGCGGTTGCGGGAGCCGTCCACGTCGCGCTGCCGGCCGGCGCCGAATAAGCCGACGCAGACCGTGCATGCAGCCCCGCTGGTGGCGCTGGTCGGCAATCCCAATGCCGGCAAGAGCGCGCTGTTCAACGCGCTGACGGGCGCGCGGCAGAAGGTCGGCAATTATCCCGGCGTCACCGTCGAGCGCCATTCGGGCCGGCTGGTGCTGGACGATGGTCGCCCGGTCGAGCTGATCGACCTGCCCGGTGCTTACAGCCTCGAACCCTCCAGCCCCGACGAACGCGTGACGCGCGACGTCGTCACCGGCGCGAGCAGCCTGGAACGCCTGCCCGACGCGCTGGTGGTGGTGGTCGACGCGGCCAATCTCGACAACCATCTGCGCTTCACCTTGCAGCTGATCGCGCTGGGCCTGCCGGTCGTCGTCGCGCTCAATATGGTCGATCTTGCCGAACGCGACGGGCTGACGCTCGACGCGGCAGTGCTGGAGCGCGAGCTGGGCGTGCCGGTGATCGCGACCGTCGCGGTGCGCAAGCGCGGGCTGGACGGCCTGCGGGCGGCGCTGGGATCGATTCTGGTCGGCGGCGCGGCGACGCGCCTGCGCCCATCGGATGGCAGCATCGACGACGATATCGTGACGCTGCAACGCCGCGCGCGGCAGATCGCCGCGGCGGCGACGGTGTCGGAGACGGCGGGACGACGCTGGGCGCATGCGCTCGACGCGGTGGCGCTGCATCCCGTTGCGGGGCCGCTGCTGCTGGTGACGATCCTATTCGTGATGTTCCAGGCGGTGTTCACCTGGGCGACCGTGCCCGCCGACGCGATCGATGCGGGCTTCGGCGCGCTGCAGGATACGATCAAGAGCGCGATGCCCGACGGCTTCGTCCGCTCGCTGCTGACCGACGGGCTGATCGCCGGCGTGGGCGCGGTGATCGTCTTCCTGCCGCAGATCCTGATCCTGTTCCTCTTCATCCTCGTACTCGAATCGTCGGGCTATATGGTGCGCGCGGCCTTCCTGATGGACCGGTTGATGGCGACCGTCGGCCTGTCGGGACGCGCGTTCATCCCGCTGCTGTCGAGCTTCGCCTGCGCCGTTCCCGGCATCATGGCGACGCGCGTGATTGACGACGAGAAGGACCGGTTGACCACCATCCTGATCGCGCCGCTGATGACGTGCAGCGCACGCTGGCCGGTCTACACCCTCATCATCGGCGCGATGATCCCCAACACGCCGCTGCTGCCCTTCGTCCGGTTGCAGGGTGTGGTGATGTTCGGGCTGCTCATCACCGGCATCGCCGGCGCCTATGTCGCGGCACTGATCCTGCGGCGTACCGTCACCAAGGGCGCTTCATCGGGCTTCATGATGGAAATGCCGAAGTATCAGATGCCGCGGATGCGCGACGTCGCGCTGGGGCTGTGGCAGCGCGCGGTGATCTTCCTGAAGCGTGCGGGCACGATCATCGCGGCGACGACCGTGGTGCTGTGGCTGCTGCTCAGCTTCCCCAAGCCGCCCGAGGGCAGCGGGATCAGTCCGGTCGACTATTCGGTCGCCGGCCGCATCGGCCATGGCATCGAATATGTCGTCAAGCCGATCGGCTTCAACCGCGACATCGCGCTGGCGCTGTTGCCGGCGATGGCGGCGCGTGAGGTCGCGGTGTCGGCGATCGGCACGGTCTATGCGATCGACGACAAGGACGGCAGCGGCACCGACCGCATCACCGACCAGATCCGCGGCCGCTGGACGCTGCCGACCGCGCTCGCCTTCCTGATGTGGTTCGTCTTCGCGCCGCAGTGCATCAGCACGATCGCCGTGACCCGGCGCGAGACGAACGGGTGGAAGTGGCCGCTGTTCATGGTTGGCTATTTGTTCGCTGCCGCCTACATCATGGCCGGACTCACATACTGGCTGGCGACATTCGCCGGCCTCTAGGCATTTTCGGGGCATTTCATGGCGGGCAGCGTCAACAAGGTCATTCTGGTCGGCAACCTGGGGCGCGACCCCGAAAGCCGCAGCTTCCAGAACGGCGGCAAGGTGGTGAATCTGCGCATCGCCACGTCCGAATCGTGGAAGGACCGCAACACCGGCGAGCGCAAGGAAAAGACCGAATGGCATTCGGTCGCGATCTTCAACGAAGGCCTCGCCAACGTCGCCGAGCGGTTCCTGCGCAAGGGGTCGAAGGTCTATATCGAGGGCCAGCTCCAGACCCGCAAATGGCAGGACCAGAACGGTCAGGACAAATATTCGACCGAGATCGTGCTGCAGGGCTTCAATAGCGTGCTGACCATGCTCGACGGTCCCAACGGCGGCCAGGGCGGCGGCGGCGGCGGCGGCCGTAGCGGTGGCGGCAACGACTGGGGCGGCGGCGATGACTTCGGCGGCGGGTCGAGCGGCAGCTACGGCGGCGGCAGCCGTGGCGGTTCGTCTGGTGGAGCATCCGGCGGCGGCCGCGGCGGCTTCGGCGGCGGGCAGAGTGGTGGTCCGGGCGGCGGCTTCGCCGACGATCTCGACGACGACGTACCGTTCTGAGCCGTCGTTCAGCGATGACCCCCGTCTGTGAACCGGCGAGCGAGACGCGCCGGGCCGAAGCCCTCGCCGCGCACGACCCGCAGTCGCTGCGCGACGATGCCGCGCTCACCCGGATCACGGACTTTGCCGCAGCCCTGTGCGACGCGCCGATCGCGCTGATCAGCCTGGTCGAGGCGACGCGCCAGACCTTCCTGTCGCACACCGGCGTCGACATGACGGAAACGCCGCGCGACACGTCCTTCTGTGCGCTCGCGATGATGGAACGCGGCATCACCGTGGTGCCGGACGCGACGCGCGATCCGCGCTTTTCGGCCATGTCGCTGGTGACGGGCGAGGCGCACATCCGCTTCTATGCCGGCGCACCTTTGGTCGCCGACGATGGCGTGCCGCTCGGTTCGCTGTGCGTGCTCGACACCCGGCCACGCCCTGAAGGACTGACCGCCCTGCAACGACAGGGGCTGGAAACGCTGGCGGAGGCGGTGATGGCCCGGCTGCGCGACAGCCGCGATGCCGCCACGTGGCGCCGCACCGATCGCGACACGCGCCAACGCCTGTCCGACAGCGAGGATCGCTTCCGCACGCTGGCCGACACCATGCCGCAGATGGTGTGGTCGACGCTGCCCGACGGCTTCCACGATTATTACAATGCGCGCTGGTACGAATTCACCGGCGTGCCGGACGGATCGACCGATGGCGAGGGATGGAACGACATGTTTCATCCCGACGATCAGCCCCGCGCGTGGGAGATATGGCGCCATTCGCTGGAAACGGGCGCGCCGTATCAGATCGAATATCGCCTGCGCCATGCCGACGGCACCTATCGCTGGGTCTTGGGCCGGGCCCTGCCGATCCGCGACACGGACGGGCAGATCACGCGCTGGTTCGGCACCTGCACCGACATCCACGAACAGAAACTGGCGCTGCACGAGCGCGAACTGATCAGCCAGGAGCTGTCGCACCGGATCAAGAACATCTTCTCGGTGATCTCCGGCCTGATCTCGTTCGCGGCGCGCGCACGGCCCGAGTTCGCGCCGGCCGCCGCCGATCTGCGCGACCGAATCATCGCGCTGGGGCGCGCCCATGATTTCGTACGGCCACACAGCCCCAATTCGCGACCCGCGATGCAGCAGAATTCGCTGCACGGCCTGCTCAGCGAGTTGTTCGAACCCTATCGACGTGGGGGCTATCAGCCGATCACGGTCAGCGGCGATGCGGTCACGATCGACGATCGCTCGGCCACCCCGCTCGCGCTGCTGTTCCACGAACTCGCCACCAACGCGATGAAATATGGCGCGCTGTCGAGCGAGGACGGTGCCGTCGATGTCACCGTCGCGCGCGACGACGCGGACGTGGTGCTGTGCTGGAGCGAACGCGGCGGTCCCTCGGTCGCCGCGCCGGATGGGCCGCACGGTTTCGGCAGCCAGCTGATCGAACTGTCCGCCGTGCGGCAGCTGGGCGGGGTGGTGACGCGCGAATGGAAGGCGGAAGGACTGGTCGTAACGGTCCGCGTGCCGATCGCGACGCTGAACCGCGCTTAGGCCTGACGGCTCGAATCGAGCAAAACGATATCGTCGTTGGCGGCGGGAGACCGCCCCTCCGCCGCGAGAGCCGCCGCGGCGAGGATCGCCGATTCACTGAATGGTTTGCGGATATAGCCCAGCGCGCAGTCACGTCCGCAATCGATCTGTGCCGGATTGGCGGTGACGAAGACGACCTTCACGCCATAATCGCGCGCGATCTGTTCCGCGATACGCGGGCCGGTCGGCCCGTCGCGCAGGTTGACGTCGACGAAGGCGAAGCCGCAACCCGGTGCCGCCTGCAACGCGCTCTCCGCATCCGCGGCGATGCCGGCGACCTGATAGCCGCCATCGACCAGGATACGCTCCAAGTCGAGGGCGACAAAAATCTCATCCTCGACGATCAGTGCGGTTTTGGTCATCATCCATCCTGGCTTGGAGCCGAGAAACCGCTTTCACATAGGTTTGTTCCGAACCGTCCGGGTTTATGTTCGATCCGGACGTACGCCGTCAACGCCGCAACAGAAAAACCGCATGCTGTGCCAACAGGTTGGCCGCTGCCGAACTGCGTTGCCGGTCGCCCGACAGAAACCATGCCCCCTCCACGCTCACGCCGCGCGCTTTCAGGAAGGCACGAAAGTCGTCGATCGTGACGTGATGGATGTTGGGGGTGTCATACCATTGTTCGGGCAATTGCCGCGTCACCGGCATCCGACCACCCCACAGCAGCGACAGGCGGATGCGCCATTGCGCGAAATTGGGGAAGCTGACGAACGCACGCCGGCCAATGCGGAGCAGATGATCGAGCACGACGTCAGGTGCCCGTGCGGTCTGCAGCGTCTGGCTGAGGATCGCATAGTCGAAGCTGCGATCGGGATAGGCAGCGAGATCGATATCAGCGTCGCCCTGGATCACCGACAGCCCGCGCCCCACCGCCGCCGCGACATTGCCCGCGTCGAGCTCGAGCCCGCGCGCGTCGCAGCCCCGCTGGTCGCGCAGCGCCGCCATCAGCGCGCCGTCGCCGCAGCCAATGTCGAGCACGCGCGATCCCTGCGCGACATGGCCGGCGATGACGGCGAGGTCGGGGCGCAGCGTCATGACGCCGTCTTCAACAGCGCGGCGGCCGCGGGCGACAGACGTTCCATAAAGCGATCGGGGCGGAGCAGCGCGTGGAAGCCGAGCGCCTCGTACACGCCATGCGCGTCGGCGGTGACGAGGCCAATGCGGCGGATGCCGGCGAAGGCGGGATGATCGATGAACCAGCCGACCATGCGCCGCCCCAGCCCCTGCCCCCGCGCCGCTTCGTCGACCCAGACGTCGGCGATCCAGGCGAAGGTCGCGTGATCGGTGATCGCACGGGCGAAACCCACCTGCTCGCCGCCAGCGTAAGCGCCCAGGCAGTGCGAGCCGGCGATGGCGCGTTCCACCAACGCCCGGTCGATCCCCGGCGACCAATAGCTCGACGCGAGCCAGCCATGGATGCGCGCAATATCGAGCCGGTCCTTGTCGTCATCGAGGTCGATCCCAAGGTCCATCATCGCCCGCCTTTCAGGAAACCGTCGATCACGCGGTTCATCTCCGGCGCGTCAAGCAGGAAGGCGTCGTGGCCATAGGGGCTCGATAGTTCGACGAAGCTGACCGGTGCGCCGGCGGCGTTCAAAGCAGCAACGATGTTGCGCGATTCCTGCGTCGGATACAGCCAGTCGGTATCGAAACTGACGAGGCAGAAGCGCGTCGCCGGCCCTCGGAAGGCATTGGCGAGCAGGCCGCCATGTTCCTCGGCCAAATCGAAATAGTCGAGCGCGCGGGTGATGTAGAGGTAGCTGTTGGCGTCGAACCGGTCGACGAAGGCGAGGCCCTGATGGCGCAGATAGCTTTCGACTTGGAAATCGGCGTCGAAGCCGAAGCTCTTGGCGCCGTCCTGCTTGCCCGGGCGGGCTTGCAGGCGGCGGCCGAATTTCTCGGTGAGGCCCGCCTCGGACAGATAGGTGATGTGCGCGGCCATGCGCGCGACGGCGAGGCCGGCGGCGGGGGGATCGCCGTCGTAATAATCGCCGCCGCGCCATTTGGGATCGGCCATGATCGCCTGGCGGCCGACCTCGTGGAAAGCGATGTTCTGCGCGGAGTGGCGCGCGGTCGAGGCGATGACGACCGCGGCGGCGACGCGATCCGGGAAGGTCGCCGCCCAGCTGAGCGCCTGCATGCCCCCCATCGAGCCGCCGACCACCGCCTTCAGCCGTGCAACGCCCAGATGGTCGAGCAGCATGGCCTGTGCACGGACCATGTCGCGGATGGTGATGACCGGGAAGGCCATGCCCCAGGGGCGCCCCGTCGCGGGATTGATGCTCGCCGGGCCGGACGAGCCCATGCAGCTGCCGATGACGTTCGAACAGATGACGAAATCGCGCGCCGGGTCGATCGGCTTGCCGGGACCGACGAGGCGCGTCCACCAGCCGGGCTTGCCGGTGCGCGGATGCGTCGAGGCGACATGCTGATCGCCGGTCAACGCGTGGCAGATCAGGATCGCATTGCCACCATCGGGATCGAGCGTGCCATAGGTTTCGTAGGCGATCTCGACCGGCGACAGCAACGTGCCGCCATCGAGGCGCAGCGGCCCCGGCAGCGTCGCCTGTCGCCCGCAGCCGAACCGCATATCCTCGCTCATGGGCGCATCGCTACGGCGGGGCGCGCGTGGAAGCAAGTTGTCAACGTCGCCGCCGCCCCGCTAAGGCTCGCGGCCATGTCGGACACCACAACCGCCCCCGCCCCGAAGCCCTGGATCCTGGGCATCGCCCCCTACATCCCCGGTCGCGCCACCAGTGAGGACGGCCGCAAGGTCGTCAAGCTGTCGTCGAACGAGAATCCGTTCGGTACGCCCGAGGGCGCGCGGGCGGCGTATCGCGACGCGGCGGGGCATCTGGAGCGCTATCCCGACGCCGCCGCGGTCGACCTGCGCGGCGCGCTCGCCAGCCATTACGGCGTCGAGGCGGAGCGACTGATCTATGGCACCGGATCGGACGAGGTGTTGCACCTGGCCGCCGGCACCTTCGCCGGGCCGGGCGACGAGATCATCCACGTCCGCTACGGCTTTGCGGTGTATGAGATCGCGACGCGGCGCGTTGGCGCGACGCCGGTGATCGTCGCCGATCGCGACTATGCGACCGATGTCGATGCGATCCTGGCCGCGGTGACGGACAAGACCAAGGTCGTGTTCGTCGCCAACCCCAACAATCCGACGGGCACCTATTCCACCCGCGAGGAGATCGCGCGGCTTCACGCCGGGCTGCCCAAGTCGGTGCTGCTGGTGCTCGACCAGGCGTACACCGAATATCTGGAGCCGGAGGACGACGACGGCGGGCTGGAGCTGGCGCGCACGCAGTCCAACGTGCTGGTGACGCGCACCTTCTCGAAGATCTTCGGCCTCGCGTCCGAGCGGGTGGGCTGGGGCTATGCGTCGGCGGAGATCATCAACGCGATGCACCGCATCCGCGCGCCCTTCGCGTTCAGCATCGGGGCGCAGGCCGCCGCGACCGCGGCGCTGAACGATGCGACCTTCGTCGCGCACAGCCGCGAACATAATCGCCAGTGGCGCGGGTGGTTCAGCGAGCAGGTCGACGCCTTGCCGGGCCTGCGCGCGGTGCCGAGCAAGGCCAATTTCGTGCTCGTGCTGTTCGAGGGCACGCTGACCGCCGAAGACGCGTACAAGGCGCTGATGGCGGCGGGCTATGCGACGCGCTGGCTGCCCGGCCAGGGGCTGCCCCATGGCCTGCGCATCACGATCGGCACCGAAGAGGAAATGCGCGCCGTGGTGGACGTGCTGCGCGCCGAGGTGGAAAAGGCGGGCTGATGCTGCCTTTCGCGCGCGTCACGATCATCGGGCTGGGGCTGATCGGCTCGTCGGTGGCGCGCGCGGTGCGGGCCACGATGCCGACGGTACGGATCACCGGTTACGACGCCTCGCCCGAGGTGCGCAGCATCGCGGAGCGGATCGAGCTCGCCGACGATATCGCCGACACGGCGGGCGCGGCGGTGATCGATGCCGACCTCGTGATGCTGTGCGTGCCGGTCGGCGCGATGGGTGCGGTAGCGGCGGAGTTCGTCGACGACCTGCCCGCCGATGCGATCGTCAGCGATGTCGGCGGATCCAAGGAGAGCGTGCTCGCCGCGCTGCGCGCCGTGCTGCCGCATGCGACGATCGTGCCGGGGCATCCGGTCGCCGGCACCGAGCATAGCGGGCCCGAGGCGGGCTTTGCGACGCTGTTCCGCGGGCGCTGGTGCATCCTGACGCCGGAAGAGGGCACGCCCGAGGCGCCGACGCTGCGGCTGCGCGCGTTCTGGGAGGCGCTCGGCGCGCAGGTCGAGGTGATGACGCCCAAGCATCATGACCTGGTGCTGGCGGTGACCAGCCATGTGCCGCACCTGATCGCCTATTCGATCGTCGGCACCGCGAGCGACCTGGAAGAGGTGACGCAGAGCGAGGTCATCAAATTTTCGGCCGGCGGCTTCCGCGACTTCACCCGCATCGCCGCATCCGACCCGACGATGTGGCGCGACGTGTTCCTGAACAATCGCGAGGCGGTGCTGGAGATCCTGCAGCGGCTGACCGAGGACGTGACGATGCTGCAACGCGCGATCCGCTGGGGCGACGGCGACCAGTTGTTCGACCTGTTCACCCGGACGCGCGCGATCCGACGGTCGATCATCGAACAGGGGCAGGACGACGCCAAGCCGGACTTCGGGCGGAGCCACTGAGCGTTCCGCTTACGGCAACGTGGACACCATGAACACCTGAACGGAAACGTTCGAGGCCTATCGTTTCGGTTTCTGTCGGGATGAGACGGAGCTATCCTCCGTCATTGCGAGCGTAGCGAAGCAATGACGAGTTGGGGGATGTAGCCGGCAACCCGATCCTACGCGTCCAGCACGTTGATCGCCGTATGGACACGCGCCTCGATCTCGTCGCGGGGCAGGCCGGCGGGGATGACGTCGCCGATGCGGATCGTCACCGTGCCGGGGCGCTTGGGCCCGTGCCGGGGCCAGACGCGGCCCGTGTCCAGCGCGATCGGCACGCACGGCATGCCTAGCGCCCGGTAGAGGCCGGCGAAACCCGATTGCAGCGGCGGCCGCTCACCCGGCGCGACGCGCGTGCCCTCGGGATAGATCAGGATCGAGCGGCCTTCCGCCTTCAGCGCCTTGGCATCGCGCATCATCGATCGCAGCGCGGTCGCCGACGCCTCGCGATCGGCGACGATGCCGCCATATCGCAGCGCCGCCCAGCCCCAGAACGGGATGCGGCTGAGTTCGCGCTTGATGACCATCGCCGGGCCGCCGAGCAGCAATTGCAGCTCCAGCGTTTCGAACATCGCCTGATGCTTGGCGGCGTAGAAGACGGGCCCTGCCGGGCGCTGCCCCTCCACGACGACGCGGATGCCCATGATGGTACGATAGAGCAGCCGGTGCATCCGCGCCCAGAGATGCGCGTGCCGCATCACTGCGCGCCGGCCGAACAGCGCAGACACGGGAACCGCCAGCACGATCGGCACCGACAGGCCGTAGAAGAACAGCGAAAACAGCAACGTGCGCAGGCGGTTCATGCCCCGATCCCCAGCCACAGCGCGACGCGGCGCAGCAGCAGCTTGTTATATTCGTTGACGAGCGTGCCGAGCCGCGGCGTGCTGGGCACGCCATCGCCCATCACGATGACGCCCGGCCCCAGCACTGCCGCCAACTCCATCCGCGCGCGCGGCACGTGCCAGTCGGAGGTGACGAGGCGGACGGTGCGATAGCCATGCGTCTTCACCCAGGCGGCGGTTTCCTCGGCGTTCGAACGCGTGTCGACGGCGTCGGCACCCAGATCGATGCAGCAGGCAAAGAGCTTTGGCGAGGTGTGATAGGTGCGGGCAAGGTCGATCGGCCGCACGCCGGGCGCGACGCCGGTGACGAGCATCCGCCGCGCCTGCCTGGCCTGCAGCAGCGCGATGCCGCGATCGATCCGCCCCGCGCCGCCGGTCGGCACGACGATCGCATCGGTGGTGTTGCCGGTGAGCGGTGGCGGCAGCAGCAGCATGAAGGCGGCAAAGCCCAGGCACCAGCCGAGCGCGGCGAACCCCATCAGCCGGACGATCATAGCAGACGCCCCGTCACAGGATGCGCCTCAGCGCGGCCACGATCGTCACCCGCGCGATGACGGTCGCGAGCAGGACGAATCCGATCGGCAGCAGGACCAGCAATGCCCAGTCGCTGAAGGACAAGGTGATGCCGCTGAGCAATTGCGATCCCAGCGCCGCGACGCGCGTGGCGAGGAACAGCAGCATGGCGAGCGCGGCAACGCTGCCCGCCAACCCGCCGATCGCCGCATCGAGCGCGAGGCGGCGCTGGAACAGGCGCGCGACCTGCACGTCGGTGGCGCCGAGCATGTGCATCACCTCGATCGTCGCGCGATGCGTCTCCAGCCCGGCACGCGCGGCAAGCACCACGACCGCGCCGGTCGCCGCCAGCATCAGCGCCACGAGGCCGAGCGCGAGCCAGGTCAGCGTGTCGAGGAAGCTG
Organism: Sphingomonas sp. NIC1; assembly: GCF_001638925.1. NCBI lineage: Bacteria > Pseudomonadati > Pseudomonadota > Alphaproteobacteria > Sphingomonadales > Sphingomonadaceae > Sphingomonas > Sphingomonas sp. NIC1. The sequence continues at coordinate 1,545,395 of NZ_CP015521.1, forward strand.
CCGACCGGCGACATCCAGCGCTGGTGCCGGTCGATCCGCGCCGTCGCGCTGATATCGTGAACCGCGGCGACGATCCGGCCGGCGTCGGCGCCGTCGGCGAGGTCGACGTCGATCATCGCGGGCACGGGCAGGTCGGGATCGGCGTCGCTGCGCCCCAGCCACGGTTCGAGCAGGCGCATCAGCTCGGCGCGCGGCACCGGCGCCGCGCGGCGCACGTCGGGCAGCGCGCGTAGCACGGCGAGGATCCGTGCGGCGACCGCGTCGCGCGCGACCGGGCTGCCATCGACCACCTGCACCGTCAGTCGCCCAGCGAGCTGGCGCTCCAGCGCCGTCGCCGACTGGCGCGTGCCGAGGCCGAGCGCGGCGGCGAGCAGGGTGAGGAACAGCATGATCGCCATCACCCCCGTCATCGCGCGAAAGCCGCCCGCTTCGTCGAGCACGCGGCGGTCGGCGCGGTTGGTGCCGCCCGCGCTCATGCCAGCCCCTTCAGCGTCGGTGGGTAGCGGAGCGAGCCGGTGGGATCGAGCAGCTGCCCCTTGTCGAGCCGCATCATCTGCGCGCCCGCGACGCGGCTGAGCAGGTGCAGGTCGTGCGTGGCGACGACGACGGTGGTGCCCAGTTTGTTGAGCGATTCGAACAGATGGATCAGGCGATCGGCCATATCCGGATCGACGTTGCCGGTCGGTTCGTCCGCCACCAGCACTTCGGGACGGCCGATCACCGCGCGGGCGATGGCGACGCGCTGCTGCTCGCCGCCCGACAGCGTCGCGGGCCGCGCACCGGCGCGGTCGGCCAGCCCGACCCAGGCGAGCATTTCGCGCACCGGCTGTTCGATGTCGGATTCTTCCACCCCTGCGACGCGCAGGGGCAGCGCGATATTGTCCCAGGCGGACAGGTGCGGGACCAACCGGAAATCCTGGAAGACGACGCCGATACGGCGGCGAAATCCGGGCAGGCGCGCGCGCGGCATCGTCACCGCATCCTCGCCGAACAGGCGGATGATGCCGCGGCTGGGGCGCTGCGCCAGATACAGGAGCTTCAGCAGCGAGGTCTTGCCGGCGCCGCTTGCCCCGGTCAGGAAATAGAAGGCGCCGCTGGTCAGCGTGAAGCTGATATCGGACAGCGTTTCCTGCCCGGTGCCGTACCGCAGCCCAACATTTTCGAACTGCACGATATTTGCCATGCGCCTGGCCGCAACCGCTCCATCAAGGTGCCAAGGGCCGTCAGCGGCCGTGTTCGATAAAGCCTTCGCATGGCGACGCCGCGGCTTCAAGCTTGCCACGCAGGCGGCGCACGTGCTTACAATCGCGGCTATCCCGCGGAGGTCTCTTCCCCGCACGGCCATCTGTCGTAAAGCGTCGCGCATGATCCTCGAATGTCCCGAATGCAGCACCCGCTATCTGGTGCCCGACAGCGCGATCGGGGTGGAGGGCCGCACCGTACGCTGCGCCAATTGCCGGCACAGTTGGTTCCAGGAACCGCCGGTGCCCGAGGAGGAGGCGCTTGCCCCACCCGCGCCCCCGCCCCCTCCTCCTCCGCCGCCGCCCGTCATGGCGGACCAGCCGCGCTTCGACCTGCCCGATGCGCCCGACGAGGAGGCGCCACCGCCATTCCTGGAGCCCGCGGTGCTGCCGGGGGCGCGCGTCGCCGCGCCCGAGCCCGTCGTTGCCGCGCCGGACTATGACGCCTTCGCGCATCGCCCGCCGTTCCGGCCGCGCCGCAACGCGCTGCGCCGCTGGACGGTGATCGCGGTGCTGGTCGGTTTGTTGCTGATCGCCGGGATCGGCGCGATCCTGTTCGTCGGTGCGCCGGGGCTGCTCGCGCGCGTCGGCTTGCCGGTCGGCACCGACGAATCGCCGCTGCGGCTGAAGGACAATCCGATCGAGCGGCGCGAGCTGGAAAACGGATCGGAACTGTTCGCGGTCAGCGGGCAGATCACCAACCCTTCGTCCGAAAAACAGCGCGTGCCGGATATCCGCGCCGAGCTGCGCGATGCGCAGGGCCGCATCGTCTACAGCTGGACGATCAATCCGCAGCAGCGGACGCTGAATCCGGGGGCGTCGATCGACTTCAATTCGGCCAAGCTGGACGTACCGTCCAATTCGAAGCGGCTGGAGCTCAGCTTTGCTGGCGAAGCCGCCAACCCATAAGCGCGAACCGGCCGCCGTGCAGCACCGCGGCGGCCACCATGCCAAGGCCCGAAGCCCAGACCAGCGCCATCGGCCCCATCCCCTGATGCACCAGCCACCAGCCCAGGCCGCCCGACACGATGAAATAGGCGAGGATGCTGTTGACCCCCGCCACCACCTGATCGCCGAGGCTGCGCAAGGCGTACATCAGCACGACCTGGATGCCGTCGAAGACGATGAACGGGGCCCACACCGCCAGCATCGCGGTGCCGAGGACATGGACCGGCGCCGTCGCCGGGAACAGCGCGACGATTCCCGGCGCGGTCGTACGTAAGATCAGCACCAGCAGGCCGAGCGCACCGATCGCCAGCCCGACCGCGATCAGCGTGCGAGGGATGGCGGCGGCCGGCTGCCCCTCACCCACCGCATTGCCCGCGCGCACGCCCGCCGCTGATCCCAGTCCGATCGCGATGGCGAAGGTGACGTTGTGGATCGAAAAGACGATCTGAAAGGCATGAGCGGCGACGTCGCCCAATTGCGTCGACAGCGCGATGAGGATCGAAAAGCCGGCAAGCTCCAGCCCCGAGGCGATCGCGGGGACGAGGCCGAAGGCGGCGAGCGCCACGACGCCGCGCGGCACGCCGGCCCAGGCGGCGCGGTCGGTGCGCCGCACCTCACGCTCCCGGGCGCGCGGCAGGGTGAGCGCGCTCGCCACCATGCCGGCGGCACCCAGCAGCGAGGCGATGCTGGTCGCGAGCGCCGCCCCCACTGCCCCCAAAGCGGGCAAGCCGAGATGCCCCGCCGACAGCGCCCAGGCGAGCACGGCATTGACCGGCAGCACCGACAGATTGACTGCGGCGACGCGGCCGGGGCGGCTGACCCCTTCGAGGAAGAAGGCGGCGGCGACGTTCACTAGCTGGAACGGAAAGGCGATGGCAAAGGCCCGGACGACGCGCGCGCTTTCGTCGATCCGGTCCGCCGCGACGCCGACCAATGCAAGCAGAGGTTCGGCAGCGACCAGGAACAGCCCGCCGATCGCGACGCCGAGCAGCAGTCCCAGCACCAGCCCTTCCCGCAGCACGCCGCCGGTGCGCGGCAGATCGCCCGCGCCGTCGGCGCGCGAGGCCATCACCAGCACGCCCGACAGCCACGAAAGGCCGGCGACGATGCCGACGAAGCCCAGCGCGCGGCTGGCGCCCAGCGCCGCTACCTCTTCGGTCGCGACAAGGCCGACGACCATCACGTCGGTCACCTGCAGCAGCGTCCAGTTGAGGCTGGTCAGCACCACCGGCCAGGCGAGCGCCAGCAGGCGCCGGGTTTCGCCATGGGTCGAAAGAGCTTGGCGGACCGTCATGGCCCCGCGCTACCGGAGCGGGCGGGCCGCGAAAACGAAAAAGGGGCGCTTGCGGAGCATGAAACGCTTTGCTAGGGGCCTGCGCCTGCCAGATGCCGGCTCCGCCCGGTATTCTCATCACGTGCGGCCGTGGCGGAATTGGTAGACGCGCAACGTTGAGGTCGTTGTGGGCGAAAGCCCGTGGAAGTTCGAGTCTTCTCGGCCGCACCACTTTTCGAAAAAATCGCAGAACGCCCGTCGGTCAGGCGGCGCCCAGCCGGCGCAGATAGGCGCGGACCGCAGTCTGGCCGGTGTCGCTCAGCGAGACCTCCATGCGCCGCCGGTCGTGCGGATCGATAACGCGATCGACCAGCTTCAGCTTGTGCAGATGATCGATCCAGCGCTGCGACGTGGTGACCGGCGTATGCGCGGTGCCGACCAGCGCCTTGACGTTCAGCGTCCGCCGTTCCTCATGCGCGACGAACAGCGCGAGCAGCATGTCCCACGCCGGCTCGTGGAACAGTTCGGCCGGAAAGTGATCGAAACGCGCCATGCGCTGCGCCAGCAATTGCTTGGCGAGCTCGCGCGCATCGGGTGCCGCCGCCGCCTCGTCGCGGTTCGGCCGGTCGTGCGTTTCGTCGCCGGTATCGCCATACGCGAGCCGATCCGCGCGCGCGCCAAATTCACTGGCGATGGCCGACAGTTGCGCCGTCAGGTCCTTGACCAGCCCGGCAATGGATTCCCCCGCCATCCGGCTCCCCCACAAGCGTTGGTTGTCGAGCGGAAATCTATGCGACATCCATCGGGAAACACAAGAAATTCTCGGATAGTTTCATTACCCCCGATGCGACCGAAACGCACCAATCGCCATTTTATTGCGAGGCATGCATCCATCTCGGCGGCGACGCGTTTGTGCCTGTCGTGCGCCGTTTCGGCGGACGTGTGAAGGACCCCGGTGCCGCTCCCCCCTTACGCCTGCCTGCGCGCCATCGGTACGGCCGTGCCCGCTAACGATATCCACGACGCCTTCATCGGCTGGGCCAAGGCCCAGGTTGAGCCGCGCTATGCCGCGCTGTTCGATCGCATGGCCGCGCGCGCCGGTATCACGCATCGCTGGTCGGTCTTGCCAGGGAGCGCTGGGCACAGCCCGGTCGATGCGGGCGGCTTCTATGCGGACGCGCTGCCCGGTACGGCGGCACGGATGGCGGTGTATGCCGAGGCTGCACCGGCGCTGGCCCTCGCCGCGATCGACGATCTGGCGACACGCGCGGAGTTGGATGGCATCACCCATCTGGTCGTGGCGAGCTGCACCGGCTTCGTCGCGCCGGGAATCGACCAGATCATCGCCGCGCGGCTGGGCCTGCCGACCGCGGAGCGGCTGCTGATCGGCTTCATGGGCTGCTATGCTGCAGTGGTCGCGTTGCGCACCGCGCGGCATATCGTCCGGTCCGACTCCACCGCCCGAGTGCTGGTGGTGACGGTGGAGCTGTCGACGCTGCATCTACAGGCAACGCACGAGATCGAGCCGCTTCTCGCCATGCTGCAATTCGGCGACGGTGCCGCCGCGGCGCTGGTGACAGGCGCCGATGCGGACACGCAGGGGCTGATGCTGGAGGCGCCCTTTGCCGCGACGCTGCCCGACAGCGAGGCGCTGATCCGCTGGAATATCACGGACACGGGCTTTGCGATGCACCTGGACGGGGCGGTGCCGGGACGCATCGCCACCGCGCTGCACGATCCCGCGCTGGTCGCGACGCTGACCGACGGGGCGCTGGCGCAGGACCTGTTCTGGGCGGTGCATGCCGGCGGACGATCGATCCTGGATGCCGTGCAGGGCGCGCTGGCGCTCGACGGCACCGCGCTGGCGGCGTCGCGCGCGGTGCTGAGCGACAATGGCAACATGTCGTCGGCGACGCTGATGTTCGTGCTGGCCCGCCTGCTCGCCGCCCCGCCCGCGGTGGACCAAGGTGTCGCGCTCGCCTTCGGTCCCGGGCTTGCCGCCGAAGGATTGCGGCTGCGGTTCGTGGCATGACGCTCGCCACCCGCGCTCAGGCGGACGAACTGATGGACGCGGACGATCTGCCTGCGGACGTCTATGCCGCGGTGGTCGCCGACCTTGCCCGCGTCAACGTCGTCACGATGGCGGCGCGGCCGACGTTGCGCTTCCTGGCGCGTGCCGCGCGCGGCGCCGATCGGCTGCGCATCCTCGACGTCGGGTTCGGCGACGGCGACATGCTGCGGCGGATCGCGCGCTGGGCGGCGAAGCGGCGCCTGCCGGTCGAGCTGGTCGGCGTCGACCTCAACCCGCGCAGCGAGGCGGCGGCGCGCGCGCATACCCCGCCCGAACTGCCGATCCGCTGGATCACCGGCGATTATGCCGATCTGGCGGGCGGCGGATGGGACGTGATCCTGTCGAGCCTGGTCGCGCATCACATGACGCACGATCAGCTGATCGCCTTCCTGCGCTTCATGGAGACCGAAGCCAAGCGTGGCTGGCTGGTCAACGACCTGCATCGACACGGTTTCGCGCATGCGGGCTTTCCGCTGCTGGCACGGATCGCGCGCTGGCATCCGATCGTGCGGCATGACGGCACGCTGTCGATCGCGCGCTCCTATCGCCCGGCCGAATGGCCGCCGCTGCTCGCCGAGGCAGGTATCTCTTATGCGCGGGTGTTCCGCGCCTTCCCCTTCCGGCTATGCGTCGAACGGCTGCGCTGATCGTCGGCGGCGGGCCGGCCGGATCGGCCGCAGCGATCCGCTTGGCGCGCGGCGGCGTGACGCCGCTGCTGCTCGAGCGGCATGCGGCGGCGGATGCGCTGTGCGGCGGCTTCGTCAGCTGGCGGACGCTCGATCGGCTGAAGGAACTGGGTATCGACGCCGATGCGCTCAACCGCGATCGGCTGACCGAGGTGGTGCTGTTTGCGGGCCAGCGCGTACGGACCGCACGCCTGCCCCGCCCCGCCGTCGGCGTGTCGCGGCGGCGGCTCGATACTTTGCTCCGCGAACAGGCGCAGGCGAGCGGCGCGGGGCTGGAAACCGGCGTCACGGTGCGCCGGGTAGAGGGCGATGCGGTGTGGCTGGACGACGGCTGCCCGCTGCGCGGCGACGCGCTGTTCCTCGCCACGGGCAAGCACGACCTGCGCGGCCTCGCCCGGCCGGCGGAGGCGCGCGGCACGGACCCGACGTTGGGCGTGCGCGTGCGGCTGGGCCCGGCACCCGCGCTGGAGCAGGCGCTGCGCGGGCGGATCGAGCTGCACCTGTTCGACCGCGGCTATGCCGGCATCGCCTTGCAGGAGGATGGCAGCGCCAATCTGTGCATGGCAGTGCACCGGTCGCGCCTGCACGAGGCGGGCAGCCTGCCCGCGCTGCTGGACGCACTGGGCGCGGCGCATCCGCGGCTGGGCGAGCGACTCGCCTATCGCGCGTCGGATGCGCCGATCGATGCGATCGCCAACGTGCCCTATGGCTGGCGCGAGCGCGGCGGCGCGGCGGGGCTGTTCCGGCTGGGCGACCAGGCGGGGGTCATCCCCAGTTTGGCCGGCGAAGGCATGGGCATCGCGCTGGCGAGCGGCATCAGCGCCGCGGACGCCTGCCTGCGCGACGGTCCTGCCGGATCGGCGGCGTGGCAGACACGGTTCGCGCGGCAGCTGATCCGGCCGATGGCGGTCGCAGGCGCGATCCGGACGCTGGCGGAACGGCGCTGGGCCGCGCTGGGCGTGGCGTTGGCGCCGCCCGGGCTCATCGGACTCATCGCCAGCGCGACGCGGGTGGCGGGCTGAGCCGCCACCGGTCGCAGCGTCCGCGCAAATCGGCGCGCCGCGATGTGCGCGTGCTTGTGACCCGCCCCGGAAGCGCGTAATCGCGGGCCCCTCCATGGCTCGTGCGCGCACCTCCCGCTCCGCTCCCGCCCCCCGCTCTCGTTGGCGCCGGCGGATCGTCGTTACCCTCCAGATTCTGATCGGTCTCGGCATCCTCGCCTTCGGCGCGCTGGTGATGGCGGTCTATGTCGCGCGCTCGCAGCTGCCGAGCTTCGACGAGCTGAAAAGCTCGCCCAACGGCCAGATGATCCGCGTCCATGCCGCCGACGGCAGCATCATCGCCTCGCTGGGGCCGAGCTATGGCGAATGGCTGCCCTATGCGCAGATCCCCAGGATCATGCGGCAGGCGACCGTCGCGGTCGAGGATCGCCGGTTCCGCGGCCATCCGGGCGTCGACCCGATCGGCATCGCGCGGTCGGTGCAGGTCCGCTTCGAACGCGGGCGCTGGGTGCAGGGCGGATCGACGATCACGCAGCAGCTGGCGCGCAACGTCTTCCTGAACAACCAGAAGAAGTTCGGGCGCAAATTCCGCGAATGGATTCTGGCGCTCGCGCTGGAACGCAAGTTCAGCAAGGACGAGATCCTCGAGCTGTATCTCAACAAGATGTATTACGGCGGCGGCACCTATGGCATCGACGCCGCGAGCCGGAAGTTCTTCGGCCATGGCGCGAATCATCTGAGCATCGGCGAGGCCGCGGTGATCGCCGGACTGGTGAAGGCGCCGTCCAATTACTCGCCGACCGCCGATACCGAGGCGGCGCGCGGCCGCGCCGGCGTGGTGCTGCAACAGATGGTGCGCGCAGGCGACATCACCGAGGCGCAAGCGCAGGCGGCGGACGTCGCCGACCTGAAGCTGACGCCCGAACGCCAGCAGAATAGCGCGCGCTACTTCACCGACTGGGCGCTGCCGCAGCTCGACACGCTGATCGACGAGACCAGCGCGCCGCTGGAGGTGTGGACGACGCTGGACCCCGCGATGCAGCGCGAGGCGGATGCGGCGATTCGCGCCAATGCGCCGAACGGCGTGCAGGGCGCGCTGGTCAGCCTGGATCGCGACGGCGGCGTGCGCGCGATGGTCGGCGGCAAGGATTACGTCACCTCGATCTACAACCGCGCGACGCAGGCGGTGCGCCAGCCGGGATCGGCGTTCAAGCTGTTCGTCTATCTCGCCGCGCTGGAGGCCGGGCATAAGCCCGAGGATACGATCGTCGACGAACCCGTGACGATCGACGGCTGGAGCCCGCGCAACGATTCGCGGCGCAATTCAGGGCCGGTCAGTCTCCGCACCGCCTTCGCCTATTCGCTCAATACGGTGGCGGCGAAGCTGGGGCAGGAATTGGGCTTTTCCACCATCGCCGCGATGGCGCGGCGCTTCGGCATCACGACGCCGATCAACACGCATCCCGCGATGGTGCTGGGCACCAGCGACGTGCGGCTGATCGACATGACGAGCGCCTTTGCCAGCGTCGCCAACAAGGGCGTCGCGGTCACGCCGTACGGAATCACGCGCGTCACCGCGAACGGCCAGACGATCTACAGCCACGAGGTGGACCGCAGCCGCGTGCTCGTCGCGCCCTATGTCGCGGCCGAGATGATCGACCTGTTGCAGACCGCGGTGAACACCGGCACCGGCCGCGCCGCGCAGATCGGCCGGCCGGTCGCGGGCAAGACCGGCACCACCACCTCGCTGAAGGACGGCTGGTTCCTCGGCTTCTCAAGCGGTCTTACCACCGGCGTGTGGATGGGCCGCGACGATGCCAAGCCCGTGGCCGGGCTGCACGGCGGCACCGCGCCGGCCAAGGCATGGGCGGCATTCATGAAGCCCGCCACCGCCAACCGGCCGATCGAGCAGTTCGATACGCAGGTCACCCTGCCCGACTGGCAACTGGAGCCGGATGAGGAGGCCTATTACGGCCAACCCGACGATGGCACTGCAGGCGCGCCGATGGTCGATCCGGATGGCAATCCGCTACCCCAAACGCCGCGCGAGACCGATCCGCAGGCGCAGGGCGAACCGGCAGACGGCGGCGCCCCCGACACGCCGCCGCAGCAGCAGCTCAACGACCTGATCGACCGCGTCACCGGCCGCGATGCGCCGTCGCGGGATCCGGCGCCGCGTGACGGCGCGCGGGACGGGCAGCGCGTGCCCTCCGCCACCGCTCCGTCGCGGCAGGGCCCGCCGCCGCGCGATGGCTATCTGCCGCCGCGCGCGCCGCTACAGCGCCCGGTTCAGGACGATCGCCCGACCCAGTGAAGCCCCGCGCCGTGCGTGCGCAGCCAGGCGCGCGCCGGCGTCGGATCGCCGTCGTACAGTTGCGCAACGAGTGCATGAAAGGCGGGGCCGTGGTTCATGTGGACGCGGTGCGCGACCTCATGCGCCACCGTCGCGCGGCGCACCCAGCCCGGCGCCAGGATCAACCGCCAGCTGTAGCGGATGACGCCGTCGACGGCGCAGCTGCCCCAGCGCCCGCGCGCGTCGCCGATCGCGACCTTCGTCACGATCACGCCGGCTTTGGAGGCAAAATAGGCCGTGTCGTCGGCCAATTGGGTGAGCGCGGTGCGCTTCAGCCACGTCTCGACGCGGCGCGGCAGCGTGTCGAGCGGGCCGGACAGCGACAGCGTGTCGCCCACCACCTCGACCCGGCGGCGGCTACCCGGCTGCCAGTCGATCGTCAGCACCCGGTCGGCGACGGTGAGCACCATGCCCGGCGCATAGGGCCGCGCCACCGGCAGGCGCGCCTGCTGCTCCGCGATCCAGTCCGCCTTGCCGCGCGCCCAGGCGAGTGCGGGCTTCAACGCGGCGCGGCGCGGCAACACCAGCCGCGCGCGGCCGCTCGCCGGATCGATCGACAGGCGCACGCGCCGCGCGGTGGGATGGCGGACGACCTCGAACGGGTCGCTCACAGCTCACGATCGACGATATGGTTTTCGAGGTCGCCGACATCGTCCTCGCTGACCGTCCAACCGCGCACCGAGATGCCGGCGGTGTGGACCGTCTCGCGATCGCCGCTGATCAGATAATGCCAGTCGCGCAACGGCTCGCCCGCCGCGCGCAGGCGGTAGGCGCAGGTACTGGGCAGCCAGTCGATGTCGCGAACATTGCCCGCGGTCAGCCGCACGCATTCGGGCACATAGGCGCGGCGGTGCTTATAGTCAGAGCAAAAGCCGGTGCGGCGGTTCAGCAGGCGGCAGGCGACGTTGGTCGGCACGACCTCGCCCGTATCCTCGTCCTCCAGCTTGTGGATGCAGCATTTGCCGCAGCCGTCGCACAGAGCCTCCCATTGGCCGCGATCGAGCTGCTCGATCGGCAGCTCCCAGAATTTGCTCATGTCGCCCAGCGCTTGATCTCGTCGGCCACGGCTTGCGGCCCCTTGTCCGACGGCAGCAGCGCGAGCGGCTTGCCGTCCGGGCTCATCAGATAGGTGGCGCGGCTGTGATTCACCAGATAGCCGCCGCCAGGCTGCGCCTCGCCCTTGCCGGCGAACACGCCATAGGCCTGCGACACCGCAGCGATCTGCGCGGGCGTACCCGTCAGCCCGACCATCTGCGGCGAAAAGGCGGAGACGAAGCTTTTCAGCACCTTGGGCGTGTCGCGTTCGGGATCGACGCTGACGAAGATCGGTACGATCCGCTTGGCGAGATCGGGATCGCTCTTGGCGAGCAGCGCCACGCCCTTGCCGATCGCCGCCGCATCGGTGGGGCAGACATCGGGGCAATAGGTGTAGCCGAAATACATGATCCGGTATTTGCCCGCGAAATCGCGGTCGGTAACGGTGCGGCCGTCCTGATTTACTAGACTGAACGGCCCGCCGATCTTCGCGCCGGCGAGCGGTGGCGCCGTGGTGGCTGCGGGCTGGCAGGCGGCCACCGCCAAAGCGGCGGCGGGCACGGCGAGGCGGGCGAAGCGCAGAATGTTCATGACCGTGGCAGCTGTGATCTGTTACCGGTGCGCCCGCAAGTCTTGTCCAAGGGACCTACGATGATCCGCCGCCCTTTCCTGCTCGCCCTCAGCCTCGCCGCCGCCGTAATCACCCCCGCCGCCGCGCAGCAACAGTCCGAAAGCTACAAATTCCTGCAGGCGATCGAGAAGGAGGACGGCAAGACCGTAACCACGATGATCGAAACGCCGGGCAGCACGATCATCAACACCAAATCGCCCACCACCGGCCGCGGCGCGCTGCACGACCTGACGAGCCATTCGGGCAATCTCTACATGCAATATCTGCTGCAGCATAAGGCCGATCCCAACATCCGCGATGCCAAGGGCAATACGCCGCTGGCGCTGGCGGTGATGGCCGGACGCGACGATCTGGTCGACCTGCTGCTGATGTTCAAGGCAAACCCGAATCTCGCCAATTCGTCGGGCCAGACGCCGCTGATACTGGCGGTGAACACCCGCAACGAAGGCATCGCGCGCACGCTCATCAACAAGGGCGCCGACCCGGACCAGACGGACAATCTCGCCGGCCTGTCGGCGCGCGACTATGCGGTGCGCGATTCGCGCAATCCGGCGATGGTGGCGCTGTTCAAGGATGCGCCGAAGAAGGTGCGCGCCCAGGTGTCCGGCCCGCGGTTGTAGGACGGACGACTTCTGCGGGGTTGGATGATCCTCCCCCGCCAGGGGGAGGTGGCATACCGCAGGCATGACGGAGGGGGCGGAAAGGAACGTCCCTGCCCACGACGCGCGCCCTGACATCCCCCTCCGTCACCGCCTTTGGCGGCGCCACCTCCCCCTGGCGGGGGAGGAATGACCAGTGCCACGGCGCAGGGCCGGGATGACGGGGTGGGTTAGAGGCCCAACAGTCGTGCGACCTCGGTGAAGTCGTGCGCGATCGCCTGGACGCCCAGCGCCTTCAGCCGTGCGTCGTGGCCGATGGCGCAATGCGTGCCGGCGCACAGGCCGATGACGTGGCCGCCGGACGCGACCGCGCCGGTGGCGCCGACCGGGGAATCCTCGAGTATCGCGCACGCCTCGATCGGAACGCCGATCGCCGCAGCGCCGTGCCAATACAGGTCGGGCGCGGGCTTGCCGCGGGTCACGTGCTCGCGGCCGCTGTAGATATGGTCACCGAACGCGTCGGCCAGCCCGATATGGTCGAGGTGACGGCGGATCCAGCGCGTCGGGCTGGACGAGACGACCGCGCGCGGCAGATCGGCGGGCAGCGAGCGCACGAAGGCGACTGCACCGGCCACCGCATCGATCCCCTCCGCCATCGCGCGCGCATCCTCCGCGTCCCGCGCCGCGTCGAAGCTTGCGGGGATCGGGCCGCCGATCCACGCCTCGATCGCCTTACGGAAATCGGGGCCCGCTAGACCCATGAAGTTCGCCATCGAATCTGCGGGGGTCGTCGGATAGCCCGCGTCGGTGAGCCATTCGGCAAGCTGGCGGTTGCCGGCGAATTCGCTCTCGATCAGCACGCCGTCGAAATCGAACAACAGGCCACGCGGCGTCATGCCGCGGCTCCGCCACGCGCGCCGAACAAGGCGCTGCCGACGCGGACGTGCGTCGCGCCGATCGTCACCGCGGTCGGATAATCGGACGACATGCCCATGCTGAGCCCGGTCAGGCCGACCTCGCGCGCCAGCTTGGCGAGCAGCGCGAAATAGGGCGCGGGCTCGACGTCGGCGGGTGGAATGCACATCAGCCCGACGATCGGCAGACCGGCAGCGCGCGCCTGATCGAGCAGGGCGGGCAGATCGGCGATGGCGCAGCCGCCCTTCTGGTCTTCCGCGCCGATATTGACCTGCACGAAACAGTCGGGGCGGCGGCCGGTCTTCGCCATCGCCTTGCCCAACGCCTCGACCAGCGACGGGCGATCGACCGAATGGATCGCGTCGAACAGCGCGACCGCGTCGTCGGCCTTGTTCGACTGAAGCTGGCCGATCAGGTGGAGCGACACGCCCGGATAGGCCGCGCGCAGCGCGGGCCATTTCTCCGCCGCCTCGGCAACGCGATTTTCGCCGAAGACGCGATGGCCTTCGTCGAGCAGCGGGCGGATCGCATCGGCGTCGTGCGTCTTGGACACGGCGATCAGCGTCACCGCCTCCGCCTTCCGGCCGGCGATGTGCGCGGCCTGGGCGATGGCGGTGGTGACATTGTGGAGAGCGGAGGGCGCAGGCGGGGACAGGGTGTCGGCGGTCATGACGCTCGCTATAGCGGGGTGGTGGCCGATCTGAACCGCAATCTCTCTCCCCGCCGTCATGCGTGGCTGATGACCGACGAACGCATCGGCGCGGCGCTGCTGCCGGCGATCCGCGCGCTGCCGCCGGGTGCGGGCGTGGTGTTCCGCCATTACGGTCTGTCGCGAGGCGAGCGGCACCGGCTGTTCCTGACGGTGCGGCGGCTGGCGACGGCACGCAAGTTGCGGATCAGCGCGGCCGGTGGGCTGCCGGGCGTCGGGTCGCATGGCGGCCGACGGGCCTTCACCCATGCAGCGCATGATCGACGCGAGGCGATTCGCGGTATCCGCGCGGGGGCCGCGTGGCTGTTCGTGTCGCCGGTCTTTGCCACCCGGTCGCATCCGGGTGCGCGGGCGCTGGGCGTGCGGCGGGCGGTGGGTGTCGGACGAGGGCTTGGCGCCGGCCGTGTTGCGCTTGGCGGGATGACGGGCACCCGCTGGTTGGCGATCCGCCGCTATGGCTTCGACGGCTGGGCGGCGATCGATGGGCTGATGCCCGGCAGGCGCTAGGTTCATCGGCAGCCGTCATTGCGAGCATAGCGACGCAATCCAGGGCGTCTTGGTCCGGCCCTGGATTGCGTCGCTGCGCTCGCAATGACGGAGGACAAAGTGTCGATTAGCCGCACTGTGCTGCTGCTTCGCGCTCTCGTCAGGAGATCCCAGCCTTCGCTGCGTGACCTGTGGTCAGATCACGCCCGCCTCGACCCTCGCGATCAGAAGCGGAAGGCGGTGCCCACGTAGACCGACTGGCTGTCGCGCCGCGTATCGTCGAGGCGGGTCAGGCGGTCGCGATCCGAGCGGTAGCGCATGCCCGCGGTCAGATCGAGATTGCGGGTCAGCGAATAGGAGCTGCTGACGTCGACCGAATAGCTCGACGGTTCCTGCGTCAGCTTCGGCGTGGTGTCGAGCGGACGGTCGGAGACGGCCATCACGCGGCTGCTGGCGCGGCCGGCGCGATAGGTGAGCGCGACATCGGTCGATTCGCGGCTGCCCGGCACGGGGCCGAGATCGATGTGGTTGATGCCACCCGAAACCGCAAAGCGCTTCCAGCCCACCGAAGCGCCGAGGTTGTAGGCGATCGGCTGGATGCCGACGGTCGGTGCCGGGGCGGTGGTGCGGGCGGCATCGGCGAGCGCGACGCGGTTGGACCGGACGCGGACCGCGACGGTCACCGCGCGCTTGTCCTGCCGGGCCTCTGCCGGGGTGAAGCGGAAGTCCATGCCGTCGAGACCCCCGCGCGCGATCGCCGCGGCGAGTCGCGGGTCGGCCGCGGCCGGGGTGAAGGATCCGGTGAAGCGCGGCGTGGCAGACGTGATGCGACGGGCGGGCTGGACGCGTTCGGCGGCGCCGAATGCAGGCGCGACGGCGACGCCGGCAGCGACCAGCGCTCCCGCCATCAACACAGTCATCGCACGCCCACCGGCACGCTTCACAAACACAAGCAGTCCCCTCGACTCCCGCTGCAACGCGCCTAACACGATTCCGGCGCGGGCCAATATGGAAGTATTGCTGGCTCAGGCATCATTTTGTCCGACTGTTGCAATCGGCACACAGGTTTCGGCGGCCGATCGTCCCAATCCGGTCGAATCACGGCTCGCTTGCGGGTGATCGTGCGCATCTATAGAGCGAGAGCGCTTCTTTTTCTGCAGGACAGTCACGCCCATGATCCGCTCGTTGCGCACCGCCCTCATGGTCGCCGCCATCGCTCTGCCGCTCGCCGCTTGCGGCGGTCGCGGCAACAAGACCGTCGCGAGCGCCGATCTCGCCGCGTCGAAGATCACGACGATCGGCGTCAACTCCTACCTGTGGCGCGCGAGCCTCGACACGCTGTCGTTCATGCCGCTGCTCCAGACCGATTCCAACGGCGGCGTCATCGTCACCGACTGGTACGTCAACCCGCAGGTGCCGACCGAGCGGATGAAGGTGACCGTGTCGATCCTGGATCAGGACCTGCGTGCTGATGCGCTCCGCGTCGCGGCGCTGCGCGAAGTGAACCGCGGCGGCCAGTGGGTGTCGGCGCCGGTGCAGGCCGCGACGACGCAGAAGCTCGAAGACATCATCCTCACCCGCGCCCGCGACCTGCGCCGGGCGTCTATCGCGGGCTGATGCCTGCCTGCGGTGCCGGGCCCCCTTGCGGCCGGCACCGCGCTGATAACGGAAATTGCTGAATGACCACGCGTTTCAACGCGCTGACCGCGGACTCGGCCTGGCAAAAGGTCTGGGACGATCGCCAGACCTTTGCCGCCAAGGATAGCAGCGGCAAGCCGCAAAGCTACGTCCTCGAGATGTTCCCCTATCCATCGGGGCGCATCCACATGGGCCACGTCCGCAACTATACGATGGGCGACGTGCTGGCGCGGTTCCGCCGGATGCGCGGCTATGAAGTGCTCCACCCGATGGGCTGGGACGCATTCGGCATGCCCGCCGAGAATGCCGCCATGGAAAAGGGCGTGCATCCGGGCACGTGGACGCTCGCCAATATCGAGACGATGAAGGCGCAGCTGAAGCGCCTGGGCTTCGCACTCGACTGGAGCCGCGAGCTCGCCACCTGCAAGCCGGATTATTACGGCCACGAACAGGCGCTGTTCCTCGACATGCTCGAGAATGGCCTGGTCTATCGCAAGGAATCGGCGGTCAACTGGGATCCGGTCGACATGACCGTGCTCGCCAACGAGCAGGTGATCGACGGGCGCGGCTGGCGGTCGGGCGCGTTGGTCGAGAAGCGCAAGCTGAACCAGTGGTTCCTGAAGATCACGCAATTCGCCGACGAGCTGATTGAGGGACTGGGCGAGCTCAAGCACTGGCCCGACAAGGTCAAGCTGATGCAGGAGAACTGGATCGGCAAGAGCCAGGGCCTGACCTTCGGGTTCCAGGTGTCGAATGGCGAGACGATCGAGGTGTTTTCGACGCGGCCCGACACGATCTTCGGCGCGAGCTTTGTCGCGGTGGCGGCGGATCATCCGATCGCACAGGCGCTGGCTGGCAACCCGGAGGTTGCCGCTTTCATCGCGCGCTGCAAGCAGGGCGGCACGACCGCGGCCGAGCTGGAGACGCAGGAAAAGCTGGGCTACGACACCGGCCTCACCGCCGCGCATCCGTTTGATTCCACACGGCAATTGCCCGTCTATATCGCCAACTTCGTACTGATGGAGTACGGCACCGGCGCGGTGATGGGCGTGCCGGCGCACGACCAGCGCGACCTCGATTTCGCGCGGAAATACGACCTGCCGGTGCAGCGCGTCGTCGCGGATGGCGACACGACCGATCCGGTCTTCGAGGGCGACGAGGCCTATACGGGTCCGGGCGCGCTGGTGAACTCGGCGTTCCTCGACGGAATGGACGTGGAGGCCGCCAAGCGCGCGGTCATCGCGAAGGCCGAAGAGGGCGGTTGGGGCAAGGGGTCGACCGTCTATCGCCTGCGCGACTGGGGTGTCAGCCGCCAGCGCTATTGGGGCACGCCCATCCCGGTGATCCATTGCGACAGCTGTGGCGTCGTGCCGGTGCCGAAGGACCAGTTGCCCGTCGTGCTGCCCGACGACGTGTCGTTCGACGTGCCGGGCAACCCGCTCGACCGCCATCCGACGTGGAAGCATGTCAATTGTCCGTCGTGTGGCAAGCCGGCACTTCGCGAGACCGACACGCTCGATACGTTTGCCGATTCGTCCTGGTACTTCATCCGCTTCGCCAGCCAGCCCAAGGACAAGCCGTTCGACCGCGCGGTCGCCGAAAGCTGGCTGCCGGTCGGGCAATATATCGGCGGTGTGGAGCATGCGATCCTCCACCTGCTCTACGCGCGCTTCTGGACGCGGGCGCTCAAGCACATGGGGCTGCTCAACATCGCCGAGCCGTTCACCGGCCTGTTCACGCAGGGCATGGTGACGCACGAGACGTACAAATCCTCGGACGGCCGCTGGCTGTCGCCCGGCGACATTCGCGACGGGATCGAAACCGCGACCGGCCAGCCCATCACGGTCGGCCGTGTCGAAAAGATGTCGAAGTCGAAGAAGAACACGGTCGATCCCGAGCCGATCGTCGATCGCTACGGCGCCGACGCGACGCGCTGGTTCATGCTGTCCGACTCGCCCCCCGAACGCGACCTGCCGTGGAGCGAATCGGGGATCGAGGGCGCATGGCGCTTCGTCCAGCGGCTGTGGCGCCTGTTCGATGGCGAGACGCCCGAACCCGGCGACGGCGACGATGCGGCGCTTGATCGCAAGCTGCATCAGACGATCCTGGGCATCGAACAGGACATCGAGGCGCTGGCGTTCAACAAGGCGGTTGCGCGGCTGTACGAGTTGGTCACCGCGATCGAGCGCGCCGCGCCCGGCGCCTCGCGCCGCAACGCGGTCTACACGCTGATGCTGCTCGTCGCGCCGATGGTGCCGCACATTGCCGAGGAAGCCTGGGCGGCCAAGGGTATGGACGGCCTGATCGCCGATGCGCCCTGGCCCGAGGTCGATGCGCGCCTGCTGGTCGAGGATGAGGTGACGATCGCGGTGCAGGTCAACGGCAAGCTGCGCGATACGCTGACGGTCCCGAAGGACATGGACCGCGACGCGTTGCAGGCCGTGGCGCTGGCCAGCGACAAGATCGTCCGCAGCCTCGACGGCAAGGCCCCCAAAAAAGTGATCGTCGTTCCCGGCCGATTGGTGAATATCGTCGCATGATCCGTTTTCCCGCGCTTCGCCTGACGCTCCTCGTGCCGCTCGCGCTGATGGCCAGCGCCTGCGGTCTCAAGCCGTTGTATGGTGGCGGCGCGGGTGGCGCGGTCGCGGGCACGCTGTCGCATGTCGAGGTCGCGCCGATCGAGGGCAAGGCGGGCTGGCTGATGAGCAATGCGCTGCGCGACCGGCTGGCGGCGGATGGCAGCAATGCGCCGCGCTATCGCCTCGACGTGAAGCTCGACGACAAGATCGCCGGATTCGGCGTGCGTCGCGACGACAGCGTGACGCGCGAGCGGCGGACGCTGCGCGCGCGCTATCAGCTGGTCGACCTCAACGACGGCAGCGTGCTGGTCGACGCGACGGCAGGATCGGACGCGGGCATCGACGTCGTCCAATCCGAATATGCGACGATCGCGGCGGAAAATACGGCGCTGGAGCGCCTGTCGGGGATCGTCGCGGACCAGATCGTCTCGCGCCTTGCCGTCTACGCCAACGGCCGTCCTGCGGGGCGATGAAGGCTAACGCGCGCGATATCCGATCGGCGCTGGAACGCCCGTCGCCGGATATTCGCCTGTATCTGCTCCACGGTCCCGATGCCTCGGCGGCGGCGGAGCTTGCCGGTTTGCTCGCCAAGGCGATGGGGCCGGAGGCGGAGCGTATCGATCTGGACGGCGCAACGCTGCGCTCCGATCCGGCGCGCTTGTCTGACGAGGCCGCTTCCATGTCCTTGTTCGGCGGCGCGCGGCATATTCGCGTGTCGCCGGCGGGCGAGGAGTGCCTGGAGGCGTTCACCGCGCTGCTGGAGGCGGATCATGCCGGCAACCCGGTGGTGGCGCTGGCCCCAACGGTGAAGTCGACCGCCAAGATCGTCAAGCTCGCGATCGACTCACGGCGCGCGATGGCGTTCGGCGCCTATGAGCCCACCGCGGCCGATCTGGAGCGCTTGGCGGCGGGCATGGCGCGCGATGCGGGCCTGCGCCCCGGCGGCACCGTGTCGGCGCGGCTGGCGGCAGCCTGCGGCGGCGATCGTGCGGTGCTGGCGCGTGAGATCGAGAAACTGGCGCTGTTCCTCGATGCTGCGCCTGACCGCCCGCACGACCTGGACGATACGGCGCTCGACGCGATCGGCGCGGATTTGGGCGAAGCGGAGACGAGCCGGGTGGTGGACGCCGTCGTCGGCGGGCAGACCGCGGTGCTGGGCGCGGAGCTGGCCCGGCTGAGCGAGGCCGGCACCTCGCCCATTCCGTGGCTGCGCCAACTCGCGCGCAAGCTGATGACGCTGGCCGAAATGAAGGCGGAGATCGACGCCGGCGCGGGGCAGGACAACGTTTTCAAGCGCCATCGCGTCTTCTTTCGAGAGGAAGCCGCAACCGCACAGGCGCTGCGGCGCTGGAATGCCGCGATGCTGGCGGCCGCGCTCGACCGGGTGCGCCATGCCGAGCGGGCGGTGATGGCGAGCGGGAATGCGGGCGGCGTTCTCGCGGACCATGCGCTCACCGAGCTGACCCGTGGGGTCGAGCGGCGGGGGTAGGCGACGTTCGCCTATCACGGCTTCCCAGCGTAGGCTGGGGTCTGTCGTTGCTCTCCGTGTGCGTGCCAACAGGAGATCCCAGCCTGCGCTGGGATGACGATCAGGTCGGTTTTATCGAAGCACGCGCCCGAACAGCGCCAGCGCCCAGCCGGTTGCCGCGACGAACAACGCCGGATCATAGCGCGGCCCTTCGTCGCGCAGGAAGGCATGCTGCGCGTTCACCTCATGCCATTCATAGGTCGCGCCCACCTCTTCGAGGCGTGTCCGGATCGCCTCACGCCCCGCATAAGGGACATGCGGGTCCTGCCGGCCCCAGACGAACAGCGTCTCCGCCTTAAGATCGGCCATGCGCGCCAGGCTGTCGTCGCAGCGCCCCGCGCCCAGCGTGCCGCTGTGGATATCGGTGGGATAAAAACACGCGGCGGCGCGGACCCGCGGATCGAGCGCGGCGCGATAGGCCAGGTGGCCGCCCAGGCACACGCCGATCGTTCCCAGCGCGCCGGTGCAGGCCGGATGTGCGACGAGCGCGTCCAGCGCGATCCGGGCGTCGCTGTCATAGGCCGCGACGGGCTTCGCGATCTTCAGCGCATTGCCGCGATCGGTGCCCAGCGGATCGTAGCGGAGCACCGTGCCCGGCGCCTCATACTCGTGATAGACTTCGGGCACCGCCACGACATAGCCGTGCCCCGCGAAGAACGCCGCGAGCCGGCGGATCGGGTCGGTGACCTGATAGATTTCCGAAAACAGCAACAGCCCCGGATAACGCCCCTCCGCCACCGGGCGGAACCAGTGCGTCCGCATCACGCCGCCATCGGGCGTCGGCAGATCGTCATGCTCGTCCGATCGGAGGATCATATCGTGTCGCCGGTCAGGCGCTGGCACACCATGTCGAGCTGGTCGAGCGTGCCATAGGTCAGCGTGAGCGTGCCGCCCTTGTCGCTATGCGCGATGCGGACGTTCAGGCCGAGAAGGTCGGACAGCTGACGCTCCAGCGCCGCGATATCGGCGTCGGGCGCCTGTGGGGCCGCGCCACCGCCGCGGCTGCCCCCTGCCCGCTCCGGCTTGGCACCGCGGGCGAGCTTTTCGGTCTCGCGTACCGACAGGCCGCGGGCAACGACCTGCTCCGCCAGTATCTCGACATCGCGCGCACCGAGCAGCGCGCGCGCGTGCCCCATCGACAGCGAGCCATCGGTGACGCGCGCCTGCACATCGGCCGGAAGTTCCAGCAATCGCAATAGGTTAGCAACGTGGCTGCGTGATTTGTGAACGATCTTCGCCAGCGCTTCCTGCGTGTGGCCATATTCGCCGGCAAGCCGCTGATACGCCTGCGCCTCTTCGATCGCGTTGAGGTCCTGGCGCTGAATATTCTCGATCAGCGCGATCTCGAGCGTCTGCGCATCGTCGAAGTCGCGGACGACGACGGGCACCTCATGCAGCCGGGCCCGCTGTGCCGCACGCCAGCGGCGTTCACCCGCGACGATCTGATAATCGTGACCGTGCGGCCGGACGACGATCGGCTGGATCAGCCCACGCGCGGCGATCGAGGCGGCGAGTTCGTCGAGCAACGCGTCGTCGAAATGGCGACGCGGCTGATCGGGGTGCGGCGCCAAGGCGCTGACCGGCAGCATGCGTACGCCGCTCGGCGTATTGCTCTTGGCACCGGGTGTGACGGGTGCCTCGGTCGCCATCTCACCCAGCAACGCGCTGAGGCCCCGCCCCAGCCCGGCGGGACGGCTGCGCTTGCCACCATCGCTCATGCCGCCACCGCGGCTGTCTGCGGCAGGCGTGCGATCAGCTCGCGCGCAAGGTCGATATAGGCCTGGGAACCCGAACAGCGATGATCGTAGATCAGCGCGGGCAGACCATGGCTCGGCGCTTCGGACAGGCGGACGTTGCGCGGGATCACCGTATCGAACACCACCTGCCCCAATACCGCGCGGACGTCGGCCGCGACCTGATCGGTCAGACGGTTGCGACGATCGTACATGGTGAGCGCGACGCCGAGGATGGCGAGGCCGGGATTGAACCGTTCGCGGATCCGTTCGACCGTCGTGAGCAGTTGCGACAGGCCTTCCAGCGCGAAGAACTCGCATTGCAGCGGCACGAGCAGCTTATCCGCCGCGACCATGGCGTTGATGGTCAGCAGACCCAACGACGGCGGGCAATCGATCAACACGATGTCCCAGCGCCCCTTTACCTGCGCCAGCGCGCGATCGAGACGGTGGGTCCGGTGGTCGAACTCGACCAATTCGATCTCGGCGCCCGACAGATCCTGCGTCGCCGGCACCAGATCGAGGCGCGGCACCGGCGTGCTGATGACGGCATCAGCAATCTCCGCCTCGCCAACGAGGACGTGATAGCTCGACCGACCACGCTTGGCCTGACCGATGCCGAGACCGGTCGACGCGTTACCCTGCGGGTCGAGATCGATCAGCAGGACGCTCTTGCCGGTCGCCGACAGTGCCGTGGCAAGGTTGATCGCGCTGGTGGTCTTGCCCACCCCACCCTTTTGATTGGCGACGGCGATACAGGTCATGAAGCGCGCCCCTTGTGACGATCGACGATGAGGATCGCCGAGTCCGGATCGGTAAGACTATGTTCCACGTGAAACACTCGATCGCGCTGTCGACGGAGCGCTGTAAGTTGCTCCGGCTCTATCCGACCGCGAGGCAGGATCCAACGTGTGTCTGGTTTGGCGCATGGCGCCGCCGCTTGCAAAAGCTTTTCGACCGATGCCACCGCGCGGGCGGAGATAATGTCGTACCGTCCCGAGACAGCCTCAACCTTGCTTGCCACCACATCGGCGCCGGCGATGCCGAGGTGGTCGACGCACATCTGTAGGAAGGCAGCCCGCTTCTTTCGCGGCTCGACCATCGTCATCTTGCCGTCGAAGAGCAGCGCGACGACCATGCCGGGAAAGCCTCCGCCTGTGCCGATATCCAGCCACGACCCCGCCGATTGTTCCACGTGAAACATCAATTGCGCTGAGTCGAGCGCATGGCGCACCCAGATCGTATCGATCGTTGATGGAGCAATCAGATTTTGCTGGTCGTTCTCGGCGACCACCATATCGAGAAACGCGGCAATCCGCTCGACGCGATCCGGTCCGAACCTCTCCGTCATCAATCCGCGAGCGTCATCTTCGGTCATGCTGCCCGCCTTTGCGCGTAGAGATAGATGGCGGACAGCGCCGCCGGAGTAACGCCCTGCACCCGCGAGGCCGCGCCCAGCGATCCCGGACGCGCTTTGCAGAGGCGGTCGATCATCTCATTCGAGAGTCCAGGCACCGCGCCATAATCCAGGTCGGACGGCAGCACCGCATGCTCGTCACGACGCATCCGCTCGACCTCTTCCGCCTGACGCTCGAGATAGGGGGCGTAGCGGGCATCCTCGATGATTTCGTCGACGACCTCAGCCGGGGCGATGCCAACCACGTCGGGCGCGACCATGTCGAGCGTGACGCCCGACATGCGCAGCCATTCATAGGCCGTCCGCCGACTGCCATCCTGCGCCACCTTTGCGCCACGCTGAGCAAGTTGCGATGCGGTGACCATCCCCGACAATCCCGAACGGATCGCCGCCCGCTTCTCGTGCAAATCGCGCTGGTGCGCTCGCCGGGCGTCGCTCAGACATCCAAGCCGTTCGGCGATAGGGCCGAGCCGCGTCTCCGCATTGTCGGCGCGCAGCGACAGGCGATATTCTGCGCGCGCAGTCAGCATGCGATAGGGTTCGGTGACCCCCTGCAACACCAGGTCGTCGATCATCACACCCGTGTAGCTAGAAGCGCGATCGAGAACGCAGGGCTCCAGATCGCACGCGGTCGCCGCCGCGTTGAGACCGGCGACAAGGCCCTGCCCCGCCGCTTCCTCATAGCCCGTCGTGCCGTTGATCTGCCCTGCGCAATAGACGCCGGGAATGGCTGCCAGCGCGAGCGTCGCGTCCAGACTGCGCGGGTCGAGATAATCATATTCCACGGCATAGCCGGGTAGCGTGATCGTCGCGCGCTCGAGCCCCGCGATGCTACGGATCATCGCGGTCTGCACATCGACCGGCAAGGAGGTCGACAGGCCGTTCGGATAGACCGTGGCATCGTCCAGTCCCTCGGGTTCGAGGAAGACCTGATGCCCGTCCCGGTCACCAAAGCGATGCACCTTGTCCTCGATCGACGGGCAGTAACGTGGGCCCTGCCCCGCGATCGCCCCTCCGAATAGCGGCGAGCGATCGAGCCCACCGCGGATCGCATCGTGCGTCGCGCCGTTCGTACGGGTGATCGCACAGGCGACCTGCGGCAGCAGGCGCGCCGTGGTCATCGGTGACATGGTCCAGGGATCGGTATCGGACGACTGCTCGTCGAGCCGCGCCCAGTCGATCGTGCGGCCATCGATCCGTGGCGGGGTGCCGGTCTTCAAGCGCGACAGCGGCAGGGCCAGCGCCCGCAATTGCTCCGCCAGCTTGCGCGCCGCGCGTTCGCCGATACGGCCGCCCTCATGGCGTTCGTCACCTCTGAACATCCGGCCGCCAAGGAAGGTGCCGGTCGCTAGCACCACGGTCCGCCCCGCAATCCGTGCGCCATCGCCCAATACGACACCGGTCGCGCGACCCCCGTCGATGACCAATGCGTCGACGTCGCCTTCGTCGATCGTCAGCGTCGGGAGGGTGGCGAGCATCGCCTGGATCGCCGCCGCATAGCGCCGTCGGTCCGCCTGGATGCGTGGTCCCTGTACCGCCGCGCCTTTGCTACGGTTGAGCATCCGGTAGTGGATCGCGGCTGCGTCTGCGGCGCGACCGATCAGGCCATCGAACGCATCCACCTCACGAACGATATGCCCCTTGCCCAGGCCGCCGATCGCCGGGTTGCACGACATCGCCCCGATCAAGCGTCGGTCGTGGCTGAGCAGCAAGGTGTGTGCGCCGCGGCGCGCGGCGGCAGCGGCGGCTTCGGTGCCGGCATGGCCACCACCGACGACGATCACGTCATACATGCGATGCGCCTATGCCAGCGCGTGCGGAACGTCAAAACTGTTCCACGTGGAACATCACTTGCCGATGCAGAAGCGTCCGAACAGGGCGTCGAGCATCGTCTCCGTGGCGTCGATACCGAGGATCGTGGCCAGTGCCCGTCGCGCTAATCGTAGTTGCTCGGCGATGACGAGCGGGTCACCGTCCGGCTGTCGTATCGCGTCCAGAGCTTCTCGACAGGCCGCGCGTTCGCTTTCGCGAAACGCCAGCGCGTCACCTCGGGGCACCATGGCCTCCCCCCGAGCAGCAATCAGACGCCATACCGCCTCGACGCTGGCGGCATCATCCTGCGACACCGCCGCCTGCGTTCCCTCCGCTGCAACCCGTCCGGGCACGTCAGCCCGCGCATGCAGCCATAGCGCATCGTCGCGCGGTGGCGGGGTATCGCCCAGCCACAGCAGCACGTCCGCAGCAACCATCGCATTCTCTGCGCGCGTGACGCCGATCTGCTCCACGGGATCATCGCTTTCGGTCAGCCCCGCGGTATCGGTGAGCACATAGACCAGACCGTCCCGCACGACGGTCGCCTCGATCCGATCCCGGGTCGTGCCGGCGATCGGCGAGACAATCGCGAGCTCGCGCTGGCTGAGCAGATTGATGAGCGTCGACTTCCCCGCATTGGGTGGGCCTGCGAGCACCACGCTGATCCCGTCGCGCAGCCGTTCGACGGGCGGGTTGGCGAGCACCGCCGCCAGCTCCGCTGCCAGCGCGCGCTGGCCGTCGACCACCGCCACCATCGCCGCCGCGTCGTCGTCGACATCATCCTCATCGGCAAAGTCGAGTTGCGCCTCAACCATCGCCGACAGCATCGCTAGCCGATCGAGCCAATTGCGCACGCGCTGGCTCACCACGCCTTCCGCCGCTGCGAGCGCGGCAACACGCTGCCGCTCGGTGTCGGCGGACAACAGGTCGGCGAGACCCGCAGCTTCGGCCAGATCGATGCGCCCATTCGCCAGCGCACGGCGTGTGAATTCGCCCCCGATCGCCGGGCGGAGGCCAGGCTGCTCGCCCAAACTCCGCAGGACCGCTGCGATCACCGCACGGCCGCCATGGCAGTGCAATTCGACCAGATCTTCGCCCGTCGCTGTCGCCGGTCCAGGAAAGACCAGCACGAGCGCGCGGTCGAGCAGTGCGCCCCCGGCATCGCGCAACGCGCGCACCCGTGCCTCGCGGGGTGGCGGCAAGGACCCCGCCAGCTTGACCACCGCCGTCATTGCGTCTGGACCACTCACCCGGATGACCCCGATACCGGCCGGCGCCGCGCCGCTCGACAGCGCGAAGATCGTCGTCATCAGCTGCCCGAGCCGCCGCCCGTCTTGGTCGCCGTCTCGAACATCTGGCGCCACATCGCAAAGCCCGCTTCGCCCATCGGCGCCCAGCTCTTCATCATATTTTCGAGCAGTTCGGGGCGGACCTGCCCGTTCATCGTTTCCAGCATCGCGGCGACATAGCGTTCGTGCAGCGGCGTCAGGTCGGGCAGGCCCATCGCGCGACGCGCCTCTTCCGGGGTCAGATCGACGTCCACCGTTACCTTCATCGCATGCATCCCGTTGCGGCCCTGTGGCGTTTGCCATAGCCCAGCCGGATCGGCTGCGCGAGAGGAGCACCCATGACTGCCACGTCCCGGACGATCACCATCGACACGCTAGACGGCAAAGGCCGTTTCGACACCTATGTCGCCGAACCTGCAAGCACGCCGCGTGCGGCGATCGTCGTCATTCAGGAAATCTTCGGCGTGAACGCCGGCATCCGCAGCAAATGCGATCGGCTTGCCGCCGATGGCTATCTGGCGCTCGCACCCGACCTGTTCTGGCAGATCGCACCGGGCGTCGAGCTCGATCCCGACGTTCCCGACCAGATGCAACGCGCGCTCGACCTCATGGGACAGTTCGATCAGGATGCCGGCATCCGCGATATCGAAGCGACGATCCGCACCGCGCGGGGGATGCTGGCCGAAGGCGGCAAGGTCGGCGTCGTCGGCTATTGCCTCGGCGGGCGGCTGGCCTTCATGACGGCGGCCCGTACCGATGTAGACGCTAGCGTCGGCTATTATGGTGTCGGCATCGACGGACTGTTGGGCGAAGCGCATGCGATCGCGCACCCGGTGCTGCTCCACATTCCGCAGGAGGACCATTTCGTCGACAAGGACGCCCAGGCCCGCATGCACGCCGGACTCGACGATCATGCGAAGGTGACGCTGTTCGACTATCCCGGCGAGGACCACGGCTTCGCCACCGAATTCGGTCAGCGCCGTTCGGACGAGTCTGCGAACCTTGCCGATCAGCGCACCGCCAGCTTCTTCGCGGCGCACCTCGGCTGACATGAAAAGGGGGGCTTCGCGGCCCCCCTTCCCTTATCCGAACAGCTTCATCAGCCCGACATTGGGGTCGACCACCCCTTCGTAGATCATCTTGCCCGCGACATAGACGATCACCGCCAGCCCGACGTAGGCGATCCAGCGATAGCGCTCGATATATTTGGCGATCAGGTTCGCCGCGATGCCCATCAGCGCGACGGACAGCAGCAGCCCGATGATCAGGATGCCGGGATGGTCGCGCGCCGCGCCGGCAACGGCGAGCACGTTGTCGAGGCTCATCGACACGTCGGCGACCGCGACCGCCCAGGCGGCGGCGGCGAAGCTCTTGGCAGGTTTCAGCCCAGCGGTCTCGTCGCCGTCGACCTCGGGTGAGCCGGCGTTGTGCTCGCCCCGCAGCTCGCGCCACATCTTCCATGCGACCCACAGCAGCAGGATGCCGCCCGCGAAGATCAGCCCGATCACACCGAGTAGCCAGCTGACCGCCAGTGCGAAGATGATGCGCAGGACGAGCGCGGCGAGAATGCCGATCAGGATGACCTTCTTGCGCTGATCGACCGGCAGGCCCGCGGCCAACGCCCCGACGACGATCGCATTGTCGCCCGCCAGCACGACGTCGATCATCAGCACCTGCACGAACGCCGACAGCGCCGCAGGAGTCGTGATGTTCGAAAAATCGTTGATAATATGCTGCCAGATCTCGGCCGGAGACCCCGGCCCGCTGGCGGCAGCCGCGCTCAGCATGGCGATGATGGACACTATTCAAACTCCCGGTTGATGCCTGTGCATAACGCGGCAGCGCGCGAAAGCGATGAGGGAGTTGGTGGTGGGCTCGAACAGAAAAGCCACCAAACAACAAATCCTCCCCCGCCAGGGGGAGGTGGCGCGGCGAAGCCGTGACGGAGGGGGAGGTAAAAGACAGCGAGGTTGTCGCGTCCTCCCCCTCCGTCATGCCTTCGGCATGCCACCTCCCCCTGGCGGGGGAGGATTTGGGGGCCTCGTGCCGGACGCGGGCGAAGCCCGCGTCGTCGGACGGGACGTGCTGTGGCACGCCCGCCGGCCGAGCCGGCATGAGTCCGGCCGCAATATGCGGCCGGCCATGCTCTGCTATTGGTTCATACTGTCGAAGAAGTCTTCGTTAGTCTTCGAATTCTTCATCTTGTCGAGCAGGAATTCCATCGCATCGATCGTGCCCATCTGCATCAGGATACGGCGCAGCACCCACTGCTTGCTGAGCTTGTCCTTGTCGACCAGCAGCTCTTCCTTGCGCGTGCCCGACTTGCCGACGTCCAGCGCCGGGAAGACGCGCTTGTCGGCGACCTTGCGGTCGAGGACGATTTCGGAGTTACCCGTGCCCTTGAACTCTTCGAAGATCACCTCGTCCATGCGGCTGCCCGTGTCGATCAGCGCGGTGGCGATGATCGAGAGCGAACCGCCCTCTTCGATGTTACGCGCCGCGCCGAAGAAGCGCTTGGGGCGCTGCAACGCATTGGCGTCGACCCCGCCGGTCAGCACCTTGCCCGACGACGGCACCACGGTGTTGTAGGCGCGGCCGAGGCGCGTGATCGAGTCGAGCAGAATTACGACGTCCTTCTTGTGCTCGACCAGGCGCTTGGCCTTTTCGATCACCATTTCGGCAACCTGGACGTGACGCTGCGCGGGTTCGTCGAAGGTCGAGGACACCACCTCGCCCTTCACGCTGCGCTGCATGTCGGTGACTTCCTCGGGCCGCTCGTCGATCAGCAGAACGAGCAGGAACACCTCGGGATGGTTGTCGGTGATCGCCTTGGCGATGTTCTGCAACATCACCGTCTTGCCGACGCGCGGCGGAGCGACGATCAGCGTGCGCTGGCCCTTGCCCTGCGGCGAGACGATGTCGATGACGCGCGCCGACTTGTCCTTCTGCGTCGGATCGGCGGGATCGAGCGTCAGCTTCGATTCCGGATACAGCGGCGTGAGGTTGTCGAAATTGACGCGGTGGCGGACGGCTTCGGGATCGTCGAAGTTCACCGAGGTGAGCTTGGTCAGCGCGAAATAGCGTTCGCCATCCTTGGGCGCGCGGATCTCGCCTTCGACGGTATCGCCCGTACGCAGGCCGTGCTTGCGCACCTGATTGGGCGACACATAGATATCGTCCGGGCCGGCGAGATAATTGGCTTCCGGCGAGCGCAGGAAGCCAAAGCCGTCCTGCAGGACCTCGATCGTGCCGAGGCCCATGATCTGGTCGCCATTCTCCGCCTGCACCTTCAGGATCGCGAACAGCAGATCCTGCTTGCGCAGCGTCGAGGCGCCCTCGACCCCCAATTCCTCGGCCATGCTGACCAGGTCGGCGGGGGTCTTCTTCTTCAAGTCTTTAAGATGCATGGAATAATCCGAATGCGTAGGCAGTGGGGAGAGGCTTCAGATCGGCGAAGGAACCGCAGCGACGAACAGCCAGAGGAGGAACGCGGAGCCACCGGGCGGCGGCTCTACGCGTCGGCAGGAGGTAAGAGGGCCCAAGGCCCCCGTCAAGCGCAGAACAACGTCAGGCTCAGAACGGCTTTACGAACACCAGCACGACGATCACCGTCGCCAGCAGCGCCGGCACCTCGTTGATCATGCGCAACGTGCGACCAGCGAGCCGCATCTCGCCGCGCGCCAGCCTTTTGGCATAGCCGACCGCCCAGCCGTGATAGCCCGACAGCAGCAGCACGAGGGCGAATTTGGCGTGCAGCCACCCCTCGCCCCAATGCTGGCCCACGGTCGCGAGCGTCAGGCCGAGTATCCACACCACGATCATCGCCGGCGTCAGGATGATGCTGCGGATCTTGCCCTCGCGTTCCACCCACAGCGCCGCCTCGTCGCTGCGCCCCGCCGCCAACGCCTCCTGATGATAGACGAGGTAGCGCGGCAGCATGAACAGGCCCGCCATCCAGAAGATGACGAAGATCACGTGCGCCGCGACGATCCACAGATAGGCGCCTGCCAAGGCTTCCATTACGCGCTCCTTACCCGATGGATCAGATGCTCGACATGCGCGATCGGGGTGAACTGGCCGATGCCATGGCCGAGGTTGAAGACGTGCGGCCGGTCACGGAAGGCGGAGAGCACCCGATCGATGCCCGCGTCCAAGGCCGCACCGCCGGCGAGCAACGCCAACGGGTCGAGATTGCCCTGCACGGGCACCCCCTGCGGCAGCACCGCGTCCGCCCAGGCCGGGTCCACCGTCTCGTCGAGCCCGATCGCGTCGACGCCGGTCTCACGGGCATAGGCGGGCAGCTTACCCCCTGCCCCCTTGGGGAAGCCGATGATGACCGCGTTCGGACATCGCGCTCGCAGCCCGGCGACGATCGCCGCATTGGGCGCGATCACCCAGCGTTCGAATTGGTCGGGTGACAGCGAACCCGCCCAGCTGTCGAACAGCTGCACCGCTTCGACGCCGCTTTCGATCTGGCGAGCAAGATAGTCGATGGTCATGGCGACGATCGCATCGATGATCGCGCCGAACGCAGCCGGGTCGGCATAAGCGAAACCGCGCGTTTCGCCCTGATCCTTCGACCCCTGCCCCGCCACCATATAGGTCGCGACCGTCCAGGGACTGCCGGCAAAGCCCAGAAAACTGGTCTCCGGCGGCAAGGCAGCGGCCACCCGTGCGCAGGTGGCATAGACCGGTTCGAGGCGCTGAGGCACCCGTTCCAGCGCCCCCAGCGCATGATCGACCAACGGCGGGGTCAGCCGCGGCCCCTCGCCCGGTCCGAACGTCAGCTCCTGCCCCAGCGCCCAGGGCACCATCAGGATATCGGAGAACAGGATCGCGCCGTCGAAACCGAAGCGTCGGATCGGTTGCAGCGTCACCTCCGCCGCCGTGACCGGATCGGTGGCCAGCGCCAGGAAGCCGCCCTTCTCCGCCCGCAGTGCGCGATACTCGGGCAAATAGCGCCCAGCCTGACGCATGAGCCACATCGGCGGCACGGCCGGCTTCGCACCCTTCAGCGTGGCGAGCAGCGGCTTGTTCACAGGATCGGTCAGCGTCCTTCTTCCTATAATAAGATTCTTAGAAAGGATGATGAAGTGATTGGCACGTGGAATACGGGATAAGCGGTTTCATGCCCTAATCACCCACAGGTTGACGGGCAAGGACGCGCGGAATCGTGTCGATTCGGTTCGCCGTGTCCCCGTTTTCCACGATCTGTGGATAAAAACGTGCCATGTTGGCGAACATGTGGATGAAATGCGGGTTGTCCACGGCGTGAGGGTCGCTTGGCGGACCTGCCGACTTGTCCTATCGATCATCCCCATGTTGTCCACAGGTCTGCCCCGGAGGTCGCGATGATGCGCCTCCACCTCCACCTTCTATCGGACTCGACCGGTGAGACGCTGGAGAACATCGCGAAGGCCGCGCTCGCGCAATATGACGACGTCGAGACCGTGCGCCATTTTTGGCCGATGGTGCGCACCGAGGCGCATCTGGAGCGCATCCTGCAGGAGATCGCGCAGAACCCGGGTCTGGTGATCTTCACGCTGGTGAACGCCGCGACCCGCCGCATCCTGGAGCAGCGCTGTCTGGCGCTGGGATTGCCGGCGGTGGCGCCGCTCGATCCGGTCAACGATGCGCTGTCGGGCTTGCTCGGCCAGCAGGCAAAGGCACGGCCGGGGCGCCAGCACGCGCTCGACGCCGCCTATTTCGCCCGCGTCGATGCGATCCAATGGACGATCGCGCATGACGACGGCATCGCACACGAGGATTGGGAGGAAGCGGATATCGTCCTGGCGGGCGTGTCGCGGTCGTCGAAGACTCCGACCTCCATCTATCTCGCCAACCGCGGATGGAAGACCGCGAACATCCCGATCGTCGTCGAAAGCCCGCCGCCGCGGATGCTGTTCGATCTGAAGCGCCCGCTCGTCGTCGGACTGACGACCAGCGCCGACCGGCTGATCCAGATCCGGCGCAACCGCCTGCTGTCGCTCAACCAGATGCCCGATACGGCCTATGTCGAAGAGGAAGCGGTGACGCGCGAGATCGCCTTTGCGCGGCGGATGTTCGCCGACAATGGCTGGCCGGTGATCGACGTGACGCGCCGCTCGATCGAGGAGACGGCGGCGGCGATCATCGCGCTGGCGAATGAGCGGAAGGGATGATGTGTCTGTTGCCTCTCCCTCAAAGTCGTCATCCCCGCGTAGGCGGGGATCCAGACGCGCTACCGTTGCGGCTCGATCACCAGCGTCAGTGGTTCTGGATTCCCGCCTTCGCGGGAATGACGGAGATTTGAGATGACCCCCCTCCTCCTCGCCTCGCAAAGCGCCTCGCGCCGAGCGATGCTCACCGCGGCTGGCGTTCCGTTCGACGCGACTGCGGCGGGCGTCGACGAGGATGCCGCCAAGGCGTCGCTCGCCGGTCGATCCCCGCGCGACCTGGCCGATGCGCTTGCCGAATTGAAGGCGGTGAAGGTCAGCCTGCGCCACCCCGACCGGCTGGTGCTGGGCAGCGACAGCGTCGTCGCGCTCGCTGATGGTCGCATGCTCGACAAACCCGAGACGCGCGACCAGGCCGCCGAGCATCTCGCCGCCATGTCGGGCACGCGCCATGAATTGTGGAGCGCCGCGGTGATCGCCGAAGCCGGACGCCCGGTCTGGCGCCATGTCGAGGCGGCGCGGATGCATGTCCGCCCCCTCTCCCCCGTCTTCATCCAGGCGTATCTCGACCAGGAATGGCCGGCGATCAGCGGCTGCGTCGGCTGCTATCGGATCGAAGGACCCGGCGCGCAGCTGTTCAGCCGCATCGAGGGCAGTCAATTCACCGTTCTGGGGCTGCCGTTGCTCAACGTGCTCGATTATTTGCGCGTCCGCGGGATGCTGCTCGCATGAACGGCGATCGCGCGCTGGCCATCATCGTGGCGGTGATCGCCGGCCTCGGCCTGCCGTTCGCGGCGATGGCGATCCTGTTTTCGCCGATGCTCTATGATTCACCGAATGCGGGCGGCTGGCCACTGACCGTGCTGTTCGTCGGCCTGATGTCTGCCTTGCCCTGCCTGATCGCCGCGCTGGCCCTCGGCATCGTCGCGGCGCTGGCGAAATTCGCGGCGAAACGTCGTCCGTTGCTGCTCGCCGCCATCCTCGCGCTTGCCGCGCCGGTCGTGCTGATCGGCGTGGGCGCGCTCACCATCGACCTCGTCTGCGACGGTCGATTCGAATGCCGGAACCGTTCATGACCCCTTATGCAGACGTGATCGGCGATCCGATCGCCCAGTCGAAATCGCCGATCATCCATCGCTTCTGGCTCGATCAGCTGGGCCTCGACGCCGACTATCGCAAGACGCTGGTGACCACCGACGATCTGCCGCGCTTCTTCGCCGAGCGGCGCGACGATCCCGCCTGGCGTGGCTGCAACATCACGATGCCGCACAAGCTTGCCGCGCTCGACCATGTCGAGGATCGTGGGGACGTGCGCGGCGGCATCGGCGCGATCAACACCGTCTTTCGCGCCGAGGATGGCGCGCTGGTCGGGACCAACACCGATGCGGGCGGCTTCTATGCGCCGATCGCCGGGTTCGACTTCGCCGATCGGCCGGTCACAGTGATCGGGGCCGGCGGCGCGGCGCGCGCGGTGCTGTTCGCGCTCGCCCGGATGAACGTGGGGCCGGTGACGCTGCTCAACCGCAACGTGTTGAAGGCCGGGGTGTTGCTGTCGTCCTTCGGCCTCAAGGGGCAGGCGCTGCCGCTGACCGCACCGGTGCCGCCCGACACGGCGCTACTGGTCAACGCCAGCACGCTGGGCATGACCGGCCAGCCCCCCCTGCCCGTCGACCTGCCCGACCTGGACGACGATAGCGTCGTGTATGACATCGTCTATTCGCCGCTCGAAACCCCGCTGCTCGCTGCGGCGCGTGCGCGAGGGCTGGAGACGGTCGACGGGCTTGAGATGCTGATCGGCCAGGCGGCGCTGGCGTTCGAACTGTTCTTCGGCGTCGCACCCCCACGCGATCGCGACGAGGAGCTTCGCGACGCGCTGCTGGCGTGACCGCTCCGTCGATGGCGCGCCCGCTGATCCTCGGCCTCACGGGGTCGATCGGAATGGGCAAGTCGACGGTTGCTACGATGTTCGCCGATGACGATGTGCCGGTGTTCGACGCCGACGCGATGGTGCATCGCCTGCAAGGCCCCGGCGGCCGCGTCGTCGCCGCGATCGAGGCGGCGTTTCCCGGCACCACGTCGGATAGGGGGGTAGACCGGGCGAAGCTGTCGGCGGCCGTCCTGGGCAATGACGACGCGATGCGCCGGCTGGAGGGGATCGTCCACCCCGCCGTAGCCGAGGAGCGTGCGGCTTTCCTCGCCGCCAACGCCGATGCGCCGTTCGTCGTCTTCGACATTCCCCTGCTCTTCGAAACCGGCGGCGACGCGCATGTCGATCGGATCGCAGTCGTCTCGGCAGCTCCGGAGGTGCAGCGCGCGCGCACGCTCGCCCGCCCCGGCATGACGCCCGCGAAATTCGACGCCATCCTCGCGCGCCAGATGCCCGATGCGGAGAAACGCGCGCGCGCCGACGTCGTCATCGCCACCGATGTCGCGATCGACCAGACGCGAGAGGCCGTCCGCCGCGTCATCGCTTGCATGAGGGCCGAAGCAGGCGGATAAGAGGATAATGCGTGAGATCGTCTTCGATACCGAGACCACCGGCTTCAAATTCAGCGAAGGCGATCGGTTGGTCGAGATCGGCTGTGTCGAGATGGTCAACCGGGTCGAAACCGGCCGCACTTTCCACGCCTATTACCACCCCGAACGCGACATGCCGGCCGATGCCGAGCGCGTTCACGGCCTGTCTGCGGCATTCCTCTCGAAATTTCCGGTGTTCGCCGAGGGCGTGGCGGAGCTGCTCGACTTTCTGGGCGATGCGCCGCTCGTCGCCCACAACGCCTCGTTCGACTTTGGCTTCCTGAACGGCGAGCTGGGTGCGCTCGGCTTCCCGCCGATCTGCCACAAGACGCGGATGGTCGACACGCTGCAGATCGCGCGCAGCCGCCATCCCGGCGCCAAACATACGCTCGATGCGCTTTGTACCCGCTATGGCGTCGATCGGTCGCACCGTGTCCACCATGGCGCGCTGCTCGACGCGCAGCTACTGGCACAGGTCTATGTCGAGCTGATGGGCGGACGGCAGATCGGCCTGGGGCTGGTCAGCGAGATCGCGACCGCGGACACGCTGGCGCCGGTCGCGCGCCGCCCGGTCACGGTACGCCCGCCGCGCACCTTTCGCCCGTCCGAGGCGGAACTTGCCGCCCATGCGGCATTTGTTTCCAAGTTGCAGGATCCAATCTGGGGGGTCGCGGCGTTCGATTAACGCCAACCGGGCAAAGGCTAACAGGTCAGCCCCTATCAATGGAGAAGACGATGGATATCCGGATTTCTGGTCATCAGGTCGCAACCGGCGACGCGCTCAAGGATCATGTGAGCGACCGGCTTCAGGGTATCGCCACCAAGCATTTCGCACGTGCCATTTCGTCCGAAGTGACGTTCGGCAAGGGGCCGCATGACGTCGGCTTCCGCTGCGATATCGTGGTGCACGTCATGAAGGGTCTGGTGCTGAAGGGCAGCCACCAGGCGCAAGAGGCGCACCTCGCGTTCGACGGGGCAGCCGAAAAGATCGAAAAGCAGCTGCGTCGCTACATGCGCCGCCTGAAGGATCGCCACGCCAGCGAGGCGGCGGCCATTCAGGAAGACATGGGCTATGACAATGCGGGCTATACGCTGTTCCAGGAACCGGCCGCCACCGAAGAGGATGTGGGCGACGCGCCGCTCATCATCGCCGAAACGCGCGTCGACATCCCCGATGCCAGCGTGTCGGATGCGGTGATGATGCTCGACCTGCGCAATACCGCGGCGCTCCTGTTCAAGAATGCGGGCACGGGCGCCTACAATATGGTCTATCGTCGCGGCGACGGCACCATCGGCTGGGTCGAGCCGCAGCGCGGCAGCGTGCAGGCACAGCAGCCCGCCGCAAGCTGATCTTTCCACCCCCCGCCGGTACTGTTACGGGCCCGGCGGGGCCCTTTTCTTTTATTCGAGACCGGGATGAACGACTTCAGCGATCTGCTGCGCCCCGAGGCGGTCTATAAGGACGTCGCCGTCGCGCATAAAAAGGCCTTGTTCGCGCAGCTTGCGACCGCGGCCGAAGGCCTTGGCATCGACGGTCGCCTGACTGCCGAACTGCTGGCGGCGCGCGAGAAGATCGGCTCGACCGGCTTCGGCGGCGGAGTCGCCATCCCGCATGCGCGCCTGCCCGATCTGCCGGCGGTGACCGGCGTCTTCATGCGCCTTGCCCAGCCGATCGAATTCGACGCGGTCGACGATCTGCCCGTCGATCTGGTGTTCATGCTGCTGTCGCCGGTCGATGCCGGTGCGGATCACCTGAAGGCGCTCGCCCGCGTGTCGCGGCGCTTACGCGACCGGACGTTCCTGACGAAGCTGCGCGGCGCGGGTTCGCCCGATGCGCTCTACGCGCTGTTCACCGCCGACGCGGCACGCGACGCGGCGTGAGCGGGACGGCCGACGACAGCGGCGCACAGGCGCATTATCGCAGCCTCGAATCGCTTTACGCTGCCGCACCGATCAACCGCCTGTTCGAATCACGGCTGGAAATCGTTGAGGCGGGTGTCGCGCGCATCCACTTCCTGATCGGGCCCGAACATTATCATGCGGCCGGCGCCGCGCATGGCACCAGCTATTTCAAGATGCTCGACGACGCCGCTTTCTATGCGGCGAACAGCCTCGTCACCGACCGGTTTCTGCTGACGACGGCATTCAACCTGCTGCTCACCCGGCCAATGAAGGCGGGGCCGGTCATCGCCGAAGGGCGCTGGATCAGCGGCAAGCGCCGCGTCTATGTCGCCGATGCGCGGCTGATCGACGCCGATGGCGAGGAGGCAGCGCGCGGCACCGGCACGTTCATGCGCTCGCAGATCGCGCTGTCCGGCCTGCCCGGCTATCGCGGCGCATCGTGAGCGATCGGCTGCCGACGCATCTGGTGGTCGGCGCGCTGCTGCGCCGGGTCAACGATGCGGGCGGCATGGCGATGGTGCGGGCGAAGGGCGATCCGCAAGGGGGCGCCATTCTGCTGCTGATCGAATCCCGTTCATCTCCGGTTCGGGTTCTCGAACGCACGATCGACTTCGATGGCGTGGCAATTCTAGCCGAATCGGTCCCGCCCGATGGTGCCGAAGCCTATTGGCGGCGGCGGCGCAGTCGCGACCCCGATCTATGGGTCGTCGAACTGGATATCCCGGAAGCCGAACGGTTCGCCGCTGAAACGATCCTGTCGAATTGACTCGTGACGGATGTGTGACGATGGCTCGCGCACGTTGAATGCGCGTTGTGCCGTGCCTGGGTGCGATCCGGGTCGGTGACGCAGTCGGGGGGATGCCCGGACGATCAGCCTGACTGATCGGGTCCGTGGTCCAACCGCATATCGAATACGTTGATGACGATTTTGCAGCGCGCCGCGGCCATCGCGGTGATGTCTTTCTCTCTGGCGGGCCTGATCAGCCACAGCTCGCCGGTCCGGGCCTCGGATCTGAATCGCACCGCGATTCCCGCACCGACCGCCCCCTCCACCGATCCGGTCGTTCCGGCATCGGTCCCCGTCTCTCCCGCTCCCGTTGCCGCGACGTTCGGACCCGCCAAGCCGGTGGTCCAGCCGCTCCCCACGGTCGAAGCCAGCGAAGACGAAGAGTATAACAGCCTCGCCGAAGCCGTTGCCGCGCAGGACAGCGCCGACGTCGACGAGACGCAGCGCTGCCTCGCCGGCGCGATCTATTTCGAATCGAAGGGCGAACCGCTCGCGGGCCAGCTCGCCGTCGCCAACGTCATCATCAACCGGTCGAAGTCGGGCCGCTTCCCCAGCGATATCTGCTCGGTGGTGAAGCAGCGCGGCCAGTTCAGCTTCGTGCGCCACGGTGAAATCCCGGCGATCGACGAAGGCCGCGCGACCTACCGCACCGCCCTCGCCGTCGCGCGCGTCGCGCTGGACGCGGCCTGGGACAGCCCGGCTCCCAAGGCGCTGTTCTTCAACACGCCGAACCGTCGCCCCGGTGCCAATGTCACCAAGATCGCGATGATCGGCAACCACGTCTTCTATCGCTGATCCGCAAACGGGGCGCTTGCCTCGTTCGCTGAATGTTCTAAACCGGGGTCATGCTCGACATGGCTCCGGTTTCTTGCGTTGAGGGCGGCGATCCCGCGATCTGCGCCGCCGACGTCGCGCGCGGCGTCACGCGGATGCTGCTGCGCCACGACCTCGTCACCATTCCCGAAGTCCCGCTGGAGGGCGGCCGCCGCGCCGACCTGATGGCGATCGACGCGCGCGGGCAGTTGGTGATCGTCGAGATCAAGGTGTCGCGCGCCGACCTGATGGGTGACGGCAAATGGCCGGACTATCTCGGTCATTGCGACCGCTATTATTGGGCGGTGCCGGCGGGGTTCGATACCGCGCCGCTGGACGGTGCGGCGTTCCTGCCGGAGCGGACGGGCGTGATTGTCGCCGATCGTTACGACGCGGCGATCCTGCGTGAGGCGCATAGCGTGCCCCTGGCCGCGCACGTTCGCAAACGCTGCACCCTCGCCTTCGCGCGACGCGCAGCGCGACGGCTGACGGGACTCACCGACCCGGAGGCGTTCGTCTGAGCGGAGTCAGAGCTGGTGGCCGGTCCGGTCCCGCTTCGTCGCCAGATAGTGCGCATTATGGGGGTTGGGCGGCAGCGCGTGCGCGACGCGTTCGATCACCGTCACGCCGGCCGCTTCCAGTCCCGCAACCTTGGCCGGATTGTTGGTCAACAGCCGCACGGTGCGCTGCCCCAGCAGCGACAGCATCCGCGCCGCCACGCCGAAATCGCGCGCATCGATCGCAAAGCCCAGCCGCGTGTTGGCATCGACCGTATCGAACCCCTGATCCTGTAACGCATAGGCGCGCAGCTTGTTGACCAGGCCGATCCCGCGGCCTTCCTGTCGCAGATACAGCAACATGCCCCAGCCCTGCGCCTTGATCGCCTCGATCGCCGCGCGCAGCTGCGGCCCGCAGTCGCATTTCAGGCTGCCGAGCACGTCGCCGGTCAGGCATTCGCTATGCAGGCGGACCAGCGGCGGCGATCCATTGGGCTGGCCAACCAGGAGCGCGACATGTTCGTCGCTCGAATCGGGCGAGCGGAACGCGACGATCTCGGCGTCCTCGGCGCCATCGACCGGCAACCGGGCGCGGGTCGCGAGACGCAACGCGCCGGATGCCTGATGCGCGTCGATTGCGGCGGGATCGATCGTCACCTCCGCGCCGGTGCCGTCGAGGACGAAGGCCGGCAGCAGTCCCGCGATCCGCGCCAGCCGGATCGCCGCGAGGCTCGCCGCCGGGCGATCGATCGCCATCGTGCGGAACGGTCCTTTCAGCGGCGTCGCGAGATCGAACTGCGGATCGGCGAGCGCGACCGCGGTGGAAAAGTCGAGCCAGGGCGCCGGCTCGATCGCGACCGGCGTGTCGGGATCGGCGGCGGCGAGCTGGTTGGTTAGCTTCAGCGTCGCGGCGCGGCCGTTGGAGATGAGCAGCGGGAATGTGCCCCCGCCCACGAAGGATTCGAGCCCGATCGGATCGGCGGTTTCGACCGCGAGCAGGGGCAGGGGGGCCTCACCCGGTGCGGCAATGGCGATCGGCCAGCCGCGGCGCAGCGCGTCGATCGCGCGCGCGACATCGCGGGCGGACGCGCTCATCAGAAGGCGAACTCGGTCAGGATCGGCACATGGTCCGACGGGCTCAGCCAGCTGCGGCAGGCTTCGTGAACGACGTGCGCCGTGGCCTTATCCGCGACGTCGCGCGTCGCCCACATATGGTCGAGCCGGCGGCCGCGGTCGTTCTTGGTCCAGTCGGGCGAGCGATAGCTCCACCACGTGTGAAGGCGCGCGGGGGCGGGGTGGAAATGCCGCCCCAGGTCGACCCAATCGTTCGAGGCCTGGAGGCGGTCGAGCGCCTCGACCTCAATGGGGGTGTGGCTGACGACCTTCAGCAGCGCCTTGTGGCTCCACACGTCGCTGGGCAGCGGCGCGATGTTGAAATCGCCGGTCAGGATGGTCGGCACGTCGAGCGTTTCCGACCAGCGCGTCATCCGTTCGACGAAGTCGAGCTTCTGGCCGAATTTGGGGTTCACGTCACGATCGGGGACGTCACCGCCGGCGGGGACGTAGACATTTTCCAGCCGGACGCCGTTGGGCAGGCGGACGCCGACGTGGCGCGCTTCCTGGTTCGCCTGCCAGTCGAAGCGGTCGTCCTCGATCAGCGGCACGCGGCTGAGGATCGCGACGCCATGGTGCATGCGCTGGCCGTGGATGACGATATGGTCGTAACCGAGCGCGCGGAAGGCATCGAAGGGGAAGTCGGCGTCGACGACCTTGGTTTCCTGGAGGCACAGGATGTCGGGTTCCACCTCGCGCAGGAACTGTTCGACGATGGCGATCCGGAAGCGGACCGAATTGATGTTCCAGGAGACGATCTTCACGCCGGTGCATCTAGGCGGGGGCGGGGAGGGGGGCAAGGTTCGGGCCGACCTTGGGGCCGTATGCGCCACGCGCATTCCGTTCGCCCTGAGCCTGTCTAAGGGCAGCTTTCCCCGAGCTTCACGCTGGTGGCAACGTGCCCTTCGACCGGCTCGGGGCAAACGGGAAGAGGGGTGCGTCATGGGCGAAGCCCATGACGTCGGACGGGCTGCGCCCGCCGGCCGCGTTTTTGGCGAGTGGGCGCCGGCACGGCGCTCGCCGCCAAAAACGGAAAGGCCCTCGCTCCGGGGGCATGGAGCGAGGGCCGACCTAGCGTTCGTCACGCAGGCGGGAAGTGGTTGATGGTCATCCGGGCAACAGGGGGAAAAAATCCCGAACGCCCCACATCCGCGAGGACGTCTCTAGGCCAGCAAACCTGTCGGGTACATGAATGAACTCAGGTCAGCGGACGTTCGGCCTCCGCGGATCGTTCCATTTGAACGTCTGGTCGCTGACCGGCACGCCGAATCGCTGATTCGACAGGCGAATCGTCGTCCGGTTGTTCTGGCTGTCGAGCGCAACCCACCCCTGCAACGCGAGTCCTGCCGGGGCCGCCGAGTCGCGGGCGAAGATCAGCGTGATCTTGCCATATTCGGGGTGCTTGGGATCGTTCGCCTCGACCGAGACGACGCGGTCGTTGCCCGTCTGGACGAGCTTGGCATAGCGGGTGATATCGCGCGTCGGATCGAGCAGCACGCCCAGCGGCGAATTCTTGATCGGCCAGCGCTGCACTTGCCGCACCGAATAATCGATGAAGGTCAGCGCGCCGCCTTCCGCGACGATCAGGATCGGCACGCCCTTTTCATACTGGAAGCGCAGCTTGCCCGGCTTCTTGAGCGTGAACGTACCGGTCAGCACCTTGCCGTTGCGGTCGGTCTGCGTGAAGTCGGCGGTCATCGTCTCGACCGACTGGAGGTGGCGCTGCACCGCGGCGAGGTCGCCGGTCGCCTGGGCGGGCAGAGCGGCCGGCGCGACGAGTGCGATCGGCAGGGCGAGAGCAAGAGCGTATCGGGTCATGCGGGTCCTGATGGGGGGAAGGCGTTGAACCGGCCCTTAACTGTCGGGGCGGGTGTTGGTGCCGGGAACATGGACGACGTGAACACCCAAAAGAAAACGATCGGTTCGTTTTTGAAGGTGATGTCGTGGGCCCATCCTAACCCTTCCGCGGCTGAGCCGCTCCCTCCCTCTCCCAATGGGAGAGGGAAGAGCCGCCATAGGCGGCGAAGCGTGAGGGTGGGTGCGACACGGCCGGGGTATGAGGGCGGTGATTCTAATTCATCGTTTAATCACAACTGCTTAAATGCCAGCCGATCCATCACTTCCCCAGCAGGTTCGCCTGCCAGAACATCAGGCTGGTCCAGAACTGATAGTCCTGATTCTCCTTCTTGGCGTAGCCATGGCCTTCGTCCTTGGCGAGCAGGTGCCAGGCGGGGACGCCGTTGGCGCGCACCGCGGCGACCATCTGGTTGGCTTCCGATGCGGGCACGCGCGGATCGTTGCCGCCGGTGACGACCATCAGCGGGA
Source organism: Sphingomonas sp. NIC1 (assembly GCF_001638925.1). Classification (NCBI taxonomy): domain Bacteria; kingdom Pseudomonadati; phylum Pseudomonadota; class Alphaproteobacteria; order Sphingomonadales; family Sphingomonadaceae; genus Sphingomonas; species Sphingomonas sp. NIC1. The sequence goes on from NZ_CP015521.1 coordinate 1,587,448, forward strand.
TCTTCAGCTCTTTGGCGCGGGTGAGCGGGCTGATCTCGACCAGCTTGGCACGCTGGGCGGGATCGCGCTCGTCGCCATATTCGACGCGGCGCAGGTCGCGGCGATAGCTTTGCGTGTTTTCGAGGAAGGTGACGAAGTTGGAGATGGCGACGATGCAGTTCGCCGCCTTGAACCGGTCGCCGTACCGGATCGCGAGCGCGTAACACATATAGCCGCCGTAGCTGCCGCCGGTTTCCGCGATCCGCTTCGAATCGATGCGCGGGTCCTTGTCGAACCGGTCGAGGAAGGCGCCGATGTCCTTCACCGAATCCTCGCGCTTGAACGGCCCGTTGTCGAGCGCGACGAAGCGCTTGCCGAACCCGGTCGAGCCGCGGACGTTCGGATAGAAGAGCGCGATGCCCAGCTCGTTGAGCAGGTAATTGTTGCGCCCCAGGAAGCCGGGGGTCGACTGTCCCTCCGGTCCCCCGTGGATGTTGAACAGGAGCGGTCGCTTGCCGGGCCAGCGCTTGGGATCGGGGCGGTAGAGGAAGCCCGACACGGGTTCGCCGTCGAAGCTCTTCACCTCGACGAATTCCGGTTCGACGTTGCGCGCGGGATCGAGGCCGCCGGTTTCGCTCGCCGTCCAGCGCGTCACCGTCAGCGTCGCGGGATCGAGCGAATAGGTGTCGGTCGGCGCCTTGGCGGAATTGAGCGAGAAGCCCAGCGCCCCCCAGGGCGCGAATGCCACACCGCCGATGCTGCCGGCGGGCAGCGGCACGGTGCGGGCGTGGCGGCTTGCGACGTCGAGCAGCTTCAGCCGGTCGATGCCGGCTTCATTGACGACATAGGCGATGGTGCGGCCGTCGTCCGAAATGTCGAAGGCATCGACGTCCCACTTCGGTTCGGGGGCGACCGCGGTGAAGCGGCCCGTCTTCGGATCGATCGTGCCGAGGCGCTGGAAGTCCGATCCCTCGTCCGACGTGACCCACAAGGTGCCATCGGGCGCGAACTTGGCCTCGCCATAGGCGATGGCGGCGGCAGGATCGCCGATCGGTGTCAAAGCGCCGGTCGCGACGTCCATCCGGTACAGGTTGGTCTTGTTGACCGAGCGATATTCGGTGACGACCGCGGTTTTCGCATCGGGTGCGAAGTCGCTGATCGCCCAGCCGCCGCCCTTTACCTGCGCGACCAGCCGATCGCTCTTCGGATTGCGCGGATCGATGACGTAGAGGTCGTTGTCCGCGCCGTTGCGCCGCGTCGACGAATAGCCGAGCCAGCGGCCGTCATGGCTCCAGGCGTTGATCGCGTTGCGGCTCTTGCCGTCGGTCAGCAGCGTCAGGCGGCCGTCCCGCAGCGTGTAGAGCTGCCAGAATTCGCTGCCGCCGACGTCTTTCTGCACGACCATCACGTCGCCGCGCTTGGGCGCGTAGCTCGCGCGGGCGATCGCATCCGCCTCGAACGACAGCTGGCGGCGCGCGCCCATCGGCATCGCGACCTCGTGCGCCTGCACCGTATTGCCGAAGCGCGTCGCGATCAGCACGCCACGCGTCACCGGATTCCAGCCGCCGAACGCCGACGAGCGCGATTCCATATAGGGCCGCGTCGCATCGGCGAGCGCCTGCGGCACCGGCGGGATACCATCCGCCTGAATCGCGGCGGGCGGAGCGATGGTGGCGCTGTCCTGCGCCATGGCGGTGCCGGCCAGCAGAAGCGCGGCGGCGGCGGCGATGCGTTTCATCGAATGATACTCCCCGGTGTATTATGTCTTAGCTACACCTTGCCAGCTTGGCGGCGGGGATCAAGGGAAATGGCGATCGGGGGGCGGGGCCGTCAGGTCGCCGTTGCACGCCACCTGGGTGATCCGCTGATTGGGAACGTCATAGGCGACATTCACCGACGCACAGCCGCCATCGAAGATTGTGGGCCATTCCCCCGGGCGCGCGAACCAGCGGCGGTGCCCGGCGGGCGTTTCGGCGGCACGGGCTTCGGCCTCCTGTCGTGCAATATCCGCGATCTCCCGGCTGGAACAGGGCCGCATCACAGAGTCTTGCATGACCCTGCATTGCTCGCTCGGGGGGGACGAAGGCCTGGGCAACAGGTAGGTGGCGACGACATGCGTCCGGTCCGCCCAGGCATAGTTGCGTCCATAGGCGGCCAGCGGCCGGGCCGTTGCCGGCAGGACGATGCTGCGCTCGATCGCGTCCATCACCGCACGCTCGCGCGCTGATGGCGGAACCGGGGCGGCTGCGGTCGCGAGCAGTGCGAGGATCGGGAGCGCCAGACAGGATCGCGCGCGGCCGGTGATGCGTGTCATGATCGATGCCCCCTGCGGCGTAAGCGCGCCATCATGCCGGCGTCCTGCTTTGCATCAAGGGGGTTCAGCTTGAACGCCAGCGTAACGGTCGGCAAACCTGACGTATATGACGTATCCGATCCACCGTTACCGCGCGTTCGCCGATCTCACCCGCACCGAAGTCGAACTGCTCGGCACGCTCGGCGAGGGCGCGGTGGTGCGCCGGCGCGGCGAAGTCTTCCAGCGCGAAGGCGATGCGGTAAGCGGCTTTTACCTGCAGCTGAAAGGCTGGGTGGCGTCGTCGATCATCCTGCGCAGCGGCAACCGCCTGATCCAGAAGGTGCATCTGCCCGGCGACATGCTGGGCACGCCGACGATGGTGCTGTCGGAGGCGGCGGACACGCTGACCGCGATTACCGAATCGGTGACCGCCCTCGTGCCTTATGCGCGGTTCGGGCGGTTGTACCAGACGGCGCCGCGGCTCGCTGCGCTGTTCACGGTGGCGGTGCAGATGGAGCGGCTGGCGCTGATGGACATGCTGGCGATCACCGGCAATGCTTCGGCGCGCGAACAGCTGGCGCGGCTGCTCATCGACCTGCACACGCGGCTGACGCCGATCGGGCTGGTCGAGGACGATGCGTTCGATCTGCCGCTGACACAGGAGGTGATCGGCGATTTGCTCGGGCTGACCGGGGTTCACGTCAACCGCACGGTGCGCGCACTGGAGGACGAGGGACTGATCGCGCGGACGGGGCATCGCGTGCGGCTGCTCGATGTCGATCGCCTGCGGCAGCTCTCGCCGCTGCCGCCGCGCCAGCCGGCGTTCGAGCCGGCATGGCTGCCGGCGGCGCGGTAGGGCTTCACCGGCTCGTAACCCCGGCGGCATAGAAGGCGTCGGATGGATACGCACCCGACGTTTCGCGTGACGGTCGATATGGATCGCGGCTGCTTCGAGACCGCGATGCAGGGCTTCTGGACGCTGGAGACGCTGGCCGATTTCCGTCGTGCGCTGGAGGATGCGGTTGCCCGTATCCGCGCGACGGGCCGCGAGCCGGTGAGCCTGTGCGACTATTCGGGCGCGATGGTGCAGAGCCAGGAGGTCGTGGCGGGATTCATCGCGATGATGGCCGATCCCGCGGTGCGATCACGACGCGTCGCGGTCTACACGGGCGCCGCGCTTACCAGGTTGCAGGCCGAGCGCGCCAATCGCGACCACGCCGAATTCCGCTACTTCGTCGACCGGGACGCGGCCGTGGCATGGCTGTTCTCACCGGACGGGGCCTGACCCCCCCGCCTCAGATCGCGTGGCCTTCGGTATCGCGTAGCACTTCGCGGCGGCCGACATGGTCGGGGCGGCCGACGATGCCGTCCTTTTCCATGCGTTCGATCAGCCGCGCCGCGGAATTGTAGCCGATGCGCAGCTGGCGCTGCAGCCAGCTGGTCGAGGCCTTTTGCGACTCGCACACCAGCTGGATCGCGGCGCGATACTGCTGGTCCTCGGCGGTGTCCTCGCCCTCCGGCGCGCCGTCGAGCGCGAAGCTGTCCTCCGGCTCTTCGGTGACCGAGCTGATGTAATCGGGCTGGCCCTGCGCGCGCCAGTGATCGGCGATGGCGCGTACCTCGTCGTCGCTGACGAAGGGGCCGTGGACGCGGACGATGCCCTTGCCGCCGGGCATGTAGAGCATGTCGCCGCGGCCCAGCAGCTGTTCGGCGCCCTGTTCGCCCAGGATCGTGCGGCTGTCGATCTTGCTGGTGACGTGGAAGCTGATGCGCGTCGGCAGGTTCGCCTTGATGACGCCGGTGATGACGTCCACCGACGGGCGCTGCGTCGCCATGATCAGGTGGATGCCCGCCGCGCGCGCCTTTTGCGCGAGCCGCTGGATCAGGAATTCGACCTCCTTGCCCGCGGTCATCATCAGGTCGGCAAGCTCGTCGACGATGACGACGATCTGCGGCAGCGGTTCGTAGTCGAGCTGCTCTTCCTCATACACCGGCTGGCCGGTGTCGGGGTGGTAGCCGGTCTGGACGCGGCGGCCGAGGCGCTGGCCCTTGGCCTTGGCCGCGCGGACCTTGTCGTTGAAGCCCGCAAGGCTGCGCACGCCGACCGACGACATCTGGCGGTAGCGATCCTCCATCGTCTCGACCGCCCATTTCAGCGCGCGCACCGCCTTGGCGGGATCGGTGACGACCGGCGACAGCAGGTGCGGGATGTCGTCGTACATGCTCAGTTCGAGCATCTTGGGATCGATCATGATCATCCGGCACTGCTCGGGCGTCAGCCGGTAGAGCAGGCTCAAGATCATGCAGTTCAGGCCGACCGACTTGCCCGAGCCGGTAGTGCCGGCGACGAGCAGGTGGGGCATCGGCGCGAGGTCGGCGATCACCGGATCGCCGGCGATGTTTTTGCCGAGGATGATGGGCAGCTGCGCGGCCTGATCCTCGAACGTCTGGCTGCCGACGAGTTCGTGCAGACTGACCGATTCGCGCTTCTGGTTGGGCAGTTCGATGCCGATCACGTTGCGCCCCGGGATCACCGCGACGCGCGCCGAGATCGCCGACATGTTGCGCGCGATATCGTCGGCGAGCGCGATGACGCGACTGGCCTTGATGCCCGGCGCGGGCTCGAGCTCGTACATCGTCACGACCGGGCCGGGGCGCACTTCGTTGATGACGCCGTGCACCTTGAAATCGTCGAGCACGTTTTCGAGCAGGCGCGCGTTGCGCTCCAGCGACGCCTTGTCGATCGTGCCCTTCGGCGCCGGCGGTGCGGGGGTGAGCAGGTCGAGCTGCGGCAGCGTATAGCTGTGGCCGAGGTCGAGGCTCTGCTGCTTCGGCTTGGGCTTGGCGGCGGAGGGCGCGAGATTGCGGTCGGCGATATTGGGGGCGGGACGCGGGTCGGGCGTCGCGACCGCGCGCGGTTCGACGACCTTGCGCGCGAGCTGGAGCGGTTCCTCGTCCCCGTCGTCATAGGCGTCGTCGTACAGATCGTCGCCATCGTCTTCGGCACCGATCGCGTCGCCACGCGTCCGGCGCAGGCGGAAGCGGCGGTCGCCGAGGTCGATGTCGAGGCTCTTGGCCCAGATCACGATACCGGCGATGCCGACGATCAGGCCGATGCCGCGTGCCGCCCAGCGCTCTGCGCCCGGCTGGCCGATGAACGACAGGCCCCATTCCACCGCCTTCGCAATCGACAGGCCGGCGACGCCGCCCCAGCCGGCGGGCAGCGCCAGCACCGACGCATCGGAGACGAAGGCGAGCGCGGCGGCGATCAGCGCCACGCCGATCGCGGCATTGCGCAGCATCGCGAGCCAGCGCCCCGTGGGCCGATCGCGCCACAGCCGCGCGGCGACGATCGGCGCGATCGGCAGCAGCAGGGCGACAGCCGGGCCGAACAGCGTGAGCGCGAGGTCGGCGAACCAGGCGCCGGGCGGGCCCGCGAGATTCTGCACCGGGCCCCCGGAGGCGGTGTTGAGCGCGGCGTCGCTGGCGCGATAGCTTGCCAGCGCGAGTACCATTACCGCGGTGGCGACGAACAGCGCGATCGCGGCGACCAACGCGCCGCCCCGCACGGCACCCGCCTTCACCGTCTCACGCAACAGCCCTGGCTGCGCACGGCTCGCCATCGCTCGATTCCTTCAATGTTCCGAAAAGTTAACGCGGGTTCATCGGCCGATGGCGCGATTCCGTCAAGATGGGCGGACGGCGAGCTGACGTACCCACGTTCCCCGTCATCCAAACCTGGTCCGGGCCCGCGCATCCGCGATCGAGGCACGTGAAGGGTCGCGCAGGCCCGATGCGGCAAGGCGGATGCCGACCGTGTTGGATCGCCACCGCCGTCATCCTCTCGCAAGACACTATAGATAAACAATAAACCGACGATTCCGCCGTCGGGCTGTCCTACACCCACGTCCTGTGTCACGCCTGCCCACGCTCTGCCTCACCGCAGGCCTCCCGTTTCGAAAACCACGTGCGTCGGCGTGACTTTTGTGACTTTCCGAACCGCTCCCCCGCTGGGAACAACGCCTGCCCCACGACCGTAGGGAGCGTTGGCACGGTGCGCGGCGACCTGTAGGGGGATGCACATGAATTCGGACGTCATCATCCTCGGCGGGGGCCTGGTCGGCGCCACGCTCGCACTGGCGCTCGACGCGCATGGGGTCACGAGCATCGTCGTCGATCCCGCCGACCCCGCGGTGGTCCATGCCCCCGGCTTCGACGGGCGCGCGTCGGCGATCGCCAGCGCGAGCGGGCGGATGCTGGATGCGATCGGCGTGGGCAAGGCGCTGGCGGGCAAGGGCTGCGCGATCCGGCATATCCGGGTCAGCGACGGACTGGCGCCGGGCAAGCTCGATTTCCGGCCTGGCGAAAGCGACGATCCGCTCGGCACGATGTACGAAAACAAGGCGTTGCGCGCCGCGCTGTTCGCCGCCGCGACCGATGCGACCCATGTCGACCTGCGCATGCAGACGCGCGCGACCGAGCTGGCACGCGGCGAGCATCAGGTCACTGCGACGTTGAGCGACGGCACCACCGTCACCGCGCCTTTGGTGATCGTGGCGGAGGGGCGCAATTCGCCGACACGCGAGGCGGCGGGTATCCCGGTGGCGCGCTGGCAGTATGACCATGCCGCGATCGTTGGCGCCTTCCACCACGAATATCCCCACGAAGACGTCGCCTACGAAATCTTCTACCCCGCGGGCCCGTTCGCGCTGCTGCCGCTGCCCGACGACGCCATCGGCCATCGATCGGCGATCGTCTGGTCGGTGAAGGGCGCGGACGGGCCCGGCATGATGAAGCTGGGCGACCGCGCCTTCCTGGCAGAGGCGACCAAGCGGATGGGCGGCTTCCTGGGCGAACTCAGCGCAGCATCGCCGCGCGCCAGTTATCCGCTGGGCTTCCACCATGCCGCGCGGATCACGGCGGAGCGGCTGGCGCTGGTCGGTGATGCCGCGCACGGCATCCATCCGATCGCGGGGCAGGGGCTGAACCTGGGCCTGCGCGACGTCGCGACGCTGGCCGAGGTGCTGGTCGAGGGCAAACGGCTGGGGCTGGACCTGGGCGATCCGGCGCTGCTCGAACGCTATCAGCGCTGGCGCGGGCTCGACACGTTCATGGTCGCCGCCGCCACCGATACGCTGACGCGATTGTTCGGCATTCCGGGCAAGACGGCGAGCGCGATGCGCCGCTTCGGCATTTCCGCGGTCGATCGCCTGCCGCCGCTGAAGGACCGCTTCATGGCGGAAGCGCGGGGCGAAAGCGGCACCTTGCCCAAGCTGCTGCAGGGCCTGCTGGTGTGAGCGAGACGCCGGTCGATCCGGCGACGCGGGCACCCGCGACGCCGCTTGCCCGCGCCCAGGCGGGCGTGACGCGCGCCATGGGCATCGCCGTCGTCGTGACGGTGGCGCTGGCGCTGATCGGCTACGCCCACGGCGATGCGATGATGCTGGAGGCGCGCGGCTGGACGCTGGGCGTCGCGCTGCTGACGCTGGGTCTGTGGGTGGCGGCGGCGATCGGCGACGTCGCGCGGCGGCGCTTCGCTTCGGCCAGCGCGATCGATGGCGGCGACGGCGTCGACCCCGGTGTCGATGCGGCCAATGCCATCCTACGCAACACCGCCGAACAGGCATTGCTCGCCGCGATCGCTTATGGCGCGCTGACGCTGCTCGACGATCATGCGCGCGTGGCCGTTGCGCTGTTCGCGGCCTGTTTCTCGGCCGGGCGGCTGCTGTTCTGGAGCGGCTATCGCGACGGCGCGGCGGCGCGCGCGCTGGGCTTCGGCCTGACCTTCTATCCCAGCGTCGCCGCGCTGTTGATGGCGGCGCTGGCGCTGCTGCGCTAATCCGGCCCCTGTCTGCCGCAGCGGGCAACCGGCTCGTCGCAGGCGTAACCCGCACATTCCGCGGTTAATTTGACTTTAGCGCTTTGGCCCCACAACGCTGCCACCCTGACGCCGGGGGGACGCGGCGCACGGATCATGAGGCGCCGCCCGCGTGTTTTTGCGCAACGATCAAGGCTATGAGCTGGCCGGCGGCACCGCGGCGCGCCCGTTCGCGCGCCTGCCGGGCGTGCCCGGCGCGCGGCCGGCGGTGCGGACGCCGGGGCTGTTCGGTATCGATTGGGGCGCGATCGACTGGGCGCCCGACCTCGGCGCGCAGATCGGCACGCGCGACTGGTGGCGCGGCCTCGCGACGCTGACCGGCCTGCTGGCGACGGTCTGGGCGCTCAATCCCGGTATCCGCCCCTTGGTCGGCGCGGCGCCCGCGGCGCTCGACGGCACCGCCTGGGAAGAGGCGCGCGGCCAAGCCATCGCACCGCTCGCCTGGGGCGGCGACACTGGCCATCGCATGGCGGCGAACGACCTCGTCTCGCCGCTCGCCGAGGCACCTGAACGCCCGCATGTGGAGCTGAGCGCGACGCTGGGTGAGGGCGATGCGCTGGCACACGTCCTGACCCGTGCCGGCGTCGGCCGCGCCGATGCGGCGCGTGCGGCGGAACTGATCGCGCAGGCGGTATCGCTCGACGATATTCAGCCGGGCACGCGTTTGTCGCTGACGCTCGGCCGCCGACCGACGCGCACCGTCGCCCGGCCGCTCGAAAAGCTGTCGCTGCGCGCACGCTTCGATCTGGCGCTGACGCTCGATCGGGCTGCCACCGGCCTGGTCCTGACGCGCCAGCCGATCGCGGTCGACCGCACGCCGCTGCGCATCCAGGGCCTCGTCGGCTCCAGCCTGTATCGCTCGGCACGCGCCGCGGGTGCACCGGCGCGGGTGGTGGAAAGCTATATCAAGGCGCTGGCGACGCGCCTGTCGATCGGCCGCGACGTGGGGGCCGCCGACAGCTTCGACCTGATCATCCAGCGCGATCGCGCCGCGACGGGCGAGCAGCGGCTCGGCGACCTGTTGTTCGCCGGCATCGACCAGGGGCGCCGCAAGGTCGAACTCGTCCGCTGGGACGATGCGGACGGCCATGCGAGCTGGTTCGACGCCAAGGGGCAGAGCGAACGCCGCGGCTTCATGGGCATGCCGGTGGCGGGGCGGATCACCTCGTCCTTCGGATTCCGCATGCATCCGCTGCTCGGCTATCTGAAAATGCACAAGGGCGTCGACATCGGTGCGCCTTATGGCTCGCCGATCTATGCGGTGCTCGACGGCGTGGTGCAGGGCGCCGGGCGCTCGGGCGGCTACGGCAATTTCGTCAAGCTGGGCCATGCCGGCGGCCTTGCCAGCGGCTACGGCCATATGAGCCGCATCGCGGTGGCGCGCGGCCAGCATGTGCGGCAGGGGCAGGTGATCGGCTATGTCGGCTCGACCGGCCTGTCGACGGGGCCGCATCTGCACTGGGAAGTGTGGCGCAACGGCCAGACGGTGAACCCGCGCTCAATCAGCTTCGCCAGCGTCGCGGCGCTGTCGGGCAGCGACCTGCGGCGGTTCCGCAGCTACGCGGCCGGGCTGCTCGCGGTGCCGGTGGGCGGGCGGTAGAGGTTCGGATTGGCGTCGGTGTGTCGGAACCTGAGGTTAGCTGCCGTTCCGCTTGAAAAGGATGAAGTAGCGGATCGCTGTTCCGACGACGTAACCGCCCATTGCCCCTAGGCTCGGCCATAGTGGCCCGAACACGAAGTCGAGGCCGCTTGTAGACCTGAGGCTGTCAGGATGGGCGCTCTGCCACGCATACACGTATGCGATCATGGCAAGGGGCACGATCCACAGGGCCGCGCATCCGAGCTTAGGGGTTTTTGCGCCCAATCCAATCACGAGGCCGGTAAGAGCGCCCCCGATCAGTAGCATCTCGATGGTCATGCCGCATCATGCCCCGCGTGCATGGATGTCCGCAATTGAACGAAAGCAGAATGTCCGCTGGCAGGTCATTTCACCCGCTGGGACAATTCCGATAGCGGGCTCGTCGCCAAGACCTCATGTGGTAGTAAACTGGCGAGACGGCCAGACGATTGCTCCTAGACCTTTGCCGTTGCTTCCTTTTTACCGCCCCTGGGCGCGCCAGCGGAGGATGGTGCGGGCGATGATATCGTCTTCGCCACCGGCGTCGCACCAGAGTTGCGAGAAAATGGGGTCGGTGGACGCGGGTTGCTTGGCGGGTTCGAGGTTGTCGAAGCTGACGCGGATCGGCACCGCGACGCCTTCGCCGCAGACGATGCATTCGCGGTTGCGCAGCGCCGGGATCGCATCGAGGAAGCCGCGCGCACCCTCCGGCATCGCCGCACGGACGAAGGCCTGGTCGCGTTCGTTGTTGAGGCGCATCGCGATGATCGTGCCGCATTGCGACAGCACGCCTTCCTCGAGATCGGACGGGCGCTGCGTGATCAGCCCCAGGCTGACGCCATATTTGCGCCCTTCCTTGGCGATGCGGCCGAGGATGCGGCCGACCGAGGCGTTGCGCCCGTCGGCGCCTAGGCTGCTCGGGATGTAGCGGTGCGCCTCTTCGCAGACGAGCAGGATCGGGCGCCTGGGCTCGTTGCGCGCCCAGATCGCGAAGTCGAAGGTCATGCGGCTGAGCATCGCGACGACGACCGAGGTGATTTCCGACGGCACGCCCGACACGTCGATGATCGAGATCGGCTTGCCGCCGCCCGGCATGCGGAAGATGCGGGCGAGGAAATCCGCCATCGAATCGGCGACGAGCATGCCGGAGAACATGAAGCCGTAGCGCGGATCGGCCTTGATCTCTTCGATCTTGGTCTTGAGCCTGAGATAGGGGGCAGTGTCGCCGGCGCGATCCATCTTGCCCATTTCGAGGCTGATGAAATTGGTGAGGTCGCTGAGCAGATAGGGGATCGGCGCGTCGACGGTGAGCTTGGCGACGCCCTGGCCCAGGCGATTCTTGCCGCGTGCCATCAGCAGGCACTTCGCCAGGATGTCGCGGTCGAGCTGGCTGTCTTCGCCGCGGGCGGTGACGAAGACCTCGCAATGCTCCTCGAAGTTCATCAGCCAATAGGGCATCTGGAGATTGTTGACGTCGTACAGCGCGCCATTGTTGCCGAAGGCGGCGCCATATTCACCGTGCGGATCGATCATCAGCACATGGCCCTGCGGCGCCAGTTCGCAGATGCGGTGGAGGATCAGCGCGGCGCTGGTCGATTTGCCGGTGCCGGTCGAACCCACGAGCGCGAAATGCTTGCCGAGCATCGCGTCGATGTAGAGCGAGGCGCGGACGTCGCGGGTCGGATAGACGGTGCCGATCTGGATATGCGCGCGGTTGCTGGCCGAATAGATCTGTTGCAGGTCGGCGGTGGTGATCGGGAAGACCTCGCACCCCGGAATCGGATAGCGCGTCACGCCGCGGCGGAAGCCGTACAGGCGGCCTGTCAGCTGTTCCTCCATGCCTTCGCCGAGGAAGTCGATTTCGGCCGCGACCCAGTCGCTCGACCCGTCGCGCAGCGTCAGGCTGCGGACGTTGGCGACCAGCCACGACTGGCCGATGCGCATCTTGATCTGGGTGCCGACCTGGCCCGCGCCGGCGGAAACCGGATCGGATCCTTGCGCGGACAGGGCCAGCGCATTGCGGTCGAACAGCACGCGGCTGCTGCTGCCCGCGATCGTCAGGACGCAACCGATCGGTGCGCCGGACAGGCCGATCGTTTCCTGCACGTCCGCCGCGCTCAACGGCGTACCTTGCGAAAACGAACCCGCCCCCGCCATATCGTTCATCACGCCCGATCCCCGTTCATACCGGACCAAAGGTAGAGGGCGCTGGTTAATTTAGCGTTGGGAACGGTCACACACGGCGCGCGACCCAGCCGGCGCCCCAGCCGAGCGCGATCGACAGCGCCACCGCCGCGATTCCGTAGAGAAACGCATGCCGTTCGGCGGCGCGCGCGACGAAGCGTTCGAAGCCCGATTTGCGGATATCGATGTCGCGTACCGCCGCCGCCAGCACGCGGCCGTCGCGGATCAGGAAGGTTTCGGCGGTGAATCGGCCGACGGGGACGCGCGCCGGGATGGTGAGTCGCGCGCGGTACAAGACGTCGTCGGTAATCTCGACCGCGCGCGGCGCCTCGACATACAGGCCGGCCCGGCGGCGCAGGTCGACGAGGCCCTGCTGGAAGCGATGCTCGACCGTGCTGACCGCATTGGAGCCGGGGGACAATTGCAGGCTGTCGAGCCCCAGTTCGTAGATCGCGCGGGTGCGTTCGTCGACGATCCGGTCGATCGGGCGCGACGAGGCGAGCGCGTAGAAACTGGGCGCCGAACTGTAGCGCTGATGCTGGGCATTGACCCAGATGCCGGCGATCTTTTCCTTTTCGCGGACCAGCACCGATTGCGTCGGGCCCTTTACGATCACCACGATATCGGTCGGCGATTCGCCGGGGGGCAGGCGGCCGCCGGGGTAGAGGATCGCGCCGAACAGCAGCAGCTCGGCGCCCGTAAAGCTGTAGGCGATCTCGATCTGGCGCTGCGACACGTCGGGGACGAGCATCGGTTTCGCCGTCGCAAAGCCGCCCGGCGGCGCCGACGACGCAAGGAGCGCGGGCGCGACGAGCAGCAGAGCCGCGCGGGCGCTCACGTCAGCTCGACCGTGAAGATTTCCTCCGGCCGCCAGACGAGGCCGAGCAGGATGCGCAGGCCGACTAGCAGCACCATGATCGCGAGCGCGAGGCGGAGATATTCGGGCTTTACCCGGCTGGCGAAGCGCGCGCCCAGCTGCGCCCCCGTCACCGATCCGAGCAGCAGCAGGCCGGCGAGCACGATGTCGACCGCCTTGGTGGTGGTCGCGTGGACCATCGTCGCGACCGCGGTGACGAACAGCGTCTGGAACAGGCTGGTGCCGACGACGACGCTGGTCGCCATGCCGAGCAGGTAGATCATCGCCGGCACCAGGATGAAGCCGCCGCCGATGCCGAGCAGAATAGTGAGGATGCCGGTGAAGAAGCCGAGCAGCAGCGGCGCGAGCGGCGAGATATAGAGGCCCGAGGCGTAGAAACGCGTGCGCAGCGGCAGCGCGGCGACCAGCGGATGGTGGCGCCGCTTGCGCGCGCGGGGGCGGACGCGGCCCTTGGCGACGCCGATCGCACCGATCGATTCGCGCGCCATCAGCGTACCGATCGATCCCAGCATCGCGACATAGACGACGCCGATCACCGTATCGATCTGGCCGCTGGCTTTGAGCAGCTGGAAGATCCACGCGCCCGCCCCGCTGCCGAGGATGCCGCCGGCCACCAGCACGCTTCCCATCTTCACGTCGACGCCGCCGCGGTGGAAATGCGCGAAGACGCCCGACACGCTCGCGCCCGTCACCTGGCTGGCCGAGGAGGCGGCGGCGACGGTGGGGGGAATGCCGTAGATGATGAGCAATGGCGTCGTCAGAAAGCCGCCGCCGACCCCGAACATACCCGACAGCAGCCCGACGCCGCCGCCCAGCAGGATGATGACCAGCGCGTTGACCGACAGGTTGGCGATGGGGAGGTAGAGGTCCACGAAAGGCTTTATACGCGGCTGGCGCCGCGGGACTAGGACCATCGTCATCGAACGGGTCGGCGGGCCGGTGGACGCGCGGCGTGGTAGCGCATTCCTTCCCCCACCAAGAGAGGTGGCATGCCGCAGACATGACGGAGGGGGAGGTGGAGGTGGCGCTCTGTTACCGGCAACGGTCCTTGCCGCCCCCTCCGTCACCGCCTTTCGGTGGCGCCACCTCCCCCTTGCGGGGGAGGAGTGTCTGACCAGCTGGATGGCGACCAGTCTTATTCCGTCACCCCGGACTTGATCCGGGTGTGGATTCACAAACGAAGTGCAACGGGATGAAAGCCTCGGCGGGTGTTTGGAAGCAGAGGCATTTTCGGGGTGTATGGTTGTGTTTGGCGAGGATGTCGTCGAGTCTGCGTTGGGACAAGTCTCCGGCATCGGTTTTGCGCGGTAGGTCGCGCCTTAGGCGACCGATGGCATTTTCCACGCCGCCTTTCTGCCAGTGCGATCGAGGATCGCAGAACCAAGTGTCCAGCGCGAGCTGCTGGGCGATGCGTCGATGGCGTGCGAACTCGGTGCCGTTGTCGAAGGTGAGGGACCTGCGAAGTGCAGGCGGGACGGAGTGCAGCATGGTGACGAGCGCCCTGGCGACGGCGTCGGCCTTGAGGCTGTCCTGGCGCACCGCGATGGTGAGGCGTGAGGTACGTTCGTGTGCGACGATCACGGCGTGGCCGGGTCTGGAGAAGAGCATGGCGTCGGCTTCCCAGTGCCCGGCCTCGCAGTGGGAGGCGACCTGGCCGGGTCGCTCGTGGATCGACCGGCCGGTCGAGCGCGGCCAGCCCCCTTTGGTCCGCCAGCCGCGCTTGTACTTGGCGCGTGGCAAATAGTGGCGCCAGCGCCGGTCGTTGGTGCGTTTGAGCTGGGCGTGAACGAAGCGATAGATCGTCTCATGGCTGATGACCGGTTGCCCGACCTCGCGGCGCAGCCGGCCTGAAACCTGCTCGGGCGACCAGCCGGCGGCCAGGCGGTCGAGGATGGCTTCGCGCAACGCGTCCTCGCGCTCCAGGCGACTGCCATGCCAGCGGCGTGCGGCAGCCTGCGCCTGTGCGTAAGCGGGCCGGTAGCCGACCTTCGCACCATTGCGCTTCAACTCGCGCGAGACGGTCGACGGCTCGCGATCCAGAGCTGCAGCGATCTGCCGGATCGATTGCCCGGCTTCACGAAGCCGGGCAATCGAACAGCGTTCCTCAAGCGTGAGCTGGCGGTAGGTCGACATGGCAGCACCTGTCTCAGGTGTTGCACTTCGTTTGTGAACTCAGCGGGGTCCCGCTCTGAATTGACCGATGGAGAAGCGGGACTCCAGCTCGAGGGCGGGGTGCCGGGAAGGGGGGCGTTCGGGGCTCGCCGTCAGAAGTTGGTGCCGATCGAGAGGGCGGGACCCGAATCGGGTCGGGCGTTGCCGGCGATGCGCTGGCGCCAGTCGGCGGTCAGGCGGAGGCTGTGGTTGGCGACCGGCACGACGAGGCCGAGCGACGGGCCGATGTCGAGTCGCGCAGCGCCGCGCTGCGCCCCGCCCCACGCACCGATTCCGACGTCGAGGCGCGCCTTGCCCCGGTGCGCGACGGGATGCGCGAGGCGGAGCGCGCCATCGACGAAGCCTTCGGTGCCGTCGCGCGCGATCAGTCCCGCCTGGCCATAGCCCTCGACCGTCACCGGCCCGGCGACGGGCGCGGGGCCATAGCCGCCGACGAGACCGAGCATCGTGCCGCCGCGGCCGCCGTCAATCGCGATGCGGCGTTCGGCGAGCAGGTGGATCGGCAATCGGGTCGGCTGCCAGTCGAGGCCCAGCGCCGCTTCAGCACCACGGCCGGCAAGCGGGGTCGAGAGCCGCGCCGCGAGCGCGATGCGGCGCGATGCGCCCAGCGCATAGGTGACGCGAATCCCCGCCTGCGATCCGCCGAGCTGGCCGCCGCTGGCCTGTCCGATCCCGCCGCTGCGGGTGATGCCCCAGACGCTGCCGGCAAGACGCGATGGTCCCCGCGGGGTGATCGCCGCGGGCGTTGCGAGCGGGAGCAGGGGCGGGGGCGGCGTTTGGCGCGGCGTCGGCGTCGGCGTCGTCGTGGCGGATGCGGGACTGTCGCCGTCCGTCCGGGCGGCGGCGGTCGGGATGCGCGACGGTGGTGGCGGCGCCGCGATCGGCGTGCGGTTCGGTCGTGGGACCGGTGTGGCTCCGCTTGTTGGAAGCGAGGAGCGCGCGGCCGCCTCCGCCGGTCCGATCCCGAGCGCGGCGACGATATGCTCGACCGGACCGGCGAGTGGCGCCAGCGGCAGGTCACCTGTCTGGAACAGGGCCAGGGTTCGCATGCCGATCCAGCCGCCGAGCACGATCGCGAGAAAGCGCAAGGGGCGGCCGCCGGTCATGCCAGCGGCGTGCCTGACTCCGGAAAGGCGTGCGCGGTCTTGTCCCAGATCAGCGGGCCGCCACGCAGCAGCGTGAGGTAGCGCCGGATCGCGCGTGGCGCGGCGATCAGCGCGATGATGTTGCCGACGAAGAATCGCGGCAGCGACCATCCCGCCTGGCGCCAGCCATGGTCGTGCGCAGTGCAGCCGACCCGCATGCCCAGCCGCCAGACGAGCAGCAGTGTCGTCGCGGTCAGCAGCCAGTCGGCGAGCCGGTCATCCGCCACCGCGGTTCCGGTCAGCCAGTGCAGGCCGACCGACAGCGGCCACAGGAGGATCGCGGCATAAGCGATTGCGAGCACCAGCACCGACACGGGCGCGCGCCGGTCACGAAAGCGCATCCAGTGATCGGCCAGCGCCTGCGGCCGTCCCCAGCCGGTGCGATCCCATCCGGCGAGCGCGATCCCGGTCATCCATCGCGCCTTCTGCCGCGTCGCGGCGGGCACGCTGTCGGGGAAATAGGCGCGCACCGCGATCAGGCTGTCGTCACGGGGATCGCGCACGCGGGCGAAGCGGCTGCGGCCACCGCGTTCGGCGATGTGGAGGCCGAGCTCGTAATCTTCGGTCAGGCTGGTGTCGTCGAACGGTGCGCCGCCCCGATCCGCGGCGATGGCCGCGAGCATGTCGGTCGCGATCGCACAGCCCGTACCGGCGAGCGGCATTGCGGCGCCCAGCATCGCGCGCACCGGCTGCTGGACGATATGCGCATAGGCGAATTCGTCGGCATAATGGCCGGATACCAAAGATCCGCGACGGACCAGCGGCAGCACGGGCAGCTGCACTACGGCGCATCCTTCGATCAGCGTGTCGAACACGGTGAGTTCGGCGGCGTGGACGACATCCTCGGCATCGTGCAGCACCACCGCCTTGATCGGGCCGTCCGCGGCGTCGGCGACGAGCGCGCGCCACAGGCTGTTGAGGCAATCGGCCTTGGTGGTCGGGCCGTCGCGGGGGCCGACGATCACGCGGATGCGCGGGTCGGTCGCCGCCACCGCTCGCGCCGCCGCGATCGTGCCAGGATCGTTGGGATAGACGCCGACGTAGAGCCGGTAATCGGGATGATCGATGCGCGCGACGGCGGTGGCGAGCATCTGGCCGATCACCGCCTGTTCGTCCCAGGCGGCCACGAAGATCGCGAGGCATCCGCTGTCGGTCGGCGGCGGCAGTCGATCGAGATGCGCGGGAATGGCGCCGCGTCCCATTCCGCGTCGCACCAGGAAACACAGGTCGACGATCAGATCGTCCAGCCCGCCGATCAACAGGCCGGCCGCGGCGAACAACATGGTTTCGCGCGCCGCGGCATCAAAAATCGCGGTGATCCAATCCACGCGCCACCCCCCGGTCCGCCCGGTTGCAAACCTCCATTACGGACTAAAGTTCGGCAAGTCGCTTCTGGCATCGATATGAATTGGCCCGAGATAACGGGCCGGTCGTGCCGCCGGCTTCGAGGTTTTTGCGCGAATCGGATCAATAATGGCCTGCATATTCGCGTGGGGCAGGCAGCTTCGGCCCGCTGGATTCGGCCTCGCGAACCGCCTAGACATGACGCAATAAAGGGGGGCGCGGGCATGCGGCGGAATGCGGCGGTACGGTTGGCGGTGCTGGCACTGGCTCTGGCGCCCGTCGCGGCGTTTGGCGACGACAGCCCGCAGGTGGTGCTCGCCCAGCCCGGCACGGGCGGCGCCGGTGCGACCGGCGGCGGCGCGATCGAACGCTATACGATCCGCTTCAACCAGGCGATGGTGCCGTTGGGCGACCCGCGGGCGAAGGCCCCGTTCAAGACGGGTTGCGCCGGCACCGGCCGCTGGGTCGATCCGCAGACCTGGGTGTTCGATTTCGCCGCGCCGCTCACTGGCGATGCCAAATGCAGCTTCGATGCGGTCGAGGGGCTGAAGAGTGTATCGGGCTACAGCTTCTCCGGGCGGGCGAATTATACGGTCGAGGCGGGCGGGCCGCGCGCGCTCGCGGTGCTGCCGTCGGGGGACGAGATCGAAGAGGATCAGGTGTTCCTGGTCGCCGCGCCGGTCGCGCCGACGCGCGTTTCGGTCGCGGCTAACGCCTATTGCGCGGTCGACGGGCTGGGCGAGAAGATTCCGGTCGACGTGCTCGATGCCGGCCTGCCCGCGAAGCTGCTAGGCGAGATGGGCACGCGCAGCTGGTCGGTGCGCAGCTTCCTGGAGACTGCCGGGCTGCCCGAGGCGGTGCCGGCCACGCCCGCGGAGCGACAGGCCGCCTATGCGGGGATCACCGCGCTGAAATGCCGCCGCGCGCTGCCGCCGGGGCGCGACATGGCGCTGGTGTGGGGCAAGGGGATTGCCTCGGCGTCGGGCAAGCTCGACGGCACGGACCAGCGGTTCGATTTTACCGTGAGGAAGCCGTTCGCCGCGCGCTTCGAATGCAGCCGCACCAATCCGCAGGCCGGGTGCAGCCCGGTGCAGCCGGCGTACGTCCGCTTCACGGCGCCGGTGCCGATGAGCCAGGCCGCGGCGATCCGGCTGACCTTTGCGGACGGCAAGTCGATCGCGCCGACCTTCGATGACGACGACAAAAAGAAGGCGACGATCAGTGACGTCACCTTCAAGGCGCCGCTGCCCGCCGATGCGACCGCGAAGCTGACGCTGCCCGCCGGGATCAAGGACGAGAGCGGACGAGCCTTGAGCAACGCCGAACGCTTCCCGCTGGAGGTGAAGTTCGACGAAGCACCGCCGCTGGTGAAGTTCGCGGCCGACTTCGGCATTCTCGAATCGGCGCAAGGCGGCGTGCTGCCCGTCACCGTGCGCAACGTCGAACCGGCGTTGCAGGGCAAGAGCCTGGCGATCGGCGGGCGGACGCTGAAGGTGGGCGATTCGGATGCGGCGGTCGCCGAATGGCTGCGCACCGTCGCCGCGGCGAGCGAAACTCGTATCGAGGACGTGAAGCGCGGTGACGCGGTCGTCGCGCGCATCAACCACACCGGCGACCGGTCGATCCTGGGCGATCAGGGCGCGGGGCTGACGCTGGGCCTGCCGGGCAAGGGGCGGGCGTTCGAGGTCGTCGGGATTCCGCTGGGCAAGCCGGGGTTCTACGTGGTCGAGCTGGCCAGCCCGCGGCTCGGGCGGTCGCTGCTGGGGCGCAACGCGCCGCGCTATGTCGCGACCGCGGCGCTCGTCACCAACATGGCGGTGCATTTCAAATGGGGCCGCGAGCGCAGCCTTGCCTGGGTGACGGCGCTCGACAGCGGTAAGCCGGTCGCCAATGCCAGCGTGCAGGTGAGCGACAGCTGCACCGGCCGCGTGCTGGCGCGCGGCGTCACCGATCGCAGCGGCGGTCTGATGGTGCCCAAGGGGCTGCCCGAGCCGGAGACGTACGGCAGCTGTTCCGATACCTCGACCGCGCATCCGTTGATGGTGTCTGCACGCAGCGGCGACGATTTCAGCTTTGCGCTGACGACGTGGGGCGAGGGCATCCGGCCGTACGATTTCGAACTGCCCTATGGCTATTCGGCGCCGTCCGAGACGTTCCATACGGTCTTCGACCGCGCGCTGGTGCGCCAGGGCGAGACGATCCACATGAAGCATATCGTCCGCCGGCCGGACGGCAGCGGCTTTGCGATCCCGCCGGGATTCAGCGGCACATTGCGCCTCGCGCATCGGGGATCGGACACGCAGTTCGACCTGCCGCTCAATATCGATGCGCGCGGGGTGGGCGAGACGAGCTGGACCGTGCCGCAGGGCGCGCCGATGGGCGACTATGACCTGCGTATCGTGCGTGATGGCGTGCGGGGCGACGACGTCACCTACACATCGCAGTCGTTCAAGGTCGACGAATACAAATTGCCGACGATGCGGGCGAGCGTGACCGGGCCGAAGGCGCCGGCGGTGCGGCCCAAGTCGCTGCCGCTCGATTTGTATGTCGGCTACCTGTCCGGCGGCGGCGCGAGCAACCTGCCCGTCGACGTGCGCGTCGGCTGGTTCGCGCATAGCGCCAACCCGGAAGGCTATGAGGCGTACACCTTCGGCGGTGCCAAGGTGGAGGAAGGTACGCGCGCGATGAACGGCGACGGCGACGATCGCGAGACGCCGCTGCCCCCGACGCAGACGCTGCCGGCGACCCTCAGCGGCGACGGTACGGGCCATATCAACGTCGACGTGCCCGCGCTCGACGGACTCGCCGACATGCGCGTCGAGATGGATTATCAGGACGCCAATGGCGAGGTGCTGACCGCCAGCCGCGTCATCCCGATCCTGCCGTCCGCGGTGCAGCTGGGCATCAAGACCGACGGCTGGCTGATGAAACAGGACGACCTGCGGCTGAAGTTCGTCGCGCTCGATGCGCGCGGCAAGCCGATCAAGGGGCAGACGGTCTCGGTCGCGCTGTACAGCCGCCAGATTCTCACCGCGCGCCGGCGGTTGATCGGCGGCTTCTACGCCTATGACAACCAGATGCGCACGACGAAGCTGGCGGCGGCCTGCAGCGCCACCACCGATGCGCAGGGGCTGGCCAGCTGCACGATCGATCCCGGCGTGTCGGGCGAGGTCTATGCAGTGGCGACGACGACCGATGCGGACGGCAATGTCGCGCGGGCGGTGCAATCGGTGTGGCTGGTCGGCGACGACGCCTGGTGGTTCGGCGGCGACAATGGCGACCGGATGGACGTGATCCCCGAACGCACTGCCTACAAGGCGGGCGAGACGGCGCGATTCCAGGTGCGCATGCCGTTCCGCGCCGCGACCGCGCTGGTGACGGTGGAGCGCGAGGGCGTGCTGTCGAGCTTCGTCACCGACCTCAGCGGCACCGATCCGGTGGTCGAGGTGCCGATGCCGGGATCGTATGCACCCGACGTCTTCGTCTCCGTGCTCGCGGTGCGCGGGCGGGTGGAAAGCGGCTGGACCAGCTGGCTGCGCGGCATCGGCCAGTCGCTGGGGTTGGTGAAGAGCGAACCCGCGCCCGAACCGACCGCTTTGGTCGACCTCGCCAAGCCCGCCTTCCGGCTCGGTATCGCCAAGGTGAAGGTGGGGTGGGAGACGCATACGTTGGGCGTGACGGTGAAAGCCGATCACGAACGGTTCGCGCCGCGCGGCACGGCGGCGGTCGCAGTGCAGGTGAAGCGGCCTGATGGCTCCCCGGCGACCAGCGCGGATGTCGCCTTCGTCGCGGTGGACGAGGCGCTGTTGCAGCTCGCCCCCAACGACAGCTGGGACGTGCTGACGGCGATGATGGGCGAGCGGCCGCTGTCGGTGCTCACCTCGACCGCGCAGATGCAGGTCGTCGGCAAGCGGCATTACGGGCGCAAGGCGGTGGAAGCGGGCGGTGGCGGCGGCGATGCCGCGGCGGCGATCAACCGCGAGAATTTCAAGCCGGTGCTGCTGTGGCAGGGGCAGGTGCCGCTCGACGCCAGCGGGCGGGCGACGCTGCGCGTGCCGCTGTCCGATGCGCTGTCGTCGTTCAAGCTGGTCGCGATCGCCACCGACGGCAACGGCCTGTTCGGCACCGGATCGACGGCGATCCGCACCGCGCAGGACCTGTCGGTCTATGCTGGCCTGCCGCCGCTGGTGCGCAGCGGCGACTGGTATGCGGCGGGCTTTACGCTGCGCAACGGCAGCGATCACCCGATGACCGTCACTGCCAAGGTGGAGGTGTTCCCGCGGATCGCGCAAGGGCGGCCGCTGACAGTGACGATCCCCGCCGGACGCGCGGTGCCGGTCGCGTGGAACCTGACCGCGCCGCAGGCGAGCGGGACGCTGCGCTGGCAGGTCACGGCCACGTCGAAGGACGGCAAGGCAAGCGACCGGCTGTCCGTCAGCCAGCAGGTGGTGGCGGCGGTGCCGGTCGAAACCTGGGCGGCAGCGCTGACCCGGGTCAGCGACGCTACCAGCCTGCCGATCGCGGCACCGGCGGGGGCGCTGCCTGGGCGCGGATCGGTCGACGTGCAACTGACCGACACGCTCGCGCCGCCGCTGGCGGGCGTGCGCGATTACATGACGCGCTATCCGTACAATTGCTTCGAACAGCAATTGAGCCGGATCGTCGCGCTCGGCGATGCGGCGCGGTGGAGCGCGCTGGCGGGGGCGATCCCGACCTATCAGGCATCCGACGGCCTGCTGCGCTACTGGCCGCGCGAATCGCTCGACGGGTCGGAGGCGCTGACCGCCTATGTGCTGTCGCTGACCAGCGAGGCGGGGCTGCCGCTGCCGCCGGCTTCGCGCGGGCGGATGGTGGAGGGGCTGAAGGCGGTGCTCGACGGCCGCGTCCGGCATGAGACCTATGGCGATCCGCGCCAGCAGAAGCTGGTGGCGTTCGCAGCGCTCGCGCGGGCCGGGGAAGCCACGCCCGCAATGCTGGGGCAGATCGGCCTGCCGGCACAGGACATGCCGACCTCGCTGCTCGCCGATTATATCGCCGCGCTCGACCGGGTGCCCGCCGCCAATGCGGCGGCGCTGAAAGCGCAGGCGGAAGGCGTGCTGCGCAGCCGGCTGGTCTATGAGGGCACGCGGCTCGATTTGTCGGATGCATCGTCGGCGCCTTGGTGGCTGATGACGTCGGGCGATGAGGCGGCGATCAAGGCGTTGCTCGTCACGCTGGGGCGACCGGGCTGGCAGGATGAGGCGGCGAAGATGATGGTCGGCGTCAGCCTGCGCCAGTCGCGCGGCCATTGGGATACGACGACCGCCAATGCCTGGGGTGCGGTGGCGGTGCGCAAGTTCGCGGGGCTGTATCCGGCACAGGCGATCGCGGGCACGACGACGCTGCAGCTGGGTGCGGCGAGCGCGTCGCGCAGCTGGCCGCTCGCCGCCGACGCGCGCACCGTCAGCCTGCCGCTGCCGCCCGCGCAGACGCCGCTGGTCCTGCGCCAGAGCGGCGGGGCGGGGCCATGGGCGACGGTGCTGGTCCGCGCCGCGGTGCCGCTGACCAGCCCGGTCTTCGCCGGATACCGCGCGACGCGGACGGTGCAGGTGGTGCAGGCGCGCAAAGCCGGGCAGCTGACCCGCGGCGACGTGCTGCGCGTGACGATCACCGTCGATGCCAGCGCCGAGCGCAACTGGGTGGTGGTCGACGATCCGATCCCCGCGGGCGCGACGATCATCGGTGACCTCGCCAACCAGTCGCAGATGCTGGGGGAGGGCGGCGACAGCGATGGCGTGCAACCGTCGTACATCGAGCGCGGCAACGACAGCTGGCGCGGCTTCTTCGCCTGGGTGCCGCGCGGTCGCTTCACGGTGAGCTATGCGCTGCGGCTGAACGGCGCGGGCCGGTTCAGCCTGCCGCCGACGCGGGTGGAGGCGATGTATTCGCCGAGCGTGCGGGCGCAGGTGCCGAACCAGCCGGTGGTGGTGGGGCAGCGGTGAGGGGAGCCGTCATTGCGAGGAGGGCGCGGCGATGCAGCGCCGGATCAGGACGCCCTGGATGGCGGCGCTGCGGTCGCCTCACATCCCCCGTCACCCCGGACTTGGTCCGGGGTTCACTCCGCGGCGAGGGGGAAGGCTGGACGCGCAGGCCGTCCCCCCAGCCCCACGGTGGACTCCGGCACCAGTCCGGGGTGACGGAGTGGGTGGGGCGAGCAGGGTGGCAGAGCGGCGGGGCTGCTGGTCGGACCGGCTGACGTGGCGTTCCGCTTCACCCCCCGGCGCGCCCTCGCACTGGTCGGCGTCGTCGCAGTCCTCGGCGGCGGCCTCGACTATACTACCCGGCCACCGCCCCTCCCCGATTACGCCACCGTTCGCGCGCGGTGGCGACCGTCGGAGGCGTGGCTGTACGATCGGCACGGCGCGCTGATCGACAGTGCGCGGGTCGATTTCGCAGTGCGGCGACTCGCCTGGACGCCGCTGTCCGCGATCGCGCCCGATGCCCGCGCCGCGATCGTGCGGGCGGAGGATCATCGCTTCTTCGATCATGGCGGTGTCGACTGGGTGGCGCTGGCCGGGGCGACGCGCGCGCGGATCGAGCGGCAGCGGGCACGCGGGGCGTCGACGCTTTCGATGCAGCTGGCGGGATTCCTCTCGCCGACGCTGGCGCGGCCGGGCGCGCGCGGGTGGCTCGACAAGGTGCGCCAGATCCGCGCGGGCCGTGCGCTGGAGGCGCGGTGGAGCAAGGACCAGATCCTCGAAGCCTATCTGAACCTCGCCGGCTATCGCGGTGAGGCGCAGGGGATCGGCGCGGCGGCGCTGGGGCTGTTCGGCAAGACGCCGGCCAGCCTGACCCGCGACGATGCGCTGCTGCTCGCCGCGCTGCTGCCCGATCCGCGCGCCGATGCGGCGACGATCGCGCGGCGGGCGTGTGCGCTGTCGGGCGATACGGCATGCGCGCGGTTCGCGCCGCAGGTTGCGGCAATGCTGGGCCCGGCGCGCAGCCTGGCGCTCGATCCGGGCTTGGCGCCGCATCTGTCGGACCGGCTGCTGACGAAGCCGGGGCTGCGCATCACCACGACGCTCGACGCCGGAGTGCAGCGGATGGCGGCGGCGGCGCTGCGGCGGCAATTGCTTGGCCTCGGCGGCACGCGCGCGCGCGACGGCGCGGTGGTGGTGGTCGACAATGCGAGCGGCGACGTGCTCGCCTATGTTGGCGGGATCGGCGGCGCGTCGACCGCACCGGCGGTGGATAACGCCAACGCCTATCGCCAGGCGGGATCGACGCTGAAGCCGTTCCTGTATGCGTTGGGAATCGAGCGGCGTTACCTCACCCCTGCCTCGATCCTCGACGATTCGCCGGTGCAGCTCGACACCGCGTCGGGCCTGTACGTGCCGCAGAATTACGACCGTGGATTCAAGGGACCGGTGTCGGCGCGGATCGCGCTGGCGGGGTCGCTCAACGTGCCGGCGGTGCGGACGCTGCTGCTCGTCGGCGTCGAGCCGTTCCGCGATCGCCTGTGGGACCTCGGCTATCGCGGATTGGTGGAAGACGGCGCTTATTACGGCTTCTCGCTCGCGCTAGGGTCGGCGGAGGTGACGTTGCTGGAGCAGGCCGACGCTTATCGCACGCTGGCGCAAGGCGGGCGGTGGAGCCCGTTGCGGCTGACGCTGGACCAGCCGCGGGTGGCGCCGCGCGCGATCGTGTCACCCGCGGCGGCGTGGATCGTCGGCGACATGATATCCGATCCCAATGCGCGCGCCGCGACCTTCGGCCTCGATTCGGCACTGCGCCTTCCGTTCTGGGCGGCGGTGAAGACCGGCACGTCCAAGGCGATGCGCGACAATTGGTGCATCGGCTATTCGGACCGCTTCACTGTCGGCGTCTGGGTCGGCAATGCGGAGGGCGACCCGATGCGCGCGGTGTCGGGCACTAGCGGCGCGGCGCCGGTATGGCGCGACGTAATGCTGGCCTTGCATGCCCGCCTGCCCGGCCGCGCGCCACCGAAGCCCGCCGATGTCGTCGCGAGCCGCGTCGCCTTCACCGACACGCTCGAACAGGCGCGGCAGGAGTTTTTCGTGAGCGGCACCGCGCAGACGCAGGTCGCCGCCGCGCCGGCCGAGGCACATCGCCCGCGCTTCACCAATCCGGTGGCGGGCAGCGTCTACGCACTCGATCCCGATATTCCGGCGGATCGCCAGCGGCTGGTGATCGGGGTCAGCGGCAGTGCTGCCGCGCATCGCATCCAGCTCGATTCGCGCGATCTGGGGCCGGCGGATCACGGCGAACCCGTGATGCCGGGGCCGGGGCTGCACCGGCTGCGGCTGGTCGATGGCGGCGGCCGGATCGTCGACCAGATCCTGTTCACGGTGCGCTGACGAAAATCGTGCGGCGCGAACGAACCAAAGCCCGCATGACGCGTTAGCCGCCACTGATCCCTTAACCCCTTTTGGGATCAGTGCCGGTCCAAGCACGGCACGGCCGCGCCGATGCGTAGCAGGCGGCGCGGCCAACGCCCCGATAGGAATAATCGGCTTGCGCTGGGGTGATGTAACGGGGGCGCCGAATCGACGCTCGCGGAGCTTGTCCCTTACGGCGTGTTGCGACCGCCGCCGGTGTTGCTGCCGCCGGGGCCACCGGCACCCGCGGCACCGACCGTGCCGATGTTGCCGAACAGATCCTCGAAGAAGCCGCGCTTCTTGCCTAGCGTCGGCGTCGTCTTGCCGTACGGATCGACATTGGCGATCTGATCGATACCGGTGCGCGTCACCGACTTGACGGTGCCGTTGGGATCGAAGGTGATCTTCAGCGCGATCTGGTCCTTCGCCTTGGGCTTCTGGAAGTTGAGGTTCCGGCTGTCGCGCGAGACGTAATACCAGTCCTGTGCCCCGAACTGGCTCGCGATCGTCGGCCGGCCGAGCACCTGCGCCACCGATGCGCGGTTATCGACGCCCGGCTGCACCGAATTCACCAGATCGGCGTCGATGATATAGCCCTGGTGCGACCGCAGCGGCGTGCAGGCGCCGGCACCCAGGACACAGGCCACTCCCGCGATCAGACCCACGCGGGCACGGGCGCGGGCGCCGAAACGGGCAACGGATACGCTCATCACAATCTCCAGCGGCGGCTTTCCCGCCCATGGCGCGCGCAGGATCGATTGCATCGCCCGCCGATCGCCTCGATATGCGAGGAACGACAAGGCTTCAAGCGGCAGTGCCGCGGGGCGTGGCAGGGAGGATGGGCGCACAGTGGGTTGGTGGGGACGATTGTTCGGCGAGCGACAGGATCAGGCGCTGCCGCTGTACAATGCGGTGGTGACGCGCGGGCGGGCGGAGCATTGGTATCTGGCCGGAGCGGTGCCCGACACGGTCGATGGCCGGTTCGACATGATCGCCGCGGTGCTGACGATGGTGCTGTTGCGGCTGGAGGCGGAGCCGGCTGCGGCGACGCTGTCGGCGCACCTGACCGAACGCTTCGTCGACGACATGGACGGGCAGCTCCGGCAGATGGGCATGGGCGACCTGGTCGTCGGCAAGCATGTCGGCAAGATGATGAGTATGCTTGGCGGCCGCCTCGGCGCCTATCGCGACGGGCTGGCGGCGGGCGACCTGACGCCGGCGCTGGTCCGCAATCTGTACCGCGGCGAGGCCCCTGCGCCGGAGGCCGTGGCGCATGTGGCGCAGCACCTGACCGCCTTCCGTACGGCGCTCGACGCGACGCCGCTCGACCGCCTGACCGCCGGAGACCTGCCATGACCCCCGAATTCAGCCGTCCCGAACGCCTCGACGCGATCGGCGCGGGCGATCGTGCCGTCCACATCATCGCTGACGAGGCCGAACGCGCCGCCGTGGCACGGCGCTTCGATCTGATCGCGGTCGACCGATTGGAGGCGGAGCTGACGCTGCGCCGCGAAGCCGCCGGCATCGCCGTGCGCGGGCGGGTGACGGCCGCGGTGACGCAGGCATGTTCTGTCACGGGCGTGCCGCTGGCGGCGACGATCGACGAACCCGTCGCCTTGCTGTTCGTCGAACGGCTTGACGGCCAGGACGAGGTGGAACTCGACGCCGGCGCGCTCGACACAGTGGAGATCGAGGGCGGCGGAATCGACCTCGGCGAAGTCGCCGCCGAAACGCTCGCGCTGTCGCTCGACCCCTTCCCCCGCAGCCCCGACGCCGCCGACGCGCTGAAGGCCGCGGGTGTCATCAGCGAGGAAGAGGCTGGGCCTTTCGGCGCGCTGAAGGACTTGAAGGCGAAGCTGGCGGGGGGGTGAGTTGGCGAGGGCGGTGCGCTCAGAGCAGGAGAGTAGGCGACCTAAAGTTTAACCTGCTCTGTCCGCGATTGGGGGGGAAGCGGACATTGCCGCGGCGGATGGCACGCTGCTAACTGCACTTATGGATTGGTCGAAGATCGCCCCGCATTTCGAAGCTGATGGGTCTCTTCGTGACATCTACATATGTGGAACATCGATTGACGATTGGGCGAGCGTTTGGACGGCGCTCATCGTCGAGCCGAGATGCCTAGCATTCACCATCGACGGAGAGTTGAGCACGGTCCCGTCAGTAGTGACCACGGCCTTCCTGCTAGGCCGTGCTCATTCTGTCTGCGCATCTTACGCACTCGGTCGACAGCGCCTGAACTGCCACTTCTTCAGTGAGGAGGAAATTGAGTTTGATCTCGATCTTCGCGATGTCGTTGGACCCGATGAAGCGAAGCAGTTGGCGGAATTTATGACGAGGATGGGGCGAGTTACGTCAAAGGAAGTGCGCCTGACGCCTGAAAACGAAGTGGGCTCTGCGATTGCTCGCTATGAGCCAGTCACTGACGAACTCGTGTGGATGCCTATCACGGCCTGACTGCATGTCCGCAATTGGGCGTAAAACGGCCGAGCTAACCACGTCGACGGAAGCATAGAACGCAGACAGGGATTGGGGATAGCGCGATCCCCATGAAGACCAGCAACTCATCAAAGCGCCACGGTTCGCCCAAGCCTCCCCACGCAAGTGTGAACGACACCATCGCCGCTATCACGAGAGTGTAGCAGACTGCTGCGATGCGAGCGCTGATGTCCGCCTTATCGATCATCGGGTCTGAATAGCACGGTCCTGAACGTTCACTACTGGGCGTGCCGTTGACTTCGCCGTAAGCGTGGCGTGAGGACCGCAGTTTATGCGGCTTGGGCTGTTGGCTGATCTGTCTGGGGCACCCAGTTCCACGGCATCAGCTCGTCCCAGCGGGTGGCGGGCCAGTCGCCGGCGACCCTGGCGATGACATCGGCGATATAGGCCTGCGGGTCGACGCCGTTGGCCTTGCAGGTCTGGATGACGGTGTAGATGGCGGCGGCTCGCTCGCCGCCTGCGCGCGAACCCGCGAACAGCCAGTTGCGCCTTCCCACGGCGACGCCGCGCAGGGCCCGCTCCGCGATGTTGTTGTCGATCTCCAGACGCCCGTCACCCAGGAAGCGGCACAGCGCTGGCCAGCGTTTGGTGCCATAGGCGATGGCTTTGGCCATGTCGGACTTGGGCGACAGGCGGCGAAGGGCAGCGTCGAGCACCTCGCGCAAGGCGTCGACCAGCGACTGGCTTCGTTCCTGTCGCGCTCGACGGCGTACATCCGGCGGCTGACCACGCACCTCCGCCTCGACGGCATAGAGCGCGCCGATGCGCTCCAGGATATCGGTGGTCAGCGGCGTGGAGAGGCGCTCGTGCAGGTCGAACACCTTGCGCCGGAAGTGTGCCCAGCATGCCACCTCTGTGACGCCACCGCGGTACAGGGCGTCATAGCCCGCATAGGCATCGGCCTGGAGAAAGCCGCGAAAGCCGGCGAGATGCGCCTGCGGGTGCGCCGCGGTGCGGTCGGGCGTGAAGCGATACCATGTTGCGGGCGGTGTCGTGCTGCCGGACGCCTGGTCGTCGGCGGCGTACACCCACAGCCGCCCGGTCGCGGTCTTGCCACGGCCGGGGTCGAGCACCGACACCGGCGTGTCGTCGGCGTGGATCTTGTCGGTCTTGAGCACCTCGTCACGGATACGGCTGACCACCGGGTCGAGCAGTGCTGCAGCTTGCCCGGCCCAGCCCGCGAGCGTCGAGCGGTCGATCTCGAGCCCCTGCGCGGCCATCATCTCGGCCTGGCGGTACAACGGCAGATGGTGGTCGAACTTGGAGACGACGACGTGCGCCAGCGTCGCGAAGGTCGCCTTGCCCCGCGCCACAGCGCTGACCGGCGCGGGTGCCTGGACGATCTTCTCGCAAGACCGGCAGCTGTATTTGGGGCGGACGTCGCGCACGACCCGCCAGCGCACCGGCACGATGTCGAGCATCTCGTGCGCGTCCACGCCCAGCCGGCGCAGCGCACCACCGCAGTCCGGGCAGGTGCAGATACCGGACGCCGGCTCGTGGACGACCTCCTCGCGCGGCAGATGCTCCGGCAGACTGCGGACCGGTGCCAGGCGCGGCGCTACTCCAGGCGCCGCAGTCTCGACTTCGGAAACATCCCGCTCCGTTTCCAGCTCTTCCAGCGCCAGCTCGAGCTGTTCGATCTCGCGGCCCAACTTCTCGGAGGAGGCACCGAACTGCATCCGCCGCAGTCGGGCGATCTGCCCGCGCAACGTGTCGATGAGCAGATCGCGGGCGGCGAGCGCGGCATTCGCCCGGGCGAGCGATGCCTCCAGCGCGGCGATCCGCGCGGTGGCATCAGCAGGGGAAACAGGCGCTTCCAGCACCCGCATTTCATAACAGATCACGCATCGACGGGCGAGAAAAAGCGTCGCAAAACCGCCGTTTTCACCCCGCCAGCGTCGGCGTGAACGTCCGCTCTGGGCGACGCCAGTCGATGCCCTCCAGCAGCATCGACAATTGTGCCGGCGTCAGCGTCACCGTGCCCGTCGCGGTCACCGGCCAGACGAACCGACCCCGGTCGAGCCGCTTGGAGAACAGGCACAGGCCTTGCCCATCGAACCACAGCAGCTTGACCAGATGACCCCGCTTGCCCCGGAACGCGAACAACGCGCCCGAGTGCGGGTTCTGGGCCAGCACCTGCTGCACCAGTACCGCCAGGCCATCGAACCCTTTGCGCATGTCGGTGACGCCACACGCCAGGAACACCCGCGTCGGCAACGGCGTGGGGCTCAACGCAGCACCGACAACACTCGCGCCAGCGCGCCGGCGTCCACCGACCCGTCCACGCTCACTCGGACGCCACCCGGAAATTCGATGCAGATGAGGCCAGACGTGGATGTCGCCGGCTGCGGCGCAGGTGCGGCGACATCGGCCACGCGCACCTCGGCGAATGCCGGCAGCGCAGGCGCGACCCCGCCCAGCTTGCCCAGCCGCGCCTGCTTGCGCCACGTATAGATCAGGCTGCTCGACACCTCGCGCCGGGCGATGACATCACGGACCCGCACGCCCGGCCGGAACGCCTCGGCCAGGATCTCCAGCTTCTCCGCGTCCGACCAGCTCCGTCGGCCCGATACCCGGCCGACCACCTCCACACGACCAGTCGTACGAGCGCTCGTACGACCAGTCTCAGAACCGAAAACTTCCCGCACCGCCCGCGCCCTCGTCAAAGACGATAAGCATCCCGGCTACGGCCAAACGAGCAAGGCGGCCCTCAGGCCACGCTTACACTTCGCCTACCCCCGCACCCGCTCGATCAGCGCTTTGGCCCCATGCGGTGCGCGCACCTTCGCGCCGTTGATGAAGAAGACGAAGGTGTCGCGCTGGGCCTTGGCGGGCGTGTCGGGGGTGACGTAGGGCAGGCCCTCGGGCCGGCCGCCGGCCTGCCAGTCGCGAGCCGCTTTCGCCCAGCGGTCGAGCGCGGCGTCGGTGTAGCCTGCCGGCTCCGCTTCCACGGCATTCTCAAGGCGCGCGTAGACGAAGTCGGCGGTGACGTCGGCGATGGCGGGATAGTCGGCCGAATCGGCATAGACGATCGCGACGTTTGCCGCGCGCGCCATGGCGATGAAGGCGGGGTCGGCGAAGCTGTCGTGGCGGACCTGGATGGCGTGGCGGAGGGGGATGCCGTCGTGCTTGGCCGGCAAGAGGTTGAGGAAGGCACCCATATCGTCGGCGTCGAACTTCTTCGTCGCCATGAACTGCCACAGGATCGGGCCGAGCTTGTCGCCCAGCTCCGTGATACCCTGTCCGACGAAGCGTTCGATCGATTCGCCGGCGTCGGCCAGCACCTTGCGGTTGGTGCAGTAGCGCGACGCCTTCAGCGTGAAAATGAAGCCGTCGGGCACCGCGGCGGCCCAGTTTGCGAAGCTCGCGGGCTTGAAGCTGGAATAATAGGTGCCGTTGATCTCGATCGCGGTCATCTGCGATGCGGCATATTCCAGCTCGCGCTTCTGCGGCCATTTCTCGGGATAGAAGGTCCCGCGCCACGGCTCGTAGGTCCAGCCGCCGATCCCGATTCGTATCGTCATGGGCGGGAGCATAACGGCGCGTGCGACCGGGGGACATGCCTCGCGGCGAGGCAGATTTTTCGCGCAGAGGCGCGGAGGGCGCAGAGAGGTTGCGCCGGGCGGCGTCGGTCACTCCTTACAATGAGCCCCAGCGGAAAAGGGCGCTGCCGCACGTGGGGCGTCTTTGCGTCCTCCGCGCCTCTGCGCGCACTCAATCGAAGCGATAGGGTACGATCCCGCGGCGGTCTGGGTCGATAAGCAGGTCGCGGCCCACCGGCGGGAAGGCGCGCTGGTCGCAGTCGCGGCGGGGGCAGATGCGGCAGGAGGGACCGATCCGCGTCGCGCTGTCCGCACCGGCGACGTCGAGCCCATCGGCATAGACGAAGGCGGCGGCATGCTCGACCTCGCAGCCGAGCACCACGGCATAGCGGCGGGGGGAGCGGCGGTAGCTCGCGGTGGCCTTCACCAGCCCCTTCGCCATCGAGACGTAGCGCACGCCGTCGGGCATTTCGGCGACCTGGACGAGGATACGGTCGCTGATCGCCACCGCCTCGTGCGCGACCCACAGCGGGCAGGCGCCGCCATATTGCGCGAATTGCAGCCGCGTCGCCGAATGCCGCTTGGTGATGTTGCCCGCCATGTCGATCCGGCAGAAGAAGAAGGGGATGCCGGGTGCGCCGGGGCGGCGCAGCGTCGAGAGGCGGTGGCACACCTGTTCGAAGCTGACGCCGAAGCGCTGACGCAGTGCATCGACGTCATGGCGCTGCTGCCGCGCGGCGCTGCGGAAGGCGGCATAGGGCATCATCAGCGCGCCTGCGCCGTAATTGGCGAGGCCGACGCGCAGCAGCTCGCGCGCCGCCTCCGACTGCAACGGAGCGTCGGCGACGATCCGCTCGATCAGATTCGCCGCCTCGAGCCGGATCAGCTGGTGCGCCATCTGGAAGGCGCGCGTTTCGATCGGTTGCGCGGCGTCGATGCGCAGCGTCGCGGCGGCGGGATCGTAGCTGCGCAGGGCGTCGCCATCGTCGATCAGCCGGATGCCGTGGGCGCGCTCGAGTCGTTCGGCATAGGCGCGCGCGCCGGACAGATCGGCGGCGAGGCTTTCGGCGAAGCGATCGAGCGCGTCGATGTAATTGCCGCTGCCCTGAAACCAGTCGCGCACCTCTTCCCACGGCAGCGGCACGGGCTGGTTGCCGCCGGCATCGACGCGGTCATCGAGCACGCGCAGCTGCTCCTGCGTGCGCTGGAGCGCGGCATGCAGCGCCGCCATCCGTCGTGCGAGCAGGGGCTGCTGGCGCACGCCGCGGCGCACCGCATCCTCGTCGAGCTGTGCGGCGGGTACGGACGGGTCGGTCCCGGCCGCCAGCGCCGCGACCAGCGCCGCCGATTCCTCCTCCGGCGCGACGTCGACCCAGTCGAGCGGAAAGGTGCGCGCCAGCGCCGCCAGGACGCCGCCGGTGATCGGCCGGTCGCCGCTTTCAATCTGCGACAGGTAACTGGTCGAAATGCCGAGGCGCTGGCTGAGCGCCGTCTGGCTGAGCGACAGCCGCGCGCGCAGCGTGCGCACCCGATCGCCGGCGAACAGACGGGGACGGGGCGGCTCGGCGGTCATCGAACGGACCTAGTTTGCAAACGTGCAAATTGCAATTTTGCAAACCCACAGTTGAAAGCAGCGCCTAGACCGGCAGAAACAGCCGCGCAGGAGTTTGCCCATGTCTTCCACGCTGAACGAACTCGAACGCCGTCGCGCCGCCGCCCGGGCCGGAGGCGGCGAAAAGCGCGTTGCCGCGCAGCACGCCAAGGGCAAGCTGACCGCGCGCGAACGGCTCGACATCCTGCTCGACGAAGGCTCGTTCGAAGAGATCGACATGTACGTCGAGCATAATTGTGTCGATTTCGGCATGGCGGATCAGGTGATCCCCGGCGACGGCGTCGTCACCGGATCGGGCACGATCAACGGCCGGCTGGTCTATGTCTTCAGCCAGGATTTCACCGTCTTCGGCGGATCGCTGTCCGAACGTCACGCGCAGAAGATCTGCAAGGTGATGGACACCGCGATGAAGGTCGGCGCACCCGTCATCGGCCTGAACGATTCGGGCGGCGCGCGCATCCAGGAGGGCGTGGCGAGCCTGGGCGGCTATGCCGAGGTGTTCCAGCGCAACGTGCTCGCCTCCGGCGTGGTGCCGCAGCTCAGTCTCATCATGGGCCCGTGCGCGGGCGGCGCGGTCTATTCGCCCGCGATGACCGACTTCATCTTCATGGTGAAGGACTCGTCGTACATGTTCGTCACCGGGCCCGACGTGGTGAAGACGGTGACCAACGAGGTGGTGACGCAGGAGGCTTTGGGCGGCGCGGTGACGCACACCACCAAGACCTCAGTTGCCGACAATGCGTTCGAAAACGACATCGAGGCGCTGCTCGCCGCGCGCGACTTCATCGACTTCCTGCCGCTGTCGAACCGTGAGGCGGTGCCGGAACGCCCGACCGCCGACGCCTGGGACCGGCTGGAGCCGAGCCTCGACACGCTGGTGCCGGCCAGTGCCAACCAGCCCTATGACATGCACGAGCTGATCCGGAAGGTGGTCGACGAAGGCGACTTCTTCGAAACGCAGCCGGCGCATGCGGCGAACATCATCACCGGCTTCGGCCGGATCGAAGGCAAGACCGTCGGCATCGTCGCCAACCAGCCGATGGTGCTGGCGGGCGTGCTCGATATCAATTCGTCGAAGAAGGCGGCCCGCTTCGTCCGCTTCTGCGATGCGTTCGAGATTCCGATTCTGACCTTCGTCGACGTTCCCGGCTTCCTGCCCGGCACCGCGCAGGAGCATAACGGCATCATCAAGCACGGCGCCAAGCTGCTGTTCGCCTATGCCGAGGCGACCGTGCCGAAGATCACCGTCATCACGCGCAAGGCCTATGGCGGCGCCTATGACGTGATGGCGTCGAAGCATCTGCGCGGCGACTTGAACTATGCCTGGCCGACCGCCGAGATCGCGGTGATGGGCGCGAAGGGCGCGGTGGAGATCATCTTCCGCGGGAAGACGCCCGAGGAGATCGCCGAACGCACCGCGGAATATGAGGCCCGCTTCGCAAACCCCTTTGTCGCGGCGAGCAAGGGCTTCATCGACGAGGTGATCCAGCCGCACTCGACCCGGCGACGGATCGCGCTCGGCTTGCGGAAGCTACGCGGCAAGAGCCTCGAGAATCCGTGGAAGAAGCATGACAATATTCCGCTTTGACGGAGCGGTGCTATGTCGAAATCGTTCAATTGGGCTCTTCGGGCTTGTGTGGCGGTAGCCCTCGCCGCTGGTGCACTTGGCATGTGGATCGAAGGCGTTGCGCACCATGAAGGCGCAACGACCGTTCCGACCCCGGGTCATGATATTCCCGTGAAGTTCCATTCCACCGCCATCTACGTCTCTTCCTCGGAGGCAAAAATCTACCATACCTCCGTTGCCGTATTTCTTCTGTGTTGGGCTATCGGAATGGTGATGAGCCTCATCAAGAAGGAAGCGGAGACACCGATCGGAAAGAAATCATGACCCTCGGCCGCCTCAACCACGTCGGCATCGCCACGCCATCGATCGCGCAGTCGATCGAGACCTATCGCACGCTGCTCGGCGCCATCGTGATCGGCGAGCCGTTCGACCTGCCGGCGCAGGGGGTGAAGGTGTGCTTCATCGACACGCCCAACACGCAGATCGAGCTGATCGAGCCCTATGACGATAGCTCCCCCATTGCCGGCTTCCTGAGGAAGAACCCGGCGGGCGGGCAGCATCACGTCTGTTTCGAAGTGCCCGACATCCACGCCGCCGTCGCGGACCTGAAGGCCAAGGGCGCAACCGTGCTCGGTGAACCGCGCATCGGTGCGCACGGCACACCGATCGTGTTCGTGCATCCCAAGAACATGGGCGGCGTGCTCGTCGAACTGATGGAGACGCCTGATGGCGATCATTGAGACCAATACCGGCGAGGACAGCGGCGCCGCGCCCAAAGCGCTCGCCACCCCCGAACCGACGCCGCGCCCCACGCTCGCCGATTGGCAGGCCGCCGCCGCGAAGGAGGTGAAGGGCAAGGACCTCACTTGGCCGACGCCTGAAGGCATTGCGGTCAAGCCGCTCTACACCGCCGAGGACGTGACGGCAGACCCCGGCCTGCCCGGCTTCGCGCCGTTCACGCGCGGCGTGCGCGCGTCGATGTATGCCGGCCGACCGTGGACGATCCGCCAGTACGCCGGTTTCTCGACCGCCGAGGAATCGAACGCCTTCTACCGCCGCAACCTCGCTGCCGGGCAGAAGGGGCTGAGCGTCGCCTTCGACCTCGCCACCCATCGCGGCTATGATAGCGACCATCCGCGCGTCACCGGCGACGTCGGCAAGGCGGGCGTCGCGATCGACAGCGTCGAGGACATGAAGATCCTGTTCGACGGCATCCCGCTCGACCAGATGAGCGTCAGCATGACGATGAACGGCGCGGTGATCCCGATCCTCGCCTTCTTCATCGTTGCCGGGGAAGAGCAGGGCGTCGACCGCAAATTGCTCGACGGGACCATCCAGAACGACATCCTCAAGGAGTTCATGGTCCGCAACACCTACATCTACCCGCCCGAACCGAGCATGCGGATCATCTCGGATATCTTCGGCTACACCAGCCGCGAGATGCCGAAGTTCAACAGCATCTCGATTTCGGGCTATCACATGCAGGAGGCGGGGGCGACGCAGCTCCACGAGCTCGCCTTCACCATCGCCGACGGCATGGAATATGTGAAATACGGCGTGGCATTCGGCCTCGACATCGACAAGTTCGC
The DNA here is from genome assembly GCF_001638925.1 of Sphingomonas sp. NIC1. NCBI lineage: Bacteria > Pseudomonadati > Pseudomonadota > Alphaproteobacteria > Sphingomonadales > Sphingomonadaceae > Sphingomonas > Sphingomonas sp. NIC1. The sequence goes on from NZ_CP015521.1 coordinate 1,624,122, forward strand.
CGGGCGCCTGAGCTTCTTCTTCGCGATCGGCATGAACTTCTTCATGGAGATCGCCAAGCTGCGCGCCGCGCGCGTGCTGTGGCATCGCGCGATGACACAGCTGGGTGCGAAGGACGAACGCAGCAAGATGCTGCGCACCCACTGCCAGACCAGCGGCGTGTCGCTGACGGAGCAGGACCCCTACAACAACGTCATGCGCACGACGATCGAGGCGATGGCGGCGATGCTCGGCGGCACCCAGTCGCTGCACACCAACGCGCTCGACGAAGCCATTGCACTGCCGACCGATTTCTCCGCCCGCATCGCGCGCAACACGCAGATCGTGATCCAGGAAGAGACGGGGATGACCAAGGTCGTCGATCCGCTCGGCGGCAGCTATTACGTCGAGAGCCTGACGCAGAGCCTGGTCGATGGCGCGTGGGAGATCATCGAGCGCGTGCAGGCCGAAGGCGGCATGGCGAAGGCGGTCGCGGCGGGCTGGCCCAAGGCGATGATCGAGGAAGCCTCCGCCGCCCGCGCCGCGCGCGTTGATCGCGGCGAGGACGTGATCGTCGGCGTCAACAAATACCGCAAGGCCGACGAGGATCCGATCGACATCCTCGACGTCGACAACGTCGCGGTGCGTGAGGCACAGATTCGCCGCATCGAACGCGTCAAGGCGACCCGCGACGAGGCGGCGTGCCGCGCCGCACTCGATGCGCTGCGTGAGGGCGCGCGCGGTAAGGACAATCTGCTTGCGCTCGCCGTGGACGCGGCCCGCGCGCGGGCGACGCTCGGCGAAATTTCCTCTGCGATGGAGGATGTGTTCGGCCGCTTCGGCACGCAGCCGACGCCGGTGAAGGGCATCTATGGCGGGGCCTATACCGACGACATGCGCTGGGAGCGGCTCGCCGAGGGCGTCGCCGCCACCGAGCGCCGGCTGGGGCGCAAACCGCGCATGCTCGTCGCGAAGATGGGGCAGGACGGGCACGACCGCGGTGCCAATCTGGTCAGCAGCATGTTCGGCGATCTGGGGTTTGAGGTCGTCCCCGGCCCGCTCTTCCAGACGCCCAAGGAGGCCGCGGTGCTCGCGTTGGAGAAGGACGTCGACGTCGTCGGCGCCTCCAGCCTCGCCGCCGGGCACAAGACGCTGATCCCCGAACTGATCGGTCACCTGCGCGACGCGGGCCGTGCCGACATCAAGGTGATCGCCGGCGGGGTGATCCCGGCGCAGGATTATCAGGCGCTGCGCGACGCGGGCGTACAGGCGATCTTCGGCCCCGGGACCAACCTCATCAAGGCGGCCGAAGAGGTGCTGCGCCTGCTCGGCCACAATATGCCGCCGCAGGAGGACGCCGCGTGATCATGATCCTGTTTGCCCTGGCGCTGGCCGCGCCGGCACCGGCGCAGACCCAGGCTGACCTCACCGCACAGGCGGGTGGCGACTGGAAGCGCGCGGATATGGCGATGAACGCTCAGTATCGTGCGACAATGGCGTTCATGAAGACGATGGATGCCCATCCGGCGCCCGACGCGAAGCGCGGGCCGACATACCAGCAGGCTTTGCTCGCCAGCCAGCGCGCATGGCTCGCCTTTCGCGATGCGCAATGCGTGATCGACAGCTATGGCTATCGCGGCGGCAGCGCGCAGCCGATGGAACAACTGGCCTGCATGGCCACGCTGACGCGGCAACGAACGAAGCAATTGAAGGATCTGGTGTGGCAACGGTGATGGATCGCACGGACGTGCGCAACGACTGGACGCGGGACGAAATCGCCGCGCTGTTCGACCTGCCGTTCGACGAACTGATGTGGCGGGCGCAGTGCGCGCACCGCGCACACCACGCGCCCGGACAGGTGCAATTGTCGACGCTGCTGTCGATCAAGACCGGCGGCTGTCCGGAGGATTGCGGCTATTGCTCGCAGTCGGTCAGCGCCGACAGTGGGGTCAAGGCGACCAAGCTGATGGACGTGCGCAGCGTTCTGCAGGCGGCGGCGCAGGCCAAGGACAATGGCTCGACCCGCTTCTGCATGGGCGCGGCGTGGCGCAACCCCAAGGACCGCGACATGGGCGCGATCGTCGCGATGGTCGAAGGCGTGCGCGGCATGGGCATGGAAACGTGCATGACGCTCGGCATGCTGGAACCGCATCAGGCGCGGCAGCTCGCCGACGCGGGCCTCGATTACTACAACCACAATATCGACACCTCGCCCGAACGCTATGGCGACGTCATCACCACGCGCAGCTTCCAGGAGCGGCTCGATACGCTCGACGCGGTGCGAAGCGCGGGGATCAACGTCTGCTGCGGCGGCATCGTCGGCATGGGCGAGACGCGCGAGGATCGCGTCGGCTTCATCCATGCGCTGGCGACGCTGCCCGAGCATCCCGGCAGCGTGCCGGTCAATGCGCTGGTGCCGGTGAAGGGCACGGTGCTCGGCGATATGCTCGCCGACACGCCGCTCGCCAAGATCGACGAGATCGAGTTCGTCCGCACTGTCGCCGTCGCGCGCATCACCATGCCGGCGAGCATGGTACGCCTGTCGGCGGGGCGCGAAAGCATGTCGGATTCGGCGCAGGCTTTGTGCTTCATGGCGGGCGCCAATTCGATCTTCACCGGCGACAAGCTGCTCACCGCGGGCAATGCGGGTGACGACAAGGATGCGGCGCTGTTCGCGAAGTTGGGCGTGACGCCGATGGCGGCGGAGCCCAGTGCCCGTCACCCCGGGCTTGAGCCGGAGTCCCGCTCCTGCGGCTCCTTGGAAAGAAGCGGGACCCCGGGTCAAGCCCGGGGTGACGCGGTGATGGCCGAGGCGGCGGAGTGAACCGCGTTCGGTGGCCGGCAATAGCGTTTGCCGTAGGTTCGGCACTCTATTGGTTTACCATCGTCCCAATGCTGATGGTGGCAATCACCTTGGCTGGTGGAAGCCGTGCCGTGGTTCCCATGATGATGGCGGCGAATGTCGTGGTGACGGCCATTTATGCCGTCGTCACGGTGACTTTCTGCCATTGGTTTGCTCGTCGCATCGTGAAGCAAATCGGAAAGACATAACCATCGCCCCTCCCGCGAGCGGGAGGGGAGAAGAGGATGTTCAAGAAAATCCTGGTCGCCAATCGCGGTGAGATCGCCTGCCGCGTGTTCCGCACCGCGAAGCGCATGGGGATCAAGACGGTCGCGGTCTATTCCGATGCCGACGCGCGCTCCCCCCACGTGCTGATGGCGGACGAGGCGGTGCGGCTGGGGCCGGCACCCGCCGCGGAAAGCTATCTCAAGGCCGAGCTGATCCTGCTCGCCGCCAAGGAGACGGGCGCGGACTGTATCCACCCCGGCTATGGCTTCCTGTCTGAGCGCGAGAGCTTCGCGAAGGCGTGCGCCGAGGCGGGCATCGCCTTCGTCGGCCCGCCGCCGAACGCGATCGCGGCGATGGGCGACAAGATCGAATCGAAGAAGCTCGCCAAGGAAGCGGGCGTCAACGTCGTCCCCGGCTTCCTGGGGGAGATCGCCGACACCGACGAGGCGGTGCGGATCGCGACGGACATCGGCTATCCCGTCATGATGAAGGCGTCCGCCGGCGGCGGCGGCAAGGGCATGCGCCTCGCCTACAGCGAACAGGACGTGCGCGAAGGGTTCGAGGCGACCAAGCGCGAAGGCCTCGCCAGCTTCGGCGACGATCGCGTGTTCATCGAGAAGTTCATCGAATCGCCGCGCCACATCGAGATCCAGGTGCTCGGCGACCAGCACGGCAATATCCTGTACCTCAACGAGCGCGAATGCTCGGTGCAGCGCCGCCACCAGAAGGTGGTCGAGGAAGCGCCCTCGCCCTTCGTGACACCGGCGATGCGCAAGGCGATGGGCGAACAGGCGGTCGCGCTGGCCCGCGCGGTGGGCTATTACAGCGCGGGTACGGTCGAGCTGATCGTCTCGGGCGCGGATACGACCGGCGAGAGCTTCTACTTCCTCGAGATGAACACCCGGCTGCAGGTGGAGCATCCCGTGACCGAGGAGATCACCGGCCTCGACCTCGTCGAACAGATGATCCGCGTGGCGGCGGGGGAGCCGCTGTCGATCACGCAGGATCAGGTCGGCATCAATGGCTGGTCGGTCGAGAACCGCGTCTATGCCGAGGACCCATATCGCGGCTTCCTGCCCAGCATCGGGCGGCTGGTGCGGTACAATCCGCCTGAATCCACGCCGTCGTCGACGCAAGCTGACGGACCCCGCATCCGCGTCGACGACGGCGTCGCCGAGGGCGGCGAGGTCAGCATGTTCTACGATCCGATGATCGCCAAGCTCGTCACCTGGGCGCCGACGCGCGAGGCGGCGATCGACGCGCAGATCGCCGCGCTGGACGCGTTCGAGATCGAGGGGCCGGGCACCAACATCGACTTCCTGTCGGCGCTGATGCAGCATCCGCGCTTCCGGTCGGGCAATATCACCACGGGTTTCATCGCCGAGGAATATCCCGACGGCTTCCACGGCGCCCCCGCCGACGCCGACCTCAAGCGCCATCTCGCCGCCATCGCCGCTTTCGCCGCGACCGCGCAGGCCGATCGTGCGCGCCGGATCGACGGCCAGCTCGGCAGCCGCCTGCAGCCGCCGCATGCCTGGGCCGTGCGGATCGATGGCGAGGATCATGACGTGGCGGTCTCGACCGACGGCATCACCGTCGACGGCGACGCGCTCGACATCGCGCTGGAATATACCCCCGGCGATCGGATGGTGGAGGCCGAGATCGGCCGAGAAAACGGGGAGTATACGCAGCTTACCGTGCGCATCCTGCCGATCCGCAGCGGCTTCCGCCTGACGACGCGCGGCGCGAGCCACGACGTCCGCGTCCTGCCCGCGCACGCCGCGCCGTACGCGCAGCATATGATTGAGAAGGTGCCGCCCGACCTGTCGCGCTTCCTGATCGCACCGATGCCGGGCCTGCTCGTCCGTCTCGACGTCGGCGCGGGCGATGCGGTGGAAGCGGGCCAGCCGCTCGCCGTGGTCGAGGCGATGAAGATGGAAAATATCCTGCGCGCCCAGAAGGCGGGCCGGGTGAAGGCCGTCTCCGCCGCCGCCGGCGACAGCCTGGCGGTCGACCAGATCATCCTCGAAATGGAATGAGCCATTGCCGCCGGGCGCGCGCGCCCGGCGGTCAGCGCGCGTGTGGCCGCCCGATCGCGCGCGCGTAGACGGCGAGCAACGCGACTGCGGCGACCGCCAGCCACACGCCCGCCGTGCCCACCGCGCCATAGACGGCGGCCCCGCCGCATGCGCCCGCAACCAGCCCCATCCACAGCAAAGCATAGGGCAACCACGCCCAGCGCGGCCCGCTGCCCATCAGCGCTGCCGTCAGCCGCTGCACGCATTTTACCAGCGTCCCGGTCATATAGGTGACGCCGATGCTCACCTCGCCATCGCGCTGGAAGATGGTGTTCGCCGCGCCCATCGCCGCCGCCATCATCAGGCTGGTCGCCATCGCGGGCGATCGTCCATCGCTCGCCGCGGCCAGCGCCAGCAGCGTGCCCATCAGCAGCAGCGAGACGGGCAGGCGCCCACCCCCGTGCCGCACCGACAACCATGTCCCGCCTGCCACGCCGGCCGCAAAGCCCGCGATCAATGTGCCCGCCACATATGCGACATGCGCATCCGTCACCGCACCGACCGCGAACCGCGTCGAATTGCCGCTCATGAACGACACGAAGAAGCCGCCAAGCCGCAGGAACCCGATCGCATCGACATACCCCGCCGTCGCCGAAAGACCGGCGGCGAGAAACCAGAAGCGGCGGTCGTAGCGGGTCATCGGCCGGGAGTGTTGGGGGAGAGCGGGCGGGGACTCAAGGGACGTGGGAGGGATGGGGCATCGTTTGCATCGACGATCGCAGCTTTCCGGCGGCCGAAGACGAGCGAACTCAGCCCCGACAGGCCGGGGGGTGCAGACCGCGCCGTACAGCATGACCCCGCCAAAGCCCTGCACCAGTGCCGCGCGGGCGCCGGGCTCGACCCGCGGCGCGCGTTCGGCCAGGCTGGTGCGATATGGTCAGCATCACGGCCTTCGGAGCACCACCGATATGCGAATCCTGAACATCCTCGTCCGCCGCTACCTTTCGCTCGACGAGATCGATGCGGCCGTCAGCTTCTACGAAGCCTTGATCGGGCAGAAGCGGCGTCTGGCGTTCGACTACCCGGAACATGACCTGAAGCTGGCGCAGGTCGCCTCGATCCTGTTCATCGCCGGCACCGACGACAGCCTGGCGCCGTTCCGTGCCACCGAAGCGACCTTCATGGTCGAGGATCTGGACGCGTTCGCCGCGCATCTCCCGACGACCGGCAGCACGATCCTGGAAGCGGCAAAGCCGGTTCCGACCGGTCGCAACATGCTGGTGCGTCACCCCGATGGCATGCTGGTCGAATATGTCGAACACACGACCAAGCATCCTGCCGACGTCATGGCCCCCTTCGACTGACGCTACGGCCGACGAACCGAATGACTGACGAGGTCAGGATTGCCCGATGAGAGCGAATCATGCCTGCCGCGGGTCACCGGCAACTCTTCAAGATCGGATCGCGGTGATCGAGGCGCATCCGCGGTCAGGCGCAGGACGCTTGGTGCCATGAAGACTCAGCGCGCCGGTCACTGGACCGCGTCGCCTTCCCCCATTGCTACTGCGTTACCGAGCGGCAGGCCGGGGAAGTCGAAAAGCGGCCCCGAAGGACCGCCGTAACCGCATGACACTGTTCGGAAAAACTGGAGCGGGCGAAGGGATTCGAACCCTCGACCCCAACCTTGGCAAGGTTGTGCTCTACCCCTGAGCTACGCCCGCTCTGGCGCCTGTGCCGGCTGCTCGTTGGAGCCACCGGCTGGGTGAGGCGCGTCCACTAGCGGCGAGTCGCCAAGGCCGCAAGCCCCATCTTGTGATTTTCGCACACGATTTCGACTTGGCGACTCGATATCCGGAACATTACAAGAACATATATGTCCGACTCGTCCGCCCTGATCGCCCGTCTGCGTGGCCTTGCCGCCGCCGGTGGGGCTGCGCAAGCGGCGGCGGCACCGGTCGATGCCTGGCGACAGGAAGGGCTGGCGCGCGCGCAACTCCATGAAATCTATGCGTTGGAGGGCGAGGACGGGGCGAGCGCCGCGGGATTCGGACTGGCCTTGGCGCTCGCCGCCGGGGCGGTGCCGCTGCTGTGGCTGCGCACCGAGGCGGGGGAGCGCGCGCAAGGCAGGCTGCATGCCAGCGGCCTCGCAGACCTGGGGCTGGCGGCCGATTCGGTGCTGCTGGTCGTCGTCGCCGACGAATCGGCGCTACTGCGTGCGGCGGCGGATGCGGCGCGCTGCGGGGGGCTGGGCATGGTGCTGGTCGAAAGCGCCGGGCCGATGCCGGGGCTGGACCTCACCGCGACGCGGCGGCTGATGCTGGCGGCGGAGGCGTCGGGCGTCACATTGCTGTCGCTGCGGATCGGCGCGGAACCGGTGGCAAGCGCCGCTGCGACGCGGTGGAGCGTCGCCGCCGTGCCCTCGACCGCGCTGGATCAGGGGCTGGGGGAGGGCGCGCCGGGCCTGCCGGCTTTCGACGTCGAATGTGTGCGCCGGCGTGGCGGCCCCGCGGGGCAGCGTTGGCGCGTGGAGTGGGATCGTGATGCCAAGAGTTTCCGTGACGCGCCGCTATCTGGCGCTGGTCTTTCCGTGGCTCCCGATCGAACGGCTGCGCGCCACCCGGCCGCATCTGTTCGTCGGCGGTGAGGCGCCGGTCGCCTTCGTCGAGACGGTGGGCCAGGCGATCCGGCTGACCGCGACCGATCTGGCCGCGGCGCGCGCCGGGTTGGAGCCGGGGCTGACGCTGGCCGACGCCCGCGCGCGCGTGCCCGAGCTGGAGGTGTTTCCGGCCGATCCGCATGCCGACATGGACTGGCTGGAGCGGCTGGCGGATGGCTGCACGCGCTACAGCCCCACGGTGGCGCTGCTGCCCCCCGATGCGCTGGTGATCGACATTGCGGGGTGCGTCCATGCTTTCGAAGGGGAGCGTCCGCTCGCCGCCGATGTCGAGGCGCGGATGGCGCGGCGTGGGATTTTGGCGCGCCACGCGTTCGGCGACACGCCCGAAATCGCCTGTGCGCTCGCCCGCTATGCCGGCGCGCCGGCGCCCGACGAGACGCGCGCGGTGAAGCGCCTGCCGGTCGCGGCGCTGGAGCTGGATGCGGACGCGACGGTGGCGCTGACCCGCGCGGGGTTGAAGACGGTGGGCGACGTGATGGCGCGGCCACTCTCCGGCATCGCCGCGCGCTTCGGCGAGGAGGCGGCGACGGCGGTGCGGCGGCTGTCGGGCGACTATAAGGCGCCGGTCCGGCCGCGCGTGCGCGTTGCGCCGGTGGTGGTGGAACGGCGCTTTGCCGAACCGATCGCGCGGACCGACTATGCGCTGGAGGTGATCGAGGAGCTGGCGGGCGAGGCGGGAAACACGCTCGGCCAGCGCCATCAGGGCGGGCGCCGGTGGGAGGCGCGGCTGTTCCGCAGCGACGGCCACATCCAGTCGCTGCGGGTCGAGACGGGGCAGCCGACGCGCGACGTCGCGCTGCTGATGCGGTTGTTCGCCGAGCGGATCGACGCGCTCGCCGACCCGCTCGATCCCGGCTACGGCTATGACCTGATCCGGCTCGACGTGACGCTCGCCGAGCGACTCGATGCGGCGCAGCTGCGGCTGGAGGGCGGCGAGGGGGCGACCCAGGCGCCGGCGGTGGCGGAGCTGATCGATCGCCTGTCCACCCGGCTGGGGCGCGAGCGGGTGCGGCGATTCGCCCCGCGCGACAGCCATATCCCCGAGCAGGCCGAGCTGATGCTGCCCGCCGCCGCGCCGCCGCCCGCGGGAGACTGGCCGCAGGCGGAGGCGGGGGAGCCGCCAATGAGGCCCATCTATCTGTTCGATCCGCCGCAGCCGATTGAGGCGGTGATGGCGGAGGTGCCCGACGGCCCGCCGCACCGCTTTCGCTGGCGTCGCCGCGTCCACGAGGTCGCGCGCGCCGAGGGCCCCGAGCGGATCGCCGGCGAATGGTGGCGACGCCACGACGCCGCCATCCCGACGCGCGATTACTACCGAATCGAGGATCGCCGGGGGCGGCGCTTCTGGATCTTCCGCCACGGCCTGCACAGCGAACAGGCGCACCCGCGCTGGTACGTCCATGGGCTGTTCGCGTGAGCGTGTTCCCGCTTCCACCGTCGCTCCGGACTGGGTCCGGGGTCCACTCCGCGGCGAGGGGGATGGCTGGAGGCTCTTGCCGCCCTCTCGCGACCCGGTGGGCCACGGACCGGGGCCGGGGTGACGGGGTAGAAGGGGCTGGCGGTGCGATCGCGCCATGAGCGGGTTCGTCGAGCTCGTCGCGGCGACCAATTACTCGTTCCTCGACGGTGCCAGCCATGCCGAGGACATGGTCGCGCAGGCGATAACGCTCCGCCATGCCGGCATCGGCATCGCCGACCGCAATACCGTCGCAGGCGTGGTGCGCGCCTATGACGCGCTGAAACGCGCCGAAACCGGACGGCTGGGTGCCGCCTTGCCGCCCTTCGGCTTCACGCTGGCGGTCGGCACCCGTCTGGTCTTCGCGGATGGTACGCCCGACATCGTCGCCTATCCCGCCAATCGCATGGGTTGGGGACGGCTGACGCGGATACTGACGACGGGCAATCTGCGGTCGGTGAAGGGCGATTGCTTGCTGGGCCTGGGCGACCTCATCGCGCTGCATCGCGATCTGTTGCTGATCGTCCTGCCCGAAAGCAGCGCCCGCGGCGGCGTTGCCCGCGACGAGGCCGAGCGCCCGCCGCCGCGCAGCGATCCCAGCCTCGCCACGACGCTGAGGGCGGTGAAGCGGCTGGCATCCGACGGCGTCTGGCTGGGGGTCAGCATGGCCCGCCGCGGCCAGGACCGCCGCCGCCTCCGCCGCCTGAAGGCCCTGGCCGAGACGGTCGGCGTGCCGCTGCTGGCCACGACGGACGCGCTCTATGCGCATCGTGACGACCGGCCCTTGCACGACGTCATTACGTGTATCCGCGAAGGCGTGACGATCGATACGGCCGGCCGTCGCCTCGCCGCCAATGGCGAGCGCCATCTGAAGGACGAAGCCGAGATGCGCCGGCTGTTCCGCGACGCGCCGGAGGCGATCGACGAAAGCCTTCGCCTGCTGGGTCGCATCGGCTTCTCGCTCGATCAGTTGCGATACGAATATCCGCACGAGCCGGTGCCGGCGGGGTGGGATGCGCAGGCTTGGCTGGAACATCTCGTCTGGCAGAATGCGCTGGACCGCTACGGGGATCGCGTTCCGGAACGCATCCTCACCTTGCTGTACGAAGAATTCGATCTCATCCGGCGTCAGCAATATGCTTATTATTTCCTGACGGTGCATGACGTGGTGCGGTTCGCGCGCAGCTGCACCCCGCCGATCCTGTGTCAGGGGCGCGGCTCGGCGGCCAATTCGGTCGTCTGCTACCTGCTGGGCGTGACCTCGGTCGATCCGCTGAAATACGACCTGCTGTTTTCGCGCTTCGTGTCCGAAGAACGCGGCGAGCCCCCCGACATCGACGTGGATTTCGAGCACGAGCGGCGCGAGGAGGTGATGCAATATATCTATCGCCGCTACACCCGCGAACGCGCGGCGATCGCGGCGACGGTCATCCATTATCGCCCGCGCAGCACCGTGCGCGAAGTCGGCCGGGTGCTGGGGTTCAGCGAGGACGTGACGCAGCGGCTGACCAGCACCGTCTGGGGCAGCTTTTCGGATCGCATGCCCGAACAGCGCTTCACCGAAACCGGGTTCGACCCCGCCAATCCCCGCCTGGCCCAGCTCAGCGACCTGGTGTCGCGCCTGCTGCAATTTCCCCGCCATCTGTCGCAGCATGTCGGCGGCTTCGTGCTGACGCAGGGGCGGCTCGACGAAATGGTGCCGATCCACAACGGCGGCATGAAGGACCGGACGTTCATCGAATGGGACAAGGACGACATCGATTGTCTGGGCCTGATGAAGGTCGACATCCTGGCGCTCGGCATGCTGACCTGCATCCGCAAGGCCTTCGACCTGATGGAGATGCACGGCCTGGGCTGTCACGCGCTGGACAGCCTGGCCACCGACGAGCATCCCGACGTCTATAAGATGCTGTGCAAGGGCGACAGCATCGGCGTGTTCCAGGTGGAAAGCCGCGCCCAGATCAACATGTTGCCGCGCCTGCGCCCACAGGAATTCTACGATCTGGTCGTCCAGGTCGCGATTGTGCGACCGGGCCCGATCGAGGGCGACATGGTCCATCCCTATCTGCGCCGCCGCATGAAAAAGGAGCCGGTCGATTTCCCGTCGCCATCACCGCTGCACGGCCCGCCCGACGAGCTGTTTCAGCTTTTGAAGGCAACCTATGGCGTGCCGTTGTTCCAGGAACAGGCGATGAAGCTCGCCATCGTCGCGGCCGGCTTCACCCCCGGCGAGGCGAATGAGCTGCGGCGGGCGATGGCGACGTTCCGCAAGGTGGGCGGCATGGACAATTTCCAGGCCAAGCTGATCGGCGGGATGGTCCGCCGCGGCTATCCGCAGGACTTTGCGGAACGCTGCTACAAGCAGATCGAAGGGTTCGGCAGCTATGGCTTTCCCGAAAGCCATGCGCTGTCGTTCGCGCGGCTGGTCTATGTGTCGTCGTGGATCAAATGCTTCCACCCCGCGGTGTTCGGCTGCGCGATCCTCAATTCGCAACCCATGGGTTTCTATGCGCCCGCTCAGCTGGTCGAGGACGCGCGCGCGCATGGCGTGGTGGTGCGGCCGATCGATGTGAATGCGAGCCTGTGGGACAATGTGCTTGAGCGGACCGAGGATGGGGATTTCGCGATCCGGTTGGGGTTTCGGCAGATCGACGGGTTTCGGCAGGATTGGGCGACCGCGCTGGTCGATGCGCGGGGCGGGGTGCCCTTTGCGAGCGTCGAACAGGTCGCGGGCCGTGCGGGCCTGCCGACGCGGGGGCTGAACCTGCTCGCCGATGCCGATGCGTTCGGATCGATCGCGCTGCCCCGCCGTGCCGCTTTGTGGGACGTGCGGCGGACACCGCCCAAACAGCTGGCGCTGTTCGCCGCGGCGGAGGCACCCGAATTGCGCGAAGAGGCCGATCCGCCGCTGCCCGCGATGCCGATCAGCGAAGAGGTGGCGGCCGATTACCAGACGACGCGCCTGTCGCTGAAGGGCCATCCGATGCGATTCCTGCGGCCGGTGTTCGCGGTCGAGGGCGTGCTGTCGAGCGAGCAGGCGGCGCGGGCGAAGGACGGGCGGCGCGCGCGCGTCGCAGGCGTGGTGCTGGTCCGCCAGCGGCCGGGCAAGGGCAATGCGATCTTCGTCACGATCGAGGATGAGACGGGCATCACCAATGCGCTGCTGTGGGCGCGCGATTTCGAGGCGAACCGGCGCGCGATCATGGCGGCGCGGCTGCTGGTGCTGGAGGGCGTGATCCAGCGCAGCGAGGAGGGCGTCGTCCATCTGATGACGGTCAAGGCCTATGACCGCACCGTCGAGCTCCGACGGTTGTCGTCGGACTATGACGGGCAGATGCCGCTTTCGCCGGTGGATGAGGTGATCCGTCCAAAGCCGATCGTCAGCCAGGATCCGCGCGGGCGGCATCCGCGTGACGTGCGTATCCTGCCGAAATCGCGGGACTTTCATTGAGGTCCGCTGGCCACCCCACGCCGTCCGTCACCCCGGACTTGGTCCGGGGTCCACTCTGCGGCGAGGGGGATGTCTGGAGGCTCGTGCCGCCCCCTTGCGGCCCGGTGGACCCCGGACCAAGTCCGGGGTGACGAAAGGCGTGGGGCGACCATTCGCACAACCAAAAGCCTTGGCGTCGGCGCTTGCCTGCCCCACATGGGCGGCAAGAATGGACGAAGGGAGCAAGACGTGGCCACGTTAGGACTGTCGCCAGCCGACAAGCAGGCGGTCGAGGATTTCCGCCGCGACGTCGTCGAACCGTCGATGACGTCCCTCGTCATCATCGATTTCTGGGCGGAATGGTGCGGGCCGTGCAAGGCGCTGGGCCCGGTGCTCGACAAGGTCGCTGCTGCCTATGCCGACAAGGGGGTGGTGCTGGCCAAGGTCGATACCGACAAGAACCAGTTCATCGCCGCGCAATTCCAGATCAAGTCGATCCCCACCGTCTATGCGATGTTCCAGGGGCAGCTGGTCGCCGACCTGACCAGCGCCCGCACCGAATCGCAGCTGCGCACGATCCTGGATCAGTTGCTGAAGCAGCTGCCGATCCAGTCGGAGGCGGCCGATGCCGCCGCCGAGATCGAACCGCTGATCGCGATGGGCGAGGATGTGCTGGCGAGCGGCGATGCCGAGCGGGCGTTGTCGATCTTCGACCAGCTGTTCGAGATGGCGCCGGACAATCCGGCCATCCTGTCGGGTCGCATTCGCGCGCTCGTCGCGGCGGGGCAGACCGACGAAGCCCAGGCCGCGATCGACGCGCTGCCCGCCGACATTAAGGACGCCGGGATCGAGCGCGCCAAGGCGGCGCTCGCGCTCGCACAGAGCGCGCCGCAGGGCGAGGACACCGCCGGCCTCGCCGCCGAGGTCGCCGCGCACCCCGACGATCACGAACGCCGCTTCGCGCTGGCGAACGCGCAGATGGCGGCGGGCGATCGCGACGCGGCGGCCGACAATCTCCTCCACATCATCGCCGCCGACCGCGATTGGAACGAGGGCGCGGCGCGTCAGCAGCTGCTCAAGCTGTTCGAGGTCGTCGGCCTGATGGACCCCTGGGTGTCCACGCAGCGGCGCCGCCTGTCCGCGATCCTGTTCGGATGACGCAAGCGACCCGCCTGTCGATCTTTCCGCTGCCCGGGGCCTTGCTGTTCCCGGGCATGCACCTGCCGCTGCACATCTTCGAACCCCGCTATCGGGCGATGGTGTCGGATGCGATGGCGCGCGACCGGCGGATCGGGATGATCCAGCCGCTGACGATGCCGGCGACGGTCGAGGAACGGTCGGCGTTGTACGACATCGGCTGCGTCGGCAAGATCGCCGAAGTCGAGGCGTTGGAAGACGGCCGCTACAATCTGGTGCTGGAGGGGGTCGCGCTGTTCCGCGTGTTGCGCGAACTCGACGTGACGACGCCGTTCCGCCAGGTCGAGGCGGAGCTGCTGCCGGTGCGTGACGACGAGACGCTGTCATTGGGCCGCCGATCGTCGCTGGAGCAGGAATCGCGCCGCTTCGCTGATGCGCAAGGCTATGCGGTCGACTGGGACGCGGTGGGGCGGCTGGACGACGAAAGCCTGGTCAACGGCATCGCGCAGATCGCGCCATTCGACGCCGCGGCGAAGCAGGCCTTGCTCGAAGCATCGGATATCGAATCGCGCGCGGAGCTCATCATCCAGCTGATGCAGTTCTTCGGCCGGCATGACGGCGACGAGCGGGTGACGCTGCAATGAGCGCCGCCCCACTCGATTCCTGGCTGCTCGAACGGCTGGTCTGCCCGGTGACGCGCCAGCCGCTGCGCTATGACGAGGCTGCGCAGGAACTGGTGTCGGAAGCGGCGGGCCTCGCCTATCCGATCCGCGACGGCGTACCGGTGATGCTGCCCGAGGAAGCGCGGCGGCTGTAGCCCGCCCGCCTTCATCTCCATCATTGCGCACCGGCCCGCGACGCACGATGTTGTTGCCATGAAAGCGGCGGTTACGGCGGTCCTCGGACCCACGAACACGGGCAAGACCCATCTCGCCGTCGAGCGGATGTGCGCGCACTCCAGCGGCATCATGGGTTTTCCGCTGCGCCTGCTGGCGCGCGAGGTGTACGACCGCGTCGTCAAGCTGAAGGGCGCCGATCAGGTCGCGCTGGTGACGGGCGAGGAAAAGATCGTGCCGCCGAACGCGCGCTGGCATTTGTGTACGGTCGAATCGATGCCGGAGACCGACGTCGCCTTCGTCGGGCTGGACGAGGCGCAGCTGGGGACGGACCCCGAGCGCGGGCACGTCTTCACCGATCGGCTGCTGCGGCGGCGCGGCCGCGAGGAGACGATGATCCTGGGGTCTGAAGCGCTCAGGCCGATGATCCGCGCGCTGGTGCCCGATGCCGAGATCATCGGGCGGCCGCGCTTTTCGAAGCTGACCTATGCGGGCGCCAAGAAGATCAGCCGCCTGCCGAAGCGTTCCGCGATCGTCGCGTTCAGCGCGGAGGAGGTCTATGCCGTCGCCGAGATGCTGCGGCGCCTGCGCGGCGGCGCGGCGGTGGTGATGGGCGCCCTCTCCCCGCGCACCCGCAACGCACAGGTCGCGATGTTTCAGGCAGGCGAGGTCGATTATCTGGTCGCGACCGATGCGATCGGCATGGGCCTCAACATGGACGTCGCGCACGTCGCCTTTGCCGGGCTGCATAAGTTCGATGGGCGCCGTACGCGGCGGCTGACCGTCGCCGAAATGGCGCAGATCGCCGGCCGTGCCGGGCGGCACCAGCGCGATGGCACGTTCGGTGGCGTGACCGAAGAGGGGCCGGGCGCGTTCCTGCCCGAAGAGGTGTTCGCGATCGAGGAGCATCGCTTTCCCCCGATCGGCAACCTTTATTGGCGTAATGGCGAGCCGGACTTCGCCAGCATCGACGCGCTGATCGCCAGTCTGGAGCGGCGGCCCGAACCGGGCGTGCTGCTCGCCGCGCCGCAGGCGACCGATCTTGCCGTGCTGAAACGGCTGGCGGACGAGAGCTGGGTGCGCGACCGGGTGCGGTCGCCGGCGATGGTGAAGCGGCTGTGGGCGGCGTGCGGCCTGCCCGATTTCCGCAAGCTGGGGCTCGATCCGCATGCGCGCTTCGTGTCGCGCGTCTTCACCTATCTGTCCGAAGGGCGCGGCGTCGTTCCCAACCAGTGGTTCGCCGACGAGGTGGCGCGGCTCGACACGATTTCGGGCGATGTCGAGACGATCGCCGGGCGAATCGCGGCCATTCGCAGCTGGGCCTATATCGCGCAGCGCCCCGACTGGCTCGCCGATCCGGCCGCGGGCGCCGATCGCGCCAAGGCGATCGAGGAACGGCTGTCCGACGGGCTGCACGCCAGCCTGACGCAGCGCTTCGTCGACAAGCGCACGACCGCGCTGATCCGTCAGATCGGTGCCGATGCATCGCTGCTGCCCGTGACGATCGGGCCGGAAGGCGAGGTGCTGGTCGAGGATCATCCGATCGGGCGGCTCGATGGCTTCCGTTTCACCGTCGATCCGGCCGCGCGGGCCGCGGATCGCCGGCTGTTGCTCGCCGCGGCAGAAAAACGGCTGGTAACCGAACGTGGGCGGCGGGGCGAGGCGCTGGCGGCGGCAGAGGATGCGGCGCTGACCCTCGTCGACGGCATGATCGTCTGGAACGGGCATGGCGTCGCCAAGCTGATGCCGGGGCGCTCGCTGGCGCGGCCGCAGCTGGTGCTGGAGCGCGATTTGGATTGCCTCGCCAAGCCGCAGCGTGAGGCAGTGCAGGCGCGGCTGGTGCGCTGGTTCGACGCGATGCTCCGCCGCCACGTGCCGGCGCTGATCGCGCTTGCCGATATGGCGCGCGATCCGCAGGCGACGCCGGCCTTGCGCATCGTGGCCGGAGAGCTGGAGGCGGCCGGTGGGCTCGCCCCCCGGATCGCCTTGCGCGAGGCGGTGGACGGCCTGTCGCCCGACGAACGCAAGCGGCTGCGCAAGGCGGGGGTGACGATCGGCGCGCTCGACCTGTTCGATGCGCGATTGCTCAAGCCCGGCGCGGCGCGCTGGCGGACGGCGCTGCTCGGCGTGCGGGGGCCGGCGCCGGTGCTGCCACGCGAAGGCGCGAGCGTGCTGGCACGTGGCAGCCCGGGGGCGCAGGTCGTCAGTGGCTTTCGGCCGCTCGGCGCCCAGGCGGTGCGGCTCGACCTCGTCGAGCGGATCGCGCGCGCGGCGCATGACGCGCGGCAGGGCAGGAAGCCGTTCGCGCCCGATCCGGCGCTCGGCATTTCGATGGGGGTCGAGCCGACGACGTTCGAACGGCTGATGGCAGAGCTGGGCTTTCGCAGCGTGCGCGGCAGCGAGGCACCGACGTGGATCTGGCAGGGGCGCCGCACGGTCCGGCGTGAGGCGCGGCCCGCACCGCCTGCGACCGGCGCCTTTGCGGCACTCGCGGGATGGAGCGGGCATGGCTGACGCAACGATGCGGCTCGATCGCTTCCTGTGGTTCGTGCGGCTCGCCAAGACGCGCGAGGCGGCGCAGGCGATTGCGTGCGAGGGGCGTTTGCGCATCGATGGCCGCCCGGTGGGGCGCAGCGCGGCGCCGGTGCGCGTCGGCAATATCCTGACCTTCGCGCACCAGGGGCGCGTCCGCGTGCTGCGCGTCGAGGCGCTGCCGCTGCGTCGCGGACCGGCACCCGAAGCGCAAGGTTGCTACCAGGAGCTGGTTGCGAACGTATCGCAGACATCCGCGATCGATTGACGTGAGCCGGAACGCGGCATAGCAGCCTCGCGTTCGTACCCCGTTCTTCGTCCCTCGGTTCATAGGGCGGAGATCGATCGCCCAAGGCCGCAAGGAAGCCCCATGACCTACGTCGTCACCGATGCCTGCATCCGCTGCAAGTATATGGACTGCGTCGAGGTGTGTCCGGTGGACTGCTTCTACGAAGGCGAGAACATGCTCGTCATCAACCCCAGCGAATGCATCGACTGCGGCGTGTGCGAGCCCGAATGCCCGGCCGAGGCGATCCTGCCCGATACCGAGAGCGGCCTGGAACAGTGGCTGGAGCTCAACACGACCTTCTCCGCGCAATGGCCCAACGTCACGCGCAAGCTGGACCAGACGCCGCCCGACGCGGACGCGATGAAGGGTGTCGAGGGCAAGTACGACAAATTCTTCTCGCCCGAGCCGGGTGCTGGCGACTGAGGTTGCGCGATTCCAGTGGGTTGAGCGAAGCTAAGCGACTCAACCGCGCTGGTAATTTTGTTGCGAGTGTGTTAAATGGGTCCACGACGGGCAGGATGAGTCATGCCCGATCAGGAGACACTCGTACCAACCATCCTCGTCGGTCCTGCCCAGCGGTTTTCCGCCACGGACCGTTCACGCGAGCGATGTGACCTTAGAAAGGCCCGTTCATGGCTGCCAAGGCATTGTCCTTCGATGTCGGTGATTACGTTGTTTATCCCAAGCACGGCGTCGGCCGTGTGATCGAACTGCAGAAGCAGGAGATCGCCGGAACCAGCCTGGAGCTGTACGTGCTCCGCTTCGAAAAAGAGCGCATGACGCTCCGCGTCCCCACCAACAAGGCCGAGTCGGTCGGCATGCGCAAGCTGTCGTCGGACAAGACGATGCGCGAAGCGATGGAAACGCTGAAGGGCAAGCCCAAGGTCAAGCGCACCATGTGGTCGCGCCGCGCGCAGGAATATGAAGCGAAGATCAATTCGGGCGACCTCGCGTCGATCGCCGAAGTGGTCCGCGACCTGTTCCGTGCCGACGACCAGCCCGAGCAGAGCTATTCGGAACGCCAGATCTTTGAAGCGGCGTGCAGCCGCCTCGCGCGCGAACTCGCCGCGATGGAAGAGGTGGACGAGCTGAAGGCGCAGGAAAAGATCCTCGACATCCTGCGCGCCGCCGCGGCGATCTACAACAAGGACAAGGTGCCGGCGTAAGCCGTTCGCCTCGTGCAAGCGAAGAGGGCGGCCCCGCAACGGGCCGCCCTTTTTCGTCTGGCCGGTCGTGCCCCCCTCCGAACGATCTGGTGTTTACATCTGTAGGCGATACGCTAGCATCCGACCACACCACGAGAGGATGCCCGCCATGAACTATCTCGCGCTTGCCCTGATCCCGCTCGCCACCACCGCTGCGATCGCCGCGGAACGCGATCATGGCCCCGGTATCGCCGGGCAGCGGCAGGGTGAGGCGATGGTCTATCCGGTGCGGGATTTCGATGCGATTCGGCTAGGTGGGTCGGAACGTGTCGTCGTCCATATCGGCAATGGCTATAGCGTGCGGGCGGAGGGGCCGGCGGCGGCGTTCGTCAATTTCCGCATCGCGCGCGATGGATCGGCGCTGGTCGTCGGACGGCGGTATGACGAGCGCGAGAGCAGCGCGATGGAGCGGCAGATCGTCGTCCACGTCACCATGCCCACACTCCGCGCCGCCAGTATCGGTGGATCGGGCAGCCTGAACGCCGATCGCGCGGGCGGTGACCGGTTTTCGGCAGGCGTCGGCGGATCGGGATCGCTGCGTATCGACGCGCTCGAAGCGCGGACCGCCGAATTCAACGTCGGCGGATCGGGGATGATCTCTGCCGCGGGAACGGTGGGCACGCTGGAGGCCAATGTCGGCGGGTCGGGCGGGATCGCGGCCGCCGGTCTGCGCGCCTCCAACGCACAGGTATCCGTCGGCGGGTCGGGCACGGTCCGTGCCACCGTCAGCGGCACAGCGCAGGTATCGATGGCGGGCAGCGGCATGGTCGATCTGGGGCCGCAGGCGCGCTGCACGGTCAGCAAGGTCGGTGGTGGCCGAGTACGCTGCGGCAACTGACCGCAGGCGACTTGCGATGACCCTCTATGTGTATTAATGTAGCAATACACATAGAGGGGACAGGCCATGCACCGAATTGCAATCGCGTTGATGGGAGCGGCATCGCTGACCGCCTGCTCGGTCGGCAGCGACGAGGGCAGCACCGTGCCTGCGAGCGGCAGCGGCCCGACGCGTACCTATGCAGTGGAGGGGTTCGACCGGATCGCGGTGGCAGGTGGCGACGATGTCGATGTGCGCGCCGGCACCGCCTTTTCCGTGCGCGCCGAGGGGCCGGCGGACGAACTCGACACGTTGCGCATCGCGCGTGATGGCCGCGATCTGGTCATCGGCCGCCAGAAGCGTGTGTTCGGCTTTGGCGGCGGCAAGGGCGTGAAGGTCTTCGTG
Organism: Sphingomonas sp. NIC1; assembly: GCF_001638925.1. NCBI lineage: Bacteria > Pseudomonadati > Pseudomonadota > Alphaproteobacteria > Sphingomonadales > Sphingomonadaceae > Sphingomonas > Sphingomonas sp. NIC1. The sequence goes on from NZ_CP015521.1 coordinate 1,643,971, forward strand.
ACGCTGCCGCGCCTGTCCGAAGCCAATATCGTCGGATCCGGCACGATGACGGTCGACCGGATCGAAGGCACGACGTTCGAGGCGAATATCGCCGGATCGGGGGATCTCAACATCGCCGCGCTGACCACCGATGCGGCCGAGGTGAACATCGCGGGTGCGGGCACGTTGCGTGCCGGGGGAGCGATCAAGCGACTGGAGGCCAACGTCATGGGATCGGGCAGCCTCGATGCGGCGGGTCTGCGCGTCGGCGAGGCGGACGTGACCGTCGCCGGATCGGGCAACGTCCGCGCCGCGGTCAGCGGTCGGGCGAAGGTAGAGCTGATGGGATCGGGCAACGTCGATCTGGGCGCGGCGGCGCAGTGCGATGTGTCGAAGAAAGGATCGGGTTCGGTCCGCTGCGGCCGATAACGCAGGCTCTTGCCGCCGCGTGGCGGCGGTGCGAGGCTGCGATCATGATCCGTCCCGTCTCCGCCCTGCTGGTCCTGTCCTCCCTCGCGCTGCCATCGGCGGCGAGCGCCGGGGAGCGGCGCGTGTCGATCGGCAGCTTCGATCGGTTGCGAGTGTTCGGCGCCTTCGAGGTGTCGGTCACGACGGGATCGCCTGGTGCGACGGTGGTGGGCGATGATGGCGCGATCGGCGACATCGACATCCGCGTCGAGGGATCGACGCTGACGATCCGGACCGCGCGCGCCGGCACCTGGACCGAGCAGGATCGGGCGCGCCCCACCACGCCGCTGCGCATCCTGTTGTCGACGCCGCGGTTAAGCGCGATCAGCGTGACGGGGGCGAGCAAAGTCTCGGCCGCCCAGCTGAAGGGCGCCAGCATCGATCTTGCCGCAATGGGCGCCGCCACGATCGGCGCGGCGTCGGTCGATGGCGATCGCCTTGCCGCGCAGCAGGTGGGGGACGGGCAGATCACGCTCGCCGGCCGCGTCGGCGCCGCGCGGCTGTTCGACGGCGGATCGGGGACGATCGATGCGAGGGCCCTCGACGCGGGCGACGTGGTCGTCCGTCTCGACGGACCGGGGACCGTGCGGGCGCAGGCGCGCTATACTGCGCAGGTGACGAGCACCGGCCTTGGCAGCGTCGAGGTCTCCGGCCGGCCGAAATGCCGCGTCGTCGCGCCGGCCGGCGCCCCGGTCACCTGCGGCTGAGCGTCAGACGAAGCCCAGGTTCCAGCTCGACGCATTGTAATTGCCCATGTTGGGCAGCACCGTCGTCATGTTGCCGCCGCTGACCCCGAACCAGTTCGCCAGCGTGGCGGCATATTGGTCGACCGAGATCGTCGGCAGCAGGCGGCCCTGTCCCACGTCATCGGCGGTGTTGTTGCCGATCGCCGGCGGGGTGCCATAGAAGCGCCGGCCCTTCACCGCACCGCCCAGCACGAAATGATGGCTGCCCCAGCCATGGTCCGATCCGTCGTCGTTCGACTGCAACGTCCGTCCGAAATCGGACGCGGTGAAGCTGGTCACCTGATCCGCGACGCCCAGCGCGACGGTCGTGTCGTAGAAGGCGCGCATCGCGTCGGCGACCTTGCCCATCAGCCCGGGATGCTGCGCGACGAGATTGTCGTGCAGGTCGAACCCGCCGATCGACACGAAGAACACCTGCCGCTTCGCCCCCAGCTGCGACGAGACGGCGATCAGGCGCGCGACCATCTTCAGCTGATCGGCGAGGCCGTTGTTGCCGGGGAATAGCGAGAAGCCGCTGGCCGGCGCTCCGGCGAGCGCGCTGGTGACCTGTGAATAGGTGTCGAGCGCACGCTTCGAGACGCGGGCATGTTCGTCGGCGAACAGATTGCCGCTGCTGCCCGTCATCAGGCTGCGCAACGTCGCCGCCGCGGCCGTCGACCCGTAGAGCGACGTCGCATTGTTGAGCAGCGCGATCGGGCCGCCGGTGCCGATGGCATATTGCACCGCCGACTTGCCCGTCAGGTACACCGCATTACCGCTCGCGTTGATGCAGGTCAGCGTCGCCGCGCCATTGCCCGACTGGAACAGGTCGCCCATCCGCCCGCCCCAGCCGCTGGTCGCACCTTCGGGGTTGGACGCCTGAAAATAGCTTTGCTGGTCGTTGTGGCTGAAGAGCTTGGGCGGCAGCTTCACGCTGTTCGCCTGATATTGCGCCTTCGTCGTCGGCTGCACCAGCGTGCCGACGTTGAGCGCCACCGCGAGCTTGCCTGCGTCGAACAGCGGCAGCAGCGATCCCATCGTCGGCGCCAGCGCATATTGCCGGCCGTTGGGCAGGCCGGTCGCCGGATTGAGCAATGTACTGCTAAGCGATTCGCGGGTCAGCGCGATGTTCGATCGCGCTGCCAGATATTTGGCGTAGCTGTCCGCGTCATAGGCGGCGAGCGTGTTGGCATAGTCCATGCCGCCGTACAGGAAGACGCAGACCAGCGCCTTGTAATCGGTCGCGGTCGCCGCCGCGGCTTCGCCGATCGCGGCAAGGCTGGTGACGAAGGGTGTGGCGACGCCGGCAAGTCCCAAAGCGGCGGAGCGCTTCAGAAAGGCACGGCGGGAGGAATCGCGGGTCGTGTCCATGAGGCTCACCGCTGCGTCAGGAAGTCGGGGGAGGCGAGCGTCAGCAGCAGGGCGATGCCGACGCGATTGGTCGCGGCGTTGGTCGCGGTCGTCGCGACGCTGTCCACCGCCGCACGGATCGCGGTGATGGTGGCGCTACTCAGCTGGCCGGCGGCGAGCACGACGTTGATCTCATCGACCAATGCCGCGCTGTCGGATGCCTTGGCGGTCAGGTCGCTGTAATCGGGCTTCATGTCGCCGGTGCCGTTGGCGACCAGGCCCTGCATGTAGTTGACGTAGGCGACGACGCTCTGTTCGTTGGTAATCTGGAATTCGGGTGCGACGAGGCCGGCGTTGCTGATCCCGGTGGCGGGCGGCGCATAGCCGGGGCGGAAGAAATTGAAGACCGATCCGCTGCGTCCCATCGATTGGGCGAGCCGGGTGGACTGGCTGGACGTATCGCCGAACGCCCAGGCGTTCGATGCGGAGTTGATCTTGGCGAGCCGGGCCCAGGCGGTGAGCCGCATCACCGGCTCGCGCAATTTGCCGGCGGTGGTGCCGGTCAACGCATCGTCGCTGCGCGCCTCAGTATCGAGCAGGATCGCCTTGATCACGGCCTTCAGGTCGCCGCGCGTGCCCGAGCCGTTGTTGGCGAAGACCGACGCGACGCGGCCGACATAGGCGGGGCTGGGGTTGCTGGTGACGAGCCGCTGGATCAGCTGTTTCGACACGAAGGGTGCGATGTTGGGATGCGCGAAAATCGTATCGAGCGATTTGTCCACCGCGGCAGTGCCGCCGCCGCTGACGGTGGTGCCGAGGAAGGTGGCGCTGCCCGTTTCGTTGATCGATGCGTTCATCACCAGCGGCTGGCGATAGCGATCGGGCGTGGTGCTGACGTTGCTCGCCAGGCTGAGGCCAGTGAACACGCGGGCGAGGCCGCTGACGTCGGCCGGGCCATAGGTTTCCAGCGGGATGCCGCCATTCGTCTTGACGCTGCCGTCCATGTTGAGCTGGTACAGGCCCAGCGTGAACAACTGCATGAGCTCGCGCGCGTAATTCTCGTCGGGCTGCGCGCCAGTGGTTGCATTCGCCTTGCGATTGCCGAGGAAGGTGAGGAACGATCCCATCGCCGCATTGGTGGTGATCGCGCCCATCAGCGTGCGATAATTGCCAAATGCATTGTCGAGCAGCACGTCGACATACGCCGCGGTGGCGAACTGTTTCCAGTTGAGGTTCACACCGCCGATGCCGACGACCAGCATGTCGAGCAGCGCCATGCCGATCCGCTGGCGCAGCTGATCGGGCTCGACGATCATCTGCCGCCACATGGTCGCGTCGAAGCCGGTCTCGCTATTGATGTTGGCGGCGACGTTATAGCCGTTCGCCACCAGCCAGTCCCAGTGCGACGTCGCGCGCGGCAAGGCGAACTGGTCGTCGATCCAGCCTTCGTAGCGGCGGCTGATGACCGTATCGATCATCGCGCGCGTTGCCCCCATCGTGGTCTGCGCGAGGAAGCGGCTCGCCTGCGTCGCGGTGATCGCGGCGGGCGTGACGACGACCGGCGTCGATGCGGTTGGCGTCGGCGTCGACCCGCCGCCTCCGCCACCGCAGGCCGCGAGGAGCACCGCGGGCGCGATCGCGCTGCCGATCTTTAGCGCGGCGGAAGCGCCCGTCGCTCCACCCAGGGCGATCGGCAGCGTCGGCGCATCGCCCGCCCCGGTGTCGCCCACGTCTTCCGGCGACGCCCCCGCGCCCGCCCGTTCCGCATCCAGCATATGATTGTCGGTCCCCACCCCCGCGACGGCGGCACCCACCTGCCGACGTATCGAAGACGCCGACATCATACGTGTCAAAGTGTTAACGGATAAGCAGGTTGCGGCATCAAGTCAGCGCATACAGGGCCGGGTTGGTCGTATGCGTAACGAATGGGATGGCAGGTACGGCTCGCCGCACCCAGGTCGTCACCCCGGACGTGTTCCGGGGTCCACTGCGCCGCGGGGGGATGCTCGCTCATCCTGTCCCCCGCCCGCCAAATCCGGTGAGGACTCTCGGCAAAAGAAAAGCCCCGGAGCAATGCTCCGGGGCTTCGCCTTTCATTGCTGGCCGGTCACGGGAGAGAATCCCGTAAGCCTGTCCCCGCGGAGGCGGGGATCAATCGCGGCCGTGCCCGGTGTGTGCGACTTTCGCCGCACCGGCGCGTAGCCTTGGATACGCGCCTCATCCCCTTAGTCGATCTTCGGCAGCGTCTCGAACTGGTGATACGGCGGCGGCGAGGACAGGGTCCATTCCAGCGTCGTCGCGCCTTCGCCCCAGGGATTGTCCGGCGCCTTCGGACCCGCGATCAGCGAATAGATAACGTTGACGAAGAAGATCGCCATGCCCGCGGCCATGATCTCATAGCCGTGCGTCGCCAGCGCATTGTAGGTCGCATAGGCGTCCGGATAGTCCGGATAGCGACGCGGCATGCCCTGCAGGCCCAGGAAGTGCATCGGGAAGAACAGCACGTTCACGCCGACGAAGAACACCCAGAAGTGCGCCTGGCCGAGGAACTCGTTGTACATCTTCCCGAACATCTTCGGGAACCAATAGTAGAAGCCGGCGAACAGGCCGAACACGGCGCCGAGGCTGAGCACGTAGTGGAAGTGCGCCACCACGTAATAGGTGTCCTGCATGTAATCGTCGATGCCGCCGTTGGCGAGCACGACGCCGGTGACGCCGCCGACGGTGAACATGAAGATGAAGCCGATCGCCCAGACCATCGGCGTCTTGAAGGTCAGCGAACCGCCCCACATCGTCGCGATCCAGCTGAAGATCTTGATGCCGGTCGGCACCGCGATCACCATCGTCGCGGCGGTGAAGTACATCTTCACGTTCACGCTGAGGCCGGTGACGAACATGTGGTGCGCCCACACGACGAAGCCGACCACGCCGATCGCGACCATGGCGTAGGCCATGCCGAGATAGCCGAAGACGGGCTTGCGGCTGAACGTCGCGATGATCTGGCTAACGATGCCGAAGCCCGGCAGGATCATGATGTACACTTCGGGGTGGCCGAAGAACCAGAACAGATGCTGGTACAGGATCGGGTCACCACCGCCGGCCGGATCGAAGAAGGTCGTGCCGAAGTTGCGATCGGTCAGCAGCATCGTGATCGCCGCGGCGAGCACCGGCAGCGAGAGCAGCAGCAGGAAGGCGGTGACCAGGACCGACCATACGAACAGCGGCATCTTGTGCAGCGTCATGCCGGGTGCGCGCATGTTGAAGATGGTGGTGATGAAGTTGATTGCGCCCAAAATCGAGCTTGCGCCGGCAAGGTGGAGCGACAGGATCGCCATGTCCACCGACGGTCCCGGCTCGCCATAGGTCGACAGCGGGGCATAGACCGTCCAGCCGGTGCCGGCGCCGCCGAAGAAGGGCGAGGCGAGCAGCAGCGTGAACGCCGGGATGAGCAGCCAGAAGCTGACGTTGTTCATCCGCGGGAAGGCCATGTCGGGCGCGCCGATCATGATCGGTACGAACCAGTTGCCGAAGCCGCCGATCATCGCCGGCATCACCATGAAGAACACCATGATCAGGCCGTGCGCGGTGATCAGCACGTTCCACAGGTGGAGCGCGTGGTCGAGGCCGCCGTCGCCGCCGGGCAGGAAGTTCGCCCAGCCGACCAGATACTGGATGCCCGGCTGCGCGAGCTCGGCGCGCATCAGGCCGGAAATCGCGCCGCCGATGATCCCCGCGACGATCGCGAAGATCAGGTACAGCGTGCCGATGTCCTTGTGGTTGGTGGACATGAACCAGCGGGCGAAGAAGCCCAGCTTGTGGTCCGCGTCATGATGCGCGTGGTCGTCGTGCGCGACGAAGGCGTTGGGGTGAAGGGCGGTATCGGTCATCTTACTGTCCCGCGTTGCCGGTGGCCGGGTTGCCGGTCGCACCCTGCGAGGTGGTGGGGGCGGCGGTCGTCACGTTGGTGACCGGGCCGGTGACGGCGTCGGCGGCCTTGGCTTCCGCCTGCTTGGTCGCCGAACCCTCGGCGCCCGGCTGCGGGATCACCTTGTCCGACGGCGCCTTGGTGCCGGGCATCGTGCCGCCCTTGGCCTTCACCCACGCGGCGAACTGCGCGGGCGACACCGCCTCGACGGCGATCGGCATGAAGGCGTGGCGCGCGCCGCACAATTCGGAGCACTGGCCGAAGTACAGGCCGGGTTCCTTGATCGTGAAGCTCGTCTCGTTGAGGCGGCCGGGCACCGCGTCCAGCTTGATCCAGAAGGCGGGGACCGCCCAGCTGTGGATCACGTCCTGCGAGGTGGTGATCAGGCGGATCGGCACGCCGACCGGCAGCACGATGCGATTGTCGACCGCGAGCAGGCGGGGACCGTCGGCGTCGGTGCGGAACCGCTCGCCCTTGGCGACCTGGTCCTTTTCCTTCAGCATGTTGGCGGTGACTTCGAACCCGCCGTTATCCGGGTACTGATACGACCAATACCATTGGTTGCCGATCGCCTTCAGCGTCACCGCGCCCGCCGGAGCCGGCTTGAACTGCGCCTGCAGCAGGCCGATCGAGGGCACGGCGATCAGCACCAGGATGATGACCGGCGCCAGCGTCCAGATCACCTCGATCGCGGTGTTGTGGCTGGTCTTCGACGGGATCGGATTGGCGGCGCGACGATAGCGGATCACCACCCAGATCAGCAGCACCAGCACCAGCAGGCTGATCAAGATGATCAGCGGCAGCAGGATCGAATCGTGGAACCAGTGGGCGAATTGCCCATTGGTCGTCACCTGCGGCTGCAAGCCGATGCGGCCGGCGACCGGGTGGCCGACGCCGGGCTTGGCGGTCATCGCCGGTGCGCCGTCCATCGCGAGCGCGGGCGATTCCGGCGCCGCAGGCGCGGTCGCGTTGGCGGTGGTGGGGGCGATATTGGACACGCCCGCGGGGGCGGCGGCCCCTTGCGGAGCGGGCGACGCGGGGGCCTGCGCCACGGCGCTCGCCCCCAGGCCGGTCAGCGCCAGCCCTGCGGCCAGCACGATTCCCTTGAACCTCATGCGCATGCGTGTCGTCACCCCGTTCAGTTCCCTCGCCCGCCCGGCAACGGGCCGTTATGGGCACACGAATGCACCCCTTTTGCCACGGCTATACGCGGCAGGGCGCCCCGCCTCAAGCGTTACCCCCATGTTTATGGTGGCCGGGCGCTTGAGGGGGCGGGACGGAGTACCTATGAGCGCCGACGATACGGTTTCCTGTGCGGGACGAATGACGATGACCGACGACGACGTGCTGGCCGAATTCCGCGCCGCGGACGCGCTGCTCGAAGGGCATTTCATCCTGTCGTCGGGCCTGCGCAGCTCGCGCTATCTGCAATGCGCGCGCGTGCTGATGGACCCGCGCCGCGGCGCCCGCCTGTCCGACGCGCTGGTGCAGCGCATTCCCGCCGAACTGAAGGCAAGGATCAGCGCAGTCGTCAGTCCTGCGATGGGCGGCGTGATCGCGGGCCATGAGATGGCGCGTGCGCTGGGCGTCGAGGCGATGTTCGTCGAGCGTCCCACCGGCACGTTCGAACTGCGCCGCGGCTTTCGCCTGGAGCCGGGCCAGGAGGTGCTGATGATGGAAGACGTCGTCACCACGGGCCTGTCGAGCCGCGAGGCGATCGCCGCGATCGAGGCGGCGGGCGGGCGCGTGATCGCCATGGCTTCGCTGGTCGATCGGTCGGGCGGCAAGGCGGCGTTCGACGTGCCCTTCTTCCCGCTGATCCGGCTCGACGTGCCGACCTACCAGCCCGACGCCTTGCCGCCCGAACTGGCAGCGATCCCCGCGATCAAGCCGGGGAGCCGCGCGGCATGACCGGGCATCTGCGGCTGGGCGTCAACATCGATCACGTCGCGACGGTGCGCAACGCGCGCGGGTCGGGGTATCCCGATCCGGTGCGGGCGGCGCTGCTGGCGGTCGAGGCGGGGGCGGACGGCATCACCGCGCATCTGCGCGAGGATCGCCGCCACATCACCGACGACGATATCGCGCGGCTGGCGACCGGCCTGACCGTGCCGCTCAATCTGGAGATGGCGGCGACCGACGAAATGCTCGCGATCGCGCTGAAGCACCGCCCGCACGCGGCGTGCATCGTCCCCGAAAAGCGCGAGGAGCGGACGACCGAGGGCGGGATCGACGCGGCGGGGCAGTTCGAGCGCCTGTCGCCCATCGTCGCGCAGCTGCGCGAGGCGGGGGTGCGCGTGTCGCTGTTCATCGAGCCGGATGCCGTGCAGATTGATGCGGCGATCCGCCTCGGCGCGCCGGTCGTCGAGCTGCATACCGGCCGTTACGCCGAGCTGGACGGCGAAGCGCGCACCGCCGAACTGCGCCGCCTGTCCGACGCCGCGGCGCTGGCGGCAAAGAACGGGATCGAGGTGCATGCGGGTCACGGCCTGACCTTCGACAATGTCGGTCCGATCGCCGCCATCCCGCAGGTGCGCGAACTCAACATCGGCCATTTCCTGATCGGCGAGGCGCTGTTCGTCGGCCTCGACGGCGCGGTGCGGCGGATGCGCGAGGACATGGATGCCGCGCGTGGGTGAGAGCTGCCTCATTCCTCTCCGCGCGCAGCGCGGGGAGGGGGACCGCCGCGCAGCGGTGGTGGAGGGGCCGGCGAAGCCGGTGCTGCGCACCGCCCCTCCACCACCGATCTGCGATCGGCGGTCCCCCTCCCCACGCTGCGCGCAGGGAGGAATGGGGTTGTGATCGTCGGCCTGGGGTCCGACCTGTGCAACATCGAGCGGATCCAGCAGTCGCTCGACCGGTTCGGGGATCGCTTCGAAACCCGCGTCTTCACCGATGCCGAGCGCGCGCGGGCCGCGAAGCGGCCGTTCACCAAGGCCGGTACGCTCGCCAAGCGCTTCGCCGCCAAGGAGGCGTTTTCGAAGGCGGTCGGCACGGGCTTCAAGGCGGGCGTGTTCATGAAGGACATCGGCGTCGTCAACGCCCCCTCCGGCGCGCCGACGCTCAGCCTGACCGGCGGCGCAAAGGACAGGCTTGACGCCATGATCCCCGAGGGCCACCTCGCGCATGTACATCTGACCCTGACCGACGATCATCCCTGGGCGCAGGCCTTTGTGATCATCGAGGCGATCCCGGACCCCAGAGCATGAAGGAAGCGGTGTTGGACGGTAACGAGTCCGCTCAGAACGGGACGGTAGCGCCGCCGCCTGCCGAGGCGTCGCCCAAGAAGACGACGGACTGGTGGGGCGAGGTGAAGGGCATCTTCTGGCTCGTCCTGATCGTGCTCGGTTTCCACAGCTTTGTCGCCAAGCCGTTCTATATCCCGAGCGAATCGATGCTGCCGGGGCTGCGCGTCGGCGACCGGCTGGTGGTGTCGAAATTCGCCTATGGCTGGTCCTTCGTCTCGCCGACGATTCCCAACCCGGTCGCGATATTCAAGGGGCTGGTGCTGCGCCGGCCTGAGGAAAGCTGGAGCGTCGGCTTGCCGTTCATCCACGGCCGCCTGTTCGGCAGCCTGCCGACGCGCGGCGATGTCGTCATCGTCACGCCGCCGGGCACGCAGAACGATTACATCAAGCGCGTCATCGGCCTGCCCGGCGATACGCTGGCGGTGCGGGGCGGCACGGTGATCCTGAACGGCAAGCCGATCAAACGCGGGCCGCTCCACTATGTCGACATTCCGGTCGACACCAACAGCCCGTGCAGCGAAACCGATTATTACGGTGCCAAGCGCCCGGCACCGGGGGGCAAGGGCGAGGTATGCCACCTGCCGATCGTCACCGAAACGCTGCCGAACGGTCGCCATTACGACACGGTCGATTTGGAACCCGACAGCCCCGGCGACAATTATGGCCCGGTGACCATCCCGGCCAATCATGTCTTCCTGATGGGCGACAACCGCGATCGCTCGGCGGACAGCCGTTTCCCGCTGACCCAATTGGGTCTGGGCGGGCCGGTGCCGTACGAGAATCTCGGCGGCCGTGCGGAATTCCTGACCTTCAGCCTCGATGGCGATGCGACGCTCAACCCGCTGACCTGGTGGGGATCGCTGCGTTCGGGCCGGGCCGGCCTGTCGCTCCATCCCGCCCAGACCCACTGACGCAAGGACCATCACGATGACGGACGCGCCGCTCACGCGGGAGGCCAGCCCCAATGAGCTGCGCGATCCGTTCGTCCGGCGCGAGCTGAAGCGGGCGACCGTCTGGCTGGGCCTTGCGGGCGCGATCGCGCTGGCGGTGATTCTGGTCCAGCCGCTGCTGATCATCTTCGCCGGCCTCGTCTTTGCGGCGCTGCTCGACGGCGGCGTGCGGCTGCTTGGCAAGGTGCTTCCGATCGGGCGTGGCTGGCGGCTGCTGATCGTCGTGCTGCTGACGATCGCCTTCCTGATCGGCACCTTCTACCTCACCGGCGTGCAGGTCGCCGACCAGTTCGGGCAGTTGCGCTCGACGCTGGAAACACAGGCGAATCGCGCGGCGAGTTGGCTGAGTTCGCAAGGGCTGATGCCCGGCGCGTCCGACGTCAGCGGCATCGCCAAACAGGCGCTGTCGTCGGTCGGGCGGATCACCTCGTGGGTCGGCACCGCCTTCGGTGCGCTGACGACCATGTTCATGATCATCGTCATCGGCCTGTTCGTCGCGATGGACCCGCGCACCTACCAGCGCGGGCTGGAATGGATGGTGCCGCGCGATCATCGCGCCGAATTCGCGACCGTGCTGGAACGGATGGGCAAGACGCTGCGTCGCCTGCTCGCCGGGCGCCTGCTCGGCATGGTGGCGGAGGGCGTGCTGACCGGCACCGCGCTGGCGATCGGCGGCGTGCCGATGGCGATGATCCTCGGCATCCTCACCGGCCTGCTCGCCTTCATCCCCAACATCGGCGCCTTCATCAGCGGCGCGCTGATGATCGCGGTGGGCTTTTCGGCCGGCACGCATGTCGGCTTCTGGGCGATCGGCACCTATGTGATCGTACAGGGGTTCGACGGCTATGTGCTGCTGCCGATCGTTGCGAAGAAGACCGTAGATCTGCCGCCGGCGCTGACGCTGGGCGCACAGATCATGGCGAGCGCGCTGTTCGGCATTCTGGGGCTGGCGCTGGCCGACCCGATGACCGCGATGGTCAAGACCGCGTTGGAGCGCAGCGCCGAACGCGAATCGGAGCGGGACGATACCGCCGAGGGCTGACGCTGGTCAGGACAGCGGCTGCGTCGCCGGCACGGGTAACGTGCCAGCGCCGGCATAGGCCCCGCGCCGCGCCTTCTGGCTGGCGCGGACCTCGCCCGCCAGGCGATCGAATAGCATGAGATAACGGTCGGCCGAATCGCTGCCCGGCTGCGCGACCGGATCGGGGCGCGGCGCATCGAGCCAGCGGGTCAGCGCCGCGGCGAAGACGGCCGGGTCGTCCGCCGACACCACCGTGCCGAACGCGGGCGAGGACACGATCTCGCGCACCGACGGGCTGCACGCGGTCGACACGACCGGCGTCCCCACCGACAGCGATTCGCGCAAGACGCCCGGCACGCCTTCGTAATCGGAGGGCAGCGCGAGCACGCGCGCCGCCGCCATCGCTGCGATCGGATCCGCGACATGGCCCGGCAGGTGGACGCGGTTCGCCAGTCCCGCCTCGCGCGCCTGCCGCTCCAGCGCCCCGCGCAATTCGCCTTCACCCAGGATCACGACCTGCACGTCCTCGGGCATCAGCGGCAGCGCCGCGATCAGCCGGTCCCAGCGCTTCTGCGGCACCAGGCGGCCGACGCCCAGCACCACGCGGCCCGGTGGCAGCGGGATCGCCGGTGCAGTCGGATCGACGATCCGCGGTGCGGGCGGGTTGGGGATCACGCTGGTGCGCCGCTGCATGCCGGTGAGGCGCGCGGCCTGCGCCGCGGTGGCGGGCGTCATCGCAACGAGATGGTCGAGGAACCGGCCATGCTGCGCCAGCCACAGCCGATGCGCGGCATCCGCGACGCGGCCATGGTCGCCGCGCGTCACGGCATTGGATAATTTGCCGATGATCGGCGGGCAGTCCGCACCCAGCCGCCAGCGCAGCCAGGCGGCGACCAACGTGTAATGGCTGCCACCGCAGAAAATGACATCGGGGTCATGTTTGCGGACCCAGTCGGCGATTCGCGCCTGCGTCAGATAGCCACGATTGCCGAGCGGCACGATCTCCAGCCCGGGTGGAATTTCGGACGCCAAGGGTCCGCTGGCATCGCCGATCGCGAGCGTGACGCGACGTCCGGCGGCCAGCCAGCCGCGCGCAAGGCGCAATTGCGCACGCTCGACGCCGCCACCGGCCAGGTCCTGCGCATAGGTGAGGATGTGGGTCGCGGCCATGGTTCGTTACGCCTCTTGCCATATTGCTGCCCGAGACGACAGTGAAAGGGAATTCATGTGCAAGTCGGCGCGCTGCCGGCTACATCGCGCCACCTTCATGTTCGGACCACTGGGTGCAGATCGATCATAAAGCAGACGGGTTCCCGGACCAGACCGAACCGTCCTCCTCCTCCGATATTGACGGGCTGCAGCCCCTGAAGACGATTCGCAGCCGCTGGCCGGCGATCATCGGCGGGCTGGTGACGCTCGCCATGCTCGGCGGCCTCGCGCACGAGCTGCTGAGCTCGGGGCTGGACGGTCTCGAGCGGGCGACGCCGCACAGCCCGTGGTTCTATCTCGCATTCCTGGCGCTGTATTTCATCCCGCCGCTTGCGGATTACTGGATTTTCTACCGGCTGTGGCGGATCCCTGCGGCGGGCTTCGTCGCGTTGAACAAGAAGCGCATCTCGAACGACGTCGTGATGGGCTATTCGGGCGAGGCCTATTTCTACGCCTGGGCCCGTCAGCGCGCGCAGCTGGTCGCGGCGCCGTTCGGGGCGGTGAAGGACGTGTCGATCCTGTCGGCGATCGCGGGCAATGCGGTGACGCTGGCGATGATCGCGATCGCACTGCCGGTCGGGCGCAACCTGATCCCGCACGACATGGTTCGCTACGTCTACGGCAGCCTCGCGGTGATCTTCGGCACGTCGCTGCCCTTCCTGATTTTTTCGCGGAAGGTGTTCTCGCTGCCGCGCGCCGATCTGTGGGCGGTGTTCGGAATCCACTGCCTGCGCCTCGTCGGCGGGGCGTTCTTCCTGGCGCTGGCCTGGGCGCTGGCGATGCCCAGCGTGCCGCTCGGCATCTGGGTGTTCCTGTCGGCGGGGCGTATGTTGTTCTCGCGCCTGCCTTTGCTGCCCAACAAGGACCTCCTTTTCGCCAATTTTGCGATCCTGATGATCGGGCAGGATCAGGCCTTGTCGGAGCTGATCGCCTTCACCGCCGCCGCCGTGCTGCTGCTGCATGCGGTGCTTGTGTTGGGGTTCAGCCTTTACCATCTCGCGACCAGGAAACGGGTATGAAGACGCCGGATATGACCAAGCGTGCGATCCTCGCCGCGGCACTGCTGATGGCGGCAACGCCGGCCGGCGCGCAGGTGCTGGGCAGCGATGCCGCGGCGTGCAGCGCCGGCGGCGGCTCGGCGATCCTGGTGCAGGTGACGGGCCTGAAGGACCGCAAGGGCCGGATCAAGCTGGAGCTGTATCCGGCGACCGAAGCGGATTTCCTGAAGGACGACGACAATCTCGTCGCCGAGGGCAAGACCTTCCGCCGCGTCTGGGCGACCACGCCGGGCAGCGGCCCGGTCAACGTCTGCATCCGCGTGCCGCGCCCCGGCCGCTATGCGCTGCTCGTCACGCACGACCGCGACGGCAAGAACAAGTTCAACTTCTTCCAGGACGGTGCCGGCTTCGTCGGCACGGGGAAGCTCGGCATGTCGCGGCCCAAGGTGGATCAGGCGATCATCGATGTCGGCGGCGGCACCGTGGAGCGGACCGTCCGCATGCAATATCTGCGCGGCCTGGGCGGGTTCGGCCCGGTCAAGGGCGACTGAGCGATGCGGATCGTCGACGTCAACGAGATCTACTCGCCGACCGGCGGCGGCGTACGCACCTATATCGATCGCAAGATCGAGGTGCTGGCGTCGATGGGGCATGAGCTGATCGTGCTCGCCCCCGGTCGCGAGGATCGGATCGAGGAACGGCCCGGCGGCGGCGCGATCCATTATATCAAGGCGCCGGGCATGCCGTTCGACGCCAATTACGGCCTGTTCTGGGATGCTGAGCCGATCCACCGTCGGCTCGACGCGCTGGACCCCGACGTCGTCGAAAATTGCTCGCCGTGGCGCTCGGCCTGGATCGTCGCGCAGTGGAAGGGGCGGGCGATCCGATCCTTTTTCCTGCACAACGACAATGTCGAAGCCTATCCGAAGCGCTGGCTCAAGACCTTCGCCTCCGCGCCGCGGATCGAGCGGGCGTTTTCGTGGTACGACCGCTATCTGACGCACTGTTTCGATCAGTACGACACGATCGTCACCAACGGCCCGTCGCTGACCAAGCAGCTGGGCGCGCGCGGCGTGCGCGTCGATGCGACGATGCCGCTAGGGATCGAGCGGGCACATTTCTCGCCCAGCTTGCGTGATGAGGCGCTACGCGTCGCGCTGCTTCAGCAATGCGGGCTGCCAGCGGATGCACATCTGCTGCTCGGCGTCGGGCGCCACCATCCCGAAAAGCGCTGGCCCACGGTGATCGACGCGGTCCGCCGCGTCGGCACGCAGGCGCCGGTCGGCCTCGTCATCCTGGGCCAGGGCATGGATACCAAGACGCTGGAACGGCACATCGGCGCCAACCCGCACATCCGCCTGTTCCGCCCGGTCTACGACCGCCGCCGCCTCGCGACGATCATGGCGAGCGCGGATGCCTATATCCATGGCTGCGGGACGGAGACGTTCGGGCTGGTGCCCGCCGAGGCGCTGGCAAGCGGCACGCCGCTGATCGTGCCCGATGGCGGCGGCACCGCGGAAATCGCCGAGCCGTTGTTCGCCGAGGTCTATGCCCAGCGCGATGCGCATTCCTGCGCCGACGCGATTCTGCGGATGCTGGCACGCGACCGCGCCGTGGTGCGCCGCGCGGCCGGCGTCGCGGCGGGCAAGGTGCGCACCGACGAGCAGCACGCGGCGGAGCTGGTCGCGCATTACGCCGACGTGATCGCGCGCAAGGATGGGATGCGGCGCAGCGCTTGATATCTTACGTCACCCCGGACTTGGTCCGGGGTCCACTCTGCGGCGAGGGGGGCGGTTCGAGCCTCTTGTCACCTCCTTGTGGCCCGGTGGACCCCGGACCAAGTCCGGGGTGACGGAGTGGGTGGGTCGAGGGTTCGTCAAACGATCCATGTGGATCGCGGACTTGTGCCTTGCATGTTGGATCAACCCGAGGTGATCGCGAAGGGCGCTGGGTCGCATTTGCAGCCTAAGCAGGCGGCCTTCTCTCTACGTCACCCCGGACTCCTTCCGGGGTCCACTCTGCGGCGAGGGGGACGTCTCGAGCCTCTTGCCATCCCCTTGCGGCTTAGTGGACCCCGGACCAAGTCCGGGGTGACGGAGTGGGTGGGGTTAGCCTAGCAATTCCGCATAAGCGGCCGGCTTGTGTCGTCCGAATGCCGCGAAGGTCGTCGTGATGCTGCGCATCAGCGCCGGCACGGTGGTGTCGCCCGGATGCACCGCGATGCGCACGTTCCTGGTCGGCTGCAGCACATGCCGCAGCGCCCCCGCGGCGAACAGCGAACTCAATTGCCGCGGCCGGCTGCGGCTCGCCCAGGTTATGACCGGGCCGCGGGCGACGACCTCGCCGCCGGGCTGCCAGACGCGCGCATGATCCTCGGCCAACGCGAAGCCGGCGTCCTTCAGCGCCGCGCGCGCGCCCTGCGAATACAGCCAGGCCGGCGCGATGAAGCCGGTGGCGGCGCGGCCGGTGATGTCCTCGACCAACGCCTTGCCGCGGCGCATGCGGATCAGCGCCTCGGCATGGCTGAGGCCCAGAAACTCGCCTTCGCCCGCGGTCATGTGCTTGGCCTTCAGCGACGCGGCGGCGCCGGTATGGGCGCTGTCGTCGCGGTGCGTCCAGCCGTGGACGAACATCTCGATGCCCTCGTCCGCCCAGCCACGCAGGCGCGTCGCGAAGGCCGGCGTGATCGGCGCGCTCGACCAATGGTCCGGCACCACCAGCATCGCGAGGCGGCGGCCGACATGGGGGGCGAGATGGTCGAGCAGGCGATCGACCTCCCCCTCGAAGCGGGGCGAGACGTCGTGGATCGAGGCGAACAGGCGTTTCATCGCAGCCGTTTATAGACGCTGATCGTCTCGTTGCCCATCGGCAGTGCGGCGGCGGGGGCGTAGTCGGCGGCCATCGCCGCCATCACCGCCGCGCGCGCTTCGGGCCGTTCGCCGCCATAGGGCGGGCGCATGACGACGACGGCGGGACGAGCGGCGAGGATGCGGCGGATTTCGCTCTGCTGGTCGATGCCGGTGGCGCCGGCTTCGCGCGTGCGCGCGAGGTGGCTCGGCACGATATAGCGCGACGGCGCGCAGCGCGCGGTCGAGACGTACAGCATCGTGCTGCCCGAATAGACCCACAGGCATCCCGGCCCGCGCCCGACCGCGGCGCTGAGGGCCGCGAACTCGCGCGCTTCGCCCCGCTCCAGGCGCTGGATGACGAGCGTGATCTGCCCGGCAAGCGCGGCGGTCAGCAGCAGGGCGGGTGTACGCCAGCGCTGCCAGTCGGCGCGCCCCAGCAGGCCCGCCGCAGCGGCGCAGGCGGGCAGCAGGACGGGCAGGCTGTAATGATCGAACCACGGCCGGAACACGATCACGCCGGCGATCGACACCGCGAGCCAGAGTGCGACGAAGCGGCGCGCGCGCGTCATCGCGCTCCGGTGCAGTGCCAGAATGGCGATCGCGACGATCGGCGAGATGACGAGGACGATCTGGCCGAGATTGCCGGCGAGTTCGCCGAGCGGATCGGGGTTACGGTGGAAGATGGACAGGAAATTGGCGTAGACGAAGGCGTCCCATTGGCCGATCGCCGCATAAGCGACGGCGGCGAGCGCGGTGGGTAGCATCGCGAGTGCAACCAGGGCGATGCCGTATCCGACGAGGCCGCCGGGGCTTTTGCGCGCGCGCCAGTCGTCAGCGAGCAGCCACAGGCCGAGGAAAAGCCCCTCGAACACCACCGAATATTTGATCTGCAGCGCAACGCCGACCAGCGCCATTGCCGCGAGACCGGCGCGCCGCGTGCCGTGCAGTGCCAGCAGGGCGGCGCCGATCATCAGCAGATTGTAGAAGACCGGCGACTGCCCGCCCTGTCCGCCGAGCAGGTCAAACCAGAGGATATAAGCCAGCGCGCTCGCGGTGGCGCCGGCGGCGAATCCGGCGCGGGTCGCGAGGCGGGCGACGAGCGCCGCGGTGGCGATCAGGCTCGCGAGCGCCATCGCCTGATAGGCCCAGATGCCGGCGGGAAAGCCGAGCCCGGCGGGGAGGGCGTAGAGCAGGAACAGGCCGACGGGCTTCCGGTCCCATACATCCACGAACGGCAGCAGGCCGTGCCACAGCGCGGTGCCGGTGACATAGTAGAATTCCTCGTCGACATGGACGACCGGATTGCCGAACGTCAGCGCCCGTGCCGCGATCGCGACGAGGATCAGCAGGGGCAGCCGCAAACGAGGGTTGGTGAACAGTGGCATGGGCCGTCCCGTTATCATTCCTCCCCCGCGAGGGGGAGGTGGCGCCGCGATAGCGGTGACGGAGGGGGAGGACACGGTGGGCGTCGTGTTGGTGGAAACGCCCCCTCCACCACGGCCTTCGGCCGCGGCCCCCCTCCCCCGCTAAAGCGAGGGAGGACTTAGACGCGCTTGGCGGTCACGAAATAATCGAGGGCGGTCGAATCGCTCAAGGTGAAGCCGGTTGCGGGCGAAAAGCTCAGCCCCGTGACGTCCGTTACGGTCAGGCCGGCGCGTTTGATCAGGTCGGTGAGCTCTTCGGGGTTCAGGAACTTGTCCCAATCGTGCGTGCCGCGCGGGATGCGGCCGGTGCCCTCCGCCAGCGTGATCAGCGCGAGGCGGGAGAGCGGCGTGCGATTGGGGGTTGAGAGGATCAGCAGGCCGTCGTCGTTCAGGGCTTCGGCGAGGCCGCGGACGAAGCCGGCGGGGTCGCTGACATGTTCGATGACCTCGAGGCTGGTGACGAGGTCGAAGCGGCTGGACATACGTTCGATGCCGGTCGCCCGGTAATCGATGGCGAGCCCGCTCATCGCCGCATGCGCTTCTGCTACCGCGATATTTTCCGCCGCCGCATCGATGCCGGTGACGGCCGCGCCCAGCCGGGCGAGCGGTTCGGCGAGGAGCCCGGCGCCGCAGCCGACGTCGAGCGCCGCCTTGCCGGCAAGCGGCGTGAAGCTGGTGTCGTCACCGTCCCAATGCAGGTCGATCGCGGCCCTTATGTAGCGCAGCCGCACCGGGTTGAGCTTGTGGAGCATCGCCGATGAGCCTTTGGGGTCCCACCAGTCCTTCGCCATGCGTCCGAAATGCTCGGCCTCGCGGGGGTCGATGGTGGTGGCGCCGGTAACGCCGCCGGAGGGATCGATCGTGCTGCTTGCGCTTGCCATGGCCGCTACCTATCAGGGCGCACCCTTTCACCCAAGGAGTTTGGCGAGACGCGATGGCACGTATCGTGATGAAGTTCGGCGGCACGTCGATGGCCGGGATCGAGCGCATCCGGAGCGTTGCGGCGCGCGTCAAACGCGAGGTGGAGGCGGGCAACGAGGTTGCGGTCGTCGTATCGGCGATGGCGGGCGAGACGGACCGGCTGGTCGGCTTCTGCCGCGAAGCCTCGTCGCTGTACGACCCACGCGAATATGACGTCGTCGTCGCGGCGGGCGAACAGATTACCAGCGGCCTGCTGGCGATCGCCTTGCAGGCGGCAGGCGCGCAGGCGCGCAGCTGGCTCGGCTGGCAGCTGCCGATCCACACCGACGACGCGCACGCCAAGGCGCGGATCGGCACGATCGAGACGGACGCGCTGATCGCCAGCATGGCGGCGGGCGAGGTGGCGGTGATCCCCGGCTTCCAGGGCCGGTCGGAGGATGGCCGCGTCACGACACTGGGGCGCGGCGGGTCGGATACGTCGGCGGTCGCGGTCGCGGCGGCGGTGAAGGCGGACCGCTGCGACATCTACACCGACGTCGATGGCGTCTACACCACCGACCCGCGCATCGTGCCGCGCGCGCGGAAGCTCGCCAAGGTGACGTACGAAGAGATGCTGGAACTCGCCAGCGTCGGCGCGAAGGTGTTGCAGACCCGATCGGTCGGCCTCGCGATGAAGGAACAGGTCCGCGTTCAGGTGCTCTCGTCCTTCACGGGCGAGGACGCGCCGATGGCGGATACATTGCCCGGCACGATGATCGTCGGCGAAGAGGAGATTGACGACGTGGAACGCCAGCTGATCACCGGCATCGCGCACGACAAGAACGAAGCGAAGATCACGCTGACCTCCGTCCCCGACAAGCCGGGCGCGGTGGCCGCGATCTTCGAACCGCTCGCGGCGGCGAACATCAACGTCGACATGATCATCCAGAATATCGCGCACAACCACGGTTCGACCGACGTCACCTTCACGGTGCCGTCCGCGGATCTGGCGCGCAGCCTCGAGGCGCTGAATCAGGGGCGCGAGGCGATCGGCTTCGGCGAGCTGGTCCATGACACGCGCGTCGCCAAGATTTCGGTCGTTGGCGTCGGCATGCGCAGCCATGCGGGCGTGGCGAGCACGATGTTCACCACGCTCGGCGCGCGCGGGATCAACATCCAGGCGATCTCGACCAGCGAGATCAAGGTCTCGGTCCTGATCCACGAGGATGAAACCGAGCTGGCGGTGCGCGTGCTGCACACGGCCTATGGCCTCGACGCAGAGGCGGCGGCGTGAGCGTCGGCGAAGAGCGCCTGACGCGCCGCATGGCGCGCGGCGCCGCGTTCCTCGGCAGCGAGGTCGCGATCATGGCGGGCGCCATGTCGTGGGTCAGCGAGCGCAACCTCGTCGCCGCCATGTCGAACGCCGGCGGGTTCGGCGTGATCGCGTGCGGCGCGATGACGCCCGAACTGCTCGATGCCGAGATCGCTGGCACGAAGGCGCTGACGGACAAGCCGTTCGGCGTGAACCTCATCACCATGCACCCGGCGCTCTTCGACCTGATCGCTGTGTGCGCCAAGCACAACGTCGGCCATGTCGTCCTCGCCGGGGGGCTGCCGCCCAAGGGGTCGCTGGAAGCGATCAAGGAGAGCGGCGCCAAGGTCATTTGCTTCGCGCCGACGCTGGCGCTCGCCAAGAAGCTGATTCGGTCGGGCGTCGACGCGCTGGTGATCGAGGGCATGGAGGCCGGCGGCCATATCGGCCCCGTCTCGACCAGCGTGCTCGCGCAGGAAATGCTGCCCGAGATCGCCGAATCGGTGCCCGTGTTCGTCGCTGGCGGCATCGGGCGTGGCGAGGCGATCGCGGGCTATCTCGACATGGGTGCGGCGGGCGTGCAGCTCGGCACGCGCTTCGTCTGCGCGACCGAATCGATCGCGCATCCCAATTTCAAGAAGGCGTTCATTCGCGCCAGCGCCCGCGACGCGGTGGCGAGCGTGCAGATCGACCCGCGCCTGCCGGTGATCCCCGTGCGCGCGCTGAAGAACGCCGGCGGCGAACTGTTCACCGCCAAGCAGCGCGAAGTGGCGCAGAGCCTCGACGAAGGCAGCGTCGCGATGGCCGAGGCGCAGTTGCAGATCGAACATTATTGGGCCGGTGCGCTGCGCCGCGCGGTGATCGACGGCGACGTCGAGCACGGCAGCGTCATGGCCGGCCAATCGGTCGGCATGGTGACCAAGGAAGAGCCGATCGCGGACATCATCGCCAGCCTGATGACGGAAGCGGCGAGCGCGCTGGACAAGCGGGCGGCGTGATCGGGGTCATGTAATAGCCCAACCCCTCCGTCACCCCGGACTCGTTCCGGGGTCCACTCTGCGGCGAGGGGAATGGCGTGAGCCTCCTGCCTTCCCCGTGCGGCCCGGTGGACCCCGGAACAAGTCCGGGGTGACGGAGGAGAAAGGCGAGGGCCGCTCCAGTGCGTAGCGCGCCCCATCCCAACCCGACCGCGGCTCACCGCACCGCTAACGCTTCGTTAACCATCCGACCGCAGAGTCGCCCTCACACGCCGGGGGGCGAAAGGGACGCCGGGACGATGCGCCGTTCGATTGCCATTTCCATGACCGTGCTGGCGCTGCTCGCCGGCTGTGCGACGCGCCGGGTGCAGCCGCCGCCCGTCGTGGCGACGCTGCCCAAGCCCGCCCCCGCGCCGCTGACGATGCCGAAGGGCGCCTATGTCGGCATGCCGATCCCCGCATTGATGGCCGATGGCCGCTATGCGACGCCGAATCGCAACCTCAGCGCCGACGGCGCGGTCTGGCACCTGCGCGCCGCGCTGAACGTTGCGGCGCTCGCCTGCCGTGGCCCCGAATCGGTGCAGGTCGTCGCGGATTACAACACTTTGCTCACCGCACAGAAGGCGATGCTCGCCTCCGCGCAGACGCGGCTCGCGAGCGAATTCAAGGCAGGCGGCGGCGACTGGCAGGACCGTTACGACGACGCGATGACGCGGCTCTACAATTTCTTCAGCCAGGTGCCGGCGCATGAGGCCTTCTGCAATGCCGCCGCTGCGACGCTGACCGACGTGCAGAGCGTCGCACCCGCAGATCTGCCCGCCTTCGCCGCCGGCCGGCTCGCCGTGCTCGAAAAGCCGTTCACCGATTTCTACGCGGCCTATGACGCATGGCGCGCGCAACAGGCCGCGGCAACGCGGATGGCGAGCGTGACGCCCTTCACCCCGCGCCCGCTGGTCGTGCAGGCGGTGCCGGCCGCGACGCCAGCGGCGCATCCACGCCTCAAACTGGACCCCAGCGCCTTCGCCGATGCCGGCACCGTCACGCAATAAGGCGGTGCGCAGGCGCGGCTAAGGGTTTCCCCTAGGGCCGGGTTGGGTTAACGCCGCCTCGCAATGGACGAGGGATGCATCGACCAGCCCGCGGGCGGACGGTTCGAGGGGCGCGAGCACCTGTTCCCGCTGCGCGTCTATTTCGAAGACACCGATCTGTCGGGCGTCGTCTACCACGCCAATTACCTGCGCTACATGGAGCGTGCCCGCTCCGACATGCTGCGTGTCGCCGGGATCGACCAGCGTGCCGTTCATGAAGCGGGCGAGGGCGCCTATGCGATCGTCGACCTCGCCATCCGCTATCGCGCGCCCGCCAGGCTCGACGACGCGCTGATCGTCGCCAGTCGCGTGATCCGCGCCAGCCCGGCGAGCGTGGTCATTCATCAAACAGTCAGGCGCGGTTCGCTTGTGCTGACCGAGGCCGAGGTCACGGCGGCGCTCGTCGCGCCATCGGGACGGCCGAAGCGTCAACCGGCCGACTGGCTCGCCATCTACCAACGCCTGATCTGGCAGGGGACCAATTCATGAATCCGGTGTTCAACATGGATGCGGCGACGCTGTCGCCCGTCGCACTGTTCCTGCAGGCGGATATCGTCGTGAAGGTCGTGATGCTCGGCCTGCTCGGCGCCAGCATCTGGACCTGGGCGCTGATCATCGCCTTCTGGCGGCGGCTGGGCCGGATCCGCAAGGGCATGGCCGGCTTCGAACGCGATTTCTGGAAGGCGGAGGATATCGACGCCTTCTACAAGGCGGAAAGCGACAAGGACCTGCCCTCGGCGCGCGTGTTCGTCGCGGGCGTGAAGGAATGGCGCCGCTCCACCGCGGGCGGCACGATCGACAAGAACGGCACGCGCGAACGCCTCGCCACCGCGATGGGCGCGGCGGCGGCGGGCGAGATCGACCGGATCGGCGACCGGCTCAACATCCTCGCGACGATCGGATCGGTCGCGCCCTTCGTCGGGCTGTTCGGCACGGTGTGGGGCATCATGCGCAGCTTCACCGGCATCGCGCAGGCGCAGAACTCGTCGCTCGCTGTCGTCGCACCGGGCATTGCCGAGGCGCTGTTCGCCACCGCGATCGGCCTGTTTGCGGCGATTCCGGCGGTGATCGCCTACAATCGCTTCAGCCACGGCGTGAACCGGATCGAGGCCGCACTGAACCGCTTCGCCGACGGCTTCCATACCACGCTGTCGCGCCAGCTGGACGGGTCGCGGTGAGGGGCGTCGCGATCAAGTCCTCCCCCGCTGAAGCGAGGGAGGAATAAACGATGGCGATGAACCTCCCCTCGCAGCGCGGCCGCGGCCGGCGCGCGCCGATGGCGGACATCAACGTCACGCCGCTGGTCGATGTGATGTTGGTGCTGCTCATCATCTTCATGGTGACAGCGCCGCTGCTGACCGCGGGCGTGCCGGTGAACCTGCCCGACAGCCGGGCGAAGGCGCTGGACCAAGACCAGAAGCCGGTGCAGCTGTCGCTCGATGCGCAGGGCAAGACGTACATCGATGACGAGGAAGTAAGCGCCGCCGCGCTGCCGCAGCGGCTGGAGCAGATCGCCGCGGTGCAGGCGGGCGGCCAGCCGCCGCAGGTGTTCCTGCGCGCCGATCGCGCGCTCGATTACGGGCAGGTGATGCGCGTGATGGGCGAGCTCAACCGCGCCGGGCTCAACCGCGTGTCGCTGCTGACGGTGGAAGGCGGCGAGCAGAAATAATGGATCGCGTCGAGAAGGTCGGACTGGGGATCGCGGTTGCGGGGCACATCGTGCTCTTCGGCCTGCTGTCGATCGGCTTTCTCGCTACGCCCAATCCGGAGAAATTGCAGCAGACGCCGATGGAGGTCAGCCTCGTCAAGGATGTCGGGCTGGAAGCGACCGCGCCGCAATCGGTGACGCCGCCGGCGCAATCGGTCGCGCCCGATGCCGGCGAGCCGGAGGATGCTGCCGCGCCCGCCGAGCCCGAACCCGCCGCAGAGCCGGAACCCGCGCCGCCCGAACCCAAGCCGGCGCCGCCGCAGCCCAAGCCCGAACCGAAACCGGCGCCCAAGCCCGCCCCCAAGGCGGAGCCGAAGCCGGCGAAACCCGAACCCAAGCCGCAGCCCAAACCGAAACCCGCGCCGGTGAAGGCCGCGCCGAAGCCCCGCCCCGTCGCCGAGGCGGCGCCCAAGCCGGCCGCGAAGCCCGCGCCCGCCAAGGCTGCCGCGAAACCCGCCGCCGAACCAGCGAAGGCCGGGACCGGCAAGTCGGCGAGCGCCGCCAAATCGTCCTCTGCGAAGGGCAGCGGGAGCAGCGAAACCGCCAAGGCAGCGCGTCCGCGCGGCTCGCGCCTGGGCGACAACTTCCTCGCCGGGTTGACCAGCGAGAAGTCGACCAGCACCTCCACCGCCCCGCGCGCCGCCAAGATCGACGCGCGGGCGTTGGCGGGGATCATCGATGCGATCGAACGCCAGATCCGGCCGTGCGCGATGCGACAGGTCAATCCGGGGCCGGGTGCGAACGAAATCCTGACGGTGCTCGACCTGCGGCTCAACGAGGATGGCTCGCTCGCGGCGACGCCGAAGATGGTACGCCAGTCGGGCATCACCGACGAGAATGAGCGGTACAAGCAGCGCGTGATCGATCTGGGGATCGCCGCGTTCAAGGGCTGTTCGCCGCTCAAGCTGCCACCCGAATATTATTCGACGCCGTCGGGCGGATGGAACGCGATCCGCTTCAACTGGAAATTGCAGTGACGGCACCGGCCCCACCCACTCCGTCACCCCGGACTTGGTCCGGGGTCCACCGGTCCGCAAGGGCAAGGCTGGCGCCGCTTGCCTTCCCCCCGGCCGCGGAGTGGACCCCGGAACGAGTCCGGGGTGACGGGGCGTATGGGGTCGCGGTATCGTGTAACACGCGTTTGAGAGGATGGTCATGATCCGGTCGTTGCTGGTCGCGCTGAGCGTTACCGTTGCCCTGCCTGCGCTAACCCTGCCTGCCCTCGCGCAGCAGGCGCCCGCCCCGGCGCAGTCCGCCACCGCCGCACCGGTGCCACAGGATCAGGCCGCGCCTGCCGGGCAGACCCCCGCACCGCTGGAAGTGTCAGTCACGGGCGGCGTCTCCGCGCCGATGCCGATCGCGATTCCGGCCATGCCGACCGCCGAGGTGGTCGATACGCCCGCGGGCCGCACCGATGCGCTTGGCCGGCAGATGGCGGACATCATCGCCAACGACCTGCGCAATTCCGGCCTGTTCACGCCGCTCGGCGCCAACCAGCTGCGCCCCGTCGGCTTTCAGGAAGTGAATGCGCCCGCCTTCGATTACTGGGGCGGCACGGGCGCGCAGGCGCTGGTGCAGGGCTTCGTCCGCGCCAATGGCGACGGCAACCTCACGATCGGCTGTTATCTGTACGACGTCTTTTCGAAGATCGAGTTGAAGCGCACCGGCTTCGTCGTCGCGCCATCCGACTGGCGCCGCGCCGGGCACAAATGCGCCGACATGGTCTATGCGCGCCTGACCGGCGAAGGCCCCTATTTCGACAGCCGCGTCGTCTATGTCAGCGAAACGGGTCCCAAGGCGAAGCGTATCAAGCGTCTCGCGATCATGGATCAGGACGGCGCCAACCACCGCTTCCTGACCAACGGCCAGTCGATCGTGCTGACGCCGCGCTTCGCGCCGAATCAACAGTCGATCGTCTTCATGAGCTATGAAAACGACAAGCCGGCGATCTATGTCTATGATCTCGGCTCGGGCCGTCCGCGCCGCGTGGTGCAGAACGTCAGCCTCACCTTCGCGCCGCGCTTCTCGCCGGATGGCCGCTGGATCCTGTTCTCGATGGCGCAGAACGGCAACACGGACATCTACCGCGTCTCGGCGCAGGGCGGCACGCCGCAGCGGCTGACAACCTCGCCCGGCATTGACACGGGCGGCAGCTATTCGCCCGACGGCTCTAGAATCGTGTTCGAGAGCGATCGGTCGGGTGGCCAGCAGATCTATGTGATGAACGCGGATGGCTCCGGCCAGCAGCGCATCAGCTTCGGCGGCGGGCGCTATGCGACGCCGGTGTGGAGCCCGCGCGGCGACCTGATCGCCTTCACCAAGCTAGGCGGCAATTTCCGGATCGGCATCATGTCGCCCAGCGGCAGCGGCGAAAAAATCCTGACCGATGGCTGGCAGGACGAAGGGCCCAGCTGGTCGCCCAACGGCCGCGTCATCACCTTCTACCGCTCGACGCCGGGCAGCTCGGGCAAGGCCGATCTGTGGATGGTCGACCTGACCGGACAGGTCGAGCGCAAGATTCCGACGCCGCTCGATGGCTCGGATCCGGCCTGGGGACCTTTGCGGCCCTGACGCGTTTTCGGCAGGGGTGTTTCGGGGGCGAAACGATCACCAACGGAGTCACGACGATGACCAAATTGACCAACATCCTGTTGACCGGCGCGGCGCTGGCGTCGCTCGCCGCCTGTGCGCACAAGCCCAAGCAGCTGCCGCCGCCCCCGGTCGACAACACCGCCGGCCTCAACACCGCGCCGCCCGCCAATACCGGACCGGTCGATGGCGCGATCGTGCCCGGCTCTGACGCCGACTTCCGCCGCTCGGTGACGTCGAACACCGTGCTGTTCGGCACCGACCAGAGCGACATCGACGCCGACGCGCGTGCGATCCTCGACAGCCAGGCGGCGTGGATGCAGCGCTATCCCAACGTCCGCGCGACGATCGAGGGCCATTGCGACGAACGCGGCACGCGCGAATACAATCTGGCGCTGGGCGATCGCCGCGCCAATGCAGCCAAGAACTATCTGGTCGCCAAGGGCATCGATCCGTCGCGCCTGACCACGATCAGCTACGGCAAGGAACGCCCCGTCGCGCTGGGTTCGGACGAGGCGGCCTGGGCGCAGAACCGCCGTGCGGTGACGGTCGTCCTGAACTGACGCATCGAGGGGCGCCCCCTCCCAGGCCCGACGGGCCGCTGACGATCCGATCCCTCCCGTCACCCCGGGCTTGACCCGGGGTCCCGCTTCTTCCGCCGACCGCATCGGAGAAGCGGGACCCCGGCTCTTCGGCCGGGGTGACGGGATGGGACAAAGCGAATCCCCTTGCATCCCCTGAAATCCGATATAAATGTGATATCACATTAATCGGAGGACAGGGTGGTGCAACAGGGGAGTCTCACGCGGTCGCAGGAACGGCGTGCCGCCACGGCGAGCGGTTACACGATGCTGGCGCTGGCGGCGCTGCTGGTGGTGATCGCGGTGTTCGTCATCGTCGAACTCGCATCCGACGCGATGCCGCCGATCCTTGCGATCGTGCCGCTGCTATGCGCGATCGGCACCGTGTTCATCGCGGCCGGTTTCTACATGTTGCAGCCCAATCAGGCGGGCGCGATCACCCTGTTCGGCAGCTATGCCGGCACCGATCGCGAATCGGGCCTGCGCTGGGTGCTGCCTTGGCTGATGCGCCGGAAAGTGTCGGTCCGCGCCAACAACGTCATTTCGGACCGGATCAAGGTCAACGACCTGCGCGGCAACCCGATCGAGATGGCGGCGCAGGTCGTCTGGCGCGTCACCGACACCGCGCAGGCGCTGTTCGACGTCGACGATTACAAGGCGTTCGTGAACGTCCAGATCGAGGCGGCGGTGCGCACGATCGGCTCTCGCTACCCCTATGACGATTACGAGCATCAGGAGATCACGCTGCGCGGCAACCACGATCAGGTGGGGGCGGAACTGCGTGCCGAACTGATCGCACGGCTGGCAGTGGCGGGGATTACCGTCGACGAATGCGGCTTCACGCACCTCGCCTATGCGCAGGAGATCGCGGGCGCGATGCTGCGCCGGCAGCAGGCGCAGGCGGTGGTCGCGGCGCGCACGACGCTGGTCGAAGGTGCGGTCGGCATGGTGGAGCTCGCGCTCGACCAACTGTCGGCGAAGAACGTCGTCGAGCTGGACGACGAGCGGCGTGCGGCGATGGTGTCCAACCTGATGGTCGTGCTGTGTGGCGAGCGCGACACGCAGCCCGTCGTCAATGCGGGTTCGCTCTACCAGTAAGCGTATCGATCGATGGCTTCTCCCCCCAAAAAGGCGTTTCCCCTCCGCGTCGATCCCGCACTGTATGCGGCGATCGAGCGGAGCGCGGCGGGCGACCTGCGTAGCGTCAATGCGCAGGTCGAGTGCCTGCTGCGGGAAGCGCTTGCCCGGCGGGGGGTGAAGCTGGAGGCGCCGGTCGTGGCAAAACGCGGCCGCCCGCCCAAGCAGCAGGAGGACGATGATGCAGGAGCGTGACGATGGCGCGTGGTTCGCGCCCAAGCGGTTCGGTTATGGCGCGGGCCTGCCGATTGCGTGGCAGGGATGGGCGGTGCTGGTGGCCTATCTGGCGGTGGTGATCGGGGTGAAGCATTGGCAGCCACGTGGGGGATGGCTCGTAGTGCTGACCGCTACGCTGGTCCTGGTGTGGATCGCCGCCGTCAAAACGCGCGGCGGCTGGCACTGGCGATGGCGAGGCGCGCGGTAAGCTCGCCCGACAGGCTGCGTCACTCCGGAACAAGTCCGGGGTGACGGGAGACGTGAAGCACGAGCGACACGCCTCACGAGCAGATCACCCCAGCGCTTGATCCAGCAGCTTCGCCAGCCGCAGCCCGCCGCGCTCCACTTCCAGCCGCGCGACCGGGACCAGCTTTTCGATCGTCGCTTCGTCCAGCGTCACCTTGGCGGGGGAGGGCGCACACGGATCGCCCTTCAGCGCGCTTGCGTAAACGACGTCATGCGCGACCTGATACGATTCGCGGCTCCAGTCGACGACATTGCCCGCAGCGATGCGGCGCTTTTCGGCGGCGGGGTAGCGGCGGACGAGGCTCGGCCCGGTCGTGATCGCGCGTTCGGCGAGCGTGCCGTCCCAGATCGAATGCAGGTTGAACCGCTTCGGGCTGTAGCTGCCGTAGGCGGCGGCGACGTCATTGCCGCCCTTGTCGTTCTTTTCGCCCGCGTGCAGCGGCTGGTGCAGGTCGCCGACGAAGTGGATCAGGAACACGAGCGCCTGCGCCCGCTCCTTGGCCGGCAGGCGCTTATTCTTCAGGATCGCGACGTCGCGGGTGATCTGCGCCGACACGCAATTGCCGTCCTTGCACGCCTCTTCCAGCGTAAAGGGCTGGCAGATGTTCACGTCCTGAAAGTGCCATGTGTAGGCATAGCCGAAGCGCGACTTGCCATTGGGGCCCTTCAGCGGCTTGACGCAATCGGCCCAGGTGCTCGCGCCCTCGATCGTCGTCGCGGGGCATTCGGGCGTGTCGAGCTTCGGCGTCTCGGCGAGCAGCCGGTCGATCGCGCGGCGCGTCTGCGGCGTGACATTGGCATAGGCGATCTTCGCGACCGTCTCATGCCCGAACTCCCAATAGGCCTGGGCAGGCGCGGCAAGGACGAGCGCGGGCAGCGCGGCAAGGGCAAAGCGGACGAGTGTCATGACCTTGGTATTAGCGTCGGAATGTGACGGGCAGAAGCGGCTTTGCGTCAGTGGGCTGTGGGCATCGGCGGGCAGGGGCCGTTTTCCTGCAGGATGCGCGCGGCGTTCTGCGCCATCGTATTGAGGCCGGCGGCGCGGCGATAGCCTTCGACCTTCGCGGCATCTTCCAAGGGGAAGGGCTGCCAGCTGCCCGTTTCGCAGCTCATCTGCGTCCCATAGCGCTGTGTCCCGACCATCTGCAGCATGACGCGATCGTAGAGCAGCGCATAATTGTGGGGCGACACCTGCCCGCGTGCGGCAAGCGGCTCCATCAGCCGCAGCATCTTGAGCTGGAAGACGGGATCGTCGTCGGCATGCTGAACCAACATCCAGGCGCTCGACGAGGCCTGCGCTCCGACCATGGCGATCGTCGGCCAGCCGTGTTGGGCGACCACCGTCTTCATCCATGCGGTATTGGCATGATCGCGCGCG
Source organism: Sphingomonas sp. NIC1 (assembly GCF_001638925.1). NCBI lineage: Bacteria > Pseudomonadati > Pseudomonadota > Alphaproteobacteria > Sphingomonadales > Sphingomonadaceae > Sphingomonas > Sphingomonas sp. NIC1. Next base: position 1,674,249 of record NZ_CP015521.1, read on the forward strand.
GCGATCGCCGACCAGGTGAGTCCGCGGACGATTCCCGCCTCCATCGGATCGAGCGGCGGCGCGCCCTTCGTCGGACCCTGATTCCACGCGAGCGACGTGCGCAGGACCTGATCGGTGATCGGCCGGGCGATCAGCTGCGCGGTCAGGATGTCGCCCGCCGCGTCACCGACCGCCTGTGCCAGCGCGGCCGACCAGACGAGCGTGTCGGCGACGCGCCGGGCGCTTGCCAGCTTCGTCTGGAACAGCGACCAATCGTCGCCCATGTCGCCTTGTGGAAAGGCCCGATCCACTGCGCCGCAGGGCGCATCCCCGTAAGCGGAAGGGCGGATCTTGGGATCGGCGATGCCGAGCGCGATCAGCTCGGCGCGGGTCTGTGCGGCACTGTCCTGCCGGCACTGCTTCAGCCAGGCGTCCAGCACGTGCCATTCGGCCTTCTGTGCAGGCGTCGCGTCATCGAAGGCACCGCGCAGCCAGCCATAGTCGCCCGGCCGAAACGTCCCGCCGGTAAGATAGGGGGCCAGCGCCGCGGGCGGGGGCGGCGCCTCGGCGGTGGCGAGCAGGGCGGCGGCGAGCAAGGCGAGGCGGCGGATCATGACGCCATGCTCGTTGCGGATCATGGCCGGATCGTGACGCTTACTCGTCGCCGTAAATCGCGACCTCGCGCACACCGGCCGCGGTGGCGCGGGCGCGGTACATGCCGGGGGTGGTGAGACTCCACACCGCATCGCCCGCAGGCGTCGTGACGATCACGCCACCGGTGCCGCCGAGCGCACGCACCTCCGCCATCACGGCGTCCGCGGCCGCTTGCGGTGCGTCGCCGGCGAGACGGATGCGCGCCGCGATCTCATGGCCCACGCCGACGCGGATGAAGAATTCGCCCGAACCGGTACACGACACCGCGCAGGCACGATCGTCGGCGAAGGTGCCCGCGCCGATCAGTGGCGAATCGCCGATCCGGCCCCAGCGCTTGCCCGTCACGCCACCGGTCGAGGTGGCGGCGGCGACATGGCCCGCCGCATCGCGCGCAACCGCGCCAACGGTGCCATATTTCATATCGACGTCGAAGGCGTCGGCGTTGCGCGACAGCATCTCGTCGAGCTGGCGGCGACGCTCGGGCGTCTCGAACCAGCCTTCGGGTGCGACCTCCAGGCCCTGGCCGCGGGCGAACTGCTCGGCGCCGGTGCCGCTCAGCAGGACATGGGGGCTTGCCGCCATCACCCGGCGTGCGAGCGCGACGGGGGAGCGGGTCTGCGTGATCCCCGCGACGGCGCCGGCTGCCCGCGTCGCGCCGTCCATGATCGCCGCATCCAGCTCGATGCCGCCGTCGCGGGTGAAGGCGGCGCCGCGACCGGCGTTGAAGTGCGGATCGTCCTCCAGCACCTGGACGGCGGCTTCCACTGCATCGAGCGCGCTGCCGCCGCCCGACAGGATCGCCCCGCCGGCGTCGAGCGCGCGGGACAGGCCGTCGCGGGCGCCCGCGTCCTGTTCGGGCGTCAGGCGGTGGCGCTCGATCGATCCGGCGCCGCCGTGCAGGACAAGGGACCAGCTCATGATGCTACCTTCTGTGACGACAGGGGACGCAGCCCGATCAGCGGGCGCAGGATCGCGATGCGGCGGCCGATCGCGTAAAAGGCCCAGCAGCCGGCGATCGTCGCGGCGATCAGCACCGCAAATTCGGCACCACCGGTCAGCCGCGCGGGGATCAGCCAATAGGCGACGAGGACGATGATCGTCTGATGGACTAGATAGAAGGGGAAGACCGCCTCGGTGAGCGTGGCGCGCACCGGCGCGTCGCGATTCCAGTGCCGCTCGGCCATGCCGATCAACGCGAGCGTCGCGCCCCATTGCTGCAGCGCATGTGCGGCTCCGTAGGTGGGATACAGCCAGCGCGGCGCGTCGCCGCCGACCAGCTCCACCGCCAGGATGAAGCCATAGCCCAGGATCGCCATCGCCAGCCCCACCCAGCGCCAGCGCACGCACGCGGCCAGCACCGGTGCCGATCCCGCCAGCGCGAAGCCGAACAGGAAGGCGGGCAGGTAGCTCAGATGCGCCATCAGATCGTGGAGCGGATCGTGCGTCTCATAACCCATGGGGAACCACCAGCCATGGATGCACACCAGCCACGCGGTCGGGATAACCACCAGCAGTGGCCCGGCAAACAGCCGGTCGAATGCCTGCTGCGGCGCCTGCGTGCGGATCAGCGCGACGCCGGCAGCCAGTACGACCGTGTACAACCACAGATAGGCGACGAACCACAGATGGTTGAGCGCGGGCAGGCCGATCCCGCCGAGCCTGCCGAAACGGAAATAATCGTGGGTCCAGAAGGTCGCGAACCCGGCGCGATAGCCGTGCTGCGTGACGAGCTCGACCCAGCTTTGCGGCGGCACGATCACCGCGACGCCGAAGGCCAGCGGCACCAGCAGGCGCAGCGAACGCTGGCGCAGGAAGCCGCCGGGACCGTGCGCGCGGGTGAGCAATGCGCGGCTGGCATAGCCCGACACGACAAACAGCAGGCTCAATCGCCAAGCGTTCACCGCCAGCATCGGCAGTACCACCCAGTCGGCGCCATGCGCGCTCTTGGCGTGGAAGCCCCAAGGCACGAACACCATGCCGACATGATAGACGATCAGGATCGCAAAGGCGGCGACGCGCAGCCAGTCGAGGCCGTAATGGCGAGGAATTGGGGGGCGCGTCATGGAACTGCTGCTGCCCTACACCAGCGTCTTTGAACCGCAACCCGGCTGCTGTATATAGACGCCATGTCCTTACGTCCGTGGCGCGACATCGTCCGCCGTCAGAGCCGCCAAATCATGGTCGGCACCGTTCCCGTCGGCGGCGATGCGCCCGTCACCGTGCAGACGATGACCAACACGCCCACCCCCGATATCCGCGCGACGATCGACCAGATCCGCCGCTGCGAGGATGCGGGCGTCGACATCATCCGCGTCTCCTGCCCCGACGTCGAATCGACCGCGGCGCTGAAGCAGATCGTCCGCGGCAGCCGCGTGCCGATCGTCGCGGACATCCACTTCCACTATAAGCGCGCGCTGGAGGCAGCAGATGCGGGGGCGGCGTGCCTGCGCATCAATCCGGGCAATATCGGGTCGTCGGAGCGCGTCGCCGAAGTCGTCCGCGCCGCCAAGGCCAATGGCTGCGCGATCCGCATCGGCGTCAATGGTGGGTCGCTGGAAAAGGATCTGCTCGAAAAATACGGCGAGCCGTGCCCGGATGCGCTGGTGGAAAGCGCGCTCGACCACATCAAGCTGCTGCAGGACCACGATTTCCACGAATATAAGGTCGCGGTGAAGGCGTCGGACCTGTTCCTGGCGGTTGCGGCCTATCAGCAGCTCGCCGAAGCGGTGGATTGCCCGCTGCACCTCGGCATCACCGAAGCGGGCGGCTTCGTCGGCGGCACCGTGAAGTCCGCGATCGGGATCGGCAGCCTGCTCTGGTACGGCATCGGCGACACGATCCGCGTCTCACTCTCCGCCGAGCCGGAGGACGAGGTGCGCGTCGGCTTCGAAATCTTGAAGGCACTCGGCATCCGCAACCGCGGCGTGCGTGTCGTGTCGTGCCCGTCATGCGCGCGGCAGGGGTTCGACGTGATCCGCACCGTGCAGGCGCTCGAGGAACGGCTTCAGCACATCCGCACGCCGATGAGCCTGTCGGTACTCGGCTGCGTCGTCAACGGCCCCGGCGAAGCGCGCGAAACCGACATCGGCATCACCGGCGGCGGTAACGGCAAGCACATGGTCTATCTGTCGGGCGTCACCGATCACCACGTGCAGGACGAAGGCATGATCGACCACATCGTCCGCCTCGTCGAAGCCAAAGCGGCGGAGATTGAGGCGGCGTCGGCCGAGCCACAGGTCGTGGCAGCCGAATAGGTCCTGTGCTACAGGTCAGGACCTGGAGGTGCTGACATGACCTATCATGCCAAGGTGATCGCGGGCGGCAAGGTGGTGATTCCGGCGGATATCCGCCGCGAGCTCGGCATCAAGGATGGCGATTCGCTGGTCATCGATCGCGACGCCAAGGGCGCCGTCGTGTTGCGGACGCGTGAGCAGATCGTCCAAGACGTCCGGCAATCCTTCCGGTCGATGCGAGAAGACATCGCTCCGCACGGCAGCGTCGTCGCCGAGCTGCTCGAAGACCGCGCGATGGAGGCGCGGCGAGAGGCAGGCGAGACGGGCGCGTGAGCACCCTTGTCATCGATGCCTCCGCCATTCTCGCGATGATCTTCGATGAGGTGGGCGGCGACATGGTTGCGGACGTCTGCGATGGCGCTGTGCTGAACGCCGTCAATCTCGATGAGGTGCTCCACAAGGTCGCACGCCGCGGCATGGATCCGATTATGGTCGAAACGCAACTCTCGCGGTTGGGCATTTCGGTCGTCGCGTTCGATGCCCGTCAGGCTCGAATTTCGGCAGCCCTTCATTCGCAGCTGACCGGGACCGATACGTCCTTTGCCGATCGAGCCTGTCTGTCGATGGGACTGATGCTGGATGCCACCGTCCTGACTGCTGATGCCAAATGGACGGGACTGGGGCTGGGTGTCGACATCCGCCTGATCCGATGAATCGCGCCACATCCCCCCGTCACCGCCTTCGGCGTCGCCGCAGGCGGGATTGCCGTCTACGCAGGGATGGACGCCATCATGAAAGGGCTGTCCATTGCGAGCGGCGCCTATTTTGCGGTGCTCTGGCGATCGGTGGCGGGGGTGGCGTTGCTGGCGCCGATCTTCATCGCGCGGGGCGGGCGGTGGCCGGCGTGGGCGGCGCTGCGGCTGCATCTGGCGCGCGGCAGCGTCGGTGGTGCGTCGGTGCTGCTGTTCTTCTGGGGCCTCGTGCGCGTGCCGATGGCGCAGGGGGTGGCGCTGACCTTCCTCGCGCCGCTGATCGCGCTGTTCCTGGCCGCGCTGACGCTCGGCGAACGCATCCAGCGCAGCGCGATCGGTGGGTCGTTGGTCGCAAGCCTCGGTGTGTTCGCGATCGCCGCGGGTCAGGTACAGGCGCGCGCGTCGGAAGACATGGTGCTGGGCAGCGTCGCGATCCTGATCGCGTCGGTCCTGTATGCGGGCAGCCTGATCCTGCTGCGACGGCAGGCGCAGGCGGCCGATCCGCTGGAGGTGGCGCTGTTCACCAGCATCGTGCTGGGCGGACTGCTGCTGATCGGCGCACCCTGGTTTGCCGGCGTGCCGCGTGTCGAGCAACTGCCCGCGATCACCGCATCGGCGGCGCTGGGATCGGTGTCGGCGGTGGCGCTCGCCTGGGCCTATGCCCGCGCCGAGGCGCAGGTGCTGGCGCCCGTCGAATATACCGCCTTCGTCTGGTCCGCCTTGTTCGGCTGGCTGGTCTTTGCCGAGCGCGTGTCGCCGTGGACGATCGCGGGCGCATTGCTCATCATCGCCGGGTGCCTGGTCGCGGTGCGCCGCCCGATCCCCGCTCCGCAAACGGAAGCATCGTTATGACCGACATCCCGATCCGCCCCGCAACGCCCGACGATATCGCGACGATCCTGCGCTTCGTGCGGGACCTCGCCGCGTTCGAGCGCGAGCCCGATGCGGTCGAGGCAACCGAGGCGATGCTGGACGAGGCACTGTTCGGGCCGCAGCCGGCGGCGGAAGCGGTGATCGCCGAAGAGGCAGGGGCGCCGGTCGGCTTCGCGCTGTTCTTCCACAATTTTTCGACGTGGAAGGGGCGGCGGGGCCTGTATCTGGAGGATCTGTACGTGACGCCGGCAGCACGCGGGAAGGGCGTGGGCGGCGCGCTGCTGCGCCATTTGGCCTGGATAGCCGTAGAGCGAAACTGCGCGCGCTTCGAATGGGCGGTGCTCGACTGGAATGCCGATGCGATCGCGGTCTATCGCCGGATGGGGGCGGTGGGGCTGGAGGACTGGACGGTGCAGCGCGTCGAGGGCGAGGCGCTCAGGCGGATGGCGGGACGCTAAGGCTTCCCCCGCAAGGGCGTGTGAGGATGAATGGCCCCCGGCCGTTCAAGATGATGCCGGGGGCATGATCGACCTCGCACGGTGGCGCCGCGTAGCGGTGACGGGGGGGAGGTAAGCAGCTAGCTTTCCGCATGCGGAAACGCCCCCTCCACCACCGGCTACGTCGGCGGTCCCCCTCCCCCGCTGACGCGAGGGAGGACTTCAGGCGCGGATCAGTCGCGGCCGGGGACGTCGTGGTCGTGCGGCTCTTCGCCCTGCTTCTTGGCGGCGTCGTAGCGTTCGATCGCTTCCATCACGATGCGGCGCGCTTCCTCGCGGTCGCCCCAGGTGCCGATGCGCACCCACTTCTTCTTCTCCAGATCCTTATAGTGGGTGAAGAAGTGTTCGATCTGTTCGAAGACGATCTCGGGCAGATCGTCCTTTTCGCCGACGTTCGAATAATAGGGGAAGGTCGAATCGACCGGCACGCAGACGAGCTTTTCGTCGCCGCCGGCTTCGTCTTCCAAATTGAGCACCGCGATCGGACGCGCGCGCACGACGCAGCCCGGGATGAACGGCGAGCGCGCGACGACCAAGGCGTCGAGCGGATCGCCGTCCGGCGACAGCGTGTGCGGCACGAAGCCGTAGTTCGCCGGATAGCGCATCGGCGTGTGCAGGATGCGATCGACGAACAGCGCGCCCGACGCCTTGTCGAACTCATATTTGACCGGCTCGCCGCCGGTCGGCACCTCGATGATGACGTTGAGGTCGTCGGGCGGGCTCTTGCCGACCGGAATCAGATCGATACGCATGAAAGTCCCTTGATAATCCTATGCCTGCTGCCCCTCAGCGCGGCATCAGAAGCTTGTCGAGTCCGGTTTCGCCGGTGCCAGTCTTCTGCAGGCGCGGATAGCGGGGACCGCCGTGATAGTCGATGGCGACTTCGCGATAACGCGGCCCGCTCTTGACCAGCAGCTTGATCGGCTCCTTCGAGGTCTGTGCCGCGACGATCGCCGCCTTCAGCACGTCGCCGCTATAGGCGGTGCCGTTGACCGCCTGAATGACGGTGCCGACGTCCATCCCCGCCTTGAACGCCGGGCTGTCCCAGATCACCGCCGTGGCCTCGCCGTCCTTGGCCACCGACAGGCCGATCGAATAGGTGACGTTCACGCCGCCGCTCTTTTCGGCGTTGGTGAAGTATTTCGTCGGTTCGGCGGTATAGACGAGCTTGTAGCCGTTCATCGCGAAGCCATCGACCGGCGCGGGCTGGCCCGTCTCGGTCAGACGCTTGGTCAGGAAGCTTGCCCAGTCATACGGAACGATGCCGTTCAGCGTGTTGGCGACGTCGTCGAACGTATAGGTCACCTCACCCCAGTCGCCGTTGCGGATGCCGAAGAAGGCCTTGGCGAAATCGTCGATAGACTTGGTGCCGCCCGACTTCTGGCGGAGCATCGCATCGACTTCCATCCAGACCATCAGGCCTTCGTTGTAATAGTCTTCGCTGCGCTGCCAGCTGGTCCAGCCCTTGGGCCGGCGCGCCGAGATGATCGGATCGTTGGTGGTATCGATCAGGTCGCGCCACTGGCGCGCCGGGGCGAGATCATAGCTGCCGGCGATGCCGGCATAGGCGTCCAGCGTGTCCTGCTTGCTGACCAGGCCCGAACGCGCCTGGAGCACATAGCCCCAGAATTGCGTCTGTCCTTCATAGACCCATAGCGACTTGTCGCGCATCGGCGTGCGATAATCGGGCGTCCACAGCTCAGCACCGCGGCGGAACTTGCCGTCCCAGCTGTGGGTGAATTCGTGCGGCAGCAGGTTGCGGCGGCCGGGGCTAGCGTTCCATTCGGTGAAATAGCCCGGCGTCACGCCGTTCTCCGACGAGCGGTGATGCTCCAGCCCGATGCCGCCCAGCTGGTCGCTGATCGACAGCAGGAATTCGTAATGGTCGTAATGATGCGCGCCGAACGTCTTTTCGGCCTGCTCAACCAGCCGCTTGTGCGCGTCGATCTGCTCGGGCGTCGCGGCAAGTTCCTTGGGATCGTCGGCGAAGACGTTGAGGTTCACGCGCTCCGACAGCGGCCACGTCTTGCCGTAGCGGCCGGCGAGCAGCGGCGAATCGACCAGGATCTCGTAATTCGTCTTGTCGTAAACATAGGTCGAGCCGTTCGCCTTGGCCGGCACCGCGCCCGCCGCGGTCCAGCCGGTCGGGAACTTCACCGTCATCTGGATCGGGATCTGACGGGTGAAATAGCCCGCGGGATACAGGCTGACCGAATTGGGTTCGAGGCTGATCATGTTGGGCGTCGCGACGATGCGGCCCTGATCGGGCTTGGTCGCCGAGATAAACTGAAACTCGACGTCCAGATTGCGCGCGCCCTGCGGCACGTCGATGTGGAAGGCGAAGACATCGACCATGTCGCGCGTCCACGGAATGACGCGGCCGTTCGCCTTGATGACGAGGCCGGCGAGCTTCTCGATCTCACCGCGCGGGCTATGCGCGCCGGGCAGCCACTTGGGGAACAGCAGCGCCATCGGCCCCGCCTTGGCGACGGGGATCGTCTCCTTCACGCGGAAGATGCCCTGTTCGGTGTTGGTCGCATCGACGTTGAGCAGGATCGTGCCGGGATAGGGCGTGTCCTGCGGCGCCGGGATCTTATCGACGAAGGGCACCGGCTGCGGTGCCGAATTGCCCGGCGGGACCTGTGCAAGGGCCGGCGCGGCGGTGGACAGGAGCAGGGCGGCGACGGCGATGGAACGGAGCATGGCGAGCCTTCGGCAAGAAACGAATACGCCGGTGTAAGCTTCGCAAAGCCGCGGCGTCCAGCCCTTACGCGGGCAACGGGGAATTCCGCCCCGTGATCTGACACCATCCGCAATCCCTGCCCGTCATCCCGACCTTGAGCCGGGATCCCGCTTCTTCTTTCCCTGTGGGCAACAGCGGGACCTGGGATCAAATCCGGGGTGACGAGACGAGAAGGACTCAGTTTCCGCCGCCGCCGCCCAGCACGTTGATGGTGAAGGCGATCACGCCCAGATTGAAGACGAAGGCGGCAAGGCACTGTCCCAGCACGACCCGGCGGATGCGCCGCGAGGTGATGGAGACGTCCGAAGTCTGGAACGTCATGCCCAGCGTCGCGCTGAAATACAGGAAGTCCCAGTAATCGGGCTCCTTGCACCCTGGAAAGTCGATGCCGCCTGCATCTCCCTCGCCATCGTCGTCGGCGCTGTAGAACAGATGCGCGTAATGCATGGCGTAGACCATGTTCGAAAACAGCCAGCTCAGTACCAGCGTCGTCACCACCAGCACGATCGCCAGCGTATCGTTGCGGCCCTTCAATTCGCCCGCCACCGCGACCAGGATCACGCCCATCGTCGCCGCGGTGATCGCCAGCAGCAGCGCGCGATTGGCGTCGTTCTCGCGCGTCGCCCGCCGCATCCGCGCGGCATTGGCGTGGCGGAACAGCGAGACGAGCGACAGGAGAAAGACGATCGCGGCGGCATCGAACGCCCCCATGATCCCGCGCCCCTTGCCGACGATCGGGATCAGGGCTGCCAGCCCGATGGCGAAGATCGCCCCGAACAGCGCGAAGCGCGGCGGTGCGATGCGGTTGCCGATTCCCCAATAGCGGCGCGGATTGGTCATGTTGGGGTGCTAGCGCTTGGGGCCGGCCTCGCCTAGATACCGCCACCATATGGCCCGTATCGAAACGCCGCGCCGGGTGCGCGGAACCCAGGATATCTTCGGCGACGAGCAGCGCCGCTTCGCAACGGTGATCGAGACGTTCGAACGCGTCCGCCGCCTGTATTGCTTCCAGCGCGTCGATCTGCCGGTGTTCGAGGCGACCGAGGTGTTCGCGCGATCGATCGGCGAGACGACCGATGTCGTGTCGAAGGAGATGTACACCTTCCCCGACCGCGGTGGCGACTCGCTGACCCTGCGGCCGGAGTTCACCGCGGGTATCGCGCGCGCGTTCCTGACCGAAGGCTGGCAGCAATATGCGCCGCTGAAGGTCGCGACCAGTGGCGCGGTGTTCCGCTACGAACGCCCGCAGAAGGGGCGGTATCGCCAGTTTCACCAGATCGACGCCGAGATTTTGGGCGCACCCGAACCGGCAGCGGACGTCGAGCTACTGGTGATGGCGGACCAACTGCTGCACGAGCTAGGCATTGCCGAGGGCGTGACGTTGCAGCTCAATACCTTGGGAGACGCCGAGACGCGCGACGCGTGGCGTGCGGGGCTGGTGGCGCATTTCGAGGCGCATCGCGGGGACCTGTCGGAAGACAGCCTGACCCGGCTCGAGAAGAACCCGATGCGCATCCTCGATTCGAAGGACCCGCGCGATCGGCCGATCGCCGATGCTGCACCCGATATCGACGCGTATCTGACCGACGAGGCGCGCGCGTTCTTCGATGCGGTGACGGCGGGGCTGGATGCGGCGGGGGTCCGGTGGACGCGCAACCCGCGGCTGGTGCGGGGCCTCGACTATTACCGGCACACGGCGTTTGAGTTCGTCACCGATCGGCTGGGGGCGCAGGGCACGGTGCTGGCCGGCGGTCGCTACGATGGGCTGGTCGAGAGCCTCGGCGGCGCGCCGACCGCGGGTGTTGGCTGGGCGGCGGGCGTCGAGCGGCTGGCGATGTTGCTGGACGAGCCGGTTGCGACCAAGGACGTTGTGGCTGTGGTCGCGGAAGACGCACATCATGAGAAGGCGGCACTGGCATTCGTTGCTGCACTTCGCCGGGCTGGCATCTCCTCCGAAATTTATGTGTCTGGAAACCCCAAGAAGCGATACGATCGAGCATTGCGAACGGGGCCTGGTCACATCGTTTCTCTGAAGCAGGGTGGTGTCGGTCAGAGGACGCTGGATGGCGGCAATGTTGACGTTGCTAAGGTTCGCATGACCCTAGATTCCCTCATAACTAATCTGCCTGACCTTACCGCATGACCACCATATCCCCCGAACGGATCGCGCAGATCGAGGCGCGGCGGGACGAGTTGCAGGCGCAGATGGCGACCGGCGACCTGCCGTCTGACCGCTTCGTTGCGGTGTCGAAGGAATATGCCGAGCTGGACCCCGTCGCGCAGGCGGCGAGCGAGGTGCGTCGGCTGCGGCAGGAGGCGGACAGCCTCGCCTATATGGCGGAGGATAACGGCGACGAGGAATTGCGCAGCCTGGCCGCGGAAGAGCTGCGCGACAATGCCCGCGCGCTGGAGGCGGCGGACCGGCGCCTCGCGCTCGCGCTGCTGCCGCGCGATGCGGCGGACGAACGCGCGGCGATGCTCGAAATCCGCGCCGGCACCGGCGGTGACGAGGCGGCGCTGTTCGCCGGCGACCTGCTGCGCATGTACCAGCGCTATGCCGAAACGCAGGGCTGGCGGGTCGAGGTGATCTCCAGCTCCTCGTCCGATGCGGGTGGGTTCAAGGAAGTCGTCGCCAGCGTTACCGGCACGGGCGTGTTCGCCAAGCTGAAGTTCGAGGCGGGCGTCCATCGCGTCCAGCGCGTGCCCGTCACCGAGGCGGGCGGTCGCATCCACACCTCCGCCGCAACCGTCGCGGTGCTGCCCGAGGCCGAAGAGGTCGACGTGCGCATCGACGATAAGGACCTGCGCATCGACGTCTATCGCTCGTCGGGCCCCGGCGGCCAGTCGGTCAACACCACCGACAGCGCGGTTCGCATCACGCACTTGCCGACCGGGCTGGTCGTGATCCAGCAGGATGAAAAGTCGCAGCATAAGAACAAGGCCAAGGCGCTGAAGGTGCTGCGCACCCGCCTGTACGAAGCCGAACGCGAGCGGCTGGCGAGCGAACGCTCGGGTACGCGACGCGCGATGGTGGGATCGGGTGACCGATCCGAGCGCATCCGGACGTACAATTTCCCGCAAGGCCGCGTGACGGACCATCGCATCAACCTGACGCTGCATCGCCTGCCCGAAATCCTGCAGGGCGAGATGGACGAACTAATCGGCGCGCTGATCGCCGAGGACGAGGCGGAACGGCTGGCGTCGCTGGATGGATGAGGGCGTGGGGCCCCGCTTCCTTCCTCCGTCATCCCGGCGAACGCCGGGATCCATGGACGGCGGTGTGGCCAGCGTAAGGGTGAAACCGATGCGTCGCGTGTCCATGGTTCCCGGCGTTCGCCGGGATGACGAAGCGGGTGGATGGTGAGTCCCCTCCGCACTGCGCTCGCCGACGCCACCGCGCGCTTCGGCTTTTCCCCCACCGCGCGGCTCGATGCGGAATTGCTCATGGCGCACGCGCTGGGGATCGATCGCAACGCGCTGCTGCTCGACATGGAGCGGCCCGTCCCCGCCACCTTCGCAGGCCTCGTCGAACGGCGCACGGCGCACGAGCCGGTTGCCTATATTACCGGCACGCGCGGATTCTGGACGATCGACCTATCGGTCGGTCCCGGTGCGATGGTGCCGCGACCCGACAGCGAGACGCTGCTGATCGCCGCGCTCGCGTATTTCGGCAGCCGCGCGCCCGCAACCGTGCTCGATCTCGGCACCGGACCGGGGACGCTGTTGCTCGCCGCGCTCGACGAATGGCCGGCGCGCGGGATCGGTGTCGATCGCTCCGCGCAGGCGCTGGCCTATGCCACATCGAACGCCACGGCGCTGGGGATGGCGCACCGCACCGCCTTCGTCCGCGGCGACTGGGCGGCGGCAATCGACGCGCGCTTCGATCTCGTCCTCGCCAACCCGCCCTATATCGGCACCGACGAGCCGCTGCCCGACGAAGTGCGCCGCCATGAACCGGGCTCCGCCTTGTTTGCGGGCGCCGATGGCCTCGACGATTACCGCCTGCTCGCGGGGCAACTCGCGCGGTTGATCGCGCCCGGCGGCTGTGCGGCGGTGGAGATCGGCCATACCCAGGCCCCAGCGGTCGCCGCGCTGTTCGCCGCGGCCGGCCTCGACAGCGTCGTCCATCGCGATCTGGGGCAGCGCGACCGCTGCCTTATCGTCACGCCCCGCGCCGCCGGTTGAAAGATGGCACGACCATCCACATATTTCGCTTGTAGGAACGCCCTCGCGCCAGCTATTGGTCGGGCCGGGGCAAGCACCATCGACGATCACAAGGGGTCGTAGGACGGTCACCCGCATCCTTTCGTCATCAGGTCGCCGTATGGGCGGGGGCCGTGACAGGCTCCAGCGTCGCCCCGAAGGGCACGCCGCAGACGCAAAGGATGGCACCGTTTGACCGTGCGTCAGGCCCGAAGGGCCGGATTGGTTTTGAGGACCATTACTCAGATCATGGGACATCAGCTTGATTAACAATCGGCAGAACGGCCGCCGTCGCGGCCGTGGTGGCAACAACGGCGGCGGCAACAACGGGCCGCGGCAGGGTGGCCAGGGGCGTCCCGACAACGGCAACCGCATCGACAGCCGCGCGCGCGGCAACGCGAACCAGCTGTTCGAGAAGTACAAGAACCTCGCCATGGAGGCGCAGCGCCAGGGCGACCGCGTCAACACCGAATATTATCTGCAGTTCGCCGACCATTATTTTCGCGTGCTCGCCGATCAGCGCGGCCGCTTCGAGGATAATCAGCCGCGCCGCCAGCAGCCGTTCGACCTGAACGACGACGAGGATTACGGCGACGAAGGCGAACCGATCCGGGCCGGCGAGCAGGACGGCGAAGGCCAGGCGCGTGAGGGGCAGGGCCGCGAGGATCGCCCGCAGCGCCAGAGCCGCGACCGTCAGGATCGGCAGGATCGCGACCGCCAGGATGGCGACCAGCGCCAGGGCCGGACGTGGGACGACCGCGGCAATCGCGAAGAGCGCGGCAATCGGGAGGATCGCCCCCAGCGCGACGATCGCCCGCAGCGTGAAGACCGTCCTCAGCGCGAGGACCGCGTCCGCCGGCCCCGCTTCGAGGCGGAGCAGGCGCCGGTCGAGGTTGCCGGCCAGCATCGTGCCGATCCGATCGCAGAGGGCGAGTCGCTCACCGAGCGCGCCGAGACCGTGATCGCCGCCGACGCCCCCGCGCCCAAGCGCCGCGGTCGCCCGCGTCGGGATGCGCAGGTCGAAGCGCCCGCGGCCGAGGATCAGGGCAATGGCGTCGACGCCGATCGCCTGCCGCCCTCGCTCAACATCGCTGCGGCGAACGATTCCGAGGAAGACGCGCCCAAGCCGCGTCGCCGTCGCACCCCGCGCACGCCCGCGGTGGAAGTGCCCGCCGCCGAATAAGCGCGCGCTATCCGAATACCAGAAGGGGCCGGTTCCGACGAGGAGCTGGCCCTTTTTTCGTTGGTGGTGGCGGCATCCACCCGGACACGCCGCTCCTGCACCGGCGGGCGTTCGCCGCAACGCATGCGGATGGAGCGCCGCCTGACCCCGCCCACGCTGACGAGGGAATCGCTGCGTTGAGGCGCGGAGGATGCGTACCTTCGCGCCCGCCGTCTAACGATCGTGCCGCGGTCCCGGCGCGGGCGGATCGTGCCGCTCGACGTGTTCGTCATGCCCGGTGCCCGAACTCAGGAACACCAGACCCATCAGCGCGCCGGCGAGCGCGATCGATCCGCCGACCCCGCCGATCACCGCCGCCATGGTGATCAGGCGCAACGGCCCATGCACCCAGGCGAGGCCGACGATCGCGCCCGCGCTGCACGCTGCGGCGACGGCGATCATCCACGCCATGATGCTGCGAAACCGCGCCCAGGCGTGCGCCGCGAGCGCGGGATCGTCCAGTCCGGCGGGGCGCTGATCCATGGCTTTGCCAATGACGCGCAAACATGATCTGCTCAACCCCGATCCGGCCCGAAGAGTCGGACAAGACCGAGTCGGATGTGACGGAGGAGGATGAACATGACGATCGCGGCAATCCTGCGCACCAAGGGCGACGATGTGATCGCGCTGACCCCGCAGACGCGCGTCGGCGAGGCGGTGGCGGTGCTGGCGGAGAAGCGAATCGGCGCGGTGCCGGTCTGCGACGATGGCGTGCCGGTGGGCATCTTCTCCGAACGCGACGTCGTCCATTGCCTGGCGCAGGCCGGCGCCGGCGCGCTCGACCGGCCGCTGTCGGAGGTGATGACGCAGCCCGTGCAGAGCGTCGGCGCGCAGGAAAACGTCATCGGCGCACTGTCGCTGATGACGCGGCGGCGCATCCGTCATCTGCCGGTGGTCGAGGACGGGCGGATGGTCGGCTTCGTCTCGATCGGCGATCTGGTCAAATACCGCATCGACCGGATCGAGGCGGATGCCGCGGCGATGCGCGACTATATCCAGCAGGGATAGGACGGGTCGAACGACCCCGTCAGGCCGGCAGCGGCCGCTTGCGCAGGATCGCGATCAGTT
Organism: Sphingomonas sp. NIC1; assembly: GCF_001638925.1. Lineage (NCBI taxonomy): Bacteria > Pseudomonadati > Pseudomonadota > Alphaproteobacteria > Sphingomonadales > Sphingomonadaceae > Sphingomonas > Sphingomonas sp. NIC1. The sequence continues at coordinate 1,689,473 of NZ_CP015521.1, forward strand.
CGCGCACGGTGCCGCGCGCGAACAGCGCGAGCCAGCTGCCATAGGTCGCTGCCCCCACGCCGACGAGGATCGCCAGCTGCACCGGCGGCGCCAGCGGTGGCAGCAGCGCCTCCACCAGTCGGACGACGCCCGCCATCACCGCGGCGGCAACCACCGCCGGCGCGACCGCCCGGACCAGCGCCAGCGGTGCGACGCCGATCACCGGCAGCGACCGCCAGCTGCTCACCGCCAGATACACGGGATAGGCGACCACCCAGCTCCACGCGAGCCCGACCGGCCCCCAATGCACCCCGACCAGGAAGGTCGTGGCGAGCACCAGCGCGCCGAACGCGCCGTTGCGCGCACCAATGCCTGGCCGCCCGCGCGCATCGCAGGCGGGGGAATAGAGGACCTGGATCGTCATGAACGGCATGGCCAGCGCGATGATCTGCACGACCGGCGCCACCTCCACCCATTTGGCGTCGAGCACCGTCAGCACCAGCGGATAGGCGGTGACGGCAAGGCCGGCGTAGAAGGGCATCGCCGCCA